>BTUU01000003.1:0-407571 GCA_045863555.1 Planctomycetota bacterium | reverse complement strand
CCGAGAGTACGCCGCCTTTATTCACCCGGCCATCAACGAAATTCGGTTATATCCCCTTTATCGTTCGCGGCGGCTATGCGGACGGTGAGCCTTCCTTTCATGATCAAGGTGCGGGAATTCTGATGGCGATGACCAATCCGCCCGACCCCGAAGCGCTGGATAACCTGATCCTGAACCGCCTCCGCGTCGAGTACAACTACGCACGATTCCGCGGCACGGGTCTGGCCGTCGGCAGCAAAGGCGACATCGTCCGAATCTCCAATTGCCGATTCGAGCACAATTTCAACCTTGGAGTCCATGAGACGTCCCAGGACATCGGCGGCGGCGCAGCCGTTTACTCCGTCTTCACCAACTTGCACATCCAGAATTCAGTGTTTTTCGACAATCACACGACGATGGGCGGCGGAGGCGGGCTGCTCGTCAAACATGTGATCGGGCCCGAGGCCAACGGGATCATTGTCGCGAATTGCTCCTTTCACGGGAACACGGCGAGCGCAAGTATCGGTGACGGGGCTATCGCCGGGTACCCCGATTTTCGGGGCACGGCGCTCGACGAAGTCTCCATCTGGAACGCCGTTGCCTGGGGGGACAGTGCGCCGGAGTTCACACCTTTTCAGACTACGCCCGTGAAAACCTGGTCAATCTGCTTTCCCAGTTTGGAACCGCTCTCCGGATTCTCGAAACCGGTTTGGTCGGCGAGAGGCGGATGGCCTCACGGGCGGTGAGTGCGCATTACGGGTGTGGATTCGTAATGAGACGATCGACGCGATCATTCGCTGGTGGAAGGCAGGCATCCCGCCGATCGGCGAGTGCTAGTTCGAATCACTGCGCGCTGCGCATGGCGCGCGGGCGAATAGTCAACGCAGGCGCGTCCTGGAAAGTGGCGAGGCGCGAAGTGCGTCTCCGTGCACCCGCAACTCGCCACGAAGGCAACGGGCAGGTTGGCGGCCCCACCCGTCACGGACAGAATGCCCGCCCCACCCGAACCTCAGCATCCGGAAAATCGCGCGCGTTCGCCGAAATAATCCCTTGACGCGCATATCCGTTGTGGTACCGTCACCGTCGACGTACCAGATTTTGGATGCCGCGGTGTGCTGGATGGCGCCGCGCGGCGATGTCAGGGAAGACGAATCGTGTTTCTGAAACGTCTCGTTCTCCACGGTTTCAAGAGCTTCGCCGATCGGACCGAGTTCGAGTTCGATCGCGGCCGCACGTCCATCGTCGGCCCCAACGGCTGCGGCAAGAGCAACGTGCTCGACGCCGTGCGCTGGGTGCTCGGCGAGCAGTCCGCCAAGACGCTCCGCGGCTCGAAGATGCTCGACGTCGTTTTCTCCGGCGCGCGGACGCGCCAGCCGGCCAACTTCGCCGAGGTCGAGCTGACCTTCGACAACTCCGCCGGCTTCCTCGCGACCGACGACAAGGAGATCAGCGTCGGCCGCATGCTCTACCGCAACGGCGAGAGCGAATACAAGATCAACGGCAAGCCCGCGCGGCTCAAGGACGTCCGCGACCTCTTCCTCGACACGGGCGTGGGCGTCGACGCCTACAGCGTGATCGAGCAGGGCAAGGTCGACAAGCTGCTCCAGGCCAACCCGATCGAGCGCCGCGAAATTTTCGAAGAGGCCGCCGGCATCAGCCGCTACAAGATCCGCCGCACCGAAGCGCAGCGCAAGCTGGAACGCACGCAGCAGAACCTGCTCCGGCTCAATGACGTCGTCGAAGAGCTGGAGCGGCGCCTGCGCAGCGTGAAGCTCGCCGCGGGCAAGGCGCGGAACTTCCTCGAATACGACCAGCGCCTCCGCGAGCTGAAATCGGCGTTCTCGCTGGCCGAGTACCACGACCTCGTCCAGGCGGACGCCGAATACCGGGCCCAGTATCAATCCCTCTCCGACGTCCTCGCGGCCAAGCGGGCGGACCTCGCCCAGCGCGACGCCGACGCGTCGGAACTCGATCACGAGCTTCAGGGCCTCGACGAAGTCGTACAGTCGATGGAGCAGCAGCTCGCGGCCGTGCAGAGCGAGATCAGCGCCCTCGTCGAACGGCAGACCCAGGGCCGGCGGCGGATCGAGGAACTGAACCGGACCCGCGAGCGGCAGTGGCAGTACGCCGAGCAGACCGCCCGCCGGGCCGGCGAATTGCAGGGCCGCATCGTCGAAGAGCAGACGGGCCTCGCCGACCTGATCGAGGCCGAGCAGCGCGAAGCGGGCCGCGTCAGCGCGATCCACGCGACGCGCGACGACGCGGCCTCGCGCTGCAACACCGCCCGCCAGTCGCTCGAAACGGAAAAACGCGCGGTTTTCGAAGCCGCCCGCCGAAGCACTCTCCTCACCAACGAGCAGCAGAACCTCGAGCACCAGAAGCGGCGGCTGGAGGCACAGTCTCATGGCATCGTCGAGCGCCGCAGGACGGTCGAGGCCCGCGGTGTCGAGCTGGAGCAGAAATGCACGGCCCTCGACGCCCGAATCGCCGAAATCGAAGCCCGCGCCTCGGAACTGGGCGCCGTCCTGGGTGGCATCGATGCCCAGGCGGAGCAGCTTTCGACGGAGAGCCAGCGGCTCGCCGGTGAGACCAGCGAGGCGAAGGAATCGCGCAGTGCTCTGGCATCGCGGCTGAAGCTCCTCGAGGACATGGAATCGCGCCATGAAGGCGTTGAAAAGGGCGCGAAGTGGGCCCTCGAATGGGCCGACGTTCACGGCGCAAATCCCGCCGGCGTCCTCGGGCTCGTCGCCGATCTCATCCAGATCGACGATCCGCGGGTCGCGGCGATTCAGCCGATCCTCGCCCGCTTCGAAAACCATCTTGTCACGCGCTCGCCGGCCGCGTTCCTCGCCGAGATGACCCGCCGGGGCACCCCACCCGGTCGCGTCGCCGTCGCGGCGGTCGACCACGCGACCCCCGATGCCCCCGCCGCCGATTTCTCGGCCGAGCCCGGCGTCATCGCCCGGATCGCCGACTGGGTCCGCTGCGACGACGAGATCCGCCCGCTTGCTCAGAGATTGCTCGGAAATGCCTGGCTCGTCGAATCGTCCGAGACGGCCCTGCGGCTGGCCCCGCGGCTCGGGCCGGGCGTGGTCGTCATTTCCCTCGATGGTGTCACGGTCGATGCCGGCGGCCTCGTGACCGTCGGCTCGCAATCCGGCGCGGCCGGCCTCATCAGCCGAAAGGCCCAGATTCGCCAGCTCCGCAGCGAGCTGGACGAGGTCGAGACGCGGCTCGAGCGGCTCGTCCGCGAACGCATGGCCGTCGAACAATCGCTCTCCGACGTCCGGCTCCAGCGCGACGGCTGCCTCCGCGAGATCGCCGAAGCGCAAAAACGTGCCGCCGAGTGCCGCACCGAGCATCTCCGCGCCCAGGACGAGATTTCCCGCGTCCGCCGCGAAGCCGAAACGCTCGACTCAGACGCCGCCCACCTCGCCCGCGCGATGGCGGAGGTCATCGAACGCGTCAACCAGGTTTCCGGCGAGCGCGAGACGATCGAACAGACGCAGCGCACGCACGAGTCGGCCATCTCCGGCCTGGATCAGGAACTCCGCCAGTTGGAGAGCGTGGTCGCCAATCTCGCGCAGGAATTGACATCCGCCCAGGTCGAGGCCGGCCGCACATCCGAGCGCCGCGCCGCCCGCGAGGCGTCGCTTCGCGAGCTCCAAACGCGACTCGACACGATCCGCCAGGAGCACGTGCAGGCCGAGCGGGAGGCGGTCGAGGCCGGCGAGCGAATCGAGACGGCCGAGGCGGAGCTGGTCGAGGCGGAATCGCGCCGCACGGCGCTGGCCGAGGATGCGCAGGCCCGCGAGGCGGCGATCGTCGAGCAGCGCGAGGCCCGGCAGCAGGTGCGCCGTCGCATCGAGGCGTGCGGGGCGACGATCCGCCTGCTCCACTCGGAAATCGAAGAAGTCGACAAGGCCGTCCACGAGACCGACGTTACGCTCAAGGAGATCGAGGTCCGCCGCGAGGGCCTCGTCACGCGCGTCCGCGACGAGCTCGCGGTCGAGCTGCCCGACCTGTACGGCGCCTATGAGCACGCCGACCGCGACTGGGAGGCGGTCAAGGCGGAAATCGAGGAAATCCGCGGGAAGATCACGCGGCTGGGCAACGTGAACCTGGATGCGATCCAGGAACTCGAAGAACTCCAGCCGCGTTTCGACAACCTGGTGACGCAGCGGACCGACCTGGTCGATTCGATCCAGCGGCTCGAAGCCCTGATCGCCGAACTCGACGTCGAGTCGCGCTCGCGCTTCGCCCAGGCGTTCGAGGAGATCCGCGGCCACTTCCAGGAGCTCTTCCGTAAACTCTTCGGCGGTGGAAAAGCCGATATCATTCTTGAGACCCCGGAGCAGCCGCTCGAATGCGGGATCGAGATCATCGCTCGACCGCCGGGCAAGGAGCCGCAGAGCATCTCACTGCTCAGCGGCGGCGAGAAGACGATGACCGCGGTCGCGCTGCTCTTCGCGGTCTTCAAGCGCCGGCCGAGCCCGTTCGCGATCCTCGATGAAGTGGACGCGGCGCTGGACGAGGCGAACGTCGGCCGGTTCAATACGATCGTGGATGAGTTTCTGGACCAGTCTCAATTCGTCGTCATTACGCACCACAAGCGGACCATGCAGTCGGCCGACGTGCTCTACGGCGTCACGATGGACGAGCCGGGCGTCAGCCGCCGGGTGGCCGTGAAGTTCGAGGAAGTGCATACGTAGTGTGTTCGCGGCGTGCCGTGTGTTGCGGCGCGTCCTGAGTGTTTCTTTCATGAGGTGCCACAATGGCAAAGAAGAAGGCTGCGAAGAAGGCGTCGAAGGGTGCGAAGAAGTCGACCAAGAAGAAAGCGACCAAGAAGAAGGCTCGCAAGTAAGCACCCTTCGGGTGAAAGGCGGATCCGTCGATCACTAGCGACTTTCAAGTTCGATGGACCGGTCCCGCTCGCGGGATCGCAAGAATCGAACGAGTAGTAAGCGCCACTCGGCCGAAGGCAGGCAGTTCAAGCCCCAGGCCATAGAACAGTCGCCCGATCAACTCGGATCGCCGGTCTTTCTCGCCGAAAACGAAGGCGTCGCGCATCCTCACCGGTGCGCGACGCCTTATTTATTGCGGGTCGTTTCAGACGGTGCGGGGCGATACTCCGACTGAGTCGACAGCAGACTCTACTTGTCGGTTTTGGCGTCTTTCTTCGCCTCGGTCGCCGCCTGCTTGCCCGCCTTGCGCTGCTCCTCGCGCTCCTTCTCCGACAGCCAGCGCAGCGTGCTGTCCATTTTCTGCTTCATGGACATCTTCATGTTGTTCATCTCCATGCTCATGTCCATGGAGTTTTCGCTCTCGACCTTGACGAAGCTTCCGGCGTCGACGTCGAACCAGGCCTTGCCCTTGCCGCCGCCGTTGTCGAGCTTGATGTTCATCTGCGCGGCCGGACCGCTGGTCGGCTTGGAATCGGGCGCGACGCTCATCTTTGACTCGAATTCAATGACCGCGACCTTTCGTCCGCCTTCGTTGCCGACCGACTTGAGCTTGCACGCGAAGTCGACCACGAGCGTCCCGATCGGCCCGCTGTCGATGCGAACCGTCCCCTTCCACTCATCCCCGACCTTCACGGGCTTTTCCGGGAGCATCGCCGCCTGCCGGTCGATCATCTGGGCCTTGAACGAGGCGTCGGTGAGGCTGTCCTTCATCTGGCCCCAGAGCATGTTCCCGGCGGCCTCTTTCTCGACTTTCTCGACGATGGCCGCAAGGCCGCTCGCCGAGTCCGCCCGTCCGCCGGGCCCGACTTGTACGGTCACGGTCTCGCCCAGCATCGGCTTGAAGATCATCTCGATCGACTCGGCTTCGTCCTCCTCGTTCTTGCCGTCCGAGTCGTACTTCATCGGCGGCATCATCGCGCTGTCGATCGACATCGCGAACCGGTCATACGAAAAGGCGACCTGCGCCTTCCCGCCCTCCACCGACTTCACGGTCTGCTTGAGGCAATAGAGGCTGTCCATCTTCATGGCCATAGGCTCGCCCTGGCCCATGTCGAACTTCTGATCGATCTTCTCGATTTGTTCGAAATACACGACCTTGCCGGGTTCGTAGCGAACCTTCAGCGTCACTTCGTCAGCGCCGGCGCCCGCCGCGGCAGGCAGGAAAACAAGCCACAGCGCCGCACCGAATCCAACCATCCGTCTGCCCATGTGAATGACCTCCATCGGCGATCGGCGGAGGCTCGCCCCGACGCCGGACGGCGAATGATATCCGGGGTGTGCCGGGGCGGCGAACAGAAGCTGCGCAGCAGAAACTGCCGATAAGAGCCGAAAACCGTCGGACGCGAACTCCAAACAGGGGCACGGCGATCGACGGACTAAACGAGGACTCAATGATCATCTGCACACTCTGCGGCGGCTCCGACGCGAAGGTCTGCATCGAGGGCCCGGGAACCTGGCACTGCTACGAGCCGTCGATCGGCAGGCCATTCCACTACACCGTCGCCCTCTGCCGGCGCTGCGGCCATGTCTTCGGCAACTGGCAGGCTGACCAGGTCCACCGCTATTCCGATGAGGAGTACGTGACGCGCGAGGAGTCGCTCCCGGTCGACTGCGCCTACACGACGTTCTGCCTGGCCGGCCTGCCGCGCTACAAGCACCGCGCCACGCGTGTGCTCGAAATCGGTTTCAATCGCGGCGCCCTGATGAAGCACTTTTACGACTTCGGTTTCGAGTGCCACGGCATCGAGCCCGGGCCGCGCAACGTCGAATTCGCCCGGTCGCGCATGCCCGACGCCCGCCTCGACTGCGGCCTTTTCACGGCCGACTGGGCCCGTCAATATGAGCCTGGATATTTCGACCTCGTCATCCTCACATCCGTCTTCGAGCACATGCCGCAGCCGATGGACGTCCTGAATGCGATCCGCCCGCTGGTGCAGGACCAGGGCCGGCTCTTCCTGCTCGTTCCCGATCTCGCCCAGTACACGCCGACCTACCAGGTGCGCCCGCAGGACCGGGATCGCTACGGCTGTTCGCCGCTGAATTTCTTCTACCGCGATTTCTTCCTGTGCTACGCGCAGCACATCAACCATTTTTCCGCGGCCAGTCTCTCGCGGTACCTCGGCGCAGCCGGATTCGAGGTGGCGCAGATGGCGAACATCTCCGGGCTCTGGTACCTCGCCCGGCCCGCGAAACCCACGGCCTCGCGTTACGACTACCCCGATCTTGTCCGGTATCACTCCGACCTGATGGACTACTACGCCGATCTGCTGCGGCGCATGCGCGAGGCCATGCTCGCGCGGATCGTCGGCCGCCGGCTCGTCTGCTATGGAGCCGGCCGTGATTTCGGGTACTTCCTGGATGTGTTCGAACCGATGGGCATCCGGCCGCTGGCGGTTGCCGACGATTCGGCAGGCGTCTCCGAGATTCGCGGCATCCCTGTCGTACGCCCCTACCGCCTGGCTGAGTTCGCTCCGGAAATCTGCCTGGCGACGAGCTTCGATTATGAAGACCAGATCGCCCGCAAGGCGCGGGCCATTCTGCGCGATCGCTGCGAGGTGCTGACGCTCACGCAGCTGAATTACGAACTCGATATCGAGGTGCCGTCGCTCACGCGGTTTTCGGTCGGCCCGACGGATGTCGGCGCGGCAATCGTTGCTGCCTGCGGTGCAAGAACGTAGTCGCCGCACCGGCCGAATCGACCGACGCGCGATATACTCGCCCGAAGAATGGCCGACCCGATCGCACCAATTCAGCCGACGCGCCGCCGAGCGCTGGTGGCCCTCTCCGGGCTGCTGCTCGTCTTCTTCGCACCCGTGGTGTACTACGCGGGGGCGGATCTTCCCGGCGCCCTTCGCTGGGCGTGGCCCTCGTGGATCTGCATGCTCGCGGCCGTCGCCCTTTCGTTCTACGCCTTCATCGGCGATCGCCGCATCGGGGTCCGCGCGGTCTGCGGCGTCAATGTGGCGTTCTTCCTGGCCGGCCTGACGGCGTTTCTTTTCCTCACGCGGCTTCCCCCGGCAACCCCGCCGGAGGTTGGGACGATCGCTCCGGATTTCACGCTGCCCGACCACACCGGCGCGCCCACGCGTCTCGCGGAAGTGCGAAGCGGCGGGCCGGTGTTCCTGGTCTTCTACCGCGGCCACTGGTGACTGCTCTGCGTCACGGAACTCCGCGGGCTCGGAGAGATCAACGATGAAATGCAGCGTCGCGGCGGACGGCTTCTCGCCGTCAGCGTCGACTCCCCGGAGCGTTCCCGCCAGGTGGTCGAGCGGTTCAGGCTGCCTTTTCCGATTCTCGCGGATGAAGAGCGGGATGTGATTCGCGCCTATGGCCTCGTGCACGCGGGGGGCGCGCCGGACGGCGGCGACATCGCGATTCCGACGCTGATGCTGCTGGGAACGGACGGACGCGTGCTCTGGCGGCGCGTGGCCCCGAATGTGATGGACCGCCTCGACCCTGCGGAAGCGCTCGCGGCAGTGCGTTCCTCGCTCGCGCCCCGTTAGGCGTGCGTGCCGTTACTCTTCGTCTTCCGAGTCGGGCCGGGCGGCTTCAAAGACGAATTCGACGCCGATCAGGTACCCGATCTTGCCGCGTGTGCAGTGCCGCACGATCGCATCGCCATAGCAGCTCAGCGCCGGCTGGTGCAATGCGAAGGAAACCCGCGTGTCCGTGGGGATCGGCCGTCGGGTGCGCATCGCCAGGCCGCCGACGCTCAGGTTGTGCAGCGTCGCGAGAATGTGCCGGTCGCCGTAGCACTCGTCGGGCAGCCACACTTCAACCGTTCCAGGAAACGGCCAGCGCTCCTCTTCCCGCCGGGTGTCGACGACCTTCTCAATCGACTTCGTTCGCCGGGACTCGAGAAGTTCGCGGATGACGTCGGGCGTCAGCTTGAGGATTTTCTCGGCGTCCATCGACTACTCCCTCGCGAAAAGAGGCGGGCCGCGCCGCCTCCCCCGAACGCGGCGCGACTCCGTTGTGCCTTGCATCGGCGATCCGCCGGGCCTGCGTGAGTATTTCCCGGATGCCCCAGCCGATTCGACGCGCCGCGCGCGAATTCGCCTGATTTCATCCTCCAGCTCCCCGTCGCGATTTTGATACTTCCCCCGAACGCGCTCTCGACGCGCGACGTTCGGAGGACGTGCATGCGGTGCAGTCGATTGTCTGCGACGGCGGTGTGGGGCGCAATTGCCGCGCTGGGAACCGGATCAGGATGCCTCGACGCGGGCAGCCTGTTCGATTCGGCCGGCGACGTTGTCCTCGGAACGACGGCAGCGGCGGGCGACTCCTCCGCCGGGATCGCGACGCTGGTTGACTCACCAGGTTCTCAGCCGTCGAACTCCGCGGCCACGGAAGATCGAATCGATGCCCTCGTCGTCGAAGATGAAGTACGTTCAGGCGCCTACCGCCTGTTCGATCTCGGTCCGAGCGACGCGGGCGATCGCTGGACGATCACGCCCCTCGGCTCGCAGGCCGGCTTCTTCGTCGTCGTGCTGTTTGACGAGAGCATGAATCTGCTGTGCCGCGACTACGTCGGCAGCGGTTACGGATTCGATCACACCCTGCGTTCGTCGACGCAGCGAATGCAGGTCGGCGTCATGCCCTCCGGCAGCAGCGCCGGAGGGGCATTCCGGTTCCGGGCAGAGCGGGCTGCGGCCCAGGCGATTCCACCGCCGCAACCGCAGGTCGTCTGGCTGAATTTCGGTGGTGCGCAAGACCTCTCGGTCCACGGCGGACGCCCGATTTCGTTCGGCGTCTTCGATGCCGCGGTCCTCGGCGACGCGTACGCCGGTTCAAACAGCGCCATGAAGCAGGCGATCGTGGACGTGGTCCGGGCCGACTACGCCCCCTACAACGTCCAGATCCTCACCTCCGACGACGCGCCCGCACCGGAAGACGCAACCATCGTCCATTTCGGAGGTTATGACACCGCGCTGCTCGGCCTGGCCGACTCGGTGGACGGCTACAACCGCGAGGTGCGCCAAAACGCGATCATCTACCTGCGCAGCTTCGCCGCCTATCAGACGATGCGGCTCAGCGTGGACGAGATGGCCGAAATGATCGGAAACGTCGCCAGCCACGAATTGGGACACTTGCTGGGTCTCTACCATACTCGGGACCCGAGGGACGTGATGGACACGACCGGGACGGCGTGGCAACTCGCCGACGCGCAGAGCTTCCTGCGGGCCGCCGTCGAGCCATCCGTCTTCGCCGTCGGCTGGGAGGACTCGCCGACGATCCTCGCCCACAGCGTCGGGCTTCGGCCCGACGCGGCGAAGGCGACTCAGGTGGCCCGGTCCCGGCGGCCCCTGCGCGAGTGGCTGCTCCGCTTCACGGCGGAGGAGACGCGCCACGCCTGCGGAACGTGCGTTCACCTCGATGCGGGCGTGCCCGCGGAGTGACGAGTCGCCGATAGAATCCACGAACCTCTGGCCCAGGAGCCGCTCGATATGAACCGACGCGTCAAGTTACTCTCGACGACGTGGCTGCTTTTGCCCATCGTCCTGGTCGCAGGCTGCCCGACCACCACCGATAAGCCGATCGACACGTCGAACAACTCGTCGATCGACACGGCCGTCGCGCTTGATCTGTCCGACGGAACCGCCACGCTGACATCGTCGCGGCTGACATCCGCGGACGTCGATTTCTTCGAACTCGGCGCGCTCAGCGCGGGCGACCGCGTCATCGTCGACGTGCAGACCGCCAGCGGCAATCTCGACCCCGTCGCGGCGATCTTCGACGCGGATCTGAATATCTTCACGCTCAACGATGACCGCACGCCGGACTCGAATTTCAATCCTCTCATCGACGCCGTGATTCGCGAAGCCGGCACCTACTACGTGGCGGTCTCGGCGTTCGCTGGAA
This sequence comes from Planctomycetota bacterium, assembly GCA_045863555.1. Classification (GTDB taxonomy): domain Bacteria; phylum Planctomycetota; class Phycisphaerae; order UBA1845; family Fen-1342; genus JACRLV01. The sequence continues at coordinate 396,766 of BTUU01000003.1, read as the reverse complement.
CGGCCACGTCCGGCACCTACAAGCTGACCGTCACGCTCCAGTTGAACTCCGGCGTCGTCGAACCCGAGGGCCAGGTCGTGTTCTTCGACTGGGCGGGCGGATCGGGGATCACGATTCCCAATGTCGGCACGTTCGATCTTCCGCGCTTTGACGCGGCCCAGGTCGGCCTCGCGTCCAGCCAGACCGCCGCGCTGAAGACGCTCGTCGAGGCGATCGTCATCAACAGCTACGCGGGCTACGACATCACGTTTCGCAGCTCCGATCGCGACGCGCGGCCAGGCGCGCCGCACACGACCATCTACTTCGGCAGCTTCAACCGCCAGGCCTTCGCGATCTCCGAACAGGTGGACATGCTGAACGCCGATCCGGCCGACGACGCGATCATCTTCACGGAGAGCTTCAACGGCGCCTTCTCGACTGCCCCGTCGCTCGATCAGATGGCCCTCGCGATGGGCAATACGACGGCGCACGAGATCGGCCACCTGCTCGGCCTGGTTCACACCGCGCAGGCCAGCGACCTGATGGACACGACCGGCGGGAACAACAGCATTCTCGTGCCGCAGAAATTCGAGACCGCCCCGATCGACGACAGCGTATTTCCGACCGGGTTTCAGGACTCGGTGCAGCTCCTGGGCTGGATTCTGGGTCTGGCGCTCTGATGAACGGACGGGGTAGCGCGCCTGCCCGCGTCGAGCGAGGTCCCGCCGTCGGGCGCGCCGGCGCCCGGGGCGTTCTCAGCCCTCAAGCTGTCGAAAGTGCCTCGCCCCCACGATGAGCGCGATCGCCGCAACGACGGGCCCGAGCATCACCAGCACCACGACCATCGCCCGCAGCTCCATCCCCAGCACGCCCGGCAGCGACGGCGCGTCGACGCCCAGCGCCCGCGCCCCGATCGCCGCGACGCCGATCATCTCGATCGCGACGAAGATCATGCTCGCGATCAGATTGACCGTCCCGCCGAATCCCGACGCGATCCGCGCCGGATTGCGGTCGCCCAGAACCGGAAACCGCGCGCCGATGCCGATCGAAAGGCCGGAGAGCCCGACGCAGATGGACAGGCACACGGCGATGTTGATCTCGGCCCACAGCGGAGGCAGTTCGACGACCGAAATCGCGAGCCACATCACGCTTCCGGCGGAGAGGACCGACACCGTCGCGGCAAAAAGGAACTTCACGAGCAGCAGCGTCGTCCGCCGGATCGGCAGCAGTTCCAGCAGCCACAACTGCTGGCTTTCCAGCGACAGCAGCGGATAGACGAAACGGCTCGTAAACGTCGCCAGGATCAGACTCACCGTCGTGAGGTTCAAAAATGCGACGAGGGCCTTGTTCCCCGGCGTGTTCAGGTCCACGGGCAGCCGCGTCAGGTTCAGCACGTAGATGACCAGCAGCCCGAACATGATCAGCATCTGCGACCACTGCCGGGCATCGCGGGCGAACGCCTTCAGGTCCTTGAGCATCACCTCGCGAAGCTTGAACGGCAGATAGAAGAACAGGATCAGGCAGATCGTCCGCGTAAACCACGCCCGCCGGATCGTCGGGTGGTAACGCCCCTGCTGAGCCCGGCTGTACGCCTCCGGCCACGTCCGCGCGATCACGTTGATCGTCAGCCACGACAGAAACGCGCCGTTTCCAAAAACCACTAGCAGGTAGAACAGGCTGTCCTCGACGCGATGGTTGATCGCCGCCACGATCCCGCGGGCCGTCCACGTGTGCGGCAGCACCGGCTGCTTGACCACGCCGATGTGCCGGAAAATCGTCCGAAGCCATTCCTCCGAGTCCACCGCCCCGCCCGACATGCGCGACGCCCAGTAGATCGCGCCGAGAATCAGCAGCGCACCCAGCGATATCGCGACGCCCAGCGGCCGACGCGGCGCCCACATCGCCACCGCCCATGCCGCCAGCAGCCCGACGCACGCGGGTATCGCCACGAACCCGACGAAATGCGCAAGAAACAGCGGGTAGTAATACCATTCGACGTTTGAATTGTGCGCCACCGCCAGCATCAGCGGCACACCCAGCAGCAGAAACGACCAGCTCGACAGAAACAGGCTTTCGATCCACTTCACGCAGACCACCGCCCGCGCGTGAATCGGCATCGCCAGCAGATAGGACGACTCATCCCGGCCGTAGAGCGCGCCGAAGGCGAGCACGCCGTTCGAAAACGCGAGCATCACCGCCAGAACGAGGAAAAAATGCAGAAACACGTGCTGGTCGGCAACGAGGCCGACGAGCCCCCAGTTGCGGACCTGCCCCAGCACGTGATCGAGCAGTGTGTAGAGCGCCGCCCAGATTCCGATGAGCAGGCCGATGATCGCCAGCGTTCGCCAGGGCGAGTCGCGAAGCTGCACGTCGACCAGGTTGCGCAGCTGCACCGCGCGGCAACCCGCCATCAGCCGGAAATCCTCCAGCGATGACAGCGGCCCCGGGATGGCGTGAGCGTGGGTCATGTCGCGTTATCGCGGCGCACCGTCACCGGCCGGAGACTGGGTCGCATCCAGCTCAGTCATGCGCCCGCCCCGGTAGGCCCGCGCGTTCGTCACCGAGAGGAAGATGTCCTCCAGCCGGCTCCCCGGCGCCGCCCGGCCGCGCAGCTCGTCGAGCGTGCCCATCGCGACCAGCCGGCCGTGATTGATGATCCCGATCCGGTCCGCCACGGCCTCAGCCACGTCCAGCGTGTGGGTGCTCATGAAAACCGTGCCCCCGGCCTCGGCCACTTCGCGGAAGATGTCCTTGACGACGCGGATCGTCCGCGGGTCGAGCCCGACGATCGGCTCGTCCACGACGAGCAGTTGCGGGGCGTGGATCAGCGCCGCTGCGATCGCGACTTTCTGTTTCATGCCGTGGCTGTAGGACTCGGTCAACTGATCGAGAAAGCCGGGCATGTCGAGGCGCTCGGTCAGTTCGTCGAGCCGCTCGTCCGCCACCCTTCGCGGCACGCCGTAGACATCGCGGGCGAAGGCGATGAACTCCCGCCCCGTGAGCTTGTCGTAGAGGAACGGCTGGTCGGGCACGTACGCGATTTTCTGCTTGGCGAAGCGGCCATCGGTGCTCATCGTGAAGCCGCAGGCCACGATCGACCCGGTATCCGCCCGCAGCAGCCCGGTCGACATCTTCAGCGTCGTCGTCTTGCCCGCGCCATTGGGGCCGAGAAAAGCGAAGACCTCGCCCGCATGCAGCTCCAGGGACAGGTCGAAGACCGCCTGCTTCTGGCCATAGCGTTTCGAGACTCCCGAAAGCCGGAGCGTCACCTCGCGCGCGGCCCCGTTGCCCGCAGTCGAACCGCTCATCGGCGTCGCCTCCGCTGCGAAAAATCGGTCGACTCCTCGCGTGCTTCGGCGTCGAACGCCGCGTTCCACCGCTTGCTGTGGGCCTCACGCAGATCGCGATCATACGGTTCGGCGATCAGCGTGAGGCGGCCCAGCAGCGGCATGTCCACTTCCTGGCGCAGAACGAGGCCGTCGGGCCCGACCCACGCCCGAACGCGATCCGCATCGATCACGAACGCATCCACCGTTCCTCCGGCGTGCTCGATCCGCGCCCGCCCGGTGACCCGCACGATCACCGGCTCGGAATCGATCGTGGCCGCCCCCTTCGGCAGCAGCGATTGCAGCGGGTTCAGCAGTTCCATCCGCCACGACTGGCCGACGTAGAGTCCGGTCAGCCGATCAAAGGGCTTGGTCATGTCGGCGACGGCCTTGGAATCCACACCCTCGAGCACGAATGTCCCGCGCATGTCCGCCACCTGCCACGTGCACGCGAGATTGTCCGGTTCATAAAATTCGCCGCGAAGTTGAAGCCCGATCGGCAGCCCGTCCACTTTCATGCCGATCGTGCTGAGCTGTCCGTCCGCCGTGAAGACGATTTCCGTTCCGATGAGCACTTTCGATCCGAGCAGCCCCCCGCCCGCGGCGAGCCGGTCGAGATAGGTCACGGAACGGATGGCACGGAGTTCCTTTGAACAGGATGTGCGGGTCCAGGTGCGGCCGATCACGTTGCCGTCGTCGTCTTCGATCCGAGCCTGCGAATCAACTTCGTCGCCGATACCGATGACGCCGCTCGGCGGTTTGTCCCCCGCGAACCAGCGCGGCGCCAGATCGCGGTTGAAGAGCAGCGCGTTGACGATCAACATGAGGCCGCACGAGGAGATGCCGAGCCATCGGTTCATTCCGTCCGCCGTTCCCTCGATGCTCCCTGGCCGCTGTCGACAGGCCGCCGCCTATTGTAGAAAGCCCAAAATGCGCCGGTCAACGCACCCGGCGGCCCCGGTCATGGACACACCCCGCCAAACCGGGCCAGAAGCATCGCCAGGTCACTGATATCCACATCCCCGTCGTTGTCGACGTCGCCTTCGGCAAGCACCGCCGCCGTCGAGCCGAAGTTCGCCAGAAGGCCCGAGAGATCCGACAGATCGACTTCCCGGTCGCCGTCGAGGTCCGCGATGCAACCCGGCAGCGGGTCGTCCACGGCCCAGTCGATCGACCGCCGGAAGAGCGCCCGCGCGTCCGCCGTGGCCGAAAGGAAGCTCGTGTCCTCGAAGAACACGAAGACGCGCCGCTCCGGAGCGACATAGCCGCCCAGCAGCGCCGCCCCGCGATCGGCCGCGATGATCGCCGCCTCGGAGCCGCCGCCGCGCGTCGCGAGAATCTGCGCCCCCGCCCCGAAATTCCCCCGGCCCAGGCTCATGTTCGACGCGGTCGAGAAGACCGTCCGGAGGCCGGTCGGCAGACCGAGCGTGATCGGATGGACGTTGTTGACGATGTTGATCGTCGTCGCGCTCGTCACGACGGCGTCATCCGCGAGCGCCTCGCGATCGGTCCGAAGCAGCGCCTGCTCCCAGAATACAAGCGGCGCCGCAGCCGTCCGGAACTGCCCGCCGATGTTCCCCGACGCAATCGTCGACGACACGACCACGCAATCGAACTGCTCGGCCAGCGCCGCGGCGCTCGGCCGATTCGCCGGCTCATCGTCGAACGACTGCACGTCGTACCCCAGCGTCGCCAGGTACGTCGCCACGGATGCGTCAGCCGTCGTGGGCGGAATCGATCCGCCGATGATGGCCACGCTCGGCATCGGCCGGACGCGCACCAGCGCCGGCTTGTGCGCCACCAGCAGCCCGCCGGGCGTTGTGACGCTCAATCGCACGTCGTACGTCCCATCCGCCGTGTACGTATGCGTCGGGTTCCGAAGCGTGCTCGTCGCGCCGTCTCCGAAATCCCAGTGCCAGGCCGAGGGCGACTGCGCCGTGGACGTATCCGTGAAGGTCACGATCCGCGGACCCGGCCCGACGGGTTCGTCTGCCGTGAAATCCGCCGTGCCGACGTAGCGGATGCGCAGTACGTTGGCGCCCGGGTCGATCGGCGTCGAATACCCGACGTCCTTGTACAGGTCGGTGAAATAGAGCCCATCGGGCCCGGCGGCGAGGCCCACGGCCGTCGCCTTGCCCTCGCCGTTGTAGACGATCAGGTCGCGCGGCCCGGAGACAATGTTACCGACCGGATCAAGCGTGAACTCGGTGATCCGCTTGCCCAGCGTCTGCGGTCCGGTGGCCCAGGTCGGCCCCGATTCGGTCACGAATACGTGATCCTGCTTTTCCGCGGGAAAGCCGCTGCCGCCAAACGTTGCGGGCTGGACGAACGCGATATTCACCGGGGCGTGCGCCGGGTTCCAGTTGTAGATCGCGTTGATCTGCATCGACGCATCGCTGCCGGTCCATCCGTAGCTGACGCCGCGGCGCACCTGCGCCATGCGGTCAACCGATGGGCCGTTCTCGACCTCGTAGTGCATCTGGTCCGCCGCGCGCCACGCCCCGCCGAAGGGATTTCGAAATCCATACGCAAACACGTAATCACGGGCATTGATTCCGTTGGTCGCGTTGTAGAACGGGTTGTCCGGCGGCGCGCTGCCGTCGAGATTCAACCGCAGGATCTTGCCCCGATAGGAATCGAGGTTCAGCGCCGTCGACGCCGAGAACCCGTCGCCCATGTGCACGTACAGCTTCCCGTCCGGCCCGATCGAGAGATTCGAAATCTGGTGCGACTGCCCCTGCGTCTCGCCAACCATGTCGAGAATCGTGGTGGCCGTCGCCATCGTCTGACCGCCGTCGGTGCTGGTGTACCGCACAACCTTGGGATAGTGCGGCCCGTTCGGCGGCGCCGCGTCGTAGAGCATCGCGGCGAATACGTCGCCGGTCGCAGGATCGACGCAGATCCCCGTCAGACCCTGTTCGCCCGACCCGGGAAAGTCGCCCGTAGGATTAAAGTTGATCAGCCCGCTCGCGAACGTGCCCACCCCGCCGTTTCGGCGCACCACGCGGATCGTGCCGTACAGTTCAGTCACATAGAAATACGGCGCATCGGGCCCGCTCGACGCATTCGGTATGAACGCAATATTCACCGGCAGCTGAAACCCGGTCGCCACAACTTCGACGCGGTAACCGGGCTGCGCGACCGTCCACGGCACCGGCGCGCCGCGGGCGAGCGACGAGAAATCGGGCTGCGCCTGGCTCGCGTCGCCGAAATAGCTGCTGCCGCTGATCGAGACCCAGAAGTACGCCTGCTCGCCCGCCGCCAGTGAGATCGCCGGCAGGTAAACGCCGTGATCTTCCGCATCGTGCGAAAAGTGCAGATCCGATTCGGGCAGGACCACGCCGCTCGCGCCGCCGTCGATCCGCACGCGCACCGCCACGTGCTCGCCGAGTCCGGCGGGGTTCGTAACCGCGTTTCCTGCGCCGTCCGCACCGCGGAGTTCGAGCAACAACTGACCCGCGGCCGACTCCAGCGTCAGCCCGGCCGGCCCCGCCCCGTCCGGCAGTTCGATCGCCGCGCCGCTCACATCAGTCCACGTCGGCAGCGGAGATCCGTCCACGTCATCGACCAGCAACGGGAAAATCTGAGACCCCGCGCCGGTATCGAACAAACGTCCCGCCCACAGGCTCCACTCCGTCGCCGGGTCGCCGCTGTCGTCGCGGTGCCGGGCCCGCAGCCGGTAGCTCGTGGAGGGCAGCAGGCTCGTCCGCCCCGCGTGCGAGCCCTCAAACGCACCGTCGCCAAGGTGGATGTGCACGCGGTCCAGCCCCGTCACGCACAGCGCCGACCACACCCGGGCGCTCGGCGACACAGTCCAGATTTCCCAATCCGTGCAGAGATGCGTATCCCCCGGATCCGCATCGGAAAACGGGCTCGTCTCCATGTGCACGTCTTCGGGGTTGAGCACCCGCCCGTCGACCGCCGGCTCCGTGATCGTCGGCGTGGCCGGGGGCGTGTTGGCGTACGCGCACGATGCAATCAGACCGAAAAACCCCGCTGCGATGATGGTCAAACGCCGGGTCAGCATGCTCCGCCTCCTGGTTCCGTCCCCCCGCACCGCGGCGTCGCCGTGCGGATCTACGCAGTCGAGCCTAGCCAAGGCCCGCGTGAATCTCAATGAAGAATGCGGTTTTTCGTTATCGGCCGGCCGCGCCCGCATTGAACGCGTATTGGGCATACAGCGCCGCTCCATGCGCCAGCGCGTCCTCGTCCACGTTAAATCGCGGGTGATGGTGCGGATAGACACACTCCCGGGCCTCCGACGCTGCCCCGAGGAACACGAACGACGCAGGGATTTTTTCCGCGTAATACGCAAAGTCCTCGCCGCCGCCGATCGGCGCCAGCGCGACGATCCGGTCGTCGTTGAAGCCGATATCTCGCGCGGCCGCGAGCGCCGCATCCGTCGTCTGACGGTCGTTCACCAGTACCGGGTAGCCGTCTCGCGTGTCGACCACGGCTTTCGCGCCATGCGCCGCCGCCACCGATTCAGCGATCTCCTTCACGCGCCGACAGACCGTCGTCCGCACCTGGCTCGAGAACGTCCGGATCGTGCCGCCCAGCTCCACCTCGGTGGGAATCACATTGTCGGCCGTCCCCGCGTGGATCTGCGTCACGGTGACGACCGCCGGCTCGCTCGGCGTCACCGTCCGGCTCACAATGGTCTGGAGCGCCACAATAACGTTCGCCGCGGTCACCACCGGGTCGATCGCGAGGTCCGGCATGGCGGCGTGGCCCCCCTTCCCGATGATCCGGATTTTCAGGCCGTTCACCGCCGCCATGAACGGCCCGACGCGCGTCCCCACCTGTCCGGTCGGCAGCATCGACGAAATGTGAATGCCGAAGATGCTCGAGGCCCCCGCCAGCGCTCCGCCCGCAATCATGTCCGGCGCGCCGCCGGGAAAGGACTCCTCGTGCGGCTGAAAGACCAGCCGCACGGATCGCTTCAGCCTGGCCTTGCCGGCCATCAGCAATTTCGCCGCCCCCATGAGCATCGCCGCGTGGGCATCGTGCCCGCACGCGTGCATCACGCCCGGATTCCGCGAGGCGTACTCGACCGTGTTCTCTTCGGTGATCGGAAGGGCGTCGATGTCCGCCCGCAGCGCGACGACTGGCGCGTCATCATTCACGCGCAGCGTCGCCATCAGGCCGTGGGTCCCGTTGATGCGCTCCTGCGGCTCGTAGCCCATCGCCCGCAGCGCCCCGGCGATATACCGCGCCGTCTGCTCCTCGCACCCGCTGAGTTCCGGGTGTGCGTGCAGGTGCCGCCGCCACGTTCGCAGGTTCTCATCGATTTCCCGCGCCGCCGCCGCCAGATTCTCACTCATCGCAACATTCTCCGCGTGTCGACCGTTTCGCCGATCTCGAACCCGCGTAGAATACGCCCGACCAGCCGAGTGCGTCGCCCCCGAATGCGAGGTTCCATGAAGACAACCGCTTTGCTTGCCCTCCTCCTGGCCGCAATCGTCCCCGTCACGGCCGGGCAGCATCCCCGGCTCCTCATCACGCCGGCCGACCTGCCCCGGATGCGCCATGCCGCCGGAACCGGTGCGGCGGGCGACGCCGGTCTCGGTGTGTTCGGCCGCCGGAGCGCCGAGCTGCGCGCCCTTCGCGAGCATTTCGCCGCCGCGCCGGCCGATACGCAGGCCGCCATGGTCCTGCCCGGCGAAACCCTGGCGAGCGCCGCCCGCATTCTCCTTCTCGACGACGACGCGCAGGCCGCCCGCCTCGTGCGCCGGGTCGAAGCCGCCCTCCAGAGCCCGTCCGTATTCGCCGACGAGTGGCTGGAGCGAATCATCGCGCTTGACTGGACCTGGAGTCGCATCGATCCCCAGGTTCGCACAAGTTTCCTCATCGCCCTGCGACAGCGGCTCGAATCATTCGCCCCGACAGACCATCCCACCAACCACGCAATCTTTCGTGAGAGGCTCGTCGGCCTCGCGGCGGTCGTCGCATTCGACGAAACCGACGATCCGACCTCCGCGTGGCGGGAGACGCGCAAACGGATTCTCGACGCCGCGAAGACCTACTTCGCCGATGTCTTCCCCCTCTATCTCCAGGCCCGCGGACGCATCCCCACCAGCCCCGGCGGCGCCGGCTGGGAGGAATCGGACATCATCCTGGCGATCGAACTCGCATCGGGCCTGCCCGGCGGCCGTTCATGGGCCGACCATGCCGGCCTCGGACGGCTTCTGGAGCATTACGTTGTTGCATCGACGCAGCACCCGGCGCTCCAGTCGCAATTCCTTCGCGACGACCCGCGAACCGCGGCGCCGACGCCCGCCCCCGCCTGGGAGGCTCTGCTGCCGATCTCGGCCCACCTGCTCGCCGTCCGCACACGCGATCCGGCCGCCGCGGCCGTCGCCGCACGCGTCGAACGTGCGCTCGTGGAATCCGGCGACCGGCTCCTCGCGATACCCTGGCGCTGGACGCCGATCGTTTTCGACCTCTCCGCCATCCCCGCGGCCGATCCGACCCGCCTTCCGGCCGCCAGAAACCTCGACGGCGCGATCGTCTTTCGCGGCGGACGCGAGCCTCTTTCGCGCGTCGTCTGGATCGACGCAGGGCAGAAGTTGCTCAGCGCATCGCAGGGATTCGACGCCGGCGGGTTCCTCATCCGCAGCGGCGGCGAACTGGCCGTCAGCGCCGCCGACAGTCTCTGGCAGCTGGCGGTCCCGGACCGTCAGGGCGTGCAGCGGCTCGGTGCTTCGAACGACCCGTTCGACTACGCCCAGTTCGCCGGCGCGTCGATCGCACATAACTGCATGCTCGTCTTCGAAGCCACGCGCGTCGTGCGCTGGCGCGGACGGGTCTACGCACCGATCGGCGGCCAGAAGCCGGTTGAGGGCGACTGTCGCGACTTCCAGACGCCCCTCGAAAGCCAGGGCCGAGCCCCCTCCCGCTTGACCGCCTACGCCGTCGATGAACGATCGGCATACGCCGCGCTGGACCTCGCCGCGGCGTACGACGAGCGCAACCTGAAGCGATACACGCGCGAGTTTCTCTGGCTCGGCGGGCAGGCGCTGCTCATCGTCGATCGGGTCGAACTCGCCGATCCCCGCGCCCGGCCCACCTGGGTCCTCAATCTCCCCGCCCGGCCGACGCTGGGCGGACGCGAGCTTCCCCCGGAGAAGCGCGAGGCCGGCCCGGAAAACACGGCCGGAATCTGGCGATTCGACGGCCTCGCCGAAACTGCCGCCGGCGAAACGGCGTGGATCCGCACGCACGATCGCGATGGCGCCCTCTGGATCGCGCCGCTGCTGCCGGACCCGGCCGCGCTGGCCCTCGTGGGCGGCCCGGCCCGGGCGGAGCCGACGGCGATCCTCGAGCCCCGCCCGGTGACGTATGTCGGGGGGAGCGCGGACAGCTTCGAACACCGCGTTCTGCCCAGCCGCCAGGCGCGAAACGAAAACGCGTGGTTTCGGATCAAGGACCTGCCCTCGTTCGCCGCGGGATATGCCCGCGCGCCCCACTGGGGACGGCTCGAGATCGAGGCCCGCAGCAACACGCCTGCCCAGCTCTTCGTCACGCTTCTCGTTCCAACGGACGCCGACGCTCGTCCGCCGCAGAGGACGGTCGAACTCGGCGAGGAGTCCATCACGATCGGCGTCACGCTTCAGGAGTCCGTCGTTCGGGCGAAAATCCTGCTGGGAACGGGCCGGATCGACCCGCCGACAATCTTCGAGGGCGAGCGTGCCTGGACGCCTGCGCCGGGAATCCAGCCCGACGGGCCGCTCGCGACACGCTGAGCGAACGCAGCGCGAACTGCGGGCCGCCGTTCCCGGGTACGCTCGCGAGCGATCCGCTATGATCGCCGGGGCCACTCGGATTCGGAGACGCTAATGAACCGTCGCGAGTTTCTTGCTGCTTCCACCATCGCAACCGCCGCTGCTTCTCTGCCCATCGTCGCGTCCGCACAGAACGCTCAAGTTGCCGAAGCGGCGACAAAGCTCCGAGGCCGACTCCGACAATCCGTCTGCCGCTGGTGCTACGGAAAAATCGCCCTCGACGACCTCTGTAAGGCCGCGGCCGGCATCGGTCTCAAATCCGTCGAACTCCTCGATGAAAAGGAGTGGTCCATCCCGGCCAAGCACGGCCTCGTCTGCGCGGTAGCCAATGGTCCCACGTCGATTATTCGCGGCTGGAACCGCGTCGAGCACCACGACGAATTCGTCCGCGAATCCGAGCGGCTGCTCCCGCTCGTCAAGGCCGCGGGCATCCCGCAAATGATCGTCTTCTCAGGGAATCGCGACGGTCTCGACGACCGGGAAGGGACCCGGAACTGCGTAAGAGGCCTGAAGCGCATCACCCCGCTCGCCGAGCAGCTCGGCGTCACCATCATCATGGAACTGCTCAACAGCCGCGTCGATCACAAGGACTACCAGTGCGACCGCACGGCCTGGGGTGTCGAAGTCGTGAAAGGCGTCGGCTCCGAGCGCTTCAAGCTGCTCTACGACATCTACCACATGCAGATCATGGAAGGCGACGTGATCCGCACGATCCGCGACAATCTCGCGTTCATCGGGCATTTCCACACCGGCGGCGTCCCCGGCCGGCGCGAGATCGACGAATCGCAGGAGCTCTACTATCCCGCGATCTGCAAGGCCATCGTCGAGGCGGGGTTCTCCGGCTATCTGGCGCAGGAATTCATCCCGGCCCGCGATCCGCTGAAATCCCTCGCGGATGCGGCGCGCCGCTGCGACGTGTGAAGTTGACCCGGTCTTACGCTTCGCGGAGTTTCTTGAAAATCCCGATCAGCAGCGCCCGCGGGATCTTTTCCAGTTGCGGCGGTGGAATCTCGTCAGAAAGCACGCGCTGGATCGCATCGTCCATCAGCCGGTGGTTCTGGCGCAGCACGGCGGCGAGCTTCTCGGCCTCGTTCACGTCGCCGCCCGCCACCGCCACGGCATAGCGGATCGCCAGGTCGTTCGCCTGACCCGACGAGATCGTCGCCCCGCCGCGCGCCGCCGTCCGCTCCGTCGCCGCACGCTCGGCCGAGGCGCGTTCCTGCGCGGCGAGCCGCTCGGCCCGGTCGCCCGGCTTCTCAGGCGGAAGCCCTTCCCGATCCGTCAGGATCTTCTTGGTGAGCTGATACGTCTCTTCCATCAGCTTCTGCTTGCGCCGTTCGAATTCCGTGTCGACCGGAGCGAGATCGAAGGTCTCGAGATCCGTCGACGGCGTCGGAATGTAGACCATCTGGTGGCACGACGGGCACTTCCCATGCTTGCCGGCCGCCTCGTCCGGCGCCTTGACCAGCTTGCCGCAGTGATTGCAGTGCAGTTCGATCGACATCGCTCGACTCTCCGATCCCGGCCGCTCGGCAGCATCCGGCCCCGGCCGCTACAGGATGTTAGTCGGAATCGGCGGTCGTTTGCGAGCCTTCCTCGGCCTTTTCCCGCCCGGCGGATCGCCCGAATTCGCGCGCCTCGCCGCTCCGTCGGAAAAGCAGCCGCATCGGAACCTCGACGAACGGCAGGATCTCGCGCATCCGGTTTTCCATGAACCGGCGGTAGTTCTCCGTGACCAGTTCGGGGTTGTTGCAGAACAGCACGATCGTGGGCGGTGCGACCGAAACCTGCGTTCCGTAGTAGATCTTGATCCGCTTCGTCCCGTACCGCGGCATCGGCTCCCGCTCGCCCACAATCGCCCGGATCGCCTCGTTGAGCCTGGCGGTGCTGACCCGTGTCTGCGCCTGCCGATGCAGGCCCAGGGCCACGTCGATCGCCGCGTCGACGTTGCGCCCGTCCCGGGCCGTCATGATCACGATCGGCGCGAAGCGAAGGTGCGGGAACATCCGGCTCAGATACTCGTCGTACGAGTCGGTGTCCGCCACGTCGCGGGCCAGGTCCCACTTGTTGATCGCCAGGAGAACCGGCTTTTCCTCTTCAAGCACGGCCGCCGCGAGCTTCTGGTCGACGTCACCGACCGGCAGCGAGGCGTCAATCAGAAGCATCACCACGTCGGCGCGACGGATGGACGACAGCGCCCGCGTGTACGAGTAGAAATCGATGTCGTCCATCTTGCTCTTCTTCCGCACGCCCGCCGTATCGATCGCGATGTACTTCTTCCCGTCCTTCTCGAACTGCACATCCACCGCGTCCCGCGTCGTCCCCGGCGTCTCGCTGACGATGACCCGCGGCTCACCCGCCAGCGCATTGACCAGCGTGCTCTTGCCCGCGTTCCGTTTGCCGACGATCGCGAGCTTCATCACCGGCGTTTCCGGCGTCTCGCCCGTATCCGGACCGATCTCGGCGCAGATGCGGTCGAGCAGCTCGCGCCGCCCATGTCCATGCAGGGCGCTGACGCAGACCGCCTCGCCGAAGCCGAGCGCGTAGAAGGTCGACGCCTCGACGCGCTGCGCCCCCGCGTCGACCTTGTTCGCCACCGCCAGCACCGGCTTCTTCGCCTTCCGCAGCAGTTCCGCCACGCGCTGATCCAGCGGAACGATTCCCTGCAGCGCGTCGAGCAGAAAAAGCACCAGGTCGGCCTTCGCGATCGCGTAGTTGATCTGCGTCTCGACGTGGTCTTCGAGGTGATCGACGTCGACGATGCCGATGCCGCCCGTATCAACAAGCTCCAGGTAGCGGCCCTCGTGCTCGATGATCGTGGAAACCCGGTCGCGCGTAATCCCCGCCCGCGCGTCAACGATGCTGATCCGTTCGCGGGCCAGGCAGTTCAGCAATGAACTCTTGCCCACGTTCGGACGCCCGACGATCACGATGACCGGAAGCGACATGGCGGTGCGTCAGACTCCGTCAATAACAAGGCGACAGGCGACCCATCGCCGCCTGTCGCCCGGAATTCCGTCTCGGCTCGCCGTTCGCGCCGCAGAGCCGCACGCGAACGCGCCGCCTCCCGTGTTCAGCTCTTCGCTTTGAGCGCGTTCAGCTTGCGGGCCAGCCGGCTCTTGCGCCGTGCTGCCGTGTTCTTGTGGATCAGACCCCGCGCCGCGTCGCGGTCGAGGACCTTTGTCGTTTCCTTGACGGCGTTCGCGGCGGCGGCCGCGTCGTTCCCGACCAGGGCATCGAGCGCGCCGCGAATCGCGGTCTTCTCGGTGCTGCGGCCGGCGCGGTTGATCGCCCGGCGTTTCAGGTTCTGACGCATGCGCTTCTTGGCGGACAGCGAGTGAGCCACGGCTTCTCCTTCAGGCACTCAAAAAATCCCGGGTCGGGGACTATACCACGGCGACCGAACGCCGAAAAGGCCCGCAACCCGCATTTTCGACCGGTTCCTCTTGCGAAGGCGACGCCCGGTCCGGTAGGCTCCATGGGTTCGGGTTGCGCTGCCGTTTTTCGCCTCCCATCGGGTCCGGCCGGCGCATCAGCCAGGGATTTCTTGGGTCAGGAGTCCGTCCATGAGGCGTCAGTCCGCCTTCACGCTGATCGAATTGCTCGTCGTTGTCGCCATTATCGCCCTGTTGATCAGCATTCTGCTCCCGTCGCTCAGCGCGGCCAGGGAACAGGGCAAGAACGCCGTCTGCCTGACCAATTTGAGGAACATGGGCACCGCCCTTCGGATGTATCTCGATGACAATCGGAGCTACTTCCCCGGCGATCACTGGCAGCTCGGCCGCAACTCAATGATCACGTGGGTCCCCCGCCTGCTCAAATACCTCAATGAAGAACGGAAGGTCTACTATTGCCCCTCCCGTGAAGCGGATTTCATTTGGAAACGGGCCGCTCTTCGATTCCCCTTCCCGGGTTACGACGTCCACCACCAGGCTCTTGGATATGAACCCGGTGAGATGCCGCTCCGCGGTGAACTGCCGGCGACGCTGCCGGAGTATTTCAGCTACGGCTACAACGGGTACGGCGGCGACTGGCTCGCCAACCCCGAGCACTTCGGCCTCGGCGGCCACACGATCAAAGGCTCCGGCGACGAACCCTGGCAGGCGGAAATCCCCGAAAAACGCGTGAAGAACCCCTCGGACATGATCGCCATCAGCGACAGCAACGGCGACGGTTTCTGGGATACCTGGATCTCACCCGAACGGCTCGAATTCCGCGCCTGGCCAGGTGATCTCCACAACCAGGGTTCCAACTTCCTCTTCGCCGACCAGCACGTGGGCCGGTTCCGCCTCGCGCAGATTCTGAAGGAAGACGAGGTCGAACGCCGCCGCTGGAACAACGACAACGACCCGCACCGCGATCGCTGGTAAGAGCCTCGTTTCACCGCAGCACCGGCCGCGCCCGGCGCAAAGGACCGCATGAAGAAAGACCAGATCATCAAGCTTCTCGCGGCCGTCGCGATGCTCGGCGTCGCCGGATACCTCGCGTATGGATATCTGCTGGCCCCCAATCCGAAGCTCGCCGAGACGGCGGATCAGCTCTGCTACGACTGCAATGACGGCTTTACCGTGACGCAGGCGGACCTCCGCGCCGCCCACCGCGCCGGCGAGCCGATCCCGTGTCCCAAGTGTAGCTCAAAGAACACCGGGCTCGGTTATCGCTGCCCGGCGTGCCAGAAAATGTGCCCGCCAGAGGGCCACGCCGGCCTCCCCCGGGTCTGCAAGCACTGCAAGGCCGCCTTTCCCCCGCCCAAGTATCCCGGCGAGCCTTGATCACCCGTTCCCGGCCGCGTGATTTTCCCGGTCGAGGCGGCCTAAGATCACCGCCAGGCCGTTACGGGCGGGCCTTGGCGCATTCCACCTGATCGCGGGTATGGAGACATGATCATTCGACGAATCGTCGCACTCGTCAGCCTGCTCGCGGTCTGCGTCTGCGCCGCCTCCGTCACGCGGTACGTCGATGCATCGAATTCGGATGACCCGCTCGAGGACGGCTCCGCGGCCAACCCGTTCGATCGAATCCAGGAAGCGATCCTCGCTTCTGCCGGCGGGGACGTCGTCCTCGTCCTTCCCGGCACCTATTTCGAGAACATCGACTTCTCTGGCCGCGACATCCGCGTCGAGAGCCGCGACGGGCCGGACGTCACCACGATCGACGGCGGCGCGATCTGGAGCGTCGTCACGATCGCCAGCGGCGAGACCCGCGCGGCGACGCTCCAGGGGTTCTCCATCACCAACGGCTACGGCGGGGGCACGGGGACCTTCGACCTCGGCGGCGGCATCCGGATCTTCGACGCGGCCCCGACCATCGTCGGCAATCGAATTTTCAACAATGTCGCCAGCTTCGGCGGCGGGATCGACTGCGACGAGTCCGATCCGCTCATCATCGCCAACGAAATCTTCAGCAACACGGTGAACGACAGCCACCTTCGCCACCTCAGCGGCGACGGCGGTGCGATCTCCGTCTTCAACTCGTCGGCCGAAATCTACGCCAACCGGATCCACCACAACCACGCCCGCCGGCGCGGCGGCGGCATCGTCTCGCAGGATTCCGATATTCGCACGCACGAAATGAACGTCGTCATCGCCAACAACCTGATCTACGCAAACACGGTGCAGGACCAGGACGGCGGTGGCGTCTGCATCCTCGACCGCGGAACCGTCACCCTCCGCGGCAACACGATCGCCGCGAACGACTCCGCCATCGGCGGCGGCCTGCTCCTCCGCGGCGAAGATCTCGTTGTCGATTTCGCCAACACGATCGTCTGGAACAACACCGCCTCCGTCGCCTCGCAGGGGCTCATCGACGCGTTCACGACCGTCGACCTCTCGTATTCACTCATCCCCGGCGGGCTCGCCGGCCTCGACATCTCGCAGCAGGCCATCGTGACCGTAGGCGGCGGAATCCTCGCCGCCGACCCCGATTTCGCAGACGAAGACGGTCTCGATTTCCGCGTTCACGCCTGCTCCCTCGCTGTAAACGCCGGCCGGCCGGATTACACGCCCCAACCGGGTGAAACCGACGTGGCGGGCGGCCCGCGCATCGTCGCCGGCCGCGTCGACATTGGCGCGTTCGAAGCCGCGATCACGGACGCAAACGGCAATGACATCGCCGATGCCTGCGAATGCCCGGCCGATCTCGATGCCGACGGCGCTGTCGGCCTCCCGGACCTCGCGACCCTCCTCGCGAATTTCGGCACGCCGGTCGGCGCGACGCCGCAGATGGGCGATCTCGACGCCGATACCGACGTCGACGTGCAGGATCTTTCGCTGCTGCTGGCGGCATTCGGCCAGTCCTGCTGACCCGCGTCCGCACACGTCGGTGAGTCACCGCTCACCGGTAATCCCCGTATTTCTGCTTCATCCACTTGCGGGCCGATTTCTGAATCCCCTTCCACCGGGATTCCTGCTCGATGCGCAGCAGCGGATCCTCCATCGCCGCGAGCCGACGAAGTTCGCCCTGCTGCTTGCGGTAGCTGCGGAAACGCGCCGCGTCGAGCTCCCCCCGCTCCAGCGCCGCCTGCACCGCGCAGCCGGGCTCGGATTCGTGGCCGCAATCCCGGAACCGACAACGCTGCGCCAGCGTCTCGATATCCCCGAAACTCGATTCCAGTCCCGATTCGTCACCCCAGAGCTGAATCTCCCGCATCCCCGGCGTATCGATGATCACGCCGCCGCCCGGAATCAGCAGCAGTTGCCGGTGCGTCGTCGTATGCCGGCCGTGGCTGTCCGACTCGCGGACTCCGCCGGTCGCCATCACCTCGCCCCCGAGCATCGAGTTGATCAGCGACGACTTGCCGACGCCGGATGAGCCGATCAACGCCGCCGTGATCCCCGCCCCGAGGATCGCGCGAACCCGTTCAACCGTCGCCGCATCGTGAATGCTCACCGGCCAGACATCGACGCAATTCGCCGCCGCCTCCACTTCACGCACCGCACCTTCGATGTCGGAACTGGCGTCGGCCTTCGTGAGCAACACCACCGGCCGCGCCCCGCTCTGATAAGCGAGCGTCAGGTAGCGCTCGATGCGGCGGACGTTGAAATCACCATCGAGCCCCGTGCAGAGCAGCAGAACGTCGACGTTGGCCGCGATCACCTGCGCATCGACGACGTCGCCCGCCTGCTTCCGCTCCACAGCCGTCCGGCGCGGCAGTATCGCGTGAATCACGGCCTTCTCCTCGCCCCGCCGCGGTTCGACCATTACCCAGTCGCCGACGGCCGGATAGTCGGACCGCCCGAGCGCCCGGTGGCGAAACCCGCCGCTCACGGCCGCCCGCCACGCCCGCCCCTCGCCATAAACGATGTACGCCTCCCGATCCTCCCGCGCGACGCGCGCGACACACTGACCGCTCCGATGAAAATCACGTTCGAATGATTCAAGCTGCGATTGGAAATGGGCATTCCAGCCCAATTGCGAAAGATTCACTGCTGAGTAGCCTCGCTGACTGCAGACCGCGCCGCGCTTGCCGCGCCGGGACGGTCCGAAATAAAGATCGAGCATCCGCGCGGCCGTCTACTCGAGCTGCGACAAGTGCGCAGCGACAGACAGTCACGCGACAATGGCGTCGTGCGGCGTCAGCGCGGAGTCAGGACGGTCGAAGGCAGCGGGCAGCAGCGATCTCGAAAGACGCGGGCCCGTGCTCAGCCGGCCAGCGGCGCAGCGCCGCCGATGGCAAGGGTCGAAAGGGTATTTGACATGGACTGCCTCCCTTCGATGAAGGCGAAGCGCCTTCGATTCATCCATCCTAGCGCTTGGCCTGACCAAAATCAACCCGTTCGATCCGCCCAGCGGTAGCAGCTTCGCGCCTCGGGCGTCGGTCCCATTGCCTGTGCCCCCGCCCCCTTTTGGGTACCATCCCCCGATCGTTGACCGGGCCCCGCCCGCGGAGGATCGCTTGAGCCATTCGTCGCGTCAGTCGCCGTTCCGCAACCTGCCCTTCATGGGCGTCATCCACGTCAACAACGAGGCCATGAAGGCCGGCTGGAAGATGGGTGACCCGGCCTGGTCAAATCTCGGCCAGGGTCAGCCCGAGGTCGGCGAGATCCCCGGTGCGCCGCCGCGCTACAGTCGCCTCGACATCGACCCGGCCGACCATGCCTACGGCCCCGTCGAAGGCATCCGTGAATATCGCGAGGCCATCGCCGCGCACTACAACCGCCTCTTCCGCCAGGGCAAGAAATCGCAGTACACCTGGGAGAACGTCGCCATCGCCCCCGGCGGCCGCGCCGCCCTCACGCGCATCGGCGCCGCCCTCGGCGTCGGTCGCCTCGGCTACTTCACGCCCGACTACACCGCGTACGAAGACCTGCTCACGACGTTTCACCGCATCGACCCGGTATGGATCGAACTGACGGCCGATACCAAGTTCCGCATCGCGCTCAGCGACCTTGAGGCCCGCATCGACCGCGACCACCTCGGTGCGCTGCTCATCTCGAACCCCTGCAACCCGACCGGCGTCATGCTCCACGGCCCCGAACTGGCCGCCTGGGTCGACCTCGCCCGTCGCCGCGGCACGACGCTCCTGCTCGATGAGTTCTACTCGCACTACAACTACGCGACCGGTCAGGATCGCCCCGTCTCCGCCGCGGAGTTCGTCGAAGACGTCGACAGCGAACCGGTCGTCCTCGTCGATGGTCTGACCAAGTGCTTCCGCTATCCCGGCTGGCGCAGCGGCTGGGTGGTCGCCGCGAAACACATCATCCACACCTTCACCGCCGCCGGCTCTTTCCTCGACGGCGGCCCCAGCCGGCCGATGCAGCGGGCGGGCATCGCCGTCCTCGACGCGCCGCGTGCAGACCAGGAATGTTCGGCGGTCCGCGCGGTTTTCCGCAAGAAAATGCAGCTCACCGTTGAGCGACTTTCCTCGCTCGGAGTGGAATTTCCCGCACCGCCCGAGGGGACGTTCTACGCCTGGGGGTACGTCGGCGACCTGCCCGAGCCGATCAACACCGGCGAAAAATTCATGCGCGAGGGCTTCAAGCACCGCGTGCTCACCGTGCCCGGTGAGTTTTTCGATGTGAACCCCCACAGGAAACGCGGCGGCGGCTCGTCGCTCGCGAAGTTTGTGCGTTTTTCATACGGCCCGCCGACGGATAACCTTACCGCCGGGCTCGACCGGCTCGCCGAGATGGTCGCGAAGTTCCGCTAGCGTGGAAATGCGCAGGGCAAAGAGCGAAATCCGTCACCGGCCGTGATTGAATCGCCGTTCGCTCGTCGTGCTCCGTGGTGACGCCGTATGAGTGATACTTCCGCACCACCCGCGCTCGCCCCGAGCTACACCTACCGAATGTCGTTCCCCCGCCCCGGGCCCAGCGCCTGGCTGCGCGTCGAGCAGGCCGCGACGCTCGCGACCGTCCGGCTGAACGGCCGGCTCGTCGGGACGCATCTCGGAGCCTGGACACCGTTCGAGTTCGACCTGTCGCCCGTCCTCCGCGACGACAACGAACTCGAGATCATTTGCGAGGACCAGGCGCACGCCACGAACGGATTTCTCCCCGTCGTCGGCGTGCGCTGGGCGGGGCTTCGCGGCCTTTCGATCAACCCCCGCCCGACCGCCCCACCACCGGCTGTCCCGCAGCGGTCGCGCATCGACGGAACTCGACTGCTGGTCGACGGGCGTCCCTGCCGCGTGCGCGGAATCCTGCACTGGGGGTATTACCCAGCCGGCGACTGCGCCCTGCTTCCGGACGCGTGCGGTTTCCGGATTCTCGATCCGAAGACCCAGCCGGCCTGGCCCGGCGACGATCAGATCCGCCGCGAAATCACCGAACTCCAGTCACTCGGCTTCAACCTCGTGAAATTCTGCCTCTGGGTCCCGCCGACACGCTACCTGGAACTCTGCGACGAACTCGGCATGCTCGTCTGGCAGGAGTACCCCGTCTGGGCCAGCCCGCTGCGCGACGACTCGCTTCTCATCGAATTCCGCGAGATGCTCGAGCGCGATCGCCCCTACCCGTGCGTGATCCTGCGCTCGTTCACCTGCGAGAATGACCACGTCGCACCCGAGATCAGCCGCCGCGTCGTCGATCTCGCCCACGAGACGATCCCCGGCTGCCTGGCGATCGACAACAGCGGCTGGCTCTGCAACGAGCATGCCGGCGACTTCCACGACGAGCACCCTTACGTCCACAACGCGCTTTGGGGCTTCTATGGGCGCCGCATGCGCGACCGCCTCAGCAAGCCGCTTCTCCTCGGCGAGACGATGGTCGCCGACACGCTTATGCCGGCGCAGGCGCTCGACGACGCGGAGCTGAAGCGCAGCTACGCCGCAGCGCTGGCGATGCGCCGCTGGCAGATCGAGACGCTCGCGCGCGAACTCCCCGACGCCGGCTACTGCATCTGCGGCATCCGCGACACGGTCCGCACGCCCCTCGGCATCTACACCAACGACGGTCGCCTGAAATACTCACCCGACGACTGGGCCTGGCACCGCGACCGCATCGAGCCCTCGCGCATCGTGCCGCCGCTCACGGCCGACGCGCCCGCGCCGCTCATCGGCCCGCGCAAGGGCCAGTGGAAATGCTCGGAACACACCTGGTGGACCCCGGTCGTCCGCGTTCATGACGCGTCACTGCCCGCCGACCTGATCCACCGCGAGGCCGCCTTCGAACTCCTCTCCGGCCGTGTCCTCACCCACACCGACGGGACACGCGTGCTCGTCGAACTCATCGACGTCCACTCGCATCCGCCCAAGAATCACCCCCTCGTGATCGAGTTCCGCACCCAAGGACAGTGGCGGATTGTCTCCGCGTTTCGCTCCGATACGCCGGCCGGTCGGCAGCTCCGGGCCGCCCTCGACGCCCGGAAATCCCGAGGCGACGTCAGTCCTCCGCCGGAAATCGGCCCCCTAACCGGCACGGCCATCGTCCTCGAGGACTGGGAGATGTGGCTCGACCCCGAATCGTCGTCGATCCTCCGCGACCCCGGCCCGCTGGACCTCTCCAGGATCGCCGGCCCCTGGAAACGGGTGAAGTGCGATACGCCGCTCGTGAATCGGGGCGAGACGATCTTCGAAGGCTGGGCCATTTTCCGCAGCCGCTTCACCTACCCCGGCGGCCGGCGGACGCTGCACTGCGAATCGGTCGCGGATTACTTCGAGTTGTACGTCAATGGCGAGAAAATCGGCGAGGCCGGCCCCCGGCACGGCACGTGGGACGGCACCCGCGACGTCCCCCGCGATTTTGGCGTGCATCTTGCCGAGGGGACGCACGAAATCGCCTTCCGCGTCAGAGACTGGCGCGCGGCTGGAGGGATGGTGGGCCCGATCTATTTCGCGGCCGACCTGGCGGAGCGGATTCTGTGAATCTCGACCTTACATCAAAACCCGCCGCGCCAGCGGGCGACCCCGCCGCGGGAGCCAATCCGTCCCTGACCGAGACAGGCCGACCGCTGGCGCAGTGGGTTCGCACTTTCGCGCTTCGCTTCGGGCTCCTCGGCCTTATCCTGCTTCTCGCCGGTTGCGGCGATGACGACGCCCCCCAGCGCGCCGTCCGCGTCTCGAATTGGCTGAACGCCGCCGTAAACCCCGCCTTCCTCTCGCTCGAACGAACCTTCGAGCGCGAATACGAGGCCAACCACCCCGGCGTCCGCCTCATCTCCGAGCCCATCCCCGGCCCCGGCCGCTACGCCCCGAAGCTTCTCCTCGCCCATCTCGCCGGCAGTGTCCCCGACGCCGGCTATCTCGACGCCGCGAGCGAGGCCGTTTTCATCAACAACGGCGTCGTCGCGGACCTGATGCCGTTCGTTCGCGCTGACCCCGATTTTTCGCTCGACGACTATTTTCCCGAGATCGTCAGCACGTTCCGCCGCGGCGACAAGCTCTACGGCGTGCCCCTCGATTTCACGCCGATGGTCATCTACTACAACCGCCGCATCTTCCAGGCCGCCGGCGTCGACGAACCGCGCGACGGCTGGACGTTCGACGAATTCCTCGCCACCTGCGCGAAGCTGAAGGCCGCCCAGCGCGACGGCAAGCCCGTCGTCGAGTTCCCGCTCTACTTCGAGAACGTCATGCCCTTCTGGATCTGCTGGATCTGGAACGGCGGCGGCGACGTGCTCATCGAAGACGGCACCCGCGCTTCCGGCGCCCTCGACTCGCCCCAGACAATCGACGCCTTTCACAACCTGATCGCCCTCATGTTCAAACACCGCTACGCCCCGACGCTCATCGAGAGCGCCGCCGCGGGCGTCGACATGTTCCGAACGGCCCGCGCCGCGATGGACATGAAGGGTCACTGGATGCTCCTCGACTACCGCGCCGACGGCCTCGACGTCGGTGTCGTCAGCATCCCCACGACACTCCCGCGACCCGTCACCGTCGTCTACCAGTCCGGCCTCATGGTCATGTCGCGGGCCGCCGAACCGCAGCTCGGCTGGGAATACGTGAAGCACCTGACCAGCGAATCCGTGCAGACCCGCCGCGTCGCCTCCGGCCTCGCCATCTCGGCCAACAGGAAGGCCGCGGCTAAATATGCGGATTCTCCGCTGGAACAGGCGTTTCTCCGCCAGATGGCCTATTCCCGTCCGCAGTGGGGCACGCGCGTGGAACGCTACCCCTATGTCGAGGAAGTCTGCCAGCAGACGCTGAAAGACCTGGTTTCGGAGATTGCCGAAGCCCGTCGGTATGACGGCATATACGACGACGCGAAAGTCCGTGCGCGCATCGAACGGGCGCTGCGCGATGCGGCGCAGAGAATCGACGAGTTTCTCAGGTAACGCGATGACTCGGTTTTCGCGACAATCCGCCGGCTGGTTCTACGTCGCCCCCGCGACGCTCTATCTGCTCGCGTTCGCCATCGCCCCGATGATCGCCTGCGGCTGGTACGCCCTGCACCGCTGGCCGCTCATCAAACCCGGCCACGAGTTCATCGGCCTCGGAAATTTCTCGGACATCCTCTCCGGCGTCGAGTTCCGCGGCGCGATCTGGAATACGCTCCGCTTTGTCCTTTATGGCGTCCCCGCGAGCGTCGCCCTCGCGCTGGCAGTGGCGCTGCTCGTCGCCCCGCCCCTGCGCGGCATGGGCTTCTTCCGCACGCTCTTTTACGTCCCCGCCGTCTGCTCCCAGGTCGCCCTCTCGATGCTCTGGTCGTGGATTTTTCTTCCCGGCGTCGGCCTGATCAACACGATCCTCGGCTGGCTCGGCTTCGATTCCGGAAACAACTTCCTCGCCTCCCCCACCTGGGCGATGTTCGCCCTCGTCACCCTCTTCATGTGGCTCGGCCTCGGCCCGCGCATGATCATCTTCGTCGCCGGCCTCCACGCGATCCCCACGACCCTTTACGAAGCCGCCTCCCTCGACGGCTGCGGCGGCTGGGCCCGCTTCCGCCATGTGACGCTGCCGATGCTCCTGCCCACGACGCTGTTCATCGTCGTCACGACCACCATCGCCGCCTTCCAGATCTTCACGCCTGTCTACATGCTCACGCAGGGCGGTCCGCAGCACACGACCGATGTCGTCCTCTATCACATTTACAACGAAGCCTGGCAGAAATTCGAGCTGGGCTCGGCCTCGGCCATGTCGTACATCCTGCTGGCGATGATCCTCGCCGTTTCACTGGTGCAACTGCGCCTCATGCGCGACGGCCTGCGCGGGGAGACCGTCCAATGAACCCGCGCGAGTGGCGAATCATCCGCCGGTTTCTTTCAATCGGGGTGCGGGCGATCCTCCTCGTCGGCCTCGCCGCACTGACGGCCGTTCCCTTCGTCTGGATGGCCGTCTCGTCGCTCCACCACCAGACCGCGTCCCCCCCGACGCTCGCCGGCCTCTTTGCACCCGAAAAATGGCGCTTCGCCGGCTGGCGCGGCCATCCGGCGGAATCAACCAGCCGCCTTACGCTGACGCTCGACCGCGACCGGATCATCGAAGCCGTTTTCATCCGTGACACGCCCGAGGAGCCTTTCCCGTCCCTGGAAATCGCCGCCGAGCCGCTCGCGTCGCCCACGGACGTTTTGCCGCGCGTCGCCCTCACGATCAACGTTGTCGGCCGCGGCCGTGTCCTCGCCGAACCGCCGCCCGCCGGCGACGGCACCTATCCGCGCGGCACAACTGTCACGCTGACCGCCATTGCCAGTCGCGGCTGGCACCCGGAAAACTACGCCACCGTGCTGACGATCCCCGAGCTGCCCGTCTGGCGCTTCGCCATCAACAGCTTCATCCTCAGCAGCGGCGTCGTCCTCCTCCAGCTCCTCCTCTGCGCCCCCGCCGCGTTCGCCTTCTCCCGCCTGGAGTTCCGCGGCCGCGACGCCCTCTTCGGACTCTTCCTGCTGACGATGATGATCC
Organism: Planctomycetota bacterium; assembly: GCA_045863555.1. Lineage (GTDB taxonomy): Bacteria > Planctomycetota > Phycisphaerae > UBA1845 > Fen-1342 > JACRLV01. The sequence goes on along the minus strand of BTUU01000003.1, from coordinate 371,399 downwards.
CCGCGCCGGTGCTCATCGTTCCGCTCTTCACGATCGTCCAGAAGCTCGGCTGGCTGAACACGTACCTCGGCATGATCGTCCCCTACCCCTACCTCAGCACGGCGTTCGGTACGTTCCTGCTCCGCCAATACTTCATCACAATTCCCCGCAGCCTCGATGAGGCCGCCCGACTCGACGGCTGCGGCAATATCGGCCTGCTCTGGCACATCCTGCTCCCGAGCGCCAAGCCCGCCGTCGTCAGCGTCGCGGTTTTCGCGTTCCTGTGGAGCTGGGGCGATTTCTACTGGCCCTCGCTCGCGACCACGAGCATGACGATGCGCCCGCTCGAAGTCGGCCTCTCCGTCTTCCGCGACTCCTATGCCGACCGCAACTGGCCGATGCAGATGACCGCGAGCGTGCTCGTCATCCTCCCGATGCTCATCGTCTTCATCGCCGCCCAGCGCTTCTTCGTCCGCGGCCTGGCGACAAGCGGGCTGAAGGCGTAATCACGCGTGAGAACGTGAAAAGGTGAAAAGGTGAAAACGAGAGGCCGCAATCGGAACGCAACCCACACGGAGCGGACGTGCGCTCCCCCGCGTTGTTTTCACGTTTTCACATTATCACGTTTTCACGCCCGACCTGATTCGAGGTAATGATGCCCCCGTTCAGCACCCTGTCGTCTCTGCCCCATCTGCGAAATTACCGCAGCCTCCGCGTTTCCAGCTTCGACCGCACCGGCGGCAACCGCGACTGGGTCGAAGTCGACGCGGGAGAAACGAAGACCCTCGCCGAGATCAAAGGCCCGGGCTGCATTCGCCACATCTGGATGACCATGGGCTTCCCGCACGACGACTACCTCCGCCGCGTCATCCTCCGCCTGTACTGGGACGGCGCGAGCGAGCCCAGCGTCGAGTGCCCCATCGGTGATTTCTTCGGCCTCGGTCATGCCAGGCGGAAGAACTTCGTCACTGCGGTGTTGATGATGAGCCCCGAAGACGGCCGCGGATTCAACTCCTGGTGGCCGATGCCCTTCCGTCGCGGGGCACGCCTCGAGGTCGTGAATCAGGGCGAGCAGCGATACAACCACTACTTCTACGTCGATTACGAAGCCTACGACTCGGCCGCCCGCGTTGACGGCCAGGCGTACTTTCACACGCAGTGGCGGCGCGAATTCTGCACCCAGGGCTGGGGCGACGAGTATGACAAGTTTGTCGCCCCCGGCGGCAAGCTCACCGAGAGGAGCCGTTTCTTCGAGCCGCGCCCGAAGGAGTGGTTCGACAAGACCTGGTTCGGCGGAGACCCGCGCAGCCTGAACAAGGGCGACGCTGCGGCCGACAACTATGTCATCCTCGCTGCCGCCGGCGATGGCGTGTACTGCGGCGCGCACCTCGACATCGACGTCTTCAACCGCCAGAAAAATGACTGGTACGGCGAGGGCGATGACATGGTCTTCATCGACGACGATCTCGACCCGGCATTTGATCCGATGGCTTGGGCCGGGATGGGAAGTGACCAGATGGGGGACCGGTCTCCGACCGGTCTTCTGGGAGTCAGAGCGCCGAACAGAAAAAAGACGGGGCGGAGACCGGTCCCCCATAAAGGCGGCCCCACGCACGCAGGCATCCTCCGCTGGCCCCCCTCCCTCCACGGCACCGGCACGGAAGACTGGAACCACTGCGCCTTCTGCCCCACGCAGGAATACCAGTCCCCCTATCACGGCGTATTGCTCTACAGCGGCGACGCGAAGTGGCGCTGGCGCGGCAAGCAGTCGATCTATCGCTACCACGTCGAGGACCCGCTCCGCTTCCGAAAACGCATCCTCGTCAGCATCGAGCACGGCCACGCCAACAAGCTCTCCAACGACTACAGCAGCACGGCGTATTACTACCTGTCCGAGCCCCACCGCGGCGGCCCCCCTCTGCCCCCGGTCGACGCCCGCCTCCCGCGCCCCGACGCCGCGCCGTCGAAAAAGCGACCAAAGCGGTAGGTCCCTTTCTGCTTTCTGCTTTCTGCTTTCTGCATTCTGCATTAATCCGCCCGTCACGTAAGCCGCGTCCAGAATGCAAAAAACCCCGCGCCAACTACGCCGTTGACGCGGGGTCGTGAAGGGGGACACGACAGCTTCCACCCCAATTCTGTCATTGAATTACCAAAGTGCCCAACCGATCCGGCCGACGAAACAGGCAACCACCGCCGCGCGCCCCCGGCGTCCCATAGCTTCTCGCTTGCATCGCCCCCGCCGCCATTTATCATCCCGGCATGGTCCGATACGTCGCGCACGTTTTTTTCACCGCCGCCATGTTTTTTCTAACGGGTTGCGCTGCCCCGCAGCAGCCCGCCGGCCCGACCGAGTTGTGCGTCGAGATACCGGACCGCGACCAGTTCATCGACCGGACCCTCTCCCTCCTGCGCCTTCGAGACTTCCAGCCCAGCTTCGTCGACCGCACCGAGGCCCTGATCGTCGCCGGCCCCACGACCAGCGGCCAATGGCTCGAACCCTGGCGCAGCGACGTGATCGGCCCCTATCAGCTCCTCGAATCCAGTCTGCACACAATTCGTCGCACCGTCTCCATCGAAGTGAAGCCGCTGAACAGGACGGATGAGTCCGTCGGCGCCGGCGACGTCACCCCCGAAACGGCGTCATTGACCCCGCCGGCCGATTCCGCCCCGGCCGCCGATGCGCCCAGTGCCGGCCAGCCCAACTCCGGGACGTACCGCCTCCGCGTGACCGTGGAAAAAGCCCGCCTCGCCGCCCCGAACCGCCAGGCCACGACCGCGATCGGTCTCCTGGGTATCTACAGCCCCCGCCTGCCGACCGTCGAGGGCGCCCGCGGCGTCGGCGACGAGCAATGGGTCGCGCTTGGCCGTGACGGTCTTCTCGAGCAGGACCTGCTGACGCAGATTTCGCGAAACCTCACGCCGATCGCCGCAGCTCCGGAACCCGCCGAGCCCCCCGCCCCGCAATAACCTGCTTCCGATCGAATCATGGAGGGCCGCATCGTGCGCGCGCAACTGCTCTGGCGAAAGGTCCACTATTGGGTCTCCATTGCCATCGCCCTCCCACTGCTCCTCATCATCGCGACCGGCGTGCTCCTGCAGGTCAAGAAGGACTTCGCGTGGATCCAGCCGCCGGAACGCAGAGGCGATGGAGCGCCCGGCGTCTCGTTTGAGGCCGTTCTCGCCGCGACGGCCGCCGTCCCGGAAGCGGATGTGCGCGGCTGGACGGATATCCAGCGGATTGATGTCCGCCCGGACAAATCGCTGCTGAAGGTGACGGCGACAAACGGATGGGAAGTCCAGCTCGATGTTTCCGATGGTCGCGTGCTCCAATCCGCCCCGAGACGGAGCGACCTTATCGAAGCCCTGCACGACGGCTCGTGGTTCGGCAGCGCCGTAAAGCGCTGGGTCTTTCTTCCCTCCGCCGTCCTCCTCCTGCTTCTCTGGGCGACGGGCATCTACCTGTTTCTTCTGCCGCAGCTTCGCCGCCGGGCCCCGGCGGCCCGCTGATCCCGCACGCCGCCGACTCAAGGTATCATCCTCCTTCTCGCGTCCGCCCCGCCGGCGGCCGCATGCCAAGGATGCAGACCCATGGGCGACGAAGTCGCGAAGCCGCGCCATTTCATTCAGCAGATCATCGACGAGGACAACCGCACCGGAAAATGGGGCACATGGCCCGACGGGCGGCCGCGCGTACACACGCGCTTCCCGCCGGAACCCAACGGCTACCTGCACATCGGCCACGCCAAGTCGATCAACCTGAATTACGGCCTCGCCGCGGAGTTCGGCGGCAAGTTCAACCTCCGCTTCGACGACACGAACCCCGTGAAGGAAGAGCAGGAGTACGTCGACTCGATCGTCGCCGACGTCCGCTGGCTCGGCGCACGCTGGGAGGGCATGACCGACCGTGACCCGCTCGCCGGCGTCCTCTTCGCCAGCGACTACTTCCAGCAGATGTACGACTGGGCCGTCGAACTCGTGAAAAAAGGCCTCGCGTACGTTTGCGACCTGACCGCCGAGCAGACCCGCGAATACCGCGGGTCCCTGACCCGGCCCGGCCGCAACAGCCCCTTCCGCGATCGCCCGGTCGAGGAGAATCTGGACCTGCTCGACCGCATGCGCCAGGGCGAGTTCCCCGACGGCTCGCGTACGCTCCGGGCGAAGATCGACATGGCCTCGCCGAACCTGAACCTCCGCGACCCCGTCATGTATCGCATCCTGCACGCGGAGCATCACCGCACGGGCGGCGCGTGGTGCATCTACCCGATGTACGACTGGGCCCACGGACTCGAAGACTCGATCGAGGCGATCACGCACTCCATCTGCACGCTGGAATTCGAAAACCACCGCCCCCTCTACGACTGGTTCATCCGCGCAATCAACGAGGGCCGGACCACCGACGGCAGCGGTCCCTGGGGCAGGCGAATTCACCACCCGCAGCAGATCGAATTCGCCCGGCTCAACGTCAACTACACCGTGATGAGCAAACGCAAGCTGCTCCACCTGGTCAAGAACAACCTCGTCACGGGCTGGGATGACCCCCGCATGCCGACCATCTCCGGCATGCGTCGTCGGGGCTACACCCCCGAGGCCATCCGCGAGTTCTGCCTCCGCGTGGGCGTCGCGAAATTCAACGGCGTCAGCGAAATTCAGCTCCTCGAGTCCTGCGTCCGCGATCATCTGAACAAAACCGCCCCGCGCGCGATGGCCGTCGTTCGCCCGATCCGGGTCGTCATCGAAAACTGGGCCGAGCACGGCGATCCCGCCCGCGTCGAATGGCTCGACGCCGTCAATAACCCCGAGGATGCGACAGCCGGCACCCGAAAAGTGCCCTTCTCCGGCGAACTGTTCATCGAAGCCGAGGACTTCATGGAGACACCGCCGCCCAAGTACTGGCGGCTTTACCCAGGTAACGACGTGCGGCTGCGCTGGGCGTACTTCATCCGCTGCACCGGCGTGACGAAGAACCCGGACGGCTCGATTCGCGAAATCCGCTGCACCTATGACCCGGCCACCAAAGGCGGCGACGCCCCCGACGGCCGCAAGGTGAAGAGCACCATCCACTGGGTCTCCGCCGCCCACGCGCTGCCCGCCGAAGTCCGCCTGTACGACCGCCTCTTCAAGACCGAAGACCCCGAGGATGTCGCCGCCGAATTCTCCGCCGAGCCCGAAACCACCGCCGGCGGCCGCACCATCGACACCGCGTGGCTCACGAACATCAACCCCGACTCGCTCCAGGTTGTGCAGGCGCGGGTCGAACCGAGCGTGGCCGGCGCCGCCGCAGGCACGCGCTACCAGTTCGAGCGGCACGGCTACTTCTGCGTGGACGCGGCTTCCGGGCCGGCCGGCCTGGTATTCAACCGCACGGTGTCGCTGAAGGACTCGTGGGCGAAGGAGAAGGCGAAATAGGCGCTTTCGGTTCGTTCTCATGCGGCGGCGCATGCATTCGAGCGGATGGATCGGCGCGCGTTGCGGGAGTTGCGGATGTCGCGTGACATCGTCCGCGTCAGCAAATTCCTGAGCCTCATTCTCCGACATGAACCGGACAGAATCGGTCTTGCGCTCGACTCAAACGGCTGGGCAGATATCGAGGAATTGATCCAGCGTGCCGACGAGCACGGTGTGCGGATCAATCGTGAACTGCTCGACCAGGTCGTCGCCGAAAATGACAAGCAGCGCTTCGCGATCAGCGGCGACGGCCTCTTGATTCGCGCGAATCAGGGGCATTCGATTGAAGTGGAACTCAACCTCTCGCCGACTCCGCCGCCGAACCGGCTTTTCCACGGCACGGCGACGCGGTTCATCGACTCCATCCGCTCGCAGGGGCTCATTCCGGGTCAGCGGCGCCACGTCCACCTTTCACCCGATGAGACGACGGCGCGAAAGGTCGGCCGGCGACACGGCGAGCCGGTCGTGCTGGAGATTCTCGCCGGGCGAATGGCCTCCGCGGGGCACGTGTTCTACCTCTCGGAAAATGGCGTCTGGCTGACGGACTGCGTGCCCGCGCAGTTCATACAATTCCCCACGGGATGATCCAACTGCGATCTGGATCCCCGGCCCCTCTCAAACGCTCAGGAATCCGGCCGCGCGCCCGTCGTTTCGCCCGGGACGGGACAGCGCTCCTGCGGTACGATCTGCCGCCATGGCAGACGAAATTTTCCTCGAAACCCGGGATAGGGTCGGGATCGCCCGCATCAACCGGCCTGACAAGCTCAACGCGCTGAACCTCGACACGATGGTCCAGTTGGTCAGCGCGTTCGAGAAATACGACGCCGACCCCGATATCCGCTGCATGCTCCTCACCGGCGATGACCGCGCATTCGCGGCCGGTGCCGATATCAGCGAGATGGCCGACGCCGGCATGGTCGACATGTACCACCGCAACCAGTTCGCCCGCTGGGAGCGGATCAAGCGCATCCAGAAGCCGATCGTCGCGGCCGTCAGCGGCTACGCGCTGGGCGGCGGCTGCGAGCTGATGATGCACTGCGACATCATCATCGCCGCGGAGACCGCCCGTTTCGGCCAGCCGGAGATCAACATCGGCGTCATGCCGGGCGCCGGCGGCACGCAGCGGCTGACCCGCAGCGTCGGCAAGGCTCGGGCGATGGACATGGTCCTGACCGGGCGGATGATCACCGCCGCCGAGGCGCTGGAGATCGGCCTCATCAGCCGCGTCGTTCCGCCGGAGCACTATTTCCGGGAAGCGCTGGCCGTCTGTTACGAACTCTGCACGAAGAGCCCGCTGGCGCTGCGCCTGGCGAAGGAAGCCGTGCTCAAGGCACACGAAACGGCCCTCAGCGAGGGCCTCGAGTATGAGCGCAAGCTCTTCTACATGCTCTTCGCGACGGCGGACCAGAAGGAGGGCATGCGCGCGTTCCTTGAGAAGCGCCGGCCCGTGTACATGGGAAAATAGTCACGAGCGCGTCGCATGCCGGGCGCGTTCGGCCGGGAAGACGGACAAGTTCCCGGAAAACCACGGAGGTGAATGCATGGCGGTGAATACACCCTATGAAAGCCGGGTGCCCTATGAACAGTCGCGCATTCACGCCGCGGCCATCTACTGCTCCGATGGCCGCGTCGGCGAGCACTTTGATGACTTTCTCCACGTCGGCCTGAAGCTGCCCCGGTACGACCGTGTGGCCCTCCCCGGCGGCCCCGCGTGTCTTGCCGGCCATCCGCAGGCGCACCTGGAAGAGCAGGGCGTCATCGATGAACTCAAATTCCTCGTCGAGGTCCACCACCTCCGCCGGATCGTCCTGATCGCCCACGAGGGCTGCGCGTTTTATGCCACGCGCCTCGGCCTGACCGACAGGCGTCTGGAGCTGGTGCAGCGCGCCGATCTTGTCCGCGCAACGGCGTTCGTCGCCCGCGTCACGGAGTTGAAGCAGATCGACGCGTTTTTCGCGCGACGCGTCGAAGACCGCGTCGTGTTCGAAGCCGTCGAAGTCTGACGGCGACCTGTCCGAGTCCGAGCCCGACGCGCTAGCGAGGGCGAGGTCGCGGTCGCGGTCGCGCGCGGGCGCGGGTGAGGGTAGCGATCGCAATTGGCAGTGGCAGGCGAATGAGAAAAACGATCATCGAAACGCGACGCGGGATATAGAAAGACCAGGCCAATGAGCACCTATTCGACAATCACGGCCGCCGCGGACGGCGGCGTCTTCACCATCACGCTCAACCGCCCCGATTCGTTGAACGCGTACAACGAGCAGATGAGCATCGAACTCGCCATGGCCCTCAAGACCGCCCAGCGGGAGGATGCGATCCGCTGCGTCGTGCTGACCGGATCGGGCCGTGCGTTCTGCTCGGGCCAGGACCTGGCGGAGATCAGGAACCGCTATACCGAGCCTGGTGAGGCCCGCGAAATCGACTTCGCCGCCCACCTCCGGCAGAAATTCAACCCGATCGTCACCCGCCTGAGAACACTGGAAAAACCGGTCATCGCCGCGATCAACGGCGTCGCCGCCGGCGCCGGCGCGAGCTTCTCGTTCGCCTGCGACCTGCGGATCTGCGCGAGGAGCGCCGCCTTCGCCATGGCCTTCACGAACATCGGCCTGGTTCCGGACTCAGCCGCCTGCCTGACACTCATGCAGCACGTCGGCTACGCCCGCGCGGCGGAATTGCTGATGCTCGGCGAGAAGCTCCCGGCCGAGCAGGCCCTCGCCTGGGGCCTGGTCAACCGCGTCGTCGAAGACGCCGACCTGCCGCAAAAAACCGCGGAAATCGCCTCGAAACTGGCGGCCATGCCGACCCGGGCCCTCGGCCTGACCAAGCGACTCCTCAATTCCGCCTGGACGGCGTCTCTCGACGACCAGCTCGAGACCGAGGCCTTTCTCCAATTCACGGCCGGCAACACCTCCGACCACCGCGAAGGCGTGCTGGCCTTTCTCGAAAAGAGGAAGCCAAAATTCACCGGACGCTGACCCGCGATCGCCGGTTTGACCCCGCTCGCTGCGGGATGTAGCGTGGCCAAGTCGCCGGGGGAGTACCTGCTGTTCGTTCGTGAACGATCGCAATGAACGCAACGCCGATTCGAACATTGATCGACGAAATTCGCGGCCGCACCGGCGACGCGCGGGCCGAATGGCTCCACCGCCGCCTCGCCGCCGCCCCCCGGTGTCCGGTCGGACGCTACGTCCGCGGTTGTCTGCATTTCGACCGCGGCCGGATCGCGCTCGGTGTGCGCGATCTGATGATTGCGTACCACGCCGAGCCCCAGTACGAGTCCGCGGCGCTCCTCGTCTTCGCCGGCCTCAGCCTCGGCGGACGCCCGGGGCCGCTGCTGCCGGCGCTGCTCTCGGCCTGGGAGGAGTTCCGCCGCCCCGAGTTTGACCGGCGGGCGCGCGAACGGCTCCTGCTCGATGCGTTCGACGAACCGCTGGCAGGCGGTGAGCGATTGTCGCCCCTGGCCAGGCGGCTCTGGAGATTGCCGATTCCGCGGTTGCGGGCGGAGTTGCGGTCGGTGGCCGACTCGACAGCGGGCGTGCCAAGTCCGCTCCTTTTGGCGACAATGTAGCGGCCGGCCGTCGGTCGGCGCGGGTCGAGTTGTCGAAAACGGAAGAACGGAATGCTCCTGTCCATCGTGGTGCCGGTCTACAACGAAAAGGGCACGCTCTTCGAAATCCTGGGCCGCGTCCTGGCTTCGCCCGTGGAGATGGATCGCGAAATCGTCCTCGTCGACGACTGCTCGCGCGACGGCACGCGCGACCTCTACCGCGAACTCCCCCAGCGCTTCCCCGGCGCAAGCATCCGCGTCATTCTCCACGAGGTGAACCAGGGCAAGGGCGCCGCCCTCCGCACCGGCTTTGCCCAGGCCCGCGGCGATGTCGTCCTCGTCCAGGACGCCGATCTCGAATACGACCCGCGCGAGTACCCCAAGCTCCTCAGGCCCATCCTCGACGGCCGGGCCGACGTCGTCTTCGGCTCCCGATTCGTCGGCGGCGACGAGCATCGCGTGCTCTACTTCTGGCACTCGCTGGGCAACCGCTTCCTCACGATGCTCAGCAATATGTTCACCGACCTCAATCTCACCGACATGGAGACCTGTTACAAGGTCTTTCGGGCCGAAGTGCTCCGAGGAATCCGCATCAAAAGCGACCGCTTCGGCGTCGAGCCCGAACTGACCGCCAAGGTCGCCCGCGGCCGCTGGCGAATCTACGAGGTCGGTATCAGCTACTCCGGCCGCTCCTATGAGGAAGGCAAGAAGATCACCTGGAAAGACGGCGTGAAGGCGATCTACGCGATCATCCGCTTCGCCTTTGGGGACTAGGCCGACGAGCGAGCCGGCCGTCGTGACACCCGAATGAACTTGTCAGAAAAACGCCCGGAGCGGTCCGAGCGTTCTGCACCCGAGCAGGTGGGATGATTGAGCCGAGCATCGATGTCAGCGTGGTCGTCCCGACCTACAACGAACGGGACAACGCCGAACCGCTCACCCGGCGGATCGCGGCGGCGCTCGCCGGGCGCCCATTCGAGATCCTGATCGTCGATGACGCGTCGCCCGACGGGACCGAGGCCCGCTGCGTCGAACTCGCCCGCGAATTCCCTCTTCGCTGCATCGTTCGACGCGGCCAGCGCGGCCTCGCGACCGCCGTCATCCGCGGCCTGCGCGAGGCGACGGGCTCGCTGGCCGTCGTGATGGACGCCGACCTCTCCCACCCGCCCGAGGCGATCCCCACGCTGCTCGACATCATGACCAACCCGGACGTTCAGATGGCCGTCGGCAGCCGCTTCGTCCCGGGCGCAGCGGTCGACCTCTACTGGCCGCTCCACCGACGACTAAACAGCCTCGCCGGCCGGATCCTGGCACGCCCCCTGACGCCCGTCCGCGACATGATGTCGGGCTTTTTCTGCGTTCGCCCGGCCGCACTCCGCCTCGATTCGCTCCGGCCCGTCGGCTACAAGATCGCCCTGGAGTTGATCGTCCGCCACGGTTGGACCCGCGTCGTCGAAACGCCGATCACCTTCGCCGATCGCCACGCGGGCAGGACCAAGCTCTCCGTCGGCGAGCAGATGCGCTACCTGCGGCACCTGTGGCGTCTCTACGGCTTTGTCCTCACGGGCGGCCCGAGGCGGCGGCGGGACAAGTAGCCAGATCAGTCCGGCGCGGGTCCGTTCCCCCCAGGCCATTCCTCGCTCGTTGCGCCAGAAAACACCAGAAACCGCCAGAACCGTTACGACTCCCCACGGACGCATCAACACCGGGAAGAATCAGAAGTGGCGGCGCACCCGCGGCAGCCATCGCCATAGCTGCGAACCGAGGCATCATCGTGAACCAGATTTCAAGATGCTCAAAATGGAAACAGCTTGACTTTCTAGATCACGCCTGGCCGAGCCGAAACGCCGTTTTTATCAGAAGGTGCGCAAATCTAATGCGCGCGCACGGTGAGCATCTTGATCACCTTGCATGCGCCCGCGATATCACGGCGCCATCCGGTCAGCAACTCAGCCCGAACCGGCTCAGCAGCAGCGACAGATCGGCAATATCTACGTCGCCGTCGCCGTCCAGATCACCCGTCGCCGCCCCCGTGGCGCCGAAATTCGACAGCAGCAGCGCCAGGTCCCCGATGTCCACGTCCGCGTCCCCGTCAAGATCGCCGACGCAGATCACGTCCTCGCATTCGTCCGGAACGCCGTTGTGGTTCACGTCCGCGCTCCGCCCGTCCGCGATGTCGCAATTGTCCGGCCGCTGGTTGTTGTTGCAGTCCGTGCCGTTGTCGCGAACGAAGTCGAAGCCCGTCGGGTACAGGATTCCCGAATTCACGCCCATCAGGAACGAGGCGATGAAGAACCCCGAATCGACATCGAAACGGTACACCCGCGCGTTGGTCAGGTGCAGCGGCGCGGGGCCCGGTCCCGGCGGCGGCAGATCGTGGTCGTGCGCCCGGCTCACGTACACGTCGCCATCCGGTCCGAGCCGGATGCAGTACGGCTGGTCCATCGTCAGCACGGTCCCGTCACCCACCTGGCTGAATTGCCGAAGGAACGCGCCCGTGGTGCCGTTGTATTCCAACACCTGGTCCGTGTGGTAGCTGGCGACAAGGAGATTGCCCGTCGTGGGTAGGAAGAGCAGCCCGTGCGGCCCGTCGAGGCCGCCCGCCCCCGCGGCCACGACCACGCGAACAAACGCGCCGGTCGCGCCGTCGAATTCGAGCACGCGATTGTCGCTGCTCGTCACGAAGAGGTTGCCATTCGGTCCAAACGCGACTCCGAACGGCCCGACCAGCCCGCCCGCGCCCGCGGCGACGAAGTCGCGGATGAACGCCCCCGTCGCGAGGTTGAACTCTTTCACGCTGCTCGTCGCGCTGCTCGCGATCAGCAGCGTCCCCGCCGGCGAAACGACCATCGCTCCCGGCCGGCTCAAACCGCCGCCGCCCGGCGCGACCAGGTCGCCCACGAGCGCGCCCGAGACCGTGAACTCGACGACGCGGCTGTCGGTGATCGTCGACACGAGCACCCGCCGGTCATCGGTGATGATCAGGTCCGACGGCTCGTCGAGCCCCGCGTTCGTCGACGTCCCCGTCTGCGTCCCGTACGTCGCGAGATATTCCTTGATGACCGTGTTGTCCCGGCTCGCGACCCAGATGTTGTGCGCGTGGTCGAGTTCCACGAGATCCGTAATCCCGTCGCCGTCGCAGTCCTCGCACGAATCGAGGATCACGTTTCGGTTGAGGTCGAGCGCCATGTTGGCCACGACCTCGTTGTAATCCGGCGTGCCGTCATCATCGCAGTCGCCCTCGCAGTCATCGGGCACGGCGTTCGCGTTGAAATCGACGCTCACCGGCGGCAGCACGGTTCCGATCGTAAAACCATCCAGACCCGCCTCGACGATCGACTGCGGGTCCGCATCGTTCGCGGTGAATCGAAACCGCATCTGCGCCGTCTGCGCGACGCCCGCGGCCGCGAGCTGCGCCGCCGTGATCGTATGCTGTCGCCAGCTCGAATTGCTGGTCGTATGCGTCGCGATCGTCGTCCACGCGCCGCTTCCGTTGCTGGAGTTCACCTCGACCAGCAGCCGGTCCGCTCCGTTCGAATTCGTCAGGACCAGGTAGTACCAGTACTGGATGCCGAGCCCCCCCGCCGACATGTCGATCGTCGGCGACGTCACGGTTGTCGAGCCGTTGTCCACGTCGCTGTTGCCCGCGACGTTGCCCGTCAGGTAGCAGCTTCCGCTGCCGTCCCCGTCGCCCGCCGGGTCGTACTGCCAGCCGTTGTCATTCACCGGCACGCCCCGCTGCCAGGCCCCCGACGTCGCATTCCCGCTCACCGTCCAGCCGCGATCGGTCTGGAAGTTGTCCTGCCAGACCGCGACCGTCGAGCCCGTAAAGTCGAGATCATCCGGCACGCCGTTCGCGTTGCAGTCCGGTTCGCACTCGTCGGGAATCGCATTGCCGTTGCGGTCGAGACTCGTGCCCCCGATGATGTCCTGCCCGTCGAGCACGCCGTTGTTGTTGCAGTCTTCGCATTCATCCGGAATACCGTTGCCGTTGGCGTCCGCGCTCGCCCCGCCGGAGATGTCCGTCGCGTCGTCCACGCCGTTCCGGTTGCAGTCGAAGCCGATGCACGGGCGGCTGGCGATGTACGTCTCCATGAGGTCCTGACAGACCGTGTGGAACCACAGGTCATGGTTCGCGTCGCCGCCCGTAAACGTCTGGCCGCAGTACGACATGATCGTCCCGCGCCGGGGCTGCGTGTTCTCGTCGTTGCACGTGTCGAGACCGAGGTCGTGGGTGTGCGGCGTGCCGCAGTTGTGCCCGAGCTCGTGCGTCGTGATCATGATGTCCCGGTTGAACGTGTTGGGGTAGCTTGGATCGATGAAGTAACCCAGCGTGTAGCCCGACCACGAGTACGCCGAGTTGTTGCAAAGGCTGTTCAGGTACGCCACCCCGCCGGCGGGCAGGTTCCGCCGCCCGCTGAGGAACTGGGCCACGTCGCGCGTCACCGAGCCCATGTTCGCGTTCCAGTAGTTGAGAAACGCCTGGAGCGGATCAGGTTCGTTGAAGAGATCCGCCGGCGTATTCCAGAGCCGCACATACGACAGCGAGATGTTCGCATCCACGTCGCGCACGTAGATGTCGGCGCCCGCGCCGTAAAGCGTCACGATGTACGCTGCCTCTTCGTCGAGATCGTTGAACAGCGAGTAGAGTTCGTAGTCCGTTTCGACCGCGAGCTGAATATGCCGCAGCCCGCGCCGGGGTTCACCGCCGCGCGGCGCCGGTCCGCCCTGCGGCGACGGCAGATCGCACTGAATCGGCGGGTTGACGCCGCACGCGGGGACATCCGGCAGGCTGCCGCCGCCACGCGGCGTGACGATCGCCAGCTCATCGCCGCTCAGAACCCGGCCGTTGACCGGACGTCCGGTGATGCCCAGCCCCGGCCGCCCGCCCCCCGGCATGACATACCCGTTTGCGATCGTCTCGCCGAGCCCGAGGAAGAACCGCGAACCTGCGCGGCCGACGATCTCACCTCGCAGCAACAGCACCGACTCAGGGTCGAATGCGACCGGTGTTTCGTCTCCATTGAGCACAAACCGCGTCTCGGGCGTCGTCACGCGGAACCGCTCGACCGCGATCGTCACGGACTCTCCCTCCAGGGGAAATCCGTGAATCAGCGCCCGGCCGTCCTGGCTAAGCTGCATTCGGATCGCAGACCGGTCGAGGGCGATGATGGTCGCCTCGGGCAACGTCTCGACGACCGCGGTACTCACGGCGACCGGCCGATCCGCCTGGTCCATTGCGAACGTGAACGGTACGAGCGCACAAAACGACAGCGCTGTCGCGCGGCGGCGAGCGGTCATCGATTAGCTCCCTTGGGCAGGCTACAGACGGGACGGCGGCGCCCTCCCCCGATCCACCAGAGTAGTGGACGCGCCCGAGGCGTACAACGGTATTTTCGGAGGATTATCGGGGCAGGGACCGACATTCCGGCCGAGGCCGCCGGGTTCGTGAAATGCCGATCGAGCGACGAATCTGGTCTATCGCGGCGCGTTTTCCCGCCAGCTCCCCATCACGATGCATCCGGGCGGTCAGCCGGCCGGTGGGTCGCCCCCCGGACCTGCACGGGCGTCGTCCGCCGCTCGGGCGATCAACCGCCCGGGATTTGAGGTGCTCCGCCGCCCGGCTGCGGAGCCGGTGCCTCGGGCTTCACATAGTAGTCAAGCCCCCGAATCAGTTTGTCGACGTCACCCGGACGCATCAGGAGCACGCGCTTCATCTCGACCCAGCCCGCCTTCCGCGGCAGCTCGCCTGACTGCGTCTGGTCGATCTTGAGCGTCACCGTACGCCCATCCTTCAGCCGGACCGACGCCGTGAGTACAGTATTCTCCAGGCCCGCCGCCGCGAGATCGGCGTCCGAATACGCGAGGTAACGCTCCGCCCGGAACGCGGCGATCTCGTTCGCAAAGTCGGAGACCTTCTTCGCGACGAGCTTGACCGTCGGATCCGGGACGTACGTCCACTCCTTGTCGGCGCGTTTGAATTCAACCATGCCGTTGTTCGACTCGACCCGGATCGACTCGATCTGATCCCCCGTGAAATCGAAGAGCTGCCGCCGAATCAACTCAGCCGTCAGCGATCGGACCACGGTTTCGTCCAGCTCGAAGATGTAGGGTTCGTTGTCCTTCCGCGCGAACGCGCCGGCCGCCGTCCGCCCGATGATGAGCGTGTGATCCTGCGACGTCGGGAGCGGGGTCGGCGGCGGCGGCGCGGGTGCCGTCGTCGGTGCGCCCGGCTCGACTCCTTCGGCCGTCTCCGGCTGCGATGCCGCCGGTTGCGATGCGGCGGGCCGTTCGACGCTGAACCGGATCGTGGCCAGCGGCTGATCCAGGCCGTATTTCGCGTCTTCGCCCTTTGCAACTACACGCTTCGCCCGCATCATCGCGAGGTCCGTCGTGATCTCCCGCGTTGCGACCGGGTCGGCTGCCGCACCGGCGGGGGCGAGCAGATTCCACTCCATGCCCGTACGCACGATCGCCTCGGTGACGCCGCCCTGGGTCACTTCGACTTTCCGAATCTGCTCCGGCCGAATGTCGAAAACGACCCGCGAGCGCAGCGCCAGCGGATCCACGGCCAGTCGCTTCGCGGCCTCCGCGCTGACGACAAACACGGACGGCTGACCGTCGAGCTGCACGTACGAATTGAGTCCGCTTTCCGTATCCTTCAGCACCTTCAGCGTCACGGGTTCGACCAGGCCGGCCGAAACGACGCGGATTGTCGCCCGCGGCGGCGAATCAAGGCCGAATTTCGCCGGCGGCTCGGGCTTATCCTCGAACGAGATGGCCCGGAGGTCCTCAAACGCCTGGAGCAGCGAATTCACCGCCTCGCGATCGATATTCGAGAGGTCCCCTTCGCCCTGCCACTGCTCGCCCTGCCGGATGAGTCGCGCGGAACCGGCCGGCGTTGTGATCTCCAATTCCGTCGCCAACTCGGACTGAATCCGGGTCACGCGCGGGTCACGGAGGTCCTTCGGCGTCAGTTGCTCGACGCTTTCCTTCGCCAACGTCGCGATCCACGGCTGATCCGCGAGCTTCACGAATCGGAATCCGCCGCCCACGTCGGCCGCTCCACCGACGATCAGCGAGTAGGTGTTCGTGATCGTCTCCAGCTTCGGCTCGGCGGGCTGCGAAGTCTGCGTCGCGGGCTGCGTCTCCGG
Organism: Planctomycetota bacterium; assembly: GCA_045863555.1. Lineage (GTDB taxonomy): Bacteria > Planctomycetota > Phycisphaerae > UBA1845 > Fen-1342 > JACRLV01. The sequence continues at coordinate 355,277 of BTUU01000003.1, read as the reverse complement.
CACGACCCGCCGCTCCTCCGTCACCACCTCGACGGTCAGATACGGTTTCTCAAAGCCGGCCGTCGCCGCCGCGGCGCTCTTCTCATCGACAAACTTGTCCAGCCGGACCGCACCCAGCGCGTTCACGATCGCCTTTACGCGATCGGCGTTGGCGTAAGCGCTCACCGGACTGTTCATCACCCAATCCTCGCCGCTGCCCTTCGTCAGTTGAAACGTCTTCCCCTCGTACGCGATCTTCACCTGCTTGGCATTGTTGCGCTGAAGGCGGATCGGCGTCTTGCTGCGGTAGTCGTTCGCCTCGCGCTTGAGGTCATACGACCAGTCACGGTCGGTGAGGTGAATCTCCTTCGCGTCATCGATCCGGGCGTACCAGTTGCGACTCATCGGCGCCTGGACGCCGATCGCCAGCTTGTACGTCTTGCCTGCTGCGTCCGTGAGCGCGAGCGACGCCTCCGGCGGTTCCAGGCCCGCGTCGGCAAGCGAAACGCCGCCCTTGGTTCCGGGCGTGATCGTTCCCTGCGAATTCGCGACGAAGGCCCCGCTGACCAGGCCCGAAACGAGATAGGATTCGACCGCGCTCGGCGTGGGCTCGACCATCCCCCAATCACCCGGAGCATCCGGCGCGGCCGTGGCGGGCGCAGCCTCCTTGGGTTTGCGTTCAAAGACCAGCCGGGGCTTGCCCTTCCGCTCCACGACGGCGCGCACGATCGTCTTTTCATCCGGCCGGGGATCGAAGAGCGGCTGTTGTTTGGACGCCGGCTCCTCGGGCTTTACGGTTGTCTCGCTGGGCGCCGGCGCGAGGAAATACGCGGTCGCCCCGGCGATCGCCAGCAGCAGCAGAACGATGGTCGTCTTCACATTCATTGGTGCGTGTTACCTCCGACGCATCAACCAGACGAAACCGCCGGCGACGAGCGCCAGGCCGGGCCAGACGCCGACGAGGATGGCTTTCCATGTGTTCGCGGTCGCCTGGTCCTTCAGCCCCGTCAGCCGGGGAATGTCACCCACGCTGGGCCCGATGGCGATCCGCGCCGCATTGCCGCTGAGCCAGTGCAGCGAATTCAGGAACAGGTCGGAATTGCCCGGATAAAGCTGGGCGACGCCGATGCGCGAGCCGATCTGGACCAGTTGTCCAAGCTGGAGAACCGCATCCGCGAAGAACTGGTCGCTGCCGATGACCACCACCTTCGCGCCGTCCCGCGAAGCGGCCACCGCCAGCGGGAACGGCCCCGGCGAGTCGTCCGGGTAGCGCTGCGTCCCCTGCTTTTCCTGCATGTCCTGGATCGCGCGCTGAATGTCCTTGACCGCCCACACGTCGGCACTCGCAGGGGCCGCGATGACCGGCTCGATCTTCACACCCGCCGGCTGACTCGCCGCGGGCGCCGTCAGAATCGGCACCGCGTACGTCAACCCGATCGGCTGGGTCTTCAGCGGCTGTCCGATCTCATTCGGCGTAAGCTCGACGCCCTTCTCGGTATCAAGGCCGGGAATCTGACCGCCCTGCGTCCCGAGCAGGTCCCACAGGTAGAGTTCCGGCTTCTGCGGGTTCGGGAAGAATTGCATCGCCAGCCGCGACGCGTCCGGCTGAATGCCCCACCGCGAACTCAGATAGTCCGCAAATTCATACGCCTTCCCGCCCATCGGATTCATCTGGCTCGGTCGGCTCCAGTTGACCAGGAAGACCGCCATGCCCGATTTGTCCACCGCGTCGAGCACCTTCTGCTTCTGCTCGGGCGTGATTCCCGGCGGCGGCATCCGCGGGTTGCGCGGATCGGGTTCCGGCGTGACCGGCGGAAACACAACGTAGATGGTCTTCGTGACGCCCTCGAGCTGCGGCGGATCGGGTTGCGACTGAACGTCCCACTCGCCCGTGATGAAGTTCTCTTTCTCCATCGCGTCGCGGGCCATGCCAAACGGAATCCGCGGAAGCTGCGTCATCCCCTGGAGCATCGCCGGATCGATGCTCAGCATCGGCGGGCCGCCGAACCGCACAAAAACGACGCCGGACTTCTCTTTCTGCGTGAGCTTGAGGATCGCCGACGAGATCGCCGCCTCGCCGTGAAACTCCATCTCCTCGTCCGGACCGCTGGGCATCTTGTCGCGCGGGTAGCGCCAGATCTCATACCCCGGTACGACCACCGCCTCGCGCTCCGTCTCCACGAGCACGCCGTCGCTGCGGAGCTGCTCATAGATCTGCTCGAGCTTCACTTCCTTGAGGTCGGCCGTCTTCTTGAGCGCCGCCTCGATATCGGTCAGGACCGCCGTGTATCGCGTCGCCGCCGCGGCGAGAAAATCGCGCGTCTCCTGCGCCAGCGCCTGAAATGCGGCGTTGTCCCGCTTGGTCATCCACGCCTGCACGTCCTGCAGAGATTTCTGCACGGCCGTCAGGTAGCTTCGCATCTCCTGGACCGCGGCGCCATATTTGGGCACCGCGCCGCCGCGCAGTTCGTCGATCTTCGTCTGCGTTGCCTCGGTGTCGCGCATCAGGGACTTCAGTGCAAAATCAAGCCCCGCCATCTGAGACAGATTCTCGAACTGCTTGTCCTTCTGCTGGAGCGCCAGGATCGAATCCGTCTCCACCTTGATCAGTTCGGCGAGCTTGCGGTTGAGGTCCGGAAATCCATTCAGCGCCTCGATGTGTCCCGCCGCTTCGTCCTTGTACGCCGGCTTCGTCACCAGCCGCGATCGAACCGCCGCCGCGTCGGCCGGCGCCTTCTGCGGGTCGATCATCGAGACGGTGATCTTCCCGCGGCCGGCCGACTCGTAGAGATCGAGCAGGTCGGCCACGCGGTCGCGGTGCTTCTCGGCATTGGGCCGAAGGTCCTTCGCGAGCAGCGTGTAGAAGCCGGTCAGCGTCACGTCGCCGTCGAGGCCCTTCAGCAGTTGGGCCGTCCTCGGGCTGATGCTGTTGCGCCCGCTGGAGGTCAGGTCGACCCGGCCGCCCCACCGGCCCGCCGCCCAGATCACCAGGAGCGTCACGACGATCGCGAGCGCGATCGTGACCACGACATTCAGGCCGTATACGACTCGGCGCGTGCCGGAATTCATGGAGGACATGCGATTCACTCTCCCATCAGCGCCAGCGCTTGGATTCGACGACCTTCACGCTGAGGAACACGAACAGGCCCGCGAGACCGAGAAAGAACACGGCGCCCTCGACGGTAACGAGGCCGCGGTTGAACTGGTCCAGATGCCGCTGGATGTTGATCCGCTGAATGACCTCGCGAACCGTCCCCTCCGCCTTCATCGCCATCGCCTGCGCGAACCAGACAATCAGCACCAGCGGCACCGCCCCGAGCATCCACGCGATGATCTGGTTCTTCGTCAGGCTGCTCGCGAGCAGCCCGACCGCCAAAAACGCCGCGCCGGCGAGCAGCAATCCGATATACGCCGCGAACGAAGCGCCGACGTCCGGGTTTCCATACATCGACATGAACACCAGGTAGACGCCCGTTCCCGCCAGCATGATCGCGTAGAACGCCAGCACCGCCAGGTATTTCCCGATGACCAGCTCGGCGTCTGCGATCGGCGCGGTCATCAGCGTCTCGATCGTCCCGCTCCGGTATTCCTCGCTGATCAGCCGCATCGTGATCGCCGGAACGATGATTGCGAGGAGGTACGGAGCGAACTGGAAGAAATTCGCCAGCGTCGCCGGCTGGCCCGGTGCGATATTCCCCGTCCAGACCGTGATGCCGCCCATCAGGATCAGAAACAGCGCAATGACCACGTATCCGATCGGCGAAAAGAAAAGCGAGTTCAACTCACGCTGCATGATGGCAACGGTATTTCGCATCGATCACTCCCCCGTCGCCGTACGTCCCGCGGCGACGACCTTCACGAAGAAATCCTCGAGCGTGGCGATCTCGCGACGCAGTTCGCGCACGCCCCAGTTCCGCTGCGCCGCCAGACGGTAGATGTCCTCGCGCACATCGCGGTTCGCGGCGACCGTCAGCCGCGTCCACCCGTTACTCGCCTGGACCTGCACGTCGCTCACGCCCCCGAGGCCGCGGACCCCGGCCGCCACGTCCGCGTCCGGCCCGCGCACCTCGGCGATCATCCGCGATTCGCCCGTGACCCGCTGACGGAGCTCCTCGGTCGTCCCCGATGCGACAATCCGCCCCTTCGCGATGATCACGAGCCGCTGACAGGTCGCCTCGACCTCGGGCAGGATGTGGCTCGACAGCATGACGGTGTGCTCTTTCGCGAGATCGCGGATCAGCGTGCGTGTCTCGCGGATCTGGGTCGGGTCCAGCCCCACCGTCGGCTCGTCAAGGATCAGCACCTTCGGGTTGTGCAGAAGCGTGTCCGCAAGGCCGACGCGCTGCCGATACCCCTTCGACAGGTGGGCGATCGGGCGATCGATGACATCCTTGATCCAGCAGCGCTCGGCGACGCGCCCGATTGCGCTCGCACGGGCACTGCGGTCGAGCCCTCGGATCTTCGCCCGAAAATTCAGGTACTCGCGAACGCGCATCTCAAGGTAAAGCGGAACGGATTCCGGCAGGTAGCCGACCACCCGCCGCACGTCCATCGATCGGGTAAATACATCAAACCCCGCGATCGACGCCGCGCCGGAAGTCGCCGGATGGAAGCAGGTAAGGATCCGGATCGTCGTCGTTTTTCCGGCCCCGTTCGGCCCCAGAAACCCGACAATCTCGCCCTCATGGACGTTCAGCGATATCCCATTGACCGCACAGAAGTTACCGTAGTACTTGGACAGGTTCTTGACTTCGATCATGCCCGCGCCTCGCCGATGGTTCGTTCTCTGACTCAGCCGGCCCGTGCCTCCTGTCAGAAATCGGGATTCACAGTCGCCGCTCCGCCCCGCCACTCGCCGCTTGGCGGCCGGCACCGCGAGGGCGGCCGCTTCGGTGGGCGGTCGTTTGCCGCGCTTGGCAAGGAACGGAATTCTAGGCCCCCGAGGGTGGCTGTCAACGCCGCAGCACGGCCGAGCCGCCCGCCACGCCGCGGCGTCCTGGCTCCGCCCTCCCACGCGCCGTTCGCGCCGTGCGGCCGGGGCGGTCGGTCGCTATTCTGGGGGCCGACCGCAAGGAAGGAGCCGAAGCGATGCACGCGAGCGTGCGAACGTTACTCACGGGAATCGTCGACTACGCCGGGTTGTTTCCGCCCGCGCAGTTGGATCTCGCCCCCGCCGTTCAGAATTACGCGAAGTTCCGCACCGGCTCCGAGGCCTGGATGCTCGGGCGTTTTGTCTGCCCGACATCGCGTTTCGCCGCGCTACTTGAATTCCGCGACACCATTCGGAATCCCGATTCACCCTTCCGAATCTCCGCAATCGGCCGGTCCGGTGAAAGCGCAGAGGCCCTCATCGCCGGTATCTCAGCAGACCTGGACGATATGAAGCGGCTGCGGGACGGCTCCGGCGGCGGGGCCGTCATCGACGCCTACGAGGTGAAACTGCCGGCGGCCGTTGTGAAATCCCGCGACGGCATCGCGCTCCGCAAGCTCCTCGACCAGATCGGCGAGCGATTCGACTCGGCCGGATTCGACCGCTGCCAGCGCTTTTACGAGGCGTCGCTCCTCGACCCCTGGCGCGAACACATCCGAACAGTCATCGCGGGGATTGCGCGGCACAATCACAAGATCATGCCCCACCTCGACGCGGAGCTGCGCGTCGACCGCACTCCGCCGAAGCTGCCCGACGGCCTCAAGCTGCGAACCGGCGGCGTGACGGCGGATGCGTTCCCATCCACCGAGCAGGTCGCTTACATCATCCAGCAGTGCCTCGATGCGCACGTGCCGATGAAATTCACGGCGGGGCTGCATCACCCCCTGCGCCGCTTTGACCCCGGCGTGCGGACGATGATGCACGGGTTTCTCAATATCTTCGCCGCCGTCACGTTGGCCCACGCCGCCCTTCTCGACTTCCACGACATTCTGGCCGTGGTGGAGGAACTCGACGCCAAAAACTTCGAATTTTCGGATGAGTTCGTCTGCTGGAATGACGCGAGCGCAACGATCGACGAGATTCAGTATGCCCGCGCGGAGCGCGGTCTGTCCTTCGGCAGTTGCAGCTTCGACGAGCCATGCGACGACCTGCGCGCGATGAGATTGCTGTAACCATCGCAGACCCCGCCAACCGCGCGGGGCTCACGCCTGCCCGAAAAAACACGGCCGCTGCGCCCTGCTGCGCCGTTTGTCGCCCGGAAACCAAGCCCGCCGCGCCACCGCCCGATGAACCCATATCGAGTCTGGCGGCGCTTGCCGCCGCGGAGGAGCAGCATGCGCACGATTCGCGCGATAGCACTGTTGGGCTGTGTATTGACGTTCACGGGGCCGCGAGAACTCCGCGCGGACCTGAATCTGGTCGTCTTTGAACAATGCGCCTCCGCCTCCCAGGCGGAACCGATCGTCGTGGGCCAGTTTTTCGACCTCCGCGCGGATCCGGCCGCGAGATTCGCCGAACGATTGACGCACGATCTGTTCGGGCGGCCCGCGACCGAAGCCGAAATCCTCTTTGACCGTGATCGGGTTCGCTCACCGTCATTCCCGCCGGAAGCGCTCGTGCATGAGAAGCTCATGGCCGATGAGCACATCGGCATCCTCGTCGACGATTTGTTCCAGCGGCTCCTCGATCGCCTTCCGAGCGCGCTTGAGCGGACGGTCTATTCCCAGTTCCTGATCCACGGATTCCGTGAATGTGACCTGGCCGTCGAACTGCTGACGGCCGAGCCCTACGCGTCGCCGCTGATCGAGACGGACCCGCAGGCGTGGCTCGACGACGTCTTCCGGCGGCTTTCGGATCGCGCTCCCAGTGCCGCCGAGTCCGGCGAACTCCTTACGCTGTATTCCATGAACTACGAGATCGCCGCGGTCGCGCAGGTCATCGTGAATTCCGACGCCGTCCGGACCCGCGTCATCTCCGACGCATACCAGAAGTTGCTGGCGCGCACCCCGACGCCGGAGGAGGCCGCCGGCCGCCTGTCCGAGCTCGCAAGTGGATCGCGGGAGATGGATGTGCGAAGCCAGCTCCTTCTTTCAGCCGAATACCGCGACCGGGATCTCGCGCCGAGCTACCTGGCGGTGATCGACTGGGGCGACGGCGTGTCGAGTGATGGGGGTATCCTCGAGAACGTCGACGGCGGATTCATCACCGGAGACCATGCATACGCGGCAGAAGGCACCTACATCGTCACGGTCACGCTCGCCGACGACCTCGGGCAGACGGCCGCCGCATCCGCACGCTGGACAGTGCACGCGACCGGAGGATCCAAAACGGTGGAGGTCTATACGACGGTCGCGGCGTACCTCGACGGACCGGCCGGGACAGGCCTCCTCCCCGGAGAGACGACCGGTGAGGCTTCCGGTGCATTCCTTGAAGACTCTGCGGGTGTCGCCGGCGCGGAGGCGCTCGTCGCTGGCGAGTCCGAGAACGCGGGCGATTCGACGCCCGTGTCCGCATCGCCGACGACGGCGCTCTGCGGGCCCGGAATGCCGCTCGCAGCCGGTTTGATCGCGAGCTTCTGCGCGGCCAGTCGCCGCGGCCATCGTCGCCGCCCCTGAATCAGCGACGGATCGTCGTGGCCGCCATCAGCGCGGCGAACGCGAGGATTCCCGTGAACGCTGCGGTCATTCCAACCGGCCACGGCCGCGGGATCCGCAGGTAGTGCTTGAATCCGAGCGCCAGGTACGCGCCGAACGCGCTCACGAACGCCGCCATTACCGCCACCAGCATGAGCAGAATCGCCCAGACCGGCGGAGGCAGCCGGGCGGTGTCGGACCAGAGCTGCATTCCGATGGCCACGCCGAGCATGATGAGGGGTTGAAGAATGGCCGCGGGCAATGCTGCATACGCAAAAACCCGGAGCACCTGAACCCGCCGTACCCGGCACTTTCCCAGCGTCTCGCCGAGCAGCATGACGAGCAGCAGCGCCGCGGCCAGCGAGAAAAGCACTCCGCCGGGAAACCAGAGATAGTTTTTGAGATCCGTCTCAAACGGCGTCTCCCCAATGTCCTTCAGCAGGAGGCCGACTTCCTCAAACCTCCCCGGCGGCGTGAAGTACGGGCCGCTCAGCAACCCGCCGGGTACGACGACCCACAGAATCGCCTTCCCCGCCAACCAGGCGACGCCGTGAAAGACGAGCAGGAAAACCACGACGGCGATCGCGATCGTCGCGAGCAACGGCCGCCCCCGCACGCGCTCGAACATCGAAACGCGGGCCCAGAACGCCCCCGGAAGAAACGCTCGCCGCCACGTCGTCAGCAGGGACCGAACGGGCCGCTGTCGCCACTGATGTTCAAACAGAAAATCGCTCGTGGAGTGGTGGTAGTTGATCACCCGATGCCACTCGAATTCGAGTCCGCATTCCGGACAGCGGGTCTGTTCGAGCATCTTCAGGTTGTAGCCGCAGCGCACGCACGTGACGTCGAAGCCGATCGCATCCCAGTCGGGAACGCCGTCGCGAAGCAATCCCGGCGTGCGGTCGCCTGACTCGCTCATTTCGCTCCCGGAACGCCGATAACCCGCGTGCGGCGATCGTCGCCCGACCGCCCGCCGGCGGATCATAGAATATCGGCCGCCCGCAGAAATCGAAACGTTACTATCGGTCTGACAAGACTTTCCATTGATCGGGCGCTGCCGATCGGCTACGCTGGACCCGTTGGGCTGAGACTCGGCGAGGTTGGCTGCGCTCTTCGAAGCGCGGCCCTTCGGATTGCGATTCAACGGCTATCTGACATCAGTCGGATTCATCGATCGGAGACGCACCATGCGGCGCTTTTCGCACCGTCTGACTCTTCTGCTGTCGGCATTTCTCGGAGTTTCGGCCGGCCACGCAGACATCAACATCACCAGCTTCAACACGGCGACCGGCACCGTGACCTTCACCGGCGACAGCACCGTCGCCGCGGCGGACACGCTCGTACTCGGTGTTTCTCCGACCAACCGGCTCACGCACAACCTGCCGACGGGCGGCGCCTATGCGACCGAGACGGACATCGACCCCAACCCGGCCGCGACGGCTGAACTGGTGCTCGGTACGGGCAACAACCCGCGGATTACCGTCGAGCTTGTAACCGGTGACGACGTGCTCGACATTCGTGCGGGCGTGCTGGAGCAGCACCGAACCACCTACCGGGGCGGAACCGGTTCGAACCGGATCATCATCCGCGCCGGCGCCACCGGATCGACGTTCGTCTTCAACGAGGATGACATCATCTTTCCGGGCGGCGGCGGCGACGTGATCAGCACGCTGGAGAACGCGGGCTTTGTCCAGCTCGAGATGAATGCGGGTGTGGACGGTGTGACCATCCGGCACCCGATCGACGCAGCCGACGTCGCCGCGTTCCAGCTGAACGGGGCCGGAACCGGCGACATCCTGACCGTTGAAACCACGGTGGGCAATGCGGACCAGACGGTGGTGATCTCTGGAACGAACGTAAACTTCGCCGGCCAGCTTCCGGTGATCTACACGGGCTTCCCGACGGTCAATGTGAACGTGGATGGGCGTGATGACGACGTGACGCTGTCTGCATGCAGCGCCACGAGCACCTTTGCAATCAACGCCGGAGCGGATGCCGATGCGTTCCACTTCGACGGCGCCGGCGTTGCTGCGAGCCTGGTCAGCGGCGTACTCACCATCGACGGCTGCCAGCCGATCACGCTCACGAATTTTGAAACCCTCGACATCATCAACACCGCACCGACGGGCGTCAGCCTGACGCCGGCCACGATCGCCGAGAACGCCGCCGTCGGAACCGTCGTCGGCACGCTGAACGCCGCGGACATCCAGTCCGCCGGTCCGTTCACCTTCACGCTCGACGACGACGCCAACGGCACCTTCGAACTCGTCAACGACGACGAGATTCGCGTCGCGGACAACACCGACCTCGATTTCGAAACCAACACGTCCCTGGTGATTCACGTGACGGTCACGGACGACGACGGAAGCTCCTTCGACGACGATGTCACGATCACGATCACGAACGTCAACGAAGCACCGACGGATTTCACGCTCTCGGCGAGCACCGTCGATGAAAACGCCGCCAATGGCACGGTCATCGGCTCGTTCTCCACGACGGATGTCGATGCCGGCGACACGTTCGTCTACACGTTCGACAGCGGCGGAGATGCCGGCGGGCGGTTCGCCATCGTCGGCGATGAGCTGCGCGTCGCAAACAGCGCCCTGCTCGATTTCGAGACGGATCCCTCGCATCCTATCTCCGTCATCGTGACGGACAACGGCGGCGTGGGCGGCAATTCAATCACGCGTCAGTTCACCATCACCCTCAACGACGTCCCCGAAGCGCCGACCGGTATCCAGTTTGCATCCGGCGGTTCCGTGAACGAGAACGCCGCGAACGGCACGCTCGTCGGCGAACTCGAGGCGACCGACGCGGACGCCGGCGAAACCGTCACCTTTGATTTCGCGGTCGACGGCGGCGGGATCGAACAGAATGCCGGCGGCCGGTTCGACATCATCAACGACAACCAGGTCGTCGTCGCTAACGGTTCGCTGCTCAACTTCGAGGCCGACGCTTCGCACACCATCCGCGTCGTTGCGACGGACTCCGACGGCCTGACCTTCGAGCAGGACGTGCTCATCGCCGTCACCGATGTCAACGAACCGATGACCGACATCGCGATCAATCCGGCCACGCCGGCTGTGGACGAGAATGCCGCCGCCGGCACGCTCGTCGGCACGCTTTCGACCGACGACCCCGACCAGAACGAGACGATCACCTTCACGTTCGCCGGGCCCGACGGCGACGCCGGCGGCCGCTTCGTGCTCGACGGAGACCGCGTCGAAGTCGCAGTCGGCGCGAACCTGAATTTCGAAGCCGCAACCAGTCACACGATCCGCATCCGGGCGACCGATGCCGCCAACAATTTCGTCGAAGAGAACTTCGTCATCGCGGTCAACAACCTGAATGAGCCGCCGACGGACATCACCATGAACCCGTCCAGCCCGACCATCGACGAAAATTCGCCGGCGGGAACGCTCGTCGGGACGCTCACCGCGACCGACGAGGACCTCGGCGAGACGTTCACGTTCTCCCTCACGAACGACGCCGGAGGTCGTTTCGCCGTCAACGGCGATCGCGTCGAGGTCGCCCCCGGCGCCGACCTCAATTTCGAGGCCAGCCCGTCGCATGTCATCCGCGTGCGAGTCACGGATAGCGGCAACCTGACCTTCGAGGAGGACTTCACGATTGTCCTCAATAACCTCAACGAGCCGCCGACGGACATGGACCTCGCCCCCGCCTCGGGCGGCGTCGTCAACGTCGACGAAAACTCGGTCGGCGGGACGCTCGTCGGCACGCTCTCGACCGTCGATCAGGACGCCAACGAGACGCACACGTACTCGTTCGGTGACGGCCCGGCGGACGCCGGCGGACGCTTCGTCATCAACGGCGACCGCGTCGAAGTCGCCCCCGGCGCCGATATCAATTTCGAAGTGACGCCTACGCTCACGATCCGCGTCCGCGTCACCGACAGCGGCGCCCTCACCTACACCGAGGACTTCATCATCGTCATCAACAACACGACCGAGCCGCCGAGCGATCTCACGCTGACGCCGGCCGCCGGAGCCGTGCCGAATGTCGATGAAAACGCCGCCAACGGGACCCTCGTCGGCACGCTCGCGGCCGTCGACGAGGATCTCAATGAGACCTTTACGTTCACGCTGGTCAACGACGCCGACGGCCGGTTTACGGTCAACGGCGACCAGGTCGTCGTGGCCGACAGCACGCGGTTGAATTTCGAGGCCGCCCCGTCGCACACGATCCGCGTCCGCGTCACCGACAGCGGCAACCTCTTCTACGAAGAAGACTTCGTCATCCTCGTCAACGACATCGACGAACCGCCGGTCGCGATCTGCCGCAACGTCACGCTCGACTCCACGGTGGGCTGCAACCAGACGATCACCCCCGATGACGTGAACAACGGCTCCTTCGACCCCGAAGGCACCGGCGTCGACCTCTTCCTCGACAATTCCGGGCCTTTCACCACGATCGGCGACCACACTGTCACGCTTACGGTTCGCGACCGCGGCGCGCAGCTGCTGATCTCGACCTGCCAGGCGACGGTCACGGTCACCGGCATCGACTGCAACGGCAACCGCATCCCCGATTCCTGCGACATCGCCGGCGCGACGTCCGGCGACGTCGACCCGGTCAACGGTATCCCGGATGAATGCGAAGCCCCCATCCTCTTCGTCGACGGCAGCGCCGTCGGCGGAAACATCTGGGGCACGTCCTTCGCCAATCCGTTCCGCGATCTGAACGACGCCCTCCGCGTGGCGGGCAGCGGCGGCGCGGTGGCAACGGAAATTCGCGTCGCCGGCGGCACCTATCGACCGACGGCCGGCGCTGACCGTGACGCCGCCTTCATCATCCCGAGCGGCGTCCTGATCCTCGGCGGCTGGGGCGGCCAGGCCAACCCCGCCGTCCGCGATCCGCTCGCCTTCCCGACGATTCTCTCCGGCGACATCGGCGCTCCCGGCGTCGCCGCCGACAATTCGTTCAACGTCCTCCGCGGCGCGAACCTGAGCCCTGCGACGATCATCGATGGGTTTGCAGTCCGCGACGGTTTCGCGAACGGCCTCGGCGACAACGGCCGCGGCGGCGGCATCGCGCTCACAGGCAGCCAGGTGACGCTGCGAATGGTCCGTTTCGACTCCAACGTCGCGGCGAATCTCGGCGGGGCGATTTCGAGCGCCGGTGAGACGTCGGCCGTCACGCTCGAAAACTGCGTATTCCTCGGAAACCTCGCCGGCCAGAGCGGCGGCGGCATCCACGCCGCCGGAAATCTGATCGCGACCGACTGCCGGTTCACCGGCAACTCGGCGCCGACCGGAGGCGCGCTCGCGCTATTCAGCGGCGACCCGCTCATTAACCGGTGCGAGTTCACGGGTAATGGACTGTCGGCCGACCCCGCCTTCGCCGGAAATTTCGGCGGCGCGATCAGCGTTTCGGGCGGCGCGCCTCGGATCGTCCGGACGCTGTTGTCGGACAATCAGGGCGGCGAAGGCGGCGCGGTGTATGTCGTCAGCGGCAGTCCCGCCATCATGAACTGCGCCATCCGCGGAAACCGCGCCCTCGTCCGCGGCGGGGCAGTCGCCACCGCCGGTTCCGCAAGCCTGACGATCGGCAATGCAGCCATCTTCGGCAACCGCGCCGCGACTCTGGCTGACACCGACGGACGGGGCGGCGCACTGTTCCTCGGCGGCTCCGGGTTCGTCACGATCAGCAACTCGACGCTCTTCGGAAACAGCGTCGCGACCGGCGGCACCGGCGGCGGAGTCGCCGTCGACGGCGCACGAACCTCAATCGCCAATGCGATCCTGTTCGGAAACCGCATCGCCGCCGACCCGCCCACCGAAACCGCGCAGATCGACGTGATCAACGGTTCGCCTTCGGTCAGCTTCTGCCTGATCGAGTCGCTCGGCCGCGCAATCAACGGCGTCGGCAATATCAGCGGCGATCCGCGTTTCGAAAACGCGGCCGCCGGCCGATTCGCGCTTCTTCCCGACTCCCCCTGCATCGACGTCGGCAACAATGAGCTGATCGTCCGCGACATCGCCGACCTCGACGGCAATGGCGACACCAGCGAAGTGCTGCCGGTCGATCTCGCCGGCGCGGTCCGCCGGGCGCAGGCCGGCACGGCCGTGGGCGCGGGCTTGCTGCCCTTCGTCGACATGGGAGCGCTCGAGTTCCTGTCCGATTGCGACAACAACGGCCTCAACGACGCCGACGAGATTCGCAACAACCCGCAGCTCGACCTTAACCTGAACGGCCTCCTTGATTTCTGCGACATCCGCGACGGCCGCTCGCAGGACTGCAATGCCAACACCCGGCCGGATGAGTACGACCTCGGCCTCGTCGGGAATAACCCGACGCCCGACCCTGACTGCAACGCCAACCGGATCCCCGATTCGTGCGACATCGCCGCCGGCGCGGCCGATTGCGATGCCAACGGCGTCCTGGACATTTGCCAGCTCGACAGCGACGGCGACGGAACCCCCGACGCGTGCGATCAGTGTCCGAACGACCCGCTCAAGACCGTCCCCGGCGCGTGCGGTTGCGGCGTCACCGATCGCGACAGCGACGGCGACACCGTGCCCGACTGCGACGACCGCTGCCCCGGTCGCGACGACAACCTCGACACCGACGGCGACGGTGTGCCCGACTGCCTCGACGCCTGCAAGGACGATCCGCTCAAGACCAGCCCCGGTGCGTGCGGTTGCGGTCGCCCTGAAACCGACACGGACGGCGACGGCGTGCCGGACTGCATCGACAATTGCCTGACGACGCCGAATCCGGGCCAGGAGGATTCCGACCTGGACGGCATCGGCGACGGTTGCGACAACTGTCCGAACGCGCCGAATCCCGACCAGCTCGACCGTGACGCCGACGGCACCGGCGACGTCTGCGACCCGACCCCCTTGCCGCCGGCGCCGCCCGCGGCTCCGACCGGGCCCACCCTCATCACGACCAACCGGCAGAACAACGTCCGGAACATCCGTGAGCCCATCGATGAGGCGGAACTCCCGCGCGGCCCCGGCGTCGATTCCGGCACAAATGTGCCCCCTGTCGACGATGATCAGACCGGCCAGGACCAGCCGAATCTCGATGAATTCGACGTCTGCGGCACCGGTGCATGCGGCACGGCGGGCTTCTCCGCGACGCCGCTGATCATCCTCGGGTTGCTCTCGATGAAGCGGAATTACCGCCGTCGCGGCCGCTGATTTCAACTCACGACGTCCGCCCTGAGTTCGCGCCTCGCGGCCTCAGGGCGGCGTCGTTTTTCGACGGGAGGCGCGAATTCCGCGCGAGCTGCGTGAAATCGCGCTGCCCGGGAAACGTCTGCCTTGAGCGGCCGCGCTGCCCCGGCACGGCATCCACCGGCGCAGCCAAGGTTCGCGCCCCGATCCGCCGAAATACCCTTCGGAGGACCGCCCCCACGCCGCTCGCACCCGCCTTGTTTGCGCGGTGCAGGGCCAGTAGGGTACGCTCTGTTTTCTCGATACGGAACGACGACGCATGTCCACGCGCTACCAGACTGTCCTGTTGTTCGGAGCCCCCGGCGCCGGCAAGGGAACTCAGGGAAAGATCCTCGGCCGCATTCCCGGCTTCTACCACCTCTCCTGCGGTGACGTATTTCGAACGCTCGATATGTCCTCCGAGCTCGGCCGGACGTTTCTCCGGTACTCGGGCAAGGGTCTGCTCGTTCCGGACGACGTCACGATCCGGATGTGGCAGCAGAATATGCACGCGCGCACCGGCCTCGCCGAGTACAAGCCCCGGACGGACCTGCTCATCCTCGACGGCATCCCGCGAAACGTGAACCAGGCCCGCCTGCTCGACAAGCACATCGAGGTTCTCCAGATCATTCACCTGATCTGCTCCGACAAGGAGGAGATGATCAAGCGTCTACGCCGCCGGGCGCTCAAGGAAAACCGCATCGACGACGCCAAGGAGGAGGTCATCCGAAAGCGTTGGGACGTCTACGAGGCCGAAACGCAGCCGGTCCTGAGCCACTATTCCCCCGCGATCATCCGCGAGGTCGCTGCGGTCGGTTCGCCTGCGCGCGTTCTGGAGAAAATTCTCGAGTGCGTTGTGCCCATTCAGGAAACCCACTTCGCCAACGCCTTGAGCACCGATTGAGTGTCTGTACCTGGCGCGGCGCTCGACCGCGGACGCACGAGCACGACCCGCCCACGCTTCCGTTCCCCCCGCTGTCGAGGTGTCATCCGTTCCGCCCGGGGCTCTCCGAACCCGCACGCCCGTCCCGCGTACCACTTAAAGCCCGATGCGACCTTCGCCGCGCGATGAGCCGCGTTCTCCCGCCCAGCCGCACCGCCCGCCGGTTCAGCGCCGCCATGCCTCAGCGCTCGCCTGCCTGGCGTGGATGACCATCGCCGCGGCGGCCGGCGCGTGGCTCCAGCGCCTGACCGTGCGCGACGGGATTTCGTGGCTCGCCGTCTTCTTCTACCTGATGCAACCCGCGCTGCTTGCGCTGGCCTGTCTCGTCGCGGCATTCGTCGCGTTCCGACTCCGGCGGCGTCGCCTTCTGATCGCGGCGGCTGCAATCGCAATTACAAGCAGTGTCCACTGGCTGACCGTCAACTTTCGGCGCCATTCACCCCCGGCTCAGACGGTTGCGGCCCCTGCCGCCAGAGTCGTCCTCTGGAACGTCACCGGTCAGCGCTTCGCGGATACCGCCCTGCGCAGAACAATCCTCGCCCACGACCCCGATCTGATCGTGCTGGTCGAGGCGTACACCAACCTCGCCTCACGCCACGCGGCCCGGACGGCCGGTTACACGGTCGCCTTCTCGCCCAGCACCCCCAGCCTCGTGCTGCTGGTTCGCGGTGAAGTGCTCGAATCGCGCGGCTGGATTTCGGCCGGCGGCGCCAGGCTTCTCGAATCCCGTGTGAAGCTGCGCGATCGCGTCCTGCGCGCCCTCTGCGTCGATATCCCCAGCAACCCGCTTCGGAGCCGTCGTGCCGCGATCGAGGATGTCGCCGCCGCCGTCCGATCCGCGCGGCCGGGCGAATCCACGCTCATCCTCGGCGATTTCAATACGCCGCCCGATTCGATCCTCTTTGAGCCTCTGCGGCGGCTTGCCGCCTGCGCCTGGGAGTCGGCCGGAATCGGCTACCGCTGCACATGGCCGAGTGTCTTTCCGGTACTCGCGATCGATCAGGTTTGGGTGACGCCCGGTCTGTCGCCGCGCCACTGCGAGATGTTCACGTCACTGCATTCCGACCATCGCGGCGTCGTCGCGGAGATCGCCGTCGACTGACGTTCCAGCGTTGCAGCCCCGCCGTTCCCGCGTCCGATTCAAACCGCAACGACCTCCAGCAGGTCAATTGCCGGCTCGTCGTTGCAGTAAATCGTGCCCACCCGGCCGTACGCCCGGCTGCCCGGCCGGCACATCGCCGCGGCGATCGGCGTCGAGACGGGAAAATGGAAAAACCACCTGGGACTGACCCGACGCAGCAGGTCGGCCCGGATCAACACATCCCCCAGCGGCGCGGATCGGTCCAGGATCTCCCGTTCGACCGCCGGAGGAATGAACCGCAGGTCGATTCGCACGATGCCCAGTTCTACGATCAGGCCGGCCGGTTCGATGCGCAGCAGGATCTTTCGCAGATACGCCCTCGATTCGTGCTGCTCCGCAATCACCTCGAG
Source organism: Planctomycetota bacterium (assembly GCA_045863555.1). Classification (GTDB taxonomy): domain Bacteria; phylum Planctomycetota; class Phycisphaerae; order UBA1845; family Fen-1342; genus JACRLV01. Next base: position 338,120 of record BTUU01000003.1, on the reverse strand, counting down.
CTGCACCGGCGCTCCGTAGGCGCTCTGCAGCACTGTCGTCATGTGATCGCGGTGGACCAGCAGCCGTTGCGCCGCGTCGGGCAGCGCCTCCGCCTCGACGCGCGGACAATCCGCCAGGAAATCGAGCGAATCGAAAAATCCCTCGCACAGATCGGCCAGCGCCGCGTGCGGCTGTCTGAGTTGTCGCGCCAAGGCCACATTCCCCCGGTCAGCGCAGCGCTCGGCGAGCGCCGTCGATCACCCGGTCCCAGTCGAACGCCGGCCCCGGATCGAACTTCCGTTCCGTCAGATGATAATGACCGATCAGCCCGCTGTAGCCTTTCATTTCTTCGGCGCTCAGCAGGTCGGTCCGCGGCCGCCCGGCCGCGTCGCGCGGCACGTCGAGCCCGATCCGCGGCAGGACGCGCGAGAGCCCCGCGGTCAGCCGGGTCAGCGCTTCGTATTGCTGCGGAGTCAGGTCGTACTGCATCAGCGGGCGGCCGTGGATCGACCCCACCACGGGCTCCCGCCGCGCAGGCGTGGCGACGAAATTCGGCGTGAGGATTCCCCCGTCGCCCATCGCGGCCGGGAGCGTCACGATCGGCCAGCCGCAGCGACGGCAGTGGTCCGCGTACCACTCGGCCAGCGTCTTCGGCAGCGCGGCCGGCTGCGTCGCGGTCGCGGGCTGCTCTACGGGGTACGCGCCGATGTTCGCGATTTCGATTCCCACGCTCCGGTCGTTGTATTCGGCCGCGTGCCACGCCCGCTCCTTGAGGTCGAGCGTCTGGTAGATCGTTCCGTCGAGATCGAGCATGAAATGCACGGAGAGCGTCCGCAGGTCGTGCAGGACCTTGAAGCACTGCTCCGACGTGCCGCAGACGTCGTAGTGGATCACGAAGAGGTCGACATGCCGCTGAAGCGACGCGAGGTCCCAGCCGCGTTCGCGGATGCGCGAGTCGATTTCCGGATCAACGCCGCGCCGCCACGTTCCATATCGGGCCGGTTCGGGCTGCGTCGTCGGCGTCCGGTCGAATCGCTTCTCGACCCGATAGGCGTCGTACCCGCCAGGATCCGTCCAGAGCACGACGGGCGTGCCGATATGAAAAAGCTGCCCGCACGCGACAATTTCGTCGCCGCGGCGTTCGAGGAGCGTCCCTGGACGGATGGTGTCGACACAACCGCTCAGCGTGAGGATCAGAAAAGCGGCCGGCAGGCAGGCGAGTCGGGACATGCGGATTCCCCGCTTCGAGTGACCACGGTTCCGGCGGATTGCCCGACCCGGCGAGTGCACTCGAAGCGGGGATTCCCGGTTCGATCAGTTCTTGAACTGTTCGAGCGAGGTTGCTTCGATGATCGCCTGCACGCTGTCGGGAATCTCGATTTCCCCGGGATTCTGCGCGAGCGCCTGAATGTCCGCAACCGTATTGATGTCATTTGCTTCCAGAAAATCGACCGCCGCCTGCGCTTCCGTGTCATCCACGTCGAGCGCTTCGAAACGCGGTACGACCCCGGCGACGAAATCGGTGACGACCTGGATTTCATCCGGCGTCAGGTTCGCGAGACTGCCCGATGCGAATTTCGCACCGGCGGACAGGATGCTGCCGCCGCCCTGGTTGTTCGTGCGCGATTCCGTCGCGGGACAGCCCGCGGTCAACGACATGGCCAGGGCGAACGAGACGGCGGAGAGCAGAAAACGCTTCATCGGGTTCATTCTCCTTACGGCAGGGCCTCGATCAGATCGTCCGGATCGAAATCAACGAACACCGCCCGGACCGTCTCCTCGCTCAGGCCGCTGATGAACTCGATCGTCGGATCGTCCAGCGCCTCCCCGAGCGATTCGCGGGTCGTAATCCCATTATCGGCGAAGAAATTCGTGAGCTTCTGTCCCGCATCGTCGGAGAACGTACCCGCCCCGGCCTCATCCGCGTAGATCTGGATCTCGTCGGGCGTCATCGTCGCCATTTCGCCGTTGACAACCTTGTTGAACGCGGTCGTAAGCGTGCCGCCGAACTGGTTCCCGAACTGCTCCGACCGGAGAATGCCGTTGATCGTCACTTCGTCGATCCCGAGCGCGGCCAGCGCATCACGCTTGTCCTGGGGTTCGAGCGTCACGTCGTTGCGGATGTCGTCCACCTGGTCCAGCGTGGTGCCAAGGAACGTATCCAGATCCTGCGCCCCGCAGGCGGTCAGCAACAGGACTGCCGCCGCGCAGGCGGCTCCGACCATCTGAAATCGACCCGTCATCGTGCCATTCTTCCGTCGCAAAAGTGTCCGAAACTACTCTCGCCCCCCGCTCGCCGGTAGTATACCCCCCGTCCGGCGGCCAACAATGAAACCGCGGCCCCCGTGCAACCTGCGCGACGCGGTTCCGACCGGCGAGTTGAACACGAGATTGAAATGCGAGTCGTCCTTGTCGGTTTCCCATATTGCGGCAAAAGCACGCTCTTCCAGGCCATTTCGGGACTGGGGCGCGATCATCTACGTCTATCGGAGGAAAACCTGGCCGCGGTGAAGGTCCCGGAACCGCGGCTCGACTGGCTGGAGGAGATCTACAAGCCCAAGAAACGCACCGAAGCGACAATGGACTTCGTCGATCTCCCCGGCTCCACCGAGGGCGAATCCGACCACGCCGGCCTGACCAGGCACCTCCCCACCCTGCGCCAGGCCGACGCCCTGCTGCTGGTTCTCCGGTCGTTCGAGTCGCCCTCCGTCCCGGCGCCCAAGGGAGGCGTCGATCCCCAGCGCGATCTCAAGGCCCTGCGCGACGAAATGCTCCTCGCAGACCTCGTCATCTGCGACAACCGCGTCGAAAAACTCGAAAAAGCCATCCAGAAGCCAAGCAAGGAGCGCGACCAGCAGAAGCACGAACTCGAGCTGCTGAAGCGATGCCGGACCGCGCTGGAGGCCGAGAAGCCGCTCACCGGCGTCATCCAGCCCGGCGAGGAGGAGAAGCTCCTGCGCAGTTTCGGCTTCCTCACTCAGAAACCCCTCGTCGCCACAATTAACGTCGGCGAACGCGACATCAGCCGGCCATCGCTCTTCTCGGACGAACACGCCGCCGCCACGATCAATGTCTGCGCCCCGCTGGAGGCCGACATCATCCAGCTTGACCCTGCTGAACGGCCGGCGTTCATGGGCGAGTACGGCATCCAGGCCCTCGCCCGCGACCGCATCATCCGCGCCTGCTATGACGCGCTGGGGATGATCGCCTTCCTCACCGCCGGCGAGGATGAGGTCCGCGCCTGGCCGATCCCCCGCGGCGCGACCGCCGTCGAGGCCGCCGGAAAGATTCACAGCGACCTCGCGCGAGGCTTCATCCGCGCGGAGACCGTCGCGTATGACGATCTTCGCGCGGCGGGCTCCATGCGCGACGCCAAGGCCGCCAACCATGTCCGCCAGGAGCCCAAACATTACGTCGTGAAGGACGGCGACATCCTGAACATCAAGTTCGCCGTCTGATCGGCCAGAGCCGCTTCGAGGAATACCCCACGCACCGCTGCCGAGGAAACGACAATGACCCAGTCGAAATTGCGGCCCAACCGCCCCCGGCTGTGGCTCGCCGCCGCCGTTCTCTTGACGCTTGCCGGCCCGGCGCCGGCCGGCGAAACGGTCACCCAGGCCGATCTCCTCAAGCGCATGCTCGACCTCGACCGCCTGTACGCCGCCCCCCCGCCCGGTGAGACCCCGTTCCTCTTCTCCGCGCCGGCGGGCGCGAAACCCCGGACGACGGACGACGGCTGGTCGATCCTCGCGGAGGTTAATGGCCCAGGCGCGATCCAGACCATCTGGACGGAGCAATCCGACGGCGAACTTCGCATCGTCACCGACGATCAGCCCGCGGTCGACGGAAAGTGGACCGATTTCTTCTCCGGTGGGATCGACCCGTTCGGCCCGCCCTACTGCTTCTTCACGCGCGGGGAGACCGGCGGCAACTGCTGGCTGCCCATGGGTTTTTCGAAGGGCTGCAAGGTCCTGTCCAAGGGCAATGCCGGCGCCTACGCGATCAGCGGCACGCGGTTTCCGGCCGGGACGCAGGTCGCCCGCTTTGACGGACGCTTCGATGCACCCGCACTCGAACGGCTGGAGGCAGTCGGTAAGGCCTTCAAAGGCGGCATACCCGAAAAGGAGCTGTTCCGCGGCCGGAAGATGATGCCGATTTCAACCGCTGAGGATCTCAAGACCAGGGGCAAAGTATCGATCGACATCGAGGAGCCCTGTATCATCCGCGCCCTGTACGTCTCGATCACCGATCCGCACGCCCCGCGCGAAGCCTACGCCCACCACAACCTCGTGCTCCGCGTCTTCTATGGCGACGCAAAGGACGCCGCGGTCGAAACGCCGCTCAGCGCGTTTTTCGGTTCCGGCTTCGATCGCTGGCCCTACAAGAGTTCGGTCATGGGCACGGACATTCAGCTCGACATGCCCCTGGAGAACCCGAATGAGGGCTGGTTCTTCTACTGCTACTTCCCGATCCCGGTGATCGACTCCGCCCGAATCGAAATCGAGAACCTGAACACCCGGAAGATCGGCGTCATGCTCTTCGCCCGGGCCGAACGCGTCGCCCCCCCGCCCGACGCCCTGCGGTTCTATGCCCGCTATCGCTGGTTCCCCAGGGCTAAACCGGGCGATCTCACGCTCGGAGAGTTCACCGGCGTCGGCCGCATCGTCGGCAGCGTTCTCCTCGCCGATTGCCCCCGACCGGACTGGTGGGGCGCGGGTGACCTCCGCATCGCATGCGATGGCGGCGGCCCGCTCGCCGCTTCCGGCGCGGCCGCCTGGTTCGCAACCGTCGAGGGTTTCGAGTTGCAGCGCCACGCCTTCAACGGCGTGACCTTGAAATCGCAGAACGGAAAATACTCCGCCTACCGCTGGTTCGTCGGCGACAGCTTCTCCTTCCGCAACGGAGCGCGCCTCACCCTCACGAACACCCAGCTCGGCAACGCCTCCGATGTCGCCTTCGGCCACGCCGTTCACTGGTACGGCGCTCCCTCCGCGAAAGTCGCCTTCAAGCCGCTCAAGCCCGCCGACCTGGAACTCCCCGGTCTCAGGCTCCCCGGCGCGGTCGAACTGGAGGGAAACCTCGAAGGCGAAAACTGGGGCAGTCTGCTCAAGCAGTCGCATCTCACCGGCGTCGAACTCTCCGGTGACGCGGCTGTCAACATCACCACGACCGACAAGGTCACCGCGATCATCCGCACCCCCGCGGACGGGGAATACCTGCTCAAGGTCCGCATGGTCCCGGGCCGCAGCTTCAAGCCGGTGAAATTCCTCGATTCCTCGGGCAAACTGCTCGCCGAACTCGCCTGGACGCCCACGAACACCTACATCTGGGACATCGGCCGCGTGAAACTCGTCAAAGGCGAGAACAGGGTTGGGATCCAGTGCTCTGAAAAAGCGTCGATCGACTGCTGGATCCTCCAGCCGGCCCCGGCGGAAGAAAAGTCCCCCTAAGCGAGGGCCTGATCGGTCCGCCCGCTCTTCTGGCGACCCGCCCCCGGCTGCGATATCCTGTTTCCCTGATTGACATAGCGCCCGTTCGGGCGCCCGGGTGAATCTACAGCCGCGGGGACTCGAGACTATGAAAGTCGTGCTGGTCATGTTCAAGGACGGCGAACGTCGGGACTTCGCCATGACCGTCCCCAAAACCGTCATCGGCCGCAAATCCGACGCCGCGCTCCGCATCCCGACCGCCGACGTCTCCCGCGAGCACTGCGAGGTCGAACTCGCCGGCAGTGAAGTCATCCTGCGCGACCTCGGAAGTTCCAACGGCACCTACCTCAACGGGAAACGGATCGCCGAAGCCCGCGTCATGGCCGGCGACAAGATCTCCATCGGCCCCGTCACGTTCATCGTGCAGATCAACGGCCTCCCGCCCCGGATCACGCCGTTCGACGTCCAGCCCGAACCGCTCGCCGCCGCCGCGAAGTCCCCGGCCCCGGCAAAGGCGGCGGCCCCCGCGGCAAAGCCGGCCGTACCCACTCCGCAGAAACCCGCGGGCCCCGCAAAACCCGCCGCCGCTCCGCAGGGCAGTCCGCTCGACGATGAACTCGATGAGATCCTCGACCTCGGCGAGACCGAGCTCGACGACATGTTCGACGACGATGACGACGACGACGCTGCCCCGCCGCGCAAGAAATGACCGCCAGCCCGCACACGGGAAAGTCGCGATCCTGGAGTCGTCGGCTCCTCAAGTATGCCCTGCTCTCGAGCGCCGCGGCGGCACTCGCGCTCGTCGGCCTCGTCTGCGCAATTACCTGGAAGCCCGCCTGGTACCGGCCCGCCGCCGTTGATTTCGCCCGGCTCGACGCCGACAAGGCGTTCGTCACCTCGACCACCGATCGCATCAGCGACGCACTCGTCAGCGGCCGTTCCATCACCGTCGAATTCGACGAAGCCCAGCTCAATCGAATTCTCGCCGCGCGCGACGAATGGCCGGCCGCACAGGAATACTCGCTCGGCCCCATCGCCGATCCCTATGTCGATCTTCGCGACGGCGACCGGATCCGCCTCGGCGCGCGAGCCAGCTACGGTTCATTTCGAACCGTCGTGTCCGCCGTGCTCGGTTTCGTCGTAGCCGACGATGTGCTGACGGTGCGCCTCGAAGGGGCGGCCGCCGGCGCGGCCCCGGCGCCGGGGAGCGTCCTCGAGCGGGTCGCGCTTCAGCTCGCCGAGCAGGCCGGGCACCGGACAGCCGACCAGGCCCCCGGCGCCATCACGCTCATCAACGACTTCGTCTGGCCCAACGGCCGGGTCCGCTACCGCATCGCGGAGATTCGCGTCGAGGAATCGAAGCTCCGCCTGACGCTCAGCCCGCGGTAGTTCCGCGTCCCTGATAACGAAACCACCCGCCTCGAGCGCTCGAAGCGGGGGTTCGCTGTGGTCGGATGGTCTGTTCTGCGGGCCTGCCGCGCTTCGTCAGCGGCGCGGCTGCGAAGCCTCGGTCGCTCCCGCGCTCCCGACGGCCGCGTCGCCGTCGCTCACGCCCGCTCCCGCGCCGGATCCGCCGTCCATCGGGAAGAAGTCGTAGTCCTCGCCTAGGTCGCCGAGGTCAAGCGACGACACGGCGCTGAAGTCGCTGAGCGGCGCCGAACGGACGCCGATGGCATTCACCGCGTAAAGCTGGCTGCCGATCAGCGCCGGCCGCGTCCAGTCGCCGAAGTAGCCGTAGCCCCACGTGTCCGACGCCTGCGCCGCGTTCAAACGCCCAAGTTCGGTGAAGCCGGCCGCCGGATCGACGTGGAAGCAGATGACCTTGGTCGTCGGCGGGACCCACACGAACGACGGGTTTTCACCGTACGGGTCGTATTCGTCGGGATAGAGGTTCGCCGGAATCGCCAGCGTGCCCGTCTCCGGGAGGTACGCGAACGCCTTGTGATTGCTGCTCACCTCGGAGTACGAGCCGTAGCCGCCGAGTTCCAGTTGCTCGATCGCCCGCGGGTTCGCCGGATCGCTCACGTCGAACAGCGAGAGCTGCACGCCGCGGACGAGCGTCCCGCCCCACGGCGCGGTCGCGGTCGACCGCCCGACGCCCACGATGTGCGTCTCGTCGATCAGGTGCAGGTAATCGCTGAATCCCGGCACTTTCAGTTCGCCGACGACTCGCGGATTCGCCGGGTCGGAAAGATCGAGCGCGAAGAGCGGGTCGATCCGCTGGAACGTCACCAGGTACCCGCGATCACCCATGAACCGCGCCGAATAAAGCTGTTCGCCCGGCGCGATCCCCTCCACCTTGCCTTTCACGACCAGGTCGCCGCCCGTCTGACCGAGCACGTAGACCGAGTTCGAATCGACCGTCGGCGCGACTTCGATCGACGTCGTCGCATTGTCGTCGCTGCCAATGCCGGGCTCGATCACGCGAAATTCGGGGTCGATGTGCGTCGCGATGCGCAGGTTCCCCGCGTGCTCGCCCAGCGAGAACTGGTTCAGCGGCCGGCCGTCCACGCTTCCGCTCGCCACGTACTGCGCCCCGCCATTGTCATCGAACGCGAACTTGTGAACCGTCGTGATCGAGCGGTAGTTCTGCTCGACGTCGTACGACGTATCCGTCAGGTAGAGCGCTTCCGTGGAGGAGTACACCGTGCCCGCCCCGCCGAGCACCGCCACCGACGCGACCTCCTTCTCGATGTCCGCCGCATCCAGCGTCACCACCGCGGTCATGTAGTACCCGTCCGGCGACTCCGGATAGAGCCAGTTTTCCCACGGCACGAGATCACGCGCCTCCCCGCCGATCTCGATCTTCGGCATGACCTCCTCGATCGTCAGCCGGTTCACCTCGACCGCCGTGCGGTTCGAGAGGTCCGGCACGATCGACAGCACGACGATCAGCCGCCCGCCCGTCACGCGCGACGACACGAAGAACCCGTCGAGATTCACCGTCTTCGTGATCTGCGGATTCGCCCGGTCCGCGATGTTCACCTGGTAGATGACCGCCTTGCCGCCGACGAGATACGGCGGCCAGATGTCGATCGCCGCGTAGATCATCGGGGAATCCGCCGAACGCTGGCCCAGCACGATCGCCGTATTCTCGTCGACGAGGTACATCTCCTTGATGTAGTCGTCGAACTGGAGCTTGCCGACCTCCGCCAGTTGATCGACCGGGCTCGCCCGCACGATCCGCATCGACCGGCCGCGGGCGATGTAGAAATACTGCCCGTCCGACTTCAACACGTCGCTCTCGTCGACGCCGGCCTCCTGGAGATTCGTCCCCGTAAACGCCGTGCCGTCGCCGCCGCTGCCCTGGTCGCCCGATTCCGCGGCCGGCGCCAGCGCATCGTTTGCCGTTCCGCCCGTCGCCGGACTCGCCAGGAAGCGGGTCAGCCGCGGGATCGTGCGGCGCAGTCCGTACGACGCCTGCGACCGGAAGTAGTCCACCCACGCCTTCTGCGATTCGAACGGCTTCAGCCGCCCGCCCTGGGCGGTTCCGCCGGTGCTTGGGTTGTTGTTCGGGCAGCCGGCCGGCAGGCACACCACGGCCAGGCCCGCGAGCATCAGCACGATCCGCGTGCCTCGATGACTGATCATGGGAGCACTCCTAAAGGATTCACCCGCCAGAGGTTGCGCCACTCCGCGGGCGGTGCGGCCGCGTCGGCCGCTCTCGATCTTCATCGGCCGTTGTTGGCCATCACCAGTTTCGCGGTCCGCAAGTGTCAAGTAAAGCCTCGGACGGACGGTCCGGCCGGGCGCCCGCGGTTCGCGCGAACCCGTTTTCACGGGCTCCCCGGTCCTCAGCCCAGAGCGCAGTGCCCGCGCTTTGCACAAGCCGGCCGGATGGGTACATTGGCGTCCCTTGGAGATGGGTCGAAATGCGCACTGAAGACTACGTCGTTCTGGAACCCCCCGTCCTGACCGCCGCCGAGCGTCTCTACCTGCCGCAGATCTTCGCCGGCATGAAGACGACGCTCCGTCACATGTTCTCGAAGCGGCTTCGCGACGACCGCACCGTCCAATACCCCGACCAGAAGCGCCAGCTCCGCGTCGAGAACTACCGCGGCGTCCACCGTCTGAACAAGGACCCCGACGGCCGCGTCGCCTGCGTCGCGTGCTTCATGTGCAGCACGGCCTGCCCGGCCCACTGCATCCACATCGAGGCTGGCCCGTCCCCGTGGCCCGACCGCGAAAAGTACCCGGTGAAGTTCGACATCGACGAGCTGCGCTGCATCTACTGCGGCATGTGCGAAGAAGCCTGCCCCTGCGACGCCATCGAGCTCACGCCGAACTACGAGCTGGTCGGCCGCACGCGCCAGGAAATGATCTTCGACAAGGAAAAGCTCCTGCACATCTTCGAAGAGACGAAGGACGCGAAGCCGCGCAAGAACCCGGCCGTCACGGACTACGGCCTCACCGGCGGCCAGGACAAGGCCACCGCCCAGCCGAACACGCACACGAAGGTCTAGCACAGCCGCCCCGGCTGCTGAGCGTGCTGAATGAAGCTCTGCTCCGCGCGATCAGGCCGCGCTGTGCCGCCGAGGCCCCCGGCGTTCGAGCGTGATTCCAGGGCATCTGGCGACTCGAACAACCTGAGATGGTGAGCCTCCCCACGACTTGCAGCGTTGCCAGGGAAACGCCGAATGAATCGTGCGCTGGGCCACCGAATTCCCAGACGCGAACTCTCCGGATGCCCGATCGCCCGGTGCCGTCGTTTTGACCTTGTCCCAGCACGACCCGGAAAAGCCCGGCAACATTCTCTACCCGCGCTGGTTCGACCCCCACAATCACCTTGCAACCCGGCAGGACCGGCGTATACTATTCGGCGCATACTTGGCTCCCGCAGCCTCGTCGCGGCTGACGGCCCGTTTCGGGCCGAGGACCGCCGACCACCCCGAGACTACCGCCAAGCAGTACGAACCGAACGCGGGCGACGGCTGCGCGGTCGCGGCCGGCGTCGGTTCAGGCGAAAGGCAGGTGTCTCATGTCGGACAGACTCACGAACAAACGAAAGTGGACGCTGTTTGCGGCGGGAATCGCATTGCCCTTTTCCCTGACCGTCGGTGTGCGCGCCGCCACGCTGACTGTTCCGGGGCAGTACCCCACGATCCAGGCCGCGCTGGACGCAGCGGCGAACACCGGCGACGAGATCATCGTCGCGCCGGGCATGTACAACGAGGCGATCAACTTCCTCGGCAAAGCCGTGTACCTGCACAGCTCGGATGGGGCGGCGGTGACGACCATCGACGCGCAAGGGAACGGCTCCGTCGTGGTCTGCGCCGGCCACATGCGCGTCTGGGACGGTGACGGCAACGGCTCGCTCGTCGTCGACATGGGCACCTACGAATTCGCCTCCCACGCCTATGGCGATATGAACGGCGACGGCATGGTGGACCTCTCCGACCTGGCGATCCTGCTGGCGAACTTCGGCATCCCCGATGGCGCCGGTGTCGAGCAGGGCGACACGGACGGCGACGGCGACGTCGATCTGCAGGATCTGGCGCGGCTGCTTTCGAACTTTGGGCGCGTGGCGCCCTAGCGGCCGGCGCTCCACGTCGGGCGCTGCGTCGCGCCCGCGGTGAGCGTCGCGGCCGTGAACAACACGACACGTCATTTGGCAACTGCCAAGGAGGATTTCAATGTCTGCTTTCTCATTTTCCCAGCGGCCCCGGGGCGCTGCCCCGCGTGCCGCATCCCGCGTTCTCGCCCTCGCGGCGCTCCTGGCTGTGACAGCCCTGGTGAGCCGCGCTGCGGCTGCCACGTACTATGTCGATCCGAACTGCGGCGACGACAACTGGAAAGGAATCAGCCCGACCTGCGCCGCCCCGGACGGACCGAAGGCGACCATTCGTGCGGCCCTGCTGGTGGCCGGCAGCGGTGACACGCTGGTCCTCGCCGACGGCACCTACACGGGCCCCGACAACCGCGATCTGCATCTGGCCCCCGACGTGGACCTTGTGATCCGCAGCGCCAACGGCCCGGCCGCGTGCATCATCGACTGCCAGGCGCTGGGCCGGTTCCTGACCCTCGACGGCGGGCAGACCTTCGCCACGCTCCTGGACGGCTTGACGATCCAGAATGGCAACGCCGCCAGCGCCGGGGCCGTGCTGGTCAGCGAATCCAGCTCACTGGCTGTCGCTACCTGTACGTTCACGAACAATCAGTCGGGGTCCACGGGCGGCGCGATCAGCTCGTCCGGCGGGCTGTTCCTGAGCGACTCGATCTTCAGCGGCAACACCGCAACGTCCAACGCCGGGGCGGTGTATATGCAGAACAACGCGGCCGAGTTCGAGCGCTGCCTGTTCACGGGTAATTCGGCCGCGAACGAGGGCGCGGTGTACGCCCAGTCGGCACGGCTGACGTGCACGCTATGCACGTTCGAGCAGAACCGGGCGGGTACGCACGACGGCGCCATCTCGGCTGACACAAACAGCACGTTGACGTTGACGGACTGCATCGTCCGCGACAATGTCGCGGGTGGGTGTTGCGGCGGCGGGTCGGCCTATATGGACAGCAGCGTCGAGCTGGTCCGCTGCGAATTCTCCGGGAACTCGGCCAACGGTCCCAGCTACGCAGCCGGTGGTTTCGGCATCCAGTTGAACTCGCACGGAATCGTGCGGGACTGCAACTTCAGCGGCAATCAGACGACTTCCGGCGGCGGCGGCCTGTGGTGCGGTGACAGCTCCACGATGCTGGTCACCAACACGACGTTTGGCGGGAACTCCGCGAACGCGGGCGGCGGCATGGTTGTTGCTCGGGACAGCAGCGCCTTCTTGGACGACTGCATGTTCCAAAGTAATCAGGCCGCGAATTCCAGTTCCTACGGCGGCGGCCTCTGGTGCAGCGACAGCGTCAACGTCGTGGTCACCAACACGACCTTCCGGGCGAACTCCGCAACGTATGCCTCCGGAATGTCGGTTCTGCGGAACGCGAACAACAGCGTAGAGCTCGACGACTGCCTGTTCGTCGACAATGTGACCGGACAGGGGGGAGGGGGAGCGCTGTTTAACTACGAGGCCGTCATCGATGTGGCGAACTGCACGTTTACCGGTAATCGCGGTTCAACCGCTGGCGCGGTAATGGTGTCAGCGGGCAGCACTGACCTGACGAACTGTGTTCTGTGGCTGAATACGCCGAACGAAATCACTGTGCGCGCGGGCAGCGCGACCGCTGTGTTCAGTGACGTTCAGGGCGGCTGGCCCGGCATCGGCAACATCGACGCCGACCCGCTGTTCGTCGATCCGAGCAACGGCGACTACCGCCTGCAGCCCGGCTCGCCGTGCGTCGAGACCGGCGACCCCGCGTACATCCCCGAACCCGGCGAAACCGACCTGGACGGCAACCTGCGCCTCTGGGACGGTGACGGCAACGGCTCGTTCATCGTCGACATGGGCGCCTACGAATTCGACGCGCCGATCCCCGGCGATCTTGACGGAGACTGCGAAGTCGGCTTGAGCGACCTCGCAATGTTGCTCTCTCGATTCGGCACGCCCGGCGGCATGACCCCCGCCGACGGCGATCTCGATTTCGACTCCGACGTGGACCTGGCGGATCTGGCGGCGCTGCTGTCGGTCTATGGCTCGGCCTGTCCGTAACGTGCTTTGGCGGCGGATCGTGCGACCAGCCTCGATCCGCCGAGTGTCCGGCCGCCGCTGCGGGCGGAGTTCGCAATCGCCATCCATCCGCTCGCAGCGGCCGGCCGAAATCGGTTCTTCAAGGTCCGCCGGCGGCGGGCCGGCTTGAGACGGGCTGACCCGCGCGGCGACGCCGGCGCGGCGGCGAGTGATCGCACCCGCCGGGTGCCCAGCCGACGGCCGGGTGCCCTGCCGACGGCCGTTCGCGTCGGCAGGTGTTTCGCGGACAGACGATAACGTAAGAGGATCACACGGAACAATCCGCCACTCGCCGCGAAAGTCCGCCGAATCACAGCAAAATCTCGTCCCGAACGTCGCAGCCACAGGAAATGACGCAATACTCGATGCATGGCACGCACGCTGGCCGCCGCCCTTGGGAGCATTCCGCAACTTCCACTCCCCCGCCGCTCGACACGATCGGCCCCAGGTCCTGATAACCAAGGTGATCAATCGACCACGCGCACAAGAACACGAATGATCACCTTCAGCCAGTTCGCCGGAAAACGGGTTTCGGCGACGGAATCACGAAGCCCACGACACCCTTACCCATCTTCCGCACGCTTCCACGTCAACGTCCTGATAACCAAGGCTGCCAAACCAGCACGCATAAGAAAGAGAGTTTGGCAGCCTTCGGCTGGCGCCATCAAAACCGATCTTTGCTAGGACAACTAGACTCGCGAACACTCGCTCACAGTACCGCCCGAAACGGAAGGAACCGCCTATACTGCCATCCATCATGCAAGCCGCACCGCCCAGATTACCAGACCAGATCGACCCCGCCCTCGCCGTCTGGGAATACGCCGGCCTCATGGTCACCTACTGGTGCAACGCCAAGTGCGCCTTCTGCTACGTCTACAGCGGCCCCGACCGCGGCGGCTGTCTCTCGACCGCCGACGCGACGCGAATGTGGCGCGGCCTCGACGAACTCGCCGCCCGCCACGGCAAGTCGATGCGCATCCACCTCGCCGGCGGCGAGCCCTTCGGCGACTGGACGCAGCTCGTCTCCATCATCCGCGCCGCCCGCGACGCCGGCCTCACCCGCCTCGAAAAAGTCGAAACCAACGCCTTCTGGGCGACGACGGACGCCCTCACCCGTGCCCGGCTGGAGCTGCTCGACGCCCTCGGCATGGAAAAGCTCATCGTCAGCGCCGACGTCTACCACCAGGAGTTCATCCCCTTCGACCGCGTTCAACGCTGCGTCGAAATGGCCCGTAAGGTCCTCGGCCGCGGCCGCGTCACCGTCCGCTGGTGGGACTTTTTCAACCGTTCGACAGATGGATCCGGCCGCCCTGCCGACCTGCGCCGCGTCAACGACGACGAAAAACGCGCCGCCTTCGCCGAAGCCCTCGACCGCCACGCCGACCGCCTCACCGGCCGTGCCGCCGATCGCCTCGCCGAGTTTTTCCCCCACCACGCCCCCGACCACTTCGCCGGGGACAACTGCATCGAGCCCGTGCTCCACAGCCGCCACGTCCACGTCGACCCCTACGGCAACGTCTTCCCCGGCGTCTGCAACGGCATCATCCTCGGCAACGCGCTCGAGCGCGACGTGCCCGCGCTCTGGCAGGACCTCGCGGAAAACTGGCGCGACCACCCGATCGTCGGCCCCGTCGTCCGCGGCGGCAGCTACGCCCTCTTTCAGGCGGCCGAAAAACTCGGCTATGCGCCCCTGCCCGACGGTTACGCCAACAAGTGCCACCTCTGCCAGCACGTCCGCCAGTTCCTCTTCGAGCGCGGCGGCTGGGAACGCTCGGTCGGCCCCGCCGAGTGCTACGCGAATGATCGCGACAAGCGTGAAGCGGCGGATTGGCAGCGGTCAGGCGTGCAGCTCACGCTCGCGGGTCGGGAGGCATCCGCGAGAAATCCGAGCCCGACGCGCTAGCGAGGGCGAGGCGGTGCAAAGGGAAAGCGGAAAAGCAAAAGGTGACCCGAGTGGCTCGGTCCTTTTCACCTTTCACTTTTCACCCTTTTGTCGCTCCGCTACGGGTTTCGCCGCACAAGCACGGCCGTCAGGTCATCCACCTGATCGTCCTTCCCGGCAAACCGGCACAGCTTCTCGTGAAGCAGCGTGATGACGTTGGGCAGCGGCTCCGCGGTCGTCGCGCGGACATGGGCGACGACCCGCTCCTCGCCGAACTGCTCGGCGCTCGCATCGGCCGCTTCGAAGAAGCCGTCGGTAAGAAGCACGAGCGTCGCGCCGGGCTCAAACGTGAAGGGCTCCGCCGCCTCGAACGTCGCACCGGGAATCACCGCCAGCGGGAACGAGTTGGCCGGGCGCACCTGGCAATCCGTCGCCGTGACCAGCATCAGCGGCCCCTGCCCGTTGGCGATGTAGTCCAGCCGGTTCGCCGCGGGGTCGAGAATCCCCAGGAACGCCGTCACGAACTGGTCCGCGGAAAGATCGTCGGAAAGCAGATCGTTCACGCCGGCGACGACTTTGGGCAGGTCCTGCGTCGCCTTGAGCATCGCCCGCACGAGCGCCCGCGCCTGTGCGATCACCAGGGCCGCACCGATCCCATGCCCCGTCGCGTCCGCCAGGAAGATCGCCAGCCGGCCGTCGGGCATCCGGAAGAAGTCATAGCAGTCGCCACCCGTCTCGTCGGCCGAGCGGTTCCATCCGGCGATCTCGTAGCCGTCGACACGCGGATTCTCGCGCGGCAGCAGGCCCTGCTGAATCTGCCGGGCGACGTCCAGGTCGTGCTCCATCCGCTGTTTTTCAGCGAACTGTTCGAGCAGCCGCCCGCGGTCGAGCGCCACCCCGGCCTGTGCGGCCAGGGCGCGGGCGAATTGCTCGTCATCCGCGTCGAAAGGCCCGCCCTCCTTGTTCAGCGCCTGGAGCACGCCGATGAGATCGCCCTGGATGTTCTCGAGCGGAAACGTCAGCAGGTTGCGCGTGCGGAAGCCCGTCTTGCGATCGACGTCCCGGTTGAACCGCGCATCGGCGTACGCATCCGGAACGTTGATGAACACGCGCTCCTTCGCCGCCGCGCCGGCGATCCCCAGATTCGCGGGAAAGCGGATCGCATCGACGCCTTTCGCGACGCGGCTGTACAGTTCGTCGCGGGCGGGGTCATACAGGAATATGGTCGCCCGCTCACACGACAGCACCTCGCAGGTGGCCTCGACGATCGTCCCCAGCAGCACATCCAGGTCGTTGGTGACCGCCATGTACCGGGCGACGTCGAGGATGCGTCGTAGGTTGTCGTTCTCGCGCTGCAGATCAGGCATTTGCCGGGAGCCCTTTGGCCGATTCCGTGAATGTAGCCTACGCTGCACGGCCCGCTTTGGACAGTGCGCCGCCGCGGATGTTCCGTTTCCGGCGGCTCGCCCCGCCAAACCCTGCGCCGCCTCGGCCTTTCCCTCAAGCTCACCGCCGCGTCCGGCCGCTAATCAGGAATAGCGTCCGCCGCAGCGCGGGCTGAGGGGCATCCCCCATGTCCACCGCCGCTCCGATTCGAGTCCTCGTCGTCGACGACTCAGTCTTCATGCGCAGCATCCTCAAGGACGCGATGGTCCACGCGGAAGGCATCGAAGTCATCGGCTCCGCCCAGAACGGAACCGAGGCCGTCAATCGGATCCTCTCCTTGCGGCCGGACGTCGTGACTCTCGACGTGGAGATGCCCGGTCTCACGGGCATCGAGGTGCTCGATCAGGTCATGAAGACGGCCCCCACGCCGATCATCATGGTGTCCACCAAGACCCAGGCGGGCGCAAAAACGACCGTCGAGGCGCTCGCGCGGGGCGCGATCGAATGCGTCGCGAAGCCACTCGCCGGAGCGGGGGGAAGCACGCTTCAGGCATTCCGGGAGCAGGTAATCCGTGCGGTGCGTACGGCCGCCTCCAGCCGGCGCAGGAACCTGGGCGGATCGACGGCCCGGAAACCCGCCGTTGTCGCCCTTCCGCGTTCGTTCGCCGACGATGCCGTCGTTGCGATCGGGATCAGCGCCGGCGGCCCCCAGTCTCTGCACCAGATGCTCCCGGCGATCCCTGCGAGCTTCCCGCCGATTCTCATTACCCAGCATATGCCCGCCGGCTTCACCGGCCCGTTTGCCGATCGTCTCAACAGCGTCTGCAAGTGCCGGGTCAAGGAAGCCGCGACTGGCGACATCCTCGCTCCCGGCGCCATCTACATCGCGCCAGGCCACGCGCACCTGCGGGTCGTCCCCCGCGGCGTGAAGCTGGCGATCCACCTGTCCGACGGACCGAAGATCTCCGGCTTCAAGCCTTCGGTCGACGCGATGTTCGATTCGCTGCTCGCGGTCGTCCCGGCGCGGACGGTGGCGGTGGTGATGACGGGGATGGGCTCGGACGGGGCGGCGGGTCTGAAGAAACTCAAGGAACGCGGGGCGCAGACCATCAGCCAGAATCAGGAGACGAGCATCGTCTACGGCATGCCCAAGGCCGCCGCTGAAACCGGCTGCGTCGATCAGATCGTTCCGCTGCACGAGATCCCGCGCGCGATTGCGGCGGCGCTTCAGCGGCTTTGTGCTAGTTCAGCCCGAGTCGGCTGAGCGAGTCACGCACACGATCCTCTTCGAACGGCTTGACCAGGTAGTCAGCCGCCCCCAGCTTCAGGGCCTCCATGAGCGGCTGGCGCTGGTCGACCGCCGACATCACGATCACTCTCGCACCGGGGTGCTTAGCGCGGATGTCCCGCAGCGCCTCCAGCCCCGTCTTCCTGGGCATGATGAGGTCCAGCGTCATCAGATCCGGCGTGAGCCGGTCATACAGTTCGCAGGCTTCCTCCCCGTTGCAGGCTTCTCCCGCGATTTCGTAGCCGAGCTTCGTGAGGATGTTCCTGATCATGTACCGCATGAATGCGGCATCGTCGACGATGAGTACCCGTGCTGCCATCTCTTGCTCCCTGCGAAGCCCCCAGTTCCTACAGCGATCGGAGTTCTGCGCCGATCGCCTGCACCGTTACGACCGCGGTCGCCGGGTCGAATGTCATCTTGCGGCCCTTGTCCCCGCCCACATCCTCGCCTTCGAGCGGAATCCGGTGGAACCTGAGCCGCTCTCTTACCGCCTCGATGTTCCGGTCGCCGATCAATGTGGTCGTCGCGCTGCCGAACATCTTCGCACCGCCGGCGATCTTCGCCGCGAGGCGCGCGCGGGCCGCACCGGCCTTGCGCAGTTCATCCAGCAGCCAGTCGATCGCCGTATCCGCGAATTTTCGCCGATCGCCTGCACCCCTGGTCGATGAAGGCAATATCACGTGCGCGAGCCCGCCGAGTCGCGCCGCCCGATCATAGATGGCGATCCCGACGCACGATCCGAGCACAGTTCGAATCTGATCCGGCGGTGCGGCCACCTTCAGGCCGGCGATTCCGATATTGTGGATCATTCCCATCCGGTGTTCTCAGTTGCAGGAGGACTCGACCCTGCGAAACGACTCGGTCGTGGGAATCCAGTAGAACGAGCACTCGAACGCTTCGCCCCGCACCCGCAGAATCGCATCCGCCGCCAGCAGCTCATCATGGGCCCCGTCGAGTTCGGCCACGCGGCTTCCGAAGAGGTCGCCGGCCGTGTCGATCCGGATGTCCGGCGGAGACGGCGTCACCGTCAGGTCCATCCAGCGCGAGAGGCTGTTTGTAAAGGCCATGGCAAGGAAATTCGCCGTTTCCTGAAGGCAGGAGCACCAGAGCGGATCCAGCCACCCCGCCATCGGGTCGTCCGTCGCATCCGGCAGCAGCATCCGCACGAGCCGGCTGGCCGGCTCCAGCGGCAGCGCGAGCAGAATCTGTCCCCCGAGCTGCCCGGTCAGGCCCGCGCGCAGCGAGACCATCGGCTCGTGAGACCTCTGCGGAGCAATTGCCGCCCCGAGTCGAACGCGCCGGAAGCCCTCCGTTTCAAAACGCACTTCGCGATCGAGCCAGCGGGTCAACGCGCGCGATGCCTCGAACGCGGCGTTGACCGCCACTGCGTGCATCGCCCTCTGACGGACCTCGTCGCAATACACCTGCCGACTGAGCAGCTCCACCGAGTCCTGGCTTAGAAGCAGCAGCAGCCGCCAGTCCAGCTTCTGACGGTCAAACTCGAATTCCGTGTTGCTGATCCACGCGTCGTCCGCGACCTCCGCGTGTTCGAGAACGAGCGGCTCCACGATGGCGCACGCCATGTCGTGAGCAAAGAGCGGGACCTGGGGGATCACTTCCACATTCAACCAGCGCGAGAGGCTATTTGCGAAGGAAGTACCGATGATGTTTGCGGTTTCCTGGAGCGCCGATCGCTCCATCTCGCCAAACGACCTGGCTGTCCCTCCGGGCTGCCCCATCAGCGTATCGGCGAGCATCAGACCGATCTCCCCCGGAACCGCGAGCAGCACGTCGCCCGTGATCTCTCCGCGCAGAACCATGTGCACGGCCGCGACAGCTGCTTCCGGATCGCCCGCGACGCCCGCGGCCTCCGTGATCGGCACGCGCTCGAATCCGTCGGTTCTCAGCCGGACGCCCCGGCGGAACCACTTCGATAGTGACCGCGAGGCGTTGTACGAACTGTTGACCGCGACCGCTCGAAGAGCATCCTCAAGATTGCGGCTGCCGCCGGGTGCGGTGAGCATGCGGTTACCCCTGCGCCCGAGCCGGGACCGGCCGCGCCTGCCCCGTCGATCCGGTCGATCTCCGGGCCGGGCGCTCGACAGCGCCGGACATCATCGCGGCGACATCGAGGATCAGCGCGACGCTGCCGTCGCTCATGATCGACGCACCGGAAACGCCCTGAACCTCGCGGAAACTGGAGGCGATATCCTTGATGACGATGTCCTCCTGCCCGATCATCTCATCCACGACCAGCCCCATCCGCTGATTCTGGAATCGCATGATGACGACCGTGAGAGTGTCCGGAATCGCACACGCCGTCCGCTGTTCCGTCACGTTCGTCCTGAAGATCTGCTCGAAATAACCCAGCGGGATGACACTCTCACGCCACCGGATGACCGGACGGCGGTTCACGTTTCGCACGGAATCGCGCGGCGCCGTCAGGACTTCCGCAACCGCCTCGAGCGGGATCGCGTAGATTCCCGATCCGATTCGAACGACCATCGCATTGATTATCGCCATTGTCAGCGGCAGGTTGATCGTGACGAGCGTGCCCTCGCCGCGGACGCTCTCCAGTTCGACCGATCCATTCACACCCTCGATCTTGTTGCGCACGATATCCATGCCCATCCCGCGGCCCGAGAGATCCGTCACCTTTTCCGCGGTCGAGAACCCGGGCCGGAAGATGTACTGGATCGCCTCGTGGTCCGACATCGCGTCCACCTGCGCCTGCGTCGCCAATTCGCGCTCGACGATTTTCCGCCGCACCCGCTCGACATTGACGCCCCGCCCATCGTCCTTCACCTGCACGCAGATGTGCCGGCCGCGATGGAAGGCGTTCAGCGTGACGGTGGCCGTCTCCGGCTTGCCCGCCGCCAGCCGTTCGGCCGGAGATTCGATGCCGTGGTCGACGCTATTCCGGACCATGTGCGTGAGCGGGTCGACCAGCTCGTCGATCATCCGCTTGTCGAGGTCCGTTTGTTCGCCGTGGAGAATGAGCTCGACTCTCTTCTCGGTCGCCTTCGCAATGTCGCGGACGACGCGGCGGAAACGCTGAAAAAGGGGACCGATCGAGACCATGCGGGTCTGCACGATCCGCTTCTGCATCGACTCGGTGATCCGGTTCAGGCTGTGCACCGTCTCAGAGAATTCGTTCATCGGACCGCGTGAATCGTGCACGCCGGCCAGCACGCCCCGCACCTGCTTGAGATCCGATTCGAGGATATTCGCCACTTCGCCCGCCTCGCGGAGCGCCGTGGAATCCGCGTAGACCGTTGCCCGTTCGATTTCACGGCGGAGCCGGGTGATGCGTTCCGCCATGTCTTCGACCAGGCTGACGACGTTCGACCGGGGCAGCAGTTCGCTCAGTCGCCGCTGGATCCGCGAGAATCGGGCCTTGGCGATGACCAGCTCACCGCCCAGGTTCATGAGCTCGTCGAGCCGTTCCAGGTCGACGCGCAGCGTTTCGCCCGCCTTCGCCGCCTCGCCGGCGTTCGGTCGCTCTTCCGGCTTGGCCGGATGCGGCGTCGCACTGCCACCCGCCTCGCGGTCCGCGCCGGTTTCGCGCCGCGACGGAGCAACCGGCGGCGCGTCTTCACGCGGTCGAGCCGGCGTGATCGTCACGCTCTCCACCGAGTACGCACGGATGACCCGCTCGAGCACGCCCGGATCGACGTCGGTCCGCATCTGGATCGAGAGCTGCTCAACGATCGAACTGTTCTCAAGTGCATCTACGTTCGGTTCGCTCGCGACGATCTCACCCAGATCACCGAGCCGGTTGTGCAGGATGCACGCCTGGATCGGCGCATCTGCAAACCCCTTTGGAAACGTGACGAGGATCGTGGTGGCATCGTCCTCAGCCGGGGCCGCCGGCTGTGCGACCGCGGCCGGAGCCGGCGACCTCGCCGGAGGCGTCGCCGGTTCGGTCAGCCACCGATCGAAAAACCCCCGCATGCCTGCGCCCGTCACGTCGGCATAGCGCCGTTGCGAAATCGCGGCCACATCCACACGAATCCGATCGAGCGCCGTGAGCAGTGCGGTGATCAGCGACGAATCCGCATTCATCCGGCCTGCCCTGACGCGATCGAGAACCGTCTCGAGATCGTGCGTGAAGTCCTGGAGCGTCGTGCATCCCACGGCTCCGCACGCCCCCTTGATGTTGTGGGCACATCGGAAGACCGCGTTTATCGTCTCCTCGTCCTGCGGCGAGCGCTCGAGTTTCAGAAGATGCTCGTTCGCCTCGTCAAGCGACTCGACCGTGGCCTCGACAAACCTGGCCAGGATGTCGGGGGCATTGCACGCAACGCTCGGCGGCGCGGCTGACGGCGCCTGGACCGCACCCGAGGCCGGCGCGCATTCCAGAATCGCCGCGAGACGATCGAGATGGACCCGGATGTCGACGGGCTGCCCGGCCGGGTCCGTGAGTTCCTTCACAAGCTGCCGCAGCACGTCGACCGCGCTGAAGAGCCCTTCGACGTCGGAAGCGGAGAGTTCGCGCTTGCCGCTGCGTAGCTGGTCGAAGATCGACTCCATGATGTGGGTCACGTCGCGAATGCGATGGAAGCCCAGCGAGGCCGCCAGACCTTTCAAGCTGTGGGCAGCCCGAAAGATCTCGTTCATCCGCTCCTTGTCGGTTTCGTCCCGGATGGCGATCGTCCCGCATTGCGCCTCGCCCTCGAACGCCAGCAGGCGATCCTCGAGCGTGGTCAGGTAGATCGGCGCCTCATCCAGAAAACCGGCCAGCAGATCGCCGGAAACGTCCAACTGCCCGCTCATGGTTTCACCTGCCCGTCCGTCGCTCTGCCGTCCGGCCGGTGGTAAAGGCCGGGAGGCCCGGCGACCAGCGGCATGGCGCTGCTCAGTTCGGGCGACGTGCGCAGCGGATCGACATCACCGACATACAGGTAGCCGCCCGGCGCGACGGCGTCGGCGGTTGTACTGACCGCGAGCCGCTTCATCGGCGTATCGAAGTACATCAGCACGTTCCGCAGCAGCACGAAATCAAAGCGCGGACCCGGGAACCGGTCCCGCAGATTGTGAATCTGAAATCTGACCAGCTTCTGCACCTCTTCCTTGATCCGGTATGCGTCGCCCCGACGGTCAAACCACCGGGCGATCCGCTGCGGCGTCGTGCGCGACACCGCGTAGTCGTTGTAAACGCCCGCCCGCGCTTTCTCGATCACCTTGCTGCTGATGTCGCTTCCGATGATGGTGATGTTCCATCGAGCCGCGTCCGGCAGAAACTCCTTGAGGAGGATCCCGGCGGTGTACGCTTCCTCGCCGCTGCTGGAAGCCGCGCTCCAGATCCGCATGCTCCGCGTCCCACGCCTGCCGCGCGCGACAATCTCCGGCACGATTTTCTTCTCAAACATGTCCCAGAGACGCTCGTTCCGAAAAAAGTACGTCTCGTTGGTGGTAACGGCGGAAAGGAACAGCGGCAGTTCCTCATCGCGAAACGCGGCGTTTCGGAGCCTTGCGTAGTACTCCGCGAAGGAGCCGAGCCCGCGGGCCTTCACACGCGCGCGCAGACGGTTCGTCAGAAGACCGATCTTGTGGTCCGCCAGGAAGATCCCGGTTTCCTTGTAGACGAGATCCGCGAACCCTCTGAATTCGTCCCGCGTCAGCGCTCGCAACAGCACGTGCATCACGTTCTCACTCGCGCCGCCGCGATCGTTCGAAACCGCCGCGTCTCACGCCCCGACTCCCTCGGCCGCCTCGGGCGGCCCAAAACGCTCGCAGGACGACCTCAATCCGCTCCTTCGCCGGCCGCCGGCGCGATCGCCGAGAGCGATATCGCCGAGAGGATTTCTTCGATGCGCAGCATGATGATCAGTTTGTCGTTCCGCTTGATGATTCCGCGAATGTACTCGGGTCCGATGCCGGCGCTGCCCGTCGGCGGCGGCTCGATCTGCTCGGGCATGATGCGGAGAACTTCGGTGACCGCGTCGACGACGATCCCGATCGTCCTGCTCTCGACGTTCACCACGATGATCCGCGTCTGTTCATCCGCTTCCTTCGCCGGAAGGCCAAACCGCCTGCGTAGATCGAGGACGGGAATCACGCGTCCGCGCAGGTTGATGAGCCCGCAGATGTAATCCGGCACCTCGGGCAGGCGCGTGATCCTGGGGACCATGATGATCTCCTGCGCCCGCATGATGTCCACGCCGTACTCTTCGTTCGCGAGCCGGAAGCTGACAACCTGGGTGAATGCACCCGCCGAGCTGTCCGACGACGCTGTGTTTCCCGAGGTGGGCGTACTTCGCACGGAGGCATCGACCATGGCGGCGTTCATTCGGAATCCTCGCTCCGCCGTGAACGTTCTGGCAGTGCGCAAGTGCTGCGCCAGGCGGCGGCGCAGCGACGGAATCTCACCCGGAGCGGGACAGTGCACCGGTAATCAGAGAATCGGCGCACGTCCGCCGGGCGATGAGTTCGACGAGGGGTTGCGGAGGAATGCGCAGCTCGAAACGCCGTACCCGGCGGGCAAACGGAGGGCGGCTCGGTTGATCGGCAAAAAGGACGCGTCGTTCCTGCGCAGCGAACCCGCGGGCTATTTCACTTCCGTCATCTTTACGGCCGCGCGGTTCTTGGCCGAGAGGAGGGCTGCTTCGAGCACTCGCTGAGTCTCATAGGCGTCGTTGAAGTCAGGGATCGGCACGACCGGCTGCTCACCCGCGAGCACCAGCATCATGTCCGCGACCATGTTCACGAAGGTATGCTCGTAGCCGATGATGTGCGCATCCGGCCACCAGGCCCCGGCGTACGGATGATTGCCCGTGGAAGTGCACATGATCTTCCGCCAGCCTGCGATCCGCGGACTGTCGCCGGCGTCGAAGTAGTGCAGATGGTTCATATCTTCGAACGAAAAGCGGATTGCCCCCGCCTCGCCGTGGATCTCGATCGAATTGTCGTTCTGATGCCCCGTCGCAAGCCGGCTGGCCTCGAAGCTCGCGACCGCACCGCCGCTCAGGCGCGCCAGGAACAATACGCAGTCGTCCACGTCGCTCTTGCCCCGCGCGGGCTTGCGCGCGGCCGGGCGGATTGCATTGACCTTGACCGGCGGCTCGGGCAGATCCCGCTCCGTGATGAACGTCTCGGCGATGGCGCCGGTGATCTCGACGAATTCCTGGCCGGTGAGGAACCGGCACATGTCGACAATATGGGCGTTGAGGTCCCCGTGTGCGCCGGAGCCGGCGTACTTCTTCTGAAATCGCCACGTCAGCGGCGTCGTGGGCCCGCCCCAACTCTGCAGGTACGTGGCGCGGACGTGATAGATCCGCCCGAGCTTGCCCTCTTTGATGAGCTGGTGAGCCAGGGCGACTGCCGGGCACCGGCGATAGTTGTACCAGACGAATGTCTTGACCTTGCGCGAACGGACGGCGATGTTCCGCATCGCCCGCGCATCCTTCAGGGTTCCCGCGAGCGGTTTCTCACACGCCACGTGCTTTCCTGCCGTCAGGGCGGCCATCGCCTGGTCGGCGTGCATGTAATTCGGCGTTCCGACATCCACCAGGTTGATCGCCGGGTCCTTCACGACCTCCTTCCAGGCGGTGCTGTACTTCTTCCACCCCCAGCGGGCCGCGAACGGGGCCAGCGAGATGAGATCGAGGCCGGCGATGGTGTGCATCACGGGCTGGAGGGGCAGATTGAAGAACTTGGAGACCTTGAGATAGGCGTTGCTGTGAGCCCGGCCCATGAACTTCTGTCCGAGCAGCGCGACATTGCAGACTTGCGTCATCGGGATCGCCCCCAAAAGAGCCGACTTGGCGGTTCACCTGTCGAAAAGCGGGCGGAATAATATTCGACCCGGCGCGGTGTGTCGACCCGATCGGGGCGCGCGGCTCGCGAAAGTTCAGGAAAGCCGGTCCGGCACCGGCTGAACGAGCGTAACTGTCTGTAAAATAAATAAATACGGCGTGGTTCCGAAAAACCACGCCGTACCCGCCGGGCTCCCCAAAACCGCGGCTGCTGGCGAAGCGGCCACGGACAACGGATCGATCCCCCCGTTGTTTCGCCTAGGTCGGCACGAACCGATCCTTGAACTGCTTGTATGCCGGGCAACTCTCCGGGCTCGAGCAGCAAACGTCGCGAATGTGCTCGTAAAACACGTCGACCGGCAATCCAACGTCCTTGCGCAACTGACACTTCATCGCGACCCGAGGCTGGGTCGTCCCGGTCGCAAGGACGAGCGACCGGATGAACACCTGGTTTTTCCCCGCCGGGCACTTCATCTGAGCGTTCAGTTTCTTCTCCAGCTCAGACAAATTGCCTTTCTGCTCTTCCGCGGTCAGCGGCGGCCCATACGTGGCCGGAGGCGCTGCAACCTTTGGTTTGGCCGGTTCAACCTTCTTCGGTTTCCCTCGACCGAGCAAGCTGGACCACATCGATTCACACCACCTTCCATGTGCAATGAGTATTCACGCCGTGTACAAAGTACGGATAATGCCGTGTTTGAGATCGTATCGCGTTTGGAATGGCACGACGGGGCATCCGCGCAAGCGGCGAGGGGCAAACGCCCGGGCCCGTAATGCGGATGCAAGTGAATTCGCCCTCAAACCGAAAGCGCAGACCCTGAAACGGACCGATGGACCCGCTGCTGTAAGCGCGGACCCTCAGCTTGGCGCGAAAATTCGCGGCTTGTCGGTCTGTTTCGGACTACGGGCTTCCGGTCTGGCGAGCGAATGAAGCGTGCAATGAAAACAAGCAATCAGAATCGAATCAGAAAAGTGCGATCATTATAAATATCTGCCAGACACCAACCCTCCCGAAACCTCCAGTCTTAATGTACCACAGCCAACCTGTCCCTGACAAACTGAAAATCGAGATTTTTTATTCCCGATACCCGGCCGGATGACCGGAGTGCCACCGCCAGGCCGTCTCCACGATTCGCTCCAGCTCAACAAACCGCGGAACCCAGCCAAACCGCTTTTGGAGCTTATCAGAATCCGCATAGAGAGCGGCCGGGTCTCCCGCGCGCCGCCCTGAGACCTTCGTCGGGATCGGGTGGCCTGTGACCCGCCGGGCGGCCGCGACCACCTCCAGAACGCTATTGCCGCGTCCGGTGCCCACGTTGAACGCCTCGGCCCTGCCCGGCTGACAGCCTTTGATTGCCATAAGGTGTGCTTCTGCAAGGTCTTCCACATGGACATAGTCACGGATGCAGGTGCCGTCGGGTGTCGGGTAATCCGTTCCAAAGATCCCGATATGCGACCTTTGACCTAGGGCGACTTGAAGGACGAGGGGAATCAGGTGGATTTCCGGGTCGTGATCTTCCCCGATGGTCCCATCGCTCGCCGCTCCCGATGCGTTGAAGTACCGAAGCGCGACCGAGCCGAGTCCCCAAGCCGGCGCACAATCCTGAAGGATTCGCTCCACCGCCAGTTTCGAGGCGCCATACGGGTTGATCGGATTTTTCGGCAGATCTTCGGTCAGGGGCAGTTCTTCGGCGTCGCCGTACACCGCACAGGTGCTGCTGAATACCATTCGCGTGACCCTCGACGCCTCCATCGCCTCCAGCAGATTCAGCGTGTTCGCCACATTGTTGCGGTAGTACAGGAGCGGCTTCTCGACCGACTCGCCCACGAACAGAAACGCCGCGAAGTGCATGACCGCGTCGAACCGCCCGGGCGCCACCACGCGCCGCAGCTTCTCGGCATCGGCCAGGTCTCCATCGACGAACTCCGCCTTGGGATCGACCGCCGCCCGGTGCCCGTAGACGAGGCTGTCATAGACCGTTACGTCGTGCCCATCGGCCACGAGCCGTTTCACGCAGTGGCTGCCCACGTAGCCCGCCCCCCCGGTCACGAAAATCCGCATGGCCGCTCTCCTTCGGCGTGAATATACAACCGCACAACAGACATGCCAGTCGTATCGGTTGATACGTCGCGTTGAATGCCGGAAGATGCCGCGGTTCACCGAGTCCGCGCCCACCGGAGTCCGCGATGCCCCGTTTCCACCGGTCTTCGCTCGCAGTTCCGGTTGTCTTTGTGCTCGCGGCTGCCTCGCTGAACACGCAGGAGATTTCGGTCGTGAAAGAGATTCCCGCCGCGACAAACCGGCACTACGTCTCAAATCGCCCGCCACTGCTCCCCACGCCGCTCATCAAACTGCCCGTCGGCACAGTCCGCCCGGGCGGCTGGCTGAAGCGGCAACTCGAGTTGCAGGCGGCGGGCTTCATCGGTCACCTGGGCGAGATCAGCAAATGGCTCGTCAGGGACGGAAACGCCTGGCTGAGCCCCGCGGGCGAGGGACACAGCAACTGGGAGGAGCTTCCGTACTGGCTCAAGGGATTCGGCGACATGGCCTATCTGCTGGGCGATGAAAAACTGATCGCCGAGGCGAAGGTCTGGATCGAGGGAGCGTTCGCCAGCCAGCGCGAAGACGGGTACTTCGGCCCCCGCGAGAACCTCAAGGTCATCAAGACCGACCGTGGCGACAAGCCCGACCTCTGGCCGAACATGGTCATGCTCAACGCCCTCCAGTCGTATCACGAATTCACGGGCGACCCGCGCGTGCCCGACCTGATGCGGCGTTATTTCCGGTGGCAGCTCGAATACCCGGAGAGCGACTTCCTGCTCCCCTACTGGCAGCAGCAGCGGGCCGCCGACAACCTCGCCAGCGTCTACTGGCTCTACAACCGCACCGGCGAGGCCTGGCTGCTCGAACTCGGCGAGAAGATCCAGCGCCGCACGGCCAACTGGACCGACGGCGTGCCGAACTGGCACGGCGTCAACATCGCCCAGAGCTTCCGCGGCCCCGCCGTCTATTACCAGCAATCGAAGAACGAAAAGTACCGCCACGCGCCCTATGCGTCCTACGAACAGGTGATGAACCTGTACGGACAGGTGCCCGGCGGGATGTTCGGAGCCGACGAAAACTGCCGCCGCGGCATGGACGATCCGCGCCAGGCGGCCGAGAGCTGCACGATGGTCGAGTTCATGTACTCGTTCGAGCAGTTGCTTTCCATCACCGGCGATCTGACGTGGGCCGACCGGTGCGAGGACGTCGCGTTCAACAGCCTGCCCGTCGCCATGACCGCCGATTTCAAGGGCATCCGCTACCTCTCGGCGCCGAACATGATCTCGTCGGACCACCGCAGCAAGGCGCCCGGCTACGAGAACGGCGGGCCGATGCAGTGTTACGACCCGCGCGATCAGCGCTGCTGCCAGCACAACGTCGCTCACGGCTGGCCCTATTTCGCCGAGCATCTTTTCATGGCGACCGGCGACAACGGCCTCGCGGCCATGCTGCTGGCACCGGGCGAGGTGAAGGCGAAGGTCGGCGACGCGGGCGAGGTCGCCATCCGCTGTGAAACGCGGTATCCATTTGAGGAGACGATCGCCTTTCACGTCTCGACGAAGACGCCGACGCGGTTTCCGTTCTACCTGCGCATCCCCGGCTGGTGCGACCGGCCGTCGGTTTCGATCAACGGCGGCGAAGCGAAGTACTTCACAGAATCGCAGCGCGAGCTTGTGAAGCTTGAGCGGGAGTGGCGCGACGGCGACCGTGTCACATTGACGCTGCCGATGCTTGCGTCGGTCAGGAGCTGGCCGACGAACAAGGGCAGCGTCTCGATTGACTATGGTCCGCTCACGATGTCGCTGAAGATCGACGAGGAATACAAGAAGCTGCGGCCCGAGGATAAGTGGCCGGCGTTCGACGTCTTTGCGAAATCGCCGTGGAACTACGGCATCGCGCCGAACGCCGACGGCAGTTTCACACTCGGCGTAAACCATCTCAAGTGGCCCGCCGATGACCAGCCCTTTACGGTCGACGCCGCGCCCATCCAGCTCTCCGTCAAGGGCCGCCGCATTCCCGGCTGGCAGGAGGACCATCTCGGCCTCGTCGGCCGCCTCCAGCCCAGCCCGGCCAAGACGACCGAGCCGTTCGAGAACCTGACGCTCATCCCCATGGGCGCAGCACGCCTCCGCATCTCGCAGTTCCCGCTCGTCAGCGACGCGCCGGACGCACACGAATGGACGCCGCCGGCGAGGCCGAAGGACGGCTACCCAACGACCGCGTCGCACTGCTTCCAGGAGGACACGCTGACGGCGGCCAGCGACAGCATGGAGCCCGAGAGTTCCGACGACTACAACGTGCCGCGCTTCACCTGGTGGCCGCGCAAGGGCACGACGGAGTGGATTCAGTATGACTTCAAGACGCCGCGCAAGGTTTCGAGCGTCGCGGTCTACTGGTTCGACGACGGCGGCCGGGGGCGGTGCCGCGTTCCGGAGTCGTGGCGGCTGCTCTACCGCGCCGGGGGCGAGTGGAAACCGGTGACGGCTCGCGGCGAGTTCGGCACCGCGAAGGACACGTACAACTCCGTTGCGATCGAGCCCGTCGAAACCACAGGTCTGCGCATCGAGGCGAAGCTGCGGCCGGAGTTCTCCGGCGGGCTTCTGGAGTGGCGGGTGGAGTGAAGCGCGTTGCGTCGGCAGGGTGTCAAGGTTTCGTGAATGCCGATTCAGATTGTCTAGCGGTTCTATGAAAACCCGGTTTCCAGCGTTCTGGCCGAAGGTGATCAAGGGTTTTTTTCGCGCGCGAGGGTCTGACACCCTGTTATCGGAACTTCGCGTGACAGGCGGTTGGCTCCGTGGCGAGCGCACGGTCGGGCGATTCGCGGCGACGGCCGAATGTGGTGCAGTTGAGCATGCTGCATAGCGAAGTGAATTCTTACGCAGGATGAGCGTTGCGGGAGCGGCGGTGCCGCGGTTGGCGGTTTCTGTCGAGACTTTCGGCGATTTGGCGCGGCTTGCGGGTGTCGTCACTGCGCCCCCGCGCGTAAAACTGACGCCCACCCGTCGCTCTGGCATCAGCGAATCTCGAGCCGCCGCCTTACCCGCACTCCTCGCCGAAGTCCGCAAGTAAAAGCGATAAATCCGCCAAATCCGTATCGCCGTCGTGATCCAAGTCGTACGCGCAGTCTTCGGCACATCCGAAGTTGCTCAGCAACAAGGTCAGGTCGTCCAGCGCGACGAAGCGGTCTCCGTTCAGGTCGCTCGTGCAACGAGTAACGAACTCCCACGTGTTTGAAAGATACTCTGGCGATCCAACTCTGGTGGAAGCCCCGCCAAAAATAATTGTCCGGTCGCGTAGTCCGTCATATGCTGCGGCGTGCCCCCATCGCGGTACCGCATCCGCCGCTTCAAGCTCCCTCCAGGATGCGCCGTTCCATTCCCACGCATCCCCGTAGACCGGCCCTTGGTACACACCTCCGCCTAGTAGGAGGATTCGGTTACGCCCTGAATCATACACAAGCGGCGCGTAAGATCGTGCGGGCGGCCCGCCAATAGCCGCCTGCGTCCACGAACTCCCGTCCCAACGCCATGTTTCACCCGCCGCCGTATACATCACCGTGACGGCATTTCTTTCATCGTACGCCATTGCGTTGCCGAGGTAACTCGACGGACCAATCGTCGATCTGCGCGTCCAAATATCACCATCCCATTCCCAGGTTGAACGGTCAGACAGCGCTCCGCCGTAGAGAACCGTGCGGCCTCGGTGGCTATCGAAGGCCATGGCGTGCGAAGAGCGCCATGCGGGCCCTTCGGTTGTACGCTGCGTCCACGTCACTCCGTCCCATTCCCACGTATCACGAAGCGTTCCGTCACTTCCGCTGCCACCATAGAGCACAACTCGACCCCGGGTAGTGTCATATACCATCGCATGGTTCATCCGGGGCGCCGGCATGACCACGTCTCGAAATAGCCAGTGAGCCCCGTCCCACTCCCAGGTCTCAGGGATGCCGTACCCCGGGATCGTCCTGAACAGCACGACGCGGTCCCGCGCTGAATCGTAGACCATGGCCAACCCGGGACCGCCGTTCGGCGGCTCTCCGGGCGTGCGAAGCGACCACCCCTCACTCGTCAACGCCCAAGTATCGCCGCGGTAGAATGGAGACATCTGCCCACCGACGATCGTCACTGCCCCTGTCTGCGCATCGAACGCAGCGGCGTGTCCAGAGCGTTCGCCGGGGCCGCTGACCTGGAGCTGAGTCCAGCTCTCGCCGTCCCATTCCCAAGTATCGCCGAACGTCGTCGATCCACGGCCTCCGAATAGCACTACGCGCGATCGAACGGGATCAAAGACGAGGCTATGTTCAGTTCTGGCGGCCGGTCCAGCTGTAGCGACTCGTTCCCATGCGTCGCCATTCCATTCCCATGTGTCGGCAGACGGACCGAAGAGGACGATTCTGCCTCGGAAAGTATCCTCGGCCATTGCATGCCCATAGCGTCCCGAGGGGCCAGTAACCGAACGCTGAGTCCAGCTCTCACCATCCCATTCCCATGTGTCCCCGAGCGACTGTAGTCCATCCAGACCGCCAAAAAGAAGAACCTTCCCCCGCACGCTATCGAAGGCCATTGCGTGCGCCCGGCGGGGACCTGGTCCGGTGGTCGCGCGAAGGTACCACTCCGCTCCATCCCACTCCCAGGTGTCGCCTAGGAATGCCGAGGGGTTACTTCTCATCCCCCCAAAGAGGACCACGCGGCGTCGATTTGAGTCGAATGCGAGCGCATGTCCGGTCCGGCTTTCAGGCCCTGCGACGCGCCGGTAGAGCCACGATTCCCCGTCCCATTCCCATGTGTGAGCTAAGAAAAGTGCAATATCGCCGCCGAACAGGACGGTCCGACCTCGGTGGTTATCGTAGACCATTGCAGCGTCCATCCGTGCGCCCACGGTCACGGGTCGCCAGACTTCTTCAGTGGCCTGAGCCGTACAGTCGGCAGCGATCAGGAGAACGAGGAGGCCGAGAATAACGAACGTCGGCCCGGCGTTTAGGCGCGGTCGACCGAGAATCCCCGCAGACCACAATCCGGACTTAGACAAGCCACACCTCCGATCGTCTCGAGTCCCGAAGATACCGGCCCATCTGCGTCACCTGCAAGGGATAATTTATTCGGCAAAAGGAGCCGTGATAGCGGTGACTCGCTTCGGCTTCGAAAGGTCGCGCGGCGGTTCGGATGTACATCAGATGGTGCCAAGCGAGCCGATGACGCTATCGCAGCCGCCGTTGGGCGATGCCCCGCGTGCGGATTGCCATTCCCGCCATGCTCGCCGAAGCCCTCGCATTCGCCGGCTGCGCGCTTATGTTCGCCTGGATTGTCTATCGCTACGACCTCTTCGACCCCGAACCGATCCCGCTCATCCTCCTTGCCGTCGCGGTTGGAGCCGGCGCGGGCTGGCTCGTTGCGCATCCCGAGGCGGTGATCGCCGACCTGCTCGCGCGGCGTTTCGACTGGTATGTCGCGCTGCCGATCGCGGCAGCCGTCTGTGAGGACCTGCTGAAACTCGCGGCCGTGGCCGTGCTCGCACTGGCCGCCCGCCGCTGGTTTCAGGACCCGCTCGACGGGCTCATCTACGGCACGTACGTCGGCCTCGGCATGGCGATCGAAGAATCGATCCACTTCTGGTCGGATGGGACGTTCGCGATGCAGTCCGCGTGCAACGGCCTGGTCCGCATGGCCGGGCATCTCGTCTTCGGCGGCATTATCAGCTTCCCGCTCGGCCTGCTGCTGATTCGCCCGCCGATCAGCAGGTCACGATTCGCGGCCGCGTTTGCCGCGTGCGTCGTCCTGACACTGGCGCTCCATTTCGCATGGGACTACAACTCGCTACGGCCCAGTGCCGACGAAAACTACGCCGCGCCCGTGGCCGTCGTCCTCATGGTGACGGGTCTCGTCGCGTTCCGCATGCTGGTCGTGACCGGCGCGCAGTACTCGAAAGTCCACTTCGCCCGGCCGCTCAAATCGCACAAGTCATGACTCCGCCGGCCTGATCCGCGCTTCGGCGTGCGAAATCTCGACGTTGTATCGAATCCCGCGCCACTGGAGTGGAAGTGACACACTTCGCCACTCCCGCGGCAGGCGCGGGTTGAGCACGGGCGTCGCCGCATCATCGACAACTGCCGAGGCCGTTTGCAGCACCGTCCGCACGCCCGCAAATCCGAACACGATCATCTGCCACACCGCGCCGGCCGCCGCGATGTGGATCCCCTCAGCCGCCCCGCCACCGTCGGTATCGAGGTCCAGGAACGCCCCGCGCTTCCAGAACTCCCATGCCTGGTCGTCCAGCCCCAACCTGGCGGCGATCAGGCAATGCACCCCCGTCGACAGCGACGAATCGTGCGTCGTGTACGGCAGGTAGTAATCCCACGCCGCCCGCACCTCATCATCGCTGAACTCGTGCGGAAACAGGGCCATCAGCATCAGCACGTCCGCCTGCTTCAGACACTTCGACCGATAGAGCCGCTCCTGCGAAACCTGCGCGGCGAATGTCCTCTCGCGGTCCTTCCAGAATTCGTCAAATCGCGGCTCGGCCAGCCGTTCAAATCCCTCGCATTGCAGCACGAGATCGCCGTCCGCCGCGCGCGGGATCGGCAGTTCACGCGCGACGCGTCGCCACGCCGCGACCTCGTCCGCGCCTGCCCCCGCCGCCGCGCCATGCTCCGCAGCCGCCTCCAGCGCAAAACGCACCATCCGGTTCGTGAACGCGTTGTTGTCCGAGATCGGCGTGTACTCATCCGGACCCATCACGCCCAGCAGCACCGCCCAGCCGTCGCGGCGATCGATCCGCTCCATCCAGTACCGCGCCGTCTCGACCAGCACGGCCGCCGCCGGACCGCGGAGATACTCCGCATCGCCCGTCGCCGCGGCATAGTGCGCCAGCCCGTACGCAACGTCCGCCGTTACATGCACCTCATGATCCGAGTACTGCCAGTTCGGACAGCACTCGTCCCCGGCCGCGTCGGACTCCCATGCATATCGCGCGCCCGAGTAGCCATAGCGCCGTGCATTCCGCCGCGCCCCCTCCAGCGACTGCACGCGAAAATCAACCAGCGTCCGCGCCCGCCCGGGATCCGTGTACAGGTAGAACGGAAGCAGGTACATCTCCGTATCCCAGAAGAACCGTCCCCAGTACGCCTCGCCTGCGTAGCCTTTTGCGTCGATCGCCACGCGCGAATCGCCCGGTACGTGGCACCGCAGCAGGTGATGAATCGACACGTCCACGGCCCGCTGCGACTCGTCGTCGCCCTCGATCACGATCGCCGACCGCCGCCAGCGTTCCTTCCAGGCCGCCTCATGCTCGCCGAGAATTCGCTCGAAGTCCTTCTTCGCAACTGAGCTCAGAACCTGCCCCGTCGTCCGCCGCAACAGATCGCGTGAGGTCGTCACGGCCGTGCGGCGTTCGAGCACGAACGGCCGGTCCGGTTCGACCCGCGCGGCGGTGGAAATCTCGCCATCCTTCGCCAGAATCGGCGAGCGGGCTCGAACGTGCGAGTGAATGTTCACTGCATCGCCCGCGTCGGTCTCCAGCTCGCATCGCAGTTCGTGCTCGGCAGCGACGACTTCCGGAACTTTGAAGTGCGCGTACCCGTTCGTCCGCACGTCGGCATCAATCCGGCAGTCGATCCGGATCTCGATCTGTCCACCGGCTTCAATCGTGATCCGCTGCATCGCCAGGTGCGGCTCCGGCATGCTGATGAACCGTTCAAACCGCACGGTCGCGAGCGTGTGATGCGGCCCCCCGCGCCACACGATCTCGCGCGTGAGTACGCCAGTCGCCAGGTCCAGTCGTCGCTCCTGCCGCACGAGTTCGGGCGCTCGCGCGCCGACCGGCCGGCCGTCGATCCAGACGCGCGTCCACCAGAAGTACGGCAGGTTGATCATCTCGTTGTTCAAGAGCGGATGACGTCCGAAAATGCCCGGCACATACGTGCCCCATTTTGATGGCCCGGGTCGAAACCGCTCGCTCGTGACGTTGGCCGGAAGCCGCGTGTATTCGGCGTTTTGCGGCGAGCCCTCCAGCGGTTCTTCGAGCGATCCGCGAACGTGCAGGTACCCGCTGCCCTGGGTGAAAAGCCCTTCGTAGCTGCGGTGCGTTGCCGCATCGAAACCCGCTTCCGCGATCTGTCCTGGTCGGTGGTCCATGGCCCTGTTCTTCTAACGCGCACCGTCGCCGATCGCCAATCCGCCCCTTTCGTCGATTGTGGCGGCCTGCCCGTTTTGAGATAATGATGAGGCCTGTGTGCTCCAATTCGGGGGGATCGGCCCGATGAAAATGTCGGCCCGCATGATTCTTGGCATCATTCTCGTCGCCGCGACGAACTTCAGCGCCGCCGCCGGTGACGGCTCGCCGGACTTGCGGACGATCAACCCGACCGGCGTCCAGCGTGGCGTCTCTGCAAAACTACGGCTCGTCGGCGCGCGACTGACGAGCCCCCAGGCCATCATCTTCTATCAACCCGGGATCGCGGTCACGGCGCTGACCGCCGAGAACGCCGAGAACGTCATCGCCGATTGCACCATCGCCCCGGATTGTCCGCTTGGCGAACATGCGCTCCGGTTGCGCACCTCCGGCGGCCTGACCGAGTTGCGCACCGTGTTCGTCGGCGCGTTGCCCTGCGTCGACGAAGTCGAGCCGAACAGCGACTTCGCCGCCCCGCAGAAGGTCGCGCTCGATTCAACCATCGCCGGAACCGTCACGAGCGAGGACATCGACTATTACGCGGTCGACCTCAAAGCCGGCGACCGGATCGTCGCCGAAATCGAAGCCATGCGCCTCGGCCGGGCCATGTTCGACCCGTCGATCGCCATTCTCGACAGCCGACGGTTCGAACTCGCCACGTGTGACGACTCCTCGCTCCTTCTCCAGGACAGCGTCGCGGCCGCGATTGCGCCTTCCGATGGAACCTATGTGGTCGCCGTGCGCGAAGCTTCCTACGGCGGTGGAGACAACTTCGCCTATCGCCTGCACGTGACCGGCGCGCCGCGCCCGATCGTCGCGTTTCCCCCGGGTGCGCAGTCGGGCGAAACGCTGCCCCTCACGCTGCTCGGTGACCCGAAAGGCGCGATCGGAAAATCGGTGACCATTCCGGCCGACGCGGCCGGACTCTGGCCGCTCTGGCTGGACGACGGCGGTTCGACCACGCCATCACCGGTCTGGCTCTGGATTTCCCCGATGTCCCAACTCGTCGAAGGCGTCCCCCCGCCTCCGACAGTACCGCCAGCATCGCCCGCATCCGCCCCGGCGGACCCCGCGTCGCAGCCGGCCGCGACACAACCGCTGCCGACTGCGCCGCCGGCGTCCCCGATCGCCTTCGCGGGCGTGATCGGTGAGCCGGGTCAGACAGATACGTGGCGGTTCAGCGCGAGGAAAGATCAGCAGCTTGAGATCCGCGTGATCGCGCGGCGGATTCGTTCGCCGCTCGACTCCGTCATCACGGTGGCGAACGCCGCAGGCGAGGGAGCCGCCTCCAACGACGACGCCGTCGGTCCCGACAGTGTCCTTCGATTCGGCGCGAAAGCGGACGGCGAGTACGTCGTCCAGATCCGCGACCAGCGCGGCCGCGGCGGTCCGGAATTCGTGTACCGCCTTGAGGTCGCGCCGATCACCCCCGCCCTCTCACTCGCGATCGAGCGCGTGGACTCGCGTCGAGCGCAGTATCTTCAGGAGATCGTCGTTCCCCGCGGCAACCGTTTCGCGGTGCTGATCCGCGTCGATCGCCGCGACGTCGGCGGCCCGATCGCGATCGAAGCCCCGACGCTCCCCGTCGGCGTCACGCTCTCGGCTTTTCCCCTCATACCCGAGTTGCAGCATGTACCCGTCGTCTTCGAAGCCGCGGCCGATGCGCCTCTGGACGGTGGCCTCTACGAAATACGCGGCAGGCTCGCCCGCGACGGGGGTGATCTCCTCGGACGCCTGAGCCAGTACTTCCCGCTCGTTGTCGGCCCGCCGAACGACACGCCGTATTACACGACCGCGGTGAGTCGGCCCGCACTCGCGGTGACCGACGCCGCTCCGTTCAAGGTCCAGCTCGTCGCGCCAGCGGCCCCCCTTCTCAAGAATGGGTCGATCGATTTGAAGATCCTCGTCGAACGCGCCGAAGGATTCAAAGGCGATGTCACGGCCCGCATGCTCTGGAATCCGCCGGGCGTCGGCGCCAATCCGACGATCACGATCCCCGCAGATAAGACCGAGGCCTCCTACACGCTCAACGCCGCCGGCGACGCGCCCGCACGGACCTACAAGATCGCTCTATCGGCCGTCGCATCGGTCGGCGGCGGCGAGATGTGGGTTTCGTCGCAACTCGTTGACCTCACCGTCGCCGAACCCTTCGTCAGCGGGACGATTCAGATGGCGGCCACCGAGCAGGGCAAGCCGACGACGCTTCTGTGCAAGCTGGAACCGGCCCGTCCGTTCGAAGGAAAAGCGGGGGTGACGCTCCTGGGACTCCCGCCCAAAGTAACCGCCACCCCACGCGAAATCACCGCGGCAGACCGCGAGATCATCTTTGACCTGACCGCCGCCGACGACGCCCCGGCCGGTCAGCACGGCGGCTTGTTCTGCGAATTAACCGGAACCGAAGGCGGCCAGCCCGTCCGACATCGATTCGCGTTCAACGGCGTGCTTCGGATCGACGCTCCGAAGCCCGCGGTTGCGGCCGCGCCGGCCCCGGGGGCCCCAGCGCCATCCGCCCCCGCACCGCCAAAGCCGCTCAGCCGCCTCGACCAGCTTCGCAAGGAAGCAACCGAAAAGCAGCCGGCGTCTCAACCCGCGCCGGAATCGCCGAAAGGAAGCCCCTGAGTCATGATCGCCTGGCTTCGCATCACGTTCGTCCCGCTCCTGTTGTGCACGCTCGCTGCGTCTGCACCGGCCCAGTCTCGGCCGGCCGCCCGGATCGAAGTCTATCCACCGTCCGTCCGCCTCGACGGGCCGCGCGATTTTCAGACCCTCGTCGTCCGCCAGGTCGATGCAACCGGCGTCACGCAGAACCGACTTCCCAACGCGAGCATTTCAATCGCAAACCCCGCAATCGCGGCATACCGCGATGGGGCCGTCCATCCCGCTGCCGATGGTGAGTCGACGTTGATCGTCTCACTGGACAGCCAGACCATCCAGATTCCCCTGGTCGTCACCGGCTTCGCGACGGCCGCCCCGATTCGCTTCCGGAACGACGTCCTGCCCGCGCTCTCAAAGTCCGGATGCAACAGCGGCAGTTGTCACGGTTCCGCTCGCGGCCAGGATGGATTTCGCCTTTCGCTTTTCGGTTTCGATCCCGGCGCGGACTATGTCAGCGTGACCCGCGAACTTCCGGGCCGACGGGTCAATCTGGCCCGGCCGAGCGACAGCCTTCTGCTCACGAAGGCCGTCGGCAAGGTCGCGCACACCGGCGGCCAGCGATTCACGGAGAGCGACGAGCGCTACGCGACGATCATGGACTGGCTGCGCGACGCCGCCCCCGCCGACCCTGCCGATGTTCCGCGCGTCACCGGCCTCGAAGTCTTCCCGCAGGACATTGTGCTTCGAGGCACTGGCACCGCGCAGCCGCTCGTCGTCCGCGCCCGCTACTCGGACGGCAGCGATCGCGACGTGACCCGCCTCACCGTGTTCATCAGCAACAACGACCAGAGCGCAACCGTGAGCGAACTCGGCTGTGTGACGGCGGGCGAGCGCGGCGAGGCGCTGATCATGGCCCGCTTCGATGCGCTCACGGTCGGCACGCAGGCGATCGTCATTCCCGCGGATGCCCCCGATGACGTCGACACGGGCCCGGCGGCCAACTACGTCGACGAGGCGATCAACGCGAAGCTTCGAAAGTTGCGAATTCAGCCCTCGCCGCTCTGCACGGACGAAGAGTTCCTCCGCCGCGCGAGCCTCGACATCACCGGTCTCCTCCCGACGGTCGAGCGCTATCGCCAGTTCATGGCGGACGGCTCACCGGACAAGCGCGCCCGCCTTGTCGATGAGCTGCTGGCCCAGAAGGAGTTTGTCGAGATCTGGGTCATGAAATGGGCCGAGCGGCTCGGCCTGCGCTCGACCGACCAGGTCAGCTACAAGGCGATGCTGCTCTACTACAACTGGCTCCAGGAGCGCATCGCCGCGAACGTGCCGATCAACCGGATCGTCCGCGAACTGATCGCTTCCGACGGCGGCACTTTCACCAGCCCCGCCACGAATCTCTACCAGCTTGAGCAGGACACCCTCAAGCTCACGGAAAACGTCGCCCAGGCATTCCTCGGCGTGCGAATCCAGTGCGCTCAGTGCCATAACCACCCGTTCGACCGCTGGACCATGGATGACTACTACGGCTTCGCGGCCTTTTTTTCACAAATCGGCCGAAAGCCGGGCGAAGATCCGCGCGAGACGATCATCTTCAACAGCGGCGGCGGCGATATGAAGCACCCCGTCGGCGGCCGCCTCATGGCTCCGAAATTCCTCGGCGGCCCGCAGCCCGAACTCGCCGGGCGCGACCGGCGCGAAGTCCTCGCCGACTGGCTGACTTCGCCGGACAACCGGATCTTCGCGAAGAACGTGGCGAATTTCGTCTGGGCGAATTTCTTCGCCCGGGGAATCGTCGAACCGGCCGACGACGCGCGCGTCAGCAACCCGCCCGCAAACGAGGCACTGCTCGACGCGCTCGCCGATCGCCTGATCGGCTACGACTTCGACGTTCGAAAGCTGGTCCGCGATATCTGCCTCTCGAACGCCTACCAGCGCAGCACGACCGCAAACCCGACGAACTCCGCCGACGTGCGGAACTTCTCTCACGCGGAGGTTCGGCGCATCCGCGCGGAATCGCTGCTCGACAGCATCAGCCGCGTGACCGGCACGCGGGACAAATTTAGGGGCCTGCCGCTCGGCGCCCGCGCCGTGCAGATCGCCGACGGCAATACGACGACCTATTTCCTGACGACGTTCGGCCGGGCGAAGCGTGAGAGCGTCTGCACCTGCGAAGTGGTCATGGAGCCGAATCTCTCCCAGGCGCTGCACCTGCTCAACGGCGAGACCACGCACCAGAAAATCCGCGACGGCAAGCTTGTGGCCGGGCTGCTCAAAGCGGGCCAATCACCCGATGCCGTGATCGAACACCTCTACCTGGCGTGCCTGACCCGCGCCCCGACGGCCGCGGAACAGGAAAATATCCGCGGATTGCTGACGGAAGGCGCCGACCCGATCCCCATTCTCGAAGATCTGTTCTGGGCGCTTCTGAACAGCAAGGAATTCATGTTCAATCACTGACCGCGCGCGACACAGCCGCCCTACCGGGCGCGATCCGCGAGCGGATCCAGCGAAAGCTCAATACCCGCTGACGTGATCCGGATGTTCGCGCAGATGCGCCTCGATTCCGTTTGCGTACTGCTGCATCAGTTCGGCGATCATGGTCGGGTCTTCCGCGGCATCCCCCTCGCCCGGCGGCGGCGTGTACAGGGGCTTGACGATCAGGCGAAAGTAGAAGTTCCGCCGCGAGACGACGAAACCCTGGACAATCGGCGACCGACAGCGCAGCGCGATCTGGAGCGTGCCCGTCAAGAATTCCCGCTGCTCGCCGAAGCACGTCACGGGACACGTCTTGAGCTGCAGCCCGCGGACGCGTCCCACATCGAGCGCGCTGCCGACCACGCGGTTTTCCCGGAAGCAGCGGTAGATATCGCGCGGAAAACTGTCCGCAAACAGCACGCGGACCGCCGCGAATTCCGGGAACGTCTCTTCAAATTTCTTCTGAATATAGACCCGCAGCGCCCCCTCGTTTCGATCGCGCACGCCCGCGCACTTGTAGCCAAGCAGCGCCATCAGCAATCCGGCCACGTGGTGGGAGCCGTTGTGGCTGAGCAGCACGTACACGCCGCGCTCCCGCGCCAGGCCGGCATCGAGGTGCTCGCGGCCGTGGAATCGCACGCGCTTCAGGATCTTTTCGCGCGGCAGCCGGTCGAAAATCAGGTAGAAGAGCTTGTCACAACGAGTCCGGCAGAAAAAGCTCTTTATGATGGTCTTCTGACGCCGCGGACTGAGCCCCTCCGGGAAGATCCGCGACAATTCCGCCGCGTACCGGCGACGACGCTTGAAATTGATCAGATATTCGATCGCGCCGAAGACCTGCCCGAAGAGATACAGCCCCTTCAGACTGAATACACGGGCGATCAGCCACAGGAACCACCGCGCCAGCTCGAACTTCGCACGCGAAAACCAGCTCAGCGTCTTCTGTTCGCGCGGCGGCGGCCCCCCGGCCTTGGCGCCGGCGTCGACTGGCGGGTCTGAAATGCCGGTGGCTGGCTGGATCATCGCTGGCGCTATTGTTGAGAGTTCGTCGGGCCCCGGCAAGTCCGCCTTCCGGCCTACGTCGCGTCTGTTTCCAATTCGGTCCGCGGCGATGATCCAGGTTCCTCGGCGTTCTTCGGATTCCGCTCAAAGAGCAGATGGATCGCAAGGATGCTCACGCCTCCGACGAGGAGCATGTCCGCCACGTTGAACACCCAGGGCCAGATATCGGTCGTGCTGCCCCACCACTTCGTCGGGATCTTGATGAAATCCCGCACAAACCCGACCTCGCGCTCCACGGTCGGCGTTGTGATGCGCAGCCCGCCCTTTCCGACCGGATACTCCTCCAGCGTGTGCAGGCCGTCGGCCTCCCCCACGTGCTGGAGCCAGAGCGGTCCGCGGTTGCCGGCCGCGTATGGCTTGTCAACGAGCTGAACGTACGCCCGGTCGAACATGTTGCCCACGGCCCCCGCGAGAATCGCGCCGAGCGCCATCTGGAGCAACCGCTGCCGACGCGGTACGTTCGTGAACATCCACCCCACGAGGATCAGCGCCAGCACCGACGCGGTGAGAAAGACACCGGTGTATCCCCCGCCAATCCCGAACAGCGCCCCTCGATTCAGCATCGTCTGCCATTCGAGAATCCCGGGGATCACGATCACGCGGGCCGTTTGACCCAGCGTGTGAAACGCCCAGTGCTTCGACCAGAGATCGATTGCGAGGCCCCCCGCACCGATCACCAGAAACAACACCCAGGCAAGCCCGTCCGGCCGCGCCCGCTCACTGGACGTCGGCGACGGCGCTGGATTGGCCGGTCGTTCGTCCATGCGCTAACCACGCGGCAGGAGTCCGCGCTCCTGAGCAAGTACGTACTCGTAGCAGTATTTCGCCCACGGCATCACGCGAAGCCGTGCCAGACCGATCGGCCGTCCCGTCGCCGCACAGATGCCGTAGGTCCCTTTCTGGATCCGCAGCAGGGCCTCGTCGATTTCGCGCACAATCTGTCGCTCGCTCTCGATCAGACCGAGCGTGAATTCCTGCTCATAATGGTCCGACCCGACGTCCGCCGGATGGAGAGGCATGTTGGACAGGTCGCCGGCCGCATCCTGTCGATTGCGACTGAGGGCCTCGTTCCGCATCGTCGCCACATCGCCGAGAATCTCGTGCCGCTTTCGGATCAGCGCCTCCCGCAGCTCCGCAATGTCGCGCTTGCTCAGACCGCTCGGCACCTCACCGATCGGCACGGCCGGCGGAATCACGACGGGCGGAACCGGTTTCGAATTGCGATTCTTGGCGGGAGGGGTCGGTCGCCGCGCCGGTCGATTCGCTGGTTTCCGGGCCGGATTTTTTTTCGCAACCTTCTTGCCGGCAGTCACTTGCGAACGAGCCGCCTTCCGCGCTCCGGACGTCTTTGCGGCCGCGCCAGGCCGTTTCGCGCTCGCGCTCCGGGGTTTCGCCGCTGGCCTGGCTGCCTTTTTGAGCTTCTTTTTCGCCACTGTTCTCGTCCCGTCGATCCGCCGGCCGACTGCCGGTATCTCCGTAACTCTTGAAGCAGCCTGAGGCTACGTTCTCGGCGACACCGGATAAACCCGCGAAGGGTACCTTTGCGCCGCGCCGGCGTCAACCGCGTCTGCGACGCTTCGGCGATCACATTCGGCGTACATTCGTTTCATGCGTTCGATTCCGGCCGTCA
The DNA here is from genome assembly GCA_045863555.1 of Planctomycetota bacterium. GTDB lineage: Bacteria > Planctomycetota > Phycisphaerae > UBA1845 > Fen-1342 > JACRLV01. Next base: position 294,819 of record BTUU01000003.1, on the reverse strand, counting down.
CTCGTCAACCTGATTGATTCGAGGCTGGCTGTGCCAGACGATACGTCTCGCCGTTGAAGTCGCCCTTGCGGCAGCGGCGCGTGGATCGCCGCTGGTCTCGGATCAAGACAGAATGTCACGACCGTCGTCTGATGCGCTGGCCGAACTCGTGCAGCGGGGTTACCGCTTCGCCTACTCATTGACGCACGATCCGGCGGCCGCGGAAGACGTCCTTCAGGACGCGTGGGTGTCAATTCTCCGCATCGGCGGTCCGTGGACGACTGAGTACCTCTTTTCGGTGATTCGCAACCGGTTTATCGATTTACGGCGGCGGCAGAACCTGGTCGCATTCGGCCCGCTTGAAGCGGCGCCCGAGCGCGTCGCCGCCGACAGCCCGGAGACGGCCCCCGAATGGCGCATCGACGCGCGAGAAGTCGAACGAGCGCTCGGCGCACTTCGCACCGAGGAGCGCGCCGTCCTCTTTCTCGCCATCGTCGAGGAATTCTCGGCACAGCACATCGCAGACCTGCTGGGCTGGCCGCGCAATTCGGTTCTGAGCCTGCTCAGTCGGGGAAAACAGCACCTGCGCGAGCTGCTCGGCGCGGGACGCGGAGCTGCCACATGAAAGAGCCACTTGACCAGCACATCGTCGATTTTTACCGCGCTCGCGCCCCGCGCGACGCGACCCGCCGCGCCCTGATCGACGCCGCCCTCGCGCCCGCCGCGGTCCCGTCGAGCGCCCCCGCCCGAAGACGCTTTCTTGCGCTGAGCGGAGTTGCCGCCGGATTGGCCGCGGGGTTTCTCGCCGGGTACCGGGTTGGTTCCACGAGTCGAAGTCAGAACCTCCCTGTTACGCCGACACGGGAGGTTTCGCGGCCCGCAGACCGTCCGCAGGCAATGCGCCCCGGCCGGGTAACGCCCGAGGAGATCGCCCGGTCGAGCGAATCAACCGACCCCGAGGAGCTGCGCGGAAAGCCCGCCCTCGCCACGATTCCGTACCTGGAAGACGATCCCGCCGCGCCGCCGCACCGGCCGCGTGTGCCCGTTCCGCGCCTCGTGCTCGCCCAGGTCAGCGCGGAGTGGTGTCCGCGGTCGCCCGCCGTCCGCCCGATCTTCGACGATCTCGCGCGCCGGCATGCCAACGAGAGCATCGTCCTGGTGACGTTTGACGTGACCGACCCCGCCCGGCGGCGCCAGGCGGCGTATGTCGCGCGCTCGCTGGGAGTTCTCGAAATCATGGGACACAAGTGGGAGCCGGGGATGGTCCAGCTCGTCGATACCCAGCGCGGCGAGATCATCGAATCCCTGCGCACGGCCGAAGACATCGATCGGATCGAATCGGCGCTGGCAGCGATTCTCTTACCGGCGCGGTGAGACCCCGTCGCGGGTTACGCGGTCGCGACCTCCGCCATCGCGCCGCGCACGGCGTCGAGCAAGGTGTTGAGGGTATAGGGTTTGTGGACGAAACCCGCGACCGCGCCTTCGCCCAGCCGCGCAACCGCATCCGTCTCCGTAAAGCCGCTCGAAAGCACGATGCGCACCGTAGGACGAATCGACCGCAGGACCTGGAGAACTTCGCAGCCATCCATCCCGGGCATGGTCAGGTCGAGGAGCACCAAATCGATCTCGTCCGGCGAACGCTGAAAGATCTCGATTCCCGCCGGACCGTCCGCCGCGGCGAGCACCCGAAAGCCCCGCGTCGTGAGGAGAGTGTCGACCACCTCGCGAATGTCCTCTTCGTCATCGATCACCAGGACCGTTCCGGCCTGCCCCGGCTGTGCGGGAGTTTCCGCGGCGGGCTCCGCTGCGCGCGGCGCGACGCCCAGCGCGGGCAGCGCGATCGTAAACGTCGTTCCGACACCGAGTTCGCTCGAAACGCAAACGCCCCCGCAATGCCCGCGGACGATGCCGCGAATCGCCGCGAGTCCAAGCCCGCGTCCCTGCGGTTTCTGCGTGAAAAACGGCTCGAAGATCCGCGCCAGCGTGGCCTGCGACATTCCGCATCCGGTGTCGCGCACGGTCAGAATGACATGGTCCCCCGGCTTGACGTCCTGGCTCGGGAATTGACGATCGATCTCATCCTGCGTCAGCCGGGCGCGCCGCGTTTCGAACACCACCTCACCGCCCGAGTTCCCGATCGCATCGACCGAGTTGAGCAGCAGGTTTGTGAGAATCTGCTCGAGCTGGCCGCTGTCCGCTTCGATCAGCGGGAGGTCGCCGTCGAGATTCGTGCGCAGCACCACGCGCGGCGTGATCGTCGCCCGCATGAACTCCAGCGTCTCCCGGATGGTCTCGTTCAGATTGACCGGATTCGGATCCGTGCGTGACCGGCCCGCGTACGCGAGAATCTGGTGAATCACCTTGGATGCCCGCTGTCCCGCCCCGACGATGCGGGCGACCCGCTGCCGCACCGGCGAGGATTCCGGCAGTTCCTCCATCGCCAGGCACGCGTTTCCGAGGATCCCCACGAGAATATTGTTGAAATCGTGTGCGATCCCACCCGCGAGCAGGCCCAGCGATTCCAGCTTCGCCGCCGATTGCATCTGCTGCTCAAGGCGCCGCCGCTCTTCTTCGGCGCTCTTGCGCGGCGTCACATCCTCGAACACCAGCACGGACCCGACCTGCTCCGCGTTATCGTGGATCGGTGCGACGGAATATTCCACCGAGAACGGCGCGCCGTCCGCCCGGATGAATTCCGCCTCGGCGGTCGTGCGCAACGGCCCGTCCGCCCCATGCACCAGCGGCAGACCGCGCAGTGTCGTGGGATGGAGATTGAAAAGTCCCGTCGAATCCCGCCCGACCAGTTCTCCCGGCGACCGTCCGAGCATCCGCGCCGCCGCCGGATTGGCGAAGGTAATCCGCCCCTCGTTGTCCAGCCCGCAGATGCCCTCCGCGACGGAATTCAGGATCAGTTTCTTCTGACGACTGACCTGAATCAGCGCGTCATCCGCACGCTTGCGGTCGGTCACATCGCGTGCAAACCCGACGACGACCTTTCGCCCCCGGTCGCGCAGGACAATGATGCTGATTTCGAGGTGGATTGTGTGCCCGTCGCGATGGCGATGCGCCGTCGGAAAGTGGTGCATCCCCGTTCGGGCGAACTCATCGGCATTGGTTTTTCGATTCGGCTCGTCCGATTCGAGGTCGAGAATCGTCATCTTCAGCAGATCGTCCGCTGAGTAACCGGTCATCCGGCAGAAGGCGTGATTGACCTCCAGAAACCGGTATTTCGAGTCAACGACGAAAAACCCGTCCATCGACGTGCGCAGGATCGCCTCGTTCCGCGCCGCCAGTTCCGCGATGCGCGTATCGAAGATCGCCGAGTCGCTGGAGTGCCGGTCGAGCCGCGCCCGAAGGCTCTCGATTTCGGCGGCCTCCGCGCTCCGCCGCCGCCTCTCCCGCACGAGCGCGATGCCCAGGCCGATCAACAGGCCGCCCAGCAGTCCGATGACGCCGTTCATCACGATTTTCCGCTCCCCACCAGTCCGGCTCCCGCCGCCGGCCGATCTTCCCACCGCGGCGCCTGGAGCCGCTCAATCTCCAGACGGCATTGCGCTGCCTCGCGCTCGCGTCCCGCCTTCTGCAGCGCTTCGAGCCGCTGCTTCCACGCGGATTCTTCCATGCGCTGATTCCCATGCTGCCGGGCGAGCTCAATTCTCTTATCGGCACACCGGGCCGCCTCGACCCAGTCTCCGGTCCGCAGATGGATCTCGCTGATCGTCTCGTACGCCCGCGCGAGCCCGTTCCAGAATCGCGTCTTCTCAAGAATGTTCAGCGCCATCGCCAGATCGATCTTCGCGTCTGACAGCCGCCCCTGCTGCGCCGCGCATCGCCCCAGGTAGGTATACCCGATGCCGACGTTGACCCGGTCCTCGCTCTCCTGCGCCAGCAGCAGCGCCTTGCGATAGTACTCCGCCGCCGCCGAAGGCTTCGATTTCGCGCACAGGACGTTGCCCATCCCGTTGTACGGCCCGATCAGCGAAGTCAGCACGCGATTGACCCGGTGCGATTCAATCGCACGTTGATACGCGACCTCCGCCTCATCGATGCGGCCGAGTTGAAACAGGACGAACCCCAGGTTGTTCGAGATCTTCGCCAGTTCCGGCCCGAAGCCGTGCTGCGCCGCCTCCTGCGCCGCCTGCGTGAAGAAACGGTACGCCGATTCGTAGTCGCCCCGGAAATAGTGCATCGCCCCCAGATTCGCGAGCGCCTCCACCCCCAGCCGGGTATCGCCCGTTTCCCGCGCCAGCCGTTGTTGCCGCTCATGCCACGAGACCGCCGCGTCATACCGGCCGCTTTTCGCACAGCAGACGCCGACGAGGCCCAGCGCGTCGCCGAAACAAGGATCGATCGCGATCGCTTCCGTCGCCAGCCGGATCGCTTCTTCGTACTCACCCCGGTAGTACGCCCGCCGAGCATCGAGGCAGCGCTGCTGTGCGCTGACTTCCGGCACGCGAATCACGTCCTCCATCAGCGGATCGGAGCTGACACGCGCTCCGACCGCCGCGCGCACGCGGCGCTCCAGCGCCGTCTGGATTGCTACCAGGTCCGCCAGCGAGCCTTCGAGCGATCCGAGATCGGCGATCCCGTCGGAGCGCTGCGCCACGAGTTCCACGCGGATCCGCTCACCGCTCCGAACGAACGACCCGACCAGTACCGACGCCGCCCCAACCAGCGACGCCGCTTCAAGCGCCGCTGTCGCCGCGCTCGGCCGCGCCCCCGCCAGCCGCTCGACCAGGCGCGCATATTCTTCCCTGTCCGCCACGAGCAGGCCGCGCACGCCGACCAGACCGCGCGAAAGCTGATCGGCCAGCGCATACCCCAGCCAGTCGTCTGCCTCGTTTCCGCCGGCATTGATGAACACCGGGATCACGATGCCTGTCGGAGTCGGCGGCGGCGGAGTCTCGGTCGTCGCCGTCGCGCGGGCGTCGTCGACCTGGCACCCGGCCGCCAGGGCATCGATAAAGTCCTGGGCCTTCTGAAAACGCCGCTCCGGGTCGACTGCCAGCAGGCGGAGGATCGCGTCAGAAAGCCAGCGCGGCGTCAGGCCGCCGTCCGCCGGCCATTGCGGATCGTCGAACTGCGTGCCCAGCAGTGCCCGCAACCCGCCCTCGATCCGCAAACGGCGTCCGGTCGCGATCTCGTACAGGCTCGCGCCAAGCGCATACAGATCGCCCAGCGTGTCCGGCGGCCGTTCCGCCTCCAGCGCTTCGGGAGGCTGATAGGCGATGGATGATTCCGAGACCGCCAGGCCCTCCCCCGCCGGGCCGCCCGCGAGCCCCGCCAGTCCCATGTCCGCGATCCGAAGCCGCCCGTCGGTCCCGAGCAGCATGTTTCCGGGCTTGATGTCGCGGTGGATCAATCCCGCCGCGTGAATCGCCGCGAGCCCGGCCGCCGCCTCCCGTGCCAGTTGCGCCAGTTGTGCCGTCGAGGGTCGTACGCCCTCCGAGCGGAAATCGTCGAGCGTGCAGCCGCCGATGAACTCCATCACGATGAACCACACATCGTCGATCGTGTCGCCGTCGAAGACGCGCACGACATGGGGATGGTTGACGCGAAAGCCCGCCGACGCTTCCGCCTTGAGGCGCACAACGCTGCTCGCATTCGAGTCGGCCACGCGGATTCGAAGGGCCTTTACGACGCACGGATGGTTCAGGAAGAGGTGGTCGGCGAGGAATGTGACCCCGCTCGCTCCCGCTCCCAGCACGGCCGTGATCCGATAGCGATCCCGCAGCACTTCCCCCGGCTGGAAACCGGGGAGGCGCGGAATCTCGTCGGGGTCGATTCCCGGCCGCAGTTGGGCGGTCGGAAACACGAATTGACACGCGCTGCACCGGGAGAATATCCGAGTTTCCCGCGATGTCGCGTTCGATTCACAAAATGGGCAAGCTGGAGCGGACACGAGCGGGCATGATGCCCCCATCCCCGCCTCAGGTCAATAGTCCGCATAAATTCGCAATAGTCCGAAAATCGTATTGACAACGGCGTCAGGGTCGCTAACTTCCCACATTCGAGCGAGGTTTGTTTCTCTAAAAACTCAGCGGCCGTCTCGGGCCACATCCTGCGCAGGTTGGCCACCCAATTGGGTGCCTCGTCTCTGCGGTCAGTGGTCAGCCCCGATGCGCATACCCGTCTCAGGCCGCGGGAGAACTGGCATGGACACGATGACCATTTGGGATCTTCTTTCTTATTTCATGTCCCTGTTTATCGAAGAACTCACCTGAACCCGGGAGGGGATCCCATGATCGTCGTAATCACGGACGCCGACGCCATCGTCGTCGAGTCAAAGTAACTTCTTCCGACCTTCTGCCCGGTCGGCCAGGAACCTCCGGCTTGCGCCGACCCGAGAAACTCGGGCGAGGCGAGACCACCCGCCTCGCCCGTTTCTCCGCGCCTGCCCGCGGCCACGCTGGTCGGCTACCAGTCCCGCCAGTCGGGTACGTAGTACGGGTCGTTGTCGCCGGTAATCGCCCCCACTCCCGCGCCGGGCCATCGCAAGGCGACGCGCGGCGCCAGTTGCGCTGCGTGACCATCCATGAAGACGCCCCCGGTCCGTCCCGCGTGGCGGAAACTCTGCGTTGGGTGCGGGTTCGACGTCCACCGCCCGTTTCCTGCGTACACCCGCGGCGGATCGAGCAGCACAGTGTTTGTTACATGCTCCTCACTCCACGCGAGCATCGAATCGCCGAACGCGAGAACCGTCGACGGAGCCCCCACCCGCTCGACTGTCTGCCACGGTCGACCGCTGATCTGGGATGACCAGCCCGGCGTGTGCGGGGGGCTCAGGTAATAGCCGTTGTACCCATACGTGCTCGTAATCGCCGTCTCCAGCCCTTGCGGCGCGTAGCTCCCCCACGGCTGATTCGGACACTCAAAGACCCCCGACTCACGCAGATCGCTCCGCAGGTACGGCCAGACAAACCCTCGCTCATGGTCGATGCGGTCGGACTCCATCGCTCCCCACCAGAACACGGGCGGACCATTCCCGATGATCCGGGCCGTGGTGTAGGCGGCAGGGATCACCCGCCCGGCGAACTCGCCCGTATACATGGACTGTGCGAGTCCGAGCTGCCGCAGGTTGGACAGGCACTTCACCCCCCGCGCCCGGTCGCGTGCCCCGACCAGCGACGGCAGCAAAGCCGCCGCGAGGACGGAGATCACCGCCACCACAACCAGGAGTTCGATCACGGAAAACCCTTCGGGCCGCGCCGCCATCCTTCGCGTTCGCCTCCGAGTTACCATCGGCGCACCCCCGCCGCGCGTATCGCCCCGGCCGATTCGGTCAACTCCGGGATTCGGCCGGCCGGCGAACGGAAGCAGTAAAGGCCGCCAACACCATACGAAAAGAGGGCTCCGTCCGCCGCCGCAACGCTGCCGCCGGCGCCTTCCGCAGCCTCCGCGACAAATCCCGGGTCAGCCGGACCGCGCGTCAGGTCGAGTCGCACGAGCCTTACCATCGGCGAGAAAGCGTCGGACGCGGGCACGCCGATGAACGCCTCGTTCTCCGCGACCACGGGCTGCGACGTCCACCCCCCCAACCAAAGGCCGCCGCCGCTCGCGGCATACGTGTCCCAGAGCGGCGTCACGGTCGTCCCATCGTCCTGCCACGCCTGCACCTTCACCGCCGAACCCGCATCGTCGATCCCTCCGGAGAGCACGATGAGGCCGTTCGAAGTCACCACGGGCACAGTCGCCGACCGCTCACACGGCGTCGACCAGATCAACGCTCCATCGCCCGCCCGCAACTTCACCAGTCGGCTGTTGTTCTGGCCGAATGTGAATCGATAGCTCGCCGCGTAGACATACCCCCCGTTGACGGTCACCCCGCCGAAGAACCCCTGGTTCGCGATGGGCGTTTCCCAGACCAACCCGCCCGACGCAGCGTCCAGCGCCCGAATAATCCCCGACGTCGACGCCACAAAAACAACACCTTCGGCGTAGGCGGGCGACGCTCCCGTGAGGCCGTTGATGGAAACCGACCATGCAAGCTCGCCGGGAACAAATGGATTCCCCGCCTCCTCGAAGGCGTCCACGTTGATCGCGGACAGCGTCGCGGCCGATCCGGGCGAAGGGCTGAAGCCCGTAATGAACACCCGGTTCGCAGCTGCGCCGTTCGACGACAGGTCGCCCGTCACGACGGGCGAGGCATTCACCACCGGCTCCGGCAACGCCGCCGCCCATTCGACGGAGCCATCCGCGGCCGCAAGCGCCGTGAGCGCGGCTCCCGACCCGACGATCACCCACCCATTGCGAACATCGATCGCCGGCGACGACCAGCTCGAAAGCTGATCGGCCACGACGTCCGCCGTCCACAATCGTGAACCGGTCGCGGCCGCGAACGCGATCACGCGGTTGCCCGCATGCTCGCCCGCCCCGTCGTACCACCGGGCCAGGTGGAACACCCGCCCGCCGGTCGCGACCGGCGTTGAATTGACGATGAACTCCTCGTCAGCCGCGGGTTGTGCGATCCACGCGGCGGTCAGCGCCGGCGGCGCGGCGTCCGCGATGGCGCGCCGGGCGCTGTCGCGTGCATAGTGCGTCCAATCCGACGCAAGCGCCGCCGTCGCCACCGTCATCGCCGACACCGGCGCGAGCAGATATGGACCGAAGCATCGCATCTCACGCCCTCCGCAGCGTCCCGCGCCGCAGCGCCAGCCCGCCCAGCAAGAGCATCGCGAGCGCTGCCCCCGGCTCCGGCACCGTCGCAATCGCATCGATCTCCACCGCGACGTCATCGTCCCCCGTGTCGATCGCCTCGATCTTCACGAACCGAACCGCCGTCAGCCCGCTGCCCGCGATATCGATCGGCGTCCCCCCTCCGGACCCTGCGTAGAGGCCCAGCGCCTCCGCATACGTCAGCCCCGCGAAATCCGCCTGGGTCAGGGACGGGTTCATCGGCCGCGTGAAATCCGTCGGCACGCTCCCCGGCGGTGCATCGAACGGCGCGACATCCGCGTACCCTTGCGTGGGAAAGAGCCCCTCCGAAAACTCACCCAGCGCCACGAAGTCCACGCCGTCCCCGCTTACAGACACGCGCATCGGATCCAGGCCGAAAATCGTCGCCGAGCCGTCGATTCGGCCGTTCGGATAATCGACGTCGATGAACCCACCGTTGCCGAAGACGATGAAATCCACGCCAAAAGGGTGCGCCGCGTCGTCGGTGATCGGCTCGTTGAACTCGAGCACGAGCGCCCCGCCCCGACCGATCCGCACGATCTCATCCGCGCCGAACGGCGGGTTGAACATCGTCACCGCCCCGGGAAACGAACCTTCGCCCGTGAACCGCTCAGGCGACCCGATCGCGGTCGTCGGGTCCGTTAGGAAGCCCGCGGGCGAATCACCGCGGTCGTAGAATGCGACGCGATCCGCCCAGGGATCGCCCGCCCAGGCGCTCATCGCCAGCGACGCAAGACCGACAAACCCGATCTGACTCAAGATTGGTGACGCGAAACGCATGCGACCTCCGAATCCGCCGGCCCCTCGCCGGCGAGATGGATGGCCTGCATGGGAGAGCCGATGGCGGCGGACGATGGCGGATCCGGCGCGTCAGACGACCGGATGCGAATCGCCCCGCAGCGCCCGGAACTCGGAAAACTTCGAAATGGACGCCAGCGCGCCATCCCGGTCGCCTCTCCCACGAGGGCCGAACCGAACGTCGGACTGGCAGGTCTTCTGACTCCCGGGCGGGGCCTGCGAAGGCCCGTGGTCTACTCGCCGCACCTTCTCGACGCACCGGAGAGGCGCGTCAATGGCGTTCGCGGCTTTCGTTCCCGGTTACAGCGGCGGGGCCGTTCCGGATTCTCACCGGATTCCCTATTCTTCCGCCCGCAACGAGCAAGCGGACACCAGCGACGCGCGCATCATCCGCCGCCGCGGCCGGCGCGTCAACCGCATTCGGCAATCCGCCCGGTCCCGCCGCGCCCGTTCCGCCGCGCCCGTCCCGCCGCACCGTCCGCCTTCCTCCGAAATTTCCACCCGCCATCCGGAGATTTGTGCGCCGCCGGCGGGTATAGTGACCTGACACCGACCGGCGTACGGATGCGCCGCGTGCGACAAAAACCTCCCGGGGGGGCGGTGTTGTCAAGGAATCGAAAAGAGCCCGGCCGCCGCGCGCCCGCGCCGCCGGTCGACACCAGGCGTTCGAGCCGCGGGCGGCTCGTCACGATCTTCGTCTGTGTCGCGGCGATCCTGGCCGCGGGCGGATTCGCCGCATTCCAGTTCCGGGGCGACAGCGAACCACCGCCGGCGCCCCGGCGCCAGCCGCGGCACGTCGAGAAACCGCCGAACATCCTCTTCATCTCCGTCGACATGCTGCGGCCGGACCACCTCCGCTGCTATGGCTACGGCCGGCCGACGTCGCCGCGGCTCGACGAGCTGGCGGCCGAAGGCGTCCTTTTCCAGAACCAGATCAGCAGCTCTTCGTGGACGCTCCCGGCCCACGCCGCGATGTTCACCTCGCAGCCCGACGCCGTCCACGGCTGCACCGACACCGACCGGCGGCTGCCGTCGACGCTGACGAGCCTGCCCGAGCGGTTCCGCGCGGCCGGCTATCGCACCGCGGGCTTCTTCTCGGGACCGTACCTGCACCCGGCCTTCGGCTTCGACCGCGGATTCGAGACGTACATCGACTGCACCTCGTACGCGAACGCGCTCGACGGCAAGCCCGTCAAGGACTGGGCCATGGACCCGGCCGTCATGCGCGATTCGCACCGCGACGTGACGAATCCGATCATCTTCGCCAACGTGAAAAAATGGCTCGATGCGCATGCGCGCGAGCGGTTCTTCCTGTTCATCCACATGTGGGACCCGCACTTCGACTTCATCCCCCCGCCGCCCTACGACACGATGTTCGATCCGGAGTACGCCGGCTGGGTAAACGGTCAGGACTTCTTCAACGACCCGCGCATCAACAAGGACATGGATCCGCGCGACCTGGCGCACCTGAAGGCGCTGTACGACGGCGAGATCGCCGCGACGGACGCGACGATCGGGCGAATCCTCGATGAGCTGCGGGCGGCGGGCGTGCTGGACGACACGCTGGTCTGCGTCACGTCCGACCACGGCACGGAGTTCTTCGAGCACGGGCTCAAGGGACACCGCAAGACGCTCTTCGACGAGTGCATCCGCGTCCCGCTGATCCTGCGCTACCCCGCGGGGCTGCCGGCCGGCCGGCGCATCGCAGCCCAGACGCGGTCGATCGACATCGGGCCGACGATGCTGGAGCTCGCGGGACTCACCGTGCCGGCGGGGCTCATGGGCAGCAGCCTGCTGCCGCTCGTGGAGGAGGGCCGACCGGATTTCGACAACACCGCGATCAGCGAGCTGGCCACGGCCGGCCGGCGGATGCGGACGATGCGCTCGCTGGCCTGGAAATTCACGGATGCGATGCACTCGAACATGCGGTTCTTCATGGATCTGAAGAACGACCCGCGCGAACAGCGCATCCTGCGCGACATGGCGACCGGCCAGGGCCTGGAGCTGACACGGCGGTACACGAAGTGGATGGCCGCGCTCGGCAAGCTGCGCGAGCAGCTGCGCGTCGTGCCGGAGCCGTCGGACGTGCCCTCGGACGTGATGCGGGTCCTCAAGAGCGTCGGCTACGTGGGGGGCGACGAGGACGAGAACGACTGACCGGCCGCGCGGCGTGATCACGTGAAAACGTGAAAACGTGAAAACAGAGGGGGACGTGCGGGCCGGATTTTGGCTCACGCGGAGGCGCGGAGGCGCGGAGGAATGCGAATCGGGAGCGATTGGGGTGCGGGCTCGGCCAACGATTCGAGACCCGGCAACGTGCCGCGATCTGACACGGAGGGTGAGAGCTGAAAAGTGAATTGTGAAAGGCAGGGACCGCATCCCCCTTTCACCTCTCACCCTTCACTCTTCTCTGCGCCGCTGCGCCTCTGCGTGAGATTCTCCGGCCGTTCGGCGCGAGGGCGTCGTCGCCCGGCCCTTGCCGCTGGGCAGCACCTTCTGCACGCCCGGGCCATTGACCGTCGGGGGCGCCGGGTCGTACGTCCTCGGCTGGCTCAAGGCGGATGGGCTGCGCCGGAGTCGGTTGATATCTGGCGGCCCGACGGACGCACTGCCGCGCTGCGCAGCCGCGTGATGTGCGGCCCGCACTCGCGGCGAATGGCCGGGCCTCGCGAAGTCCGACGACGGAGCGCGAGAACGGGGCGCGGCGGCACGCCGGATCTGCGCGTTGATCGTCGCGGTAGGTGAAGCGTTCCGCGCGATCTGCATGCTTACGCGGAGTACCGCGAAAGCATGCCACCCGCCCACGGAACCGGCGGAAGAAATACAGGCGAAAAGGCGCTCGGACGGCGGATTCTGCGCCAGGAACAAGGCCCGCGCAGCCGCGCGCGAAGACCGTTTGGCCCTGCACAACCGTCGCGCAGCCCTGCGCGAAGGTTTTAAAGGCCTGTGCGCGGATCGCGCCGCCCTGCGCAAAGGCTTTACAGCCCCGTGCGACGACCGCGCAGGGCGGAACAAAGACCGCGCAGGGCTGGACGAATCGCGTGCGGGGCCGAAAGACCAGGGCGCAGGGCCGCACGAGAACCGTGCGGCGCGGAACTTAACTCGTGCGCGGCCGAAGAAGTGTCATGCCCCGCGACCTGCATGCTTACGCGGAGTACCGCGAAAGCATGCCACCCGGCCTTCCCACGTTCCCACCTTCCCACGTTCCCACCGCGCGAGTTTTCACCTTTTCACGTTTTCACCTTTTCACGTTTTCACGCCCGTCCGGCCGGCTGCTGGCGCAGCGGGTTCTGATCGCGCGGCTGATTCGGGTCGAGCGGTGGTTACGGCGAGTCCGGCCGGAGCGTCTGGAGTTCGCGGAGGGCCATGTCGCGCTGCGACGACGGGGCGAGGCCGGCGACGGCGCGGGCGAGGTGGGCTTCGGCCCGGGCGGGGTCGCCGAGGTAGCGGTTGCAGAACATCCCGACCAGCAGGTGGATCTGCGGCGACTCGGGCGCGGTCGGGTACGCGTTCAGGAAGCCCTGGTACGCGCCGACCGCTTCCGGGTAGCGCTGCTCGCGGGCGAGGTAGTTGGCGATGTCGAGCTGGGCCTGCATGGGCAGGACCGCCCGCGAATCGGCGGCCGTGAGTTTCTCGTAGAGTCGCACCGCCTCGCGGAAGTCGTGCTCGGCCAGGCGGTCCTGGATGTCTTCGCGGAGCGTCGCGGCGGGCGACGGCGGTTCGCCGAGCGGGCGCGAATCGACCTCCTCGGCGACGACCGGCCGGGCGGTTCGCGGCGGCTGGAAGGAGACTTCGGCGGTGAGGCCGGAGCGGCGGTGCCAGCGGTTGATGATGGCGAGGAGATCGAACTGGTTACGCGGCAGAGCCCGGACGGCGAGCATGAGCATCGCGACGGCAAAGCCGAAGGCATAGCCGCCGAGGTGGGCCGAGTAGGCGACGTTGTCCATCATGCCGCTGCTGAGGCGCGGCGAGATGATGTTGTCCCAGAGGATGATCTTCACGCCGATGACGAGCATCGCGGGGAGCTGAATGACCGTCACGATGAGGAACCAGAGCAGCAGCGTGATGTGCACGCGCGGGTAGAAGGCCAGGAAGGCGGTCGTGACGGCGGCGATCGCCCCCGAGGCCCCCACCATCGCCGAGTTGCTGTTGAAGGCGTAGACGACGCCGGCCACGACGCCCGAGGCGAGGTAGAAGATCACGTAATTCAGCGAGCCCATGCGGTCGCAGACGGCGTTTCCGAAGATCCAGAGGAAGAGCATGTTACCGATCAGGTGGGCGACGTCGCCGTGGCGGAACTGGTAGGTGATGTACTCGTGCAGCGCGGGCACGCCGGCGTGGAGCGGCGGCAGGGCGCGGTGCAGAGCCTCCATTCCCATGCCGTCGGCCAGCACGTAGACGAGGATATTCGCGAGGATCAGGGCGTAATTCCCGATCGGCCGGCGGCGCAGGCGGACATCCGTTCCGATGGGCAGCAGCATGCGTGATCCAGACAACCAGCGCCGATCAGGATCGGCAAATTCGCTCCGGCGCCATCACGGCTCCGGGGCGCGAGCATTCGCGGCGGCGGTTCTTCGGCGCAGGGCCTGTTCCGCGGCCGCGACGAGCCGGGAACGGGCGGTCTCCGAAATCGCCAGTTCGTCAGCACGGAGTGTATTCAACATTTTCTCGCCGCCAAGGGCGACCAGTTCGGCCCACGGTCCCAGGCCGGGCGGTCCGAGGTCGAGATCGCCGAGCATGTCGTTCGTCAGGCCGCCGGGCCAGCCGGGCGTCGGCCGGCCCGCCCGGGCTTCGAGCGCGGCGATGGCCGTGTACGCGAGGCCGCGCACCCATCCCGGCTGGTCGCTCGACTCGGTCCAGAGACGCAGGTCCGCCTCGGCGGCGCGAGCGTTGCAGGACACGGCGACGCACATCGCGCCGACCAGGGCCGAATAGCGCGGGGCGCGCTGACGGGCATCGAGAAGTCCGGCGATTCCCGGCGTGAAGCCGAGGCCGGCGGCCTCCCATTCCGCGACCGCCCGGGCGGCGGAGGGCCAGTCCCGCTCCAGATCGCTCAGGAGGGCGCGCTCCAGCTGGCGCCGGGGCGTGATGACGCGCCGCGCGATCAGCGGAGGCGGTACGTAGGCGGCGGCCGGCGGCACGGATACAGCCGCGCCGCCGACACCGACGCTGCGGCTCCACTCGACGGCCGCGGCGACGGTTTCGCCGGTGACGTCGGACGGGCTGGAATCCGGCGCGAGGCCGCGGAAATTCTGGGCGGCGAGCCGTCCGAGGGCCCAGACGCCGCGCTGCTGTTCCAATGGCGTGCCTGCGCCGAGGCCGGCGGCGATCGCGTCGATGATCTCCTTTCGGAGCGCTTCGAACTGCGGTCCCGCCTGCCGCAGGACGAGGCCCGCGGCCGCGCGCGCGCTGGCGGAGCCGGATCGGGATGTTCTGTCGAGCACGCGGCGGGCGGCGCGAATGCGATGATGAAACTGGAGATCCTGATCGGTCGGCGGTTTGGCCGCCTCCCAGAGCTCGGCGACGAAGCGTTCATCGCGCGGCTGGCCGAGCCAGTTCCAGGAATCCCAGTAGCTGTCGAGCATGGACTCGACGATGCGGCTGTCGTCGACGACGGACAAGCGCCGCACGGCCTCCGCCCAGCGCTCATATTCGCGCCGCTCGCGGACGACGATCGCCGTCAGCGCCTGGTCTGACGGCGGCGAGACATCTGCGAGGCGGTCGAAGAAGAGCCGCCGACGGAGCTGGCGCGTCCAGGCGGCGACGACTTCCGGGGCCGCGTCCAGATCACCGAGCATCCCGCGGGCTCGGAGCACGGCGCTTCGCAGCGGTTCGAACTCGGCGAGTGGCCGGATCGAGTCGAGATACCTCCGGTCGCCGCTGCGCGCGAGCAGGTCGATGGCGGCGATGAGCGTGCGGGTCGCCTGCGGGTCCGCGCCCGGCCGTCCGAGGCGGGTGAGGGCGGCGGCGAGCGTCGGATACGCGGCCTCGCCGATGCGGAGAAGCGCGTCGACGGCGGTGCGGCGTGCGGCGGCATCGCGGGCGTTGAGCAGGTCGCGCGCGGCGGTCACCTCGCGGGGCTCATTGGCCGTCGGGGCCGCATGAATGTCGCCGACGATCGGCTCAGGCCGGTGCAGCCTGCGCCATTCGATGAGTGACGCGGTGACGACGGCGACGCCGACGAGCGACAGCAACGTGACGACCCACGTCTTTACGGAGAGACGCTTGGCACGCTCGGTGAATGAAAGTCGTTTTCCCGATCGAACGTCGGTCAGGCAGCGCGGGCAGACCAGCGTGCCGGGCGCGATGTCCGCACGGCAGCGCGGGCAGGCCGAGACGAGCCTGGCCGGCGGGATCGATGGCGCCGCGGGAATCGCCGGACTGGGGCGCTCCGGGACTTTGAACCCGCCGCCGCAATTCATGCAGGTCGTCGGCGTACCGGTGTGTGCGTCGTCGACCTCGACGATCTCACGACAGTGCGGGCAGCGGATGCGCAGCGCCATGAGCGTCTTGTAGTTCAGTCAATGACGCTCGACAAGGGCTCAGCGGGCGAACACAGCCCCGCTGCCTCGCGGAAAGAGAGTCGATTCGCTAGCCTTTTCGTATGGTTGAGCGGGAACTCCGTGCGGGAATCCTGATCGGCGGTGAGAGCCGGCGGATGGGCCGGCCGAAAGCGGCGCTCGCCGCACCGGACCGGCCGCTGGCGGAGCGGATCACCGCAGTCGCGGCCGGTTCCGTGACCGAAGTTGTATTCCTCGGCAGCGCTATCGCGAACGTCGGACCGGGCTACAGACGGCTGGAAGACGCGGCGGGTGTCGGCGGGCCGCTGGCGGGGATTCTGGCCGCGCTGCGCGACCGCCCCGCCGCCGACTGGCTCATCATCGCGACCGACATGCCGCTGGTCTCGCGTGCGGCGATCGAATGGCTGCTGGGCGAGCGTCACGCGGGGCGAATTGCCATTCTTCCGCGGAGAACCGGCGGTGAAATCGAGCCGCTGTTTGCCCTTTACACAGCGGCCGCGCTGCCCCGGCTGGAGCGCCTCGTCGCGCGGGGCATCCGCGCTCCGCATCGCCTCGCGGAGGATCGGGACGTGCATACGCCGCAGATTCCACCCCAGCTCGAAGCGGCGTGGCTGAACGTGAACACCCCTGCGGAGTGGGCGGCCATCCGCGAGCGCCTGGCTTCCGAGTAGGTACTTTGCGCGTGGACCGCGCGGCGACGGGATTCCGATAGAAGCGGGAGTCTTCGTTGTACCTCGTGGAGGTTCTGCGCGCGAATGCCCGAGCCACCGGCGATTGCGAGCCCGCCCGCGACGAACCGATCAGCGCCGGCGTTGCCTGGCGGATCGGATGCCGCGCACGAATTGCGCACGCGGTATCTCCGGAATCTCGACGCACTCTATCGGCGGGATCCTGACCTCGCGGCCCACGTCGACGCGACGGCGTTCAATCGGCTCCCGGAATTCGAGCGGACGCGGGACGGACGCTGGACAGTCCGCGCCCCCGGGCCCGGGGGGCGCGCCGCATATCTGCACAGTCGGCACGCGCCACTCGACGAGGCGCGCCGGCTCGTCGCGCAGGCAGGCGGACGGCCGACCGTCGGGGATGACGCAGCGGCCGCGGTGTGCGAGGCGAGCACGTACGTCGTTCATGGAATCGGGCTCGGGTATCACATCGCGGCGCTGGAGGAGTGCCGGCCGCGACCGTCGATCGTCGTATCCGAGCCGAGTGTCGCGATGATCAAGGCGGCGATGTGCGCGGTCGACCTCGCGGATTCGCTGCTCGCGAACCGGCTGACGATTCTCACGCGAAACGACCGGGCGGGGATCCACGAACGGCTGAGCCGGATGCAGGCGGATCTGCTGCTTGGGACGCGATTTGTGACGACCGCCGCGGCGTCCGCAGCGCCAGAATTTCACCAGGGGTTTCGCGCGGCGCTGCTGGATTTCGTGTCGGCCACGCGGATGCAAATGCTGACGCTGCTGCGGACGTCGCGGGTTACGTTCGAGAACATCGCGATGAATCTTCCGGCGTACCTGGGTTCGCCGGGCGTCGAGTCGCTGGCCGGGCGGGCCGCCGGGCGTCCGGCGATTCTTGTCGCGGCCGGTCCGTCGCTGGCCCGGAATCTTGGCCAGCTGCGCGAGTTGCAGGACCGGGCGGTGATCATCTGCGTGCAGACGGTCTTCAAACTGCTGCGATCGAGCGGCGTGCGGCCGGACTTCGTCACAAGCCTCGATTTTCACTCGGTGTCGGCGGAGTTTTTTCGGGATGTCGAGGATTTCGGCGAGGCGGCGCTGGTCGCGGAACCGAAGGCGACGTGGCACGTCCCCGACCTGTTCGGCGGGCCGCGGCACATCCTGCGGCATCGCTATCACGACCTGCTGCTGCGCGAGGCAAACCCGGCGCGTGGCTCGCTGCGGGCGGGAAGCACGGTGGCGCACCTCGCGTTCTATCTCGCGGAGCACCTGGGGTGCGACCCGATCATCCTGGTCGGGCAGGACCTGGCATTCACCGACGGGCTCTTCTACATGCCGGGGAGCCCGGTGGAATCGATCTGGGAGCCGGAGCTGGGCCGATTTCAGACGCTCGAAATGAAGCAGTGGGAGCGCATCGTGCGAAACCGACCGATCCTGCGGCGAGCGCGAAGCACTGCGGGCAGCGAAGTCTACACCGACGACCTCCTGTTCACGTATGCCGAGCAGTTTCAGCGGGACTTTGCGGCCAGCCGGCGGCGCATCATCCAGGCATCGGAGGGCGGCGGCGCGCTCGAGGGCGCGGAGTGCCTGTCGCTGCGCGAGGCGGCGGCGCGGTACTGCGTTCGACCGCTGGAGCGCGGACTGTTCGCGGACTCTCGACAGACGCGCGGCGACGGAGACAACGAGCGCGCCGCGGCGGCGCTGGAGGCGCGGCTCGGAGAGGTCCGGCGCGTCCGGGAGATCGCGGTGGAGGCGCTCGGCGTCGTCGAGGCGCTGCGCGGTCTGCTCGAAGACCCGCCGGAATTCAACCGTCGCGTGGCCCGGCTGGACGAATTGCGATTGATGATGGCGGAGAACAAGGCGATCTACAGCCTGGTTGTCGACGTGTCGGCGACGGCGGAGCTGCGGCGGCACCAGCAGGACCGGCGAATCGACTCCGAGGTTGAAGACGCGACGACCGCGGCGCGGCGGCTCGGGCGCGACCGGGCTTTTGTCCAGGAACTCATCGCCGGGTGCGAATTCATCGAACAGGTTCTTCCGCGGGCGATCCGGCGGTTGCGCGGGGAGCCGAAATGAAGCGCATCGTCGCCGTTTTCGCCGACTTCGCGGAGACGTTCCTCGGCGGGCGGTCGCACTTGCAGACCGAGGTCGGCGGAGCCCCGCTGCTTTCGCACACGCTTCGCCGGGCGGCACGGCTTGGCGATGCGGTCGACGCAATCCTGCTCGTCGTTTCGCCGCGCGACGCGGATATTGCGGCCGAGTTCGTTCGACTCGGCGACCATCGCGACGTGGCGGTCGCACCGATCGACAAGGGCGACCGGCCGCGGCGACGGCTGATCCGGGCCGGGCGAATCTGGGGCCTCGAGAGCTGGCGCGGCACGCCGCTCGGGACGACGTACTTCGACGAGTTTGTTCACCCCCCCGCCGTCGCGGCCGTGCTGTCGCATACCGACGCCGATGCGGTCCTGTGCGTGGACGGGCATCAGCCGCTGCTGGGCGTCGATATCGCCCGGCGAATGCTGGCGCATCATGCGGAACAGCCGGACGAGGCGCGGTTTGTCTTTACGCAGGCGCCGCCAGGACTGGCGGGCGTGCTCCTCGACCGACAGGTATGCGCGGAGTTGTGCGAGCAGCAATGGCCGCTGGGGTTGATCCTCAGCTATCGCCCGGAGCTTCCCCGGACGGACCCGATTATGCGGCCGACGTGCTGTCGCATCGACGCGGCCGTGGCCCGCACGGCGGCCCGACTCACGGGTGACACGGTCCGGTCGCGCGAGATTCTCGCGGGCATCTTCGACGCGCTCGGCGCTGAGGCCGCGGCATCGTCCGTCTGCGAGCACCTGCGGGCGGGCCAGGTGACACGCAGCGGCCCCCTTCCGGTCGAACTGGAACTTGAGTTGACGACGCGCGATCCGCTGCCAAACACGACGCTTCGGTTGCGGGGTGAGCGCATTCCGAAGCGAGAATTTTCAGAAATCGGCGGGCTAGCGCGGATTCTGCGCGAATTCGGCGGGTATGACGATCGACTCGTGACGCTGGGCGGCCATGGCGACCCTCTGCTGCATCCCGCGTTTGGGGACGTATGCGGGGCCGTGCGGCGCGCCGCCATCCTCGGGTTGTGCGTGGTGACGCCCCTCGTCGAACTTCCCGACGCCGCGCTGCATGCGCTTTTTGACGCACCGGTTGATCTTGTCGAAATCGCGATCGACGCCCACACGGCCGAGACCTATCGCGCCGTGCATGGCCGCGACGCGTTCGCAACGGTCCTTTCGAACATCGAGCGAATCGAGGCCGAGCGGCGGCGGCGGCAGAGCCCGCAGCCGATCCTCGTCCCGAGTCTGACCCGTTGTGCCAAAACGGCGGCCGACCTTGAGTCGTTCTTCGACGACTGGATCCGACGGACCGGGACAGCGGTCATCCGCGGCTATGACGACATGCAGGGGCGGCTGGCGCCGGACAGCCTGCTGTCGCTCACACCGCCGAATCGAACAGCGTGCCGGCAGCTCGCGTCGCGGCTCGTGCTGCTCGGCGACGGACGGGCCACGGCCTGCTCACGCGACTCGCACGGGGATCTCGCGGTCGGCGAGTGGACGAATTCGCCCTTGTCGGAAATCTGGCAGGGTCGAGAATTGCAGCACCTACGCGATCGGCACGCCGCAGGCCGTTGGGGCGAAATCCCGGCCTGCGGCGCCTGCCGCTCCTGGAACGGTGCGTGACCTTGCTGCGACTGCCGCGAAACGCGGTTCGCTCCCGCCTCTGATGCCCGCCATCGTATAATCCGCCCCGCCATCGCACAGGTCGACGGCGCCGGGAGCGACGATGAGCGACTCAGATTCACGCGGCCTTCCCGTTGATCGCGGACACCTTCTGACAGAGGTGCGAAACCCGCGTTCGATGACGCTCGGGAGCATGACGACGGCCGAGGCGGTTGAGCTGATGCTGCGCGAGGACGCGACGATCCCCGCGGCCGTGGCTGCGGTAAAGGCAGATATCGAGCGGGCGATCGATCTGGTTGTTGCGGCCTTCGAGGCGGGCGGGCGGCTGATCTACGTCGGCGCGGGAACAAGCGGCCGTCTCGGGGTGCTGGATGCGTCGGAGTGTCCACCGACGTTTCTCTCCGACCCGCGGATGGTGCAGGGCGTCATCGCGGGTGGCTGGGACGCGCTGCGGAGGTCGATCGAGGGGGCGGAGGATTCAGCCGAAGACGGCGCGGGCCGGATGGACGAGCTGGCGATCGACCCGCGAGACGTGGTTTTCGGAATCACAAGCGGCGGGACGACACCGTATGTTCACGGAGCGATCCGGCGGGCGCGGGAGCGGGGCGCGCGGACGGTCTTCTTTGCCTGCGTCCCCCGGGATCAGGCGGACGACGAGGCGGACGTGTCGATTCGCGTTCTTGTCGGCCCGGAGGTCCTGACGGGGAGTACCCGGCTGAAATCCGGCACGGCGACGAAGCTCGTGCTGAATATGGTCACGACGGTGAGCATGGTTCGGCTGGGGAAAGTTGTCGAAAACCTGATGGTCGACGTGAATACACGGGCAAATCGCAAGCTGGTGGACCGAGGCGTGCGGATTCTGGGGACGCTGACAGGGCTTGATCGCGCGCCGGCGCTGGCCCTGCTGGAAGCGGCCGAGGGGCACGTAAAAACTGCGCTGGTGATGCACCGTTACAAAGTGACGCTGCAGGCAGCCCGCGAGATGCTCGCGCGCGTCCACGGGCGGATCGCCGATCTGACTGCGCGGTAGGCGACCTCAGGAGAGGACGCGTCGCTGCGCAATTTGGCGCGATTCCTGAATCAGTTCGCGTTCCGCCTGGAGCCAATCGGCGGTCGGATCGCCGGGCCCGCCGTTTCGCGCGAGATAGATCTGATACGCCCGTTCCCGAATCTGCTGGCGGGTCGGTGCCGCCGACGGAATGTCCGCAACGGGCCGCGCTTCGATGAACTTTGATGGGACGGCGGCCGCGGCCGTCTGAGGGGGCGGCGGCGTCAGGGTCGCCGTCGAAGATTCGCCCTCGCGCCGAATGTTCTTCCGTGGAGCCATTTCAACCTCCGTGATGATTCGCCGGTTTCGCTTCAGGATCGTATGCGTCTCGTATCGGTCGGGCCGAATTTCGAGGATGAACTGGCCGTCGTCGAAATCGAATCCGACCTCGCCCCGCCAGATCCGTCCCCACACGGATTCATTATCACTCCACCCCGTGGGCGTCAATGAAAAAGCAGACATCGCCGCATCCCCGAAACCGGCGCCTGTGCGAAATTTCCCGCACCCGCGCGAAATGACACGACCGGCTGGCACCGGTCTCAGCCTCCTATCAACACGCTAGTTCCATCGGCTAGTTCGCCGTGCGAGCCATATCGGGATTCAGCAAAACGAATGCCATCGTGCGAAAATTGAAGAGCGAATGCACGGCGATGCACGCGACGAGGCTTCGCGTACGGAATCGAACGACGCCGAGAATGATCCCGAACGTCACGAGGGGAGCGACGTCCTGCGGCTGCGTGTAGTGCATGAATCCGAAGAACAGGGACGACGCCAGGATGGAGAACCACGCCAGCCGCGTGTAATGCCACAGCACGCCGAGCAGGAGCCCGCGGATCAGCAGTTCCTCGGTGATCGGTGCGACGATGACGGCCGACGCGAATAACTGCACCGCGCCCCAGCCGCCCCACGCCGAATTCTGAATCGCCTCGAGGACGGCGTGTGTCGGTTGGGTCGTTGCGTGGAAGGCGGCGCGGCCGATCTCCTGGGCCGCTTTGAGTTGCGGAAAACAGAGGAAGAATGCGATGAGGACGGCCGAGGCGACGCCGGCGACGCGGGTTCGCGCCGGGGCCGCGGTCGCGACGGGCTGAAACGAGGGCCGCTGGCGCAGCACGACGGCGACGCACCCCGCCACGAGCAGCGCGGCGAGTCCGGTCAGGAGGTGGGCCACGTGCCAATCGTGAGCGCCCGGCGCCAGCCTCGCGGCGCTGCCCAGCACTGTGAGGACGACCAATCCGGGGAGCATGAAGTGCACGAGGAGGAGGCCGAGGTGTTCAACCCGCGGTCCCTGCGGCGACGGCTCCGCCAGCAGGAAAAGCGGGTCGCGCAGCCTTCCGCGGACTGCTGCGACGATGAACGCGGCGGTACAGACTCCTCCCGCGCACTGGAGGAGGCCGTCCACCCATTCGAGGATTTCGCGATCGACCAGGGGCATCGCCCCGCCTAAGCGCTGGGGTTCTGCTCGTCGCTGCCCGTTTCGGGCGGGGCAGCGGTCGCCACGTCGGCGGGCGCCTCTTCGGCAGCCGCCGAGGGAGACGTCTCGCCGGCCTCGGGTGCGTCTGCGGCCGGTTCGGTCGGCGCCTCAGCCGTTGAAGCGCCTTCCGCGACGAATGCCGACGTCGTCTCCTCGGTAGTCTTCTCCTCTGCCCCTTCGGGCGGAATAAGACCGGCGGCGCGGGCTTTGGCCAGCGCTTCCTTTTCTTCTTCCAGGCGGATGACCTCTTCGCCCGCGGCGACCTGAATGCGGTCGACGAGATCGGCCGGGAGATCGAGATTCTCGGTCAGCGAGGTCGCCTCGATTTCGTCGATATCCGTGACGGATACGCAGCCCATGGCGACGAGCCGGTCGAGCAGAAGGTCGTCGACGCCTTCCACTGAGCGGAGAACGCGCTCCATCGTCTCCAGATTCTTGTTGTATTCGGCGGGGGTCAGGATATCGATATCCCAGCCCGTCAGACGAGCAGCGAGGCGGACATTCTGGCCGCGCTTGCCGATGGCGAGCGAAAGCTGGTCGTCGGCGACGACGACGGTGGCCTTGCCGAGTTCGAGGCAGAGCGCGATTTCCTGCACTTCGGCGGGTTTGAGCGCGTTCTGGATGAGAATCTGCGACGACTCGTTCCAGCGGACGATGTCAATCTTTTCGTTGTTGAGTTCGTCCACAATATTCTTGATGCGGCTGCCGCGGACGCCGACGCAGGCGCCCACCGCGTCGACCTTGGAGTCGATGCTGGAGACGGCGACCTTCGTGCGGTACCCGGCCTCGCGGGCGATGGCCTTGATTTCGATGATGCGCTCAGCGACCTCGGGCACTTCCACCTCGAAGAGCCGGACGATGAAATCGCGGTGCGAGCGCGAGAGGATGATCTTCACCTGGTTCGGCTGCTCGCGGACCTCAAGGATCATGACGCGGATTCGCTCGCCGACCTGGTGCGTCTCGCCGGGGATCTGCTCGCTGCGCGGCAGGAAGCCTTCGGTGCGGCCGATGTTCACGAGCAGATTTCCGCCTTCGATGCGGGTGACCGTGCCGGTGACGATGGTGCCGACGCGCTCGGTGAACTCTTCCAGGATGCTGGTGCGCTCACGTTCGCGTGTGCGCTGCATGATGACCTGCTTGGCGTTCTGGGCGGCGATGCGGCCGAGGGAATTCGCGTCGATCGGCGCGCCGTCGACCGAGCAGGCGATCTGGCCCGTGAGCGGGTCGAGACTGATCTGCACGTTTTCGGTGTTGAACTGTTTGCGCACAGCGGCGGCGATCGCGCCGGCGAGGTCGGTCAGGAAGGTCTCGCGTTCGATGTTCTTATCGCGGCAGATGCCATCGACGATTCTCAGCAACTCAGCGTTCATGGTCGGCCTTTCCCGCACGCGGCCGCAGCCGGGCGTGCGAACCCATGTCCGAAGTCGTCCCGAAACGAAAGACGGGCCGCGAGCACCCCGGCCGCTTCGACGTTCGCCCGTCGAATCCGCCGATTCACTCGCGCCCCGAGAACGAGTTCCGGGCCGTCGGACACCGATCTCATCGGTGTCGGAAGGATGCTAGACGAAGTCGGCCCGACGGGCAATGCCCCCCCACCGCGCGGGCTCGGCGACATTCCAAACCTGCGGCTTTTTTCGAATCCGCTTCAGCGCGGCTTGCGTACGGGGGCGACTGGGATACGCTATTGGTCGAATGGCGCGATTCCGCCGCGCGGCGGGGTTTTTTCGCGTAACCGACGAGAACGGAAGCGACTCGCGTACTTCCTTAGGAGGATCGCACGATGCGACTGATCAGTCTCACCCGACGCAGCCTCACCTGGCTGACCGTAGCGCTCGCGGCCGGCATGACCGCGGCCGCGTGGGCACAGGAAGCGGAAACAATCACCGAGAACGGCGTCATCTCCGGCACGATGGACATCGACTTCAAGACGCGGATGAACAAGGACACGTCGGGCGATCTCCGGCCGGGGTCGCCGGCCAAGGGCGTACAGGATCTCTACAAGTTCACGCTGAACGTCGCGAAGACCACCGAATTCGCGGGACAGATCGTGCGGCAGCCGAACCTGTACACGGCCACGCTCGGCAAGAACGTGCAGGGCGCTGCGCTGGGGTTTGACATCGCCGTCGCACTGTTCAACCCGCGCGACATGAAGCAGAAAAAGACCGTCGGAAAATGGGTCGGCAACGTGCCGATCGACACGGCCAGCGGTGCGTACGACCTGGCCGGCGGCTCGAAGGAAGAGCGGCCGCTGCGGTTCGACATCGACACGGTCGGCGCAGCAAAGGGCTTCCGCGACAACTTCGGCGGGCGCCTGGTCGGAAAGGCCGAGAAGAAGGAGAACCTGGCCGAGTATCACTACCGGCGCATGGTCAAGGGCAAGGAAGTGACCGTGACGGTGAAGCGCAGCGATCCGATGCGCTTTGACGGGATCGAGCTGGCGAAGGGACCGTCCGACAACTACCCGCGCTGCAAGGTGACCGGCCGGCTGGATTATGACTACGAGACCGGCAACTGGTACACGGACGGGATCACGTTCCGGTACGCCCTGAACGGCAAGGAGTTTGAGGACAAGGTGACGGGCTCGATCAAGTGGGTCGAGGATCCGAACCGCAGCTCGAACGGCAAGGGCGCCTACGAATTCAACCTGCGCTTCAACGAGGACAAAAATAAGGCGGCCGGCGGCGAGGCGGCGGCATTCGGCAACATGACGGATGAAGAGGCGTTCTTCGCGGTTGATGATTCGATCCCCTGCATGACGGGGACGATCGCGTACGTCGACACGATGCGGGGCGAAGACGTGATCTCCAGCAAGGTCACGTTCAACCTCAACGCCAACAAGCTCTCGAAGCAGCAGATCATGAACTTCTTCAAGCTGTGGATGGTCTGCGTCGGCCCGACGAACGACGAATAACCGATCGGCTGGTTTTCGCGGACAGCGCCGGCTCCGTGTGCGGGGCCGGCGCTGTCTGAGCATTCGGACCGTTCCTGCCGTCAAGACCAGAATCGACCAGACCCCCTTTCACGACCGGGAGACCGAGATGTCGCGTTCTCTGTTCGCTGCATTGCGTCGCAAGTATGGACCGAAAGACAACGGAATTTCCCGCCGCGAGATGCTGCGGCTGAGCGCCCTGGCCGGCGCCGGGCTGCTGCTCAGCACCTCGGCTCCCGCGCGCGTCCTCGGCGCGGGCTCGCGCCTGAACAAGCGGAGCGTCGTGGTCGTAGGAGCGGGTTTCGCCGGGCTTTCGTGCGCTCATGAGCTGAAGGCGGCCGGGTACGACGTTACGGTGATCGAATCGCGCGACCGGGTCGGCGGGCGCGTGCTCACCTTCACGGATTTCGTGAAGGACAAGACGGTCGAAGGCGGCGCAGAGCTGATCGGATCGAATCACCCGACCTGGGTGGCGTACGCCGAGAAGTTCAAGCTGGAGTGGCTCGACGTGTCCGGCGACGACGACCTCGACTCGCTGATGATCCTCGGCGGCAAGCGGCTGGTCGGCGAGGAGGCGGAGCAGGTCTATACGGAGATGGAAGCCGCGTACGCGAAGATGATCGAGGATGCCCACAAGATCGACATCGAGGAGCCCTGGAAGGGCGCCGACGCGGGCAAATTCGACGCCGTCTCGCTGGGCGACTGGATCTCGAAGTCGGAGGCGTCGGGGCTGTGCAAGACGGCGATGACGGTCGAGATGACGGCGAACAACGGCGCACCGGTGGGCAAGCAGAGCTACCTCGCGAATCTCGCGCAGGTCGCGGGCGGCGGATTCGACAAATACTGGACCGAGAGCGAAGTTTACCGCTGCAAAGGCGGCAACCAGCAGTTGGCCACGAAACTGGCGGAAGCGTTCGGCCGCGACCGGATCATCCTCAAGCTGCCGGTCACGAAGATCGAGCAGAAGGGTGGCAAGATGGTCGTCACGTGCGCGGACAAGCGGACGCTTGAGTGCGACGACGTGGTCCTGACGGTGCCGCCGAGTGTGTGGAGCAAGATCACGTTCGAACCCGGCCTGCCGCCGCACCTCGCGACGCAGATGGGCCGCAACCTCAAGTACATTTCGGCCCTGAAGAGCCGATTCTGGAAGGCGGGCAAGCTCTCCCAGTACGCATTCACCGACACGAACGTGCAGATGACCTGGGAATCCACGGATGCCCAGCCGGAGGAGGGAGAAGTCGCGATGAACGCGTTCTCCGGTGGCCCCGCGGCGGATGTCTGCCTCGGGTGGTCGAAGGAGGATCGCGACGCGCGCTACAAGGCCGAACTGGAGAAGATCTACCCCGGTTTTTCGGAGAACTGGCTCCGGGCGCGGTTCATGGACTGGCCGAATGATCCATGGGTGATGGCCAGCTACTCGTTCCCCGCGCCGGGGGAGATCGTGAAGGCCGGCCCGACGCTGCACCGCGGTCTCGGACACCTGCACTTCGCGGGCGAGCATACCTGCTACAAGTTCGTCGGGTACATGGAAGGCGGACTGAACAGCGGCGCGGCCGTGGCGAAGCGGATCGCCAAGCGCGACGGCGTGGCGGGCTAGCGGGCCGTCTGAAGCGGCCGCGCGCCGCAACAGGGCAATAAGGAAGCGTCGTGCCTTGCCGATGCGTGAATGCGTCGGCAAGGCACGGTTGTTTCCGGGGAGACGGCGGCCAGACTATTTCGGCGTTTCGGTTGTCAGCATGCCCGAGGGCGAGAGGCCGTGGAAATCGGCGATGAAGACCTGCGCGCCCTCGATGCCGCCCCGCTTCGACGTCCACATCAGCTTGCGGCCGTCGGCTGAGAAGACGGGAAGACCGTCAAACGTCGGGTCGTTCGTCACGCGGATCGGGTCAGCGAGCTTCGCTTCTTTGGCGTTGACGTCGACCGGGAGGAGGTAGAGGTCGTAGTTCGGCCGGGCGTTTTCGCTGTGCACGGCGCGGGTGAAGATCAGCCACTTGCCGGAGGGATGCCAGAACGGGCACCAGTGGAGGACGTTCTTGTCGTCGGTCAGGGCGCGTTCGGCGGTGCCTTCGAGGTTGTTGATGAAGATCTGAAGGTTGCCGTTGTCGTAGCGGTCGCTGCGGTAGATGACATGCTTTCCGTCGGGGCTGAAGAAGGGACCGCCGTCGTACCCCTTGGCCCGGGTGATGCGCCGGGCGTTCTTTCCGTCGGCGTCGGCGATGTAGATCTCGAGATCGCCGTCGCGGTACGAGGTGAAGACGATTTTCTTGCCGTCAGGCGAGTAACTGCCCTCGGCGTCATAGCCGGGCGTGTCGACGATCCGCCGCATCTCCGATTTCGCGAAGTCGTATTCGAAGATGTCCATGCCGGGGAAGAACGACCACTGGTAATTGCGGACGCCGGCCTTCTCCGCGGCGGTTTTCACCTCCTCGGGCGTCGGCACGGGCCGCGGGTCGAGGTGATTCGAGGCGAACTGGAGCTTCGCACCGTCCGGCGAGAAATAGGAGCACGTGGTCGCGCCCTTGCCCGTGCTGATCATCTTCACGCCGGTGCCGTCGACGTTGATCACGTAGATCTGGTACTCGCTCTCGCCCTTGGGATACGCCTGAAAACAGACGCGCTTGCCGTCGGGCGAGAAATACGCCTCTCCGGCCTTCACCAGGCCCATTTCGGCGGTCGTGAGCTGGCGGACATTCGAAAACCAGCGCGCCTCGGCGGCGGTGTCGGCCGGTTGCGCGAAGGCGGCGGCGGCGAGAAGCGCCGACGCGCTGCAATATTGAGTGATTCGCATGCGTATTCCTTTTCGGCCGGACGGGCCGAGCCTGCGGATTTTTGTCCATCCGCGGGGCGCAGTGTAGAATTGGGTGCGTGGGTCTTCAAGATCGTCAGGAACCGCTCACGAAATGAACCGCCCGGAAAACGCAGCCGGCCCGACCCCTCGGGACGCCACGATCGCATCGTCGGGAGCCGCTTCCGGCTCTGCCGACGAGCCGACGCGCGTTTCGGATTCCACCCTGCACCCGACGCCGCGGATGGCGATCACGGAGCGCCCGGCGATCGAAGGGTACGAACTCATCACGGAGATCCACCGGGGCGGCCAGGGCGTCGTGTTTCGCGCATTCCAGCGGAGCACCAAGCGTGAAGTCGCGCTCAAGGTGCTTCTCGAAGGCGCGTACGCGAGCGAGACGGCCCGGCGGCGGTTCGAGCGCGAGGTCGAACTGGCGGCGTCGCTGCGGCACCCGAACATTGTGACGATCCTCGACTCCGGCCTGAGCCTGGGGCGAATGTACTTCGCGATGGAGTTCATCGAGGGCCAGCGCCTGGACCAGTACCTCCGGGCAGCTCAGCCGCCGATCGAAAAGACGCTGGAGCTGTTTGAGCAGATCTGCAGCGCGGTGAACTTCGCCCACCAGCGCGGCGTCATTCACCGGGACCTCAAGCCGTCGAACATCCTGGTCGACGCGGACGGCGTCCCGCACATTCTCGATTTCGGGCTGGCGAAAACGCTCCGCGGCGACAACCCCGACGAGACGACCGTGCACGTGCTCTCGACGACCGGGCAGGTCGTCGGGACGCTCGCGTACATGTCCCCCGAGCAGGCGGCGGGTTCGGACGACGTGGACCTCCGCAGCGACGTCTACTCGCTGGGCGTCATTTTCTACGAATCGCTGCTGGGTCAGACGCCCTATCCCGTCACGGGGCCGCTCGGCGAGGTGCTCAACCGGATCGCACAGGACGATCCGACCCGGCCGCGCTCGGTTCGCGTCTCTTCGCGGTTCGCGCATGCGATCGACGACGAAATCGAGACGATTCTGCTCAAATGTCTGGAAAAGGAGCGCAGCCGGCGATATCAGACGGCCGGCGAACTGGGCAAGGACATCCGGCGCTACCTGAACGGCGAGCCGATCGAGGCCAAGCGGGCGAGCGGGCTGTACATGTTCCGCAAGACGCTGCGGCGCTACCGGTGGCAGGCGGCGTCCGCGGGCGTCGTGCTGCTCACGATCATTGTCTTCGCGGTGACGGTCTTCTTCATGTACCGCAGCGAAAGCGTGGCGCGCGCGGATGCCGTGCGACTGCAAGGGCTGGCCGACCAGAAAGCCAACGACCTTCGCAACGCGCTCCAGGAAACGGCGGAGGCCCAGGCGCGGGAGAGCGCCGCCCGAATCGAGGCGGAGAAGAACGAGAAAAAGGCGATGGCGGCCGCGGCCGACCTCCAGCGAGCCCTGATTCGCCAGCGGATTCAGCGCGGCGATCTGTCACGGGCCCAGGGCGACCTCGCGGAAGCGCGGCAGGGTTACTGGGATGCGTACCTCGACGGTGGGGATGACGCCGCGGCGCGCTGGGTGCTTCGCCGCTATTACCTGGAGACGGACGAAATCGGAGCGCTCCAGGTGTGGACCCGGCGGTACGGGCCTGCCTCTCTTTCGGCCGATGCGGCCGTCATCGCGGTCTGCGACGCCCCGCACGGGATCTCGCTCAAGTCGACGCGGGACGGGCAACTGCTGACCTGGCTCCCGATTCCGGGTCCGGTCACGGCGCTTTCGTTCGCCGATGACGGACGGATCGCCGCGGGCGGGGTCGGGTGGGCGCAGGTCTGGGAACCGAAAGAATATCGCGTCGAAACGGTCGCAATTCTCGGCGACGCGACGCCCACGGCGCTGCACCTGGCGGCGAACGGGGCGTACCTCGTCGTCGTGACGGACGACCGCGCGATGACCTTTGAGGCCGCGAGCGGGCGGGCGATCGCCGCGACGGTCGCATTTGCGAAGGACATCCAGCGGAGCGATTTTCAGTCGGATACGGGGCTGCTCGCCGTCGCACGCCGCATGGGGCTGGAGCTGATCAAGTTCGACGCAGCCGGCCGGCAGGAAACATCGCGGATGTTCGCAACGCTGCGAGCGCGCGACGTACGGTGTGTGAGTCCCGGATCGCTGGTCGTACTCAGCGCCGACGTCGATGAAATCCGCCTTGACGGTGTTGCCATCGCCGAAACCACGCAGATGTTCGACCTCGAAGGCCAGTGGGACTCTGTCGAGCTGAGCGGCGAGGACTGCGTCGTCAGCGCAAACGACGGCCGGGTCTGCGTATATCGCGGCCGGACCAAAGTCCGCGAGACGCAGGTCGTCGCCGGAGGGCTCGAACTGGCCCGCATCGTTGACTCCGGAAATCGCCTGCTGACGCTCGACGAGCGGGGCGCATTGACGACGTGGAACCTGGCCGCCGGTGATCGAAGTCGGCGGCGGATTCACCAGCGGCCTGCGGTGCAATGGGCGCTCTCCACGAACGGCGCGGCAATGGCGTTTTCGGATTCGGGGCAGCGGGTGTTCGCGCGGGTCCGCGATCAAACGATCCCGATCCAACTTCCGAACCTGTTCAACCTCATCCCCGGACGAAAGCCCGAGCCGCTTTCTCTCGCGCTCGACGGGCCCGGTGAAACGCTCGTCGCCGCGACGGAGGATCGCATTTTTGTTCGGCCGCTGGGGCGCGGGCGGGCGGAGTCCCTGCGCTGGTCGAACGCGGCCGCGCCGCGGATCGAATCGATCGCCCTCTCCGACGATGCGCGTCTGACGGCCGTCTACGCGACCAGCGACCGGCAATTCGTGTTCTTCCTGCGACGGGACTGGAAGCAGGTCGGGCGGCCGATCGAACTGGAAGGCGCCGTCGTGCGGGCGATGCACTTTCTTCCGCGGAGCGGCCGGGTGCTGGCCGCCCGTTCGAACGGCGATCTGGTGGTGCTTTCGCCGAGCGAGGAGGGGGCGGAGCCGCAGCCGCTGCTGGTGGGCGAGGCGCTGGCGACGCTGGAGTCGCCCGCGCACACGTTCGTGTTCGATCGCGAAGGAACGACCCTGGCGGCGGCGTGCGATGACGGCGTCGTGCGGATCCTGAGCGTGCTCGATTTCTCGGAGCAGGGGCTGCTGGTGATCGGCCGGCCGGTCAGCACGGTGTCGTTCAACGGCGACGGCTCGATCGTGCTGGTCCGGGCGGCGGACGGCGAGACGCTGCTGTTCGATCGCCAGACGCAGGAACTCATCGCGCGGTGGCGGACCAGTGCGCCTGCGGACGCGGCGCTGGCAGCGTGGTATGGCGACACGGACGCGCTCGTCGTCAGCGAATCGGACGGGATCTTCGAACTGCGAAGCCGCGAAGCGGACGAGGCTATCGAGCGAAACCGAGTGTTCGCGATCGAGCGCCGCGTAAATAAGCTGCTCTCCGAGAGCAGCATCGCGGCGGCGCGGGATGAGATCCGCCGTGCGAGCTTCATCCCGAACCAGCGGCTGATGCTGCTGAAGCTGGCACTTCTCGAGCAGCAGCTTCGACGCGCCAGCGCGGAGCCGGACGCGGAATGGCTCGCGGAACTGGCCGGGACAGACTCGGTGGCGGTCCTGGAGCGGATCGTGCACGCAGCGTATGAGGGCGGGCGGTATCGGCTCGCGTCCGAATGGCTGGGCCGCATTGCCGCGAAAACCGGCGGGCAGGTCGGCGCATTCACGGCCCGGACGGCCGCGCGCTGCGGCTACCTGCTGGGCGAGCCGGCCAAGGCGGCGGAGCTGTATGCGTCGCTGGCGGCGCGGCGCGAGTTTGCCAGCGCCCGGGAAACGGCGCAGCTTCACCTGGAGTGGATCGCCGCGCTCGTGGCGGCCGACCGCCGGGCCGATGCGACCGGGCTTCTGCGGCGGTTTGAGTCGACACGGACATCGGATGACCGCGCGCTGGTTCCGACGATGGCGACCGAGGTCCTTGGACGGATGATCGTCGAGGATCTGCCGGATGTCCGGCTCACCGGCGCGTATCTGGCGCTGGCGAATGTCCTTTCCGACCAGTGGAGCGCGTACCGCGACGATATCGAATTCTTCCTCGGCGAGAGCGCCCGGCTGCGCGGTGATTTTCGAACGGCGGCCGACCGGTACCAGCGCTGCCTCGACCTGGCACGCGATGACTGGCCGACGCCGTGGGCGCGGTGGCGGCTCAGTGAAGTCTCCGAGCTTGTAAAATAGCCGCCGGATCATCGACGGCTCGACTGGGCGGGAAGGGAATACGACTGCATGAACGTTCTGATCATCGGTTCCGGCGGACGCGAGCACGCGCTATGCCACGCGATCGCGAAGAGTCCGCGCTTGAAGCGGTTGTTCGTCATGCCCGGAAACGCCGGCACCGAGGCGCTGGCCATAAACGTCCCCGGCGATGCCTCCACGCCCGCGGGGATCAAGACGGCAATCGATCTGGCGCGGCGGGAGGCGATCGACCTGACGATCGTCGGTCCGGAGGATCCGCTCGCAGCCGGGTTCGTCGATGCATTCACCGCCGCGGGGCTGCGGGTGTTCGGCCCGACGGCGATCGCCGCCCGGCTCGAGTCGGATAAGGCCTTCGCCAAGCAGCTCATGCGCCAGCACGCGGTTCCGACGGCGGAGGCGCGCATCTTCACGGACATCGAAGCGGCGCGCGAATACATCACGACGCGCGATGAGGCACTGGTCGTGAAGGCGGCGGGCCTCGCGAAGGGCAAAGGCGTCATCGTCTGCCGCGATCCCGCGGAGGCGCTGATCGCGGCGGAGAAGATGCTCAAGGGGGGCCTGTTCGGGGACGCCGGCAAGCGAATTCTGGTCGAAGAGACGCTCACGGGACCCGAGGTGTCGGTGCTGGCCGTGGTCGACGGGGCCACGCTCTACATGCTCGAGTCCGCGCAGGACCACAAGCGGCTGCTCGACGGCGACGCCGGCCCGAATACCGGCGGCATGGGCGCGTTTTCTCCCGCCCCGCGCATCACGGACGAACTCTTGCGGCAGGTCGAGTCGCAGATCCTCGTTCCCACGCTCGACGCGCTCATCCGCGAGGGGATTCACTATCGCGGCGTGCTCTACGCCGGGCTGATGCTGACGGCCGCGGGACCGAAGGTGCTCGAATTCAACTGCCGATTCGGCGATCCGGAGGCCCAGGCGATTCTCATGCGCCTCCGGTCGGACCCGCTGGATCTCTTCGAGGCGGCGTGCGACGGCAGCCTCGACCAGGTCACCGTCGCCTGGGATCCGCGGCCGTCGCTCTGCGTTGTCATGGCGGCCGAGGGCTATCCGGACGCCGTGAAGACGGGCGCAGGGATCACGGGCCTACCCGATCTCCCGCTGACCGGCGACTGCGCCGTGTTTCACTCGGGTACGCGGCGGGCGGGCGGGGCAATCGTCAGCGCGGGTGGCCGCGTGCTCGCGGCGACGGCGCTCGGGAGTGACATTGCGGCCGCTCGGAGCGCGGCATACGGCCTTATCGAGCGAATCCGGTTCGACGGAGCCCACTATCGCAAGGACATCGGCCTGGTGCACGCAGGGTAATCATCGGAATGGCTTCCCAGGGACGGAAGAAAACACGCGCCAGGACGGCGACCCCCCCCGCCGCTGCGTACGTCGACGCCACGCGCGAGCCGCTGTACTGCCTGCTCGTGCTCTTTCCGCTGATCGCGGTCTACGAATTCGGCGCCATGATGCTCCGTCCCATGACGCTGCCCGAACGGCTGCTGCTGGCGCCGAGCTTCATCGAAGACGCGATCGCCTGGCTGGGCGCGACCGGCTCGTGGGTGTCCGGTGTTCTTCTGCTGGGAACGCTCGTGTTCTGGCACATTCTGCTGAAAAAATCGTGGCAGGTCCGGGCGTGGATCCCGGTGGCCATGATCGGCGAGAGCATCGTCCTGACCCTGCCGCTGTTCGTGCTGGCCCGGCTGCTGCTTGTTGCGCAGGGGCCTGCGGAACCGGCAACCTGGTCCGATCCGGTCAAGATCGGCATCGTGATGTCGCTCGGGGCGGGCATCTACGAGGAATTCCTCTTCCGGCTGCTGCTGATCGGGGGGCTGGTCTCGATCCTGGTCGACGCCGCGAAGATCCCGCGCCGGCCGGCGCTCATCCTGGCGGCCGGCGCTGCGTCGTTCATCTTTGCGGCCTGCCATTTCCAGCCGATCGCGGCCGAGCCGTTTGACGCCGCTCGTTTCGCGCTGCGGGCGCTGGGGGGAGCGTACCTCTCGCTGCTCTACCTGACGCGAGGTCTGGGCATCTGCGCGGCCTGTCACGCGGCGTTCAACGTGGGCACAATTCTCATGTAACCCGCCGAACGAGGACCAGGCGCATGACGGATTCACCGCTATCGACCGCCGATTCGCAGGGGCAGTCGCGATTTCCCTGCGGCGAGTGCGGGGCTTCGCTGGTCTACAAGCCGGGGACGGCATCGCTCGCGTGCGAGTACTGCGGACACGTGAATGCGATCGCCCCGGGCGGCGCGCCGGTGGCCGAGGAGGACTTTCTCGCGCAATTGGCGCGTCTGGAGGCCGGCGAGGCGACGACGGAGCGGATCCGGGCCAAATGCGACGCCTGCGCCGCGGAGGTCGATCCGCCGGCGAATGTCACGGCGTTTGCGTGCCCGTTCTGCGGCTCGGATATCGTCGCGACGGCGAAATCGGTGCGGCAGATCAAGCCGCGAGCCGTCCTGCCGTTCAAGGTCGAGCGCCCGGCGGCGCTGGCGCTGTTTCAGAAATGGTTGCGCTCGCGGTGGTTTGCGCCGAACGCGCTGCGGCGGTTCGCGCGCGTCGACCACCGGCTGAGCGGCATCTATGTACCCTGCTGGACGTACGATTCGCGCACGTTCAGCGAGTACACCGGCCAGCGCGGCGACGATTACTGGGACACCGAAACATACACAGTCCAGGAGAACGGGCGGACGGTGACGCGGACGCGGCAGGCGCGGCGCACGCGCTGGACGTCGGTGCGGGGCAGCGTCCGGAACCAGTTCGACGACCTGCTCGTGCTGGCGAGCGGTTCGCTTCCGAAAAAATACTCGGAGCGGCTGGAACCGTGGGATCTGGCCAACCTGGTCCCCTATTCCGACGCGTACCTGAGCGGATTCCAGGCGGAAAGCTACCAGGTGGACCTCGCGGCGGGATTCGAGACCGCCAAGGGGCTGATGGAGCCGAAGATCCGATCGACCATCTGCGCGGACATCGGCGGCGACCATCAGCGAATCGACTCGGTTCGGACCCGCTACTTCGACATCACGTTCAAGCACATCCTGCTGCCGGTCTGGATCAGTTCTTATCGCTACCGGGCGCGGGTGTTTCGCTTTCTCGTGAACGCCCGGACGGGCGAAGTTCAGGGCGAACGGCCGTATAGCTGGATCAAAATCACGGTGGCGGTGCTCGGTGCGGCGGCGATCGTCGCGGCGATCGTTTTCTTCGCAACGCGGGGCGGATAGCCCAAAGCCAGGCGCGAGGTTTCAAACAGCGACCCGCATTTCCCCGTTGCCGATTCCCAAAACGCCGTGCGGCAGGCTTCCAGATAGAGCCTGCCGCACGCGGGTTTGTGAGTGAGGACGTTGTCTTTTTCAGCGAGCCCCGGTTTTCCGTCGGGCTCACTGAATCCTAGGCAGCGGTATCGCGGAAAGTCCAGCGTTCCCCGGCGCCGCGCCCGACTTTGGACGTCAAAACGGCCGCCGGGCGAAACGTCCGCAATAAACCGGCATCAGACGAGCGCGGTGACGCCCGGCATCGGAATCTCTCCGACCGGGAGATCACCCATTTCCAGCTTCGGCGGCGCCAGGTCGAGCTTCGACGAATTCATCAGCCAGCTCCACTGAAGTTCACGCCCCGTGTACGCGGACATCCGGCCCATGATCGCCGTGAGCGTGCTCTCGGCGATGCGCCGGGCCTCGTTGAGCGGCCGGCCTTCGCGAATGCTGCGCACGAGGTCCGCGTGTTCCACCTCGTAGGGATTCGGGCTAGGCCCCTCGTACTTCCACGGGCGGGCGCCGGTGATCTCGGCGTTCGAGCTGTCGATCCGCAGGACGCCCTTCGTGCCGACGATCCGCTCGGAGACGCGCGACGAGGTCTTGTCGATCTGGCGGCACATGCTCGTAACGCGAACACCGTTCTCGTACTCATACTCGACGGCGAAATGATCCCAGATGTTCCCGTATTCGGGCGCGGTGCGCCACTGGCGCCCGCCCATCCCGACGGCGCGGACCGGTGTCGCGTCGCGCAGGGCCCAGTTGACGGCATCGAGGTTGTGAACGTGCTGCTCGACGATGTGGTCGCCGGAGAGCCACGAAAAATACAGCCAGTTCCGGCATTGCCATTCCATGTCGGACCAGGCGGGCTCTTTCTTGCGAACCCAGAGGCCCTCCTGGTTCCAGTAACACTGCGCGGCGACGATCTCGCCGATATCGCCGCCGTGCACGCGCTTCATCGCTTCGAGGTAGTGGCGCTGGTGCCGCCGCTGCGTCCCGCAGACGACGCCCAGCCCGTATTCCCGGGCCTTGTCGCCCGACGCGATGATCGATCGCGCGCCCACAGGGTCGACGGCGACGGGTTTTTCCATGAACACGTGCTTCTTCGCCTCCACAGCCGCCGCGAAGTGCGCCGGACGGAAACCGGGCGGCGTGGCGAGGATCACCAGATCGCAGTCGGTCGCGAGGACGTGGCGGTAATTGTCGAAGCCCGTGAAACACTGCTGCTCGGTGGCTTTGCAGCGCTCGCCAAGCTTTTCGCGGAGCGCACCGAGGCTCGAACTCACGCGATCCTGGAAGAGATCGCCGATCGCGACGATCTCGACTTCCGGATTGGCGACGGCGCAGTCGATCGCAGCGCCGGTGCCGCGGCCGCCCGCGCCGATCAGCCCGACTCGAATGCGCTGCGGCAGCTTCTGCACGAACGCGGGCGCCTTTTCTTCCTTGTCCGACGCGGCTCCGCCCTTCCCGGCGGATGCGCAGCCGGTCAGCGACGCGGTGGCCGCGGCGATCGCCCCGGCCTTCAGGAATTCTCGTCGCGAAGCGGGTGTTCTGCTTGATTTCTGGCTCATCAGTGGCTCTCCCTCAAGTGCGCCGGTGAATGTCCGGCGGCTGAAATTGCGATCCATGCCTAAAAGTCGTCACAGGCCACGTAGGCGTCGATGACCGCCTGTTCTCCGTCCCTGCCCGGCCTGGAATTGCCGTGCTCCATGCCGACGATGCCCGTGAACCCCTTCGAGTGGATGTGGCGGAACACGTTGCGGTAGTTGATTTCACCTGTCGTCGGTTCGCAGCGGCGCGGATTGTCGCCGACCTGGAAATAGCCGATCTCGCTCCACGCGAGGTCGATGTTCGGGATCAGGTTGCCTTCGGTGATCTGCTGGTGATACATGTCGAAAAGTATCTTGCATGCCGGGCTGCCGACGGCCCGGCAGATCAGGAACGCCTGGGCGATCCGAGTCAGGAACAGGCCCGGGTGATCGCGCCGGTGGTTGAGCGGCTCGAGAACCATGACGAGGCCGTGCGGCGCCAGAATCTCCGCTCCGCGCCGGAGGGCGTCCACGACATTCGCCGTCTGGTACTCCATGTCAAGTCGGCCGTCGAGCGTGCCCGGGACGACGGTCATCCACGTTGCGTTCACGCGTTTCGCGACGTCGACCGCGGCCCGGCATTCGGCGACGAACTTGTCCCGCTCCTCCGCCTTTCCGGTCGAGAGCGTCGGCCCCCAGGCGGTGGCCATGTTCACCACGAACACGCCCATCCGCATCTTCAGGCGTGTCATCTCCGCGGCGATCCGCTCCTGTTCCTCCACGGGGCGGCCGGCCATGCCGTTGTCCTCGAGTGCCGTGAAGCCATGATCGGCCATGAACTTGAGCTGATCGATCGGGTCTTTGCCGGCGCTCTGCTCGAACATGCCGAAATGCGGGGCATAGTTGAGCTTGAACGGCGCTGCTGCACGGCGGGGCCCGGCGGTCCAACCGAGCGATGCGGCGGCGCCGACCGTCAGCGACGACCCCAGAAAGGTGCGACGGTCCATGATGTCCTCCGAACTGCCCGCATTAGAGCCTGTCGGCGCGGCGGGTCAAGCGGAGGCGGGCGGACGGCGTCGCGAAGTGCCAAACGAAACCGCCGACCGTGGCTGGCCGGCGGTTCGCTGAGTGCGATTGAACGGACGAAGCGCCTATTGCCCGTAGGCGCCGAGCAGGACCGCCAGGTCGCTGAGATCGACGCAGCCGCTGGCGTTCAGGTCGGCGGTCGCGTTGTAGGCCGCGTCGCCGTTGCACGCGCCGAACGATGACAGCAGGATCGAGAGGTCGGCCAGATCGACGTGACAGTTCCCGTCGATATCGCCGGTCACCGGCGGGCAGCCGGTGTCGATCGCCCCCGTGACGACCAGCGCATACCCCTGGAGATTCTGGTTGACGGCGGTTCCACGGATCGTCACCGTGTACTCGCCGAGCGCCGGCACGGAAGAGATGAACATCTCGGTGTTGTTGCGCTCGTCCGGTGCGCCGCCCGGCGTCGAGTCGCCGCCGCTGAAGACGTTGCCCCGATACGTGCTGCCCGCGGGGCTCAGAACTTCGAGATCGATGTTGTTGATCGCCGCGTTGGAGGCGTTCACGTTCGCGGGCGGCTGCGTGAACGACATCGTGACGCGGAGCGGAATGTCCGAACTGACCACGTTGAACGTGTAGACGGCGGTTTCGCCGGTCGCGAGGCCGTCGGCGTTGCGGACGTCTTCGACGTAAAGACCACGCGTGTCGCCGTCGAAGTAAAGCGCGTTATCGAGCAGAACGCGACCCCAGCCTTCGCGATTACTGGGGTAGCCGGTGACGCCCGTCATGTCGACTGAGCTGTTCATGACCACAGCGCGCACGAGTGCGCCGCTGGGAGTCAGGCTGTCCGCGGGAACGGCCGCTCCGGTCGGATAGAACCCGTCGGTGAAATACTGGCGAACGAGGACAGCGGCGCCGGCGACGGCCGGACAGGCCATCGACGTCCCGGTCTGGTTCGTGACGGAACAGCTCGTACCGGCGAAGGCTGAGGTCGTCGAGCATCCCGGGGCGTAGACCTCGGGCTTGCGCCGACCGTCGGAGGTCGGGCCCGCACCGCCGGAGCATACGGAACCCTGCGTCGGCGAGTCGTTGGACGCGCCCACTGCAAGCACGTTGTTCGCGTTTTCGGGGGTGCGGAGCGAGGACGTGTTGGTGATCGCGAATGCGACCATGTTGTCTTCGAAGTCGTGGCTGAATTCGTCGATCGCGCGGCACCAGCTCGTGTACGCCGTCGTGCCGTCGTCGCCCCAGCTGTTGCTGTAGACGCGGGCCCCGCTGTTCTTGAGTGTAATGAGCGAATTGTAGAGGTTGCTGGAGTTGATCGAGCTGCTGGTCATGAACGCGATTCTGGCGGCAAACGCCATCCCGTCGTTCAGGTTGTAGGCGCCGTAGGGCGAAGAATCGCCCGCGAGCGTGCCCGCGACGTGCGTCCCGTGCGAGGAGGCGCTCATCGTGCCGCTATAGGCCACGATCTTCCGGTGCGTCGGCCCGGGCGGAACGGAATCGTCGAACATGCAGTGCGACTCGCCGAGCGGCGTATCGATGAGGCCGGCGACCTGTCCCTCTCCGTGAATTCCGCGATTCCACACGGGGGTCTGCGAACTCACGTTGCTCTGGACGATCCACCGGTTCGAATCGTTGCGCAGCGTCAGTTCCGGCGCATCTTCGATGAACTGCACGGTGGGAAGATCCGCAAGCGAGAGCGCGTGCGCGTAGGTGGTGATCGCATCAACGACCCACTGCGAGCCGCCGGGATCGCCGGCGACAACGATCGCACCGGCCCGGTCCAGTTCGTCAAGAAGCTCCGCGGACGTGCTGCCCGGGAAGAGGCTGATCGCGACACGGCTCAGGCCGGCGTCGTTGAGGGCGATTCGCTCGTCGGTCTGGAATTCGCGGAGGCCCAGCAGCGGGTCAACCTTCCACCCCGGCTCGAATTCCCCCACCCAGACGACGAACGGCAGCGCCCGCAGCGCGGCCGGGTCGACCGCTCCGAGGCGGGCGGTGAAGGCGTAACGAGGCAGGTACTCCAGCAACTGAACTCCAGCGGCGGCGAGATCCGCACGCCGGGCCCGCGTCATTGGGCCGTCCAGTTCCACGACGTAACACGTATCCTCGGAGAAAGCCGTCGCTCCCGGGAGCAGGTTCGGCAAACCGGACGTGTCAATCAGTCCGACCTTGAGTTCCAGGCCGCGCACGGCTCGATCACTGGCCAGCGCCGCGCCCGCGATGCCCAGCGCGGCCGAAATCAGCAGGAAACGTCGCATCCGCATGCCCCCTCGTCGGGTGGAGTGCCCACCCCATGCCTCGATAGATGAAGCCTCAATAATCCCGGCGGCCGCGGACCAAGCGTCTGGAAAAATATGATGTCGCGGCCGACCGCCCTCCGACTCTCTCGTTTTTTCTGGTCAGCAACTCGAATCGGGCGATCCACGACCCCCGAATGGGACTGAGCCACCCGGACCGTGTTCTCCCTCAACCCGACCCAATGATCATAGACCTGCCCGACCGTCCACGGAAGCAGATTTCGGCCGCCCCTGCGAATATCAGACCCTGAATCCGGTGTTTGCCAGCGGCCCGCCGATCGCCGATGCTTCCTCGGCCATGAACGCCGAACGCCGTCGATTCCGTCTGCTTGCCGCCGCGGCCGCCCTCCTGACCGGGTTTGTCTACGTCCGCACGATGCACCCCGGCGCGGGCGACGGCGACGCGGCCGAACTCCAGCATTGCAGCGCGGTACTCGGCGTGTGCCACCCGCCGGGATACCCGCTTCTGGTCCTGACCGGAAACCTCTTCGCGCGACTGCCCCTCGGCGACGACGTTGCCTGGCGGATCAACTTTATGACCCTGTTCTTCGGTGTCGTTTCCGTGCTGCTCGTGTTTGCGATCGTCGCCCGCATGACCCGCTCGGCGCCGGCGGCGCTCCTCTCAGCCGGCCTGCTGGCCTTCAGCAGCACCGCGTGGGGACACGCGCTGCTCGCCGAGGTTTATACGTTCTACGTGGCCGCGCTGCTCGGCGCGCTCTACTCGGCGTTGCGGTGGGTACAGACGAATCGGGCCGGGTGGCTGCTGGCGGCGGCAGTGCTCTATGGCATCTGCGTCGGCAACCGGCCGTCGGAGATCTTCGCCCTACCGGCATTTGTGGCGCTCTGGGCAGTCAATCGGCGGCGCGTCACGCTCCGGCCGGTGCACATTGCGGCTTCGGCGATGCTCGCCGTGCTGCCGTTCGCAATTTCACTGGGCTATTACTGGGTACAGGCGACGCCAGCGAATCTGAGCGTCCGCGACAACGCCGACCGGGACGCGGCGGTGGACGGCGGGCCGCTGTTTCATGAGCTGACCGGCGGTGCGAAACTCGCGGCGGCCGTGCGGTACTGCCTCGGGCTGC
This sequence comes from Planctomycetota bacterium, assembly GCA_045863555.1. Taxonomy (GTDB): domain Bacteria; phylum Planctomycetota; class Phycisphaerae; order UBA1845; family Fen-1342; genus JACRLV01. The sequence continues at coordinate 252,816 of BTUU01000003.1, read as the reverse complement.
GCTGGACGGGCGTCGCGACCATGAACGCTGCCAGCCTGGAACAGTTGCAGTGGGACGCCGGGAAATACCTCTGGCTGATCAGCGGACTGGGGGCGTCGGGCGACCGATTTCCCGGCGATGATCCGGGTGCACGGCGAAAGCAGGCGGAACAGGGGCGCGGCGTAAACCTCACCCCGATCGGTGCGCTCCTGGCAGTGATAGCGCCGCTGCTATCACGTCGCATGCGGCGCTATTCGATACCGCTCGTCCTTCTCGTCATGGGAAACCTGATCTTTTATCTCTGGCACCATCCGCCGGACAATCTGGAGTTCACGCTCCCCAGCCTGGCGGGCCTGGCGATGCTCGCCGGCATCGCAATCTCGCCGCGGCGAAGATCACGCGAGACCCGCCTTCGCGTGGGTGCCCGCTGCGCATTCCTCGTGCTGCCGGCTGCCCTGCTCGCGATCAACTGGAACGCGGTGAACGAGGCGACTGACGAGAATCGGCAGCGGATTCGGGCGGTCGAGTCGCTCGCGGCGCTGGCGTTTCCTGAAAACGCCACGATCGCCACGAATTATCCGCGGGCAACGCTATTTCGCTACATCTTCCACGTGCGCGCGAATCGGCCGGACATCCGCGTGATCTTCTTCCCGGGCTTTTACGACGGCGACCAGCGGGAGCGCCTCATGACGGCGCTGACCGCGCGGCGCGGGCCGTTATACCTCATGGCAGACGAACCGATGCTGGCCCCGGTCGATCGTCAGCGCATGTACCAGCTCACTCCGGCCGGTCTCGGCGCTGCGGGGATCATCGAATACCACCGTTGAGCGCTGCGTGCGATGTGCCGCGCCTGCCGATGCGCTGGTTTACGCGGTTTCCTGGAAGACCTGAATCACCGCCTGAAGGAACGACGCGAAGAAGCTCGTCGATAGGTTGATCAGGCCGTTCTCAGTCGTGCCGCGGAGCGTCGGGTCGCAGCCGCCAAGGATCGCGGCGCCGGCCAGCGTGGCGAGCCCCATTCGCGTCAGAAGGCGGAATTTCCGAATCGGCATAGCGCATCTCCCTGCTGGAGGCTGAGTTCGCTCCATGATACCGGGAACCGGGTGTCCGGTTGCGGGCGGCGGTATTCGGAGGCATCCAATAAAAAATGGGCGGCAGTCGGTGGGCGCCGGGGGGAAACGCCGCAGCCGATCAGTCCGCCCGGAGAGTCGCGGGCACAGAAGTGCTTCTATGAGCATCCTACACGATAATCAGGCGGATGCAATACATGTTTTGCTTCCGCGCGCGATTTTCAGGGATTATTCCAATCCCAGGACGAGCGCCGCCAGCGGCGGCAGCGACAGAACGACGGAATGCGGCTGCCCATGCCACGGAATTGGCTCACTCGAAACCTCCCCGCGGCTCGGGTAGTCGCTGCCGTGGTAGCGGAGATTGTCGCTGTTGAGCCGCTGAACGTACCGGCCCGCGACGGGAACCCCAATCCGATACTCCGGCCGCGGTACCGGCGTCAGATTCAGGACGACCACCATTCGGTGCTGGCTGTCGCGACGGAAATACGACAGCACGGAGTTGTCGCAATCGTGGCAGTCGATCCACGAGAATGTGTCGGCGTCCGGATCCGTGCGCCACAGGCACGGCGATTCCAGGTAGAGTTTCCCCAGATCCTCCATGAACCGCTGAAGCGCCGCCCGCTCCGGAAACGTCGTCAGGGAGAAGTCCAGCGGATACTCGTAATTCCATTCGTACCAGGGCGCTAGCTCCGTCCCCATGAAGAGCAGCTTTTTCCCAGGCCGCGTGTACTGGTACGCCAGCAGGGCCCGAAGGTTGGCGAATTGCCGCCACAGGTCCCCTGGCATCTTGGACAGGAGCGCGCCCTTGCCGTGGACAACTTCATCGTGCGACAGGGGCATGATGAAGCGTTCGGTATGCTCGTAAATCGCCGCGAATGTCAATTCACCATGGTGATAGCGCCGGTGAACAGGGTCCTTCGAGAAGTACAGCAGGGTGTCGTGCATCCAGCCCATGTTCCACTTGAACGTGAAACCCAGCCCCCCTTCCCCCACCGGCCGCGTCACGCCGCCCCAGGCGGTCGACTCCTCGGCGACCATGATCGCCCCGGGGGATTCGAGCCGGACCGTCTCATTCAGTTGCTGGAGGAACGCGATGGCCTCGAGGTTCTCCCGGCCGCCATATCGGTTCGGCACCCATTGTCCGTCCTTGCGGCTGTAGTCGAGGTACAGCATGGACGCGACCGCGTCGACCCGCAGGCCGTCGACGTGCAGTTCGTTGAGCCAGTAAAGGGCGTTGGCCACGAGGAAATTCCTCACCTCGTTCCGGCCGTAGTTGAAGATCAGCGTCCCCCAGTCCGGGTGTTCACCCAGTCGGGGGTCGTCGTGCTCATACAGCGCGGTGCCGTCGAACCGCCGCAGCGCGAAATCGTCCTTCGGGAAGTGCGCCGGAACCCAGTCGAGGATGACGCCCACGCCGTTCTGATGGCAGTAGTCGACGAAGTACCGGAAGTCGTCCGGATCGCCGTAGCGCGCCGTGGGTGCGTAGTAGCCCGAGACCTGGTACCCCCACGATCCGCCGAAGGGATGCTCGGCGAGCGGAAGCGGCTCGATGTGCGTAAAGCCGAAACGCTTGACGTGCTCCACGAGCTTCGGGGCGATCTCGCGGTAATTCATCGCCCGGCCGTTTTCGCCACGCATCCAGGAGCCGACGTGGACTTCGTAGATCGCGATCGGCTCGCGCGTCGGATCGAGACGCGCCCGGCGCTCCATCCAGCCCCGATCGCCCCACTCATACCGTGAATCGAAGACGCGCGAGGCTGTTCCGGGCGGATGTTCCATCGCGAAGGAGAGCGGATCGGCCTTGATGCGGATCTCGTCGCGCTGGGTCTTGATCTCGAATTTGTAGAAGCAGCCCGTGCCCATTTCGGGGATGAACAGCTCCCACACGCCCGAACTGCCGAGCGAACGCATCGGGAACAGCCGCCCGTCCCAGCGGCAGAAATCTCCGACGACGCTGACGCGCTTGGCGTTCGGCGCCCAGACGGAGAACGCGACTCCCCAGACGCCGTCGATCTTCCGGCGACGGGCGCCCAGGCACTCCCAGAGCCGCCGATGATTGCCTTCGTTGAACAGGTGCAGGTCAAGATCGCCGACCGTCGGCAGGAACCGGTAGGGATCGTCGCGCTCCCAGCATTCGCCGCCGGCGAACCGGAAACGCAGGCGGTACGCCAGCGGCGCGGTCCGGCCGGGAAGGAACGTCGCCCAGATTCCCAGGCGGCCGGCGGGCTCGAGCTCAACCGTTGTTCCGTCGCTCAGGAGGAGCGCTGCGGCCTGCGCATCGGGATGAAACGCCCGGACGACAACACCCTTGTCGCCGTCGATCTGCACGGGATGGGCGCCCAGAACGCGGTGGGGATGATGCGAATCACCATGCGCGATGCGCGAAACCTCGCGCGGGTCGCCGCGGAGAATCGCCTTGCGGTCGCTGGCACTGGATTGTGAGGCACTCATGCTGTTGCCGTCGTCCGCGCGGGGAACGGCCGGCGGCACCCGGTTCAACCGCCGCCGCCGCTGGAATCATCGCCGGTGCTGCCGCCCGAATCGTCACCCGTCCCGCCGCCGGAACCTCCGCTCGCGGCGGGAAGCAGCGGCCGCAGGGCGCGAACCTCCGGCCGGATGTGCGGCCACAGTTCGTTCTTCAGGGCGGCGTTCAGGGCCTTCGCGGCCATGTCGAGATATTGCCCGGCCTTGGATGGGTCGAGCTTGGACGTAGAGTAGGCCATCGCCGCGAGGCCGCCCTGCGGCGCCCAGGCCGCGCGGTCGGCGGAGGCAATCTTCTCCTGGAGACCGATCGCCTCGGCGTAGGCCGAATTGGCCTCGTTCCGGGCGGTGTCGATGACTTCCTGGAGCGCCTTGGGGTCGTAGCTCGCGCCCTTGATCGCCTTGGTGAGCTGCTCCAACCCTGCTTTGTACGATTCGACGGCCAGCGCCCGCTCGGCGTGGATCATCCCGAGCATCGCGCGGGCCTGGGCTTCGAAGATCTCGGGAATTCGCTCGATCGCGGAGTCATTTACGATCGTCTTGAGGCGTTCGTTCTTGCCTTCCTTGTCCGCGTCGCCACGGACCGTCCGCGCCTCTCCGACAAAGCCGCGCGCCGCGCCCTTGGCGGAGGAAAAGGCCGAAACCGCGCCGCGGGCCGACGCGAGGGCTTCATCCTCCTTGGCGATCGCGTCCTTATTCAGCCCGCCCATCTGCTCGATGAGGCCGTTGATCTGTTTTTCGAGCTCTTTCTGCCGCGCCTCGTACCGGGCCGCCTCGTCCGACGCGAATTTCCCGAACGCGGTCGCGTCCGCGAGCTTCTTGTTGAGAGACTCCTCCGCGCGCGAGAGACGGGCGAGCTGGTCGGTTGCGAGAGACAGGCGGCGCTTCAGCTCGTCAAGCCCGAGCACCTCCTCGCCGCCTTCGATCGCACCGTCCAGCAGATCGTCATCCGCGACGGTCGCGCCTTTCAGATCCCCCGATGCAAGCGCCATCTCCCGGTCCTGGAGCGCCGCGAGCCGGCCGGAAATCTCGAGCAGGCGAGCCTTGTGGGCCCGAAACGCCGCGTCGTCGCCGGCCGTGAATCCCGCGGCCTCGGCGGCGTTCATGGCGCTCCGTTCGGCCGCGATCTGCTCGCGCAACTGAACCAGCTCTGCCTCGTTCGCCGTGATCCGCTCGGTCAGCGTCGAGACTTCCGTCGACGCAGCGCTCTTGGCAGCGGCGATTTCGTCGATATCGCTGCGGAGCTGGGTCTCCGTCGGCGCGACATCGATTCCCTTGAAGTGTTTCACCTGTCCGTCGGCGATCGCCCACTCGAGGGCCGCGCTGGCCGCGCTGTTCTGGAGGGCCGTGAGTTTCTTTCGCATCGCCCGGGCCTCCGCGACGAGGCCGAACGCCTCGATCTCGCGCGAGATGCCGAGCACGGTCGAAACGCCGAGGGTCGTTCCCCCGGCCGTGGCGGCGCTCTGTGCCGACGCGATGACCGACTTCAGCAGGGTCTCATTTTCGGAGACGATTTTTTCATAATTCGGCAGGGACAGGCGCATCGAATTCGGATCGGCGTTGAATGCCTGCGGAAGCCGGCTGCTGGGGACGCCGCGGCTGGTGTCCGCGCTCCGGGCCGCCTGCACGCTCCTGGACGACTGCTCCGCATACTCCTGCAACTGCTTCTCGACGCGGGAAACGAGTTTTTCGGCGTCGGCGGACTTGAGCGCCGCCAGGTCCTGGCGGGCGACGGCCAGCGGAACGGCGGGCTCGTAGCCGCCGAGTTCACGCCGGGCGAGTTCCGACTGGCGCTGTGCATCGGTCGCCGAAGAGTGCGCCGCCGGCACGAGAAGCGGAGGCACGACGATCGCGCCGCCGATCAGCAAAAAGCCGAGACCGACACCGATTGCGAGCGGTTTTGACTGGCTCAACTGTGCTCTCCGGAGCGATTCCAGGTCCGCGGCGCGCTCCAGGCCGCGCAGCCGCCTAAGCTCCGGAGGTATACCGTCGCCGGCGGCCGGGGTCAATTCAGCCGCTCATCCGGCGCGAGCCGCAGCCGGGAAGAGACCGGCAGCGCCGGCCATCGCCGGGAGGCTGGGCGGGCGTTCGGAAAGCGCGCTGATTTTGGAATTCTTGATGCATAGCCCGCCTATCGGGCAGAATACCCGCGAAGCGTCGCTGTCCGCCGGGCCCGAACGCCCCGAGCGCGCCGCTTGAAAGGAGCCAGCATGTCCACGACTCCCGCGCCCTCGTCGCCCGCCGATGCAAAGCCCGCCGGAAAGACGGACTCGCGCGTGCACGAGGTCGTTTTCGTCGCGTATCCCAAGATCCTCTTTCTCTGGCCGATCATTCTCGCCGGCTACGTCTTCGCAATTTTTACGGGCGCGCTGAATGACGACGCACGGGAAACCGTCGGCTGGATCTACCTGACGATCCTCGCGCTCGTGCTCATCGCCGTGAGCGTCGACGTCAACCGGAACCAGGCCATCTTTCTGGGCGTGCTGGTCTTCGCGGTCTGGATCCTCGGGCTTTACCTCGACGCCGTCAAAAGCATCCCGGTCTTCGGCTGGATTTTCAGCTGGTTCGCGGCGCTCGATGTGCGGTACGACCGGGCGTTCGGACTGGCGCTCAGCGTCGTGATGTCCATTCCGTTCGTGCTGCTGATCGGCGTCTCGCATCTCAACGACCGCTGGCGCATTACGCACAACGAGTTCGAGCACTACTCGTTCGGGAAGATGGACGATTCTCTGGGCCGGGGCGCCAAGATCATCCGCACCGAGTTCCCGGACATGTTCGAGCTGCTGCTCGGCGGCGCGGGCACGCTGATCGTCTACAACGCCAGCGGAACGCAGGAGCTGCGGCGGATTCCGCACGTGATGTTCCTGCCGATGGTGCGGCGGAAGCTGAACACGATCCTCGAACGCGTGGCGGTGGAGAACGTCGTGACGCGCGACGAGGAAGAAGAGGCGCTGTAAGCGGCGATCTTGGGCGGGGGCGTTGAGTGAAAAGACTCAATGAGTGGCTCTACCCGGTACTTCGGTACCTGCCGCGGTGGGTCGATCGCCAGGCGGCCATGTGGGCGTTTCAGCCACGGATATTCAGGAACGCGCGATTCTGGATCGTCTTCGCCATCGGCGTTCCGGTTGCGGCCGCGTTTCCGTGGCTGATTGCGCACTTCGCGCGAAATCTGCCCGCGGCCGCCTCGCTGGGGGGGCCGATCCTCTACGGCGCGGTCGCGGGGGCTCTTCAGGGGCTGCTCTTCGGTGTGCTCTTCAACTATTTGTTCCGCAAGCCCGCCCGGCGCTTCCTGCGCGAGCACCTGAACGAGCGCGGCTTCAACCTCTGCCTCGAATGTGGTTATGACCTGCGGGGACAAACCACGCCGCGCTGCCCCGAGTGCGGCACGGCCTTCAGCGAATCCCGACTCGCGCCCCCACCGGGTGTGCCGGACGGCGAATCCGGGCCGTAAGGCCGCCGATCCGGTCTCCGGCAGGGCCGCGCGGTCGGCTTCCGGACTTCCAATCTGGAAGTAGCCGCTCCCCGTTCTCATGCGTCTCCCATGCGTGGGCTGCGTGATTCGCAGCCCACGCACACCCCGCCGCCCGAGAGCGACGCGGCCGGGAAAGGAGAATCGTCCATGAACAACGCGGCAATGAACCTGGATTCCGACGCCGTCACCCCCACTCTGGCCCGCAGCCTGGCGGCCGGCGCTCTCGCGCTGGCGCTGATCGCCCCGGCGGGCGGGCAGGTGGCCGGCTCGTCGGGCGGAACGGTCCCGACCGAGACGCTCAGCCTGAACTTCCTGACGCCCGGTCCGACGGCGGCGGAGAGTTCCGCGGCCGCGATTGCACCGCTCGACGGCGGCCTGTTCGCGGTCGGCGGCGCCGTCGGCGCGGGTGACGACGAGTTCGCCTGGAACGCGGCAGCGTGGATAATCACGGCTGCGGGACCCGGCGGCGGTCCCCACCTCCTGGACGATCTGGGATTTGGCAGCCGCGTGGCAAAGGGCGCGGCCTCAGGAAATGGCGCAGCCTGCGCGTTCGCCGGGACGATTTACGACCGGGAAATCCCCCATCCGGCCCTGTGGCTCGTCGACGCGGCCGGCAATTCGCATTCGCGAATCCTGCCCAGTCGGTTCGGCGGCGAAGCCCTCGGCGTCGCCGCGGGAGACGTCAATGGCGACGGTCGTGCGGACATCGTCGCATGCGGATATTCCTTCGATGACGCGGGGCGGCGAGCGGCAACGCTCTGGCTGACGATCAACGGCCTCGACGGCAATGACCGCGTCGAGACTCGCCTGCTCTCGAATCCAGCCGGCGGGGAATCCACGGCGACCGCCCTCGCGATCGAGCTGGAAAACGTCCTGATTTCGAGCTGGTTTGAGGGTCCCGGCGGAGGAACCGTCGCCGGCGTCTACTCCGGCTCGATCGACGACCTCACGTTCACCGAGCTGCAAAGCGTTCCCGGAGGCGTGTCGAGCCGGGCCCAGGATATCGAGGTCGAAAATGACGAGACGCACTGGGTCGCCGGCACGGTGCGGCCTGCCGGCGGCGTAAACCGCGCTGCCCTGTTCGAAATGGACACCGACGGGGCGACGTCGGCGCGGATGTTGCCAATGATCGACGGTACCAGCAACACGCAGGTCAACGGCATTATCGCAATCCTGATCGGCCTGCTGGTCGGCGGAGAGACCGAACTGCCGGGCGGCCGGAGTGCAACGGTCTGGATCGTATCCGGGGACCAGGCGCGGGTCGTCGACCTGAACCGACTGTCGTCGAATCGGCCTCGCGGCATTCGGCTGAGCAGCGTGAACATGCTCCTTCCGTACATGGAGCAGGACAACCTGTACAAGGCGGTGGGCGACGCAACGAACGCGGCGGGCCAGATGCGCGGCTTCGTTGCGACGCGATAGCCGACCGGGGGAGCCCGCGCCGGCTGACCGGCGGCCGGAGAACCGTGCGTTCTCCGGCCGCCGTGGCGTTTTTCTGCCCGAGCGGATCCACTGTCGCTCTGATTTGACCGCGCGCTCCCGCCCGCGAAAATAGGGTGATGAAAACCGCCGCGGACCTGCCCCTTCTCTACGACACGCCGGATTCGTGGGCCCTCACCGTCCTCGCCGACCCGCTCGCGCTGCTCAACGATCACGCGCATCTGGAAAAAAAGGCGGGGACAAACGCGCTCGACCTGCTCAACCAGTGGCCGGATCCCAGGCCGCCCGAGTACTGGGTCGAGAAGATGACGGCCATCGCGCGGGACGAGGTCGAACACCTGGCGATCGTGACCCGCCTGCTCGCGCGGCGCGGCGGTCGGCTCACGAAATTCCACAAGAATCCGTACGCGAATGACCTGCGGATGCATGTGCGCCGGGGACAGGGCCCGCGCGACACGATGGACCGCCTGATGGTTTCGGCGCTGATCGAGGCCCGTTCCTGTGAGCGTTTCGAGCTACTGAGCCGCAACTGCGACGATCGCGAGCTGGCGCGGCTCTACTCGGGCCTCTGGACCTCCGAACGGGGGCACTACCTCTCGTTCCTCGAGCTCTCGCGGCAATTGCTCGATCGCGACACGCCAAAGGCGGCCGCCGTGGTGGAACAGCGGTGGCAGGAGTGGCTGCGGATCGAGGCGAAAATCATCGCCGGGCAGCCGCCCGGTCCGCGGATGCACAGCGGCGTCGGCGAGCCGTGATCGCCAAGGCCCGTAAGCGCCGGTGCCGGACGAACTCACTTCCCGGGAGGCACGGACCGGATCACCCGTATCCCAGTTCGTCGAGCTGGTCCTCATCCATGCCGAAGTGATGGCCGATCTCGTGCAGGACCGTGATCCGGATCTCGTCGATCAGTTCCTCGCGGCTCTCGCACATCTCGCACAGGTTGTCGCGGAAGATCAACACGCGATCCGGCAGCATCGGCCCAAGCCCCTCGGCGAGCCGCTCCCCCAGAGGCGTCCCGACGTACAACCCCAGTATGTCGTCCGGCACCTCGTACTCGCGCATGAGCGCGCGGTCCGGCCGCGGCCGCACCTCGACCATCACGTTTTCGAGGTGGACGCGGAACTCGTCGGGAATTTCCGCCAGGGCGGCCTCGACCGCGCGGTCGAATTCCGTGTCGCTCATCCGTATCATTCAACGTCGCTCCGGCGCCGTCCGGGTCTGAAACGTCCATCGATTCCAGGAGTATACGAGGTGACAGTGTCGACAACACGACGATCCGCATTTCCGCGGGCCCGGACCCTCCCGGCCGCCCTGCTGCTCGCTGCCGTGGCGCTCTGCGGGGCCGGCGGCTGTGCTCCGATGTCGTTCCTAATCACCCCCCTGCCCGCCTCGCCGGCGCTCGAAGAGCATGTGGTGCAGCGGGAGTCGATCTGGGCGACCCGAAAGGTCGCGCTGATCGACGTCGAGGGAGTGATCACGAACGCCCGCTCGAACACGCTGCTCGGCGGCATCGTCGAAAACCCGGTCGTCAGCTTCAAGGAAAAGCTCGACAAGGCGGCCCGCGACGAACATATCGCGGCCGTCGTGCTGCGGATCAACTCCCCCGGCGGCGGCGTCACCGCGACCGACCTGATGTACGAGGAACTGCTCCGATTCAGGAAAGCGACCGGGCGGCCCGTGATCGCGTGCCTGCTCGATATGGCGGCGTCCGGCGGGTACTACCTCGCCTGCGGCGCGGACCGGATCATCGCCCACCCGACCACGGTCACGGGGAGCATCGGCGTCATCATGATGACCCCCGACGTCTCCGGCGCGATGGCGAAGCTGGGGATCGAAGCCAACGTGATCAAGAGCGGCGCGATGAAGGACAGCGGCTCGCCATTCCGCCCCATGACCGACGCCGATCGCGGCGTCTTTCAGTCGATCATCAACCAGATGTATGAGCGGTTTGTCGGCGTCGTCGCGACGGGACGCCCGAAGCTCGCACCGGAGAGCCTCCGGTCACTCGCCGACGGCCGCGTTTTCCTCGCGCCGGAGGCGAAGGCGAGCGGTCTCGTGGACGAAATCGGAACGCTCAATGACGCGATCTTCGCGGCCAAGTCCGCGGCCGGTCTCGCGGATAAGGCCGTCCTGGTCGTGGAGTACGCGCGATCGATGGATTACCGCCCGAACATCTATGCACACGCAGCCCCGGGCGCGCCGGCCGTGATCCAGGTCGCCCTGCCCGACTGGCTCGCCAACCCCGGACCGGAATTCCAGTATCTCTGGGCCCCCGGCTGGGAATAACGCTACGGCTTCTTCGGCGGCCGCTTTTTGTCGTCCTTCTTCTCGTCGTCCTTCTGATCCTTGTGGGCGGCTTCGTCCATGTCCCACAGGCAGATGACGCCGTCCTTCCCGCCCGACGCAAGCGTCTTGCCATCCGCGCTGAACGCGACGGAGAGAACCTTGTCGGCGTGGGCCCAGAGCGTCTTCACGCGCCGGCCGGTGTCGGGATTCCAGAGTTTGACGGACTTGTCCGCTCCGGCCGAGGCGATCGTCTTGCCGCTCGGGCTCCAGGCGATCGAGTTCACGCCCTCCTGGGCCAATGTCCACTCGCGAATCATCTTGCCATCCGACACGCGCCACAGCCGGACGAGATCGTCGGACGACGCACCCGCAACCGTCTTGCTGTCCGGTGAGAACGCGATCGACTGCACGGCCTTCTTGTAGCCCGCGATATTGTGAACGGGCTTCCAGGTCGCCGTGTCCCAGAGCAGTAGCCGCGTCGCGCCGGCCGACGCCAGCCATTTGCCGTCCGGACTGAACGCGAGAATGGTCGCCGCGAGCCGGTCGTCGCGCAGCGTGCGGATGACGTTCCCCGTCTCCACGTCGCGCAGGACGATCTGGTGATCGGCGCGGTCCGTCTCGCGGCTGTTCGACGCGAGGATCTTTCCGTCGGGCGAATACGCGACCGCGCGAGGGTTCTTCACGGCTTCGTCGAGAATCGCCTCCGCGCCGGTTGACGTTGTCCACTGCCGAAGCGAGCCCGCAGACGCCGATTCGGCCGTAATCTCGGCGATTCTCGTGCCGTCCGGGCTGAATGCGACGGCTTCGATGTATCGCTCCTGTTTACCGCCGCCGATCCGGCTCGCGTCCAGCGTCTTGACGCGCGGCGCGAACGTCCGGATCACCTTTTCGGTGTCGAGTTCCCAGTACTTGATATCCGCCTCGGAACCGACACTGATCAGAAACCTGCCGGTCGGGTCGAACGCGAGGGAATGAACGTTCGAACGGTGAACCCGCATGTCCGTGCGCGGCTTTTCATCCTTGATATCCTGCGCCGCCGCCGCGGAAGCAAGCAACATGATCACCGCGCCCAGTAGCAATTTCCGCATGGATCGGTCTCCGTCCTGAACGGTGCCCAACGAGTGGAGAATCCCTCGCCAGCCGATTGTAAGACGGACTCGCGCCCCCGCCAATTCACATTCTGCTCGAAATTCCGGCCCCGCGCCCGTCCGGCAAACCGAATCCCCGCTCACACCGTCAGCGCGTCCCCCTCTTCCGGCAGACGCCCGTGCTCGGGATCGAGCCATTGCCGCGCCTGCTCAAGTTGCATGTGACGCCCCACCAGGACCAGAACGTCGCCGGCCTGAAGCTGAAACTCCGGATCGGGGTTGCCGAGCGGCCGGCCGTCCCGAGTCACCGCGACGATGGTCACTCCCGTGCGTGCGCGGAGTCCGGTCTCGCGAATCGTCCGGCCCACGAAGGGGCTGCGCGCGGGCAGCAGGAACGGCTGCGTCGCAGCGGTGTCGAGGAGCCGCAGCCACTCGATGCGAGCCGCGTGGTCCGCCGGTCGGCCGCGGAGCATCCCGTACCCTCCCGCCCGGATCATCGTGATCTGCTGCTCGATCACGTTGTCGGGGATGCCCAGTTCCTTCAACACCTGGGCGAAGATCTCGATCGACGTTTCGTACTCCTCGGGAATGACCTGGTCCGCACCGAGCCGACGGAGAATCTCGATTTCCGAGACATACCGCGTCCGGGCCAGCAGGTACACATCGGGCCTGGCCCTCCGCACCTGCGCGACGATGCGCCGCGTCGCGGACTGGTCATTGATCAGGACGACGACGGCACGGGCCGTCGCCAGGCCCGAGTGCTCCAGAATTGTCATCCGCGCCGCGTCGCCGACGATCACCTCCTCGCCCGCCTCGCGGGCCGCGCGGGCGAGCGCCGGGCTCAACTCCAGCACGATGTGCGGAATTCTTGTGGTCCGAAGAACGGAGGTGAGGTTGCGCCCGTTCAGACCGAATCCGACAACAATGATCCGGCCGGGGGCGGCGTGCGGCTGGCGTATCCCTCCATGCGCCGGCACCAGGTCGCCCGCCCGCACGACCCAGTCCGCGACCGGGCGGGCGAGCGGCATCGCCAGCGTCCCGAGCACCATCGAAAGGAGCGTGACGATGACCAGGTAGTCGAGCGCGGCACGCGTCAGGAGGCCGTTTCGGGCGGCCATGTCCGCGATGACAAAGCCGAATTCGCTCACGGTCACGAGGCCGAGGCCGGCGATGACGGCCAGCCGCAGCGACCAGCCGGCGCTGCGCACGCTCGCACCGGCCACCAGGGACTTCAGTGCCATCGCGGCGAGTGTGAGCCCGAGCAGGAGCCAGAAGTGGTCGCCGGCGATGCGCCAGTCGAAAAGCATGCCGATCGAGACGAAAAAGAGCGCGTTGAAAACCTCTCGAAACGGCATGATCTCGGCGAAGAGCTGGTGTCGCACGTCCGTCGAGGCCAGGAGCAGGCCGACGATCGCCGCGCCGAGCGCCGGCGACCATCCGGCCGCCTCACTCGCCCACGCCCCGGCCACGGCCATCACGACGGCGAAAAGGGCCATCGTTTCCCGCCCGCCGTCGCGAAGGACGAACCGCACGATCCAGGGCATCGCGGCGCGGGCCAGCCACGTGACCGCGGCGAGTCCACCGAGCGCTCCCCCCACCCGCAGCGTAACGCCAAGCCAGGTGCCTTCCCCTTTCCCGGCGAATAGCGGAAGCACGATCATGGCGAGGATGATCGCGACGTCCTGAAGCAGCAGGATGCCCGTCGCGATCGACCCCGACGGAGAATCCGTCTCACCCCGGTCGCTCAACTGCTTGAGCACGATTGCGGTCGAGGCCGGGCTCAGTGCGAGCCCGAGGACCAGCGCAGCCATGGGTGGAACCGCCGCGAACTGAAAGAGCACATATGCAATCGCTGCGGCCGTCACGCCCATTTGCAGGGCTGTCGCGATAACCAGCCGGGCGCCCATCTGGATGAGCGGCGCGGGCGAGAGTTCGAGGCCGACCGTGAAAAGGAGCATGACGAGGCCCAGCTCCGCGAAGCCGCGCACCTCATTCTCGTGGATCAAATCAAAGCCGGTCGGGCCGATGATCACTCCGGCCACGAGAAATCCGATGATCGCGGGGGCACGGAAAATCCGGGCCGCGATGGTCGCAATCAGCGCGGTCCCGAAAACGACGGCGATCGCGGCGAGTGCGTGCATGCTCGTGACTCGATCCGGCGCGGCAAGGACGCGGACGCGGCGCTACATTCTCGCTTTGGCCGCGTCGCGCCGCGCACCAAACCGCTTGTCGACCGATTTCTGATCCACGGCGCGCATCGTCATGTCGCCCGATTCCATGCGCAGGAGGTTTCCGCGGACATCGGTGTAGACGCGGGTCGGCGTTTCCAGCAGGCCCTCCCGCAACTCGAAGAGCAGGCCCTTCTCCTTTTCACCCGGCACTTCCGCCGGTCCGCGGGCGTGAATCTCCTGGGCAACCAGGGCGCGGGTCTCGGGGTCGTAGACGGTAAAAGCGATCGGCGGACGCTCTTCCGCACCGAGCAGCGACGGGAGGCAGCGCGCCCAGGCCAGGCCAAGATAGTTCGCTTCGATCCGGATCGGCTCGCGCTGTTCCGGGTTTCCGACGTCGAGCGAAGTGCGGTAGCTGGAAAAGAGCACATCTCCCTCCCGGATGACCTGATCGCGCGTGCCGTATCGCCGCGCGTCCCGCACCTTCTGCGACGGCAGGCGGATCTCCGTGATTTCAAACAGATCGGAGTCGCCGTCGACGCTCGAGAAGAGGTCGATGACGGTTCGGAACGTCGTCCCGTCGCTGCCGAACCGCCAGGACTCTTCGGACACGCGCAGCCCGTCCTTGCCCGCGGACTTCTTGCCGCCGGCCGCGTTGTCATCGAGCGCCCGCGATTCCCGCTTGAGCGTCCGCGCGAGGTACCCGATGGGTTCCTCGCCGAGAATGATCTCGAAGTACCGCGGCCGATCCGCGGCGCGCATCGCGCGGATCGCTTCCTGGAGCTTGAACCCGGTGATGAAGTCCTTGCCGCGCTCGAGCGATTCGCGCAGGGACTCGACCCGGCGCGGATCGAAGAAAACGTCGACCGAAGAGGCCATCTGCTGGACGACCGGCGGAATCTCGAACGTCGTTTCTTCGGGCCTCGTCGGCTCAACGGGCTTGGACGGTTCGAGCGACCGGCCGAGCTTGTTGTTGTAGCCGAACATCCAGACGGTCGTTTCATCGAACCGCAGCACGTAGTAGTACGTTTCGATCAGATCCGCCCCGTCGCGGGCGCTCACGTGCACCCATCCGTAGGGCCGCTGCGAGTTGTCGAGAAACGTCTCCTGGAACTTCACCTTTACGGAGATCACGCCGGAGATCGACCCGAGCTGCGTCGCGAACAGCTCCAGCCAGTCCCGCAGCGTCGTGATCTTTGCCCGCTGGAACAGCAGCACCTGGAGCAGATTCTGGCCGTTGCCGGACGCACCGCGGAGCAGACCCTGCGAGCCCGCGGGGCCGAAAAAACCGACGCGGTCATAGACCCAGCCGGCGGGCACCTGCATCCGATAGCCGAACGACTTATCGACGAAGGGGATCGTGGCGATCTGCGGAGCGCTCGCGGCCGGCGGCGCAGACTGCCCGACCGCAGAGCCGACAACGGCGGCCAGGGCGACGAGCAGCCACGGACTCTGGGGTCTTAATGCGTTTCTCACGGGAAATCTCCAAGCTCTGCCATAGGATGGCGTGCGCACGCGTGAAGGTCAATGAAGCGGCCGAATTCCGCCTCTCTGTCACGATTTACGCTATTCTGGCTGCCGGCCGGCGCGCACGGCCGTTGAACCGTCGGACACGCAGTTCGTATACTCCGATAGCACGATTCGACGTCGGCACGCCGCCGCCGCAGGAGCGCCCGCATGCTCTACCAACTACCGCTCGCCCCGCAGTACGGCCAGATGTCCGACGAGCAGCTCTGCGCCGGCATTCGCGATTTCAAGGCCCAACTCGGCAGGCGGCTGGTCATCCTCGGCCACCACTACCAGCAGGACGACGTCATCCGGTTCGCCGACTTCACCGGGGACAGCCTCAAACTCTCCATGCTCGCGGCCGAGCAGACGGAGGCGGAGTTCATCGTCTTCTGCGGCGTGCACTTCATGGCCGAATCGGCGGATATTCTCACCAGCGACCGCCAGAAAGTGATTCTGCCCGACCTTTCCGCCGGATGCAGCATGGCCGACATGGCCCACATCGATCAGGTCGAGGCCTCGTGGCCGGCGCTGGAGGAGGCCGCGGGCATGCCGATCACGCCGATCACGTACGTGAATTCGTCGGCGGCGGTGAAGGCGTTCGTCGGCCGCAAGGACGGCGCGTGCTGCACCAGCTCGAACGCGAAGCTGGTCATGGAATGGGCGCTGCACGGCGCGACGCCGGACGGTGCCGCCGGCGATGGCCACAAGGTCATGTTCCTGCCCGACCAGCACCTCGGCCGCAACACGGCGTACGCCCTCGGCTGGCCGCTGGAAAGCATGGCCCTCTACGACCCGCGGCTGCCCGACGGCGGCCTGTCGCCGGAGCAGATTCGCGACGCCCGCGTGATCCTGTGGAAGGGTCACTGTTCGGTTCACCAGCTCTACAACACGAAGCAGATCGCGGCGATTCGCTCGCTGCCCGAGCCCTACCAGATCATCGTGCACCCCGAGTGTGCGTGGGAAGTTTGCCAGCACGCGGACCTCGTCGGCAGCACGGAATACATCATCAAAACGGTGAAAGCCGCCCCGTCGGGCAGCTACTGGGCGATCGGCACGGAGGTGCACCTGATCTCGCGGCTGGCCAAGCAGTGCCCGGACAAGCACGTCCGCTCGCTGGCGACGATCCAGTGCCTCTGCACGACGATGTACCGCATCGACCTCAAGCACCTCTATTGGACGCTGGAAAATCTGGTCGAGGGCCGGGTCGTCAACCAGATTTCGGTCGACGCGGAGACGCGGCACTGGGCGCGGGTAGCGCTCGACCGAATGCTGGCCCTGCGACCGACGCAGCCGGTGTCGGCGAAATAGCAATTGCGGCGCCGCTTCGTGTTGCTCCTCGCCCCTCCGCTGTCTACGCTTCGTCTATGACCCGCGAATTCTGGGATGAGCGTTACGCTGGCGAAGGCCTCGCATATGGAGACGCGCCGAATGACTTCCTGGCGCAGATGGCGGGCCGCCTGCCCGCGCGCGGCAGCGCCCTCGACATCGGCGCCGGCGAAGGTCGAAATGCGCTGTTCCTGGCCTCGCGCGGCCTCGACGTCCTCGCGGTGGACCTGAGCGAAGTGGGCATGCAGAAGGCACAGCGACTCGCCCGCGACCGCGGCCTGACGCTGCGCACGCAGGCGGTCGATCTGCACGAATTCGATGCGACGCCCGCCTCTTTCGACGTAATCAGCTCCCTCTGGGTGCACCTCCCGCAGCCGATTCGCGCAGCAGTCCACGGCCGCGTTCGAACCTGGCTCAAACCCGGAGGCGTGTTCCTGCTCGAGGCCTATGCACCCGAACAACTCGCCCGCGGGACCGGCGGACCGCAGGACCCAGCGCTCCTCGCGCCTCTCGAAGTCATTCTCGGCGAATTGGACGGGCTGAAAATCGAACATCGCGCCGCTCTCGTCCGCAACGTCACAGAGGGTCGGTTTCACGGCGGCGAGGCTGCCGTGGTGCAGGTGCTGGCGCGGAAGACGTAACGGACGCGTCCCTGGCCGGTCGATCACCCCCGCGCAGCGCGTTGGCCGGGCCGGCCGCGCCAAACCGCCCTTTCGCGGATCGCATGAACGCGGCCGGCCCAGCCTTCAGCCCGCAGAGTTACGCAGTGAACGGCTCCGCGGGCATCGACGTCGCACACCCCGGACACGCCCGCAATTCGCGGACAATCTGCGTCCCCTCGCCGCCCGGGTCGTCGCGCAGCTTCGGCTTCAGGTGCGGCGTGGGGTTGACTTCTTTGCGGTAAGGAAAACGAACGCGGCGGGTCTTAACGACGACGAGGCGAGAGGGTGTGCACGGCGGCACGAGCGATCCACAGACCTGGCAGTAGTACATTCATGGCAGCATTCCTTTTCCGGCTCGGGCGCTGATCTCCGGCCGGCGCAATGGTTCTCGCGGACGACGTGTCCGCGTAAACGGTCTTATAGCCGATGGGCGGTGCCGTCGCGAGGCGGACACTTGCCGCGCTCCTACAATACGGGTCCGCGGAAGGTAACGACTCGCGGGCGTGGACATCGAATTGGCTTGAGAGCGGTCGGCAGCGTGCCGGCCGGCATTTGGTTTTATGGAGCGTGCTGAATGAACTACGTGAATAGGTTGATTGCAGCGGCGGGTCTTTCGATCTTCAGCGGGGCAAGTGCACAAGCGGATGTCCGCGAACTGATCTTCGCGGAACCGGGGACGACGTACACAGGCTTCCAGTTTCCGAACCATCCGGCGACCGGCGGCCGCGTCACGTTGACGCGCATCTACCTGTATCTGAACGTGTTTCCAGGGGCCGATGCCCGCGATTTCGACACGGATCTGGCGATGCCGATCGTGCCCGACGAAGGCGCGACCAACATCCTCGTGTTCACGGGCACGGACCTCGGCTGGTCCGGCAGCGGCACGTTCACGCACATCGAGGAGACGACGCGTTTCAACGGCACAATCATCTCGACGCTCTTCGGAGCCGAAACGGCGACGCTCGACGCCGAGATTCTCGAAGGCTCGCGCATCGAACTCGTCTATGAACCTTCCCGGCCGCGAACCGACCTCGACGGCGACGGCCAGGTCGGCCTGTCTGACTTGACGATCCTGCTCTCCGATTTCGGCTGCAACGAAGTGCCCTGCGCCGGCGATGTCGATGACGACGGCGACACCGATCTCGCCGATCTGGCGGAGTTGCTGGGCGACTTCGGCACGTAACGCGTGCCCGAATGACATTGGCTGACCGACGTGAAAAGACGACGCGGGCCGGGCTCCCCGCCCAACCCGCGCCGGCCGTCGATCCCCCCCTGATATGAACCTGCTCTCACCCCTCCAAGGGTTATGGACAGTGTGTTCCGAACGCCGACAGCAGCAGCGCCAGGTCCTGAAGATCGACGTCGCCATCGCCGTCGATGTCGCCCGTGCACGACTCGATGCCGAAGGTCACCATGTATTCGCTCTGATTGCGCAGCGCGCCGTTGCAGTCGAGCACGGCCGAATCGGTCGCGAGCAGCCGCAGCGCGTACGCACAGGGCGGCAGCTCGCTTACGTCCCACGTTCCCAGGATGCCGTTGACGACGGGCCGCGAGTCAGTCTTGAGCGTCACCCAGCCGTGGGCGTCGCCGCCGGTGTATTGCAGCGACCACGACGCGAGGTGCGCGTCATTCACGGTACCGCGAATCGTGACCCGGCCGCTGACGAATGAGCACGAAACAGGGTCGGTGATGACCGCGATCGGCGGCGTATTGTCGATCGTGACCGTCACAGTGGCCTGTCCCGTGTTCGAGCAATCGTCGGAGCTGCGAACGCGAACTTCATAGTCTCCGTCCACAACGACTCCGCGGGTGTTCCATGAGCCCAGCGGGTCGGTAATGACCCAGGGCGGCGAGATCGTGTCAAACGGCGTCCACGCTCCGCCGAGCGGCCGCCGCTCCACGACAACCGTGCCGCCACAGTGATCCCAGGCGGTGCCGTCGACGCAGACAGTTCCGCCGAGAACCTGCCCGCTCACGGGGCTGCGGATCGAGAGCGAATCGAAATTCCGGTCAAGCCAGACAACCGTCGTCGCCACAGTGTCGATGCCGCACGCATTCGTGACCGTCAGGCGGAGGATGTAATACCCCTGCGCGGCCACGGTGGTCCAGGTCGAGAGGGCGCCGTTGACGATCTCCGATGTGCTGCTGGCGATGAGCGTCCATCCCGCCGCATCGGGCGCCTTGCGTTCGAGCCGCCACCGGTCAATGGGGCCATCGGGATCGTAGGCCGACCCGAAAATCGTGCTGCCGTTGCAGACGCAGGCGAGCGGCCCGGGCGTCGTGATCTCGGCGATCGGCGGGGTATCGTCGATGTCGAACGTCAGGTCGTCGATGAGTTCGAATCGCGCCGCGCAGCCGCCTGCGAAGCCGGCGTCGATCTCCAGACGGCGAAACGCGCCGCCGTCGGTCCGCATCGCCCGGACGAACACCAGGACCCTCTCGGTCGCAAGTTCGCCGTTGACGGGGATCGTCATCGTCCGCCGCAGCACGCCGCCCGAGTCGTAAAGCCGGACCAAGACGGTGTCGTCGGCCGTGCACCCGACGCGCACACCGAGATTGAAGGTCACCTCCGTCTGATCGCGATCGAAGACGAGCCGCAGATACTCGTCGCTGAATTCGTTGATCCCGTCCCCGAACGCGCTCAGGCACTGCGGTTCAGAGGTAGTCGATCCGTTCGGGTTGTAGATGACGGGAATCGGCCCAACGGAACCATCATTAAACCGGGCACTGAACGTGACGCCGTAGTACTGAGTCGAAATGCGTGTGCCGACGGCGAGCGTGTCGAAATCGACGGTCGGGCATTGCGCCGCCGTCACATCGACGAGGAGCAACAGCGCAGGCACGACGAAAACGCGGCTGCGAATCATGGCGGGGCTCCTTGCTGAAAGGGCTTCGACGCGCGGAGCGGACAGGGCGCTTCGCAGCCGAAGCGCAGGAACAAGAACTTCCGGCAAGTTGCACGCCATTCATCGGATTGGACGGCTGACGCCCATTTGTGCCCCCGTCGCCAGCGCCCGCCGCCGCGACGCGGGTTCACCTGCGCGAAAATTCGCGCGGTTACGCGAATTGGCGCACGTGCGTATCCCAATCGGCGGCTACTTCGCGGAGTGGAGTGAATCCCAGGCAAACCAGAGCGCGTAGATGGCATGCGCGCCTTCATCGTCGAACGGAAGGAACTGATCGGCGGGCACGACCGACCAGTCTTCGCCCGCCGGGATGGCCACAATCCGGTCTTTCAGCGCGAAGCGCTTTCCCGGCCGGGGGTTGACGGGGTATCGCAGCCGCTCGTCGTTGAAGTAGAGGCCGAACGCATTCGGCCGGTAAAAGCGCCTTCGCCCGGGGTCGGGAAGCGCGACAGTGGTCTGCGGATATTGCTCGCGCCACTGCTGCCAGGTCACGACGCGCGACGGAACGATCGTCAGTCGGTCTCCGCGCGCCGCCGCCGGCCCCGCAATCGCCCGGAACTGCAACTGGCTCCATAGCGACTCGTCATTCCGCGCGGCACGGCGATCGTGCAGAATCAGGTTGTTGTTGTAGACGAGCCCGGACGCACCGAACCGGAGGCGCTCACCGGGGATGTCGCGATCAAAAACGACGCTGCTATCGCACAGCGGACTGTACGTCACGGCGATGGCCCGGTCGCCCAGCGTGTCATTGATCACTTCGTGCGCGGTAATCACCCAGATCGGATAAGCGCGCGCGTGACCGTTCCAGGAGACGCCGATGACCGGGTCACCCGGAACGAGCGGATACACGCCTGCGAGCCGCTGTAGATCGCTGACGGCCGCCACCTCGACGGTTTTCGGGTCATCCAGCGGAGGGACATCGCCCGTGCGGGCATCCGTGCCGATCAGCTCCGCCTCGGGTATCAGGCACGGCCGCAGCGAAAAACCGTAACTGGCGAGACTTCGCGATCCAACCGGCTCGCGCTCGCGGCTGAGCTGGCACTGCCACAATCCAAGAAACAACACGAGGGCGCCCAGGAGTGTGAATGGCAATCGGGCCGCTTCAAACGTCAGCGTCTTTCGGGGAGGGGTCTGGTTCATTGATCAGCGAGAGGCGATCGCCGGCGCGACTTCAGCCGTTGTACCGCCATTGAACGCCGTTCGTGCGGGATGCCGGTCCACTGCCATCAGACCGATCAGGATCGGCAGGTAGATCACGCTGGCCAGGAACACCTTTCGAGCATTGGCGCTGGTTCGCTCACGATACAGCCGGGCCGCGAGCGCAACGAACCCGAGACCGAGGACCAGCGCACCGCCGGCGAAGACTGCACTCGTGACGCCCGCAAATGAGAGCATGAGCGTGGCGGGTATGAGCGCGAGGCTGTGCAGAAGCACGGCCTGGCAGGTAATCCCGCCGTCGGGATCACAGGACGGGAGCATCTTGAATCCGCCCCGCTCATAGTCCTCCCGGTAGAGCCACGCGAGGGCGAGAAAGTGTGGAATCTGCCAGATGAACAGGATCGCGCCGAGAATCCAAGCCCCGGCCGAAATCTCCTCCGCGGCCGCCGCCCAGCCGACCATCGGCGGAATAGCCCCCGTGACCGCGCCGACAAGCGTGTTCAACGGCGAACGGGTCTTCATCGGTGTGTATGCGAGCACGTAGATGAGCAGGCACAGCGCCGCCAGGGCCCCGGAGAGAACATTCACACCGATCGCCAGGATCGCCGGGCCGAGCACGGAAGCGGAGATCGCGAACGCCCACGCCTCGCGCAGGGTCAGCAGCCCCGAGGGCAGCGGGCGCTTTCGCGTCCGCTGCATCCGGGCATCGCGCTCGTGTTCGATGCACTGGTTAAGCGCATTGGCCCCGAGGGCGGCGAGGCCGGTGCCGACCATCGCGACAATCGCCGCACGCCAGTCGAATAAGGCCGGACTTCCAAGAAAAAACCCGATCAGCGTCGTCATGAGCACGAGCGCGCTCAGCCGGGCCTTTCCAAGTTCGAGGAAACCGCCGACGCGGTCGCGAAAGGCCGGCTCCCGAGCCGAGGCGAGAGACGAAGTCGAAAGCACGAATGACTCCCCGCAGCGAAGGCGAGGATTGTACCGACTTCGGTCCGCGCGAACAAACGCGGCAGCGCCGCCACGGCGGTACGCCTTTGGGCTTGGAACGAATGCAGCATCTCGCGGAATGGACTCATAGCCCGATATTGTTGGCGGCACCGAGCCGCTATAGTGTGTTCGGTCTCGGGTGCGGTCCACGCTGGGCATCCGATCCTGGAGGGGAAAACGTGCTGAGTCGGCCGTGCATACGCGCAGTGTCTCTCTGCGCCTTGAGCTTTCTGTTTCCGCATTTTCTTCCGAGCGCGACGGCGTCCGAGGTTCCGATCGAGCCTGTCCGCTTCGAATACGTCGGTTCAGTTGGGTCCGGTCAGGCCGTCTTCGTCCTGGGCAGCGCGCCGGAACTCGGCTGCAACGACCTCGGCCGCGCGGTCAAATTGCTGCGCGAGGACGGAAGCTCCAACCGGTGGTTTCTCGACGTGGGAATCCCGCAGGGAACGAATTTCACGTATCAATTCGTGGCCCGAGATCCGATCGTCAGCCGACTCGCCGACCCCGAAAACGGGGTCGTCCTCACGAATATCGAGAGCGGTTCGACTTCGCTGCCGGAGCCGCCGACACGCGATCGCATCGTCTACACCGTCCCCGCCGGCGGCGCGACGGCCGTCCGATTCGCCTCGACGCTCGGCGACGTCAACCGGCCGCTCGTTCCCCTCCCGACGCCGGACGACTTCGACCTGGCGATGCTCATCAACCGCCCGAACGGCGGCGGCATCCGCGCCACCGTCTTCGATACGGAGTTCCGGACGCCCCTGCATCGCGTGCTCTACAACAACACGGGCACATATAACTATATTCCAAACCCGACCAGCACGATTCAAGGCGATCGCGTCGTCCGGACGCTCGTGAGCCGGTATGTGATGGGCACACGCACCATCAACGGCGTGCGCGGTCGGGGAATCCAGATCTACTTGCCGCGGGGATACGCCGACAACACCTGGCGACGCTACCCGGTGCTCTACATGCACGATGGGCAGAACGTGTTCGGCAATGGCGGGAACAACGGTTCCTGGCACGCCGAAGAAGCCGCGGATGCGCTCATCCGCTCCGCCCGCATTCGGGAGCTGATCATCGTTGCGATCGACTATTCCGACCGCCGCCTCTGGGAACTGAATCCGGATTACGAGGGCGACCCGAGCTGGAACCAGAATTACAACCGGTTTCTGATCGAAGAGCTGATCCCCTTCGTGAATCAGAATTTTCGTACGCTCACCGGGCCGCAGAACACAGGCATTCTCGGCTCGAGCTTCGGCGGAATCGGATCGATCTCAGCCGTGCTCGAGTTGCCGGGCGTATTCGGCCGCCTGGGCGCGATGTCGACGTCCTTCTGGGCGACCAATATCAGAAACCGCCTCGTTGCCGGTGAAATTCCTGCCTCCGTCCGGATTTATCTCGACGCCGGGGACTTCAGCGACGGCGGCGATGGCACCGTCATCGCCCGCGACGGCCTGATTCGAACCGGCCGCCTCCTGAACGACAATCTGCGATTCCAGATCGGACTGGGCCAGGATCATAGCGAGGCCTCGTGGGCGGTCCGTCTCCCGGACGCGCTGGAAGCCCTCTTCCCCATCACCGACGAGTTGAATCTGATCGACCTCCCGACGCTCCCGCGCGGCGACGTCGATGCCGACGGCTGCGTGAACATGACCGACCTGACGCGGATGCTCTCCGGCTTCGGCGCCCGCGTCGGCGAACCCAGCTTCGATCCCTATGCAGACGTCGACGGGACAAACTGCGTCGACGTGGGCGATCTGCTCACGATCCTGAGCGGCTACGGAATGCCGTGCCCCTGACGCGTGCGTCCGTTCGCGGCGGGCGACGAAGTTACGATTTCGCGAGCGCCGCCTCCAGCGACAGGAGCGTTTCACGGCACCCGCGTTTGATCCTGACGCTCACGAGATCTGAAATCGGCGTGTCGGACGGGTTGATCTCGATCGTTGGCACGCCGCGGGCGAAGGCGATCTCAGAAAGCGACGCGGCCGGGTAAACCAGCGAACTGGTCCCGATCACGAGCAGGCAGTCCGCCGCGCTGACGCACTCGACGGCCGTGTCGAACGCACCCTCCGGAAGCGACTCGCCGAACCAGACCACGCCGGGCCGGAGCCTGGCGCTGCATTCGGGGCAGCGTGGATCGGGCCCGAGGTCGTCTAGATCGTCGCGACGGTAGGCGCAGGCCGTGCACCGCGCGAGTTCGAGCCGCCCGTGAAGCTCGATCACCCGCGCCGACCCTGCCCGATGATGGAGGCCGTCCACGTTCTGCGTCACGATGTCCACGTGGAACCGGCCCGCCTTCTCCCACGCGGCAAGGATCCCGTGGCCATCGTGCGGCTCGACCGTGCGGAGGGCTGCCCTTCGCAGGCGATACCATTCCCAGACTTTTACCGGATCCAGGCGAAACGCGGCCGGCGTTGCCAACTCGGCCGGATTGAATCGGGACCAGTAGCCGTCCGGATCGCGAAACGTCGGCACGCCGGACTCCGCGGACATGCCGGCGCCTGTCAGGACGGTAAGCCGCTTCGAGACGCGCAGGAGCGCGGCCGCCTTGTCAATCCCAGATTCCATCAAACTTCGCTCCGCTGGCCAATTGTTCCGATGGGGTCGTCGGGTACCATAGTAAAGCGGATCGCTGCTGGCACGAGGCGTGCCAGGCGAGGCCGCGCTGCGACAATCGGGCCGCCAAGCTCGATCCGAGACGAACCGGATGTCACAAGGGCTTTCCCAGATCGCCCGTCAGGTGCTGGCCCAACAGCAGCGACTCACGCCGCAGTTGATCCAGGCCATGGACATCCTCCAGCTCAACGCGCTCGCCCTCGAATCGCGCATCGCCCAGGAAATCGACGGCAACCCGGCGCTGGAGGTCGTCCCCGGCGATGACGAGCCGGGCGCCGCGGCCGCCGAGCCCGCCCGTGACGCGGACGAGCGCTCCGACCGCGAAGAGGCGCTGGTGGTCACCGACGGCGAGGCGCAGGATTTCAACCGCCTCGACAATCTCGTCAATGAATACGACTTCTTCGAGGAAGAGGTCGCGTTCCGGGGCACCCGCTCCCGGGCGGCGATGTCCGAGGACGGCGACAACAAGCTCGATGCGATGGCCAACGCGGCGGCCCGGCCCACGAGCCTGCGCGAGACGCTGCTCGAACAATGGTCGCTGGCGGAAGTGGACCCGGTCACGCGCGAAATCGGCGTCGCCATCATCGACCACATGCTCGACACCGGCCGGCTGGAGACGCCGCTCGAGACGATTGCTGCGTCGCTGACGCCCCCCGCGTCGCTAAACCTCGTCGAAGATGCCCTGGCCCGCATCCAGCAGCTGGATCCGCCCGGCGTCGGCGCGCGAGATCTCCAGGAATGTCTGCTGCTCCAGCTTGAAGCGCTGCCGGGGGACACGGAACTCGAACGGGCGATCATCGAACGGCATTTCGAGGATCTCCAGAAGAACCGGCTGCCGCAGATCGCCAAGTCGCTCGATGTAGAGCTCGACGCTGTGAAAGCGGCGATCCAGTCGATCGGCCGCCTGAGCCTGCACCCGGGCAGCGAGGTCGACGATCGCGCCGCCCCGCCGGTCGTCCCGGACGTGATCGTCGAACGCGACGAACAGGCTGACGATTACACCGTCCGACTGGCGCGGGGCAACACGCGCGAACTCCGAATCTCGGACGAATTCCGCGAGGAACTCGAACGCGCCAAGCATGACAAGACCAGCCGCGAATTCATCAAACAGAAACTCGACGCGGCCGCGGCGATCATCGACGCCGTCCGATACCGCAAAGACCGGCTGCTCGAAGTCTCCAAAGCCGTCGTCGAGGCCCAGCGCGAGTTTCTGGACCTCGGCGAGCAGCATCTCAAGATCCTGCGGATGAGCGACCTTGCCGACCGCTTCGGGTGCGATCCGTCGACGATCAGCCGGACGGTCGACGAAAAGTGGATTCAGACGCCGCGCGGAATCTACCCGCTGCGCCGCTTCTTCACCGGCGGCACCGA
This sequence comes from Planctomycetota bacterium, assembly GCA_045863555.1. Taxonomy (GTDB): domain Bacteria; phylum Planctomycetota; class Phycisphaerae; order UBA1845; family Fen-1342; genus JACRLV01. Next base: position 226,294 of record BTUU01000003.1, on the reverse strand, counting down.
AGTCGGCAACGGTGATGCACTCGGCTGGGACAGCATTAAGGCCAAAGTGAAGGAAATCGTCGACGCGGAGGACAAGGCGAATCCGCTGAGCGACGATGAAATCGTCGATCGCCTGGTCGCGCTGGGCATCGACATCAAGCGGCGCACTGTGGCGAAGTATCGCGCCCAACTGGACATCCCGACCGCTCGCCAGCGGCGACAGTATTGACCGAGACGGGGAACCCTGACGCCTGACCTGCCCCTTCCGCATCGGCCAGGCATTTCCGGTCGTTACCCTTCAGACTTCATCAGGATCGAGAGCCGGCGATACGTATCCGCAAGGGCCTCGCGCTCGCTGACTGCCAGTGGACTGCTAACGGCTTGTTCAGACAAATAGGCGAAAGCGGCTAACAGTTCCTTGCCGACGGGTTTCAACTCTTCCGGCTCGTAGTCGAGCCGAAACCCGATCACAGAGGCAAAATAGTCGCCGGACAAAACCCGCCGTGGCGAGCGCGTGAGATACCGGATTGCCGCGATCACATAAAAGCGAAACGCGATCGGGCCCATCCACATCAGGTCTTCGAAATAACGCAGTGGGTTTTCACAAAAGAGATACTCCGCCTCGTCGAGGGTTCTGCCGAGAAAATGCTCTACGGCAACCCGCTCGTCCAGCGAATCGTAGACGTTGATTTCTTCGCGGGTTGGTAGTCCCAAGTCGTTACCTACTTGCCTGCTGCCTCGCTCAACGGCACGCACGTGCAGAACAGGTTTCGGTCGCCCCAGACATTGTCGACGCGCCCCACCGGCGGCCAGAACTTGTGCTCGCGCGTCCACGCCGCCGGAAACGCCGCCTGCTCGCGCGGATACGGGTGCGTCCACTCGGTCGCGGTGCACGCGGCCGCCGTGTGCGGGGCGTTCTTGAGCGGATTGTCCGTCCGGTCAAGCTTGCCCTGTTCGATCGCGCGGATTTCGCCGCGAATGGCGATCAGTGCATCGCACAGGCGGTCCAGCTCGTATTTTGACTCGCTCTCGGTCGGCTCGACCATCAGCGTCCCGGCCACCGGCCAGCTCATGGTCGGCGCGTGGTAGCCGAAGTCCATCAGCCGCTTGGCGATGTCCTCGACCTTCACCCCGGCCGAGTCCTCGAACTGGCGGCAGTCGAGGATGAACTCGTGGGCGACGCGGCCGGACTTGCCGGTGTAGACGATCGGGTAATGCTCGCCGAGCCGCCTGGCCATGTAGTTCGCGTTCAGGATTGCGAACTGCGTCGCGCGCGTGAGGCCGCTGCCGCCCATCATGCGGATATACATCCACGAAATCGGCAGGATGCTCGCGCTGCCGAACGGCGCGGCGGACACCGGCCCCACGGCGGCCGATTCCGCCGCGGTGGGATTTCCGGGAAGGAACGGCCGCAGGTGTTTGGTCACGGCGATCGGGCCCATGCCCGGCCCCCCGCCGCCATGCGGGATGCAGAACGTCTTGTGCAGGTTGAGGTGGCAGACATCCGCGCCGATTTCGCCGGGGCTGGTAAGGCCCACCTGCGCGTTCATGTTCGCGCCGTCCATGTAGACCTGTCCGCCATGCTCATGGACGATCTTGCAGATCTCGCGAATGCCCTCCTCGAAAACGCCGTGCGTAGACGGATAGGTCACCATCAGCGCCCCGAGCCGCGGTGCGTTCTCGCGCGCCTTGACGCGCAGATCGTCGAGGTCGATGTTGCCCTTCGCGTCGCACTTGACCGCGACGACCTGAAACCCGGCCATCACCGCACTCGCGGGATTCGTCCCGTGGGCGGAAACGGGGATGAGGCAGACGTTTCGACCGGTATCGCCGCGCGACTCGTGATAGCCGCGAATCGAGAGCAGCCCGGCGTATTCCCCCTGGGCGCCGGAATTCGGCTGAAGAGAGACCGCCGCGAACCCGGTGATCTCGGCAAGCCAGTTTTCCAGATCGTTGAACATGCGCTGGTAGCCGCGCATCTGGTCGGCCGGAGCATAGGGATGGATCCGCGAGAACTCCGGCCAGCTGACCGGGAACATCTCGCTGACCGCGTTCAGCTTCATCGTGCAGGAGCCGAGCGGGATGTTCGAGGTCGTAAGCGAAAGATCGCGGGCTTCGAGCCGCTTGATGTAGCGGAGCATCTCGTGCTCGCAGTGGTAGCGATTAAAGACCGGATGCGTCAGATACGCGCTGGTTCGCGTCAGCTCGCGCGGAAATCCGAAATCCGCCTCGTCGCAGAGCTGCGCGACGTCGAACGGCGGGTCGGCGCTGGGCACCAGCGCCCGCCACAGCGCCTCGACATCGGCCGCGGTCGTCGTCTCATCGCAGGAAATGCCGAGCGTCGAGTCGTCGAGCCGGCGCAGGTTGTAACCCGCCGCGACGGCCCGCGCGAGCGCGGCGTCCGCCGACTCGCCACGCAGCTTGACGGTGATCGTATCGAACATCGGGTCGTTCGGAACATCGAGCCCGAGCCGGCGAAGCCCCTCGCCCAGGATCGCGGCGTGGGCGTGGACGCGCTCGGCGATCCGCCGCAACCCGCGCGGTCCGTGGTAGGTCGCATACATCCCGGCCATCACGGCCAGCAGCACCTGCGCCGTGCAGATGTTGCTGGTCGCCTTTTCGCGGCGGATGTGCTGTTCGCGCGTCTGGATCGCCAGTCGATACGCGGGCCGGCCGTGCGAGTCCTTCGAGACGCCGATCAGTCGACCGGGGAGCTGCCGCGCGTACTCGCTCCGTGTCGCGATGAACGCCGCGTGCGGCCCGCCGCCGCCCAGCGGAACGCCGAAGCGCTGCGCGGAGCCGATGGCGATGTCCGCGCCGAATTCGCCCGGCGGCGTCAGCAGCGCCAGCGCGAGCAGGTCCGTCGCGACGATCGACAGCGCGCCCGACGCATGCACCTTCGAGATCGCGTCCCGATAGTCCCGGGCCGCGCCGAACGTGTTCGGATACTGGAAAAGCACGCCGAAGAACCGGCCATCGGAAAAGTCCGTCTTGCGGGGGCAGCCGACCACGACTTCGATTCCCAGGGGCCGGGCGCGCGTCTTCACGACCGCGAGTGTCTGTGGATGCACGCCCTTGGCGACAAAGAAGGCGTGTCGCTCGCTCTTGCAGAGCGCGTGAGCCATGTGCATCGCCTCGGCGGCCGCGGTGGCCTCGTCGAGGAGCGACGCGTTCGCGAGCGGCAGACCGGTGAGGTCCGCCACCATGGTCTGGAAATTCAGCAGGGCTTCGAGCCGGCCCTGGGAGATTTCCGCCTGGTACGGCGTGTACTGGGTGTACCAGCCGGGGTTTTCAAAAATGTTCCGCGCGATGACCGATGGCGTGATCGTGTCGTAGTACCCCATGCCGATCATCGACCGCAGCACGCGGTTTTCCCGCGCATAGCCGCGCAGCTCCTCAAGCGTCTCGAATTCGCCGCGCGGACCGTCCAGTTTGAGCGGCCGCTTCAGGCGAATCCCGGCCGGGACGGTCTCGTCCGTCAGGGTCTCGATCGACGCGACCCCGAGGGTCGCGAGCATTTCGCGCCGCTCCGCTTCACTGGGACCGATATGCCGGGGAACGAACTGGTCCGTGGGGGTCAATACGCCGCCGTGAGTCTCGCCGGGCATGGATCGCTCGCTGAGTTTGTGGCCAACCGCTCACCCGCGTTTCCTCGCGGGAAACGATGAATTATACGTGCAAGCGGCGCGCCGCGTGAAACCTGCACCGTCCGCGACTCGGCTTGACGACGGGGTCGCCCATCCGTCATACTGAAATGGTTCGGTGCCCCGCACGCGCCAGGCGCGTGTGAAACGGGGTCGACTTGGCGTCCGAACTCCGACGTCGTCTGTTCCGCCTTCCAGCGCCCGATCTGCTCCGCAGCCGCGCTCCCGCAAATTCCGCCGGCGTGATGGACCACGGTTGCGCGCGGCCGAAACCGGCCCGACACTGCACCGACACCATTCCAACCCGAATACACCACCGCGCTTGCCATTCGCAACCGTGCCACGAAGCGCGATCTCACACACTCTCCGGGGGATTCACCATGAACTCGTTCGGCCGTTGTTTGAGGAATCTCTGCGCGATCGGCGTCCTGGGTCTCGTCGTATCCATCGCCGCCGCTGACACCTGGCTGGCCATCGACCCGCGGGGCGCGCTCTCGCCCAAGGAGAGCGGCGCCGCCACAGCGCCGCAGGCGGTCGTGGTTCGTTCGGATCTCTCCGAACTGAACGTCACGTTCGGTTTTGCTGGGCTCCGGTCGAGTGTGTTGAAGACGCCGCGCGGCGCCTTCGTGCGGCTCGACTGGCCCGATTCCGCGGTGGCGGGCGCGCCGGGCGCGCCGGCGATTCCCGTCGAGCGGCGATTCTTCCTCGTGCCGCCGGATGCTACGGTCTCCGTTCACGCGGTTACCGGAGCGCCGGTCGCGCTCGACGCCGACCAGACCGGCTCAGTTCTGCGACTCATGCCCGTGCAGCCGCCCATCCTGAAGATCCCCGGCGCGGCTCAGAACGCCGAATTTGTGCTGGACGACGCCGCCTACGCCGTCGCCGGTCCGCTGCCGGCGCAGCGCGCCTCGATCGAGGAAGTCGGCATCGTCGCCGGCCAACGGCTCTTCCTCCTGGAAGTTCGCCCCCTCGCCTACGACGCGGTCGCCCAGACCGCCGCGTTCTGGCCGCGGATCGACGTGCAGGTCACCTTCCAGGGCGGCTCGCCGATGCCCCAGAACCGCCCGGCGAAGCAGCTTCGTCATATCGTCCTCAATCCGGACCTGCTGGACGCCGCGCCGCGCGCCGCCGGCAATTTCCTGATCATCGCCGGAAACCCCTTCGCAACTGCGATCGGTCCCTTCGCAATCGCCAAGGCCGCGCAGGGCTACACGGTCGCGACCTGGACCGCGCCCGTCGGCGCGACCGCGGCGCAGATCAAGACGTACATCCAGACGCAGTGGACCAACCCCGAAACCGCCCCCGAATACGTCCTGCTCGTGGGCGATACCAATACGATTCCAAACTGGATCGGCCAGGGCGAAGGCACGCCGAACACCGATCTGCAATACGTCTGCATGGACGGCACGTCCGACTGGATGCCCGACATCGGCCTCGGCCGCATGAGCGTGCGCTCGACGGTCCAGCTCGACGCCGTCGTTGCCAAGACGCTCTATCTCGAAAACGGCCCGCTCGCCGACCCCGGTTACCTGCTGCGCGCTGTCTTCATGGCCAGCGAAGACAACTACACGATCAGCGAAGGCACGCACGAGTGGGTCATCACCAACTACATGGACAAGGAGAATTTCGAGTCCGACCGGCTCTACAGCCACACCTATCACGCGACGACGCAGCAGGTGCGCGACGCATTCAACGCCGGCCGGATCTTCGGGGTCTACAGCGGCCACGGCGATACCGACTACTGGGCCGACGGACCGGTATTCACGCAGGCCGACGTCAACGGGCTCTTCAATGCGGACATGTACTCGTTCGTGTGCAGTTTCGCCTGCCTCACCGGCAACTACGTCGACACGGAGTGCTTCTCGGAGACCTGGCTGCTCGCCCCGCAGAAGGGCGGCGCTGCCGTGCTGGCGTCGTCGACGTACAGCTACTGGACCGAAGATGACGTGCTCGAGAAGAAGCTGTTCGCCGTTCTCTATGACGACTACATTCGCGAGCTCGGCCCCTGTCTGAATCTGACCAAGCTGCATTACCTCCAGCAGATGGGCAGCGGCCCGACCACGCGGCGCTACTTTGAGATGTACAACCTGCTCGGCGACCCGGCGCTTGCCATTCCGGCCGGTCTCGCCGCGCTGCGCGTGACCCCCGGCGGCGATTTCGTCGCCGAAGGGCCCGAAGGCGGCCCCTTCCTGCCGGCGAGCGCCGCGTACTCCGTCCGCAATGTGGCCGATTCGCCGATCGACTACGTCGTGAGCGTCGCACCGGGCGCGGACTGGATCGCGCTCTCCGGCGACGTCGCCGGAACGCTGGCGCCGGACGGCCAGGCGGATATTTCAGTGGCGATCAACGAAAACGCGGCGCTGCTCCCGGTCGGCGTGCACACCGCGACGATCAATTTCACGAACACGACGGATCACCTGGGCGACACCACGCGCGAAGTGCGGCTCGAGGTCGGCCGATACGTCTATCACCCGAATGACCTTCCGAAGCCGATCCCCGATTACTCGACCGTCACGAGCACGATCACCGTGCCCGAGATCTTCTGCGTCGGTGATGTCGATGTCGACGTCGACATCACGCACACCTACATCGGCGACCTGCTGATTACGCTGCAATCGCCGCTCGGCAGCACGGTGACGCTCCACAACCGCACCGGAGGCGGGACCGACAACCTCGTCGTCCGCTACGATGACGACGCGACCGCGCCGGACGGCCCCGGCAGCCTCGCCGACTTCAATAACGGCCTGCCGATCGGCGACTGGACGCTGACCGTCCGCGACATGGCCGGCGGCGACACGGGCACGCTGAATTCGTGGTCGCTGCGGATGCTGCCCGTCGGCAGCGCCTGTCCGCCGCGCGCCTACGACGACTCCGTCCAGACGCCGCAGAACCAGCCGATTGCAATCCGGCTGCGCGGCCAGACCGACCTGCCCGCGCTGCTCGATTTCATCATCATGACGCTGCCGGGGCACGGAACGTTGAGCGACCCGGCCGGCGGCGCGATCACGAGCGCGCCTTACACCCTCGCGGATTACGGCGACGTGGTCCTCTACCAGCCCGCCCTCTGCTATAACGGCGATGACCGCTTCGAATTCATGGTCCACGACGGGCGCGACTCGAACATCGCGACAATCGACATCACAGTCGGCGGTCCGCAGGCGGTGCATCGGTTCCCGCTCGACTCGAATCCGGGCTGGACGACGCAGGGCCAGTGGGCTTTCGGCCGGCCACTCGGCGGCGGATCACACAACCTCGATCCGACGTCCGGCCACACCGGATCCAACGTCTACGGGTACAACCTCGCCGGCGACTATGCGGATTCCATGCCGGTTCAGTACCTGACGACGCGGGCGATCGACTGCACGGGGCTCACGGGAGTCGAGCTGCATTTCTGGCGCTGGCTGGGAATCGAATCGTCAAGCTGGGATCACGCGAGCGTGCAGGTGTCGAACAACGGCACGACCTGGACCACGGTCTGGGATCACTCGGGCGACGCCATCGCGGACACCGTGTGGACGCCGATGACGCTCGATATTTCGAGTCTCGCCGACAACCAGCCGACGGTCTATGTCCGCTGGAGCATGGGACCGACGGACAGCAGCGTCACCTATCCTGGCTGGAATCTCGACGATATCGAGATCTGGGCGATGGCCCCCGGCGCGTTGCCGGGCGATCTCGACGCCGACAGCGACGTCGACCTGGCCGACCTCGCGGCGCTGCTCTCGGAGTTCGGCTGCACGGCGGATTGTGCGGCGGACATCGATGGGGACGGTGTCGTTGACCTCACGGACCTCGCGACGCTGCTCAGCCACTTCGGCGCGGCGTGTCCATGACGTGCCCGCTCGCGGTGATTCCCGGGCTGCCGGCGACCCGGCCGGCAGCCCTGTGCGGAAGTGACGTAATTCGTGGATCTCCGGAAAGGGAGAACTGCATGAGACTCATCCTGGCGTTCACGACGGCCTCGTGGCTGCTCTGCGGAATGCTTGCAGCCCCCGCGGCCTACGCTGGCTCAGACATTTTCTCCGAGGTGCGCCGCGGCGACGCGGGTCGGGTTCGTACGCTGCTCGACCTCGACAATGCCGCGCGGGACGCACGTGATAACCATCAAAGAACCCCCCTGCTCGTTGCTGCCACATCTCTCAACCCGGCCGCCGTCACGGTGCTTCTCGAGCGCGGCGCGGATCCGAATGCGGTAGACGACCAGGGCCGGACGGCGTTGCATCTGGCGGTTCTCTCCGGAGGGGAATCGAAGGAAGCAAAGGCGGCGCGGGTCGAGATCGGCCGGAACCTGTGCGAGCACGGCGCGAGCGTTGCGGCGGCGGATCGCGAGGGACTTCTGCCGCTGCATCTCGCCGCGCTCAGGGGCCGGGGCGAGATGCTATCGCTGCTGCTCCCGAAGAACGCGGCGGCGGACACCAAGGACAGTGCCGGTCGCACGGCGCTGCACTGGGCGGCCCTCGGCGGCCACGTCGCGGTCATCGAGTTCCTGATCGAGCGCGGAGCGGACATGAGCGCCGACGACAAAGCCGGCGAGACGCCGCTCCACCTCGCCGCGCGGCGCTGCCGGGACAAGGCAGCCGAGCTTCTGCTGAAACGCGGCGCGGACGTGAATGCGACGAACGCGCTCGGGCAGACGCCCCTGATCCTCGCGGTTTCGCAGGGGCCGTCGGCGCCCGAGCTGGACGCCGCGATCGCACGATTCGCCCGGCGGCTCCTGGAGAATGGGGCTGCACGCGACGCGAAAGACAAGGAGGGGCGCACCGCGCTCGCCTGCGCCGTGTTGCGGGAGCATCGGCAGACCGCTGACCTCCTTCGCACAGAAGGGGGTGGCCGATGACGCCGCGCACCTTCGTCACGATTTTCTCCGGACTGATGCTCGCTTCTCTCCCCGGCGTGGTGCTGGCGCAGAGCTACCACACCTACCCGCAGATCGAAGTCTCGCTCGCGGCGACCGCGGCGGCGCATCCGGATATCTGCCGGCTCGTCAACATCGGCAAGACCGTCCAGAACCGGAACATGTGGGCGCTGTGCATCACGGACAATCCGCTCATCCAGGAGGATGAGCCGGAGTTCCGCTATGTCTCGACGCTGCACGGCAACGAGATCATCGGCGTCGAAATGTGCCTGAATTTCATCGACTACGTGACGACCGGATACGGAATCGACCCGCGGCTCACGAACCTGGTCGACCAGGTCGAGCTCTGGATCATCCCGTGCGGGAATCCGGACGGACTGGTTGCGGGCACGCGCGGAAATTCGCGCGGCGTCGACATCAACCGGAATTTCCCCTGCCCGTACACAAGCCCGCAGAACACGACGGCGGGGCGCGAAATGGAAACCGCCAACCTGATGAACTTCGCGTTCGCCCACTCCTTCACGCTCGCGGCGAATTTCCACAGCGGCACGATGGTCGTCAATTATCCGTTCGACGCAAACGCGAGCGGCGCGAGCGTCGACACGCCCACGCCCGACGACGACATGTTCGAATGGATCAGCGAGGAATACTCGCGCTACAACCTGCCGATGTGGAACAGCTCGACGTTCTATCACGGCATCACCAACGGCGCGGACTGGTATGTCATCTACGGCGGCATGCAGGACTGGGGCTACGTCTACATGGGCTGCAACGAGGTGACGATCGAACTCGCCAATTCAACGCCGCCCGCCTCGCAGATTCCGACCTATTGGAATAACAACCGCGAATCGATGCTCAGCTATGTCGAAACGTGCCTCATCGGCGTGCGCGGGCTTGTGACCGACGCGCAATCGGGTCTCCCGGTCGCTGCGACCGTACGGGTTGTCCGGCGCGATCACGACATCTTCACCGATCCCGATGTCGGCGATTACCACCGCATGCTCCTGCCGGGCACGTACAGCCTGGTCTTCGATGCGGACGGTTATGATCGCCAGACCATCTCGGACGTGGTCGTGAGCGCCGGCGCTGCGACGCGACTCGACGTCGCGCTGATCCGCCCGGCCCGCGTGCTGACGCCGAATGGCGGCGAATCGCTCGACGTCGGCCGCCCGACGATCATCGCCTGGGAAGGCGACGCCGGTGCGCGCTTCCACGTGCAGGCAACCTCAAACTCCGGCGAAACCGCGACGACCATCGACGGCTTCGAGTCGCCCACGCTCGACCCGGCATTCCAGACCGGCGGAACCGCGCCGTGGACGATCACGACGGGTTCCGCGCATACCGGCACGCGGTCCGTTCGCGCCGGCGTGATTTCGCACAATCAGGTGACCTGGCTCACGCGGCCGGTGATGGGTCCGGGCAGCGTCCAATTCTGGTACCGCGTCAGCTCCGAGTCCGGCTACGACTTCTTCACCTTCTACGTCGACGGCGTATCGGCCGTCCGGCGTGCGGGCACAGTGAACTGGACGCAGTTCACTACGACTCTCGCCGCCGGCCCGCATGTGTTGAAGTGGGAATACGCGAAGGACTCCAGCACATCCAGCGGCAGCGACACCGCCTGGGTTGACGATCTCCAGATCATCGAAGACGCGACGGTGTGGCACGACCTCCTTGCCGAGACCGAAATCGGCGCTGCGTCGCTCAACTGGATACCGACAGTCGAGACGCAGGCGGCGAAGGTGCGTGTGCGAGCCCTCTACGGCGAATCGCGCGAACCCGGCCTGTGGGACGAGAGCGATGCGATTTTCGCGGTCGTTCCAGCCGACTGCCCGGGCGACCTCGACGGCGACGGCGACGTGGACATCACCGATCTGGCGACGCTGCTGGCCCACTTTGGCGCCAGCGGCGGCGCGACGCCGGGCGACGGCGACCTCGACGGCGACGAGAATGTCGATCTCAGCGATCTGTCCGGGCTGCTGTCGACCTTCGGCGTGACGTGCCCGTGATGCGGAACCCGCGCCGGTCGGACATGGCCTACGCGGAGCGAACCAACGACCCAGCGCGGATCGTGCGCCGCTGAGCCGAAGACGCGCGCCGAGTCACCTACGGCCCGATCCGCTCCAGGCCGTTCATGTACGGCCGCAGCGCCTTCGGAACAGCGACCGAGCCGTCCGCCTGCTGGTTCATCTCCAGCACCGCGATCAGGATGCGCGGCGAGGCGATGACCGTGTTGTTGAGCGTGTGGCAGAACTGGATCTTGCCGTTTTCATCGCGGTAGCGGAGATTCAGGCGCCGCGTCTGGAAATCGTGGAAACGGCTGGCCGAGTGCGTTTCGCCGAACGCGTCGCGGCTGGGCATCCACGTCTCGATGTCATACATCCGCACCTTGCCCTGTCCCATGTCGGCCGTGCAGACTTCGAGCACGCGGTACGGCAGCTCCAGCGCTTCGAGGACATCGGTGGCGTTCTTGATGATCGCCTCGTGCCAGCGGGCCGACTCGGCCGCGTCAGCCTTGCAGATCACCACCTGCTCGAGCTTCTCGAAGAAGTGGATGCGGTAGAGGCCATACGTGTCCTTTCCGGCCGCGCCGGCCTCGCGGCGGAAGCACGTGCTGCGGGCCACGAAGAGCTTCGGTAACTCCTCGTTCTTGAGGATCTCGTCCATGTAAAAACCGGTGACCGGCACCTCGGCCGTTCCGACGAGCGCCTTGCCGTCGCGTTCGCAGAGATAGGCCTGGTCGCGGCCCTGCGGGAAGTAGCCGGTGCCTTCCATGACCTTGTCGAGCACGAGCACGGGCACGGTCATCGGCACGAAGCCGCGGCCGAGCATCAGGTCCCACGCGAAGCGCAGGATCGCTTCGTGCAGCATCGCGCCCGCGCCCTTGAGGATGTAGTTGCGGCTGCCGGCGAGCTTCACGCCGCGGTCGACATCGATGATTCCCAGCGATGTGCCGAGTTCGACGTGATCCTTGAAGGCGAAACCGAAGTCGCCCTTGCGCCTGGGTGTGCCGACGCGGCGGATTTCGACGTTGTCCGCGTCGCTCAGCCCGACGGGAACGGCCGGGTCGGGAATCTGCGGCATCGTCAGCATGCGCTGCTGGAGATCGGCCTCGATCGTCGCCAGTTCGGTCTGGATTTCGGCAAGCCGGCCCTTGAGCTTGCCCATCTCGGCGACGAGGGCGGCTTTTTCCTCTTTTGGGGCCCTGGCGATGGTCTCGCCGGCCTTGTTCTGCCGGGCCCGCGTCTCGTCGAACTCGGTCTGGAGAGCGCGGCGGCGGCCATCGACGGCGAGCAGGCCGTCGACGTCCACGGTCATGCGTTTCTTCTGCGCGGCGTCTTTGACGACGTCGGGGTTTTCGCGGATGAACTTGATGTCGATCATGGCGCAGAGAATACAGTGCACGGTGCAGAGTGCACAGTGCGCGAAGGGGAAGTGTGGAACCGGCCAATGGCCGGTTTGCCATCGGCACCGCGCGCGCCGTTCTCGAATTACGGATCAGCGCCCGCGCCCGGTGTCCCCTGCACCCTCAAGGCCTCCGCCGATTCGAGTCCGTCGGATACCCGAAGACCAGCCTCAGCCTTTCCGCAGCGCCTCGACAATCACGCTGAACCCGCCGTAGGCCATGCGCTTGCAGTCAAACGGCGGCGGATCCTTCATCATCTTCGCAATCCGCGGATCAGCCATGACTTTCTTGTTCACGGCATTGCGATGGGCCTTCGACTTGTAGACGATCCACGCGAAGACGACCGTTTCGGACGGCTTGGCCTTCGCGATGCTCGTGAACGAGACCATTCCTTTGATCTTCAGGTCATCCCCCGCGCACTCGCGGTACTCCAGCGCCCCGTGGTCCATCCACACCTTTGACGCGGCCTTGGAGAGCTTCTTGTACGCGGCGATTTTGCCCTTGGGCACGGGAAGAACGAAACCGTCAACGTAGCCGGGCATGGTCGAACCTCCTGCATTCGCAGTCATCGGAGAAACGAACCTCCGTGGCATCATCGCCCATCGACGGTGCGTGCGCCAAGTCCACGCGGATTATTTCCCACACGATGGGCATCCGCGCTTGAACACGCTGCTTTTGGCAAGCAGGATCAGCCCGACCGGCGGCCCAAATACCAGCAGCGCGAGTAGGACGCCCGGCCCATAGCCATACGGAACCCGCACCGGCGGATTCTCGGGAAGTCCCCGCAATACGAAGTATGAGCCAACGCAGTACGCCACGGCCGCAGCAATGCAGACGCCGGCCGCAATCGGCGAGGTCACCAGGCCCGTGTCGCGACACTTCTCACACGTATAGCGGATCATGCCCTCGACTCATTACGCCCGCCGCCTGCTCAATCCCCGAACTTGATCCCCTGCGCCAGCGGCAGCTCCGTGCTCCAGTTGATCGTGTTCGTCTGCCGCCGCATGTACTGCTTCCACGAATCGCTGCCGGACTCGCGCCCTCCGCCCGTCTCCTTCTCGCCGCCGAACGCCCCGCCGATCTCCGCCCCGCTCGTGCCGATATTCACATTCGCAATGCCGCAGTCGCTGCCCGAATGCGCCAGGAATTCTTCGCACTCGATCTGGTGGTGCGAGAAGATCGAGCTGCTCAGCCCCTGCGGCACGCCGTTCTGAAGCGCGATCGCCTCGCGGATTTCGCTGATGAGCTGCGCATGCGTCGCCGGACGAGCTGAACCGCCATACTCGATGACGTATAGGATCGGCGCAAAGGTCTCCTCCTGCACGATCGCGTATTCGTTCTTCGCCAGCGCGATACAGGGCTTCACGTAGTGACCGCCGGGGAATTCCGGACCGCTCAGCGGTTCGCCGCCCAGTAGGACCTGGCCCCCCTCCTTCTTGAGCCGCTCAATCGAGCTCTGCATGTCCTTGACGGCCTGGTGGCTCACGAGCGGCCCCATCAGCGTTTCCGGCCGCCGTGGGTCGCCGATCTTCACCGTCTCGTATGCCTTGACCAGCCTGCGAACCAGTTCATCGCGCATCGAACGGTGGACGATGATCCGCCGGGTGCTGGTGCAGCGCTGCCCGGCCGTGCCGACCGCGCCGAAGACGATCGCCCGCGTCGCGAGGTTGAGATCGGCGTAGCTGGTCACGATGATCGCGTTGTTGCCGCCGAGTTCGAGAATCGTCTTTCCATACCGCTTCCCCACAACCTCGGCCACGCGGACGCCCATCCGGCAGCTCCCCGTCGCGCTGACCAGCGGAATCCGCTTGTCGGCCAGCATCGCCTCGCCGACATCCTTCGAGGAGCCCATCGCCAGGCTGAAGATCGCCGGGTCGACGCCGCACGCCTTGCAGACCTGCTCGGCGATCTTCGTGGTCGCGATCGCCGTCAGCGGCGTCTTGTGCGACGGCTTCCAGATGCACGCATCGCCGCAGACCGCCGCCAGCGCCGCGTTCCACGCCCATACCGCGACCGGAAAATTGAACGCCGAGATGATCCCCACCACGCCCAGCGGATGCCACTGCTCATACATCCGGTGCCGCGCCCGCTCGCTGTGCATCGTCAGGCCGTAAAGCTGCCGCGAGAGGCCGCAGGCGAAATCGCAGATGTCGATCATCTCCTGCACTTCGCCCTCGCCCTCGGCGGCGATCTTGCCCATCTCCAGCGTCACGAGCAGCCCGAGGTCCTTCTTGTGCTTTCGCAGGGCATCGCCAAGCTGCCGCACGACCTCGCCGCGCTTCGGCGCGGGCACCATCCGCCAGGATTCAAACGCCGCCTGCGCCCGGCCGGCGATCCGGTCATACTCCGCCGTCGTCGTCTGGCGGACACTGGCGATTTTTGTTCCGTCGATGGGCGAAATGACGTCCGTCGTCGATCCCGAGCCAAACCACTGGCCGTCAAAGCCGCCGGGGTTGATGTCGCTGGTGAGTCCGAGCCGCTGTAGCAGATCACGCATATCAGTCGTTCCTTCCGAGCCAGTCCGGATGCACGCCGCTGCCGGGTCAGCAGTGGGGTCCGTGAGGTGCGAGTATAGCCGCGAGGTGGGCGGGTATGTGGTGCAGGCGGTGTGGTCGCGACGGCCAGCTTTGGCGCATCACTCCCCGGGCGGCGCCATGTTCTCCTGATAGCCTGCGAATGGCCATCGGCTCCGGGTTGTGGGCGGCAGATTCGCGCGATCCAATGTCATCATCGGCATTCCCGCCGCGTCGTAGCGCGTAATAAGCGCCCCCGGCGTCGGAAAGCAATCGACCTGCCACGATGCACCTCGCCGGAGAAACCAGCGGTAGTCATAACTGCCGTTCGGATCGGTGTAGCGCATATCCTCAAGAACACTTTGCTCGTAATTGGCTAACTGCTGCGCCACTGTCGAACGCGCCGATCCGTCGACGAAAGCGCAGTTGTCGGTCGCCACCCGATTGTGCCAGCCCTTGATTCGATAAACGCCCGGCGCCGTTCCCGCTTCCTGTCGGCCCAGCGAGTAGAACATCGGTTCCGTATAGAGGATCAGCCGACCGAGGTTCTGGAGCGATGAGAGGCGGTGCCCCCAGGCGCCGGTGGTGAATGCGCCTCGGTGCGTCGTGCCCGTCGTCCCCCAGATCATCCCAACGGGGAATATTCGATAGCTGTTGCCGATCAGGTCGTAGAACGGAATCCGCGCGGATCGATTGGAGAAATCAGACGTGTTGATGTCCTGGACCTCGTCCAGGCTGGGGAATCCGGCATCGGCGGGACAGTGAAAGACCTCGAGCATCCGCGCGTCCGATGCCCCGAGTTCGCCGTAGGTAAACTTGTTCAGCGGACGCGTTTTCGCTCCCCAGATGTCCGGCCGCGCACCGGGCGGAATCGGTTCGCCCGGCCCCGGGTCGAGCATCACGTTCGTCGCCCCGCTCTCCTGTGGATACGACACCTGCGCGGATCGGCCGCCCCACGCGCCGGCCGACACGTTTCCCCACCACCACCGCTCCGTCCAGCCCGTTGCCGCGACGCTGGAGACGTGTGAAAGGTGGATCGGGATAACGTGTTCCCGTCTGTCCTCCGACGCGTACGCCAGCGACGCCTGGCCGATGGAGCGCAGATTCGCCAGGCAACGCGACCGCTTCGCCTGGTCGCGGGCGCCGCTCAGGCCGGGGAGCAGGATCGAGAGCAGCAACCCGATGATCGCGACCACAACGAGCAATTCGATCAGTGTGAAACCTGCGGATTTCGTGCGCATCGATTGCCTCCGCGTGTGAACGCGAACCGAACGCGATCTCTACGCCCGTGACACGCCCGGCACCGCCGAAGGGCGTCGCGCATCATGGGACTGAATCCGACTCGACGTGACCCGAACAGATCGCAGCCGCGATCGCCGATTACTTATCAGTATGCGGCACATCTGGGCAAATGCAACCTCGCGTCGAAATCTACCTTGGCTTTTCGGCGGGTCATCATGGTCGCGGGGCTCGTTGAACAGGCCCTGAACTGCCGGCTGGCGTATCGGCATAACCCGGCGCAAGCGGCAGGGGCGATCGCCCGGCAACCTTGTTCGGAAACTGCCGCCCGTTCGTAGCGGCGCTCTTATACTCTTCGACAGGAGGCTGGCGACGCTGCGGGGGTGCAATTGCACAGCCATACCGAGCGTCTCGAGCGAGGGTGGAGGAAGTTTCAAGGGCCCGGCGCGCTTGTAACGAGAGACCCGTCGGTGCATCAAACGAGCCACGACGCGGCAACGTGCCGCGACAAGGGGTCCACCGGAGAACTGCATGAATCGAATGAACGGTTGGCCGGGCACGACCGGCTTCCTCCTGCTGGCGGCCTGCGCCGCACCGGCGGATGTGCGCGAGCTCCACTTTGCGAACGTCGGCCAGAGTTACTCGGCGTTTCAACCCGCGGATGACCCCGCGACGGGCCGGCCCATTACGCTGACGCGGATCTACCTGTACCTGAGCGTCGCTCCCGGTGCGGATGCGGCCGATTTCAGCACGGATCTCCTCCTACCGACCGAGCCGGACGACGGCAACACCAGCGTCGTCTTTTTTACCGGGCCGGACCTCGAATGGTCGGGCAGCGGGACGTTCACGCACATCGAGGAGACGACGCGGTTCAACGGCACGATCATCGCCCGGCGGTTCGGGGCTGAAACACTCCCCATGAACGCGGTGATCCTCGAGGGCTCGCGGATCGAGCTCGAATACACCCCCGCCGGCCGGCCGACGGACCTGGACGGCGACGGACAGGTCGGTCTTTCGGACCTGGCACTGCTGCTCTCCGATTTTGGCTGCTCCGAGCCGCCGTGCATCGGCGACGTCGACGCCGACGGCGATACCGATATCAGCGACCTGTCGCAGCTTCTGGCGGACTTCGGTCTATAAGCGGTTGAGTCAATCGCGGATCCGAAAAGGGCATCGGCGATGGCGTCGATGCCCTTTTCGATCTCAGCCTGTGCCGCTCGTTCCGCCGCCAGCGCGATATCATCGCAGCAAAGGAGTGTTCCGCCATGTCCACGAATATCGCCGTCATCGTCGGCAGTCTTCGCCGCGAATCCTTCAACCGCAAGCTCGCCCACGCGCTCTTCAAGCTCGCGCCCGCGGATTTCGTGTTCAAGGAACTTCAGATCGGCGAACTGCCGCTATACAACCAGGACGACGACGACGCCCCCGCCGCGTCCGTGAAGCGGTTCAAGTCGGAAATCTCGGCCGCCAAGGGACTGCTCTTCGTCACGCCGGAGTACAACCGCTCGATCCCCGGCGTCCTGAAGAACGCCCTCGACCACGGCTCGCGCCCCTACGGCCAGAGCGCCTGGGCGGGCAAGCCGGCCGGCGTCATCGGCATTTCCGTCGGCGCGGCCGGTACGGCGCTGGCCCAGCAGCACCTCCGCAACGTCCTCGCCTACCTCGACGTGCCGACGCTCGGCCAGCCGGAAGCGTTCATCCAGATGAAGGACGGGCTCTTTGAGGCCGACGGCTCCATCGGCCAGGCCAGCCGCAAATTCCTGCAAGGCTGGATGGACAGATACGCAACCTGGATCCGCAAGCACGCCGGGTGACGCGCACTCGGATTGGACGGCCGGGCGGAGATACGCGGACGGGCTTGGTTTCTGCATTCTGCATTCATCATTCTGCATTCGGCTTCTAGCCCTTCGCCGCGGGCACGCTAGAATGATGACTGGACCACGGTCCCCGTTTGAAAAGAGGGGGCGACAGGCTTCGACCGGGCAGGTTGAGGTCTGGGTGGCGTGCCGAGGTTGCCTGGAGGCCTCGTAAAACACCGGGCACACTGTTAGATGCCAACAATGGCTATCGTCTCGCTGCCTAACCTAGTTAGGTAACGCGTCGGCCGGCAACGCCTGCTAGCCGGTACCGACGTCAAACAGCAGGCTGGCACTTGTACTCCCGTCTGGCGGTACGAGGGCGAGATTCAGCCGGGCTGGATAAGCGGATGACCTGCCCGTCGGTCTGCCGCAAGTCGAGACTCAAATTGACGGAATACGCACGTAGAGGCCCAGGCTGAAATGCTTCGGGACGGGGGTTCGATTCCCCCCGCCTCCAGTTCTGCTCCACCCCGCGCAGCGCCGGCGCGCGCCACTTTTTCATTGAATTTGCCCCCCGGACTCACTACTCTGGATCCTGAGCAATGGCTCGGTGTTCGTTTCGGCCATGGTCCAGAGTCAAATCCGGGAAAGTGCGTCGATGGTGATGTCCACTCGATCCGTCCGCGCCCGCGCAGGAGCCGCGGCCGCTTTTCTCCTGACCCCCCTCGCCGGCGCTGACGTCCTGAACTGGAACAACCCCGCCGGCGGCTCGGCCGCGACGGCGACCAACTGGCTGCCCGCCCAGGTGCCCACGGCCGTCGACGATCTCACGTTCAACCTCGCCGCGACGTACGTCACGTCGTTCAATTCGTCCGTCACCGGCAGCCGGACCCACACGTACCGCCAGGGAACTGTGACGCTGAGCATGATCAGTCCGCACACGGTTTCGACGGGCGTGACGATCGGCAGCGTCAGCCCCGATAACGCCACGGTCACACTCACCACCGGCACGTTCACCTCAGCCGCCAACGTCACACTCGGCAGCGGCTCGGGCTCTACGGGCGTCCTGAACGTCAACGATGACGACGCCGACTTCATCGTCGGCGCCGGCGCGGACCTGATCGTCGGCGGGAATGGAGCAGCGACGCTCAACATCACGGGCACTGGAAGCGTCCAGGTTGGCGATCAGTTGATTGTCGGTTCGAACGCAACCTCAGCGCCGAATGTGACCGTTTCCGGCTTCTCGGTGGCGCCCCTCGGCTTCTCCGGCCTGACCGTCCTCGGCGCCGGCGAGTCACGCATCGGCCAGGGTGGCGACGCCACGATGAACATCAACACGGGCGCGTTCGCCAGCTTTGCGGGTGATGTGATTATCGCGAATGGCTCGGCCTCAACGAGCACCGTGACCGTGCAGACCGCCGGCCTGCTCAACGCGCGGTTGAATATCAGCGGCGACCTGCTGATCGGGCGAAACTCCAGCATCACAACCGCCGGCAACGGGACGCTCACCATCAACACCGGCGGCGAGGCCACGGTCGGCGGCGGCACATTCCTCGGCGATCCCGACGGTGGCGTCGGGCGCATCGCACTCGGCGGCGGCACATTCAACGGGACGGCGGACGTCACGGTTCTAAGCGGCTCAACGATTAGCGGCACCGGCACATTCAATGCCGACATCGCCAACGCCGGAACCATCCAGCCCTCCGGCGCGTCCGGCCTGACGATCAACGGCCAGCTCAGCAACACAACGAACAACATCGTCGGCACGCGCCTCAACTTCGGTCCGCTGGGCAGCTATCTGGGTTCCGGATCCTGCCTCGCGGAAATCACGGGCGACGCCGCGTCCTCTATCACCGCGACCGGGCCGCTCATCCTCGGCGCAAACACGACCAGCGGATTTTTCTACCTCGGCACGCTAAATGTGGGCACGCAGTCCGTGACGCTCCTCGACAGTAACCAGGCCGTCCTCGGCGGCGACACGAGCCTGACGGGTGGGTCTCTTTCCTGCTCAACCGGCCTCGGCAATCAGAACGGCGCAGCGATCCGCGGCCGGGGCACGCTCGGCGGCAACGTGGTCAATTCCGGCATCATCCAGCCGACCGACCCGGGTGATTCGCCTGTCACAATCAACGTCAACGGCTCGCTCACGCTGAATCCCACCTCCGAGATTCAGATCGAGCTTAACGGCCCCGCCAACACGGATCGCATCAACGTCAGCGGCGCCGCCACGTTCGGCGGTTCGGTTCGCCTGACCCTCGCCCCCGGCTACCTCCCCACGCTCGGCGAGCAGATGATCCTGGTCAATGCAACCGCCGGCCGGACAGGCACCATGGCCAGCCTCATCCACACGCCGGTCTGCGACCAGTACACGATCGTGCTCGTGTACTCCTCAACGGCTGCAATCGCGCTCATCCGTCCCAGCACCGCCGTGACGTCTCCGGGTGATGTCGACCGCGACGGCGACCACGACTTCGACGACTTTGTACGCTGGGCGCCGTGCATGGCCGGTCCCGACATCCTCATCCCCCCGCCGGGCGCCGACCCCGACGATTTCCACTTCCGCGCCGACGTAGATGGCCCGTTCTGCGAAGACTACGACGTGGACCTGAAGGACTTCTGGGTGCTCCAGCGGATCATCGACGGCACCTGACGCGGTGGCATGTGTTCGCGGTCCTCCGCGTAAGCAAGGGGCGAGCGCAACAGAATCCAATCCGGTAGACTCTCTAGAAACTCGAACGCGCGTTCACGCCCACTGATGCCGCGCAATCTCGCCACCCGCACGCGGGTACCCTCATCGCGGCGTCCGAAATCCGTTTCTGCATTCTGCATTTTGAATCCCCCCCAAATTGCCGATTGACTTTCCGCTCCCGCCATGGTGGAGTGATAGCAGCGGCGAACCAGCTTCAATGGCTCGATCGGTCCAGACCCAACGGAGGAGAGGCGTGCGCGCGGTCCAAATTACGCTGAGCCTGGCGCTCGTATCCCTCGCCGCTGCGCAGGAGATCCTGCTGATCCCCGATTCCGCCACGGACACCATCGGGCGATACGACCGGATAACCGGCGACTACCTAAGCGACCTGATCGTCGACCCCGACCCGACCGAGCTCGGTCTGCTCGCCACGCCGATCCAGGCGATTCGCGGTCCCGACGATCGAATCTACGTATCGGACCAGACGCGCGACGCAATCGTGCTCTTTTCGGCCGCCGGCGAACACCTCGGTGATTTCGCCGACAGCGCCGACGGCCTCGATAACGTCCGCGGCCTGTCGTTCATCGACGGGCTCCTCTATGTCTGCAACGCCCCCGCCGACCCCGGCGTCCCGAGCGTCCTCCGGTTCGACCTGACGGGTCGCCGGCTCGAGGACTTCGCCGCAGGCGTCAACGGATTCGACCTCTATGAATCGCCGGCCGGGATTCTCATATCCGACATCTCCAACGACCGCATCGACCTCTTCGATCCCGTGACCGGCCAGCCACTGGCGCAGTTGGCCTCGACCGATTTCCCCGAACAGATCTCGCGCAAGCGCAATGGGAACCTGCTGGTCATCGCCTACCTCGGCAACGAGATCATCGAATTCAACCCGGCCGGCGCCATCGTCCGCCGCCTGCCGATCGCCGGCCTCGGCCGCGGAGTCGTTGAGTTGGGCAACGGCAATCTGATGATCTCGACCGGCACGGGGATCCGCGAACTCGACCCCGTCAGCGGCGCGGTCATCCGGACGGTGCGGAGCGGCACCGGTTTCCGATTCATCGAGCGGGTGAATTTCGGTTCGGCATGCGTCTACCAGGGCTGCGACGAAGGAGACATCACGGGCGACTGCGCGGTCGACCTGACCGATCTGTCCACGCTGCTCGCGAATTTCGGCTCGACCGCCCCGGCCGCCGGCGATCTCGACGGCAATGGCGTCGTCGACATCGGCGACCTGGGCCTGCTGCTGAGCGTTTTCGGGAACGACTGCCGGTGACGCAGCCATGAAGCACGCCTGTCCTTGCCCTGGATGTCGGACGCTGGAATCCGAGCCGCCGGGATCATATGAGGTCTGCCCCGTGTGCTACTGGGAAGATGACGGTGTGCAGTTTCGCGACCCAACCCTGCCCGGTGGCGCCAACTCGATGAGCTTGAACGGAGCCCGATCGAACTACCGCCGCTACGGTGTGACCTGTGCGGAAGGTCGTGGGTACGTTCGCCCACCGCAGCCGGACGAGTTTCCCGAGGAACGACCATCGAATCACGGGTAAGCAAACACGCTGAACCGCGGACCGACGTCGCATCCGTCTTCGTCTGCTGTCAGCCTGCGCATCGGCCGCTCGCGGATCGCATCGCGCCGCCTCGCGGGCTCGATTCCAGCGCATACGACGCCCGGCTCGCGGCCATTCCGGATTCGCCCGAATCATCCGTCATCCGATCAGCGCTTCTCGCGACATTCGACCAGACCGACGTCGTCGTCTGCCTCATCGGCGAAATGACGCGGGCCGATCCGTGGATCGACTGGGAACTCCGCGCCGCCCGGGCGGCCAGGCGCAGACCCGGCCTGGTCGGCGTTCTGCTCGAACCCTGGTGCGTCCGGCCGAAGGCGATGCTCGACGCCGGCGCGATCTTCGTCCCCTTCAAACGCGACGCGGTCGAACGGGCGATTCGCTGGGCCGCGTCGGAACCCCGTACATCCGGCGACTTCGAGCTCGTCGACGACTGACCGTCGGCGACCCGCCATCCGGCCGAATTGGCCCCCTACCCACCGGCCGCCTTCGCGGGGTAGCCCAGCGCCCGAAATCGCTCGACGAGCCGATCACGGTGATCGCCCTGGAGTTCGATCGCGCCGCCGTCGCAGGTGCCGCCGGTCGCAAGCTCCTTCCGCAGCGTCTTGAGCAGCGCCGGCACATCGCTCGCAACCGGATCAAGGCCGCGAATGAGCGTGACGACCTTCCCGCCGCGCTTCTCCCGCGAAACGCGCACGTTCTGGGCCGACGGCGGGCAGCGCTTCCCGGAGGCATCGCGCGGACACGCGCAGTCCGCGAGCGGTTTCCCGCACGCTTCACAGGTAACCGGCCGCTCCCAGGGCGTTCCCGCAAAGAGGCCCGGCACTTACCGCTCTCCCAACATCGCCGCGCGCCCTGCCTGCGCGGCCATCAGCCGCCGGGCGTCCGCGGGATCACCGAAAATCGGCGTCTTAGACGATCGACGAAATCGGGGCAATCGCCTACCATCCCCCGGGGTATCTGGCGCGACTTGGACACTTGTTTGGTGGAAGAAAGCCATGCCGCACATCGTCACGGGCCGCTGCGTTGACTGCAAGTACACGGACTGCTGCACCGTTTGCCCGGTGGACTGCTTTTACGAAATCGAAAACCCGAAAATGCTCGTAATCGACCCGGATACGTGCATCGACTGCCAGCTCTGCGTTCCCGAGTGCCCGATCAACGCGATCTACGAGGAAGAGGAACTGCCGGAGGTCTACAAGGAGTGGACCGCCAAGAACAAGGAACTCTTCCCCGCCGGCAAGCTGATCTCGACCAAGAAGGACGCGCTGCCCGGCGCCAAATCGCTCGAGGAGATCCAGGCGGACGAGAAGGCCAAGGGCTGGGACGTGCAGGAACCGCGAAACGCCTGATTGAGTCGCTGTACTGCGGACGGTGGGGGTCGAACCCACACCCCTTTCGGGACAGGATCCTAAGTCCTGCGCGTCTGCCAATTCCGCCACGTCCGCTTCGCAGAACACTATAGCACACGCGGCCGCAGCCGGCGCACCACGGATGAAAACCGACGCTTGCCGATGAACACACCCGACCGACTCGAACTCCTTCGCACCGCCGCCGTGCGTGCCCCCTGCACGAAGTCACTGGGTCTGACGCTCATCGAAGCCGGCGAGGGCACCTGCCGCATCCTGGCGCGGCACGATCCGGCCTTCGACGGTCTCGCGCCGGGCTTTCACGGCGGCATGCAGGCGGCCGTGGCGGACTGCGTCGCGTGGTACGCGATCGCGACGGTAACGGGCCCGGAAGAACCGCTCGTCACGACGGACCTGAGCATCCGCTATCTCTCCCCCGCCATCGGCGATCTCACCCTGACCGGCCGCGTCATCAAGCTGGGCAAGACGCTCTGCCCCGTGGCCATCGAAGCGTTCGACACCGCAGGCAAGCTGGTCGCCTGCGGCACGGTGACGTACCTGCGGCTGGGTTCCTTCCAGAAGTAGCCCGCCGGGCGCGCAAAAGACAGCGCCGTGGGCATGTCGTTCGCTGCTGCGCGGATGATCGGCCGGCGACATGCTTTTTTCCGGACGATCGGAGGATTTTTGTGGCGAATTCCGTCGCAATTTCGTAAAGTCCCCCCGGGGACGACACACCTGGGCACGAACTCCGCTGGGCAATTGGTCACGACGGCACTGTTTCGAGGACACATGATGCGTACGAAGTGGATCTGGTCGCTTTCCGCCGCGGTGAGTGTGCTCAGCCTGATGGCCGGCTGTCCCCTGGACAGCCAGTCTCCGAACGGATCGGGTTCCGGCGGATCGGGCTCGCTCAAGATCCTGATCACCGACAAGCCCTTCCCCTTCGAACACATCGCCAGCGCCACGGTCACGATCACCGAGGTGCGAGCGCACCGCGCCGACGCGGACGACGATGACGACGACGATAACTCGAACGAGAACGAAAACGCCAATGCGGCCGCGGACGACGGCAGCGACGATGGCGACAGCAACGAGAATGCAAACGCCGCCGACGACAGCGCCCAGGATGCCCCCGACGCGAATGCGAATGACAACGCCGCGGCCGAAGACGCCGGTGATGACGCCGCGAATGACGCGGACGATGCCGCCGACGATTCCGGCGACGATAGCGACTCCGATGCCGCGGGCGACGACGCCGACTCGCCCTGGGTGACGGTCTTCTCCGGCGAGAGGGAATTCAACCTGCTCGATCTCCGGAACGGCCGCACCGACCTGCTGGCCGACGCCGAGCTGCCCGCGGGCTCGTATGACCAGCTCCGCCTGGTTGTCACGGCCGGCGAGGTCACGCTGACCGACGGCCGCGTCTTCCCGCTGAAGGTTCCGAGCGGCGAGCAGTCGGGCATCAAGCTGCACTTCGAGTTCGAAGTCGCTGAAGAGGGCCAGACGCAGCTCCTGCTCGACGTCGACCTGAGCCGGGCGTTTCAGGCGATTCCGTCGGGGCACATCGACGACGTTTCGACGATCCGCTCGTTCAAGTTCAGCCCGTCGATCGCGATGCGGCTCGTGAACCTGCTCGAAGCGGGCTCGATCAGCGGCCTCGTCACGGACAATGCCGCGGCGCCGCTCGAAGGTGCGGCCGTCACGGCATATCGCGGCAGCGGCGACGCAGAAGAGGAAGTCACGACGTCGGTGAGCGAGGCGGACGGCTCGTACCAGTTGATCGGTCTGCCAAGCGGTTCGTACCGGCTGGTGTTCTCGAAGGATGGGTACGTCGACTTCGAGATTCCCGCGGTCGAAGTTCAGGCGGGTGCAGCGACGGAGAACGTGAACGCTTCGCTGTCGCCGGTAGCGCAGTAGTCGCGGCCGCTTCCGGCCCGCAAGAGATTGCTCGGCCCGTCGGCCGCTTCGGATTCGCTGCTGCGGCGGCGGGTGGAAGCGGCCGACGGCCTTTTTCGATCCTGCCCTGATTCCTGCGCCGAGCGCGGACGAGAAGCGGCCGCGCGGTTCAGTCGTGCGAATTCTTCTCGTCGTGGCAGCACAGGTCGATGACTACCGCCGAGGCGAGGATGATCACGTCATCGACGCCCGCGTCGGAGATCTCGACGCCGTAGCGGTCGGTGATTGAGAACCAGCGTTTCGAAACCGTGGCGACGGTCCGGCCGCCGCGGTGAAACGTGTATTCCATCTCGAGAAAACTCCCGGTCGCTTCGAGATCGTCGGGCCCGGGGACATCGACCGTGAACTTGCAGCGGAGGAACGTGAACAGGTGCTTGCGGACCTGAGCGATGTGCCGGCCCGCGGCGGAGATGTCGTACGTCTTGCCCCAGCTCAGGAGCCGCTGCGAGATGAACGCGATCTCGTTGCGGCCGGCGTCCTGAAACGACAGCCTGTCGCCGATCGACCAGGCCCGGCCGTCGACGTAG
Source organism: Planctomycetota bacterium (assembly GCA_045863555.1). Classification (GTDB taxonomy): domain Bacteria; phylum Planctomycetota; class Phycisphaerae; order UBA1845; family Fen-1342; genus JACRLV01. Next base: position 200,773 of record BTUU01000003.1, on the reverse strand, counting down.
TACACCTCCCGACCGGCTTCGTCACAGATCGCAAAATCGTCGCCGAAGGTCCAAAGTTTCTGGCGAAGCTGATAGCGGCGCATCGGGGATTCCCTTCTCTGAGCGGGCGTCTGACGACTGCTTACGGAGCGGCCTTCCGCTTCGGTGGTACCGGCGCGCCGGCTTCCTGGAGCAGCGCGTCGAGCTTCGCTTCGATCGTCTCGTCGAACGCGGACAGCCCGGCGTATCGCACGATTCCTTTCGCGTCGATGATCGCGACGCTGGGAATCCCGCGGACGCCGAAGTCCGGGTTAAAGCAGCTTTCCTGGCTGACCGCGACCGTCCAGGTCATATCCATCTTCCGCATCCACTCGTCCATCGCGCCGAGTTCCTCGTCGCGTGAGAGCTTGCCGGAGCGCCGCTTGCCCTGCTCCTCCCATGGGCGAAGCATCCAGCCTTGCAGGCTCGTGATGCCCAGGATCGTGACGGGGCTGTCCTTGTAGCGTTCACGCAGCTCGCGCACGTGCGGAAACGCCGCCACGCACGGGCCGCACCAGGTGGCCCAGAAGTCAACCAGCACCACCCGGCCCTGAAACTCCTTGAACGACTTCGGTGCGAGCTTCTTGTCCGAGCACCACAGGAACCGGATCGTCGGCGCCGGCCGGTTGATGAGCTCACCGAGGTTCCAGGCGCTGTTGATCGCACCGAGCGCTTCCAGGAGGCGGGTTCGCGTTTCCTCGTCCGTCGCCGGATCCTGGGAGACTTTCTGGCCGATCCGCGTCGCAGTCGTGCGGATGTGCGTGATCTGGTCCTTTGACAGCCCGGATTCACTCCGCCCGAACGCCTCGGCAAACGCCAGCAGGTCGTCGATCCGTTTTGCAGGCCAGTCATCCGAAATCAACGCGGCCATCTTCGGCACAGCGCCCGACTTCAGAAGGCGCGGGTTCTCCGAATAGAAGTACGAGTACCAGAACACGCCGCACCCGCGGCCGGACTTCACCGCTTTTTCAAAGGCCGGATGAATCACGGCGAGGACGATGGCGTCGATGCGGGCGTCGATCGCCGCGGTCGACTCGGCCTCCGTCTCCTTGCCGGTAAACGCCTCGAAGGTGCCGGCCCGCAGCGCGAGGGCGACGGCCCCGTCTTCGTCAGTCGACTTTCCGAGTTCCGCGAGGCGATCCCGGAAACGCGGCATCATCTCATTGGGCGCGGTGTCGCGCATCGGGCCGAGCATTTCGAACTGCTTGAGCGTGAGCTTGTCGAGGTCGATGCCCTTCAGAGCCTCGGCGACAAGCGGATCGGGCTTTGCGCCGCTCTTGCGGTTCTTTTCGTAATGCTGCACGGCCTTGCGGACCTGTTCGTCGGTCGGGGCGTCGGCGAAGGCGAACGCACGCGGACCGGTGACCAGCAGGGCGACGACGACTGTGAAAAGGCGCAGTGAGCGGTGGGTCATTCGCAGGCTCCCGTTCGGCCGACAACGGATGCGCAACATAGACAACTTTGGATGCGGAAACAACGCTTCGGCGTGAAGTACGGCGCTCTGACTCCAGCGGGGCCCCAGCGCGTCGGGCCAGTGATCGGCGGTTCTATCGCCAAGCGAGCCGGAGCCGGGCCCCCTGCTCAGGCTCCGCGCCGGTCACGCCGCGAAATTCGAGTTCCACTGCGTCGGGTGCGACCACCGCCGAAATCCAGCCCAAAGACGCGTTTGGATTGAAGAGCCGATACCCCACAGCTGGGAGGTTCACGAAATGCAATCCCTCAGTCTCCCAGTACCGGTAGAAGTGCGTGTGACCACAGAGAACGAGCTTGACACGCCGTCGAGGCAGGACGGTTTCGAGAAACGCCTTCGAATCTACTAGACCCCATAATGACGAGTCAGGATTATGGTGGACGCAGACTACGGCGGGACATGAGCCATTATCGAGACGCTCGGCGAGCCAATCGATCTGGTTCGAACCAAGGCTGCCCTGCACTTCGTTCACCTCGCGAAGCGAATCGAGGAAAAACCACTCGTGGCCGCCGATCAGCCGCACTCCCACGGATTTTTCCGCGATTGCCGCGCTGTGATCGACACGGAGTCCGGCAAGAAGGTGTTTACGGTTGTCGTGATTGCCAAGCGTCAGGTGTACCGCTTCCGCTTGCGAACGGAGCGGCGCCGTAAGCTCGGAGAATGCCTTGTAGTCGGCGGATTCGCCGATTTCATATGCGAGATCGCCATTGAACAAGATGTGTTGGGGCATGCGTTCTGAAACTTCGCGAACGACCCGGGACAGGTTCTCCGCCATGCAGTCGCCGCGCACCTGTGCTTCGCGATCGGCGCTGATGTGCGGATCAGAAAGCAGAGCCCAGGTCGTCGATCGTGGTTCTACAGTCTCGCGGTACGGGCGCGCCTGCGTGCAACCTGCGAGGATCAATGCGAGGAACGAACGGCGGGTCAGCCTTGCGGTCAGCGTCACGTTCGATCGGGCATCAAACGCGGGATTCCCGATGAAAACGGGCATACGCACATTGTACTGGACAAGCCCCGTCAGAATACCGGTTCAGGTGCCGCGACAAACGCGCCGTACTTCATGACGATTGAGCACGACGGCGCTGCTCCGCCCGCGCGCGGCCGAGAATCCGCCGGGCATCCCGCAGAATGAGAAGCATCTGCCCAACCACGATCGGCAGCGGAGACACTGCTACCAGCGCGAGCACAAATGCGATCGTGCCCGGTGCGAGTGAGCGTTCGACCGCCGCAGCGATGCCGGTTGCAGCTCCCACGACTTGAACGAGCCGCACATTTGAACGGATCGAGCCGATCCGGCGCGGTGTCACCGGCCCCGGATGGTCGCCGAGCACCTCGCCGATCAGGCGCGCATAGGTGCTGACAGGGCGGACTAGAAAGAACGGGACCATTCCGGCTGCCAACCCGATGAAAAACCGACCCAGCGCCAGAACGACCCAGTCATCCTCGTCGTAATAGGGCAACCCGGACGAGACAACGCTGTTCACGCCCGAGGCGACGGCGGCCAGGAACGGAACGAGGAGCGGAATCACGAAGATCGATGTCGCGAAAGTGTGCGCCGCGAGCTCGACTGCGGCGGTCACCCGCCGGGCGGGCAAGTCAGTCCACATGACGGTGAGTCCCGCGGCCAGGATCAGGACTGGTCCGGTGAGGCAGAGAACTTCCCAGCCGATCGCCAGCGCCAGCAGACTCAATGTCGACGCAACCAGTGCGAACCCCATCGCGCCGGTGCTTCGGTGCAGCTTGACGACGCATTCCGGCGGGAGCTGTCGCAGTACCGATGGCTGCGTTGATTCCGAGGCGGGTGTGCCGCACTCTGGGCAACGACCGTCCGACGGCAAGCCGATAAGCGGATAGTCGCAATTGTGGCAGTGAACCCAGGCCGCGATCCCGACCGGCGTCGCCGGGTGCGACACAGCCGAAGGGGCTGGCATCGAATCACCGGATTCGTTGGCTGCCAACACGACTCCCACGCGCTATGCGCACCGGCCGACGTAGGGCGGGGTCGCTACGGCTTCCGGCCTTCTCGTTTGATCTGCCCGTAGAGCTTGAACAGCTCCCGAAACGCCCGAAGGATGACCGACAGTTTCGCCCCCGTCTGTTGACCCGCCGTGCGCGGATAGTGATGGACGCCCATCTGGCCGATGGAGAGGCCGAGGTTGCGGGCCTTGGCGAGCATCTCGGTGTCGATGAGCGCGCCCGTGCTGTGCAATTCGATCGCGTCGATGAAGGGCTTTGGGTAGAACTTGAACGCGCAGTCGATGTCGCGCAGGCCGATGCCGAAGAGCAGGTTCACGAGCGTCGACCACGCGAAGGCGTTCGCCTTGCGCATCAGCGAGTCCTTGCGGTCGATGCGATAGCAGGACGCGATATCAAACTGCTCCAGCAGCTTCTTGACGGCGGCCATCTCTTCGAAGTCGAACTGTCCGTCGCCGTCGGTGTAGAAGATCCAGTTCTTCGTGGCCTCGCGGAAGCCGCGCTGGAGGGCCCCGCCGTAGCCGCGGTTGGGGCTGTTGTGCACGGCGCGGACTTCGGGGATCTCCGCCGCCAGTCGGTCGGCGATCTCGCCGGTCCGGTCGCGGCTGCCGTCGTTGACGATGATGACCTCGAGGTCGGCGGCGATCTTCCGGCCAGCGGTGACCGCGGCCCGGGTGACTCGCTCGACGTTCGCCTCCTCGTTGTAGCACGGGAAGAAGACCGTGAGCGAGAAGGGTTCGAGCGGCGGTTTGACGATCATGCTCAGCGGGTCGCGGGAGGGCTTGAACCGACGACCCGCACCTCGATCGCCTTGACGGTCGGCGTCAGCGAGTATTCGTCCTCGACGTAGACCTGCATCTCCCGCAAGCCCGGGGCGACTCTAATCGCCGACATATCGGGTCGCAAGATGAGCGTCTCCGCCGCGGCAAGCGTGAGGCGGGCGGCGGTGACGAAGTCGGGCGAGTCACCGGCACGGAAGGCGAGCGGCTCACCGGCCAGGCGAAGCTGGACGCGGACGGTCGCGGACTCGCCGCCGCGGTTTTCGAGGAGGACGAGGCCGGAAGCGCGCCGGGCGGAGAGACGGCCGGAGTCGTCGGTTTCGAACTCGACGACGTCGGCCACGTCGATGCGTGCCGAGATCGCGGTCGGCGGCGGTTGGGAGTCCGCGCCGACCGTGAAGTGGACTCCGCCGCGCGCAGGCAGCGAGAACCGTACGCGGCAGTCCCAATAAGTGTCGCAATCAACCGACTGCTCGATGGCCGCCCCGATGCACCACGGCAGCGCACCGCCCGTTTTCTTCACGCGGACGCTCATCGCCAGGCCGTCCATCGAGAACGGCCGAGCGCTGGCCGCATAGACGCGGACGCGGTCGGCGCTGCCGTCGCTACGGCCGTCCACGCGCAAGCGTAGCCCGCCAACCGCGAAGGACGACGGCGGGCCGGATTCGCCGGCGCGGCCGTTCAGCAGCAGGATGCGATCGTCTTCGAGTTCGATGACCCGATAGTGCGGCACGCCGAGGGCTCCGTCGCGCGTCGTGCCGGAGGCGGCCGCGGTCTTGAGCCAGATCATCCGGCCGGCCTCGGTCGGGAGGCGCTGGGCGTCCTCAGCGGTCGCGTCGCCCGCCCCGCCGCTGAACCAGACGCCGAGGCGAAGCGATCGGAGCATTTCGGCGCATCGCCCGTCGCGGGCCCACAGGGTCAGAAGCGTCGGTGTGTCGGCGTGCGAGACGACGAACGACATTGCAGGCGGCTCGACTGCGGCGAGTTTCTCGACCCAGTCGCGCTGGCCGGGGTCGGCGGCGATCGAGCCGAGGGCGTGGTCGCTGAGGACGATGCCGCGGTAATCGCCGATGCGGAGGTCGCCGACCGGGCTGGGGGCGATGAAGCGGCTGTACAGTTCGGGGACGTCGTGGTCGCCCTGGGCAATGAGCAGCGGTGCGTCGATGCCTTCGAGGTACTCGATCACGCTGCGCCACGCCGTGAGGATGTCGCGTGCGCCAGGGTCGACGAGGTCGCCGGTGAGCACGACGAGCGCCGGGCCGACGAGGTTGACCTCGTCGACGAGTCGCGGGTCGAGGGCCGGGACGGAGAGATCGCCGAAGTCGAGATCGGAGAGATGGACGATCCGGAGGCGGCGCGTCGGCGTCCAGATGCTGACGGCGTGACGCTGCGTGAGTTTGGCCGCGTCGAGCGTGAGTTCGAGATCGAACGTGCCGACGGGCGTAGACTCGGGGACCGTCGCGGTAAGCGGCGCGCCGGCGGCGATTCGGGCGGCGGCGTCTTCGGGCAGCGTCAGCGGGATGCGAATCGCCCGGTCGCGGCGGTAGATGAGCACGGCGGACGCGCGCTCGACGGGCGAGTCGGCGGCCGCGGCGATCGAAAAGCTTTGTCCGGCCGCGACGACGACGGGTCGGCCGAGCGTCGGTGCGAGAAGCGCGGAATCACCGGCGGCGACCGGCGCGGCGCAGGCGAAGAGCAGAATGATCCGGGCGAGACGCAGGCTGCACCGTCCCTGGCGCAAAGATCGCGCGGCCGCCGACCCCGCTTGTGAGGTCGGCGCGCCGTCCGTATCTTTCCACCATCGTGACAAACGGCGGCGACAATTCAGAACAGCTCGTTTTGCGCGAGTGGTTGCGCAATGAACGCCGGTTGGGCGTCCCGATCGTGGGCGTCCGGGTCTCGCCGCGCCCCGCATCGCCGGCCGTGAGTGCGACCGCTCCGACCCGGCCGGCAATCCCCGCCCGCCCGCCGATCCCTGCTCGGCCTCCGGTCCCTGGCCGTCCGCCAAACCCAAGCCCCATGAATACCCCCCCGCCCCGGCGGACCGCCGCCGAATCCGAATCTGGCGCATCGGCCTTGCGGGCGGTGTCGGAACGCGTACCGGCGCGCCCCGCGTCGTCATCGGCCAACGGCACGACCCCGCTCCCGATGCGCCCGGTCGATGAAACGGGCTTTCCGCCGTTCTGCACGGAATCACTTCCCGAGGCGGCGGCGCGAGAGCAGCTCGAAATTCTCGACACAGGCTTCGTCCGCAGTTGCACGCGCTGCCGCCTGCACGCCGGGCGGACGCAGACGGTGTTCGGCGTCGGACGTGCCCGGCCGGAGATCGTCTTCGTCGGCGAAGGGCCGGGGGCGGACGAGGACCGCGTCGGCCAGCCGTTCGTGGGCAAGGCGGGGCAACTGCTGACGCGCATGATCGCGGCGATGACGCTGACGCGCGACCAGGTGTTTATCGCGAACGTCGTGAAATGCCGCCCGCCGGACAATCGCACGCCGGAAGAGGACGAAATGGCGGCGTGTTCGCCGTTTCTGTTCCGGCAGCTCGCGATTCTGCGGCCGAAGGTGATCGTCACGCTGGGCCGGCCGGCTTCGCAGGCGCTGCTCGCGACGACGACGCCGATCGGAAAGCTACGCGGCCAATTTCACGATTTTCCCCCGCCGGCGCTGGCAAACCGGGGGCTGCCGCCGGCGCAGCTGATGCCGACATTTCACCCGGCGTACCTGCTGCGTTCGCCGAACGAAAAGCCGAAGGTCTGGGAAGACTTGAAGGCGGTGATGCGGCTGCTGGATATCCCGATTCCGGAGCGCGGCTGATTCGCCGCTGAATCGCGCTTCGCGGAAAGCGTCCGGACGCTACACTGGTACAAATCGTCGAATCGGTCCCTTCGCGGAGCGACCACATGGCTCACGACCCGTTGGAAGAACATCTGCTCAACATCACCCGCCGCCGCTTCTTTGGGACGGTCGGGCGAACGCTCGGCGCGGGGCTGGGGTCGCTCGCCCTCGGGTCGCTGCTGGCCTCCGAGCCGGACAAGTCGAACCCGGCGGCCGGTGCGCCGGCGCTGCTGCGGTCACCGCACTTCGCGCCGAAAGCGAAGCGCGTGATCTACATGCACATGGAAGGCGCGCCGAGCCAGCTCGACCTCTGGGACTACAAACCGGGCCTGCGGTCGCGGTTCAACCAGGATCTGCCCGACTCCATCCGCCAAGGCCAGCGCCTCACCGGCATGACCAGCGGCCAGTCGCGCTTCCCCGTCGCGCCGTCGCTCTTCCGCTTCTCGCGGTATCGAAACAACCAGGACGGGGCGTGGATCAGCGAGCTGATGCCGCACACCGCCTCCGTCGCCCACGAGCTCTGCATCATCCGCTCGATGCACACCGACGCCATCAACCACGAACCCGGCATCACCTTCTTCCAGACCGGCCACCAGCAGCCCGGCCGCCCGAGCTTCGGGGCGTGGACGAGCTACGGTCTCGGCAGCGCGAACGCGAACCTGCCGACATTCGTGGTGATGATCACGCAGGGCATCGGCAATATGCAGGCCCTCTCCGCGCGCTTCTGGGGCAGCGGTTTCCTCCCCAGCGAGCACCAGGGCTGCAAGCTCCGCGCCGGCAGCGACGCCGTCCTCTACCTCCGCGACCCCGACGGCATGGCCCGCGAAGACCGCCGCCGGATGCTCGACCTCGTCGCCGGCCTCAACGAGCACCAGTTCGACGCCACGCTCGATCCCGAAGTGCGCACCCGCATCGCCCAGTTCGAGATGGCCTACCGCATGCAGTCATCCGTGCCGGAGCTGACCGACTTCTCCGACGAAGACCTCGAGACGCTCGAAATGTACGGCCCCGACGTGACAAAGCCCGGCAGCTTCGCCGCCAACTGCCTCCTCGCCCGCCGCCTCGCCGAGCGCGGCGTCCGCTTCATCCAGCTCTACATGCGCGGCTGGGACGCCCACAACAACCTCCCCACCGAAATCCGTGCGCAATCGAAGGCCGTCGACCAGCCCCAGGCCGCGCTCGTCAAGGACCTCCGCCGCCGCGGCCTCCTCGACGAAACGCTCGTGCTCTGGGCCGGCGAGTTCGGCCGAACCGTCTACAGCCAGGGCACGCTCACGAACGAAAACTACGGCCGCGATCACCACCCGCGCTGCTTCTCGCTCTGGTGCGCGGGCGGCGGGATCAAGCCGGGCATCGTTTACGGCAAGACGGACGACTACAGCTACAACATTGCCGAAAACCCTGTCTCCGTGCACGATCTCCACGCCACGCTGCTGCACCTGCTCGGCATCGACCACACGAAGCTCGTCTACCGGCACCAGGGACGCGATTTCCGGCTCACCGACGTCTTCGGAAATCTCCTTCCCGCGATCATGGCCTGAGGGACCCCGCTAATGGAACACGCGGACTGGGTGGCGTTTCTAGGCCGGCTGCACCCGGCGATTCTGCATCTGCCGATCGGCTTGATCGCGGGCGTCGCCCTGCTGGAATTTCTCTCGCTCGTGAATCGAAAGGCCGCAGTCCGGACGGCCCCTGCGAGCCTTGTCGTCGTCGCGGCGATCTCGGCCATCGCGGCCGCGGTGTCGGGCGTCGTGCTGGCGCGCGAGCCGGGCTACGGCGACGACGCGCTGGAACTGCACCGCTGGCTGGGGATCGGCCTCGCGGCGCTGTGCACGGTTGCCGCAGTATTTCGCGTCGCGGGCGGCGGGGCGAAGGCTGGTCCGCAGCGCGGATATCGCCTCGCGCTGCTGGGCGCACTCGGCGTAATGGGCGCGACGGGCCATCTCGGCGGAACGATGACCCACGGCGACGATTTCCTGACCGAGCCGCTGTTCCGTGAGGCGTCGCCGCTGAGAGAGCCGCGGCCGGATCCTGTCGACTCGACGGGCGCCGCGGGCATAAGCACGACGCAGGCGTCCGCCGCCGGATATGACGCCGTCGCCGACTTCTTCGAGCGCCGCTGCATTTCGTGCCATGGCGAATCGAAACAGCGCGGCGGACTTGCGCTGCACACGCCGGAAGCGATCGCGCACGGGGGAGACGATGGCCCGGTCATCGTCAGCGGCGACATCGCGGCGAGCGAACTGATCCGGCGTCTGCGGTTGCCGCTCGACGAGCGCGGCCACATGCCGCCCAAGGCCAGGGAGCAGCCGACAGAGGGCGAACTGCGGCTGATCGAAGAGTGGGTCCGTGCCGGCGCCGTCGGCCTTCCCGCCTCCGCCTCGCGCGAATCCCCTGCCCCGGCGTCGGAAGAACCCCTTGAGCACGACGCGGCAGGCGAACAGCCCGCGCCGGCCGCCGAAACGCTCCCCGCCGCCGACAGCGAAGCCCTTGGCCGTATCCAGGCGGTGCTCGCCTACGTCGCGCCGGTCGGGCAGGGCTCATCGCTGCTCGCAGTCGATTTTTCGGCCGCGAAACCGACGCTCACCGGCGGCGAAATTGCAGACTTGCTGCGGCCGATCGCGGCCAATCTCGCCGACCTGAAAATCGCGCGGCGGACGCTGGATGATTCGATCGCGCCCATACTCACCGCCATGCCTCGGCTGAAGCGGCTCGACGTGCGCGGCTCGACCCTCAGCGAAACCGCGGCGAAGGCGATCGGCGGCCTGCCGGCGCTCGAGGAGCTCGTCCTCGTCGGAGCGACGATTCCGACAGCGGTGAGCGCGGAAATCCTCAGCGCGCCCCAGCTCCGTCGCGCTTACGTGTGGAAAAGCGGCGTGACGGCGGACGACGTGGCAAAGCTGCGCGAAGCCCGGCCGGGATTGACGATCGATGTCGGCGAAATCCCGACGGCGGAGGCGTTGGAAACGGAGCCGGAGATCAAGTTCACCAGCGACGCGCCGGTGCCGGGAGTCCCGCAGGCCGCGGCCACGCTGACGCCCGTGAACTCGACCTGCCCGGTCAGCGGCAAGCCCATCGATCCGCGGTATCTCGTCGTCCACGAAGGCAAGGTCATCGGATTCTGCTGTCCAAACTGCCCGGGCGAATTCTGGAAGGACCCCGCGAAATACGCAGCCAAACCATGAGCCATACGTAGCGGCTTGCCCCGCGGCTGCGCGCCGAACGCGGCTGTATGCGCCGAAGGGCCGTTCTGATCTGCGTCCATCTGCGTGCATCTGTGGATAATTCTCTTTCGACTTCGCACCCGGGCTCCCGGAAAGGGAATACATCCACCGATGCACACGGATGCGCTCAGATGAATTAACGAGCGACGATCGAGGTGATCCAGAATCGCACGCCGATCGGCCGGCATTGAGTCATAATAACAGCATGAACAACTCCCTGGAGATTCGCCGGGCCACCCCGGCCGACGCAGATGCACTGGTTGCCGGAAACCTCGCCATGGCCGCCGAAACCGAGGCCCGCGGGCTCGACCCCGCCGTGCTGCGGGCCGGCGTCGAGGCAGTGCTCCGCGACGCCGAGCGCGGCACCTTCTGGGTCGCCACGCGCGGCGGCCGCGTCGTCGGCCAGATGTTGATCACGCTCGAGTGGAGCGACTGGCGAAATGGCTGGTTCTGGTGGATTCAGAGCGTATTTGTCGTGAAAGAGGAGCGTCAGGCGGGCGTCTACCGGGCCCTGCACGAGCACGTCGAAAAGGCGGCCCGGGCGCGGGGCGACGTCTGCGGCCTGCGTCTCTATGTCGAACGCGAGAATACGATCGCCCAGCGGGTGTACCAGCGCATGGGCATGACGGAGACGCACTACCACCTGTACGAGATCGACTGGAGCAACGAGCGCCGGCCGGCGGACAAACCCGTCCCCGGCGAAACGGGCAGGGAACGGCCGCGTTGACCGAAGCGGCCGTGAAAGGCGATGCGATGGACGACGGGCGACCGGCGGATGGACATCGGACGGATGCCGTCGCCGAAAGCGCGAATGCTGCCGCGGCCGGGTCGGTATCCGAGCCAACCCCCGCGACGGTCGGTCCTCGCGACCGCGGGCCGCTCACGGAGGACGTCTTCTGCATCGGCTGCGGCTACAACCTGCGCGGCCTCAGCGGCGAGATGATCCGCTGCCCCGAGTGCGGCGATTCCACGCCGGCGGAGGTGCTCGAATACCCGGCCGCCCTGATCCGCAAGTACCTGCGGAAGCTGGAGAGCCATCTGGCGCTGGGCGTGGTGATGGTGCTCATGGCGCTGCCCGCGATCTACACGGGCGTGACGGATCCAAACGCCGGCTCGGCGATCGCCCTGCTCCTCCTGGCGATCGCCTGGGTCGCGCTGATCACGAACTTCCGCAAACTGTGCAACGGTCGGACGGACTGGCGGCGCGGGATCTTCCGCTATCACGTGGTCGGTTGCCTGGCGTGCATCGCGGTGGTCGCCGTCGTCGCGGGTTCGGTCATCGCGAGCGACCTGCTGCTCGGGCCGGGCCGGATGTGGCGCGGCTACCGGATGCTCGCGGGCGTGGCGGCGTTCCCGGTGATCGTCGTCGTGCTCGTTCCGATCGCCCGCCGCCTGCACAAATGGCTGACGGCGTCGATGACGGTGATGCGCCGCGAGGTCGCGGTGTCGCTGGCGAAGGAATACTTCGCGGAGCGCGAGCCATGAGAGTTCGGCCGCCGAAATTCACGTTTCGAGTCGCGGTCGCGATGCTCGGCATTGTCCCTATAGTCATATTTGCCCGCAATGTCACATTGGACAGTCTCATATTTGACCGTGTGGCGCATTTTCAATCACTCTCGATTCATGTATATGGATTGGGTGATTGTTACATGATCGCCACCGAGCCCCGCGAACTCGACAATGCTCGTGATCGCGGAGCGCCGGTCAACACATGGCAGTGCCTACCTCCCGCAGAAAATCAGATCTGGATTGATTTTGTAAGCGAGTACGCTTCCCTCGATACAGGCACCCCCTACCGAAACCCGGCCCGGCCTTCCTGGTTTGGCGTCCGCCTGATTCCGTGGAAGAACTCGACCGTTGTAATTGTCGAACCGCCGAAGTTGCGGTGGTTCGGCCTCCTGCTGAGCATCCCGCTTCTCACAGGATTGTCCAGATCTGCGATCCGCCTCCGCCGAAAGCGACGCGGAAAATGCATGCACTGCGGATACTCGCTCTCCGGCTGCCCGTCGCCGCGCTGCCCCGAGTGCGGCGAAGGCTTCGTGCCGCTCACGACCGGAGACGCCGCGAGCCAAGTCGAAACCGGTGCGCCATGATGCTCCGCCGCCCGCGACTTCGATGGCGGATCGCCGCAGCGCTTCTCGGCGCGACGCTCTTCGCGATGTTGAGTCTTCCACCGATGGGGCGGGATTTTGGGCGCGTGTACGGATCGACGGATCTGGCACTGCACGTTTATCGGTATAGCGACTGCTACTTGATTGCGAACCGGGCCACCGAGGAAGACGCGAAGAAAGACAACCCAGGGTTTATTGCGCTCGGTACCTGGGGCGGCATCCCTGCAGAGGAACTCTACGTATTGGCGCCGTTTGTCATCGAATCGCTTGTTGAGCAGCGCGATCCTTCAAAGGCTCGATCTGACAACTGCGCCAGACCGCTCTGGTATGGCGTTCGCTTCGTGCCTTGGAAAGGCTCCCGGGCAATCCTCGTCGAACCGGCGAAGCTCCGCTGGTTCGCACTCGCCCTCACCGCCCCGCTCGCGCTTGGCCTGATCCGGCTCAACGTGCGACGGCGTCGCCAGCGCCGCGGCGCGTGCATGCACTGCGGCTACTCACTCTTCGGCTGCCCATCGTCCCGGTGTCCGGAATGCGGAGAGAGCTTCGCCCCGCCGGCGCTGGCCGAAGCCCCGGCCCGCGCTCCTTATGGTGCCCCATGATGCTCCGCCGCCCACGGCTGAAGTGGCGGATCGCTCTGGCAGTCCTTGGGGCGACCTTGTTCATAGCCGTGGGCCTGCTACCGACCAACGCGGCGTTTCCGCGCCTTGTGAGCATCGGCGGAATGCTCAACGTCTACCGAATCTGCGATTGTTACCTGATCACGACAAGACCGCGCGCCGATGAGCGCCTTTGGGACAATTACCCGCCGCCTTTCTGGCTTCATCCGCTTGACGCGGATGAGTCGCGATCCTTCTTTTACGGATACGCCGGCAACCGGGGGTTCGGATTTCAGTTCACCAAGCGCCCGGGTTGGCTCGGCGTGGAAACCGTCCCCTGGAAGGGATCCTTCGCTCTCCTGGTCGAGCCGCGACGTTTCCGCTGGCTCCTGCTCGGGCTGTTCGCTCCCCTGCTCTTCGCGCTCAATCGGATTCGCCTGCGCGCTCGCCGATGGCAGCATCGAGTCTGCATGGCCTGCGCGTACTCAGTATATGAGTCGCCGGCGCTGGCATGTCCGGAATGTGGAAGCGCTGTACCCGAGCCCTCTCACGGCGATGGCGTGTCTTTCCGGCTTCGCAAGCCCCGGTACCTCTGGCGGATTCTGCTCGCGGGCTTTGCGAGCATCGTGTTCGTTGGACTCAGCTTGCTCCCACCGGGCATCGGAGGATCACTCACCAATTTCGCGGACTTCCACGGGCTCTCACTCTTCGTTTACGCGTTGGACGCCCGATACGTCCTTACAACACAGCCGCGGGACATTGGAAACGGGATATACCTGGACGATGACCCGAGAGAATTTGAGTTGCTCATGTTTCTGAACGGAGATGATTGGCTACTCGTCTCTAATCCTCCTACCCGCCCGTGGTTCGGTATCGAAATCGGTCCGTGGGGCCGTTCGCGAGCGCTTGTCGTCGAGCCTTGCGTCGTCAGGTGGGTCGCCCTCGTCGGACTGCTGCCACTTCTGGCGGCGTTGGCGACGACGGGCCTCCGTGCGCGCCGCCGGCGCGAGCAGCGCTGTCGACGGTGCGGTTATCTCGGTATCGGCGACGCGGCCGAATGCCCGCTGTGCCGCGAACCGACTGGACGGCGCAGGAGCGGGCGTCCACGCTGGGCCGGCTCGATCGTGGCCGCGATCGCCGGTGCCGCACTCTTCGTCGGCTTGAGCCGACCCGGCGAGCGAACGCATTCACTCGGTCTCTGGGCGCGGCTGCACGACGTTCCGCTCTACGTTTTCTCCCTGAAGGAGTGCCTGATCTTCACAACGCGGCCGCGTGCGTGGGATCTTGAGCCGGAAGAACTGAAAATCTACCGAGAAGAGGAAGCGGGTCTCGTCCGGTTGATTGTGGAGGATGCGCTTGCCATGCCGTGGTTCGGCGTCCAGTCAGTTCCCTGGAAAGGCACGCAGGCGTTCGTCGTCGACTGCTCGCGCGTTCGATGGGCCGCGATGATCTTCGGCGTTCCACTGCTCGTCTCGGCGATTCGTTGGGCCGGGCTGCGCCGGAGGTCCGAGCAAATGGTCGAAATCGCGGATGCTCGGAGGTGACCGCTGCTGCGTGTCTCCGATCTCGCACGGCTGGTACGTGAGTCCGATCTCGCACCTCGCATCCCGGAATTCCTTCCGGTCCCCATCGCGCGTTCGAAATTACGCTTTGGCATGTCCGGGACCGAAAACAGCCAAGGGTCTGCACTTTCGCGCCCGTTTCCGCCAGATCCCGCCCGCCGGCCCCAATGCAGCGCCAAACCCGCCGCGCCGCCCCGCCGCCGCCCTAGAATTGCTACAAATGACGCCCACGCCCAACCGCCGCCGGACCCGACCCTTCCCACCTTCCCACGTTCCCACCTTCCCACCCCCCGCACTAACGTCCGATAACGAAGGTGATCAAACCGGCACACACAATAAAATGAGCATGATCACCTTCGGACAGCGTGCTCAAAACGCGGTTCCCAACGTCCTGATAACCAAGAGTGCCAACCCGGCACACACACAGAAAAAAATTTGGCACCCTTCCGCCAGTTCGCTGCAAACGCGGTGTGGCCCGCCGCGAATCCCCGTTCAACGTCCTGATAACTTAGATGGCCAAACCGGCACACACGAAGAAAAGAGTTTGGCCACCTTGGGCGCATTCGCTGGAAACGCGGTTTTCGACCGTGACGACGCCGCAGCGGAGTCGCCCAGGGCGCGATCCTTCCAATTTTCGCCATTCCGCGCCAAACTCCCCTGCGGGACCGCGCCGCCGGAGGGATACGACCCCCGCTCCTCGCCGCCGGCGGTCCAAGCAAGCACCGCCCGGGGAAGTCCGCCGCGGCGGCAGACAGGAGTCACAGTTGTCGACCATCATCGAGGCCGATCTCACGTACGTCGACGGCCGCTTCCAGCGCGGCCTCCAGGTCGAAATCGACGGCGACCGCATCGCCCGCGTCGGCCCGCTCGGCGCGACGCCGACGCAGCGCCTCGTCGGCCGCGCCCTGCTGCCCGGCTTCGTCAACGCCCACAGCCATGCCTTCCAGCGCGGCCTGCGCGGCCTCGGCGAAAGCTACCCCGAGGGCATGGGCGACTTCTGGACCTGGCGCGAGGCCATGTACTCGCTCGTCCTGTCGCTCGACCGCGAGTCCATGTTCCGCCTCTGCAAGCAGGCCTTCGATGAGATGCTCGCCGCCGGATTCACCACGGTCGGCGAGTTTCATTACCTGCACCATTCCAACATCGCCGCCGATAGCCCGGCCGACGCCCCAGGCGACTTCGCATTCGACGATGTCGTCCTCGAGGCCGCCGCCGCCTCGGGAATCCGCATCGTCCTGCTTCAGTCCTTCTACAAGACGGGCGGGTTCGGCCAGCCGCTCGTCGGCGGCCAGCGCCGCTTCAGCACACCGAGCGTCGAAGCGTTTCTCCGGAACGTCGACGGCCTCGCTGCCCGCACCCGCGGCGCGACTCAGTCGATCGGGGTGGCGCCGCACAGCCTCCGCGCCGTTCCGCTCGACGATCTGTCCGCGCTCGTCGCTGCCGCCGAGCAGCGGAAGCTCGTCTGCCACATCCACGTCGAGGAGCAGCGCAAGGAGATCGTCGACTGCGCCGCGGCCATCCGCCGCACGCCGCTCGAGTGGCTCCTCGCAAATGTCCGCCTCTCGCCGCGCTTCACCATGATCCACGCGACCCACTCGACCCTCGAGACGCTCCGCCGCTACGTCGACACGGGGGCGAACGTCTGCATCTGCCCCATCACCGAAGGAAATCTCGGCGACGGCCTCGCGGACGTCGCCACAATGCTCCACCGCCCGGACGCCGTCTGCATCGGAACCGACTCGAATGTCCGCATCGACGCCATTGAGGAGCTCCGCTGGCTCGAATTCGTCCGCCGCTTGCGCCACGAGCGCCGGGGCATCTGCAAGAACGCGTCAGGCGAGGTCGCCGCGCAACTCCTGCGCTGCGGCGCCGAAAACGGCGGTCGGGCGCTCGGCCAGAAAATCGGCCGGATCGAATCGGGCTACCTTGCCGATCTCATCGCGATCGACATCGGCGATCCGTCGCTCGCCGGTGCGACCGACGCTTCGCTCGCGCCCGCTCTCGTTCTCGGCTCGTCCGGCGCCGTCGTGCGCGAAGTCGCCGTCGGCGGCCGCTGGGTCCGTTGACCGGCGCGCGATTCAGCCCTCCCGGCCGGGCGCGCTTGGGGATAGCATCTCGCAGACCTGCCGATGGAGAATGCGATGGGTTCCGATTCGCCCGAAATCCGCGTCGGCCAGATCGACGGCGGCCTCTACGTCAGCGTTCTCGGCCGCGCCACGCAGCGCGTCTGTCCGACCGTCGACCGCGTCGTGTCCGAGTTTCTCGGCGCTCACGCGGCGGCACGCGTCACGATCGATCTTGACGGCTGCGCCTGGGTCGACAGCACGTTCGCCGGCTGGCTTCTCGGGTTGCAGCGTCGGATCGGTCGCCCGGGCAGCCTCGTCCGCCTCGCGGGCTGTTCAGAGCGGTGCCGGGCGTCCCTGGACCGGATGCAGCTTTGCGGTTTTTTCGAGTTCTGCGACGCGATTGCGCCTCCTCAGACCGTCGTCGTGCCCTGCCCGACGACCGACCGCCCCGATCGCGATCAGCTCAAGCTCATGCTCGATGCGCACGAGCACCTTGCCGGACTCGGAGACAGCAATGCCAGGGTGTTCGCGCCGGTCGTCGCAGCCCTGCGAAAGCAGCTCGGCCTCGATGCGGGTCCATCAAGATAGGAGCCGGGACCGAACCGCTCAGCCGTCCGCCGCCGGGAGCTTCTTCTGATATCGCGGCGAAACCGCGCAATACGGCTTGCCGGCCCACTTCTTGAGCAGGATCACCTCACCCATGTCGTTTCCTTCATGGACGTGCCCGATCCACTGAAGCACGTAGCCGCCGACGATCATCGCGATCGGCCGATACCAGACTTCCCACTGCCAGCACGCCAGCTGATACAGCCCCAGCAGCCCCCCGGCGACAGCCAGCGGGATCCCCACGACATGGAGCCAGAACGACACCGGGCTCTGGTGCCGTTCCAGCCAATGGACGAGCCACGTGGGCTGACCGCGCTTCATGGGGCGAAATGATAGCGCATGTTTCTCGCCTGACAACTCCCGGCCGACGCGGAGCGCTTTGAGTCAGTCGCGGGAGCCCGCCGATAGGTCCTGTTGAAGGAGTCGCCATGATCGTCACGCTCGACGGCCGACGTCTGCCCCTCGAATTCGCGGACTCGGAGACGCTTCGCACGATCCTCGATCGCGTCAAAGCCGAACACCTGGCGAACCGCCTCGTCGTAGAGGTCTCTCTCAACGGCGCGCGGCTGGTTGATCAGGCTCTCTCGGACCGGCTTGACGAGCCCGCCGGTGCTTTCGACCAGATCGACCTCGGTTCCGACGACGTGGCCTCGCTGATTCAGTCCGCGCTCGCGACCATGGCCGAGCATCTCAGCCTCGCCGGTGACGCTCACCGCGACGTCGCAGACTCGCTCCAGTCCGGCCGCACCAGCGAAGCCGTTTCAATGTTCAGCCAGGTCCTCGCGATCTGGCAGAACTGCCGCACGACCATCGTCGAATGCTCCCGATTATCTGGGCAGGATTGGACGTCGAAGGAGTTTGATGGCCGCACGCTCGCCGCGCACTTGAACGAACTCACGGCCCGGCTCCGCGAGATCCGCGACGCATTCGAAGCGCGCGACTACGTTTTGCTTGGTGACCTGCTGCAATACGAGATGCCCGAGGTTTGCATGACCTGGGCGTCGATCTTCCGCCGCCTCGCTGAGGACACCGCCGTTCACGTCTAGACGCAGTGCACACCCGCCCTTGGTCGTGGGGGCTTACAAACCTGCCGGGCGCTCAGCAGCAGTCATGCGGTGAATACCGATCCGCTCCGCGCCGTCGTAAACTCCTCAGACGGCCGTGCCGCCGAGTCCGCGGCGAGGCCGCTCGGAGAGCGCCCGTGAATCGCGTGTCCGCCATTGTCGTTTCGATTGCCCTGACCATGACCACGCTCGCGCAGCCCGTCGACCGTCAGGCGGCCGAGCTCGAACGTATGGTCAACGACGGCATGGTCGAAGCTCTCGAATCCCGCTTTTCGGGCGCGAAATCGACCGACCAGCTTCGCCTGCTGGCCCTGGCCCACGCCAACAAGGCCGCCAAGCAGCGCGACGCTCGCACCCGCGATGCGGAATTCGAGAACGCGTCCCGCCGGCTAGACCGCTGGCTGAGCGCGATCGACACGGACTCCGCCGTCGACAAGGACGCTCGACCGATCGCCGCCGCGATCGCCCGCACCGAGTACGCCGGGCTGCTCCTCTCCCGCGGCTGCGAAGCTGATCTCTCCGAGTTCGAAATGACGGCCGGCCGACGAGGCGATACCAGGGCGCTGGCGGCGCGTCTCAACCAGGCCCGCGCCCTCTTCGACAAGGCGGTCGCGGATATCGATCCGCTGGCGCGCCGCCTCCGCGAACGCGACCCTGCTTCCCAGGATCTCGAGGACCGACTCCTCGCGCTCGGCCTCTTCGACGCCGTGAAACGCACCCGCGTCGACGCCCGCTTCAACCTGGCCTGGAGCCAGCTCTACCTCGGCATCGTCGATGAGAAGAACCGCGAGCAGCGCATCACGGTCCTCTCGGCGGCAGAGAGGACGTTCGCGAGTCTCCTCGACGAGATCCCTGAAGGCCCCGCTCGGGCGCGGTGCCTGCTCGGCCAGGCGATGGGGCTCCGCGAGCAGGGCCGGCACGACGATGCCGACCGGAAGTTCGACGAGGCGCTCACAGCCGCGGAGGCCATCGCGCTCCAGGCGCAGATTCGGTTCGAACATGCCAAGGGCGAGGTTGCGGCGGGACGATTCGATGAGGCGCGCGAGATCCTGAAGGCGCTCACGTCCCTCGATGTCGAGAAGCTCCCTGCGGAACAGGCTCCCGCACGCTTCTACGCCAACATGGCCGCTCTCTGGGACGCCTACAGCTACTTCCTCCAGGCTGACAAGCTGCGGGCTGCCGCCCAGTCCAGCCCCGCCCGCGAAGCCCTGCTCAAGCAGGCTGAGAAGCTCCGTGAAACCGGCGTCGCGGGACTCGGCGGGCTGGTCGGCCGCGGCGGTCCGTGGCCTGATCTCGTGAATCTCTACGTCGCGCAGTTCATCCCGGCCGGAGCTGATCCCAGGACGCTCTCGCCCGCGGAACTGCTCTTTTCCGCCCGCTCGCTCATCGCGGCGAAGAAGGAGCGTCAGGCCCTGCTTCGGCTGCAGGATGCCGCGGCGCGAAAGGACATCGCTCCGGCGCTGCTCGGAGATGTCCTGTTCGAGATGGGCTCGTGCGAGTATGCCGTCAACCGCCGTCGCGAGGCCGCTGAAGCCTTCGACAGGCTCGCGGGGATGAAGACTCACCCTCGCTCATCGCAGGCCGCCGGCCTCGCCTACCAGCTCTGGGCGATCATCGCGGAGGAATCGAAGAAGCCCGACGACTACGGGCGGCTCGCCGCGTCGCTCCTCACACTGATTCAGTCGTTCCCGCAGCATGAGAAACGCGCCGAGGCGATGTGGTGGCTTCCGGTGGCGCTCCAGGGCGCGGGACGCTACGCCGAGGCGATCGAGCAGTTCGGCAATGTCCCCCAGACATCAGCGCATTGGGAAGAGGCTCAGTACCGCCGCGTGATGTCGCAGCGGCTCGTGTTCGAGTCGTCGCGTGCAACACTCGCCGAAGAGAAGCTCGCTGCAGAGTCCGCGAAGCTCGCCGACGCGCTTGGGAATTACGCCGCGGCCGCGATAACTCGCGCGGACAAGGCGAAGGACGCGGCGGTGATCCGGAAATGGGCGGCGACCGCCCTCGTCTCGGCAGCGGAGTTGCTGGTTTCCAAGCCGCTGGAGCGATTCGACGAGGCGCTTGAGAAGCTCGCGAAATTCGAAACCGACTATGCCCAGCCGGACCTCATGGCCCGTGTTCTTGCCGTGCGGATCAACGCGTATCGCGGCAAAAGCGCGTTTGAAGAGGCGGCCCGCGTCGTCGAGCAATATCTGAAGGCGGTGCCGGTCGAACAGGCCGGCAGCGTGCTCGCGTCGGTCGCCCGCGGAATGCTCGAAGAGGTCGAGCGGCTTGAGTCCGAGGATCGACGTGACGATGCACGGAAGCTCGCGACCGAATCGCTCTCGACTTTCGAACAGCTCGAAGCCTGGGCCGCGGCCGACCCTGCCCGCGCCGGACAGCTCGACGGCATTCGCTTCGCGGCCGCGCGCCTGCGGCTCCTCGCCGGGGACGTCGCCGCCGCGCGAAAGGCCGCCGAGGCGCTGCTTGCAGGCGATGAACGCAACGGGGCCTATCTCCAACTCGTTGCAAGGTGTCTTTCGGCCGGACTCGGGGATGAGAGCGACGCGGCGGCCATCGACGCGGCGAAGGCGGCCTGGTCGAGACTCCTCCGCGATCCGGAGCTGCGGACGAAGAAGCCCGAGGTGTACTGGGAAGCCCGCTACGAGTTTCTGTCGCTCGAATTCCGGGCGGGACGCCGCGGTGAAGTCGCCAAGGCAATTCGCGAAGAGCGCCTCTGGAGCGAGAATATGGGCGGGGAGCGCTGGCAGTCGAAGTTCGACGCCCTCTACGCGGCCGCCGGCGGGGACACGGCGGCCGGCGCACCGACCTCGGCCGAGAGCGGTCCGGCGAGCGCGCCGAGCGGGCGCCCGGGGGAGTGACATCGCGCCTGGTCGATGCCGTCGCAGCTGCGAGATGTCCCTGTATTTCTGTCTGGAGCCCGTCATGTCTGACGCCATATTTACCGACAAAGCCCGCCAGCCGACCGGCGCCGAACTCGCTGTCGCCCTCGGTCCGGCCGCGGCGGCGTGGGAGCGGGTCGTCGGCGCCGCGGCCGAGATCTGTCCGAAAGCCGCGCCCACATGGAAGCACTACGCGGGGAAATCGGGCTGGGTGCTCGTGTTTCGCGATAAGAAACGCAACGTCCTCTACCTGAGCCCGCGAGAAAAGTCGTTCACCGCAGCGCTGGCGTTCAACGAACAGGCCGTTGCGGCGGCTGAGACGGCAGGACTCCCCGCGGGCATCGTTCAACAGCTCCGCGACTCGCCGGTCTATCCGGAAGGCCGGGCGGTTCGGATTTCGGTCCGCTCGGCGAGGCAGGCGGCGACGGTGGTTAAGCTGCTGACCGTCAAGGCGGCGACGTGAATCTGATTCGACCGGGATCTTGCCGGTGTCAGTTCCCGAACCACCGTGTACCGCAGCGTGTCCCATAAAAACTGCCTCTCCGGCGTTCTCGCCCAAGGCGCCCAAACTGCTTTTTTTGTGTGTGCCGGGCTGGGTATCTAAGTTATCAGGACGTTGAACGGGGATTCGCGGTGAGTGAAACCGCGTTTGGAGCGAGCTGGCCGAAGGTTGCCAAACTTCTTTCTGTGTGTGTGGTGGGTTGGCAATGTTGGTTATCAGGACGTTGGGAACCGCGTTTTGAGCACGCTGGGCGAAGGTGATCATGCTCATTTTCCTGTGTGTGCCGGGATGATCATCTTGGTTATCAGAACCAGGCGTGCCAGCAATCTGGAATGACGGGGGCATTCGGGGGCTGATGGCGTGGGCGCGGGTCTCCAGCATCATCGAAATTCTGGCGCGGGTCGACTTACCGGGCGACCGTGGAATGCGGTTTGGCGAGGTCTGTCGGTTTTTGGCGCCGAGCGGTGCGGTGCGCGGGATTCAGAGGTCACGGGGCGTCGGGTTTGGGCAATTCGCGGTCCGAATGCCCAAGGAACATCAGCGGCAAAACGCGTCGATGATCCGTGCGAGGGTCTTTCCTCCGGCCGTCCATTCGGCGATGTCGATCGATTCATTCGCGCGATGGGCGTCGCGGATGTCGCCGGGGCCGAAGAGGATGCAGTCGAGGCCGAGGGTCGAGAGCCAGCCGGCGTCGCTGGCGTAGGATGCGCCGACGGGCTCGGGCGCGTCGGAGATTCCGCGGACGATTTTCAGGATCGGGGCGTCGGGGCGGCAGAGCATGGGGACGTTGTCATTCACGATTTCGAGAGTCGTCGCGCGGCGGACGGGCTCGGGGAGGCGGTCGATTGCCGTGCGGATTCGATCGATGAATGGCGCGGTCGGTTGGCCGGGAAGCAGGCGCAAGCCGAAATCGATCACGCAGCGCTCGGGGACGACGTTGACGGCTGATCCGCCCTGGATTGTGGCGAGGTTAAGCACGGGGTAGGGGCAATCGGGGAAGAACGTGCTTGTTTCCGCGCGCTCGTCGCGGAGTTGGGCCGTCAGCGTGGTCAGCGCGGCGAGGATCGCGCCGGCGTGCTCGATCGCATTGACGCCGAGGTGCGGGAAGCCGCTGTGGGCGGGCTTGCCGGCGACGGTGATCCGGCCTTTCAAATGGCCCTTGTGCATGCGGACGATCTGGCCGGCGGTGGGTTCGCCGACGAGGACGCTGCGCGGGAGTAGGCCAGTTTCGCCAGCAGCGACCTGACGCACGAAATCCTGCACGCCGAGGCTGCCGACTTCCTCGTCGCTGGACAGGAGCAGCTTCAGGGGGTGCCGAAGGTCATCGTCGCGGATTCGGGCGAATTCGTGGCACGCGAGTGCGACCCAGCCCTTCATGTCCGCAGACCCGCGGGCGTAGAGGCGGCCGCCGCGCTCTGTGAGCTCGAACGGCGGCGAAAGCCAGCCGGGCTCGTCGGCAGGGACGACGTCGAGATGGCCGCTGAGGAGCAGGCCGCTGCCGTCGGTCGAATCGGGGCCGCGCGAAGCGAGGATGTTTTCACGCGGTGATCCGGGGGCGCGGAAGCGATGGACTGTCGCTCCCGAATCTCCGAGGAAATCGGCGATGAAGTCGAAGATGGCCGTCGGCGCGCGGCCGCTGATGGACGGGAAGGCGACGAGCCGGGTGAGGAGTTCACGAGGGTTCATGACCATCCTGTCGCGCCGAGCTACGGGAACCAGGGCCGCATAAAGCTCGGAATGTCGCTTTGGAATGTGAAATCCTCCCAAGCGTCGGCGCATTCCTCGATGACGCCCTTCAGGCGCACCCGAAGCTGAGTCGGGAATTCGTCGTCGTAGAGCCAATACCATTCGCCCGCGCGATGGGCGCGGAAAATAATGAGTACATGCCGCGCGGGGTAGCGAGCACCGCGAACTTCGCGATCGAGATGGCTCGCCGCATTGCGTGCGATCCACTCGGTAATCCGACGCACTTGTTTATCATTACCGACGCGCCAGCCTCTCCACCGGTCGATTGTGTCGGATGAATGCTCAGTAAACTCGCGGTAGGCGTATCCGATTACCTCGGGCGAGTCGGCGGCCGGCGCGGCACAACCGCTAAGAAAAAGCGCCAGCCCAAAAAAGGCGACGCGAAAACGAAAAGCCGACGGAACGGAATCACGGAACGAGAAGTTCAGGACCTTCATTCGTCGCGGCCTCTGTAGATGCTCTCGCGGCTGTCATCGACGAAGTGCGAAACCGGCCGATGGTTATCCATCCACTCGCGGAATTCCTTGAGCCATTGCTCCTTCGATCGAGGTCGGCCCGCTCGTTCTCCGGACTCGTCCTCCATAATGGCCAGCTTCTCCTCGATCGCTTCCGCAATCACCGCCGAGATCGGCTTGCCCGCGGCCCCGGCGTACTCGCGCAGGCGGGCCTCGGCGTCGCTGCTCAGCGGAATGTGAATCGTCACGGTTGTCCTCGGACCTTGCGATCGAGTGCCCTGATCAAGCCCATTGACGTCGATTTGGGAGGTGCATGCTTACGCGGAGTACCTCGAAAGCATGCCACCCAACCGATTATTACGTCGGTGGCAGCGGCGGCGGGGCTTGGGCGAACATCGGCGCGATCTCCGCGACCTCGCCCGCCTTCGTCCATTGGGCCATCCCCGCCTTCCACACCAGCGTGTCGCGCGTTACCTGGCCGCCGCCGATCTTTTGCGCGAGCGCGGCTGCATCAAATGGGCCCGCCTGCTGATTGTTGATCGCGACATAGAATGCCAAGGCCGCGCCCGGCAGCGGCGGCGGTGCCTGACCGGCCGAGGAGCCGGCCGGGGCGTGCGCCGCCATCCCGCCCGCCGCTCCGCCCATCGCATTGGCCATCTGCTGGCCCATTGCGAAGCCGATGCCCATACCCATCCCCTGCGACGCCGCCCCCCCGCCGGGGTTCTTCGCCGCCGCCTCGATCGCGTTCGCGGCCTGAAACTGCGTATACGCCTGCAAATTCCCGATCACGCCCATGCTGGTGCGTTTGTCGAGCGCGGCCTCGACCTCCGGCGGCAGCGAGACGTTCTCGACGAGCAGCTTCGTCAGCTCCAGGCCGAACTTGCCGAACTCCGGCTGGAGCCGCGTCGTGAGAAAATTGCTCAGCTCGTCGTAATTCGCGGCCAGGTCGAGCACGGGGATGCGGCTCTCGCCGAGAATGTCAGTGAAGCGGGAAACGATCATGTTGCGAAGCTGGTCGGCGACGTCCTCGGTGCGCAGGTCGGGATTCGTGCCGACGAGTTCGCGGAGGAACGCCGCGCCGTCGCTCACGCGCATCGCGTAGGTGCCGAAGGCGCGGAGACGCACCGGGCCGAACTCGGCGTCGCGGAGCATGACGGGGTTCTTCGTGCCCCATTTGAGATCGACGAACTGCCGCGTGCTGAGGAAGTAGACCTCGGCCTTGAAGGGGCTCTCGAAGCCGTACTTCCAGCCCAGCAGCGTCGAAAGGATGGGCAGATTCTTCGTTTCGAGCGTGTACGTGCCCGGCTTGAAGACGTCGGCGAGCTTGCCTTCGTTGACGAAGACGCCGACCTGCCCCTCGCGAACGATCAGCTTCGCGCCGTACTTAATCTCGTTTTCGCGGCGTTCGAAACGGTAGACCATCACGTCGTGGCCGGCGTCGAGCCACTCGATGATGTCGATCAACTCACCCTTGAAGCGATCCCAGAGTCCCATGGCGGCGACCTCCTGCGGGTCATCATACGGAAAACCGGCCGTACAGGGGGGGTGGAAAACAGCAGTGGCGGCGATCGCTCGCCGCCACGCCGTGCCCAGAATCTTCCGCGGTCACCCGCGACGCCCCGCATGTTGCCGACGGAGAGGTCCGTGACGGCGGTCCAGCGTCGCCCGGGTATGGACGCTACCGCACCGGGACCATGTCGCGGTACGAGGTGCGCATCCCGGTCGCGTCGACGGCGATGATTCGAAGCTGGAAGTCGCCGTCGAGGAACTGGCTCTTGCCGTCCATCCGGATCACGCGCTCATACGTGTCCGGCAGGCCGTCAACGGGTGAAAACACCGTCGAGAAATTCACGCCGCCGCCCCACCGCTCGTTGTAGAACGGGTTTTGCGCGTCGGGGACCGCCCCCACCGGCTCGACGCCCGCGTAGAGCGGCAGCAGGTAGATCCGCTCCAGCCCGCCCGTCGACGTCACCGTGCAGCGGACGATAAGCGAGTCGCTCGCGGCGTCGTAGCGATAACGAATGTCACCAAACTGCGGATGGCCCGGGAGGCCGTCGACCCCGTCCTTGAGGACGTAGAGGTTGTTGAACGGCGTGCCGATGGGATTTGAATTCCAGAATGCCACGCACGTGCGGCCGTCGTCGCTGAGCTGGCGGGCGTAGACGCCGCCGGCGGCGTTCGTGTAGCGACTGCTGCCGGCGCGGATGCGGCTGCCAGTGGTCAGATCATGAAACACGGGCGTGCGCTGGTTCGCGAAATTAACTTCGACGAACGAGCGGAGGCCGCTGTCCGCGAGAATCTGGCCATAGGCGCCCTGAGCGGCCGGCGCTGCGCCGGTTCGGAGGTCGGCGCTGTAGCCGCTGCCGTGCGTGAACGTGCCGCCGACGCCGAACGCGTTTGACTCTTCGTACGCGTAGACGGCCCCGTCGTCGCTGAGCTGGACATCGAAAACGAGCGGGTTCGCGGTGATCTTTGGAAGGCCGCTGATCCCCTGCGGGAGCGCGCCGGCCGCCTGGATGAGTTCCTGGTGGGCGGTGTACGGCGGGCTGGGCTCGACGAAACGGATGCCGACGAGCCACTGGCTGCCGGTTTCGGTGATGTCCAGGCCGTAAATCTGGCCGCCGGTGAAGGGATCCCAGGGGCCGTAGAAATTCAGGTGCGCGACGCTGACGAGTTGCTGGGCGACGCCTCCGCTCGTGGTATTGCGCCAGAGATTCTCGTTGTCGTACCAGAAGATCGCGCCGCCGTCTTCGGTGATCCGCGGGCCGCTCGCGCTGGGCAGTCCGGCGTCGGATTCGGTGTCATAGAAGGCGGCGGCGGGTGCGCCGGGCGTCAGCCGGAGGAAGCGCGATTCGAGCCGCGGAAAAACGCCGGCCGGCTCGGCTCGGCCCATTTCGTAGACCGCGATCGAGCCGTCGCGGCTGGACGCGAGGTATCCCCCGCCCATCGCTTCGGCCTCTTCGTTGATCTGCGAGCGCTGGAGGTTTCCACCCTGCGTGTCGATGCGGTAGAGGCGGATCCAGTCGGCGGGTTTCGTCGTGACCGAATCCCAGAAAAGGTAGAACCACACGTAGCGGCCGTCGTCGCTCATCGCGAACCGGCCGATGTTGAAGCGTTCGGGAAGATCGAAGCCGAGCGCCGGGTTTGCGGCCGAACCTGCGATGATCGCCTCGGAGCCGACGTGGACAGGGTTAGCGAGGACGAAGCCGGCGCCGGGGTCCGGGGTATCGCCTGGGTCATCGGTCGGCGTATCGGACCCGTCGGGTGGAAGGTTATCTCCGGGGCTGTCGTCTGTCGGCGTCTGGTCCGCCGGTTGGTCATCGGAGGGATCGCCATCGGCGGGCGTCGCATCGGCGGTCGGGCCGAACGCGATGTCCATCTGGTCGATTTCGATGCGGACATCGATCGTCGCCGTCGCTTCGAGGCAGATCGTGAATGAACCGCTGAGGGCGAATTCGAGTGCCTGATCCGGAAGCGCGATCGACGGATTCAGGACCGATACCGCGCCGTTCTGAATCGCCAGATCAAACGCACCGACGAACACGCCGCTACCGCACGGGTCCTCCGACGAGGACGCGGCGAGTTTTACGCGGATGGTCGCTGCGCCGGTGAGGGACTGCTGATTCGACAATTTGGCCGCCCCGGTCGGCAGGGCCCGCGTGCGGCCGACATCGAGGTTGAGGGTGGCGGAGGCGGGCCGGTCGGTCGCGCGACCCGCGAACGGCAATGTGACGACGCCCGCGGTGCGCGTGGTTCCAGCGGTGGACCGAATGTCGAGAACTCCGGTCGATCCGAGTAGAAAAGTGACGGTTGTCGCGGCGACGGCGACGCCGACGGCCGTGGTGGCGACGGGGCAGCCGCCGAGCAGAGCGAGAATCAGCGAAGTCCATCCCCATCGGCGAACACCCTGTGACGGTTTCATGTCAGGCTCCTTTCGGGCTGTGTGTCACAAGGCTCTACCCGGCGCGGGGGGGGCATCTCACAGGTTTTTTCTGAAAAAAAGCGTGAGAAGGCGGCCTGGGACGGGTAAATCCGACAGTCAGGTGCGGAGCGGGTCGGTATAGTGGGCGGTGAGGCCAATCGCCGCGTGGATACGACCCGCCCCAGTCTGCTGATTCGCGTGAAAGACCCGAGTGATCGGGCCGCGTGGGAGACGTTCGACGCGATTTATCGTCCGATGCTGATCCGCTACGCGCAGCGCCACGGGTTGGCGGCGGTTGAGGCGGAGGAGATCGCTCAGGATTGCCTGGGGACGATTGCGCGGCGGATCGAGGCGTTTGACTATGACCCGGCGCGCGGCCGGTTCAAGGGCTGGCTGGCGACGATGGTTCGGAACCGCGTTCTGAACCAGCGGCGGTCGCGGCGTGCGGCGGAGGCGGACAGCGGCGTGCTCGAGAATGCCGCGGCCACGGATGCGGCGCCGGACGACTTTTTTGAGCGCGTGTGGCTGGAGGAACACCTCTGGCACTGCCTGCGGGAGATCGAGCGCGAGACCGAACCGGTGAAGTACCGGGCTTATGTCGCGTATGTGATCGAAGAGCGGTCCGTGGACGATGTCTGTGCGATGACGGGCCTGACGGCGAGTAACCTGTACACGATCAAATGGCGCATTACGCAGCGCATCGCGGAGCGGATGCGCGAGCTTACGCATGACGACGCGGATTGACACGGCGGGCTGTGCGACGGACGAGGCGCTGGGGCGACTCTGGGCGCATGATCTCGCGGTTGAGGAGGAGGCGTCGCTGCGGGAACACCTCGCGATCTGCGCGGGGTGCGCGGAGCGAGCGCGACGGCTGTCGGCGCGGAACGATACCTGGGTCGGGCGGCTGCGATCGGTTGGCGCCCCGCCGGCCGGGACTGGGCGGGGCGCTGCGGGACTCGCGGCGGACGCGGTGCCGGGGTATCGGATCGAAGGCGAAGTTGCGCGGGGCGGGCAGGGAGTCGTCCATCGGGCGGTGCAGCTCGCGACGCGACGGAGTGTCGCACTGAAGGTGCTGCGGGATGGAGTGCTTGCGTCGGACGCGGCGCGGCGGCGATTTCAGCGCGAAATCGAATTGATCGCGGAGCTGCGGCACCCGAATCTGCTGACGGTCTACGACGCCGGCGTGACGCGCGACGGGCGGGCGTACTTCGCCATGGAGCTGGTCGAGGGGCGGCCGCTGGGGCGGTGGATCGATGAGACATTCGCGGGGGAGCGGGGGCGTGACCGCGCGGCGATGCGGGCGGTGCTGGCGATCTTCGTGCGCATCTGCGATGCGGTGAGCTACGCCCATCAGCGCGGCGTGATCCATCGCGACCTCAAACCGTCGAACGTGCTGATTGACGCGGTCGGTGAGCCGCGCGTGGTCGATTTCGGGCTGGCGCGGGCGAGCGGCGGCGAAAGCGTGGATCTCACGGCCGCGGAGCAGATCGCGGGGACGCTGCCGTACATGTCGCCGGAGCAGGCGCGGGGGCTGGCGGACGCCGTCGACGTGCGGAGCGACGTGTATTCGCTGGGCGTGATGCTGCATGAGTCGCTGACGCGTTCGTATCCTTATCCGATCGAGCCGGACACCGTCGCGACGCTGCGGCATATTGCGGAGACGCCGCCGAAGCCGCTGCGGGCCTGCTTCGATCGCGGAAGCACGATCGACGATGAACTGGAGACGATCGTGCTGAAGGCGCTCGCGAAGGAGCGCGAGCGGCGCTACCAGAGCGCCGGCGAACTCGCGCGTGACCTGGAACGATATCTGGCCGGCGAGCCGATCGAAGCGAAGCGCGACAGCGCTGCGTATGTGCTGCGCAAGGCCCTGCGGCGACACCGCGGAATCGTTGGCCTGTCGGCGGCGTTCGTGGTGACGGTGACGGGGCTCGCGATCGCGCTGGCGGTTCTCTACGCACGGCAGAGCCACCTGCGGTCGGTTGCGGAGCAGCGGTACCAGCAGGTGCGGGAGCTGGCTCGGTCATTCATCATCGAGTTTGATCCGAAGATCCGGCGGCTTCCGGGCAGTGCGGAGGCGCGGCAACTGATCGTGGAGA
Source organism: Planctomycetota bacterium (assembly GCA_045863555.1). GTDB lineage: Bacteria > Planctomycetota > Phycisphaerae > UBA1845 > Fen-1342 > JACRLV01. The sequence continues at coordinate 170,864 of BTUU01000003.1, read as the reverse complement.
AAGGGCTGGCGTATCTGGACGTGCTCAGCCGGGATGCGCCGGGCGATCCGGCGTTGTTGCGCGAGATCGCGGCGGCGTACACGTCGATCGGGGATATTCAGTCCGATGCGACGACCTCGAACCTGGGTCGCACGGCGGAAGCGGTGGAGAGCTACCGAAAGGCGGAGGCAATCCTGGCGCGTCTGGATGGCGCGGAGCGTGCCGCGGATGCCCGACTGGCCAATGCGCTCGTGCCGGTGCGATTGCGGATTGTCGACCGGCTGCTCGATCTGCGCGAACCGGACGCCGCCGCGGACCTGTGCCGCGCGGCGCTGGGTGAATCGGAGCGCCTGGTCGCGCGGTTTCCGGACGACGACGGTTGTCTTGATTCGCACGGGGATGCGCTCGAGCGGATGGGAAACTGCCTGGCAGCGCTTGGGGATCGCGCCGGGAGCGACGAACACTATCGACGGGCGATCGAGATCGGCGAGCGGCTTGCGGCGGCGCATCCTCAGGATCGCGGGCACCAGCGCGATCTGGCCGTGGGATACACAAAGCGGGCGAAGGGGCTGTATTCGGCCGGAGACCGGGCCGGCGCACTTGATCTCTATCGGCGGTATGTGGCGATCACCGATCGGCTCCTGAGCGGCTCGCCGGAAGACGTGCTGTCCCTTCGCGATTCGGGCGTGGGCTACCAGTGGATCGGGATTCTCGAACTGGAGTCTCAGCGCGCGGGCGCGGCGATTGAGCCACTGCGGCGCTCCCGGGAACTGCTGGATCGGCTCGTTTCCGGCGATCCGACGAACCCGTCCGCGGCCATGTCGCTGACGGCGACGCTGACACGGCTTGTCGAGGCGGAGATCGCGGTTGGCGACTTCGAAGCGGCGACGGAGACCGCGGCGCGGAACGTGGAGATCAGTCGCGGCGTGGCGGAGCGCTGGCCGGACTCGCCGGACGCGAATCGGCAGTATGGGGTGTCGCTGTACAAGATGTTCGAGCTGTATCAGGCCCTCGCGACGTCGCCTTCGGCGGAGCCGGCCGCGGGGCAACAGCGCCGGAACGACGCGTGCGACTGGCTGGAGAAGTGCCGCGACTGGTTCGTTGCGCTGGAACGCCAGGGCAGACTCGCGCCTACGGATGCGGCCATTCCTGCTGAACTGACGAAAGAGCTGGACGCGTGCCGGCGGAGCGCGTCCGCCCCGGGCGCGAGCGGCTCTCCCACGGAGTAGCCGCCCGGCCGGGCGCATACGGAACGGACCGCGGTTCGACGCGGGTCATTTTTCGACGCGGGTCGCGAGAAAGAAGACGATGATCGCGGGCTCGCCGTCGCGCGTCGGCAGCGGAATCATCGCAATCCTGCCATCGTCGAGCGTCATATCAAGTTGCGTCTCGCGCGTGTCGAGGATGGGGCGGCCGACGTCGAAAGGGACGCCTTCGATGGGCTGACGGGCTTCGACGCGCGTCACCTTGAGCTGGATGCCCGTGAAACGGATGCCCTTCTCGAGCAGTTTCGAGGCGGTGAGCCGAAGCTCCATTCCCTCGGTCACACTCTCGGTCGACTCCACACGGAGGCAGCCGTCGTCGTCCCGGGTCATGAATTCGACCGGGCGGCCGACGGACACCATGGCCTCCTGCCCGAGCGGCATGATCAGTCGAGGCGCGCTGATCACATCCCAGGGCGGCGGCGCCTCGCGCGAAGCGCCCTCCGTTTTCGCGGTGACGGGCTCCGAGACCAGGACGCCGTCGCGGACTCGAAGGAGATGGGACGGCGAGACGACCTCGAACTTCGCGAGTTCCTGCTGCACCGCCAGCCCCCACGTGGGAATCCGACCCTTGGCATCCGCCCCGCGACCCAGTTCGCGATTCACTCCTTCGATCGCGGCCCGCGAAATGGGTAGCCGGTCCGGAGGAAAGTCCGCGGGAAAGGCCACGATCCACAACCGGGCTTCCACCGCGGGCAATGGAACCTCGAACTTCGTACCGGCCGGCGCGGGCCGAAGCGGCGTTTCCCGGGCGGTGCGGCCCGGCCCTTCCTGCGGACCGGAAGCCAAGCCGGCGGCAAGGGCACAGGCTGCGGCGAAAGTGATCAGACTTGTCATCGAATGGCTCCTTTTTTTGAGTTCTGCGAATCAACCTTCTCAACGCTCCAGGGCCGGACGAGGCCCCCACCGCGACACGTCGATCGGTTCGCCGGGGTTCCGAACGCGGGAAAAGAGCTCGGCTTCGACGCGGACCGCGAGGGCCGGGGCCGCGGGTGCGGGCGGCTCGGCGGGCGGACGGAGCCAGGCCAGATCGACGATCGCAAGGGTGACGACGGCCGCGGCCGCCTGCCAGAGGGGCACGGGCCGGCGCCACCAGACCGGGCGCGGGGCGAGGCTGAGCGCGGTACCGGATTGTTCGGCCGTGCGGATCGCGTCCAGCAACGCGGCTTCACGCGCCGGATCCGGCGTTGCGACGGGCATCGACGCAAGATACCGTTCGGTCTGCTCTGTATTCATTGCGATATTCCTCCTCGATCCGCGAGCGCAGCTCGTCAATTCCGCGGGCGTAGTGACTCGCTGCCGTACCGATCGGGCAGCCCAGCACGGTGGCGATCTCGTTGAAGGTCAGCTCGCCATAGACCTTGAGGACGATGACTTCGCGCCGGCGATCGTCAAGGTGCGCGAGGGCAGCGCGCAGTCTTTCGGTGGACTCTGCGGCCGTGTCCCGCCTGTCTGGCGAGGGTGATGCGAGAAAGGCGAGCGCGGCATCGGACGCTTCGGGCCCCTGTCGGCATCGAAGTCTGGCGCGGTCGGCGGCGCAGTTCCGCAGGCAACGGAATACGAAGGCACGCGGGCTTGCCGGATCGGCGTGCTGGGCGACAAGGCGAGTCAGTACATCCTGGATCACGTCCATTCCTTCGTCGACCGAGCCCGTGAGCGCAGCGGCGTACGCGATGAGGGCGCGACGGTGCTCAAGGTAAAAACGGCCCCAGGGGCCCTGCTCGTTCGCGTCACCCGGCACGTTCACCTCCGAGGCGTCACAGGATACGACGGAGGGAACGGCCGAACTTATGCAGGCGACCTGTGAAAAATCGCGCATACCGTCCGATATCCCGATCTCGACGAGGGCGGCTGGTCAGGGCGAGGTGCGTCTTCTCCCTCAATTGACTAAATAGAACGGTATTCACTTGAACGGTCGCAAATTCCTCTTGACCTGCTCGTGGCGCGGGCATTATTCTCAGCGATACAGGTGGGGGAGCAGCCCACGTCCCGATCGTCGTGGCCGGTCCATGCAAGCTGGTCGTTCTTCTCGACGAGGCTTGGCAGCTCCCAGGGTTCATGTGAAGTACTTCCCGACCCGTGAGTGGTCGGCGCGTCGCTGCGAAGATCTCCCCTCAGACTTCGCAGGACAACTCGTGCGGTGTCAGCGGGCGGAGGTCCGCGCCGCAGCACGCCGGACATGGCGTGAAACTGTGCACAGAGGAGGCGAGGAAACCATGAAGAAGGCACTAGCGTTTGGGATGGGGCTGGCTCTGTCCGGCTCGGCGTTCGCCGGGTTCTCGTTTACGAACCCCGGCCCGGTCAATTCGGGCGGCCCGGCGGGAAGCGCGGACAACGGCATCCTCTTCTACAACCACGCGGGTCCGGCGTTTACGCCCGGCTCGATCACGCTTGAAGGGGACCTGACATCGGTGCTCAGCGGCACGTTTGCGAGCGAAGCGCGCGTCCGGATCACGAATCCCGCGGGTCAGATTTTCAATTCGCTGCAATGGACGTCGACCGGCACGTACACGACGCTGCATATCGGCCCGGCAACGCAGGGCGGCCTGAATCCGGCGCTGAACGGCAATTCGGTCGGCAACTGGTCGTTCGAGTTCTTCGAGAGCTTCGATGACGGCACCGGCGCGGATTCGACGTGGACGAACCTGTCGATCTCCGTCAACGACTACGTTCCCCCGCCGCCGCCGCCCGCGACGAACCTCGGCAACATCGTCGATACTTCGCCGAATTATGCCGTCGCGGACATGACCGCGAACCACACCGGCGGCGCGATTCGGTGGTACTCTTTTACCCTGAACGACACGATCAACAACGCGCTGGGTACGTGGCTCGACATCGACTCGGAAACGTCGAACTTCGACACCGAGATCGGCCTGTATACTTCGACCGGCGCGCTGATCGCGTCGGACGACGACGATGGAACGGGCACGCAGAGCCAGCTTTCGTTCGGCCAAACCGCGCCGACGCGAACGATCGGCACGTCGGTCGGCGGCAATGGCCGCGACGGCGCGCTGGGCCCCGGCACGTACTACATCGCCGTGGGCGGGTTCAACACGACGTTCGGGCCGGACTTCAACGTGACGACCACCAGCACGAACACGACGGGCGTCTTCAACCTGAACATCCGCACGAACGTTCCTGAGCCGGCGTCGCTGGCGCTGCTGGCGCTCGGCGGGCTGGCGCTGATCCGTCGGCGGTAATTGACGAAGCAGCGACTGATAACAACGCCACGGGCGGGTCACTTGACTCACCCGTGGCTTTTTATTGATGGATTCGGTTCATTTCCAGTTGACCTGTCCGGCTGATCGTGGTTAAGATGGCGGTAGAGGTGGAGGAGGTTTCACTTCGCATCGTGCCCGAGTGCCGCTTTCGGCGGTACCCAGGCATCCGAACGAGCCTCCTTAGGGAATTTCTGAACGAGTCAGCTTTCAGCCGAACCTGCTGCGAGGCACTGTAGGCCTCTGGGTCAGGCACTTGGTCAGTCAGTGCGCGCGAATTTCTCCGCAGGCACGCGGGGAGCGGCACGTATTCGCTCACAGGAGGCGAAGGTCATGAAGAAGGTTTTTGCTCTCGGTGTTGGTCTGGCGCTCGCGAGCGGCGCGTTCGCCCAGACGTGGACGGAAGTCGGCGATGCCGACGAACTTGCTCCGCAGGTCACCAGCGGCACGGGCCCGCTGACGCTGATCGCGGGCAGCACGCTGTCCGCGAGCGGTGACACCACCGGCGTGGACCTCTACTGCATCCAGGTCACGGACTGGTCAGTGTTCTCCGCCTCGCTGGCCGGCGGCGCGACGTTCGACACGCAGCTGTTCCTGTTCACGGCCGGCGGCCTGGGCATCGCGAACAACGACGACTCGTCGGGCGTGCAGTCGGTCCTCCCGGCCGGAAACGCGCTCTACGCGAGCCGGACGAACGGCGAAATCGTGAACATCGCCGTGTCGGGGTACAACCGCGACCCGAACAGCGTCGGCGGGCTGATTTTCCCGAACACGTTCAGCGGCGTGAACGGCCCCACCGGTCCGGGCGGCGGCTCGCCGCTGTCGAGCTGGAGCGGCTCGCCCGCGACCGGCGACTACCGCCTCGCGCTGACGGGTGCGACCTACTGCATCCCCGAGCCCGGCAGCCTGGCGCTGCTGGCCCTCGGCGCTCTGCCGCGGATCCGTCGTCGCTAATCGAGGCCGGGCGCGCACTTCTCGATGGCACCGTTGCGGCGGGCAGGCCGAGGCGGCCTGCCCGCCTGTTCATTTCCGGCGAGTGATTTTCCCGCCTGGTCCTGCGACGACGGGCCCCGCGGGCGCGAATCCCCCCCCGCCGTGCAGTTCAACCGATCAGCGGTCGATCTCGACCACCACGGCCGAAACGTCGTCCGAGTAACCGCGGCCGGTCCAGGCGCGGACATGCTCGATGACTTCGGCGAGCGCTTCCGCAAGAGGAAGTTCGCGCACCGCCTTGAGCAGGTCGAACGTGCGCGCGAGGCCGAATCGCTCGCGCTTCGCGTTGTCGGCCTCCAGCAGACCGTCGGAAAGCAACCAGAGCCGCGAACCGGGCGTCATGTCGAGGGCCGCCGGTTCGTAGCGTTTGTCGGGCATCCAGCCGATGGGGAAGGATGGCCGGGAGAGATCCTTCACTTCGCCGATCTCAGAGACGTAGAACGGACCGGGATGGCCGGCGGTGATGTACCGAACGCGGCGCGCGGTCGCTTCGAGGACGAAATAGGCGAGGGTGAAATATTGCTCGGTATTCACGCCCATCTGGAAGCGCTGCGAGAGCGCCGCGCCGACATCGTCGGGGGGCGTCGGGCGATCCGGCTGCCCCGGCGTGCGAGCGAGCACGATGCAGTCGTGGCCGGCGACGGGGTTGAGCATGCGGCTGAGCGTGACGGAGAGGAGCGAGGCCTGCACGCCGTGGCCGGCGACGTCGAGCATGTAGAAGCCGACGTGATCGGCGTCGAGGGGGAAGATGTTGAGGATGTCGCCGGCGAGTTCATCGCACGGCTCGAAGGCCCAGGCGAACTTGATGCCCGGGAGAGACGGCATCTGGGCGGGCAGCAGACGCTTCTGAAGCGCGCCGGCGGACTCCAGGTCGGATCTCATGCGCTCATTGATCGCGGCGAGTTCATCGGCGCGGCGCTTCAGGTCGCGTTCGAGCTTGAGGACGCGGTCGACGGACTTCTTCACGGTAATCTGCGTCGCGACGCGGGCGAGCACGACCTCGAAATCGAGCGGCTTGATCACGTAGTCATTGGCGCCGGCCTTCAGCGCGCGGATCACGTCGTCGCGGTGCTCGCGGGCGGTGGCCATGATCACGGGGAGGTCGGTGCGGCTGTGCGCCGTGCGAATGCGCTCGAGCGTCTCGAAGCCGTCGATCCCGGGCATCATGACGTCGAGGAGGACCAGGTCGAACTCGCGGGCGGCGATCAACTCCAGCGCGGCCTCGCCGGAATCGGCGGTCGCGATCTGGTGCCCGAGGCGCTTCAGGCGTCGGCCGAGCATGTCGCGGTTCACTTCGTTGTCGTCGACGATGAGGATTTCAGCGTGGACGGCGTCCGCGGCTTCAGGCGTTGTCGGGGGCGCCTTCGGGGACGCCGACGGGGCGCCCGCGTCCTGAGGTTGCAGTGCCATCGGCTGCGTTTCCCCTTGAAGCGGCGGCTCTGCGCCTGCACATGAAGTCTCACGAGCGAATCTATCTCTGCCATCGGTCGGGTGCAAGCGGACTCGAACAGTTGACGCGCCGGGGCGTGCAGCGCGACTCCACCAAGGCTGCATGACGGCGATATCATCGTCCGCGTGGCATCTCAGAAGGCGACCATCATGCGATCCATCCGCACCGCTCTGTTGTGGTTGTTCATGCTGTGCGTTCTCGGCGCAGCCTGCGGCCATGCCGACTGGCCCCCCGCGCCGCCCGCGGCGATCGCGCCTGAACGCGACCCCGGTCCCGTCCCGCCGTCGGTGCGCGTGACGGCCGTCGAGGGCGGCTGGGACGCTGTTTTTGAGTACAAGCCCGCGGCCAAGGCGGGGCGCGTCAACCTGGCGGGAACGTTCAACGGCTGGAGCAACTCGGCGACGCCGATGACGAACCGCGACGGCGCGTGGACGGCGACGGTGAGACTGATCGCGGGCGTGCACCAGTACAAGTTCGTCGTCGAGGGTGACCGGTGGGTGCAGGATCCGCAGAACCCGGACGAAACGCCGGACGGCCAGGGCGGCAACAACTCCGTGCTTCGCCTGGGGCGGATGGCACGGCTCGACAAATCGGATGGCGCGGTCGGCGACGGGAAAATCGAGGCCCGGGCGCTGCTCCACGACCCGGCCTCGCCCACGTGGCGACAGGTACTGGCCGCACCCGCGTCGCTGCTGCTTCGTTATCGAACGCTGACGGATGATGTGAAGACGGTCGTCGTGCAGGTGCGTGAAGGTGCGGCCGCGGCGATGCAGCCGGTTCTGGCGGGCGGGCTCTACACGATCTGGGAGGCGCAGATTCCGCTGGACGGTGCGAAAAACAGGGATAAGCCGTTTGAATACACGTTCGTGCTTGAGGATGGAGACGTGCGCGTGAGCGATCCGAAGACGTACACTCTCGGCGATTCGCAGACTGTTTTTCATACGCCGAGCTGGGCCCGGGACGCGGTCTGGTATCAGATTTTTCCGGAGCGATTCCGCAACGGCGATCCGGCGAATGATCCGAACCCCCTGCGGCCGTGGCGAAGCGAGTGGTTCACGCCGTCGGAGTTTGAGACGAAGAGCGGCCAGACGTTCTACCAGTATTTTGTTTACTCGCGGATGTACGGCGGGGACATTCGGGGCATCGAGGAGAAGCTGGGGTATCTGAAGGAACTGGGCGTCAATGCGATTTACCTGAACCCGGTCTTCCAGGCGACGACGAATCACAAGTACAACGCGACGAGCTATGTGCACATCGACGAGCATTTCGGGCGCAAGGGGGACTATGCGCCGGCGGCGGCGAAGGAGGACCTGCTTGATCCGAAGACGTGGACCTGGACCGAATCAGATCGGATCTTTCTTGAATTCCTGAAGAAAGCGAAGGCGATGGGACTGCGGGTCATCATCGACGGCGTGTTCAACCACGTCGGCGTGAATCACCCGGCGTTTCTCGATGTGAAGAAGAACGGCCGGAAGTCGAAATATGCGGACTGGTTCGAGATCAAGTCGTGGGAGCCGTTCGAATACGTCGGCTGGGCGGGCGTACAGGACCTGCCGGCATTCAGGAAGGACGCGCGGCACGGCCTGGCGAGCGAGACGCTGCGGCGGCATATCGCGGACGTGACACGGCGCTGGATGGACCCGGACGGCGACGGCGATCCGCGCGACGGCATCGACGGTTGGCGGCTGGACGTGCCCAATGAGGTGCCGCCGGCGTTCTGGGTTGAGTGGCGCAAGCTCGTGAAATCGATCAACCCGGACGCGTACATCACGGGAGAGATCTGGGACCGCGCGGAGATGTGGCTCGACGGCCAGCACTTTGACGCGGTGATGAACTACCAGTTCTCGCATGTCGCGGTGGACTGGATTCTGAACCGCAAACAGAAGATCACGCCGAGCGACGCGGATCGGCGGCTCGCGGAGCTGCGAATCGCATACCCGGCGGCCGCGACGTACGTGATGCAGAACCTGATGAACAGCCACGACACCGACCGGCTTGTCTCGATGGCGCTGAACCCGGACCGGGCGTACGACCAGCAGAACCGGCCGCAGGACAACGGGCCGAACTACAACAACGCCAAGCCGGGCCCGGCGGAGTATCAGCGGGCGCGGCTCGTGGCGCTCTTTCAGGTGACGTACGTCGGCGCCCCGATGATCTGCTACGGGGATGAGGCGGGGATGTGGGGTGCCGATGATCCGACCTGTCGCAAGCCGATGCTCTGGGAAGATCTGCAACCGTACGACGAGCCTGCGAAGAACTTCGTGATGAAGGAGCACTTGAGCTTCTATCGCGAGGCGGTTGCGCTCCGGAATTCACATCCCGCGCTGCGGACGGGCTATTTCCATACGCTGCTGGCCGATGATCGGCAGGATGTCTGGGCGTTCGAACGGGGCGATGCGACCGAACGGCTGATTGTCGCGCTCAACGCGTCGGACTCCGCGCGCGACGTTTCGATCCCTGCACCGGCCGGCACAGTGAAATGGGCCGGCGTATTCGGTGGGACGGGCGACGTTTCCGTGGTGGACGGCAGGATCAATCTCCAGATTCCGGCCGTGAGCGGTCGTGTACTGCGGCGGGTGCAATAGGCGCAATCAGGCGCGGCGGATCATGCTGCCCACTCACGCGGCCTTCCCGGCGCGGGAACTTGCACCTATTCCGCGGCAGGCGGCCGGGCGTTGAGATCGAAGCGACGGCTGAGCGTCGTCGAGATCGGCGGGTAGGTCATCTCGAAGCGGGAGCCTTCGAACTCGTCGAACGGGCGGCCGGTGTGCCCAGCCATAAAGGTCAAGAGTCGGCCGTACCAGGGGATGAGCGGATAGATCGCCCCCGAGTAGCGCGGCGGCAGCGCCGAGGGCCGCTCGATGATGGGCAGTTCGATGTACGGAAAGTCGTCTTCGCTATAGCCGTGCGGGAAGAGAAGGCGATCGAGGAGCTGTGCGCGCGGCGGCTCGGGGACGGCAAAGTCGCGATGCACGTACATGTCGAAGAGCACGCGCTCGGCGGGCGTCTGAAGCAGAACCATGAAGCCGGCCGTATTGGGTTCGTCGGAGTAGCGCGGGAAAAGGTGATGCAGGTAGCTGCCGAAGATGCAGGTGGTCAGGCCTTCGTTGCCGACCGGTCCGGGGGCGAGTTCGAATTGCCTGAAACCACCGATGACGTTGACCTGGATCTTCGGCTGCGGATCGCAAAACTGGCGAACCAACTGTAATTCGCCCTCGGTTGAACCGGTCGGGTCGAGCGGGCGTTTCGTGAATTTCACGGCGTCACCCGAGCGGGAGTGCACGGCTTCGTAGTACATCGGCCATGCGCGCGGGATGAGGCGGCGGAAGCCGACGAAGCCCGTTACGTGCACGGCATCGAGCATTTCGGGCGCATCCGGCGACGGAAACGCGAACACCGTAACAAACCGAAGCTGAGCCTGCCCGCCCCAGAGCGCCGCAGCGCCTTCGAAGAGCTTTCGGCGCGCTCGCTCGGCTTCGCCGGACGGGCCTCCGCTGGCCCGGTTGGCCATGAGCATCGCGAGCGTCTTGCGATCGCCGGAGCAGGCGCCGACGGCGGATTCGTAGGCTTCAAACGCGCTTTGAGCGACATCAATTGAGCGGCTTGATGCGCCCCGCTCCCGACAGGCCGCGAAGAATTTTGTCACGCTCGGCCGGCCGGGGACATCGCTGATCACCTCGGGGGCATCGGGGGATCGAACGACGCGGGAGAGCCTCCACGCGAGTCCGCGGTTCAAGCCGAGGGCACGGGCGGACTCACGGGTCTGTGTGGCGTCGACGCCAACCGAGTGAAAAAGCTCGGAAACGGCGGCCCGGAAATCCTCGAAGGCGCGGATGACGCTTTCGATCGAGCCGGTTTCGGCGCTGGAAGTCTTTCCGGCCTCTGGTTTTGCGGTCGTCTCGAGGTGCATACGCCTATTGTACAACCTTTTTTTGACGTCGCAACTGACGGCCAGAAAAATGTCAAATTTGACACTTGATTTGTCGGCGAGGGCTCAGTACGATGTGCCCTATCGACGCCGGGCGGGAGTCTTGACCGGCGAGGCGTTTTTCAATCGGAGGTATTCAGATGGGACACGATCGAGGCAATCCGACGCTCCGTCGGATCGCAATGCTGGCGCTCGCGGCCGCTCCGGGTGGCGCGATTGCGCAGTCACAACTCATTTCGCTGGGCAGTGGCGGCCCGGTGACGGTCGTCCAGACCGGCGGCACGACCACGGTGATGGGCGGCGGAATCGGCGCCTCGGTCGCGGGTGTGTGGACCCTGAATGGGGCGACGCTGACTACCGCGAACTTCCCCGGCACGGTGAGTGGCGCCGGGTACATGTCCGCGGACGGTGCGTACGCGGTGGTTCTGGTTCCCAACGCGAATCCTCGGGTATTCGGGAATACGGCCACGGGCGTAAACCCGCCCTTCCGGCCCGATCCGACGCTTGTCCCCAGCACGACCAACCCGCAGGCGACGGAGACACGCGCGGCGCGGTTGAACCTCAGCAACGGGACTCTCCAGGATCTCGGCGGGCTCCCGATCGACGGCAGCCTGCTCGTTTTCGGGTCCGGTTCGAGCGGAGGATCGACCGGGAGCTTCGTGATCCCGACAGGGATCTCGAGCGACGGCCGGTTCATCATCGGTCGCGGTTACATCTCGAGCTACAACAGCAGCGCGGGCACGACGATCAGCGACAACACGTTCCAGTGGCGGCCGTTCGTGTGGGACGCGCAGGCGAACGCGGGCGCGGGCGGCTTCACGGTTCTGCCGACGCCCTTCCGTACGTCGACGAACACCTGGCGTCGCCGCACGGGCAACACCTACGACATCAGTGCGGACGGTACGGTCATCGTCGGCGCCCAGGAACACAACGTCGGTGCGGCTCCGGCCGCGGACCCGGACGGCGGACGGCTTGTGGTCTGGCGGCTGAACACGACGTCCGGTCTGTACGAAATGACGTACCTGCCGAACGGGGTGAATGAGAGCGGCTTCCCGTACACGTACTCGACCACGCAGGGCACCGTTCACATGAACGACGCCGGTACGATCATCGTCGGCAACGCGGTCGGAAATGACGGACTGGGTTTCATCGGCCGCTGGACCTGGGACGGGAACACTTCAACGTGGACCGGCCCGGAGAATCTCGGCAGCGATCTTGAAACTGAGGCTTCCTGGCTGCCGGGCATCGTCACGAGCTGCGGCGTGCCGCCGATCATCACGCCACTGGGCATGACGGAAGACGGCGAGACGATCGTCGGCTCCGCACGCTACAGCACCTGCGGCAGCTTCATGACAGCCGGCTTCATCCGGACCGCCACGAGCGGCGGGCTCGTGGACTGGTATGACTATCTTGTGGCGCAGGGTGTCCCCGGAGTGACGGATTATTACGGTCCGATCGGAGACAACGGCGATCCGACGCGCGGCCTGCCGAAGCTGGGCTCCCCGCTCGGCATCAACGCTAATGGGAATGCAGTCATCAACCAGGTGCTGGGCCCGATGCTGATCGTTGGCGCGCCGCCTTCGCTGCTGCTCATGAGCGGCGGGCCCGGGTGCGTGGCTCCGCTCATCACCAACCAGCCCGCGAGTACGCTCTTCTCGGCCTGCTCCAGCTCGGTCATCCTGAATGTGTTCGCCGCGGGGACGCAGCCGATCACCTACCAGTGGTACAAGGACGGCTCGCCCTTGGCGGACGGGGCGACGCCGAGCGGCTCGAACATCAACGGCGCGGCGAATTTCCAGCTGCGCGTCGAACCGCTGCTCACGCCCTCGGACGCCGGAAACTACAACGCGGTTGCGACAGGCGTATGCGGCGCGCCGGTACCGTCGAACACGGCCGTCGTTTCGGTCGATCCCGCGTTCCCACCGGCCACAAATGACGTCTGCACGGGTGCGCTCGCCATTGGCGAAGGCACGAACGTGCTGAACCCGGCGGAGAGCGCGTGCTCGGCGTATATCAATGATCCGCTCCACGGCGCTTCGTGCTACACGGGCGCAACGAAGACGGACCGGTGGTATGTCTTCACGCCGACAACGACCGGCAATTACCGCATCGAAACGTGCGGATCGAACTTCGACACGGTGCTTTCGCTGTTCGACGCGTGCGGCGGCGGCGAGATCGGCTGCAACGACAACTACGATACGGGCCCGACGACCGGATGCAGCTCGGCGCGCAGCCGCATCGCTTCGGTGACGCTGAACGCGGGGATCCAGTACTACATCCGCGTTGCGGCGCCGATCAGCGCGTTCCTCTCTTCGTCGAGCGTGATCAACCTGTCGATCCTCACGGCTCCGGCGACGGCGCCGAACGACACGTGCGACAACGCGGCGATCGCGACGTTCGGCGCGAATCCGTTCGACACGACCGAGGCGACGGCCGACCCGTTCATCGTCGTCAACTGCGCGGCACAGTCGACGCAGTCGCGCGACGTTTGGTTCGAATTCACCACGCCCGCGCCGGGCAAGCTGCGCGTCGCGACGTGCCCCGGGACCAGCATGAACACCGTGGTCAGCATTCATGACGGTGCGTGCGGCGTCGAGCTGGCCTGCAACGACAACGCGAACGTCAGCGGTTGCACGAACCAGAGCATCATCGAGAACTTCGTCGTGGCCGGCGGGCAGACCGTCGGCATCCGCGTGGCCGGCAACTCGTCGAGCGCCCTGGGCGCCGGCGTGCTGACGGTTTCGATGGACTGCGATGCGGACCTCGACAACGATGGCGACATCGACCTGAGCGATCTGGCGACGCTGCTCGCGAATTTCGGCTGCAGCAGCGGCTGTACGGTCGATCTCAACGCCGACGGACTAACGGACCTGACGGATCTCGCGATCATGCTGTCGAGCTTCGGTCAGCCGTGCCAGTGATTCGGTAGACCGTCCGGACTGCGGTGAGCAACCCGGACTGTCGGACATCTGCTCCGGGGCGCGGTGATCTCAATCGCCGCGCCCCGCGTCTTATTTCGGAGATACCCGTCGGAAGGGGGAGGCATCAGACCGCGCGATCGATACCCGTGCGCCGCGCAGGCCCGAGCGTAACACATCGGTCACGCGCTGCAGAACCGGACGCTCGCTTTCGGAGTGTCCAACGTGAACGGCGGCCACGCCTCTGCGGAGGAGTTCGAGCGCATCATGGTGCTTGAATTCGCCCGTGATGACGAGCGATTCCGGATCACGGAGCGACTGCACGCCGAATGATCCGGCCGCGGCGGTGATCGACTTGAACCTTCGGTTGAGATCGCCGACGACGCTCGCGTTCGAAAGATCGGCGACCGCAGCGAGCTTCCGCAGCAGCGCCCGGCCCGCCGTCGGCTTTGCAAGCAATCCCACGCGGCCCATGCCCGTGGCGGCCCGGCCGGCGGTTCCTACGACCGGGTAGACATCAAACGCCGGTTCCTCGTACGAATGCGTCGCGTAGAGTGCGCGCACGACAGCGCCGAGGCACGGCCGCGGCACGACCATTTCGAGCCGGAATTCATCGACATGCTCAAGACGGCCGCGCCGCCCCACCGTCGGGTTGGTTGTCTCGTCGCCGGAGAACGTGCCGCGGCCGCGCACCTCGAAGCTGCACTCGCGGTAGTGGCCGATGACGCCCGCGCCGGCGGCGGCCAGGGCCGAGCGCAGGCGATCGACATCCGCTTCGGGCACGAAAACCGCCAGCTTGTAGTGCGATTCGACGGTCGCGGGTTCGAGAGGGTAACGCTCAACGGGGCCAAATGCGTCAAGGAGCGCGTCATTGGTCCCCCCTGCCGCCGCGTCGAGGGCGGTGTGGAGGGCGACGATCGAGATCCTGGCGGCGAGAAGATCGGCCAGCCGCGTCGTCGGCGACTGGGCGCGGGAAGTGACCGAGCGGATGCCCTTGAAGATGGGCGGGTGGTAGATCACGAGGGCGTCGGCTTTCTGCTTCAGCGCCTCCGCCGCGACGGCGTCGGTCAGGTCGATCGCGAGCAGGATGCGCCGGGCGGGCCAGGACTCGTCGCCGGCGAGGAGGCCGACGTTGTCCCAGTCGGCCGCGCCCGCGAAGGGTGCAAACCCGTCGATGACCTTCAGCAGGCGCCCGACGCTGACCGTCTCAGCCACCTTCGCACTCCTCTTCGATCAGATCTCCGTACGCCTTGAAGATCTGCGCGGTGAGGTCGCCGGGCTTCTCGCTTCCGATCGTCCGGCGCTCCAGCCGCACGACCGGCATGATCTCGAAGAGGCTGCTCGTGAGGAAGGCCTCGTCACAGGCGAGGAACTCCTCGAGCGTCAGCGGCTGCTCACGCGCGGCAATCCTCAGTTTTGCCGCGATTTCGAGAACCGTCGCGCGCGTGATGCCCGGGAGAACCGGCGTATCGAGCGGCGGCGTGACGAGCACGCCGTCCTGGACGGCGAAGACCGAGGACATCGCGCCTTCCGCGACCTGCGCGTCAAGATTGAGCCAGAGCGCTTCGAACGCTCCCCGCTGGTGCGCCTCGCGCAGCGACGCGAGACGCGAGAAATAGCTTGTCGTCTTGTGGCCAATGATCGGATCGAAGGGGTGCTGCCGGAAACGGCTGACCGCGACCGTCACGCCCTTTCGATAGAGCTCCTCCGGATAGGCGACGCCGGGCGATGCGTTGGCCACCACGAGCAACTCCGCGGGAGCTTCGTGGCCCGCGCGGAGGGTGCCGGTCGTGACGGTGAGGCGAACGCGGGCGTCCGCCTGCTCCGTTGCGGCGACCACCTGTTCCACGCAGGAGCGCATCAACTCTTCATCGGGGTTGTGCGTCCAACCAAGGGCGGCCGCGGATGCTTTGAGGCGATCGAGATGGCGCTGGAGGCGGAAAACGCGGCCTTCGTACGCGCGCATCGTCGAGAACAAGCCGACGCCCTGCATGAATCCCGAGTCGAAGACGCTCACCAGCGCCTGATCGGCCGGCATGAGCCGACCGTTGATACACACCCACTCGCGCACGCCCACACTCCCATGACACTGTCCGCCGAAGACGGCCGCCGGCGGGTTGGTCATGATACAGCGGGCGGCGCGCCGCGAGGCGGCCGGACGGTGAATCGACGGGCGGTGTGCGGCGGGCGCGGGGAACGTGGCTTGGCCGAGGGCTACCTCGCGGCGACCTTGAATGCCCCCACGAGTTCGCGAAGCTGCTGCGCCTGTCCGGAGAGTTCCTCGGCCGAGCCGGACATCTCCTGCGAGGCGGACGCGTTGTTTTCCGTGACGGACGCGACGTTATGGATTCCGCTTGAGACTTCGCGAACCGCCTGGGACTGGCTGCGCGTCGCGGCTGCGATCTCGCTGATCCCCCGGGCCGTCTTCTCGACTCCGTCGGCAATCTGCCGGAGGGCCTGGCCGGTCTGCTGGCTGAGCGCGGCGCCCTCTCGGACGCGCGTCGCGGATTCGCGGATAAGCGATTCGATCTCCTTGGCGGCGTGGCTGGAGCGTTCGGCGAGCTTTCGGACTTCGTCCGCGACGACCGCAAAGCCCAGTCCGTGTTCGCCAGCGCGGGCGGCTTCGATGGCGGCGTTGAGCGCGAGCAGGTTCGTCTGACTTGCGATCTCGGCGATCATTCCCGTGATTTCCCCGATCTGCTCGCTTGACTTGTCGATGAGTCGCATGGCTTCGATATTGCGTTCTACGGTGTGGATTCCGCCGGCCGCCATGTCGGCGGTCTGGCGCGCGAGCCGGTCGGCGGTCTGAGCGCTTTCGGAGACGCCGGCGATCATCGCCTCGAGGGCCTGAATCGACACCGACATCTGTTCGACGCTCGCCGACTGGCTCTCGGCCCCGCCCGAGAGCGAGATTGCGCCTTCGGACACGATCCGCGCCCCTTCCGTGAGCTGCTCGGCGGAGTCCCTGATCTGGCCCACAATCTCGCGGAGCGAGGCGATCATCGTCTCGATGCCCTCGGCGAGCTGGCCTACGGAGTCAACGCCGTTCACTTCGATTCGGGTAGTCAGATCCCCCGCGGATGCGGCTCGGACACTGACCAGAATCTGATCGACCTTGCGCTTGAGATCGTCGGCGTGGGCTCTTGCCGTTTCGGTCTGTTGCTGGATTCGCGCGCCCATGCCGTCGATGCCGCGGGCGAGTTCTTCGATCTCCTGCGAAGCGCTGAAATTGACGTTCATCGAGCTGCTTCGCGCCGTCATCTCGCCGTCGCCGATTCGAGCGACCAGCTGTGTCATCGCCCCCAGCGGGAGGCTGACGCGGCGCCGCACGAACCACGCGAAGAGGAGTCCTCCGCCGAGCATCAGCGCGAGACAGATCGGCCCCGCGCGCCACATCGCCGCGGCAACGGTCGCGTCCGCGCCGCCGAGCGGCTGGATCACCTCAAACATGCCGCACAGGTCGCCCTCCTTCCAGTTCTCCATTCTCGCCCCGGTTGGATCGAGCCCCCGGTCGTTTCCCCACAATTTCACGGACTGGGCGGGGTCGCCGTGGCAGGAGAGGCAATCCGCGGTCACTCGGATGGGGCGGCAATATCGGACGGCGTTGATCCGTTCGTCGATGGCTGCAAATTCCTCCATATTCTCGCGCGCCAGGCGATCGAGCACCGCCCGTTCCCAGTCGTCCGGCCGGTTGGCCGGGTTCCGAGCCTGGAGCGCGGGTATCCGGAGCTTGAAGCCGTGTTGTTTCGCGTTTTGGTCGGCGGCCACGAATGCGGAGATAACGGGATGCGCAGCGTCGATCTTCTCGTGGTCGCCGTTTCTGGCCCAATCGGCCATCATCGCGGTTGAATACGTGCCGTTGGTCCATTTCGAGGTTTCGACCGACCGGCCGCCTTCGGCGGAGAGCAGGACGGTACGGGCCCGGTCCGTGTACGCCATGACCTGCGTGTCGTATGCGTTCTGGTAGTACGCGGCAAAGAGAATGCCGACGACCACGATGATCTGGCCGACAGCCATGACGACGACCTTGGTTCCGATACCAACTCTCATCGGGGATCCCCCGGGTACTGTGGCGGGCGCGATTTCTGACGCGGCTTTTCGGGGTCATCGGCGTTTTTGATCGGCGGGATGAAGAAAGCGGGCAGCGGCAGGTCGGCGGGCCTGGCTGGGGGCGACGGCGGCGGGTGAATTCACACAACGGCCTCGAATCTGCGACGCTGGCGGAGCGTGAGGTCTTGAAAACAAAGGGCTTGCAAGCGGTTGCGGCCGCATGGATTGCGCTTGACATCGGTATGCGCCCCTGCTAGTATCCGCAGAAGAAAGCGCGACGGCCTGAAAGCAGGTCGGCCGCGGGTTCGAGCGGCGCCGAATTTCGACCTCTTTGGGAAGGGAAGGTCGTTCAGTTCTATCGGCGTCCTGGAGGGGCGAAGGAAGTCAGGGGAATCGAAGCGGATCGCGTCCAACGGGTCATTCGCGAAACTCGAGTGTTCGCAATTGTCTGGTGAATGTCGTTTATTCGACGGCTACGCGATACGGGTGCAACTTCGGTTGACGGGCTTCTAGACAGGCATTGCCAGTCGGCTTGTGGCTGAAAGAGCGTAACCGCCCAACGTGGTTTTTCGTTACCACGGGGTTGCGGGTTCGGTCTGCGTAGACCGGGGTATATTGTTCGCTTCGTCGACCATCGAGGTCAGAACTTTTCCATTCAAAGGAGGTCTCTCAATGTTGTTTCGCACCGCTTGCATGACGGCCGGCGTGGCCGCCCTTGCTCTCCCGGCGTTTGCCGGCAACCCCAAGCCCGCGATCCGCACGGCCGATGTCGGCCAGCAGGTCGAACCGATCCGCATGCGCTCGTACACGCTCGTCGACGGCCGGATGGTCTTCACGAGCGACTGGATCGCGTACAACGGTTCGTCGAGCCGCTCGGTGTTCGAAGCCGCGTTCGACTGCGCCGAACTCGATCTGACCGGCGGCGTCATCGGCGCCCCGATCGGCGGGATTGAGTGCGCGCTGGCCGGCGCTTCGAGCCGCTGGTATTTCGGCGCGACGTACAACAACCCGTTCGTCAGCGCGGACATCACGACCGGCGCCGGCGCGGAAGGCGCTGCCTGCACCGGCCTCGGTTTCGGCTGGTGGTGGAACGTCGGCACGGCCGAGCCGGATAATGACGGCGACGGTCTGGCCGATTCACCCTGCATCATCGCGATCGGCACGTTCGAAGACATGCAGGTCACCTGCGCGGTCGGCGAAGCGGATGACGGCTCGAACTTCATCGACGGCGTGATCCTCGACTTCGGCTTCCTCGAATCGGGCAACGGCTACTACTACTTCGCGGGCGATCTCGGCACCCTGACCTGCACGATGCCGGCTGACGGCGTCGGCGGCTACCAGGCGGTCCTCGCGATCGGCGATGATGGCGCCGGTAACCTGATCATCCCGACCGGTATCGACACAACGACCGGCGTGGGCATTGCGACGCAGCTGATGCTCTGGGGCACGGGCGACGCCGAGGTTCCGCCGGACGGTCGCGTGGGTCACAATGAGCCCGGCCAGTATGACGACGACACCCCGACGAACGGCGTGCACGACGTCGATGAGACGGATCCGAACAACGTGATCCCGCTCGAGTGCTTCTTCTACTCGTTCGCGATCTGCCCGACGCCGCAGGGCTCCATGATGGGCTTCTACTACAAGCCCGGCGGCAACCCCTGCCCGTGCGTCGGCGACTTCGACGGCGACGGCGACCGCGACATCAGCGACCTGGCTTCGCTGCTCTCGGCGTTCGGCCAGACCGGCGACCCGGGTTCGCTCGGTTGCGTTGACACCGATGCCGACGGCGACGTCGACATCAGCGACCTGGCCGCGCTGCTCGGTACCTTCGGCGTTCCCTGCTAAGCAGGTCTGACGTCCGCAGTCTTACGGGCCGGCCCGCGGATTTCCGCGGGCCGGCTTTTTTTTCTTGACGCGGTCGGGGTGATGTGGGTAAAACGCGGTTCACAGCCGGAGTGAACACACGATGAAACTGGCGCTGAATCACGTTGCGGCCGGACTTGCCGCGATCATCACCGTGTCGACGTCTCCCGCGGCCGACGTGACGGGCGCTCAGACGGGTGTGAGGCTCGAGGCGCAGCGAGCCCGGCCTTACACGCTCGTCGACGGGCGGATGGTGTTCACGGGAGACTGGGTCGATATCGGTCCTGCCTCGCAGCGAACCGGCTGGCGCATCGCGTACGACTGCATCGAGCTGGAGATCATCGACGGCGCGGTCGGCGAGCTCGTGGGCGGCATCGAGTGCAACGTGCGGGGGCCGTATTTCGCCACACCTTCGAGCCGGTGGTACTTCGGCGACTACTACAGTAATCCGTTCACGAGCGCGGACATGACCACGGCCGCCGCCGCGGCCGGACGGCTCTGCAACGGTCTGGCGTTCGGCTGGTTCTGGCACGTCGCGGCGAACGAGCCGGATAACGACGCGGACGGGCGGCCGGACGCCTGGTGCATGATCGCGATTCAGACGTTCGAGTCGATGAACATGAGCTGCGCCGACCAGTCGCCTCCGGAGCCGCAGGATGACGGTTCCGGGCCACTGGGCGGAGTGCTGTATGACTTCGGCTTCGTGAACCGGAACGAGGGTGGCGGGCTGGACTATTACTGGGCGTTCATCGACTCACCGATCGGCCATCGAATGCCGGCCGATGGCGTCGGTGGATTCCAAATGAGCTTCGTGATCGGATTTGACCAGTGGGGAGATCCGATCCTGCCGACCGGGATCGACGAGGTCCTGCTGAACGGCATTGCCGTCCAGCCGATTCTCTGGGGCACGGGGGATGCCGAGGATCCGCCGGACGGGCGGATCGGATACCAGCATCCCGGACAATACGACGACAACAACCCGTCGAACGCCGTGCATGACTACGATGAATCCTCGCAGACGGCATTCGAGTGCTACCCGCATGCGTTCACGACGATCTGCCCCACGCGGATCGGCGCGATGGCCGGCTTCTACTACCGCGACGAAGGCGGCGAACCGTGCGGATGCTCCGGCGATCTCGACGCGGACGGGGATCGGGACATCAGCGACCTCGCGCAATTGCTCTCGGTCTTCGGACAGACCGGCGCCCCGGGGACATTGGGCTGCGCCGACGGCGACGGCGACGGTGACACCGACATTTCGGACCTTGCGGCGCTACTGGCCGGTTTCGGGATTGCCTGCTGAACTGCGCCTTCGTACGCCGGCTGACGCGCATCCCTCGTGCCGCCGCTGAACGACGCTCCCTCTCCGGCAGCACCTCGATCGAGCCGAGGTTGCGTTTCCCGGCGACATTATCAGCCACAATGGTTGTCCCGCCATCCAAAACTGGCAAATAGCTGCCACGAGACTTGCCTCCGTCATACATTCGTGCTATCCTGTTGGAACAGGAGTTGGAACGCTCACGGGGAGGAGAACATGAGCCACCGCCTTTACCGGGCGGCGTCGCTGGCGGTTGTTGCCGCCGCGGCCGCACCGGCCTTTGCCGATACCATCACTTTCAATGCGACGTCCGGAAACCTTGCCGCGTCCGCCTCGTTCGAGGCAACCGGAAGCAACCTTACTGTCACGCTGACCAACACGTCGCTGTTTGACGTTCTTGTTCCGGCGGACATCCTGACGGCGCTCTTTTTTGACGTCGATGGCGCGCCGCTGACGCTGACCCCCGTGAGCGCCGTTCTCGGGCCGGGTTCGGTCGTGCTTTTCGGCGGACCGACCGATCCTGCGCCGGATGGCGTCGGCGGTGAATGGGAGTACGCGGACGGGATCCTGGGTCCCTCGGGTGCGAACTACGGGATCAGCTCGTCGGGCCTCGGTCTCTTCGGCGCCGGCCAGATGTTCCCCGGCGCGAACCTGGATGGTCCGAGCAACGTCGACGGTCTCCAGTACGGCATCGTCTCGACCGGGGACAACCCGGCAACGGGAAACACACCCGTCACCGGGAGCCAGCCGCTGATCCAGGATGAAGTCGTGTTTACAATGACGGGCCTGCCGTCGGGTTTCAGCGTTCAGAGCATCCACAACGTGAACTGGCAGTACGGCACGTCGCTGACGGAGCCGAACATCCCCGAGCCCGCGTCGCTGGCGCTGCTGGCGATGGGCGGACTCGCGCTGCTCCGCCGACGGTAAACTGAATCATCTGCGTTGAGAGACGCCCGCCCCCCGGCGCACCGATCGCGGTGTTCCGGGGGGCGCGGTTTTTTCCCGGAGCAATAACGGCCGCAGCACGTCGTTGATCCCTTCGTGCGACAGCCGCAGTGCACAGGCGCGTCTGCGGAAAACGAGTCGCGACTTCGCCGTACAGCGCGCAGAGTCAGCGAGCCCACGACGGGCCGAGGGCGGTGCGCGCCGCGGGAGATAGAACATGCGTACGTGGATTTTGGCGCTGCCGATCGGGTTGCTTTGCGTCGGAACCGCGCTTGCACAAACCGGCTTCGTCAACTGGGAGTCGTCACACGTCCATCCGATCGCACTGACGCCGTCGGGCTCACAACTGCTCGCGGTTAACACGGCGGATAACCGGCTCGAAGTGTTCGGCGTCAACGGGGGATCGGTGACGCGCCGCCGGTCGATTCCCGTCGGTCTCGATCCGGTGAGCGTGCGGGCCCGAACGGAAAACCAGGCGTGGGTCGTCAATCGGATCTCGGATTCGATCAGCATCGTCGACCTGGCGAGCGGGCGGGTCACGCGAACGCTCCTTACGGGTGACGAACCGGCGGACGTCGTTTTCGCCGGCACCCCGGCAAGAGCGTTCGTGACGATCTCGCAGTTGAACCAGGTCTGGGTCTACGACCCGGGCAATCTCGCGGCCGCGCCGACAATCATCAACGTCCAGGGTCACGATCCGCGGGCACTGGCGGTCAGCGGCGACGGGAGCCGGGTGTACGCGGCGATCTTCGAATCGGGCAACCGCACCACGAGCATTCCGCGGCAGGTCGTAAGCAATCCCGGCAGCCCGTACGCGGGCCAGAATCCGCCGCCAAACAGCGGCAATGCGTTTCTCCCCCCGCTCGCGCCGGGACTGCCTCCCCCGCCGCCGGTCGGGCTGATCCTGCGCGAGGATGCCGCAGGCCGCTGGCGTGACGACAACAGCCGCGACT
Source organism: Planctomycetota bacterium (assembly GCA_045863555.1). GTDB lineage: Bacteria > Planctomycetota > Phycisphaerae > UBA1845 > Fen-1342 > JACRLV01. Next base: position 147,987 of record BTUU01000003.1, on the reverse strand, counting down.
GGACGAATTTCGTCGGATGGCGACTGCATGATCATGATGTCGCGGTGATCGACACGGCGACGCTCGGCGTAACGTACGTAAACAGCCTGATGACGATCGTCATGGACCTGGCCGTCGCGCCGAACGGGACGGTGACCGCGGTGGGGACGGACGCGTCGAATCAGATCCGGTTCGAGCCGCGCGTGCGCGGCATCTTCTCAAAGGTGGTGGCGGCGAGCTTCGACCCCGGCGTGCCGACGCCCGCGACCTTCGATCTGAATCCCCATCTTGACTACTCGACGCCGACACTGCCGGAGGTGGATCGGGTTGAATCCCTCGGCGACCCGCGGACGATCGTCTGGGCGGCGGGCGGCGCGCTGGCGTTCGTGGCGGGAATGGGGTCGAACAACCTGGCCGTGATCCAGCCCGACGGGACGCGCGTCGCGACCATCCCCGTTGGAGAAGGACCTACGGGGCTGGCGCTTTCGCCGACGGGGCAGCTCTTCGTGCTCAACCGATTCGAGGGATCGATCTCGATCGTCGATACGACGGCCCTTGGAGAGATTGAGCGAGTGGATTTCTTTGACCCGACGCCCGCGACGATCAAGCTCGGCCGGCCGATGCTCTATGACACGCAACGGACGTCAGGCCTGGGGCATGTTTCGTGTGCGACCTGCCATATCGACGGACGCAGCGACGGGCTCGCGTGGGACCTGGGCAACCCCCAGGGTCAGATCGAGTCCGTCTTTGCGAACTGCCGCCAGGGCCCGGGGCAGTGCGATCCCTATCACCCGATGAAAGGTCCCATGGTCACGCAATCGCTCCAGGGCATCGTCGGAAACGGACCAATGCACTGGCGCGGCGACCGGGCGGACCTTCCGGCGTTCAGCGTCGCCTTCGCGGGCTTGCAGGGGCTTGAGACCGAGCCCTCGGCGGCGGAAATGGATGTATTCGAGGCATTCGTGGCAACGATCGCCTATCCGCCGAATCCCAATCGTCCGCTCGACGGATCGCTGCCGGCGGCGCTGCCGGTGACGACGGGAACTGGAAACGCAAACAACGGCCTGAACCTGTTTCAGAACGCGCTGATCTTCGGCGGCGCGCTCCGCTGCACCGCTTGTCATACGCTTCCCACGGGAACGGATCGGCGGATCGACTCTCCGCCGGGGCTGCCGCAATCGCTGAAGGATGCGCAGCTTCGCGGAATGCACGAGAAGCTCGGGTTCTCGCGCGCGTCGCAGAACAACAATCGCGGCTTCGGGTACAACCACGACAGCGAATTCGACAACCTGAACAGCCTCATGACCGCCCCGCCGTTCCAGTTCCCCCCCGGCGGAACGGGCGCACAGCAGCGCCGCGACCTGGAGGCATTCCTCCTGGCGCTGACGAACGACACGCACGCGGCCGTCGGGCAGCAGGTCACCTTCGACGGAGCCAACAACGGCAACGCGAACCTGCTGAATCGGCTGACGACTTTCGTAAACCTCGCCAATGGCAACCAGGCCGGGCTCGTGGCGAAGGGACGCGTCGACGGGCTGAACCGCGGCTGGGTCTATGTCGGCGGCGGGACGTATCAGTCCGATCGCGCGGGCGAGACCATCGCATCCGCCGATCTCCTGGCGCTGGCCGCCTCCGGCAGCGAAATCACGTACACCGCCGTCCCGATCGGGACACAGCGGCGAATCGGCATCGACCGCGATTCGGACGGGCACCTCGATCGAGACGAGATCGATTCGTGCAGCGATCCGGCGGATGCGTCAAGCATCCCCGGCGGGCCGGGCACGGGCCTCGCGGCCGATCTTGACGGCGACGGCGCGGTCGGACTGGGTGATCTCACGATCCTGCTCGCGAACTTCGGGACGGGCGGCGCCGTTCCCGCCGATGGCGATCTCGACGGCGACGAGGATGTGGATCTGGGCGATCTGGCCGGGCTCCTGGCACAGTTTGGGACTACCTGTCCTCAGTAGACGGGTCATGGGGCGGATTGCCGCGTTCCGGCGGATTTTCGCGAACCAGGCGACCCGATGACGGCTACACTCTGGGAAGCGCGGCCGGCGATGACCGGCCGTGCGACTCCCAGGGGGTTGGCAAGTTGTTTTCAATGTTTGTGCTGGTGTTCGGAGGCCTGCTGGCCACCAGCCATGCGTACGTGTGGCACCGGATCGTGCGCGCCGGGCGACTCCGGGGGCCGGCGGCGTGGATCACGACCGGGCTGATCGTGACCGGGTGGGTTGTGATCCTGAGTGCGATGGCGATCTGGCGATCCGTGCCGTTTCGGGACGCCACGCCCTATATCGTCGGCGCATTCGTCTGGCTCGGCACGTTTTTCTATCTGCTTTCGTTCCTCCTCGTGGCGGACATCGGCCGGATTCTGCACTGGCTGATATCGCGCGTGCTGGGGCGGGGCGGATCCGATCGCGGCGCCGCGACACCGACGCTCGCGATGGTCGACCTGGGGGGCGGTCCCGTCGACGCGCGACGCGGCGAGCCGCATACGCAGGTCCAAACCTCCAACGCAGAATCGAGTTCTCGCCGTGCAGCCGTGCCGCTCGGGCGGCGCGAGTTTCTGGCGCGGGCCATGGCCTCGACGTCGGTTGTCGGGGCGGTGGGCACGGCCGGACTCGGGGTGCGGTCGGCGAATCTGGAAGTAACGACGCCGGAGGTGCCCGTCCGGCTCGCGCGGCTGCCTCGGACACTCGACGGTTTTCGCATTGCGCTCATCGCTGACACGCACATCGGACCGATCCTCGACGGCCGGTTCATGCGTCGGGTGGTCGAGAAGGCGAATGGGCTGCGGCCGGACGCGGTCGTCATCGTGGGCGACATGGTCGATGGCTCGGTTGCGATGCTGAAGGATGAGATTGCGTCGCTGGCCGAACTGCGTTCGCGATGCGGAACGTACTTCGTGACGGGGAATCACGAGTTCTACGTGGGCGCGCGGCCCTGGATGCATCACCTTCCGCGGCTGGGCGTGCGTGTCCTTTCGAATGAACTGGTCGCCGTCGGCGACGAGCGCGGCGGGGCGAGCTTTGACCTTGCCGGATTCAACGACATCGCGGCGGGACGAATCGATCCTTCGCTGGCCCCCGACGCGTCCGCGCTTGCGGCACACGTGACGCCGGAACGGGAGCTGGTGGTGCTCTCGCATCAGCCGCGGACTGTCGACGCCGCCGCGGCGCTGCACGCGGGTTTGCAGCTTTCCGGCCACACGCACGGGGGGCAGATCTGGCCTTTCGGGCTCGCGGTACTGCTCGCGCAGCCGTACGTCTCGGGACTCCACCGGCACACGGCGGCGACGCAGATCTACGTCTCGCGCGGGACGGGATTCTGGGGACCGCCGATGCGGGTCTTCGCGCCGGCCGAGATCACGCAGATCGTGCTGGTGGCCGCGTAAGGCACTTGTGCGATGTCGGGACATGCAGGGCCGCGATACCATAGGCAGTGAGCCGCGAGGCAAGCGGCGAAGAGGGACGTGAGCATGACACGATTCCGACTGTATGTCGCGGGTGTATTCGCATTCCTGCTGGGGATCCCGTTGACGCAGGAAGCGGTCGCGCAGACGCGCGACATCGTCCGATCGTCCTTTGGGCTGGCAGGCGCGATCGCGGACGCATCCGGGGGCAGTTGACGGCCTGGCGCGGCGTCATGAACGAAAGCACGCCGCCGGTGAGCGCCGTCAGGCGAGATATCGCCAGTCGAGGACGTTCAATTCGACGCGCGTCTGGCCGTTCCAGTGGTTCAGTTTCGGCTCGAACGCGATTCTGACGCGCCGTCGTGCGGCCAGTTCCTGACAGCGGTCACCCATTCGAAAAGCGATCGCCCGGCGCACGATCGGCCGCTGGCCCGCGCCGCGTGACTCCCGGATCGCAAAGCGCAGGTGCGCACCGCCTGCGCCGACGAGTTCAGGCTCCTCCGCAAGTTCGACATCCAGACTCGAGAACCGCGGACGGCGGTTGCCCATCCCGAACGGGGCCATGCGCTCGAGCTGCGAGACGATCTCCGGCGTGAAGGCGTCGAGCGGTACTTCGTCGTCGAGATGCAGCACGGGCTGCATGTCGGCGGCGGTAAGCCGATTCGCGGCCTGCTGCTGGAAGGCCTCGGTGAAAGCCGGAACGCGGTCGGCGCGAACGCGAACGCCCGCGGCCATCGCGTGGCCGCCGTGGCTCTCGAGATGAACGGAGCAGGCGGCGAGCGCCTCGTGCAACGGGAAGTGACGGATCGAACGGGCGCTGCCCTGTCCGAGGCCGGAATCGAGGGCGATGAGCACGGTCGGCCGGTGAAAACGCTCGACGATGCGCGAGGCGACGATGCCCACGACGCCGACGTGCCATGCCTCGGAAGCGAGGACGATACCGCGGCAGCCGTCGCGGTCGTAGCCGCGCTCGACGACCATTGCCTCGGCCTGGGCAACGATGGATTTCTCGACCTGCTGGCGCTCGCGGTTCAGCGTGTCCAGTTGCTCAGCGATCGCAAGGGCGCGGGCGTGATCCGCGGTCGTGAGGAGTTCGACGGCTTCGATGGCGTGGCCCATGCGGCCGATCGCGTTGAGGCGCGGCGCCAGGACGAAACCGACGTCGTAGTCGTCGTATTTCTTCTTGCTGGCGAGACCTGCGACGGAGATCAATGCTTGCAGGCCGGGGTTTCGCGTGGAGCCGAGATGGCGCAGGCCGTGGGCGGCGATGATGCGGTTTTCGCCGACGAGCGGGACGACGTCGGCGATCAGACCGAGGGCGGCGAGGCCGGTGGCCTCCACGAGCGGTGCGACGAAACGCTCCGCGACGCGGTCGCCGCCGGAGAGCGTAAGGGCCATTGCCCAGGCGATCTTGAGCGCGACCCCGGCGCCGCTGAGATTCGGATTCGGACAGGCGGGCTCGGCCGCGGTCGGATGGACGAGCAGCGCATCGGGCAGCTTCTCGCGCGGCGCGTGGTGGTCACTGATGATGAGTTCGAGGCCAAGCCGGCGGGCGTGTTCGGCCTCTGCGACGGCGGTGATTCCGCAATCGACGCTGATGACGAGCTGGGCGCCTTCCGTGGCGAGACGCTCGAGGGCCGGAGCGCTGATGCCGTACCCCTCTTCGAAGCGGCTCGGAACGTAGCAGCGCGCCTCCGTGCCAGCTGACTTCAGCATGTGCCAGAGAATTGCGCTGGCGGTGATCCCATCCACATCGTAATCGCCGTAAATGACGATGCGGCGGCCGGCGCGGGCGGCGGAGATCAGCCGCTCGGCGGCGGCGGCCGCGCCGGCGAGCGTCGACGGGTGATCGAGTTCCTTGAAACTGGGCGACAGGTACCGGCGGGCCGCGGCGGCGCCATCGATCTCGCGGTTCAGGAGCACCTGGGCGATGAGGGGATCGAGTCCGGCGGCCGAGGCGAATTCGTTACGGCCGGGCTGCGGTGCAGCGACGATCCAGCGCTGGTTGCGGATGGACGACGATGGGTCGATGGCCGTCCCCTCTCAAAGCCGCGGCGATTACTGAGTCGCCGGGCGGGCTGCATGATCGGCGCATCGGACGCCGGCCACGGCAATCGTGAGGCCGCGCCGCCCCCCTACCGCGGCCGAGCACCGGAAGCTCCCGAGGCCCGGCACGCCCGCCAGGCGCGGCGAATCCGCATGCGCGGGGTGGGCCCGCTATTCCTCGTCGTCGCCATGGGGCTTGTACGCGGCCATGATCTGCTGCTGCACGTTGGGCGGCACAATATCGTAGTGGCTCAGCTCCATTGAGTAGCTGCCCTGCCCGCCGGTGACGCTCTTGAGCTGCGAGCTGTAGGTCGTGACTTCCGCAAGTGGGACCTGGGCTTTCACGACGAGCTGATTGCCCGGCAGCATGTCCTGGCCGATGACCTGGCCGCGCTTGCCGGAGAGATCGCGGGCGATGTCGCCGACGAACTGGGCCGGGATCGTCACTTCGACGTTGACGATGGGCTCGAGCAGGATCGGCTTGCACATCATGAAGGCCTTCTTGAAGACCTGGCGGCCGGCGATCTGGAAGGCGATGTCCTTGGAGTCGACCGGGTGGGTCTTGCCGTCGACGAGCGTCAGCTTGACGTCGACGACCTGGCAGCCGGCGATGACGCCTTTCTTCATCTGTTCGCGCGCGCCCTTGTCGACGCTGGGGCGGAACGAGAGGTCGATCGCGCCGCCGAAGATCTTGTCGATGAACTCGTAGCCCTTGCCGCGCTCGTTGGGCTCCATGTTGACGACGACGCGCGCGAACTGGCCTGCGCCGCCGGACTGCTTCTTGTGGGTGTATTCGACGTCGGTGACGCTGCCGGAGATCGTCTCGCGATAGGGGATCTTCGGCGTCTTGGTGTCGACCTCGACCTTGTAGTAGCGCTTCATCTTGCTGCGGGTGACGACCAGGTGCATGTCGCCGAGGCCGTGCATGACGAGCTCGTGCGTTTCGGGGTCGCGCTCGTAGCTGAAACAGGGGTCTTCCTCGTGAAAGCGGTGCAGCGCCGCGCTGACCTTTTCGATGTCGCCGCGGCTCCGGGGCGTGAGCGCGAGGGAGAACATCGGCGTCGGGAGCTTGGGCATCTCGATGCGGCCGTCGCTCGCGTGGTCGAAGAGCAGGGAGCCGTTCCGGGCGTCGAGCTTTGCGAAGGCGACGATGTCGCCGGCGGTTGCCTCGGGAATGTCCGTCTGCTGGTTGCCGCGCATGTGGGTGATGTGGCCGGTCCGGACGCCCTTTTTCTCGCCGGCGACGAAGATCTGGGCATCGGCCTTGAGCGTGCCGCTGTGGACGCGGGCGACGGAGTATTTGATGTTGCTCTTCGGATCGGTGGTGACCTTGAAGATCTGGGCGATGAATGGGGCGTCGTTCTTCGGCTCGATCGGCGTCTCCTTCGCGTCGGGGCCCTCTCCGACGATCAAGGTGCGCTTCTTGGCGAGCGTGGGCGGCGGGGCGTAGTGAACCAGTGACTCGAGTACATCCTCGACGCCCACGTCCGCCTTGGAATTGACGAACATGACCGGGACCACGTGCCCCGACTGCACGGCGAGCTCGATCGCCTCGTCGATGCGGTCGTAGTGCACCGTCCCCGTGTTCATGTACTCTTCCATGAGCTTCTCGTCGGTCTCGACGATCGACTCCAGCAGTTCGGTGTGGCACTGCTTCACGTCCAGAATGTCGGCGCTGCCTTCCTCGACCTGGAGCACGTCGATCACGCGCTTGCCGCCGTCGGCGGGCAGATTGATCGGGTGGCATTCGCTGCCGAAAGTCTCGCGGATGCTGTTGACCAGCTCCGTGAGGTCGGCGTTTTCGGCGTCGATGCGGGTAATGACGATCATGCGGGCGAGGCCGTACTCGCCTGCGATCTGGAACATCTTACGGGTGTTCACGCCGATCCCGGCGGCGGCGGAGATGACGATCACCGCGGTGTCGACGCCGGCGAGCGCGAGGATCGCCTGGCCGCAATAGTCCGGCATGCCCGGCGTGTCGATGATGTTGATGTGCTTGCCGTGATGCTCCAGGTAAAGCACGGAGGATTCGACGCTCTGCTTTCGCTCCTTGGACTCGTCGTCGTAGTCGAGGATGCTGGTGCCGTCGTCCACGCTGCCGAGGCGGTTGGTCACCTTCAGGTGAAAGAGCATCGCCTCGGCGAGCGTCGTCTTGCCGGCGGCGGAATGGCCGAGCAGTGCGATATTCCGAATATCCTCGACAGCGCGTGCACCCATAACGGTCTCTCCGGTTGTCCTTTTCCCCGGCCTCATGCGGGAAGTGTGAGGCCCCTGCAAACAGCGGACGAAGAGCGGCGAGTATACCGCTTGGCCCCGCGCTGCCAAGCGAGAGGATGGGTGGGAAGCGCGGCGGCCTCCGGGCTCAGCCGGAGGCCGCTGACGGATCATTCACGCACCATCGGTCCGCGCCGTCGGACGAGGGGCGCTACGGGCAGGCAGCGCCAAATTGCGCGAGCACCTGCGCCAAATCCTGCAGGTCGACGTCGGTGTCGCCGTCGATGTCGCCATCGGCGGGTTCGGCGCCGCTCGTCGTGCCGAAGTTTGAGAGGATGATCGCGAGATCGGTCAGGTCGATCACATCATTGCCATCGAGATCCCACGGGCAGGCGGGCCGGACGTGGAACGTCCAGACCGCATCACCGCCGGGCAAACCGTCGCCGCTTGGGAGCGGCGCTGGCGCGGAGGTGATTTCACCATCCAGCGCGAGATTCGCCGCAACCGAACGCAGCGTGCTCCGGGCCGTGACCTGGTATGACCCAGGTGTCAGGGCGGAGCCGAAGTCGAGCGTCGCGACGTAGGAACCGGACGCGTAATTCAGCGTGAACGGCACGGCACCGCCGGGCCCCGCGACGACGAAATCCGCGGCCGTGACGCTCACCGCCTCGCTGAACTGGATCGTTGCACCGGTCGGAGCGGCCGCTGACTCGATTTCGGCGCCGATCGACGGCGTCAGCGCGACGACCTTCGGCGGACCTTCCACGTACGGAACCGCGGTTTTTCCCTCAAGGAGAATCCAGTCGAACTCATCGAGCGCGACGCCGGTGGCGGGCGACGGGAGCGGGATCAGGTAGTGCTGAAGGGCAGCGCCGTTCTGCACGACGGTGGTCGAGGACCCGCCGCTGCGGTCGATGCGCATATCGATCGGCATCACGAAAGTCGGATAGGCGGCCGACTGCACCTGGCGGATGTGCAACTGAAGATAGGGGCTGTCGGCGATGGTGACGTTGCGCCAGCCGAATTCGTACGTCGGGGCGCCGGGAAGGTAAACCCACTGCTCGATGAAGGTGGACAGGTCCATCCCCGAAACGGCGGACGCGACGGCCGTGAAGTCGTCCGTGGTGGCCGCGCTGCCCGTGAAGGTCGCGCGGTAGTCGGCCAGGATGTCGAAGAACACGTCGTCACCGACGACGTGCCGAAGCATGTGCAGGACCCAGCCGCCCTTGGCGTATGAAAACGTGCCGCTGAAAATCCGGCCGACGCTGCTGGTGTCGTACACGTAGACCGAATCGTCGACGCGGCCCGGTCGGGACGCGTTCATCTCACTGCGATAAGCCGGAAAGCCCGAAGAGCCGGGCCGGCGCTCGGCCCAGAGCGCCTCCGAGTACGTGGCGAAGCCCTCGTTGAGCCAGATATCGTGCCAGGTTCGGCAGGTCACGTCATCGCCCCACCACTGGTGTCCGAGTTCATGGGCCGTCACCCATTCGCTGAAGGTGCCTTGGCCGGTGAAGGTCTGATGCTCCATCCCGCCGCCGAACTGGAACTCGTAGATGCCGTATTTTTCGTTGATGAACGGATATTCGCCGAAGGGTTCGCGGAACGCGGCGAGCATCGGCAGGGTCCGTTCCCAGGCGGCCCGGTTTCCGCTCGAATCGTGTCCCGGGAAGATGGCGAATTCAACCGGCATGGTGCCACCGGGATGCACGTAATCGACGCTCCACGTGTTGTAGTTCGTCGAACTGATGAACACGAGGTACGTCGACGTCGCGTAGTCCGTCGACCAGCGGAAGCGACGACGCGTGCCGAGATCGTCGACTCCAACCAGGACGCCGTTGCTCAGGCTGGTCAGTTCCGCGGGTGCGATGATGGCGGTGTCGATCGTGAACTTGTCCTTGTTGTCGCCGGGATCGAGCGCGTCGCCGTCCTTTACGGGCCACCAGGTGGCGGCGTAATAGGGCTCGCTGAGCGAACCGATCATCGGATAGCCGCCCTGCGAGCCGAACATGAACGAGCCGAAGCCGACGTTCGCCGGCGCACCGCTGTAATCGATCCGGATCGTGAACGTCTCATTGAGGCTGTACGCGCGATCGAGCGTCACCCGGCGGCCGTAGATGCCGACCATCTGGACGCTCGCGGGTGGAATCGAGGTCACTCCGTTGAGCGTCACGGCGGAGACCGTCATGTTTGACCGCAGGCGGAAGGTGAATTGCGTCAGACCTTCGGCGAGGCTGCGGACGGTCATGGTGTTGTGCCCGGCGACGGTGCTGGTCGCGGGGAATAGCTCGATCTCGAAATCGCAGTGCAGGACGTCCGTGTCGCCGATGTTCTCGCGCGTCTGAGGGACGTCCGGGTCATCGGGAGTAAACGGACCGTCGCCGTGCGCCCGGATCAGCGCGGTTGCCTTTCCGCACAAGAACGCGCCATCGTCACAGGGATCCTGTGCCGGCGCCATCGAAACGACGAAAATCGCGCTCAGCAGCGCGACCGACGACCTTCGGAATGTCATGATTCGCTCCCCGGGAATGAACGGCCGGTTCCCTTTGCGAACCGCCGTTCACACTATGCTAGGGCTCGGCCGGGCCCGAAACAATGGTCGCTGCCGGCCCGTGTCCAAATTGCAGTGCTTGAGGTGGCAATTTCAATGCCGGGGTCGCGGTTTCGCCCGGATTGACAGGTATTATGAGAAAAATCGGCCCGGTCGACCCAACCGGGGGCGAACCGTTCGAACGGCCCACGGGGCCTCTTGGCAAGGCGGCCAAAGCCCTTTATATTGAAGGGCTCGCGTTCGTCGCAGGTCGGGGCGGGGTGGTTGCCTGCCGCGTCGGGGATGGTCGCGACAGTGACGGTGCGTTCGGGAGACGTGAAGCAATGGTGAAGCTGCGTTTGAAACGGATGGGTCGAAGCCACCTGGCCTATTATCGGATCACCGTCATGGACTCGCGGGCGCCGCGCGACGGTCGGGCGCTCGAGGAACTGGGCACCTATGACCCGCAGAACAAGGACGCGGCGAAGCAAGTGAAAATCGACGTTGATCGGGCGAAGTTCTGGCTCGGCAACGGGGCTCAGGCGTCCGACACCGTGCGCTCGCTGCTCAAGAAGGCCGGCGTCGCCGTTTCGTAGAGAATCCATGCTGCAGGCACTGCGTGAAAAAACGCCATGCGAATCGACGTACTTACCCTGTTTCCCGAGGTCATTCAGCCGTATGTCACGGCGAGTGTAATCGGGCGCGCACAGGCGTCCGGCGTCACGCAGATCGTCCCCCACCAGCTTCGCGAATTCTCCGCTGATCCGCATAAGAAAGTCGACGATCGCCCCTTCGGCGGCGGGCCCGGCATGGTGCTCGCCTGCCAGCCGGTGTGCGACGCGGTCGACGCGATCGAAAAACTTGACCCACGGCCGACCCTGCGAGTGCTTCTGACGCCGCAGGGTCGCCGCTTTGACCAGACGACTGCCGAACGGCTCGCCGCCGCCCCGCGGCTGCTGCTGATCTGCGGCCACTATGAGGGATTTGACGAACGCATCGTCGAACTGCTCGAGCCGGAGGAGATCAGCCTGGGTGATTTCGTGCTGACCGGCGGAGAGGTCGCGGCACTGGCCGTGATCGACGCCGTCGTTCGGCTGCTGCCGGGCGCGCTCGGAAACGAGGACAGCCCGGTGGGAGAATCGTTCCGGGCCGGCGTGCTGGAAGGGCCGCACTACACGCGGCCGCGCGAGTTTCGCGGCCTCAGCGTTCCGGACGTGCTGCTTTCCGGCAATCACGCTGAGATTGAGAACTGGCGGCGGCAGGCGGGGCTCGACCGGACGCGCGAGCGCCGTCCGGACCTGCTGGACGCCGCACAGGAAACAACGATCGCGGGCTCAACCGCGGTCTGCCGATACTGAAGGAAGTTGGCATTTTGCCGCGGCCCTACCCGCCGCGTCGCCGGAATCAGAAAGGACGGTCAGCCATGCGTAACCCGATCTTCGACATCGTCGAGAAGAAATATCAACGGTCCGGAACTCTCGATTTTGAGATCGGCGACACGGTGATCGTCACCCTCCGCATCGCGGAGGGCGAAAAGGAGCGTCTTCAGGATTACGAGGGCGATGTGATCGCACGCCGCGGCGCGGGGCTCGACGAGATGTTCACCGTCCGCCGGCTGGTCGGCGAAGAGGGCGTCGAGCGCACGTTCCCGCTGCACTCCCCCCGGATCGCGTCGATCAAGGTGCGCCGCAGCGGCAAGGTGCGCCGCTGCAAGCTCTATTTCCTGCGCGATCGCGTCGGCAAGGCCCGCAAGCTGCGCGAGCGCCGCATCTCGGCCGAGGCACGCGCCGCGGCCGCCAAAGCCCGCGCGGAGAAAGCCCGCCGCGAAGCGGAAGCCGCCGAAACGGTGGCGACGGTCGGCGCGGCCGGATAAACCGCCGACCGGACCGCGCGTCCGGGTTGCGTCCTCGACGTTGAATACGCCCGCGGTGGTCAATCGCCCACTGCGGGCGTTTTCATCGGACGACGGTCGCCGCGAGATCGCGGGCTCACCCCGTCAAGATTTCCAGGCGCACGGACCGCGTGCGGCCCGGCCGCCGCGAGGCGTCTAGGCCTGTGTACCGCAAGTTTCTGTTGCAGTATGCTGGGTTCGTCGATGGAACAGGCTTGGACCACTTCGCGCGCTTCGCGCCGGCTGATGAACCTCGCGATCGTTGCGCCGATCCTCATCGCGGTTACGGCGCTGATCGGCTGGGCATTCGGCATCCCGTATCTGTTTGAACTCGTGCCGGGCCTCGCGACCATGAAGGTCAACGCGGCGATCTGCGTGATCCTGTGCGCGGCCGGGTTGGGCGGCGCCGCCGCCCGCTCGCCCGCGTGGCGCAGCGCGGGAGTCGCAGCGTCGGGAGCGGCGATCGCGATCGCGGGCGCAACGCTGACCGAGCGGATGTTCGATGTCGATCTCGGAATTGACGAACTGCTGCTCACGGACTGGCGATCGGCCAGCCGCCTGACGCCTCCGGGGCGAATGTCGGTCGCGGCGTCGCTGGGGCTCGTCCTGGTGTCCGCCGGCACGGTGGGGACCCGGCGCTGGCCGCGGGCAGGCCAGCTCCTGGCGCTCGGCGGGGTCCTGATCGGCTATGTCAGTCTCGTCGGTCATCTCTTCGATGTGGAAGCGCTCTTTCGCGTGTCTCCCTTCGGAGCGATCTCCACGCAGACCGCCGGGTGCATCGTCGTGCTGGGACTCGGCGTGCTCGGACTCCGGCCGCGCGATGGGCTGACCGCACCGATCGTCCAGCCGGGCCCGGGGCGGGAGCTGGCGGTGCGGCTGCTGCCGATCGCGATTCTGCTCTCTCCGGCAATCGGGTTTCTGCTCCTGGAAGGCGAGTTGGCGGGCGTCTATGACACATCCTTTGGCTTCGCCCTGACGGTTGTCGTGATCGCCGTCGGAGCGACCGCTCTGATCTTCGTTTCCGCGAGCGCGCTGAATCGCTCGACGGCCGCGCATGAAGCGGCGATCCAGCGCGAGGGCGAACTTCGCGATCGGATCATCTCGAGCGCGATTTTCGGGATCGTCGTGATCGACGCCGACGGGATCATGCGGGTCGTCAACCCCCGATACTGCGAACTTACGGGCTATTCCGCGGAAGAGCTGGTGGGCCGGCATTTTGATCTCGTGATCCCGCCGGCGAATCGGGACGCGGCGCGTACGTCATTCGCCGAGAACCTCGCGCGAAGCGACTCGCTTCAGGACGTCGAATTCGAGGTGCGGCGCAAGGACGGTGCGACGGTCACGGTCCTCTACGGCCTCGCCCCCCTGCCGGGTCGCGGGGGAATCGTCGCAAACCTCGTGGATATCAGCGACCGCAAACGGCTCGAGGCACAGCTTCTTCAGGCGCAGAAACTGGAAGGGATCGGCCGGCTCGCGGGCGGCGTCGCCCATGATTTCAACAACATTCTCACGGCCATCTACGGCGATGCCGCATTCGTGCAATCGGCTGCTCCGCCGGGCACTCCGATCTACGAGCACGCCGAGCACATCAATCGACATGCCCAGCGGGCGGCGGAGCTGACGCGACAACTGCTAAGCTTCGCCCGCAAACAGATGGTCGTGCCGAAGGTGATCAACCTCGGCGAGCGGGTGCGGGCGATCGAGCCGATGCTCAGGCGGCTGATTCCCGAGAACATCGAGCTGATCACCCGCGAGAGCGACACGCGGACAGCGGTCCTCGCGGACGCCGGACAGATCGAGCAGATCCTCGTCAATCTCGCGGTAAACGCGCGCGATGCGATGCCTGACGGGGGGCGGCTGACGATCGAGACCGGCCGGATAAGCCTGGACGCAGCGGCCGTCGCGACGGGCGGAAACCTGGCCATCGGGGAGAACGCGTTCGTGGCGGTTTCCGATACGGGCGTGGGGATGGATGAGAGCACCCGTGAGCGCATCTTCGAGCCGTTCTTCACGACGAAGGAGCTCGGCCGGGGGACGGGTCTGGGTCTATCCACGGTGTACGGTCTGGTGCAACAGTTCGGCGGGAGCATTGCCGTAACGAGCCAGCCGGGCCGCGGGACCGCCTTCCGAATCTACCTCCCGCTCGCGTGCGGTGAGCCGGAACCGCCGATCCGCTCCCGCCCCGCGCGGCGGCCGCCGGAGGGGTCGGCGACGATCCTGCTCGCGGAGGATGAGCGCGATGTCCGGGAAGTCATCGCCGCATCGCTCCGGAGCCTTGGGTATACCGTTCTGACAGCCGAAAACGGCGAGGGCGGCCTGGCGGTGGCGGCGGCCGCCACGAAGCCGATCGACCTGCTCATCTCCGACGCGTTGATGCCGGGGATGAGCGGACGGGACCTGGCGGCACGGCTGCGTGAGCGCTGGCCGACGCTTCGAATCCTGTTGATCTCGGGCTATACCGAGGAGATCGCCGGGCAGATGGGTCCGAATGGAGCGGATATCGAATTTCTGCCCAAACCGTTTGCGACGTCGAGACTCGCCGAGAAGGTCGCGGAAATGCTCACCTCGCCGATGGACGCAGGATCCCGCGGAAATTGAGCGTGCAACCGGGCCGGGTGCTACAAAACCAGCCTGCAATTCTACTGCGCAACCCAGTGCGCCCCACGTTACAGTTCACTGACGCCGAACGGGGGCCGCGGCGTTTCGAGCGGACGGGAGATTGAGATGCGCTGCCCGGTGTGCACCGACACGGCACTTGTTTCGCGACGATGGTCGGACGTCGAGGTTGAACAGTGCCCCGCGTGCGGGGGATGGTGGTTCGATGCTCTCGAACTGGAACGGATCCTCCTGAAACCGCCGCGGGAGTGGATCCGGGAGGATCTGACCGCGGCCAAGCAGGTCGAACGGCCGGCCGGCGTTCAGCGAACCTGTCCGCGCTGCGGCGGGGGCGGCAGCCTGATTCCGCTCAACACGCGGCTGCGCCCGGGTACGATCGTCGACAGTTGCGGCGTGTGCTTCGGGTGCTGGGTCGACGCGGGCGAACTTTCCCACATCGCCCGCGAGGACACGCTATCGTCTGCGATTCGCAGGCTGCTCCGCCTGGGCGAGCAGTAGTCAATTGCGCCCGGATCGCGGCCGCCCAAGCGCCTATTCGGCTCGGGCCACGCCCTTGGGAAGCAGGCGGATCGCCTCCTGCCCCTTGCGGCTGTAGTCGACGGAGTTCACAAGGAGGCGCGCGGCCTCCTGGTCGGCATGGAAACCCATCGAGTTTTCCGCCTCGATGAAGTCGAGGAGGAACTGCGCCCTCCGCTGGAAATCGCGCGCGGACTCAAGCTGCGCGTCGGCGGCGCCGGCCTTCTTCGCTGATTCGATGTCGCGGATGAGCGCGAGGAGTGCGTCCATCGCGATGCCGCGCATCTCCCAGGTTCGGTCCTGGATGGTCTCCGCGCGGGCGAGGAGTTCGCTCTCGGGGACCTTGTGGCACGTCTGGCAGGCGTTCGCGATGTTCAGCAGCGGGCTGCGGACGTGGTGATCGCTGACCTTCATCGCGCCGACGCGCGTGTAGGGCATGTGGCAGTCCGCACAGGCCACGCCGGCGCGGGCGTGCGTACCCTGGTTCCACATTTCGAATTCGGGGTGCTGCGCCTTGAGCACGGGCGCGCCGGAGATCGCGTGCGTCCAGTCCTTGAACTTCACTTCGTCGTAATACTCGAGAATCTGGTCGGCCTTGAGCCCCTTGAACCAGGGGTACGTGAGCCGTTTCTCAGGGCCCTTGAAGTAATATTCCACGTGGCACTGACCGCAGACAAAGGTGCGCATCTCCTGGCGCGTGGCCATCGTGTTGACGTCGTAGTCCTTGACGCCCTGGGATGCCTTGTAGGCGCGGATGCCCTCGATGAAGCCGGGACGGGTCACACGAAGCGCCATCGTCTGCGAATCGTGACAGTCGATGCACGCGACGGGGTGGCTGGCGTGCTTGCTCGCCTCCTCGTACGGCATCGGGTTGAGCGTCTCAAAGCCCTTGATGATGTCGCCCCCGCCGGCTTTTTTATAGGGAACGTACATCGAGGCGTGGCAATGCAGGCAGGTTCCGGGCTGCTTGACCTTCTGGCGTTCCGTGAACAACTGGTCCTCGAGCATGTAGGCGTGGCCGCGCTCCTCGCGAAAGTCGATGGCGAAGGCATAGCCCGCCCACATCGTCTTGAGGCGGGGATCCTCGGCCAGGCGCGACTGGGCGACGACCGTGCGGGGATCGGCGTCCGTCGGCGGCTTCGGTTCCGCCTCGCTGCCGCCGTAGCGCGTCCGCTTCTGATCCACCGTTCGACGGTAGCTGTCGTACTGAAGCGGGAAGTTCTTACCCCATTCCGCCGGGTCCTCGGTGTCGTCCGTGAGTTCCACGTTTCGGAAAAAGGTCGTCCGCGCCTCCTGCTTGTGCTCGAAGATCGAGACGAGCAGCGCCGTGAGCCCGGCCGTCAGGACGGTCGTGGCGATCGCCGCGACGAGCATGACGGGGAAAACCCGCGTTGGCCGGTCGGGCTGTGGTTTCGGAGAATCGGTGACTGACATCTGGCAGCTCCCTCGCGATCAGCGCATATGCCCGACCGACGAATGGCACCGGATGCACTCGATCTCACCGCTGGAATGCACGGGGTCGATCATCCGGACCATGTCCTGGTGGCAGTAACGGCAGGCGCCCTCGGTGATCCGTCGGTTCGGTTCGGTAATCTGTATCGGCTCGTGGAAATTCCCGAGCGTGAAGGCCATCGAGTGGTTGTACCCGTTTCGCGCCTTGGTCCAGTACTTCCCGAAGAAGTCGTGCGGCGCGTGGCAGTCGTTGCAGGTCGCGACGGCGTGGTGACTCGACTTCGCCCAGGCGTCGTAGTGCTGCTGCATGACGTGACAATTCGCGCACGCCCGCGGGTCGTTGGTCATGTACGAACCGCCGTCGGCATAGACGAAGGTGAAGCTGCCCACGCCGCCCGCCACGCCGACCAGCACACCGACGACGATTGCAACCGCGCGAACCGTGCTTCGTTTCAACCGCATCTTCGTTCGATCCGATCCAGCGCCGCACGCACGCCCGGGAGGCGACCTGCGCCGCGCGATCATGGTAGCGGGACCGGGTTCGCCCGTCTCGCTGCATGCATGCCCATGTGATTGCGGCCGGCCGATGAACAGCTAGAATCCGGAGCCGCAGGAGCGATCATCTCGCAGACTGCGCTGGGCCGCTTTCCTTCGTGCCGGGTTCTGCCAGGCTGGGCATTCGACAGGGACGCCGCCATGCGCCGCAAGGTCACGATCGACGACATCGCGCGCGAGACGGAGCTTTCGCGCGGCACGGTCTCCCGGGCCATGAACGACCGGCCCGACATCAGCCGCGCAACCAAACAGCGCGTTCTTCAGGCCTGCCGCAAGCTCAACTATGCGCCGAGCTTCGCGGCGCGATGTCTCGCGACCGGTCGGGGATTCGCCCTGATCGCGCTCGTTCGCGACCTGCGCGATCCACATGCCGCGGCGATCCTGAGCGGCGCCGTCCGGCGCGCGGGGAAAGCGGGCTACCTGATTCACCCCGTAGAGCTGCCCGATTCGCCGGAAGAGGCGGGCAGCGCCATTGAGCGTTTCATCTCCGGGCGCGTCGACGGAGTGCTCGTCTGTGAACCGCTGTCCGAGGCGGCGCACCGCACACTGACCGAAGTCATCGGCGCGCGGCCGGTCCTGCACACGTATGAGGCCCCTCCCAGCGCCAGCTTCGTAGCCCCGGACTGGCGGGAGGCCGGACGGGCGGCGGCGCGCTTCGTGTCGCGCAACGGGCAGAAACGCGTTCTGTTCGTGGATGACGGCGTTCGCGCCGCCGCGCGCGAGGGTTTTCTCGAGTCGACCGCGGCCGAGCACGTTCACGTCGAAGCCGTTTCGGCCGAAAGCGTCCGCCACGGGCCGCGAGCATTCGGCGAGCGCCTGGAGGGAGCGGACGGCATCGTCACGGTCGGCGTTTCGGCCGCCAGAACGGCTTGCCTGGCGGCGGCGGGTGCGGGATGCTGGCCGGGTCGGCAGATCAGCATTCTGTCGATCGGCGACGGCCCGTGCGCCACGCACATCCGCCCGACGCTCAGTGCGATCGATGTGAACCCGAGCGAGATCGGGGCTCGGGCGACCGAGGGAATTCTGAAACGCCTCGACGGTGAGGCGCCTCTGCCAGGCACGGCGGAGCTTGTCGGTCCGCGGCTGATCGAGCGAGAATCGACGCGGCGGCCCGGCGATGCGAGGCCGCGTCCGAAACGGAGATGAAGGGTGTTTCCATAAGTACGTTCCAGAGCGAAACTTGCTGAACGGGAGGGCCAAAAGGGGCCGGCTTGACGGTTCTGCCCCGCGCCGCTTACATTCAATCTGCGTAGTCCAGTTGACTCTCCTGACAGACCGATCATGGCCGGCCGGATCGAGCCGGCGTGATCCGGAGGTTAAAGATGCAGGTCACCGTCTCCGGCCGGCACATGGGTGTTGGAGATGAGCTTCGCGAGTATTGTGAGAAAAAGGCCGAACGCCTGGTCCGATTTTACGACCGGATTCAACGGATCGACGTCGTTCTGGACGGCGATCACGGCAAGCACAGCGCAGAGATCATCGTCCACACCGACGGCACGCACCCGTTTGTCGCGAGCGAAGAACATGATGACGTTTTCGCCGCGGTCGACGTGCTCCTGGACAAGGTGGAAAACCAGATCCGGCGTCACAAGGAGCGATTGCGGAATCGCAAACACCCGCAGCAGAATGATGGACAAGCCTGACGTCGACGGTGAGTCGACGGATTCGCAGGGCAGCCGGGGTCGCTGATGAAATTGACGGAGCTGGTGGACCAACGCTGCATCGCCGCCGACCTGGCCGCAAGAGACCGCGCGGCGGCGATCCGCGAGCTGGTTCAGTTGTTCGGAACGGCGGGATTTGTCGCCGAGGACGACGTCGAGAAGATCACGAAGTCGATCCTCTCGCGCGAGCGATCCCGGGGGACGACCGGATTCGGAAAGGGCGTCGCGCTGCCGCACGCGAAGATCGACGGGCTGCCGCGCGTGATGGCGGCCGTCGGGCGCAGCGCGCACGGGATCGACTATGATTCCCACGACGGTCAGCCGGTCTTCGGGATCATCCTGGTCCTGAGCCCGACCGATCAGACCGAAACGCACCTGAAGGCGATGGAACTGGTGTACAAGCAGCTTCAGGGAGAGAAATTCCGCAAGTTCCTGCGGCAGTCAGACACGCCGGAGAAGATCTACGACCTGCTCCGCGAGGCCGACGAGCGCCTGCTGACCTGATCAGGCCGGCCGGGGCGCGGCCGTCGGCGGCGGGAACACACGGATGTGCGGAGCGGCCGTGGCCTACGAACGCGAAATCGAGGTTCGCAACAAGGAAGGGCTGCACTTTCGGCCGATCATGCGCGTCGTGGACGAGGCGGGGCGGTTTGCCGCGCGGATGGTGGTGGCGAATGTCGATCGCGAGGCGGACGCCCGGAGTCCGATGGAATTGCTGATGCTCGTGGCGACGCAGGGCACGAAGCTCCGCATCCGGGCGGAAGGGGATGACGAAAAAGAGGCCGTTGAGGCGCTCGTGGCGCTGTTCGAAAGCGGCTTTGGTGAAGCGGAACCGAGCGCGGCGACGTCGTGAGAACAATCAAGGCAGGCGGGCATCCGAGGGCTGAGTGCGGGCATGACGAATAGCCAGTGCGCCGCGCCTTCCCCCCGGCCGCCCCGCACGCCCCCGACAAATCGATGAATATCAAAAAGGGAATCGCTGCATCGCCCGGCGTCGCCATCGGCCCGGCGCTCGTTCTCGATACCGAGGAGTATCGAATCCCGCGCCGCACGATTGCGGAAGCCGGGATCCCGGAACAGGTGCGCATTCTCGATGCCGCCATGGAGACGGCGCGGCAGGAAGTCGACGACATTCGCCGCGGGCTCTCGCGCAAATACGGCGCTCAGATGGCGGACATCTTCGCGTTCCATGAGAAGTTCATCGCCGACGCCGGGCTGCGCAAGTCGGTCGTGGCGGCCATCGAGACCCACCGCTATTCGGCCGCCTACGCCTTCGGGCAGGAGATGAACAAGCGCCAGCGGGTCTTCCTCGACGCGACGGATCCGTACTTCAAGGAGCGCGTCAAGGACCTGTACGACATCGAAAAACGCGTCCTGCGGCACATCCTCGGCCGCGCCCGGGAGGACATCAAGAAGCTGACCGAACCGGTCATCATCGTGGCCCATGACATCACGCCTTCGCAGGCCGTCACGCTCGACCGGGAGCACATCCTGGGCTTTGTCCTGAATGTCGGCGGGCAGACGTCGCACATGGCGATCATCGCGCGGATGCTGGGGATTCCTGCGGCCGTGGCGATGAACAACGTGACGACGCTGGTGACGGGCGGCGAGACGGTCATCGTCGACGGCACGCAGGGGATCGTGATTTCCGATCCCGACGAGGACACGATCGCGCGCTACCGCGACCGCCAGGTTCGGTATCGCCAGAACGAGCGCGAACTCGCGGGGCTGCGAGACCTGCCGGCGCTCACGCTCGACGGCACGCACGTCACGCTGCTTGCGAACATCGAGCTGGCGGAGGAAACGCGGCACGCGATGGACTCGGGCGCGGAGGGGATCGGGCTTTACCGCTCCGAGTTCCTGTTTCTACAGGGAACGCGGCTGCCGAGCGAGGAACAGCAGTACGAGGTCTTCCGAACGGCGGTCCGACACGCGCGCGGCAAACCGATCACGATCCGCTCGATCGATCTCGGCGCGGACAAGATGAGCGAATTCATGGGAGCGTCGACCGAGCACAATCCGGTGCTGGGCCTGCGCTCGCTGCGCTATTGCCTGCACCACCTGGACATGTTCAAGACGCACCTTCGGGCCATCCTTCGCGCGAGCGCCGAGGGGGCCGTGAAGATCATGTTTCCGATGGTGACGACGCTGATGGAGATCCGGCAGGCGCGGTCGACGCTGAATGACGTCATGGAGGACCTCGAGGAGGACGGGCTGCCGTTCAATCGGGACGTTCAGGTCGGCATCATGATCGAAACTCCGGCCGCGGCGATGCTGGCGGCGAGCTTCGCGAAGGAGGTCGAGTTCCTGTCGATCGGCACGAACGATCTGACGCAATACACGCTTGCGGTCGACCGGGCGAACGAGCGCGTCGCCTACCTGTATTCGCCGCACAACCCGGCGATCCTGCGGCTCATCCGCGAGGTCGTCCGGGCGGGACGGCGGGCGGTCACGGCGGTGAATATCTGCGGCGAGATGGCGGGCAACCCGCTGTACACGGAACTGCTGCTGGGGATGGGGCTTCGGACGCTGTCGATGGCGCCGCACAACATCCCGGAGATCAAGCGGACGATCCGCGGGACCACGCTGGCCGAATGCGAACAACTGGCAAAGACGATTTTGCGGTTCGAGGAAGAGCGGCAGGTCCTGAATCTGCTGAACGACCGCCGGCGAAGCGCGAATCCGGACGAACTTTGAGCACCAATCCGTGATCATGGACCCGGGGAGCACCGCTCCCGAAAATTGCGAGTCGCACGGCACGCGGGGGTCGAAATTCGCAATCCCCGAGCGATCCGCGACGGAGGGAAAGTCGGCCGGGCGGCAGCGGGCGGCGGTGCACTATGCGATCCGGGGCGATTTGCGGTATCTTTCGCACCATGACGAGCTGCGAATGCTGACGCGGGCCCTGGTTCGGGCGCGTTGGCCGCTCGCCTGGTCCGAGGGTTTCAACCCGCAGCCGCGCGTGAATGTCGTGCTGCCGCGGCGGGTGGGAACCGCTTCCGAGTGTCAACTCGCGATCGTGGACCTGTCCGGCTTGCATGAAAGTGGTGCGCTCCTGGCGCAGCTGACGGCGACCCTGCCGTCGGGCTGCGTGGCGATCGGCGTGGACGCCGCGATCGGTCCGGGAACGCCGCACCCCGTCAGCGCCGTCTATGCCGTGGAACTCGGCGGAGACGATGCGCAAACGGCGTCGAAGGCGATGGAGAGCATTCTGGCTCACGCGCAACTCGAGGTGACGCGTGAGAGCGGGCCGGATCGACCGCCCCGCACAATCGACATTCGACGGTTCGTCGAAGCGATCTGGATGGAGGGAGACGTGCTGTACATGCGGCTGACATTCGACGGCCAGCAGTCAGCGCGACCCTCCGAGGTGACAACGTGCATGGGACTCGCGCCGGAGCGGACCGAACATCGCGTCCGCCGCGTCGAAGTCCGATGGGACAAGGACTGGACAGCCGCGTCGCGCGACGCAGGCGTCCGCGAAAGGAACACTCTTGGCGAAGAAGAAGACGGCGCGCTCGACGACGACGCGCGCTCCGCGGAAGACCGCGGAAAAGAAGACAACTGACACGGGGATCGAAACGGAGCCGCCCAACGCAGCAGCGGAAGAGACGCCGGCAAAGAAGCCCAGGACCGCCCGCCGCACCCCCGCGAAGCCGAAATCCGAGAGCGAAGAAGGCGCGCCGCCCACAACTCGCCGCCGCAAGCCCGCGAAAAGCGAATCCGAGGCCGCCGCGCCGACCGGTGACGGCGTGGTCATCCGCATGGCGGCAACCAAGCCGACCCAGCCGAAGATCAAAGAGGCGGCTCCCGCATCCGAATCACCGGCGGCGAAGACCGCTGCAGCCGTGGCGGCGCCTCCGACGGAAGCGCCGCGCGTAGTTACCCTTCCCCCGACCCGAACGGCTCGTCCGGCCGGTCCGGCTGCCGCCCCACCCGCCGCCGCAACCGCGTCGCGTGCAGAAGACCCCGGGCGTGCAGATGCGCCCGCCGCGCCGCCTCAGCCGCGCGATGTCCGGCCGCCCGCGAGTTCCGGGCGGATTCGACCGCTCATCGAGGCGATCCGGCCGCCGACCGTCGAGGATGAGCCGCAGCCGCTCGATCACGGCGGCCGCTATGACCGCGGAGTGCGCGGTGAACATCGAGGCCGCAACGATCGCGGGCCGCGGAACGGTCCCGGAATGCGCGAAGCCGGCCGCGACGCAGGTTTTCAGCAGGAGGAAGGCGGCGGTCGCCGGCGACGGCGACGACGCCGAGGCCGTGGCCGCGGCGGACGGGATGAGGGCGTCGAAAACGACTTTCGCGGCGGCGGACCGCGCGACCAGCGGCGGGGCGAACCGCAGCCGCCGGTGCGTCCGGAGGCGATCCTCGCCGAACAGCGTGCATTCGAGGAGGGCGAGCGGCTCGATGAGACCGAGCACGTCGAACAGGGACCTCCGGCGGAGGGTGTGGTCGGCGGCGATGATCAACGGCCACTCTCCCGCAGCCAGAAGCGTCGGCTGCGCCGGAAGCGCCGGATGCAGCAGCGAGCCGGCGAGGGCGCTGGCGCACCGGTCGCAGGCGAGCCATTCACGCCCCCGGCTGACCGGCCCACGGTGCTGGCCCCCCTTCCGATCGACTTCGGCGGCGCGGAGGAGGACGAGCACGAGATGGACGAGCGGCTCGAAGCCCGCGAAGTGCTCGAATCGGAGGATTTCGAGGAGCGAGCCGACGCCGTAGACGCACCCGAGGTCGACGAAGTCGAAACGGCGGAGCCGGACGAAACAACAGAGACCGGTGAGGAGCCGGCGGAGGCAGCCCCGCCCGGCCGGAAAGGACGGCGCGGTGATCGCCGTCGCGGCCGGCAGTCGCGCCCGCGGCGCCGTGACTGGGCCGAGTCGGACGACGCGGATTCGCGCGTCTTCGGCGAAGGCGAAAGGGAATCCCCGGTCGTCGAGATCGAGCCGGAGGACGACGGTCGCGGCCTTGATGCACTGACGGTGATCGACGTGGGCGATGCCGCGCCGCCGTCGGGCGACCGCAAGCGCGAGATGATCGTCAACATCGTGCCGGGCGAGGAGTGCCGGATCGCGATCGTCGAAGACGGCAAGCTGGAGCAGATCTACCTCGAACGGGCGTCGTCGGAGAACCACGTCGGCAACATCTACAAAGGCGTGGTGACGAACGTCGAGCCGAGCATCCAGGCGGCGTTCATCGACTTCGGTCTGGGCAAGAACGGCTTTCTGCACATCTCCGACCTGCATCCCCGCTTCTTCCCGGGCGCGAGCGATGAGCGCACCGAGAACGTCGGGCGCAAGATGCCGCGCAAGGCGCGGCCGCCGATCCAAAAGTGCCTGCGGCGCGGACAAGAACTGCTGGTGCAGATCACGAAGGAAGGCATCGGCACGAAGGGTCCGACGCTGACGACGTACCTCAGCGTTCCCGGGCGATTCCTGGTGATGATGCCGGGGATGCGTCAACTCGGGGTGTCGCGGAAGATCGAGGACGAGGACCTGCGGCGGAAACTGCGGGCCCAGCTCAACGAACTCGATCTGCCGGATGACATCGGCTTCATCGCCCGGACGGCGGCCGAGGATCGCACCCGCAAGGAGCTTCAGAGCGATCTGAACTACCTGACGCGGCTGTGGCGGGCGGTCGAGAAGCGCATCGACAGCGAGCGCGCCCCGGCGGAGCTCTACCGGGACAGCGACCTGGTGATCCGGACGATCCGGGACGTGTTCTCGACGGACGTCGAGCGGATCATCGTCGACGACGCGGATGTCGCGGCTCGGGCGACGGAATTCCTGTCGATCTTCAGCCCCAAGGCGAATGACATCGTCGTTCATTACAGCGATCCGATGCCGATTTTCCACAAGTACGGCATCGAAGCGGAACTGGAACGACTGCACTCGCGGCACGTTCCGCTTCGCAACGGCGGTTCGCTGGTGATCGACCAGACGGAAGCGCTCGTGGCGATCGACGTGAACAGCGGCAAGTTCCGGATGGAGGACGACGCCGAGACGACGGCGTTCAAGCTCAACATGGAGGCGGCGGACGAGATCCCGCGACAGCTTCGGCTGCGCGACCTCGGCGGCGTGATCATCTGCGATTTCATCGACATGCGCATGGAGTCGCACCGCCGCGAGATCGAGCGGCGGCTGATTCTGAACCTCAAGCAGCACAAGGAGCGGGCGAAGGTGCTGCGGATGAGCCAGTTCGGGATCATCGAGATGACCCGGCAGCGGCAGCGGGCGAGCCTGACGCGGAGCGTCTACCAGGACTGCCACCACTGCCGCGGCACGGGGCTGATCAAGACATCCGAGTCGGTCGCGCTCGATGTGATGCGGTTGCTGCAACTGATGGTAACGCGCGAGCACATCCGCAGCATCGAGGTGGTCGTGTCGCCGGAGGTCGCGTACCTGCTTCAGAACCGGAAACGCTCGGCGGTCTACAGCCTGGAACAGGCGTACCGGCGGTCGATCAGCCTGAAGCCGGACGCAACGTACAGTCTCGACCAGCTTCAGATTCACTGCTACGACCATCGGGGGCGGCTGGTACCGCATCCGTAGTCTGCATGCATCGGCGTGAAACGACAGGCGGCGTGCTTCCGTGGTTTGCCGCAGGAGCACGCCGCCGTGCTATCGCGCGATCGACGCATCAGCCGCCGGCGATGGCCCCGACTACGAGAAAGGGCTCCTGGCCTCGGGCGACGGCCTCCGGGAGCAGCGTGTCCACGGGCTCGTGGGACGCGTCCTTCTCGCATACGAAGAAGCGGATAAACGGGCGGCGCTTGAGCGTGCCGTGGTCGCGGATCGTGCCGCGGAGCGCGGGGAACTTTGCCTCCAAAGCATCGAGCACGGCGCCGATCGTTATTGGCGGCGGAACGTCCAGCGCGACGTCGCCATCAACGCCGGCGAGCGTGCGGAGGTGGAATGGCAGCCCGACCCGGATCATTCCAGGCTCCCAAGCGCGGCGAACTCGCCTTTCAGGAGGGGGTACAGGGCCGTGTACTGCCGATAGACCGCGTCATATCGCGCTGCGTCCACTCCCGGCCGCGTCCGATCGACCTCATGCACGATTGCGTCGGCCGCCGCTTCAACGCTTGACAGCGCGCCGACGCCGACGGCCGCGAGGATGGCCGCGCCGAAGGCCGCTCCCTGCGAGACGTTGGAGCGGACGACGTCGGTTTTGAAGATATCTGCGAGTATCTGTCGCCAGAGGGCGCTTTTTGCGCCGCCGCCGGAGACGCGGACCTCGTTCGGAGCGACGCCGAGACCGCGCATGAGTTCGAGCGAGTCGCGCAGGCCGAAGCTGACGCCCTCCAGGACCGCCCGTGTCAGGTGCGCCTTCGTGTGGCGGATCGTGAGGCCGACAAACGCGCCGCGGGCGAGCGGGTCCGGGTGCGGCGTCCGTTCTCCCGTCAAATACGGCAGGAATAGCAGACCCTCCGAGCCGGCGGGAATCTGGGTGGCCGCCCCGACCAGCTCATCGTAGACGTCGCGCCCCCCCGCCGTCGCGGTCGCGTGCTCCGGCGCGCAGAGCGCGTCGCGATACCAGCGGAGGCTGCCCGCGGCCGAGAGCATTACGCCCATGAGGTGCCACTTGCCCGGGGCGGCGTGACAGAAGGCGTGCAATCGCCCCTTCGGCTCGGGCCTGTACGCGTTCATCGGCGCGAAGACCACGCCGGACGTGCCGAGCGTCACCGCGACGGTTCCCTCGTGTACGACGCCCGCGCCGACAGCCTGGGCGGCCTGATCGCCACCGCCGCCGATGATCGGCGTGCCGGCCTTCAGGCCCGTCGCGGCAGCCGCCGCAGGCGAGACCCTGGTGCTCGGCACGATCGACTCGGTCACCGTCGGGAGCCATGCGGTCTTCACGCCGAGCGCGTCGAGCATCTCCGGCGACCACGCCCGCCGGCCGACGTCGAGCAGGGACATGCCCGAGGCGTCCGAAACTTCGGTAAAGGACTCTCCAGAGAGTCGGTAGCGCAGGTAGTCCTTGGGCAGGAGGATGCGTCGGATGCGCTCGAAGACCTGCGGTTCGTTCCGTCGCACCCACTCGATTTTCGGAGCCGTGAACCCCGGCAGCAGCGGGTTGCCTGTCAGACGAAGCACGGTCTCCGCGCCGATCCGCTCCGTCAGCGTGCGGCACTCGTCGCCGGTGCGCTGGTCGTTCCACAGGATGGCCGGTCGCAGCACGTTTCCGGCGTCGTCGAGCAGGACCAGGCCGTGCATCTGGCCCGTCAGGCCGATCGCATCGACAGCAGCGCCGCCCTGCTGGATGGCGGCGCGGATGCTGGCGATCGCGGCATTCCACCAATCGTCCGGGGCCTGCTCCGACCAGAGCGGCCGCGGCGTCGAGAGCGGGTACTCATGCGTCGCCTCGGCAAGCACCTGACCCGACGCGTCGATCAGGATCGCTTTGCAGCCGCTGGTGCCGACATCGATGCCGAGAAACGCCACGAATCCGCCCCCTGGCGCAACGACTTACACTGTAAACCCGAAATCGATGTGCAGGCCGCCGGGCACGATCTTCGACGGCGGCGTGAGCCGCACCTGTACAAGCGTCTGGCCCGGCGCATTCGGCGATTCGCCGACGCCGATGCCCACGGCGGCCTCGTCTTCCGCGTCCTTGAGGCCAAACAGATTTCGCAGGCCATAGAGCAGCTCGCGCTGGATGTCCGCTGCGCCCTTGCCGCGGAGGCCGCCCATCTGTTCGCAGATCCAGGCGCTCGTGATGTTCGTGACCTGCTGATACGGAAGGCTGACTTCGAGCATCGCCTGCTGCTTCGGCGTCTCGGCCGTGACGATCGGTTTGGCCGCGGAGACGCCGCCCAGCAGCATGCAGTAGTCTTTCTTCGGAATCGCCTGAAGAAGATTCATTCCGACCGTCGGGAGTTCCTCGAGCCGCGCATCGGGGAGCGTAAGATCACCGGGTCCCCACGGATTCTGCGGATCGTTCGGATTGTCGACCACGGCCAGATCGGAGATCTTGCCCGACTCCGCTCCGAACATGCGCGTCGGCCAGCCGTTCTTGGCGTAGGCGCGCACGGCGCAAACGGCCAGCGCGAGGTGCCCACCACCCCAGACGATGTCGCCGATGGCGGTAATCGTTTCGTCGAACGTGAATGTCTTCACGTCGCGCTTCGCGTGCGGCGGACGGAGGACGAATCGCCCGACCACCGGGGCGAGCGACTTGGCGTAGGGCTTCTCGCGGAGCGTGCGCCACTTGGCGAACTGCACGGTGTCGAACAGACCTGAGTAATTCGGAAGATTGCGGATGAGCCGCAACGACTTCACGTTGAAGAAATCCGCCTCGATCGGGAACGTGACCGGGACGGGCAGGCTGGCCGCGTGCTGCGCGAGCATGTCCATGCGCTCGATATCGACGGGGTTGTTGGCCGCGGCGAAATCGAGGACGACGATGCCGGGGGTCGGGATGTCGCCGTTGAACGCGGGGTTGACGACGTGCTCGATGAAGCGGTCGACCGACTCCTCGCGGCTGGTGCTCAGAATCGAAACACGAACGCCGGCGCGGAAATCGGCGGCGTCGACGAGATACTTGGCCGAGAGCCACGCCGTCTCAAGCCGTCGAATCTCAGGGTGCTTGAGGACCGTGTTCGCAATCATCGCCAGCTCGCGGTCGATTCGCGCGAGCCGCTGGGCCGTCCATTGGCTTTCACCCGCGGAAATCCGGGCATCGACCGCGCCGGCGCCGGCGGCGAGTTTCTGCACGTCCGCCTCGACGCGCGACTGCGGCGTCGGCTCATCGACCTGGTCGAGCACGCTGCCGCCCGGGGACGCTGCGGGAGCGGCCGAGGCGGGCGTGCTCGGCATCGGCGCCGTGAGCCACGCGAGCGAACGATCAGCGGCCGCGGCCGCCTGAAGGGCGGTATCGAGTTCGGCGCTGGTGATCGCGCCGGACTGGCGCTCCATCAGCTTGTCGCGCACGCCCAGACGCCAGCGTCCGCCGTCGATCTGCGTGAGAAACTGGACCGGGTCGAAGCTCCTGATAGAGTCGATCGTCAACTGGAATTCCCAGTCATCCCCCCCGCCGCCGAGCGGATCCTTGATGGCGAGTTTCGGTGCGATGCCGGCCTTTTTCATCACGGCCGCGAAGTCGTCCTTGTCGACCGGCGTCAGGCCGGTAAGCCTGGCCGCCCCGAGGTCGCCGACGAATACGGCGAGATAGGGGCGTCGCTCGGTCGCCGCCTGCCCCTCGGCACCGGTCGAAAAGTGGACTTGGGACGGATCGCTTGCCATGATCGCTCCTTCGGACGGCGCAAGTTGTGAGCCGCACCGGACCCTCGGGGCGGCAGGAAAGGCCTTGAAAGTGAGAGGATCAACCGCGGCGGGCTACGCGTCAAGCGTGCAGCCGCCGGAGCGGTGGCGGCGCCGCCGGCATCGCACGGAATCGCGCGATCCTCTCCCTCGTCGGCAGTTCCCCGCCGCGGCGTCCGGCGATAGTCTTCCCGGCTCGCGATGCGAGGGGTCGGCGTGACGGCAGATCAATGGGGCAAGCTGTTTTCGATTCTCAACGCCCTCACCTGGGCGATCGCACTGGTCCTGTTTCGAAAGGCCGGTGATCGGGTATCGCCACTGGCGCTCAATCTGTTCAAGAACACCGTCGGATTCGCGCTGATTGCGGCGACGGTGATCGCAGGATACGCGCTGTCGCTCGGCTCCGAGTTCACCGTCCCGCACGATCTCCTCGACGTCCGGGGTTGGAAGTTCTGGCACCTGGTCTTGAGCGGCGTCATTGGCATCGCCATCGCCGACACGCTCTTCTTCTACGGGCTGAATCTCGCGGGCGTCGGCCTCACCGCGATCGTCGACTGTCTCTACACGCCGTTCATCGGCGTCTGCGCGTGGTTGATGCTCGGCGAGCAGCCGACGCCGGTGCAGATCCTCGGCGGTGCGATGATCCTCTCGGCCGTCGCCGCGTCGACGCACTCGAAACCGACCGGCGGACATACGCATGGGCAGCTCGTCGCGGGCATCCTGATGCTGGCGGCCGCACTGGCGCTGATGGCCGCGGCCATCGTGTTCGTTAAGCCGATCCTGCAGGAAGGTCGAGATTTCTGGACCGCGGGGATTCGTCTGGCCGCCGGGACGCTGGGGCTCCTGCTGCTGGCGCCGCTGCGGCCGGGGCTGCGCGAGTTGCGGAGCGTTTTTGCACCCTCGCGAGACTGGCGTGTACTCGTACCCGCAGCGTTCTTCGGGGCCTACCTGGCGATGCTGCTATGGGTCGCGGGCAATGGCCGGACAACATCAGCGGCTGTCGCGGCGATGCTCAACCAGTGCTCGTCGATCTTCGCGATCATCTTCGCGGTCGTTTTTCTGCGCGAGCCCTTGACGTGGCTGCGCGGGGCGGCGCTGGCGATGGCGCTGGGCGGTGCGGTGGTCATCCTGATGCATGAGAGGGTGGAAAGCCTGTTCGCCGGCGCTTAGGGCGCGTCTTCCGCGAGCCGGTCGAGAACTCGTGCGAGGACGTTCTGCCCCTGCGTCTCCCAGATCTCGACGCGCTTCCCATTGACGTAGATCCAGGGAATCGCCGTGAGTCCGAGGCTCTTGCCGATCTGAGACTGCTGCGTAATCCGCGCGCCGGCAACCCCGCGCGTCGCGTCCGCAACCGTCACCGGCCCGTCGATCGCGAGGTCATGCGCTGCCGCGAGCAGGGCCGATTCCGTGAGCGACTTCTGATTGGCCATGAGCCAGGCGTGGACGCGCCAGAAGGCATCGTCGCCGGACTTGATGCGAACGGCCTCGGCGATCTTCGCCGCCCAGCAGGCCCGTGCGTGGATCGTCTGCGGCAGCGTCGGGTTGCACTCCGTGTTGGCCGGGTAGTGCATGAACGAGTAACGGACGCGCGGGTCGGCGGCGACGCGATCCCGGAGGAACGTATCGACCCGCGCGGAAATCGGCTCCTCGTAGTCACCGAAGACGACCACATGGATCGGCGCGTCGGCGGCGCCCATCGTCGGCGCCGTCGACGTGTCGATCGCGACTTCCGCACCCTCCCGCCACTGCGAGGCAAACCGCTCGATCGCGGGAGGCGGGATGTCAGCCTCGGGGCCCAGCGGCGGCGGGTTCGTCGCCGCGAGTTTCTCCACCGCCTCGCGGATCGCCCCCTGCCGCTCCCAGCCGCGAAATTCGACGCCGTTGATCATCACCATCGGCGTGTAACGCATCCCGACGGCCATGCAGTCGTCAATGTCCTCCTTGACGCGCGCGGCCGCGTCCGGGCTCTTCATGATCTTCTCAAAGACGTTTACGTCGTAGCCGAGCGGTTCGACGATGGCCTTCAGGTCGGCCTTGGACTCGAAGCGGCCGGCGCGGGCGAAGAGCGTGTCGTGGATTTTCCAGAATGCTTCATTACCACCGAGCAGACCGGCCGCCTCGGCGGCCCACGCGGCGTAGCAGGCGTTCGGATGCATCGTGGTGCCGGCGTGCGGATTGCACGTCGTATTCATCGGGAAGTGCTTCATGGAGACCGAGACGTCGGGGCGGTTCTTGAGTATCTCCATGATCTCGGCGTCGACGAGGCGGCACGCGGGGCACTGAAAATCGGAGGCGACGACGATCCGGATGGCGGCTTTTTCAGGTCCGAGGCGCCAGCGGCCGGTAAACGGTTTTCCGCCCGGCTGCGCGGTTTCCGCGGCGGTGCCCGTCGGTGCAACCCGGGTCGCGGGAGCCTGATCGATGCCTGGCTGCGCGGCCGCGTCAGCTCGCTGCGACGTGGCTTCGATGATCGCTCTTGTCGATTCGTCGGCGCTTGCGATGGCGCGGCGTTCGAGCGCCCCGCGATGGAGATAGTCGGCAACCCCGAGGCCTGCGATCGCGACGACAAATACGCCGAGAAACGCCCGCGGCGCACGGGCGGGCACGTCGAGGCGGACGCCGATCCTCTCGACCAGGATCCAGAAGACGAAGTTCGCGGCGTGCGTGATGAGGCAATAGATGCAGTGCATGCCGGTCGCGATCATGATGATCGCGTAGCAGAATGAGACGAGCCCGCCGACGCGGACGAGCGCCCGCATGCCCGGAGAAATGCCGCCGCGGCTTTGCAGCCACCCGGCCGCGATCGCGAGAAAGAAGGCCAGCCCGGCGAGGGACACCGGCAGGCCGAGACCGGGGATCCTGCCCCACATGCTCGCGGCCGCCTCCGCACAGGCACTGCCCGGCCCGCAGCCCGGGAGCCTGGAGAGGTCGAAGTAATCGGCGGCCATCAATCCACTCGTCGTGATGCAGACGGCGACAGCGACGATGCCAAGAAAGAAAACCGGCATGCGGACGCCACGCTCGCGGGCGATGCCGGGGATGATCTGCTCGCTCTGGCTCATGGGTACCATAATAGCGTGCGAAGCGTATGGGTCATTTTGCACGGCGGCGCATTGGGCGATCTCGTCCAGAGCCTGCGGTTGGCGCTTTCCGTCGAGCAATTGCGCGAAGCCGGCGAAGTATGCGTAATTTCGCGCGTCGATCTGAGGCCACTGGCAGCGCGTGACGTCCGAGTCGAGTGGCGGTCGCCTGACGCTCTGCGAACGCATTGGCTTTTTCGAGAGGACGACGCCGCGCCGCCAGAATCCCTCGCGGAGCACCTGCGCGGCCGGTCTGTTATGAACTGGCTGGGAGATTCGCGTTCGCGCGTGCATGTTCGGTTGATGCAGATTGGTGTGCGGGAGGTGCTGAGCGTCGATCCGCAGGCAGGCCCAGGCGACGAACGGCATATCACCGCGCAGTGGCGGGAAAGACTCGCGCGGGAGCAGCCCTATCTGCGGTTTGGGCCGGCCGCTGCGCCGTTCCTCGCGCCCGCCGACGGGCCTGCCGCCCAGCGAGGCACGGAAGCGCCGACTCGCCCGAGGGACATCGTGATCCACGCCGGCGGCGGCGGCGTGCGGAAGCAGTGGCCGGTCGAACAGTTCGCGGACCTGGGAGCCTCGCTCGTCGGGCAGGGGCTTTCGGTGCGATATGCGCTGGGCCCTGTTGAGATCGAGCGTTTTCCCGCGTGGGCGGAGATGCTGTCGGCCACGGCTCCCGTCGACGTCTGCCTGACGCTGGAATCCCTCGTCAGGCGCCTGGGCGAGGCGCGCCTGTATGTCGGAAATGATTCCGGGCCGGGGCACGTCGCGGCTTCGCTTGGCGTCCCGACCGTGACGTTGTTCGGGCCGACGCAGGCGAGCGTCTGGCGTCCCCTCGGTCCCTTCTGCCGGCCGATCCCGGGCGACCCGGCCGCAGCGAATTGGGGTATTACCGCGGCCCAGGTTCGAGCGGAGGTTGTCGCGCTTCTCGATGCTGTCGACGGCGGCATGACGCGTGTTACGAATTGACTTGGCGGTGCACTGCCATTGATGCCGCAGGAGGCCTTTATGGAGTCTGGAGTGCAACCGCACGCCGACGCGCGCGGCAACGGCGCAGGCCCGCCCGATTGGGAGACGCTCGACGTCGCGCTCGCGTGTCCCGGCTGCGGCTACAACCTGTTCATGCTGACGGAGTCGCGCTGCCCGGAATGCGGGATTCGGCTGTCATGGGACGCGCTCCTCGCCGAGGCGCGACGGCCGGAATCCGAGCGATGGCTGTTCGAGCACTGCTGGCGGCGGCGTCCGCTTCAGTCGCTTGCGATGACGCTCGGCATGACGCTGATGCCGTGGCGCCTCTGGCGACGCGTGGCGCTGACGGACCGCCCCAACCCGACAGCGGCCGCGGTCCTGCTGCTCTCGGCGATGTGCGTCGATCTGGTCGC
The DNA here is from genome assembly GCA_045863555.1 of Planctomycetota bacterium. GTDB lineage: Bacteria > Planctomycetota > Phycisphaerae > UBA1845 > Fen-1342 > JACRLV01. The sequence continues at coordinate 114,397 of BTUU01000003.1, read as the reverse complement.
AATTTTCGTGTTCTACGTCTTTGAATTCCGGAAGCTGTGGGCCGCCCGGTCGATCGGGGGCGCGATCGACCTCGCGCTCGCGGCCCTCCGGCACGAACTGCCCGCGCTTCTCCCCGCGATGGTTGTTCCGCCGATTGCGTTCCTCCTCGGCATGATGGTCTACCGCTCAAGTTTGCTGCGGCGACGGATTCTGACAGGACATCTCGTTCGCGTGGTCGCGTTTTCGTGGTCGGGGCTGCTGCTGCTCGACGCGATGATTCAGATCGCCGCCGGCCTGCTGGCCCCGGATCCGCGGGGAGCGTCAACGGGGATGGGGGCGATCCTGGCGTGGTGCGTGCTCGCGGGTTTCACGATCTTCTCGATCGCGGGGGGATTCGGGTGGTACCTCGGGATGCCGATGGCATTTCTGGCCGCGGCAGCGAGCGCGCTGCTTGGCCTGCTGATCGCGCTGGCGGTGGTTTCATCGCTGTCGGTGCTGGTGGAGGGTGTGGATGGGACGCTCTGGCTGCGGGTTTCGGAGTCGTGGATTCCCAATTTCGACAAACTGCTCGGTGAGTTCTACCGGTGGTGGTTTTGAGGGAGGTGAAAAGAAAAATCGCACCCGACAGGAGTCGAACCTGTCGGCACCGCTGGAAAACGCTGTAAAACAAGGCGAAAACGGACAACCCGGCGAACGCTTGTCAAACGCTTGTCCGGACGGGCGTGAATCAGCTTCGAAACCGAGTGCCGGTGAATCGCTGGTCGATGCTCTGACGATGCTCGCCCGGCTCCCGCTCTCCGATGTCGAACGAGCCGAAGCCGTGCGGCGACTGCTCGCCGAGACTCGGCGCCCGTGAGGCCGCCCTCGCGATCCTGGCCGCGAGGACACACGCCGCGGGCGGCGGATGGCCCGACGCCGTCGCCCGTCACCGAATCGCTTGGAGAGGCTGGAAACGCGAAATAGGGACATAGATGTCAGAAAGCGACAGAGGGTGACGGAACCGACGTGCTGGGGATCTGTCGCGGTGAATGCCGACGGCATGTGTTCCTCGCCGCACGCAGGTCGACGCTGCCCCTACTCTCCGCGGCCGGCTGGCGACACTCGTCGAGGTGGATGAGACGGAACGGCGAGAAGCGGCGCATGAGCTACCGCATGAGGCGCGTGGGTGCGGGAGCGAAGGCGGAGCGTGCTTCCAGCGCCGCTGCACGCTGACGATCCCGATGCTGCTGTTCGCCGAGCTCGGGCGCCCTGCGCGCCGGCCGCACGATTGCGCACGTCGACGACCACTTGAGCCAGCATGCTCATTCCCACCACCGGGAACCACGGGCATGTGCCGAGGCACGCGGGGTGAATCCGATGGGCGGACGTTGCCGGAGATTTTTGGATCACCCGCCCCCTTTTGCGCTGGCGGGACTCCCGGCTATCCGTCGTCGCGGGCTGCGGCCGTTTTTTAAGCGTGTCATCGTTTCGTAATCCTGGCCGTACCCGCGCCACTGATTCTCAGGTTGGCCCGCCGATGATCCTACCGTTATTTTTCGCCCCCCAGGGCGACTGCGAGCAATATTCACCCATCAAAACACGTGGTTCTGGATGGAATATAATTGGGAATATTTTCTCTTGACAATGCGCGTGCTGGCGTAGAAGATGCCCCGCATGGAAACACCACATCTCTCAAATGCGCAAGCGGCGGATCGGATCGCACCATGGGCTCCCCTGTTTGGCGACGTCGCGCTAACAGCAGTGAACGAGGCACGACAAACGGTCGAAAGGCTCGGGATTCCCCGGGGCACTGAGCGAGCAAACCTCATTCACTGGGCATTTCGTGAGCACATCCGAGAAGTCTGCGACCTCCCGGATGTCGAGGGGTTCATCGAGCTACGCGAGGAACCCGAGGGTCAGGGTCTCGACTTCCTCGTGATGAGGAACCCGCTGAGTCAGGAGTCCCCTGCATTCGCGTTGCGCTGGGGCCGGCTACGCGGTGACGGTCGGATACGGCGGGGCGACTCCATTCGGCACGCCGCCGTTGTTCAGGAACAGCTGCTATTTGCGAACTTCGGTCCGGAAGACAAAGAGATTGGGGGACTACCGTGGTTCACGCTTGGGTTGTTTCTCGATGACGATTTTACGGAAGCGGGTCATCCCGCCTGGTGGCTCAGTCGGATCACCCTTGTTCGCGAGCGACAAGATGAGCCCGAGCATGTTTGCGAGGTCGCGGTCTTTCAGAAGCCGAGGGTCCTGTCCGCTCTCAAGGACCTGCCGGCGATCGAGGTTGTGAAGTCACGCGACTTGGAGAGAATGGAACGACGTGCAATCGAGGCCAGGAAGAAGATCGGATAACGAGCGATGATAAATCCCGCAATGATCACGTTGATGCGGGAGGCGAGGGGTTGGACTCAGAAAGATCTGGCAGGCGCTATTCAAATAGCGCAGGGAACGCTTTCGAAGTATGAACTCGGGCTCCTTCAGGTTCCGGACAGCGATATCGAGGCGATCACTTCGGCGCTGGTTTTCGACCGGACTCTGCTTGATGAATTTGTCCCACTACTCGGCCTCGGAGGTGATTTTCTATACCGGCGCCGCGCCAACGTCCCCGCCAAGGACAAGCGCCGAGTACAGGCTGAGGCGAATCTCATCCGGATCCAGACGGAGCGCCTCCTGCGACGAGCTGAATACGAATGTGACTTGCACTTCCCTGCGATCCAGCCGGAAGAATTCAACGGGCGAATCGAGTCTATCGCGGCGGAGGTTCGATCCGCATGGCGCATTCCCCATGGCCCAATAAGGAATCTCACGCGGGTTGTTGAGAGCGCTGGCGGACTCGTATTCGCACTCGACTTCGGCACGCCCCTGATCGATGGAACCAACATCCGCGTTCCGGGAACTCCGCCGCTTCTATTTCTGAATCGAGATGTACCTGGCGAACGGCATAGGTTCAATCTCGCGCATGAAATCGGTCATGCGGTAATGCACTTTTCGACGTCGCTCGGTGATCCCGAAGAGGAAGCGAACCGATTTGCGTCCGAGTTGTTGATGCCGAAGTCGCAGATCCGATCCGATCTGCGCAACCTCGACCTCCCGGCCGCACAGCGGCTAAAGGGCGTTTGGGGGGTTTCGATGGCAGCAATCATCCGTCGAGCCCGTCAGCTCGGGCAGATCAGCGAATCAACCTATCGCCGGATGTTCACTGCGCTCAGTGCCCGTGGACACCGTACCGTTGAACCGCTTCCGCTTGAATTTGAGAAGCCAGAGGTGTTCGAGCGACTGAAGGATTTCCACCGAACTCAGCTGGGCTTTTCAGAAGATGATCTTTGTCGACTCCTCTACACCGATCGACTCGGACGGATCGACGTTCATCGGGTTCCGCGTCTACGACTGAAAACGCCGGGCTTATTCGACAGGGGGCCGGCTGCGGAGGCTTGAGCCGAAACTCGGGGTAACCGAAGCGCTCGATGGCCGGCGGCGCACTTACAACCGCCTTCGTGCGAATCGGCAGGGCCCGACACTGGCCTATGCGGCATCGGCGCACAAGAGCTCAGCCTGCTGGAGCACAGTCTGTGTCGCCTTCTCCTGCTTATCGGGTGGATAGCCGTACTTGCGGAGGATCCGCCTGACGAGGACGCGCAGCTTGGCGCGAACCGATTCGCGGATGGTCCAGTCGATCGACGTGTTCTTTCGTACGGTATCGACGAGTTCACGTGCGATCTTCTGCAACGTCGGTTCGCCCATCAACTTCACCGCGCTGTCGTTAGTTTCGAGGGCGTCGTAGAAGGCGACCTCATCCTCGGTGAGTCCGAGTGATTCGCCGCGCCGGTCGGCCTCGCGCATGTTCTTGGCAAGCTCGATCAACTCTTCGATCACCTGCGCTGCCTCAACGGCCCGGTTCTGATAGCGGCGGATCGATTCCTCCAGCAGTTCGGCGAACGAGCGGGCCTGCACGAGGTTCTTCCGGCCGCGGACTTTGATTTCTCCCGAGAGGAGCTTCCGTAACAGCTCGACCGCCAGGTTTCGGAATGGCATGCCGCGGACTTCGGCGAGAAACTCCTCGGAAAGGACCGAGATATCCGGCTTCTTCAAGCCCGCTGCGGCGAAGATGTCGATCACTTCATCCGAAGATACGGCCCGGCTAATGAGCTGCCGGATTGCATGCTCAATCTCCTCGGGTGACCGGCCCACGCCCGGCGTCGATTTCGCGAGTACCGACCGAACCGCCTGAAAGAAACCAACGTCATCTCGAATCCGGATGGCCTCCTCGTGCGGAACGGCCAGTGCGAACGCCTGCGAAAGTTCTCTCACCGCCTGAAGGAACCGGCTCTTTCCGTCGGGTGCCGCGAGTATGTGCTCCTGGGCCGCCGGCAGCAGCGAAACCCGCTGTTCGGGGCGGCCGCTCGTCCAGGCGGACCAATCGAATCCGTCGAACATCTCACAGCAGATTTCGTGCTTCTCCAGCATGATCGCGACGGCCTCATCCTGATCGACCGTCGCCTTGCCGGAGCCGCCGCTCTGCGTGTAGACCGCAAGCGCCTTCTTGAGCTCGTGCGCCAGCCCGAGGTAATCCACGACCAGCCCGCCAGGTTTATCGCGGAAGACACGGTTCACACGCGCGATCGCCTGCATCAGACCGTGACCGCGCATCGGCTTGTCCAGGTACATCGTGTGGAGGCAGGGAGCATCGAATCCGGTGAGCCACATATCGCGGACGATCACAATCCGGAACGGGTGCTTCGGATTCTTGAATTTCTTCGCCAACTCCTCGCGTCGCGACTTGCTCCGAATGTGCGACTGCCACTCCGCCGGATCGGATGCCGATCCGGTCATCACGATCTTCATCACGCCCGCGTTCTCGTCCTCGCTGTGCCAGCCGGGCCGGAGTGCGACGATTTCCTTGTAAAGCTCGACACAGATGCGGCGGCTCATACAGACGATCATCGCCTTGCCGTCCATCGCGTCTTCGAGGCGCCGCTCCCAGTGCGCGACGATGTCCGCCGCGATGAGCTTGATCCGTTTTTCCGACCCGACAAGCGCTTCGAGCTGCGCCCACCGTGTCTTCAGCCGCTCCCGGCTCTCGACCTCCTCGCCCTCGGTCGCTTCCTCAAATTCCTCGTCCAGCGTGGGCTTCTCGTCCGGGTTGAGCTCAAGCTTGGCGAGGCGGCTCTCGTAGTAGATCGGAACGGTCGCACCGTCCTCCACCGCACGCTGAATATCGTAGACGCTGATGTAGTCGCCGAAGACCGCGCGCGTGTTCTTGTCGGTCAGCTCGATCGGCGTCCCCGTGAAGCCGATGAACGACGCATTCGGGAGCGCATCACGCATGTGCCGGGCAAATCCATCGATGAAGTCGTATTGGCTTCGATGGGCTTCATCTGCGATCACGACGATATTCCGGCGATCCGAAAGAACGGGATGCGTGTCGCCTTTCTCCTCCGGGAGGAACTTTTGAATCGTCGTGAAGACGACGCCGCCGGCGTTCCGCGACAGTCGCGCTCGCAGATCCGCGCGATCGGTCGCCTGCTCCGGGGGTTGACGTAGAAGCTCGTGGCAGCGTGAAAACACGCCGAATAACTGGTTGTCGAGGTCGTTCCGATCCGTCAGCACGACGATTGTCGGATTCTCCATCTGCCGGTGGAGGATGACGCGGCCGGCATAGAAGGCCATGGTCAGGCTCTTTCCCGAACCCTGCGTGTGCCAGACGACGCCGACGCGGCGATCCCCCTCGGCCGAGGACGCGGTGACGGTTTCCGACACCGCCCTGTTCACCGCATGGAACTGGTGATACCCGGCCATTTTCTTGATGATCCGCCCGCCGCCCTCATCCTCAAAAACGATGAAGTGTCGCAGGAGTTGAAGAAACCGCCGCCTCTCGAAAACACCCTTCAGGAGGACGTCCAGCTGAGAAACGGTCGCGGGCGCCGTTTCCTCGCCCTCGGTCGTCCGCCATGGCATGAACCGCTCGCGATCGGCGGTCAGGGTACCGATTCGCGCCTCGACACCGTCGGAGATAATCAGGGTCGCGTTGTAGACGAACAACTCGGGAATCTGGGCCTTGTATGTCTGGAGCTGATTGAACGCCGTCCAAATTGTCGCCTGCTCATCGGCGGCATTCTTGAGCTCGATGACCGCCAGTGGCAGGCCGTTCACGAAAATCACGATGTCCGGCCGTCGGTTGTGGCCGTTGGTGCCGGAGGAAATCACCGTGAACTGATTGACTGCGAGCCAGTCGTTATTGTCGGGCTCATCGAAGTCAATGAGTCGAACGATCTCGCCGCCGATAGAGCCGTCCTCGCGTTTCTGTTCGACGGTGACGCCGTCGACGAGCATCCGATGGAACGCTCGATTCCGCGCGATCAGATCCGGCCCGTCCACGCGGAGCACGCACCGCAGCGCTTCGTCGATCGCCTCGGCCGACAGACCGGGATTCAGTCGCTCCATCGCAGATCGCAGGCGATCCCCGAGGACGACCTCTTCAAACTTATCGCGCTCGGCCGCCGGTTCACCCGGGGCGATGTTCGGACCCACGGCAGTTGCGTAGGAGACGTTTTCCAGCCACGCCAGCGTAGTCGCTTCGACTTCCAATTCAGTCAGGGTTGCAGCGTTCGATCGCGCCGTCATTTGGCTGCTCCGACTGGCGGGGATTCGACCTTGATCTTGCCGGAAACGAGCATCGGGAGGTCGGCGACGCTGTAGCCACCAAGAATCTTGAGTGCGTGGCTAATAACTCCGGGGGAAAGATCGCGTCGGTCACCCGGCAGTACAATCGTCCGACTGCCGGGCTTCTTCAGCTTCACATGCGAGCCTTTTCCAGCTCCGCGCACTTGCTCATAACCGGCCTGGGAGCAGAGCTTGACCATGTCGCGCGTCGAACAACTCGCGGGAATGACTCGTCCGGGAAGAAAGAGACGTTCTCCGGGTCGAAGGACCACGCACACCTGCGATCGGATGTCGTAGATGCTCTGCAGGAGGCGAGGCGCCTCGTCCCATTCGTCGACGGGTTGCTCTGGCTCCAACCGGCCCTCCCGAACCTGCCCCTGGAGACGGTTCTCGCCGCGGTCGAAATCGACCTGCTGCAGGTAATCACGGGCGCGGCGGTAGCCGGGAGGCTCATAGGGAAAGATCGCCTTCAGAAATCCCCGCACCGCTCGCACGATGGGCGCGCCCAGATCGCTAGAGTAAGCCCGCTCACCGAGTCTGCGGTACATATCCGCGTGTGCCAGCGATTCTTCGAGCAGATCATCAGAGCCACGCAAGTTCGCGTATACGCCGTCCATGTAGCGGTGATAGACAACCTCGCGGAGCACGACGTTTGAGCGCAGGGCGAAACACTCGACCTTGTGGTGGTACTGCTCGTGCAGGAAGTACAGCAGAACCGCCGCCCGGATCAGTCGCAACTGGAGCTCCTGCTCGGCGAACTTGAACTCCTGCTGCGCGAAGTACCGACGCATCCGGCCCGCCAGCGCAAGCACGCAGTTCTGGCGGATCATGATTCCCATTTCGGGACCGAAATAGTGCACGGGTTGATACCAGGCGCAGAGATCGGGTCGGAGAATACCACCCTCCGGTACGTCGGAAGGTTCGAGTTGGGGGAAGCGGCGTTGCCGGCCTCTTCCACGCGGCGCAACCGTGTCGGCATGCAGCGCATGCAGATAATCGGCCGGAAAGTCCTCCAGAGCGGGGATCCATTCCTCGGAACGCTCTGCTTGCTCAGGTGAGCGAGGGAACAGTCGATTCCAATCAAGGGTCACGACGCCTTCATCCGGTCCGACGTCCGGCCATGGCGATTTGTCGTAGCGGATCGCGTCGTATCGATCGAGAACTTCGACCAGATGATTGATGTCGGGCACGAGTAGTCTCCGGTATCGGCGTTCACGTCTCGAAGGGCGCGGCCGCCAAGCTATGCAGTCGGTTCGTCAACCGCCGCCGCCCCGAGCGATTTGACCCGAGGCTTGAAGACGGCCGACATCTTCTCCAGAGTTTCCATCAGCCATGTGTGCTGTTCCGGCCATTTCGAGCGGTCCTCGATGCTGGAATCAGCACGAATAACCAGGATTCTGCAGGCTTCTCTCTCAGGCAGTTCCATCCATTCGAGTGGCGCCCCAAACTCCTTTTCGATCTCTACACGCTGGGCTTCGAGCACCTTGAACCAGCTTTTTGCCTCCGCGCCGCTAATGTAGAGCTCGACTGCGATACGCTCCTTGAGCGTGTTCACGGTTGCGGAGAGCTGGAAGTTCGAGCGCCCAATCGAGACCGTCAGCCAATGCTGCGGGTGAGCCTTCTGCGGCTTCAAGCTGCTCTTCCTCTCCGACAGAAAGGCGCGGAGAGCCACCCAGTACTCCTGCTGACGAAGCTTGGTTTCCGTGAGCGCGGTGCCGCCGCCCCCACCGCGACCCCCTGCGCCGCCTTTGGTCCAGTCATTCGGCTTGCTGACGATGTTGAATTTCGGAGCGACCGGTGAATTCCCGATCTTCCAAAGTTCGATTTCGAGACCGAAGAAGGTCACGTTTTCGCCTGTGATCTCATTCAGCCAATCGAGCGCCGCCCGATGCTCCTCGGTAAAACGCTCGGCGATCCAGACGACTGTTACTGCATCCAGCCCGGCCGCGTACGTCATGAGCTGACCAAGATGCGTGTGGTCGGTCTTCTCGAGCTGGTTCTCGATCAGCACGAGCGTCCCGTCCGCCAGGTCCTTGCAGACGATGTCCGCGCGAAACGGTCCGACGCCCTTCTCCTGCGACTCCAGCTCCAGATCCAGGCCCAGCGTATCGGCCAGCAGCGCGAGGTTCTCCTCACCCGCCAGCCACGGCGTGAAGTGCCCGGCCTCTTTCTGCCAGACCTGGCGCAGATCGACCCGCTCCATGCGCCCCAGGCGGTTGCTACTGATCATCACAGCTCCTCTCAAACGGGCCGGGAATCGAACCCACGTCTCCACCGCCCCGCTGACGAGAATCTCGGCATCGGTGAGGGCGGCCCTGCAAAGACGATCACAGTTATTACTGGCCCCCGTTCTCCTGACGATCCGTACTATTGTCGGCGGACTCCGGCCGGTTGCGCCAATCGCGCAGCGCCCTTGCCAGGCGTCCCCACGCCCCCTTGCGCTGCGGGGCGAGGGTCTGGGCCAGATTCGCCCGCAACTGCGGCTCCAGGCCGCTCGCTTTTCCTGCCGCCTCGTCTGCCCACGCATCGGTATACCAGCGGGGTGCGTGGTCCGCATCGGCCGCCAGCGCCCACAATCGCTTCTCCAGCGGCCACGTTGCCATCTCCGCGATCCGTGCCCTCCGACTGATGTTGCTCTGCCGATGTCGCCGTGCGTGTTCCTCGGCCGCTCGCGCCCGGGCTTCGCGCCGCTGCCGGGCCGCGCTCTGCTGATCAATCTGGCGCTGCGCGGCTTCCACCCGACGACAGGCCCGCCACTCCTGATGGGCTGCGAACCCGGCCAGCGACCTCGCTCCGCCCCGCAGGCTGCCGAAGGGCGCCCAGTCGTTCGTGGAATGGGCCATCACCCACTCGGCGAGCGTCCTGGCCGCAGGCGGGTCTCTTCTCTGATACGCCCGCCAGGTCCAGATCACACCGGAGACGGAGCCGCCCGACCACCGCAGGACTTCCTCGGTCAGTGTCAGGCCCCGGACGAGGTCGGCCAGTGCCGCCAGCTCCAGCTCGTCAGTGACCGCGTTCCAGTCGGACCAATGCCGGCAGTTGATCTCATCCCAGGGAGCGAGCCTCTGGAGAATCACTCGCGCGTCCACCGAGGAGGATTCGCCGAGTTGTCCCAGGCGGCAAAGGTCGGCGACGACGTGCGGCGGAATCACGTGGCCCTCCCGACGAACTTCTCCGCGTCGGCGATGCGGAATTCGCCCGAGATGAGCTTGGGGAGCAGCGCGTCGCGGAGGGCGGCGAGGACCTCGCTTTCGTCGGCCAAGCCTTGCAGCCTTTCCAAGACCGGCGACGCGAGCCCATCAAACTGTCGCACCAGCGGCTTAGGCGGAAGCGGGAACCGGAAGGAGGGCACGGCTTGCTTGGCGAGGTGTAGGACGGTGGTGCCCGTAGTATGCGCGTACGTGTGAGCCACGAAGGCCTCGGTGCCACCCAAGAAGTAGAGAAACGCTCGCGTGACCGCGCCATCGCGCGGTCGAATGATGAGGGTGTCCAGCGAGGCGACCAAGGTTTTGAACTCCCGTGCGGCCCGCACGATCGCCGGGCGACCGATCACCTCCGCTGCCTGCGTCACGTCTGTGCAGGAGACGACCAACTCGCCCGGCTTGACGACCTGTTCGGGCTTGTACGTGCCTGCGTACGCCTTGAGTCCGTCGGGGCGATACCCACCGCCGCGCGCGAACGACTTGAGCGTTACCAGCGCGGTCTCGGACGGCACCAGTTCCTCGCTCTTGTACGACCGTCCTTTGACAGTGTCGATCAAGTCCCCGAGCGTCCCCACCCTCCACCCCTCCGGCACCTCGCCGATGGGTGAGTCCACGAGGCGTTTGGGGAAGAGGGCGGCGAGGTCGGGGGGGAGGGCGGCTGCGGCCGGCGTTCGGGGCGCGGCGTGGCGGCGGACGGGGTCGAAGTCCACGAACCACGAGGTGAACACCGCCCGCGCGATTCCCTCCAGCACCCGCGCCGTCTTGCGGTTCACCTCGATCTTGTCGTCCAGCGCCCCCAGCACCCCCGCGATCGCCCGCTGCTCGGTGAGGGGAGGCAGCGGAATCTCGACGCTCTCGATCAATGTTGGCGACACGTTGGGCTGCGCCGACCCATAGCCCAAATGCTCCATCGTCGCTTTGGTATCTGAGTCAGTGAGCCAGAGGAACAAATAGTCTCGGTCGAGTTGGTCCTCGTCGGTGATGCTGAATCGACCGACCCGCTGGTTGAGCAGGCAGCGCCCCTCATCGCGCACTTTGGCAACCTCACCGATATAGCCGGTCATAGCGATGAGAATGTCACCCGGCGCCAACTCGAACATCGACGCCGACGCGGCGACGGTTTCATCAACGAACGAGCAACCGTCCATGGCCAAACGGCCGGCCTTTACGTTCGCGATCTTGACCACCGGCACGCCGGATTCCTGCCAGTCCTTGCTCTTGAAGGCGAAGCCCGACTTGACCGTTGCAATCCGACCGAGCGGCACCATCGGGAACACGGAGACGGTGTCATCAGCCATGCCGCACCGCCTCCCCGCTCGCGGCGTTCTGATCCGCCAGAGGGCCGTGTCTCCAGACAGGCTCCCGCCCCTCACTTGCCAAAAGCCCCAAGACGCCCGCGCGGGCACGGGCGCGGCATCCGCGCTCCCCGGCCGCATCCACGCGCCTCCGTTCGGGCGCCGTGGCGCCCCGCAGCCCGGCCATGCCGCCCCGCCGCGCCACCGCTCGCCCGCAAAGTTCCGCACCGCCCCACTCCGGTTTGCCCGGAGCACGCTCCGGACCATTCGGATAACGCGACAACCGACGTGTCGGGTCCTCCAGCCCGCACGGAGAGCGTTCGGAAAGACCATGTCCCGTCAACCGAGTGGAGATCTGGTTTTCGGCGTAACGGATAATCAAGCGGCGGCTCCTCCGTCGTCAGATTTCGCCGGCGGGTCAGAACCGGCGCTGCTTCGGGGTTCATCCTCCCAGTCCAGATGCCACAGAAGCTTCCGCCGATCCGGCCGCTGCTGCGCCCCCGGAGCATGCTTGGAAATCGGCAGCTTGTCGTACGGCAATTCCTGGGTGAGATACTCCGCCGCCGGGCTGTCCGGCATCAGTCCATGCTGGCAGAACTGGTACTGGATGGCTCCGGCGATGAACGACCGGTGCGGCTCCGGAAGATCCGCCGCCTGCGCCAGTCGAATCTGAAGCCCGCCGAGCTGCTGCCAGGTCAACGCGCCGCGGTACTGTCGATCGTGCTCGATGGGCGGTTGCCGCGCGGCCAGTTCCGCCTCGTCCCAGAGGTAGAGCATGTAGCGGCGACTGAACGGGGAAAAGGTGGGCGAGTCGAGATAGTAGTCCGGATTGCGATCGTCCTCTTTCTCGGCTCCGCCGGGGCGCTTGGCCTCGATCACGAAGACGAACTCTCCGATCGCATCCCGGCCGTGGCCGACGATGTCGGCGATCGGGGGCCTGCGCTGCCGCCCGCTGGCGGTGAACCGGACATTCGCGGCATCCTCGAACTCGTAGCTCCAAGTGCACTCGGTCACGCCGCGGGGAGGATTGCCGATGGAGGCGGCGGTCATCATCGCCGTCACCCAGTCGTCGGGGTTGAACAGGACCATGTTCTCGAAGAGCGTGCAGACCAGGTGCACCTCGCCGCGCGGGTCGCGGAAGGACGTGTTGGGCCGGGTGTGATCGAGCCAGACCCGCTCCAGGCGTTTGTACGCCCGCGAAGACTTCTGCGGGGGCACCGCGCAGAGTTGCGACCACCAGAAGCGCGGCAGGTCGCGGCCGGCGTTGCGGCTCATCCGCACACCCCCACCGATCCGGCGCGCCGGAGAATGTAGATGCTGAGAATCATCGGCTGCCCGTCCCGGACTGAAGTGGAAGCGGGAAGCCGATGGCCGCGAGGTTCGCCGAGATGGCCCGGTCGAGGTCGGAACCCTGCGCCGTCAGCGTTGCCAGTTCGGCGGTCAGCTTGGCCATCTTCTCCTCGAAGGGCACACCATCGTCCTCGGCCTCCTCCGCGCCGACGTAGCGGCCGGGCGTGAGGACGTGGCCGTGGGTGCGGATCTCGTCGAGTGTTGCGGACTTGCAGAAGCCCGGAACGTCGGCGTAGGTCTTGCCCTTGGGGAGGTTCTGCCTGTCGCCGCGCCAGGCGTGGTAGGTATCGGCGATGGTGGCGATATCGGCATCCGTCAGCGTCCGCTGCACGCGGTCGATCATCGAGCCCATCTTGCGGGCGTCGATGAAGAGCACGTGGCCGCGGCGATCGCGAAAGCGGCCGTTCTTCTTGTCGCGGGCCAAGAACCAGAGGCAGACGGGGATCTGCGTGGAGTAGAACAACTGGCCCGGCAGCGCGACCATGCAGTCGACGAGGTCGGCCTCGACGATCGACTTGCGGATCTCGCCCTCGCCGGAGGTGTTCGAGGCCATCGAGCCGTTGGCCAGGACAAAGCCCGCCAGACCCGTGGGCGAGAGCTTCGAGAGGAAGTGCTGGACCCAGGCGAAGTTGGCGTTGCCCGCCGGCGGGACGCCGTGCTTCCAGCGCTTGTCCTCGCGGAGCAGCTCGCCGCGCCAGTCGGAATCGTTGAAGGGCGGGTTGGCGATGACGAAGTCGGCCTTCAGGTCGGCGTGCTGGTCGTTGTGGAACGAGTCGCCGTGGGTGATCCTGGCGTCGATGCCGCGAATGGCGAGGTTCATCTTGGCGAGGCGCCACGTCGTGTAGTTGGACTCCTGGCCGTAGACGGAGATATCGCCGATGCGCCCGCCGTGGTGCTCGATGAACTCCTCGCTCTGCACGAACATGCCCGCGGAGCCGCAGCAGGGGTCGAAGATGCGGCCCCTGTACGGGGCGAGCATGTTGACCAGGAGCTTGACGACCGGGCGCGGCGTGTAGAACTGGCCGCCCTTCTTGCCTTCCGCGCTGGCGAACTCGGAGAGGAAGTACTCGTAGACCCGGCCGAGCAGGTCCTTGGCCCGGGCGTTCTTTCCGCCGAAGCCGATGTTGCCGATCAGGTCGATGAGCTGGCCGAGCCGCTGCTTGTCGAGGCCCTGGCGGGTGAAGTCCTTTGGCAGGACGCTCTTGAGCGACGGGTTGTCGCGCTCGATCGCGTCCATCGCATCGTCCACGACTTTTCCGATCGTGGGCTGCTTGGCCATCTTCAGGAGGTGCGACCAGCGGGCTCCCGGCGGCACCCAGAAGATGTTGTCGGCCCGGTACTCGTCGGGATCCTCGGGGTCGGCGCCGTCGGCCTGGGCGGCGACGAGCGCGGCATGCTTGGCCTCGAAGGCGTCGGAGATGTACTTCAGGAAGATCAGGCCGAGGACGACGTGCTTGTACTCGGCGGCGTCCATGTTGTTCCGCAGGGCGTCGGCGGCTTTCCAGAGCTGCTGCTCGAAGCCGAGATCGGCGTCTGAATTCTTCCCGACGGTCTGTCGGCGCTTGCCCATCTTCCGCCTTTCGTGCGATGGCTTTCGTAGAGCTTGAGGCGACATGGTAATATGGGCCGTTGTGACGTGCTAGGTCGCGAACGGACGTGAGTTATGGCGTCGAGAGTGATTCCGACGGCGACGGCGACGACGCCGGAGCGTCGGATGGCCAAGGGTTTGCGGTGGGTGCCTTCATTTTTCTCTGCGACCTTACGACCGAGCAGGAATGCCTCGATCGGTCGCTCTTTGGCACGAACGCGGGCGAAGCGCATCGGCACCATTACAGCCGCGTCGCGGTCGGCGACACGCTCTTCCTCTACAACCTCGACACCGGGCAGCTTCGCGGGCCCTTCACGGCGACGACGGAGTGCCGGAACAACATCGAGCCGCAGGCCTGGAAGAAGACGCGGCGAAGCTTTCCCTGGCAGGTCCGCGTCGACGCCGGCGCCACGCTGCCCAAGCCCCTGACGGCGGACACCCTGACCAAGCACGTGCCCCTGGCCTCGACCGGCGTGGGCGTGCTCCCACCGAGCGAACTGACGACTGAGCAGTCGATGATCATCCTTGAGGAGCTCAGCCGCGCGAACTCAGACTGACGATCGCCGCCGGCCGGCCCATCGGGAGTGTGAATCTGGGTAATGCGCGGATCCGGTGGCCCTTCGGGAGAGCGCCGGAATTGAAAAGGATGCAAACTGTTGCTCACCGCGACCGCCAAATGGCGAAGATCGACGGTTGTTGAATCACCCCATCGTTTCCGACGCGCCCGCGCGAGGGACCGCGAATGCAGTCCGTGGCATCGGTTCTCGATGCAGCGCTGATCGATCTAGACGACCGGGGCGGCATGAGTCGATTCGGTTCTGGAAATGACGCGAATCGGCTATTCTGGTGACGTCGGGGGCACGTGAGGGGTTTTATGATGATGAACTCCCGTAGTTTTCGTCGCCGAGTCTGGTGCGCGGGTGCCTTGCTCGCCGCGGGTGTCGTGGGACGAGCTGTCGCGCAGGCAGAATTCACCTGGATCGATTTGCCGGCGGGAGCGATCCGCGCCGAAGCCTACGCCGTCTCCGACGGCGATGATCCGACGATTGTCGGCGTCTGTTACTTCGGCGGAGACAATCGCGCTTTTCGGTGGCGGGCCGGCGAGGGCTATTTGATCCTGCCGGAGGAGAATGCCGCGGCGCTGGCGGTATCGGCCGATGGCTCAGTCGTTGTCGGCGTTCGCCCAAGCGGGACCGGGTTCCTCGAAGCGTTTCGCTGGACGCCGGACGGAGTGATCGGCGCGGGGATCGAATCCTCCGCAACGTGCGTGACGGCGGATGGAACCGCAGCTTTCGGCAGTCGGGCCGATACCGTCGGCAACTTCCGCTGGACCGAGTCGTTCGAGCTGATTATCCCGGGCGTGCGACCCGTGGCGTGCAACAGCGACGGGACTTGGTTCGTGGGCCAGGTAGGCGGCGGCGGGCCAGAATGGGGCACGGCGGTGCGCGCCTCGATAGCGGCCGGCATCGAGCCGCTCGGCGACCTGCCCGGCGGCGAAGTTGAATCGCACCCAACCGCGATTTCGGACGACGGCACGGTCGTCGTGGGAACGAGCTGGTCGACTGTGCAGGAAGAGGCGTTCCGGTGGACGCCGGAAACCGGCATGGTCGGGCTGGGCTCGCTTCCGGGGTACTCCGAGAGTCAGGCGCTTGGGATGGCAGCCGACGGATCGCTGATCGTCGGCGCCGCCGGCACTCGCGGCATGGTTTGGGACTCGGTGCGGGGGATGCGCGCCTTCAGAGACATGGTGCAGCAGGACTATGGCCTCACCGTCGCCGACGTTGGTGAGATTCGAGCGGTCTCTCGGGACGGGCGAAATATCGCCGGATGGGCGCAGGAAGGGTCGCACCCGAGACGGCTATGGCTACTCCACATCGAGCAGTGCTGCACGCCGGCGGATATGGACTGCAACCTGCGCGTCGATATCGCCGATCTCGCGGTCTTCCTTGCGCACTTCGGCCATTGCAGCTCCGATCCCGATTTCTGGCCGCGGGCGGATATTGACCGGCGCGGGTGCGTGGATCTGCCGGATCTCTCGCAACTTCTCGCGCAATTTGGCGATCACTGCCAATAACCCGTGTCGAGCGCACGCGAAGGGGCGAGTGTGAACGAGCGCAAGATCGATCAGCGCGAACATCGGGCCCTTCTCCAACAACATCGTCAAGCAACAGCGTCGAAGTGGCTGCACCGTGTTGCTACTCGCGTCGACGAACTGCTCGCGCTGCCGGGCGCTATGGACCGGTTTCGTCGAATGCTCCGGGACTGGAAAGCGGAGACGCTACGGCGTGGACCAAACGCTGGCCATCGCGGAGAGCCTGACCTCTCAGTCGGCTTTTTCCCGACTCGGCGGTTGACGCTGGCAGACAAGTACGCACGACTCGCGGCGATTCATGACGAACTCGGTGAGAAGGTCCGCCGGATCAATCCGTGGCGGATGTCGAGAGCGAATCGCGAGGGCCGATCTAATCTCACCAGGCGTGACAACCCGATGGCGGCCTATCTCAGCTTGTGCAGGCAGGTTACACAGAAAGACCTGATAACGGATGACCGTGAGAGTGACGTGTTCGCGGTTCTTGAAGAGGTCACTGTGGATCTCAAGACGTCGCTTGGCCCGCGGGTCCTTCCCGTGAGACGGAAGACGCTGCCGACCGATGCGGCGACCTTGCGCACGCTCGCCGGCATGCTCGCGCCAAAAACTGCCACGCAGTCGGCAGACGCAAAGCCGGTCGCGGACAGTCCGAAATCCGAACAGGCGACCTTTTCGCGCGACTACTCGACGGGGTGGTGGCGGGGTACAGAGTTCCACTTCCTGGGCGAGCAGCAGCGCAAGGTTGTCAGAGTCCTAAATGGCGCCTATCCCGGGACGGTTGCAATTGCGACGCTGCGCGAAAAAATGAAGTCCACCGAGGCGTTTCGCGTTCAGACAATCTTCAGGAAGCACCCAGCGCTAGGCACCCTGATTGTCTCTCCCGGAAAAGGGCTTTGGCGGCTCGCCGACTGAACGTCAACGCAGAATCAACGCAGAATCAACGCAGAATCAACGACGGTCGTCACTTCCTCAATGGGAACGCCGCAATACTCCGGCTGACGCGGGCCGACGTGGCTCGCCGTGAACCGTAGATGGAGTATCAGGCAATGCACGTTCAAACCTCCCCCGTGGCCGTCGCCGAGACGGCCGAACTGCTCGACAAGCGCCAGGCGGCGGCGATCGCCAATGTCTCAACGCGCTCGTGGGAACGCCTCTGTGACGCGGGCAAGGCCCCGCGGCCTGTCCGGCTTTCAGCCCGGCTGATTCGCTGGCGCCGCTCGGACATCTCAAAGTGGCTCGCCAGTCGGTGCGAGGCCGAGTAGGAGCCGCAGCGCCGCGGGTCCCACTCGCGTTCGCACGGAGCGTGCGAGCGGTACTCACGCCAGCGGAATCAGGGTTCAAGAAACGAGCGTGCCGCGTCGGATCCCCTCCGACGCGGCACCAAGACTGACGACTTGCGAAGGATCGTCACGATGGATGGTACACTCCACAGTCGAGACAATTCAATCTCCCCCGCTTCCTTGGGCGCGGAGCGGCGACGGCCGGCCGGTGCGGGGATGACGACCATCGAGCGACGCATCATCGGCCATATCATCGCCGGCTCGCGCGTCTGCAATGCAATCATGCCGAGAGGCCATCCGGCCCCGATTGAACTCCCGATCGATGCCGACGAACTTGAGCGCCTCATCGGGGCTCACGGCGGCGGATTCTCAGCAACCGTGACGACGTCAATCGCCAACCGCGCGCCGAAGCGGGTGCGCGTCTCACCGACGCTGTTAGCGGCGTTCTGTCCTGCGGCGGACGGCTTGTGCCGCTGGGTTGCCGCGGACCTCGACGGCACTTCGCACGGGCCGGGCGGACTCGCTGACCCAGTTCGGGCAGCGCGGGCGATCGTCCAGGCCGGCCGCGAGCACGGGCTCGACGTGCTGGCGGTGCGGAGCGGCTCGGGTTCGGGCGTGCACATTTGGTGCTTGCTCGGGGAACCATCCCCGCTGGCCGACGGCGTGCTCGGAATCGCCGCTCTTGTCGCGAGCGGGCTCCTATTCGACCGCGACGGCTTCGCGTGCGGCGACGGACGGCCGGCGACACTCGGGGCGGCCGGGTGCGTTGAGCTGATCCCGAAGAGCACGACCCGACCGCGGCTCGGCTGGCCGCTCACGCTCCCATTTGGGGGCGCGGCTCGGGCGCCGGGCGGCGGGCAAGCCTTCGACCCGATGACCGGCGAGCCGCGCGAGCTGGCCGATGTGCCGCTCACTGAGCCGGCGGCGTGGCGTCGCCTTGTCGCGAAGGCACGAACACGGATCCCGAAGCTGAGGCCACGACGGGCTTCGAGGGAGTTTCGCCCGCGGGAACTCTCTGAGGCGCTCGCGAGTCTCGACGGGCAGACGCGGGAGTTTCTTGACGGGCGGACGGGCGAGGGTGGACGTAACCGGGCGGCGTTCGCGGCGGCGTGCTCATTGCTGGGGCGTGGTGTCGCCGAGCGGGACGCGGAGCGGCTCATACTCGACGGGGCGGCGGCGTGCGGACTCCCGGCGCGCGAAGCACGGACGGTTCTTGCGAGCGCGGTCGGGGCGATCCGCGCGAAACGGGGGCAACGATGACAACGGCGTACGGCGAGACCCTACGGGCCGAAGACGTCGCCGCCGCGATAGCCGGAGATCGGAAGCTCATCCGTGTAGATGCGTCCGAACTGGTTGCGAAGGGCAGCCCATTGCGTACACCAATCCTCAATGGGCTACTCCGGCGCGGAGAGACGCTCAACATCGTCGGCGGGCCGAAGTCGCACAAGAGCTGGCTCGCCCTGGACTTGCTGCTTGCGGTTGCAACCGGGCGGTCGTGGCTCGGTTTTCAGACGAACCGCGGCCGCGTACTGCTCATCGATAACGAGCTGCACATCGAGACGCTCCAAGACCGTATTCGGCGAGTTGCCGGTGCGCGAGGCATCCCCACGGCGGATTACGCGGGCCGATTTGACGTGGTCTCGCTTCGCGGCCGACTCTGTACGGTCGATGAATTGGGTGGGCCCTTCGAAGAGTGGGCGGACGAAGACTACTCGCTCGTGGTGCTGGACGCGCTCTACCGACTCTTCCGCGGCAACGAAAACGACAATGCCGACATGGCGAACGTCTACAACGCGATTGACTCATATGCGGCCTCCATGAACAGCGCTTTCGGAGTGGTCCACCATTCGAGCAAGGGGAACCAGGCCGACAAGGCAACGACCGATATCGGAGCTGGGGCCGGGGCGCAGTCTAGGGCGTGCGACTCGCATCTTGTGATCCGACCGCACGCAGAGGACGGCTGCGCGGCGATCGACGCTGTCGTGCGATCGTTCGCCCCGCCGGAGCGGTTCGTCATTCGCTGGCAGTATCCGGTTTGGAACCTCGACGAGGGGCTCGACCCTTCGGAGCTGTTTCGTCCCGGGCGGCGACAACCGAAATCGCTGGACGAACTACTCCCGAAGTTCGTGAGCGAATGTTACACGGTTGAGCCGCGTGACCGGCTCGCCGTCGAACACCGGGCCAAGGCGGCTGGCTTCACGACCCGCGAGACGAGGCAGCTCATGAACAAGGCACTCGCCGAGGGGCTCGTGAGATTCGAGACCCTTCTCCGGGGAAAGCTCGTATATCGGCTCGATTTGGAGGCGGTGAATGCCCCCAACAGCCAGGTTTGACAGGTTCGGCGCAGCGTTGGCGCCCAAGCGCCCATCGGTGCTTCGGCGCGCCCTTAACAGGGGCGCGCGCCGAAGCATGCACCGACGCCTCAGGCAGCCAGGTTCGGCGCTGAACCGCAACGCGATCGCGGATATCTGGCTGCGAGCACAGTTGGGCTCCGCGCCGTTGCACGTCGGCTCGCGAATTGTCCGGCGAACCGGCTCAAGAAGGGAATTTGAGAAAATGAGATTGACAAACGGACGGTTTCGAGAGACAATTGTCGCTATGAAACGAACCGGAACAATGACCGAGCTGCTCCGCGAAGCGCTGAAGGAAGCCGGATCGCTCTATCCGATCGCGGCGGCGACTGGCGTCGAGCGTGCGTCGATGACGAAGTTCCTCAAGGGCGAGCGCTCGCTCCGGCTCGATAAAGCCGATGCACTGGCAGCCTACCTAGGTATCAAGTGCACGCGCAGCCGCACAAGGGGCAAGAGATGACCGACATGAGGGGAAAGGTTTTCAAACCGACATTCTCGAAGCCACTCCCGGCGGACGCGGCAATCGTGACGAAGGGCGGCGAGCGGTTCGCCCGCTGGACGGATCGCAAGAACCGCAAGCGTGAGGCGCGGCTCACGGCCGACGGCGCCGGCGTGCTCATCGATGCGGAGTGTTATTGGATCCGCTACCGCGACGCCGAGGGCCGCGTGAAACGCGAGCCGACGAATTGCCGCACGCTCGACGGCGCGGGAATTGTGCTTGCCGAGCGGCTCCGGCACGTCGAGCGCGTCGCGAGCGGCGCTATCTCGGCGACGGAAGCGGCGGCGGCGGACCATCGGAAATCGGCCATCGACGTACACGTTGACGAGTACCTCGACGCCCTTCGCAATAAACGCGGCCGGGGCGGCAAGGCGCGGGTATCGCCCGCGCACGTCCGCAACGTCGAGGCGGCGCTCCGCCGGATTCTCGCCGACTGCGGTTTCGCGAAGCTCCGCGATTTCTCGCGCCGAGCCGTCGAGAAATGGGCCGAAGCACGCGAAGCCGAAGCGACCTCGACGGCCGACGGCAATCCGAGCGGAATGTCGGGGCGGCGCATCAATGCTCACGTCGAAGCGCTCGGGGCGTTCGCGGGCTGGCTTGTCGCCGAGAATCGACTGCTCGCGAATCCGTTTACCCGCATGAAACGCGAAGCCGAGAGCCGTCGCCCGCGCCGGGCGTTTACGGCCGATGAACTCGCCCGGCTGATTGACGCGGCCGCACGCCGACCCGTTGCCGAGCACGGCCGCGACGGGCGAAAGCCGTTGACGCCCGCGAATCTCGCGGAGTGCGAACGCCGGGGACGTGAGCGACTCTCCGCGAAGCGCCGCGCCGAAGCCGAGCACCGGGGCCAGGGACGGGCCGTGCTCTACAAGGCGGCGGCGTTGACGGGGCTTCGCTGGAATGAGCTGCGCTCGCTCCGCATTCGCTCGCTCGTGCTCGACGAATCCCCGGCTTACGTCGTGGTCGATGCCAACGCCGCGAAGAACGGCGAGCGGGCGGAATTGGTGCTCCGCCCCGACCTCGCGGCCGACGTGCGGGCGATGCTCGCCGAGCGGCTCGACACGCTCCGGGAAACGGCACGGGCGGCAGGCGAGCCGATCCCGGCGAAACTGTCGGGGGAGTCGCCGCTATTCGATATGCCGAAGCAAGGCATCCGGATATTCGACCTCGACCTCGACGCGGCGGGAATCCCGAAAATCGATGACCGGGGCCGCTCCGCGGATTTTCACTGCCTGCGGCATTCGTTCGCGTCGCACCTCGCGGCGGCGGGCGTCGAAGCGCGGGCCGTCCAATTCGCCATGCGGCATAGCACGCTGAATCTGACGGCGCGGTACACGGACAAGCGGCTCGTCAACGTCGCCGCGGCACTGGACCGGCTCCCGGCGCTGCCGCTCGACTCGACGCCGAACGCCGGGCGAGCACGCGCAACAGGAACCGACGGACAAGCGTGCTTGTCAATCGCTTGTCCGGAATCAGGCGAAAACGGGCGTGAACTGGGTTTCTCTGTCGTTGACGGAAATTCGGCACAATCTGTAACCCGCGATTCTGATGATACTTGGCGGGTCGGGGCGGGAAGTGACGGAGTAGGGGAAAATCGCACCCGACAGGAGTCGAACCTGTAACCTTCGGCTCCGTAGGCCGACGCTCTGTCCAATTGAGCTACGGGTGCTGCGCGCTGCGCCAGATTGTCGGCTCGGTCCCGAAGAACCTAACCACTGCCCAGGACAGGATTTGAACCTGCACGAGGTTGCCCTCGCCAGCCCCTCAAGCTGGTGCGTCTGCCAATTCCGCCACCTGGGCGAGCCGGTGTCCGATCGAGTCGGAGGCAGATCGGGAAATTTACCGCCAGCCGCGCGGTTGCGTCAAGGCTGAGGCGACTGCTCGTGACGATTGACGATCAACAAGTGGACGGTCGGACGCCCGCGGCGTCCTTCGGTTGGGCGGCTGCCCGGTTGTGCGGCCGCGCGGTCGCGCGAATCCTGTTTCACCGCCGGATGACGAACGATTTCTCGGACGGGAGCGTGGGGCGCGGCGTGACGAACTTCTCGCGGATGAACTCCGCATAGCGTCGATCGATGCTCTCGATGAGCCGGTCGAGTTCGCCGGGCTCGCCCTGTGCCTCCAGCTCCACCGTTCCGTCCGGCAGATTGCGAACAAAACCCGTGACGGCGAGCCCCGCCGCGATCTCGGCGGTCGTGGCTCGGAAGAAAACGCCCTGGACCCGCCCGTGGAACGTCACGTGTCTGCGCTCGGTCGCCATCTGCTATTCACTCGAACGCCCTTGCCAGCCTGCGCCGCCGATCTTGACGCCGGCGGTCCGCACACCCATCACCGGCTGCCACGTCGGCTCGCGGGCGCGACGCCGGCGGGGGCACATGGACCCGGTCCCGGCCGGGCATCGGTTGTCGTGAACGCCGGGAGCGGCGCTCACGTCATTGCTTCTCAAGAACGCAATTCCGCTTTCCATCCATGATCTCAAGCCGGTTGAGGCGCAGGACCGCGGTGAACGTGCGGCTTCCGCCGGCCGACGGGCGGAACGTGATGTTGAACCCGTTGAACTCGAAGCGTCCCTTCTCTTTTTCAGCGCGGCCGTCGAGCGAGAAATTCGCCGTGTACTCGCCTTTCGACGTAAACGAGGCGTTGTCGATCGAAAACGTCTCGCGGTTCGGCGTGCACTTGACCATTCGCCAGCGGCCGGCGAGCGTGCCCGTGCAGCCGGTGGCCGCGAAGGCTGTGAGGGCCGCGAGCAGGAAAAACGTGCGAAGTCGCATCATTTGCCGCCTTCCGGCGCACTCTGCGACGCAGCCACCCCGGCCGCCTTCCGGGCCTTCTCGGCGGCCTTGCGATCGAATTCCCTGAGATCGCGGACGACGTCCTCGAGATCCTCCTCGAGCCGGATCAGCTCCGCCTCGGCGCCGAGAATCGACAGCTTCCGATCGATCGCCTCCATCTCATTGTCGAACACGAGTTTCTTGAGCGCCTCGCGCTTCTCTCGAACCCCGGCTTCCTGCTCGATCAGCTCGACCGGGAGCGTTTCGCCCTTGAGCGCGGCGATCGCGCGGTCTTCGAGCGCGAGGCTGCGTTCCGCCCGCTCCAGGCGGCGGCGACCGCGTTCAAGCACGATTTCCTTCGTCTTGTCAGCGAATTGATCGTCCTTGTACATGCCTTCGAGCTGTTCCAGTTCCTGGCGAGCCTCGACGACGCTGTCGCGCGAGTACTGGAGGCTCAGGTCGGCCCGATCCAGCCGCTCGGGCGTCGAGATCTCCTTGAACGTGCGCAACTTGCGCTCGGCGAGATCGAGCTCGCGGCGCGCCTTTTCGTCGGCGAGTTTCTCCTGCTGCTCGTTGAACTCGTTCTGGAGCTTCGTCTTGCGCATCCGCTCGCGAGCCATCGTCAGGTCGCGCTCGGTGCGGGCCTGCTTGCGGACGAGATCGCGGCGTTCTTTCTCGGCTTTTTCCTTCTCGGCGGCCTCGTCCTCGGCCGGCGTCGACGCGGGGGCCGTCGTCGCGGTTGCCTGCTCCGTCGGGCGCGACTCCTGCGTCGATTCGACCGAGCGCGTCGTCGCCGGCGCGCACCCCGTACCGATCAATGCGAGCAGCGCGGCAAAGCCGCGATTGACCAACCTTTTCTTTGACAGCATGGCTTCCTCAATCAACCGCCAAGGAACTTGCGGACCATCTCCGGCCCGTTCTCCCAGAAGATCAACGCGACGCCCATCAGGCTCTCACCGGCGATGACGCCGGCAGCAATCGGGAACGTGTACTCCTGGGCCGCCTTGGGCCAGCGCTTTTCGATGACCCAGCCGAGAATCGAACCCAGGAAGAAGAGCAGTGCGTAATACCATTGGAACACCCACGCGAGCGCAAGGCCGGCGGCGCTCGGGACGAATTTCTGCGCCCGCTTGGGCAGCGTCATCGAGAGGATCGGGAGGATGATGCCGACCGCCCCGCCGATGGCGATCGACCAGGTCTTCACCGGACCCAGCATGCCGATCCCCTGGCTGAGCGCCTCGGCGACGCCTTTCCATGTCAGTGCGGCCGGCGCGGGGAACTGCGTCGTACCGAGAACCGAGGCATCGGGGACGAGAACGCTGAACGTGAGTACGGTCACGATCGTCCCCGCGAAGATGCCGGCGAACTGGGCGATGAACTGCCGCCGCGGATGGGCCCCGAGGAGATAACCGCTCTTCAGGTCCGTCAGCAGGTCGGCGGAGGATCCGGCCGCGCCGGCGGTGATGTTCGCCGCCATGAGGTTGACGTTCATGGCCATGACATCGCCCGCCGTCTTCGCAGGGTGAACGACGCCGAAGGTGAGCTGCATGATCTTGCCCATGGCGCCGATCGGCGTGGTGTCCGTCTCACCCGTGACGCGGCAGGCCACGAGAGCCAGGGCGAACGTGAGGATGACCGCGAGGACGCTCTGCCAGTACGGCATGCCGAAGCTGTAGTGGGCGAGCCAGGAAATCGCGATGAGCGATACGACCTGACCGATGATGAACCACGACGTCGGCGTCTCGATCGCATCGATGTCAGCACGCTTCGAATCCCGCGTGGCGCCGAACATCTGGAAAAAGCCCGCGAAGGCCCGGACGGCCGACTTCCACTGGAGAAGGAATGCCAGCAGCCCGGACGTGACCATGCAGGCCGTGCCGCCCCAGAGGGTCCACGCCACGATGTCACGGAAGTTCTCCGAGGCTCGACCGGCCTTCGACGCGGCGACGAGCGACGCCACTGCCTTGGCCGCGGCCGGATCGTCCTTGACCTGATCGGACCAGGCCTTCGTGGCGTCCGCCGGCAGTGCCCCGCGCGCCCGCAGGGCCCGGACCTCCGCGTCGTATTGCACGACCGCGGCCAGTGTCTCAGGAACTTCGATCTTCCGGCTTGAAACGGCGGCCGGGAGTGCATCGACGGCCGCAAGGAACGCGGGACTCGCGCTCACAGCGCGGATGCGTTCGCGATCGGCATCGGTCAGGTCGCCGCGCCACAGGAGCTTTTTCGCGGATGCGTCGTACGAAAGCCGGGCAGCCAGGTTGTCGGGGATCTTCAGCTTCGGCTCGTCGAGATCGACGGCCGCCCAGAGAGGTTCGTAGCTCGGCAGGATCGACCGCTCGGCGAGCGCTGTGACCGCGGCCTGGAACTCGGGGGAGCCCCCCGCCGCGCGGAGCTTTTCGACGACGTCCGGGGCTACGACCGCGGGCATCTCCAGGGCCGCGTGGCGCGCGTCATACCGCACGACGCCTTCGAGCTCGCCGGTGAGATTGACCGACGGCATCGTCGCCAGGGGAGTGCGGGCCTGGAACTGCGAACGCACATACAGGCGTTCAATGAGGCTGTGATACCACGGATCCGAGGACAGCGCCTTGAGCGCAGCGCGGTCCTCGGTCGTCATGATGCCTTCCCACTTGAGCGTGCGGATCGTGTCGTTGTACGCGGCGTACCGGCGCAGCCGCTCGGTCGTGCGGAAGTCGAGATCGACGAGTGAGTTTGCGGATTTCTCGGTGACGGTGAGCGTAATCACGTTCTCGTCGAGACCGATCGGTACAAA
The DNA here is from genome assembly GCA_045863555.1 of Planctomycetota bacterium. Lineage (GTDB taxonomy): Bacteria > Planctomycetota > Phycisphaerae > UBA1845 > Fen-1342 > JACRLV01. The sequence continues at coordinate 88,573 of BTUU01000003.1, read as the reverse complement.
GACCATCCAGCAGAGCGTTCCGCCGATGAGCATGCTGGCGCAGACCCGGACGCCGGTGATCGCACCTGCGGCGATGAACATGGGTTCCCAGGAGAAGAGCACGGTACGGCTCATCCAGGTCGCCCCGAACACCGCGGCGTTGATCTTGCCGATGAAGGCGCTCAGTTGGAACGGTTCGAGGACGTGCCAGATGACGGCGAGCCCCTCCGTCCAGAGTTTGCTGATCGCTGCGAGCACACCCGCGATGCCCAGCGCTTTCGCGGATCTCAGCCCCTTGTCACCGTGGGAATGGAGCGCGCGCAGGGTCTCCGCCGCCGCGACACCGCTCGGAAAGCGCAATTGCTCGACGTTGATCATCTGGCGTTTCATGGGGATCGCCATGGTCACGCCCAGAACGGCGAGGAAAAAGACCCAGCCGAACATCAGCGGCAGGGGTAATGTCGCGTTGTTCAACATGATGTACGCGGCGAAGGCGGAGATCAGCGTCCCGCCGGTCGAGTAGCCCGCGGATGACGCGGTGGACTGCATGCAGTTGTTTTCGAGAATCGTCATCTGCGTCTTGACGATCCCTAGCTTGTAGAGCGTGGTCCAGATTGCATACGAGAGGATGCACGCGGTGATTGCGACGCCGAATCCCCACCCGGCCTTGAGGCCGATGTAGATGTTGGTCAGCGAGAGGATTCCGCCGAGGAGGGAGCCGAGCAGGACGGCGCGCCACGTGAGCTGGAGCATCGTGTCGCCCCGGCCCTTGTAGCACTTCTCAAACCACTGCCGCTCCACCTCATCGGGCGTGCCTTCGAATCCCTTGATGGGCAGTTCGTAATCGCTATCGCCATGCGGAAGCTCGGCCCCGCAGCGTGAACAGTACACCGCGGAGGCATGGTTCATCGCGCCGCAACCGGGCGCCGGACAGGCGATCATGACGGCTGGCTCTGACATGGTGAGATTTCCTTCCGAAAGCAATCACGAACCGGAGGAGGATTGTGCGGCGCTGCGACGCCTTCTGCAAGCGAGCGGTCGGAGGCGCCCCCGGCGCGCGTCTCGCCCTACTCACTGACGCGCTGAAGAATCCGGAGCCGCTCCGGATGCGCCGGACGCCGATCAATGAGTTTTCGGTACCAGCCCCGCGCCTCGGCCTTTTCTTCTGCCGCCCAGAGCGCATCGGCCAGCTCCAGCATGCGGTTTTCCGTCTCCGGGGCCAGCTTGAGCGCCCGCCGGAGGAACTCACGATGCAGGGCTTCATCGCCCCGCAGGTTGTAGACATCGGCGACCGCGAAGTAGGCATCGGCGAGCACTGCGTCTTTTCGCTCACCGCTCCGCTGCGCCAGCCGCTGCATGACGCTCAGGTACTCTTCGAGGTCGTTGGCGGCGAGGTGCGCTCGCGCGAAAAGCCGGAGAGCCGCGTCCGTGTCATCGTCCAGCAGCACCCGCTCATGCGCACGCAGGACTGCGATCGCGTTCTTCGGGCGCTTGGCCGCGAGCCAGATTTCCGCGAACAGCCGATGCGCCGCGGGCGTGTCCACGCCGCCGTCGATGGCCCGGCGGACCTGGTTGCAGGCCGATGCGGGCGGCGCGCACAGGAACTCATCCGCCGGTCCGGCCGGTTCGACGACCAGCCATTCGCCGATGAACCGCCCGGGCACGCCGCCCGCAATGCGCCGGACCTCGGCGCGTCCCAGGGCGTCGCCAAGCTCGAGATGTGCACGGGCCGCGCGGAGGCGTACTTCCGCGGTAATCGGCGAGTTCGCCGCCCGCTGCGCGATTTTGCTGAGGACGACGGCGAATTGGCGTTTTTCGATCGCGGCGTCGAGTTCCCCCAGAAAAGCGGCCTCGGGTGAAACGGGCTTCGATGCGACCGGGCGGCTTGCGGGGACAGACTGGGCCGAGACGGCGGAAATGGGCAGGGTACACGCGGAAAGGAGCACGGCGACGAGGCTCACGAGCAGCCCCCGGGTGCGGGCGAAGAATGTGATCGGTGCGGAACCGAGTCGGCTCACTCGGCGTGACCGACGGTCCCCGCGCGCGGCGCGGTTTCCGGTTCGCTTTTCGGCACGGCCTTCCATTCCTGCGCCATTGTGCCTTTGGACGCCGTTCCGCACAATTGGCGGGATGGACCCGCATTCGCTCGAATGCCTCGACTTCCCACGCGTGCGCGAGATCGTCGCCCGGTATGCAGCGACATCGCTGGGGCGCGGCATGGCTCTGGCGCTGCGGCCGACAACGCGCGGCGCGTTGATCCGGCGGTGGCTTGCACAGGTCGCCGAGCTGCGGTCGCTCGCGGCGGACAAGGGCCTGCCGCCGTTCGGTGGCGTCCATGACATTCGGGAGGCGGTGCGGAAGTGCGCCCCCCCGCTGCATGTGACGCTCGAGGATGTGGCGCAGATCGGCGAGACGCTTGCGGCGACGCACGAGCTGACGGCCTATTTCTCCGAACTGCCCGAGGCATACCCGGAATTGCGGCACATCGCGGGGCGTATCGGCGACTTCAAGACGGTCAGCGACCGAATTTCCGCGGTCATCGACGAGCGGATGCAGGTGCGCGACGATGCGAGTCCCAAGCTGCTGCGCATCCGCAGGACGATCGGCGAGGCGATGGCGGCGATCGAGCTGGTCGTCGAACGGCTCCTCCACGACGGCAACGTGCGGCGGCTGCTCCAGTTTCCCAATCACACGTTCTTCAACGACCGGCTCGTGCTGCCGCTGAAGATGGAATATCGCGGGCGGCTGGCCGGGATCGTCCACCGCAGCTCCGACAGCGGCGCCACGATCTACGTCGAGCCGGCGGCCGCCGTCGAACTGAACAACCAGATCACGAACCTGCGAGCCCAGGAATCGGAGGAGATCGCCCGGTTGCTCTGGGACCTCGCTCACGAGATCCATATCAACGAGGAAGCGATCCTGAAGACGCTGGATGCGCTCGCAATTCTCGATCTGACGATCGCGAAGGTGCGCATGGCCCGCGAATTCCGGATGATCACGCCCCCGCTGGTCGAGGAGCCGCGGGTAAACGTGCGGGCGGCGCGGCATCCGCTGCTGCTCGACCTCGTCCGTGCGAAGCGGGACGCCGGCGAGCCGATTCCGGAAATCGTGCCGATCAGCTATCGACTCGGCGACGATTTCGACATGCTGATCATCACCGGACCGAACACCGGCGGAAAGACGGTGACGCTCAAGACGATCGGGCTGCTCTCGCTGATGGTCCAGGCCGGAATGCCCGTGCCGGTCGACGAAGGGAGCACGTTCGGCGTCTTCACCGACGTGTTCATCGACATCGGCGACGAGCAGTCGATGCAGCAGTCGTTGAGCACATTCAGCGGCCACCTGAAGCGGCAGATGGAGATGATGCACAAGTCGGGCGGCCGGTCGCTGGTTCTGCTCGACGAACTCGGAGCGGGAACGGATCCTGACGAGGGTGCAGCGATCGGCAAGGCGGTCCTCGACGAGTTCCTGCGCCGAAAGTCACGCTGCATCGCCACGACCCATCTCGGGGCTCTCAAGAGCTACCCGCTCCAGCGCCAGCGCGTCGAGAACGGCTCGGTGGAGTTCGATGTCGAGTCGCTGCGGCCGACGTACCACCTGCTGATCGGCGAACCGGGGATGAGCAACGCCATCGCGATCGCGGAACGGCTCGGCATGCCGCGGCGCGTGGTTCACAACGCGCGCCGAAACGTCTCGCAGCGCCACGCAGTGTTTCACAAGGCGATGCGGGACACGATCGAGGCCAAGCGCCAGGCCGAGGAAGCCCGCACGGCGGCCGAGAACGCGCGGCTCGATCTGGATCGGCGGCAATCGGAAGCCGACGCGGCCAAGGCGCTCTTCGAACGGCAGCAGTCGGATTTTCAGCTGTGGGTGCAGCGGGTCGTTCACCTCCAGCCGGGCGATTCGGTCCGGGTCCGCAGCTTCGACCGCGACGGAAAGATCGTTCGCGTTCGTCTCGACGCGCATCGGGCTCAGGTCGATCTCGGGACTTTTTCGGTGGAGGTGCCGCTCGGCGAGATTCTGCCCCCGGCGACCCCTGCCCCACCGCCGCGACCCGCATCGCCGCCGACTCCGCCGCGGGCAAAAGAGCGGCCGAGCGCCGCGCCAGCGACGCCGCAGGCGGCCTCCCCTCGTCCGGAAAAACGCCGTGAATCGCGGGGGCCGCTCATCCGGTCGTTGACCGACGAGCAGGCTGCGGCGCTCAGTCCCGGGGAAATCGTCTTCGTAAAGCGATTCCATCGGACCGGCAGCGTCGTCAGGGTGATTCCCGCACGAAAGATCGCACTGATCAGCACGGGAGTCCTCGAATTCGAGGTGCCGTTCAGCGGCCTGGCAACGCCCGAGGCGGCACAGCAGGCCCGCGACAGGCAGCGGCGCGAGTCGGAAGAGAAACCGCAACTTCGAACGCCCGACGAGTCAACGGGCAGCGCAGCCTCGGAAGGGCTCTGACGCCCTATGATTTCGCCTCACCGGGGTCGCCGGCCGGTTCATCCTCCTCGGGCTCCGGCCGCGGGTCTTCGAAGCCCTTCGCGGCACAGAGCGCGTCGATGATCTCGTCGAACTTCTCGACCTTCTGGTTATCGATGCGCAGCTTCCGCTGACCGCCCCCGGCGTCGTAGTAGAGATCGACCCACCCCTTGGGGCTGAAGTCCTTGAGCGAGCGCATCGCGGAGAACGGGATGCTGCGACCCTGGTAGGTCATGCCCGCGTCGTCGATCACCACGCGCAGCGTGAACGCGCGGAACGTCCGAAATGCACAGATGACCGCGAAGACGGCCGGAATGAGCGCCCAGTAAAACTGCCCTTCGATCTGGCTCTTGGAGTGCTCCCAATCATGCCACTGGGAAGGCGCGAGATCGACCCGGCCGCCCGCGCCGACCTTGATCTCGGCATAGCCGTAGTCGCTGACGAAGTACTCCACCTGCTCGCCTGCGCCGCCGGCGCGATGGAACGGCTGGCCCAGGTGTTCGTACAGCGCCGTGATATCCGCGACGCGCGCCCGGATCGCGGATTCGAAATTCTCCTTCGAGGGCCGCGAGCCGAATTCGGCGGGCAACGACTGAACCATGCCGGCGAAGTGCTTCCGCGCCTGCTCGCGGTTTTTCTTCGGCCAGCCGATCTTGCCGTCGTAGTAGAACCAGGCGGCAAAGCCGACGCAGAGCACCGTGAAGCCGAGGAGCCAGAGGCCGTCCGTGCGGGCCGGTCCGCTTTCAAGTTTCATGTATCGCACTCTCCCCGGCCTTCCGCCGGTCACGTGGACGTTTTTTCCCGGAACTCATTATGCACCACCCGGCCGACATTGTCTCTGCCGGTACCGACATCCTCGTCGGGCTGGCTTTCCCCTGGGAGCATTCGCACAGTTCGATTGCCGGACCGGGCCCTCCCCTCCCCCGGACGGCGGGGACGCCGTGGCAGGATTTGCGCACCACGACCGGGCGACCGACGCGCGCCGCGCCGATTCTCGCGGCCGGCCGGCCGTGCTGGGCCGCGCTTTTCAGCGCAGCCTGCTGGTCCTCGCCGTGGGTGTTATCGTCTACGGCACGTCCGGTCCCTTGTCGGGGTGGGACAACGCGTGGATTCAGCCGCCCGCTCGCTGGACATGGGTACCGGCGATCCGAGCGACGGATGCAGACGACATCGCAACCAACGTCCTCATCTACGTCGCGATCGGAGCCCTGTTCAGATTCGCCGCACGGCAGCGCGGGCGGCGCTGGTTCGTCGATTTCGCGCTCGCGGTTGCGGCGAGCGGGCTCGTGAGTTGGGCGACAGAAGTACTCCAGCAGTGCATTCCCGGCCGAACTTCAAGCCTGACGGATGTCGCGCTCAACGTCGGCGGGGCATGGATCGGAGCGGCCGCCGCGCCGCTCGTGCTCGGGGGTCTGCGCCGGCTGCATGTCCGGATGTATGAAGCGGCGCAGGTAAACCGGTCCGGCGTGCTCGCCGTCGGTACGTTTGGCGCCATCGTCGTGGCCCACACGATGCCGTGGATTCCGGCCGCCCCGGTCGTCACCTGGTCTTTCGAAGGCGATGCGAGCGCAGGGGATCTGGCGCAGTTCGCGTTCTTTGCCGTCTGGGGTGGATTCTTCGCTGCCGGGCGATTCACGCGACGCACGCCGGCGCTGCACGAGCTCGCAGTTCTGGCCGGTACTGCGATCCTCGCGGCGGCGGCCCTGGAGGCGATGCAGAGCGTTCTGGCGTATCACGTCGCGTCGGTCCGGGACTTCATGATCGAGTCGCTCGGAGCGATGGCGGGCATCTTGGCAGTATTCTCCCGTGCAGGCGCCGCCGCTCCTTTCGCCCGACGGATCGCGGCGACCATCGGGATCGTGACCGTTGCCATCGCGGGAAGCATGCTGATCGCCGTGACTCCGCCCATCGCGATCGGGAAAATCGGCGTGAACTGGACTCCGTTCCAGGCCGAGTTTCACGCGCCGTTCCCGGTTGCGGCGGCCGCCATCTGTCGGACAGTGCTGTTTCTTGGCGTCCTCGCACTGGCGTGCCTCGAACTCGCGCGCCGGCTGGCGGTCGGGACCGTATTTCTTGCGCTCGCCGCCGGCGCAGCCGCGTGCGAACTGGTCCGCGCGACGCTTTACGAACATGTGGCGACGCCGACCCCCATCCTGCTGGCCGCGGTCGCCACGTTTTCCGCCGCGCGCACGTGGAGCAGCCTCCTGCCGCGCCGCGCCGATGTTGCGCCCGCTGCGAGCCGGGTTTCGACAACCGGCGATCGATCGATCATCACCTCATCGCAGCCGATATGAGACTTTGGAGCCGGCGTGCCCGCGCGACGGCACGGTCCGCCCATCGAGGCTGCCATAATGCGCATCGGACTCGACGCCCGGACCCTGTACTCACAGCACGCGCGCGGCACCGGGCGGAATCTCCGCGATGTACTGCGGGCGCTTGCGCCGGCGACGCCGCTCGATACATACCTGCTCTACCACCGACCGTCGAAAACGCGCGCCCCCGCAGACGATGATGATCTCGCCGTGTGGCCGAATATGGCCGCGCGCTGCGTCGACCTTCCCGGCGACCGGTTTGACCTCTGGTTCAACCTCCGGCTGCCCATCGCCGCTCGGGCCGACGGCGTGGATGTGCTCCACGCTCCGGCGAATGCAGCGCCCGCATTCTGCCCCGTGCCGATCGTCGTCACGATCCACGACCTCATTCCGCTCGATGAACGCTGTGGAGCGACGCCCGGACAGGCCCGCCGATTCGAGCGCGGCGTTCGCCACGCGCTGCGCGTCGCCGCGTGCGTCATCACGCCCTCGGAATTCACGCGCCGTCAGCTTGCTGCACGGTTCGGGATTGACCCCGCCCGGATTACGGTCGTTCCCTGGGCGCCCGACACGCGGCTGACGCGCCCCACGACCCACGCCGAACGGGCGCGCGACGATGCGGCGATCCGGAACCGGTTCGACCTGGCGGATCCGTGGATCCTCAATTTCTCCGGCCGCTCGGCGCGGAAGAACGCAACGCGGCTGATCACAGCCTTCGCCGAGCTCCCGAAAGAGCAGCGAGACCGGACGCTCCTCGTCCTGACCGGCTGTGAACCGGCGGCGACGCGGGAGCAGTTGGTCTCGCTCGCGCACGCCCAGGGCATCGCGGATCGATGCCGAATTCTTGGTTTTCAGGAGGAGAACGACGCGGCCGCGCTGCTTCGCGGAGCGGCCGGTTTGGCGATACCGAGCCTCGCCGAGGGTTTCGGACTGCCCTTGGTCGACGCGATGTCGCTCGGCATCCCGGTCCTGGCGTCGGGATGCACGAGCCTGCCGGAAGTCGCGGGCGATGCGGCCATCTACGTCGATCCGGAGTGCGTCGCCGGCATTCGCGACGGACTCGTCCGGCTGCTCGACCCGTCGGATCGCGAGGAACGGATCGACCGAGGACTGGCGCGCGCGGCGAGCTTCACATGGGAGCGCACCGCGTCTCTCCTGCACGCCGTCTATGACCGATGTGCACAGCGCCGGGTTTCCGTTCGGCGCAAGCTTCATGCGGCGAGAATCGGGGGAGAGGTGCGATGATGCATCGCCTCCCCGGCCCGATCGATCCGGTCTTCCACAATGTCGCGGGCGGCGTGGTCGCCGTGAACTGCACGCACTTTCGGGGCGACCGCCCGTGTGCGGCCGGAAAGCAGGGATTGTGTGCGAATGCGTGTTCCGATTTCGCGGCGATGGGTCGTCGCGTGCTCGTCATCAAGCTCGGCGCGCTGGGCGACGTGATCCGCACGGCCGCGCTGCTACCGGGCATCCGCGACGCCTATTCGCCCTGCCAGATCACGTGGGTCACGCGCAGCGAAGGCGCGCGGATGCTCTCGGGCCATCCGCTCATCGAGCGCGTCCTGCCGCTGACCGTGGAGACGATGGCGCACCTCCTGCATGAGGAATTCGACCTCTGCCTCAGCCTCGACAAGGAGCCGGGGCCGGCCGGTCTGGCGATGCGGGTGCGGGCGGCCGAGCGCCGGGGGATCGGTCTGACGCGCTTCGGCACGCCGATTCCGCTCAATCCGGAGTGCGAGCCGTACTTCACGCTGGGCCTCGACGATGCGCTGAAATTCCGCGGAAATCGCTGGACGTATCCGGAACTGATCTACGCCGCGGTCGGCCTCCCCTACCGCGGCCAGCGCTATACCCTTCACCCGCCGGCGGCGGCTCACCGGGCGGCAGAGCGAATCGTCGCGCGCGCCCGCCTCGAGCCGGGAACGCGCATCGTCGGGCTCAATACGGGGGCGGGCGGCGTCTTCGCAAACAAGACATGGCCGCCGGACAAGTTCATTCAGCTCGCGCGGTCGCTCCGGCAGCGCGACGGCGTCGCGGTCGGCCTGCTCGGCGGACCGCGCGAGGCCGCGCTGAACCGCGAGATCGCCGCGTGCGCTCCCGGCGCGATCGACCTCGGCTGCGACCACGATGAACCGACGTTTGCATCGCTCGTCTCGCGCTGCGCCGTGCTCGTGACAGGCGACACGATGGCCCTGCACGTCGGCGTCGCGATGGAAGTCCCGGTCGTCGCAATTTTCGGCCCGACGTGCGAGCAGGAAATCGATCTTTTCGGGCGCGGGGAGAAGATTGTCACGTCGGTCGCGTGCGCGCCCTGCTACCGGCGCGAGTGCAACCTCTCGCCGACCTGCATGGATGACATCTCGCTGACGCGCGTCGCCGAAGCGGTTGAACGGTGGCTGCCGGCCCGACGGGCCGCGCGTGTGACCCTGCCGCTCGTCGAGGCGGCCCGATGAAGCCCATGAACTCACCTCCGCGGGTGCTTGCGGTCGCGGCTCGCGAGCCGTGGCCGCTCTGCCACGGCGGCCGGCTGCGGCTTTTCCACATGCTTCGCGTGCTCGCGGCGCAGGGCTGTGCGGTGACGCTGGCCGTGCCGGCGCGTCGCGACGGCGACGCGGGCGAAGCACCTCACCTTCCGGCGGGAGTGAACTTGGAGATCGTCGGCCCGGATGATGAAGCGGACCGCACGCCGGGCAGATTCGGAAATGCGTCGGTCGCGAAGCGGTTTCTGGGGTATTCCCACGCGATGGGCGAGTGGCTGCGGGCGAACGCGACCCGGGCCCGGTTCGATGCCGTGCTGCTCAGCGGCCTGAGCCGCGGCGTCTATGCGGCAGACGCAGCACTGCCATGCATCTGGGACATCGTGGATGATCCCGTGCTTCATATCCTGCGGGACGTTCGGCCCCACCCGACGCGCTGGCTGCCCGGACTGCGCAGCGCCGCGGGCGTCGCGATGGCGCTGCGCGCGTGTTCGAAGCACGTCAACGCGATCGTCGTCGCCTCGACCATCGATGCACAGTGGATGCGATGGTACGCCGGCGGCGCCCCCGTCACCGCGGTTTCGAACGGAGTCGACGCGGAAGCCTTCGCCGGAATCGTCGGACCGGGAGATCGCTCGACGATCGTGTTCATCGGCTCCCTTTCGTTCCCCCCCAACAGCGACGCCGTGCGGTGGTTCGCAGCGCGCGTCTGGCCACGCCTTTATCAACGGGACGCGGCGCGGCGGTTTGTCCTGGTCGGCAAACAGCCCGGGTCTGACGTTCGTGAACTTGCGACGCTGCCGGGGATCGAAATCGCCGCCGATGTCCCGGACGTGCGGCCCTATCTCCAGCGCGCGACCGTCGCCGTCGTCCCCACGCGGAAAGGCGGCGGCGTCAAGAACAAGATTCTGGAGGCCTGCGCCGCGGGACGGGCCGTCGTGGCATCGCCCGTCGCCGCCGCCGGACTCTCCGCTCACGCCGGGCGCGAACTCCTCGTCGCCCGCTCACCGGCGGAATGGGCCGACTCCGTAGAAGCGCTGCTCCGCGATCCGGCGCGGACCGACACGATCGGCGCGGCCGGACGAACCTGGGTGCATCGCGAGCACAACTGGCCGGACGTCGGCGGACGCATGCTCGACATCATTCGGGCGGCGATCCGCGAAACTGGCACGTTCTCGGTCGGGTGGCGCGAACCGCTCAACAGTCACGAGCCAATGCTCGCGGAGTCGCAATGGCGCTGACGGCCGTCGCATTCTGGCTCGTCTACGCCGGCGGACTGATCGCCGCGCTGCACCGCCCGATTGCGGGCGTCGTGCTGTACATCCTCGTCTATCACCTGAACCCGGAAGACCAGTGGTGGGGTGAGAGCGTCCGCGCGATCGGACTTCGCACGTCGTTCGTTGCGGCGGCGGTCACAGTCCTGGGAATTCTGGTTCGCGAGCCGCGGTTCGCATTCTCTGGCAGACAGATCACGCTACCCGTGCAACTGACGCTCGCGTTCGCACTGCTGGCGACCGCGAGTCTTGCCTGGGGGCCCACGACGACAGATCGCAGCATCGTGCAGGTCGAGAAATTCGCCAAGGTCATCTTCTTCGTGCTGCTTCTGGTGACGTGCGTTCGGACGCCGGCTCATTTTCAGATGGTCATCGCGTCGTGGCTGGCCGGAGTGGCGTACATCGGATACCAGGCCGGCGGCGGCGTCGGCGTGTACGCCGGGGGGCGTCTCACCGGCGGGCTCGGCGGATCCGACTTCGCCGAATCGAGCGGCCTGGCCGTGCACATGGTCGCCTCGCTCCCGCTGGCCGGCGCGATGGTGTTCATGGCCCGGCGGTGGTGGACCCGCGGAGCCGGTCTCCTGATCGGTGCGTTGATCGTAAACACGATCATCCTCACGCGCACGCGAAACGCCCTGATCGGCATCGCCGCGCTGCTGGTCGTCGGCGTGATCTCCCTGCCGCGGCGCTATCGCCTCGTCGGTTTCGGGGCGATCGTGGCTGGAGCCGTGCTGGCTCTGCAGCTCGCAGACCCGGGCTGGTGGCGGCGAATGGAAACGATGACCGATCTCCAGGGCGATGCCTCGACCAACGCGCGACTCGAATACTGGGCTGCGGCGGTCGCGATGGCCGCCGACTATCCGCTGGGGATCGGGATCGGCAAATTCCACCAACTGGTGATGGAGTACGTCGACGGTCTGTCGATTGAACGCAGCGCCCACAGCACGTTCATGACGTGCCTGGCCGAACTGGGAGGACCCGGGCTGCTGCTGCTGCTGACGATCATCGGGCTGACGATGCGGCGCATGGGACGCGTGATTCGGCGCGGAACGGACCTGGAGATTGTCGAAATCGGTCGCTGGCAGGCGGGTTTCCACTTCGGGTGGCATGCGATGGCGCTTCGGACCGCGCTCGCCGGATACCTCGCGTGCGGGCTCTTCACGACGCGCATCTGGGCGGCTGACCTGTGGATGCTCATCGGGCTGGCCGCGTGTCTGGATCGCGTCGCGCGGGAGGCCGGCGAGCACGAGGTCACCGACGCCAATCCCGCAACCGGCGCCGGGCAGGCAGGTCGCGGCCCCCGGGTCGCGGCGGAAATGCAGCCCGCACTGGTGACGCCATGAAGCTCGCCCTGCTCGTCGACTCGTTGACCGGCGGCGGCTCGGAGGGCGTCGTCCATCGACTTGCCTCGGGGCTCGCGGCCCGGGGGCACGACGTTTTCGTCCATTGCCTGAAACACGTCGGACGCGAAGTTCCGGTTCATCCGCGGATTTTCGTGAGCTCGCACGGCGGAGGGCGGCGCGACCTGCTGCTGCCGGTCCGGCTCGCGCGTCGGCTTCGCGGCGACGGCATTCAGCTCGTCCACGCCCACACCTGCGCCGCGCTCTGCGCGAGTTGGCCCGCGGCGCGCTGGCTGCGGCTGCCCATCGTGCATGTCCGACACGGCTGGACGGTCGGCCGGCAAAGCCGCTACTCGTGGCTGGCAGACCGGCTCGCACCATTCGTCTCGCGCGTCGTCGTCAACTCGGTCTCCGGACGAGCGCGGCTGCCGCACGCTGTTCGGCACGCGGCGGTGCACATCCCGAACGGGATCGCTGTCGCACCCGCGGACCCGGGCGAGGCGCGACGCGAACTCGAGTCGCATTGCAGGCGACCGCTGCCGGGGCCGATCGTGCTCTGCGTAGCGAATATCCGACCGGAGAAGGACACGCTCACGCTCCTGCGGGCGCTTGCGCAGCTGCGCAAGCGCGTTCCCGACGCGACGCTCGTGTGCATCGGCGGCTGCTCGAATGACATCTACCAGCGTCAGGTTCTGGCCGAACGCGATCGACTCGGCCTCCAGAACGCCGCCGTCTTCCTCGGACCGCAGGCGAATGCCGCACGATTGATGCCCGGCGCGGACGTGCTGTGCCTGTCGAGCTGCACCGAGTCCATGCCGAACGTGATCCTCGAGGCGATAGCGCAGTGCGTTCCGATCGTCGCGACCGCGGTCGGGGACGTGGGGCGCATCGGACCGGGCGAGGCCGGGCACATGCTCGAACATCGCCGGACCGCTCTCCTTGCCGAGCCCCGGGACGCGGACGGGCTCGCGGCCGGTCTGCTCGACGCGATCACGCAGCGAGAATCGGCGGTCGAGCGGGCGCAGCATGCGTTCGAGCGATACAAAAACATGTATTCACTGAGCCAGATGGTCGATCGCTATGAACGGTTGTACACCGAGTGCCTCACCGGGCTGGCGCACCACGCGCGCAGGCCGCGCGTGCTGATGGTCGGGCCCGCCGCGCCCCAGATCGGGGGCATGGTGACCTCGATCGATACTCTGATGCGGAGTCCGCTCACAAACACGTTTCATCTCCACCGATTCGCCACCGTCGTCCCGCGACCGCGCCGCCGGCCGACGACGAACGCGGCTGCGCGAATATTCGCGGCCGCCTGCGACGCAGCCCGTACGCCGCTCGCGGCCGTTCGACACGGATTTGCGCTGCTGAGCCTCGCAGCGCACATCGCCCTGCGCCGAATCGACATCGTGCATATCCATACGTGCAGTTTCGGGACGTTCTACCGCACGCTGGCCGACCTGGCGGTCGCGCGGCTTCTGCGATGTCGAACGGTGCTGCACGTGCGCGGCGGCCGATTCGCGGAATTCTGTGCATCCTGCGGTCCGCTGGGACGATGGGTGATTCGGCGGGCCGCCGAGTCGGCAGACCGTGTGATTCTCCTGGGCGAGGCGGTCGCGACCGAGCTGCGGCCCAGGTTCGGCAATGCCCGAATCGAGATTATCCCCAACGGTGTCAGAATTCCGGCGCCTGCGCCGATTCCTGCGGATGAAGCGGTTCCGAATCCGCCGCGGCGGCCTTGCCGGTTCCTCTTCGTCGGCGAATTGTCGCCGGCGAAAGGCATTGATGATCTTCTCGATGCCGCGGAACGGCTCGGCGACGCGAACGCTGAATTTGAACTGTGGCTGGCAGGCCCGCCCTCGAGTCGAACGGACCTCCTCGCCCGCATCGCCGGCGCAAAACTGCGCTCCCGAGTGAGATGTCTCGGCATCATCGACGCGCGGCAGCGCGACGAGGCGCTGCGCTCGATCGACTGCCTCGTCCATCCCAGCCGCAGCGAGGCCATGCCGAATGTGATCCTCGAAGCCGGCGCGGCCGGGGTGCCGCTGATCGCCACCGCAGTCGGCTGCGTGGCCGAGATTCTCCAGGCGCGGTCGATGCCGCGGCGTGGACAGGTGTGCTGGGATGGGCTCGCGCCGCTCGTCTCTTCCGGAGACGCCGCCGCACTGGCCGATGCGATGCTGACCCTCGCGCGCGATGCTGGCCGGCGGCGCGCGATCGGGCAGGCCCTGCGAAGGCGGATCGAGGAGGAATACTCCGATTCCCGTCTGGCACAGCGATTGACGCGGATCTACGCGGATCTGCTCGGCGGCTCCCCGTCCGCGATATCCGGTCCGCCGCCGACGCGAACCGACGCCCCCATGCGAGTGCAGCCGATCGGAGGGGGATCGTGACGTTCGACGCGCATGCCGTCCGCGCGATCACCTATCCGCTGCACGAGTGGCTCTGCGGGCGACGGACGCTGGCCGAATTGCGGGACCTGCGAACCGTCGCAACCGGATCGGTCGATGGCCTTGAGGCGGAAGTCGAGCGACGGACCGGCGCCCTGCTACGATTCGCGCAGGCGACGATGACCTTTCACGCGCGGCGATTCGCAGCGGCGGGCGTAGATATCCACGCCGTCGCTGCGAGTCGCGAGATCGCAAAACTCGCCCCGCTCAGCAAGGTAGACGTGCGCGCACACGCGGCCGAAATGGTCTGGACGGGCGTGCCCGGCGGCCCGATTACCCACTCCAGCGGGGGCACGACCGGGGACACGCTCCACTTCGTCATCGACCGCGTCCGTCAGGCGCAGACCCTCGCGGCACGGCTGTTCATGCAGGAGCGCCTCGGAGTTCGCTGCGGCGACCGGCGCGCGTATTTCTGGGGATCGCCGATCGAACGCCGCGGGTCGCGCCTAAGACGGTGGCGCGACCGCGCGCTCAACGAAATCCTCCTCGATGCGTTCGAGTTGTCGGCCGAGTCGCTGGACCGGCACCTCGCGAGGATTGCACGCTTCCGGCCGGCGCTGCTGTACGCGTACCCATCGGCGGCGGCGGCGCTCGTGCGGCGGGCGCAGCGTACGAACAGCACGGCCGCGTTCACATCCCTCAAAGCCGTCGTGTTGACCGGCGAGGAGACGGGGTCGGAGGAGCGGGCCGCGATCACCGACATCTGTGCGTGTCCGGTCGTTGAAGAGTACGGCAATCGCGAAGTCGGCCTGATCGCCCACGGATGTCTCGCGGGCAGCCTCCATGTCCTCACGCCGCACATATTGCTGGAAACACTGGCCGGCGCACGACCCGCGCGGCCTGGCGAGACGGGTGAAATCCTCTGCACGACGCTCAATACGCGGGCCCAGCCGTTCATCCGCTACCGCGTCGGCGATGCGGGCGCGCGGCTGGAGGGCGAGTGCCGGTGCGGCCTTGCGCTCCCGCGGATGCGTCTGGACGGCGGGAAGATAACCGGTTTCCTGGCCCTGCCCGACGGCCGGCTCTGCCACGGGGCGATCGTCTCGCACATCCTCCGCGACCTGCCGGGCATCGTGCATTTCAAGACGATTCAGCGCTCGCTGGAGAAATTCGACGTATTGCTCGTGACGGACGATCGCTTCGCCGACGAGAGCCTGGCCACCATCGGCGAACGCTATCGCCGGCTGTTCGGCGAGCGCGTCCACGCCGAATGTCACCGGGTTGCCGCGATTCCGCCGGATCCGTCCGGCAAGCGTCGCTATTTCGTTTCAGAAGCGGCCGGAGCGGGCGAGGTACGCTCGTTCGGGTAGTCGCCGGGCCGCCTGAGTACGATCTCCACCCGCAAGTCGCTCCGTCGCGGCTATCATTCGAAGGCGTCACCAGGAGCCCGTCATGGCCGCTGGTCCCCTTCGGCTGATTCCCGCGACCCCCGGGCACCGGGCGCTCGCCGTCCGGATCGACGACCTGCTCTTCAAAAAGGCCGAAACCGCGGACGAAATCCGCCAGGTCCACGAGCTGAACTACCAGACCTTCGTCCGCGAAATCGGCCAGCACCCGGACCCCGGCCGGCCGATGCTCATCGACAAGTACCACGAGAAGAATCTCTACCTCGTCGCCAAGCGCGATGAAGCGGTCGTCGCCATGGTCGCGGTGCACGATACGCCGCCGTTTTCGGTGTCCTCACGGATTGCCGAACCCGGTTGGATCGAGGTTCACTGCCCCCGGCCGCTCGAAGTGCGGCTCCTCGCCGTCCGGCCCGAGGAACGCGGCACGGTCGTTCTGGCGGGTCTGCTCTGGTCCGTCTATCGGCTGGCTCTCGCGGCCGGGTACTCGCACCTTCTCGCGTCCGGCGTTCGACAGCAGGTGCAGATGTATCGCCGCATCGGGTTCGAGCCGCTCGGGCCGGAGATGCAGTGCGGTTCGGCGTGGTTCACGGCGCTGGCGCTGCCGGTGCGCCGCATGCCGCTGGCGATGCGAAAGATAGCAGCGCGCATGGAGCGTCTGGCCGGGCTGGAGCCGCTCGCGAGCCGGCCGGGGTGCATCTCGCTGCTGCCCGGTCCGCCTGAGTATTCCGCCGGCGTCCGTCGCGCGCTTCAGGCCCGCCCGGTGTCGCATCGCGAAGACCGCTTCGTTCGGCGGTTCGACGAAGCGCGTCAGGTCATCAGCGAGATGACCGGTGGCGTCGCCGTCTCGATGACCGCGGGCAGCGGCACGCTCGCCAACGAGTGCATCGCCGCGGCGCTTGGGCACCTCTCGCGGCGCGGCCGGGGCGTCATTCTGACGAACGGCGAATTCGGCGCACGGCTCGTCGAACAGGCGCACGGCTGGCGGCTGGATTTTGAAACCCTGGCGTGGCCTTGGGGCCAGGCCTGGCGGCTGACGGAGGTGGCCGATGCGCTGAAGCGCCTGAGCCCCGGCGACTGGGTCTGGGGCGTGCATTGCGAGACGAGCACGGGTGTGCTGAACCCGATCGCGGAATTGATCGAACTGGCCGGCGGGCGTGGAGTGCGAGTCTGCCTGGACTGCGTGAGCAGCCTCGGTAGCGTGCCACTGGATTTGCGGGGTGTGTTCCTTGCGAGCGGCGTCAGCGGCAAGTGCCTTGGCGCGCCGGCGGGAATCGCGATCCTGCTGGGCGACGCGGATGCTCTTTGCGCCGCGCTCGACTGCCCGCTGCCCTACTACCTCGATCCGCTGGCCGGGTTCAGAGCATCCGGTCCGCGCTTCACGCTCTCGTCCAACTTGCTGTCTTCGCTGCACGCGGCGCTACGTCGCTATGACACACCGCTCAAGCGGGAGCGGGTCTATGGCGAACTTCGCGAACTCTCTTCGGTGGTTCGCGGCGGCTTGCGACGACTCGGCGTTGCGCCGCTAACAGACGATGGCAGCGCCAGCCCGGCCGTCACGACGTTCGCTCCGCCGATGGGCTACTCGCCCGAGCATTTTGCGCTGCTGTGCCGCGCGTACGGTTTTGAGGTGAACGCGAAGAGCCCGTACCTTCCCGCGCGCGGCCTCGTCCAGATCGCAACAATGGGCGCAGTCAGCGCGGCCGACTGTCAGCGCCTTTTCCGATCGCTCGAACAATGGAACCGATCTGCGGGGTAGATGGCTCTCTGCATTCTTCATTCTGCATTGATCCAGTACGCCGCATCCGTCGGCCTCAGCGGCCGGTTCAGCCACATCGGTCGCCGCAGACGCTTCCCGCTCTCCGTCGCCGGCCCCACCGGCCAGCGCGTGCGCCGCAGCCATTCGCGATAGACCGCCATCGATTTGTTCGTGTCGACCGCAACGTCGCCGAGCGCGTCGCCCGCGTGAGCCCGCCCGACGCGGACGCGCTGGTGCCAGCAGTGCATGCCGCTCACGGGGTCGGGCTGCACGGGGAACGTGATGTTCTGGTGTACGCCGCCCTCGCGCCACCAGACGCGGCGGCTGTCGGGGTCGGAGCTGTCGAACGGGCCCGGCCCTTCGATGCGCCGCATCGTCCAGACGCCGCCGGCCTCTTCAATCTTCACCACGTTCCCGCTCCAGCGGCTCGCCGGCGGATCGTTCGGCCGCCGCCCGCGGCCGAGATGGTGCGAACAGGCCACGACGCCGGGGCGGACACCCTCTGTCACCCACACCTTGTCGACGAAATGCCCGATCCGCGTGGAGACGCGAACGAGGTCACCCGTCTTCACGCCGAGCGCGCGGGCGTCGCTGGTATGCATCCAGATCGGATTCTGCTGCGAAATCTCGTTGAGCCATTTGGCTGCGCCGCTGCGTGTATGGATGAGCGTCGGCAGGCGGAACGTCGGAAGCAGGACGAATTCGCCCTCGGGAAGCGACGCCGCCGAAGGCGCGGTGGGAAGGTGGAAAGGTGGGAAGGTGGGAACGGAGGCGGCGGTCTCTCCCCTTCCCACATTCCCACATTCCCACTTTCCCACGCCGCTTCGCGGCACCGCCCCCGGCACTCCCGGCGTCTCATACAAATGACTCGGAATGTACCACGGGATCGCGTACTCCGCCCAGCCCCACTCGACCATCGTCTGACTGAAGAACTCCAGCTTTCGGCTCGGTGTCGCGAAGCCCTCGACCGCCGCGACGCCGCCCGGCGACTTCGCATCCGCAATCGCCAGTCCAACCGGGGTCGAACCCTTCCGAACGAGGCCGGTCAGGCCGTCAATCGTCGTGCCGTCGAGTTCCGCATCCGTGAGTCTCCGCTCAAATCGCCGGTATTCGCGTTTTTTCACCTCGAATGCGCCGAATTTCCGCATGTATTCCAGCGGCGTCAGGTTCTCCTTCGCCGCCGCCTCGGGCAATCCCGGCACGCGCTCGAACGCATGCGCGTAATACTCATCCGTCGTGAGCATCTGGCCCGGCGATCGCAGGCTCTCCATCCATTTGCGCATCCCGAGCGACCCATCGGGATCAACGGCCCACGTCAGCGCAATCCAGAACTCGTCCTCCTCCCAGACCTCGCCGGGGTTTACGTCGCGCGAGTCGCGGACCGTGCGGCCCTCCGCGACGGCCACCGCCTTTTTCACCGGCTGGCGAAACGCGATCCACGTCCCGCTGTGCGTCTCGTAGGTGTTCAGGTCGTGGCGCTCGGGGCCGTGGCCCATCGGCAGCACGTAATCGGCGAAGAAGGCCGTCTCGTTCCACGTCGGCGTCAGTGCGACATGCAGCCCGACCTTCGACTCATCACGCAGCGCCTCGATCCACGTGAATCCATCCGGATAGGTCCACACCGGGTTGAAGACGCGCGTGAAGTAGACGTCGATCCTGCCGCGGCCATCCTTGAGGAAATGCGGCAGGAGCTGGCTCATCTCGTAGTGCGTCAGCGGGTACTCGCGCGGCCAGTGCAGCTCGTTCCAGTGGCTCTGCGGCGGCGGGACGTTGATCAGGTTCGCCTTGTACTTACTCCAGGCCGATGGGAGGCAGCCGCCCTCCGTGCCGTAGCTGCCGGTGAGCGCGTGCAGGAGCATGAGGCAGCGTGAAACCTGCCAGCCGCCGAGGTGGGCGCTGGCCGCGCCGCGCCAGGTGTGGGAACAGAAGCGCGAGCCGGCCTGGCCGATCTGGCGGGCTACTTCGAGGATGGTCTTCGCGGGGATGCCGCACTCTCGTTCGGCGAATTCGGGGGTGAAGTCGCGGTAGATCTCCTTGAGCTTCGCGAGGAAGTCGTCGACGGAGATGGTGGAAAGGTGAGAAGGTGGGAAGGTGGGAATGGCGCCGGCCGTCTCGTCCCTTCCCACGTTCCCACGTTCCCACTCTCCCACGGCCTCCAGCGTCTCGCGCCAATTCACCCACTTCTCGATGTATGCGCGGTCGACCAAGTCTTCGTCGAGTAGAATCTTCGCGAACGCGAGAATGAGCGCCGCTTCCGTGCCAGGCCGGATCGGCAGCCAGTATTTCGCGTGCGACGACGTGTTCGAAAGCCGTGGATCGACGACGGCCATCGCCGCGCCGCGAGACAATCCTTCGATGATCCGCTGGGCGTGCGGATTGAAATAGTGGCCGCTTTCGAGGTGCGCGTTCAGCGCAAGGATGAAGCGGGCGTTCGCGTAGTCCGGCGTCGGCCGGTCGTATCCGCTCCAGAGCGCGTATCCGAGCCGCGCGCCGGAGGAGCAGATGTTGGTGTGGCTGTTGTGACCGTCGACGCCCCAGGCGCGGAGGACGCGGTCGACGGAGCCTTCCGCGCCCGGACGACCGACGTGGTAGACGATCTCGTCGCGGCGGTTTTCGACGAGGGCTTTGCGGATGCGGGCACCGATGTCCTTGAGGGCCTCGTCCCACGAGACTTCGCGCCACTCGCCATCGCCGCGCCTGCCGACGCGTTTGAGCGGTTTGAGGATTCGGTCGGGATCGTTGACCTGGTTGATTGTCGCCGGTCCCTTGGCGCAGTTCTTTCCGCGACTGCCGGGGTGGACCGGATTGCCCTCGAACTTGCGAATGACGCCCGATTCGCGATCCACATACGCGAGCAGGCCACACGCCGATTCGCAGTTGAAGCACGTCGTCGGCACGAGGCGATAGCGCCGCTGCACGGCGCGGCGCGGCCAGGCACGCGCATCGTGCTCGACGAAGTCGCCCCACTCCTCCGGCCGGGGAAATCGCGACAGCGGCGGATGCTGCGGGAGTTGCGTCGAACCGCCGCGCTGCGAGAGGTTCTCGATCCAGCCGAATCGCTCGGCAAGTGACTCGATCCACGAACGTCGGGGCTGATACGGCATTGCGCGGCTCACCTCACGGAGGGGCTCCGGTCGCACCGGAGCCGGTCATCGCTCAGGAAACGCAGTGTAGAGCCCGCATGAACGGATGACCAACCGACGGCGGAGTGCATGCGCGGCGAGCCCGGGTCCAAATATCGCGCGGATTCCAACTGGACGCGGCCGGTATTTCGTCTATGTTTCCGAGTAGGAGGCTCGCGACCGGGCCCGGGCGTCGGATCGGGAGGCAAATGCCATGATTCTGGCCTCGATTTTCGACATGCTTGACGCGGACACGCTCTCCACAGTCTACTGGGCGTGCCTGGTTGCCGGCGGCGGCCTGATTCTCATATCAATGCTCGCCGGAGCGCATGGTTTTAGCGCGGATCCCGGCATGCCGGCCGGCGTGGATGGCGCGCCGGACGTCGACGTCCCGCAGGATCTCGCGCTCGACGCGCCGCACGATGCTCTCGACACCTCGCACGCCGTCGAGGCCGGACACAGCGGCGGGACGGCGCTCTCGCAGTGGCTTTCGCTGCGCTTCCTGGTCTACTTCGCGGGCGTGTTCGGCGCGGTTGGCGTGATTCTGACCAACTTCTCCGGCCTCTCGACCGGCGTTGTGCTCCTCGTCTCTGCCTTGTCGGGCATTGCGGTCGGCCAGACCGTCCAGGTGACCTTGCGAACGATCCTGCGAACCTCGGGCAACAGCGCGCCGTCGGCGCAGGAATACGTGAACCGCCTGGCGCGCGTGACGATTCCGATTGAACCGCCTCATCGCGGCGAGATCGCCGTGCAGGTGCGGAGTTCCGAGCGGCGCATCCCCGCGGCCGGCGACGGACCGTTCGAGGCGGGGCAGCAGGTCGTGGTCGTCGCGTATCGCGGCGGTGTGGCGGAGGTAGTCTCACGGGCGGCCTACGCGGCTCGCACATCGGCAGGAGGACTCGCATGAATACGCTGCTTCTCGCGGCGGAGATCCCGTACGGCGCGATGCTCGGCGGGGTCGCGCTGCTCGTGATCCTGGCGATCATCATCATCATCGCCCGGCTCGTCGTTGTCGGAAATCCGAGCGAGATGCTGATCATCAGCGGCGCCCGGCAGCGCGACGGCATGGGCTATCGCGTGCTGATCGGCGGCCGGACGATCGTCATCCCGATCATCGAAAAGGTCGAGCGCATCAGCCTGCGGAACATGCAGGTGACGCTCGAAGTCAAGGCCCAGTCCGGCGGCGGCACGATGATGCCGATCGTCGTCACCGGCGTGGCGAACGTGAAGGTCTCGTCCGATCCGGCCGAGCGATCAAACGCAATTGAGCGCTTCCTCGGCCAGCCCAGCAGCGAGCTGCAGCGCGTCGCGCGCGAGACGCTTGAGGGCGGGCTGCGGGCCGTCATCGGCAAGATGACGCCCGAGGACATGGTTCAGGACCGCGACAAGTTCGTCATGACGGTCATGCGCGAAGTCTCCGACGACTTCCGCAAGCTCGGCCTCGTCATCGACAGCGTCAACATCCAGAACATCCACGACGAGCAGCAGTATCTCGAGTCCATCGCCCGCAAGGCCCGTGCCGAGGTCATCGCGGCCGCGCGCAAGGCCGAGGCCGAACGTGCGTCTGAAGCGGTCATCAAGGAAGCCCAGGCCAATGCGGCCGCCCGCCAGGCGAAGGCCGAGCGCGACGCCGAAGCCAAGGCCGCCGAGGCGGGGGCGCACCAGCGATCGGAACAGGCTCGGCTTGTCGCCGAGAAGTCGATCGCCGAAGCGGAAAACGAGCTGCGCATCCGCCGCGCCGAGCTCGCCCGGGAGGCCGCGCTGAAGGAAGCCGAGCAGCAGGAAGCGGCGGCGAAGGCCGAACAGGCCCGCCTCGCCGCGACGGAGGTCGCGCAGGCGGTCGCCGCGCGAGATGTCGCGCGGGCGAAGGCGGAAGGCGACGCCGCGCGGACGCTCGAAGACGGACGGGCGCGGGCCAGCGCCATCGAGCTCATCGGCGCGGCGATCCAGAAGAATCCGGACGCCCTTCGGGTCATGCTGGTCGAAATGATGCCCGCGGTTGTGGGCAAGATCACCGAGACCGTGAAGAACATCGATCTCGGAAACGTCACGGTCGTCGACGGCGGGGATGGTCGCGCAGTGGCCGGCGCGGCGCTTACCAAGGCCCGGATGGTCTCGGAGACGCTTGCGACGCTGAGCGGCGTGCTGGGCGTTGACCTGCGACAGGTGACACAGGACGTCGCGGCCAACATCGGTTCGCGCGGCAGTTCGGACGGCCGCCCGGCCGCCCGGGCCGATTCGACGGCATCCTGACTCGCCGCGCGAACACCGCGGGTCGGCGCGCGCCGACCGCCGGTGAGACATTGCACTGCATTCCGGCAGCTAGCCGACCTGGGTGGTCTGTTCGCCGGGCTGCTGGACGCTGATCATCCCCCCCACCGTGCAGGCGAGCTTGTCAGTCTGCAGCAGGGCCGGGAACCCGCCGATCTTCACCGTCGCCGAGCCCGGCGCCCACGGAGCGACCGTCGCGGGCACACACGGGGTCGGAACGCCGCTGGCGGACGCGGTCAGCGTCTTGCAGGTTCCGAACGGCGCGATGTTCGTCGTGGGGACATGGTCCATGATCGTGCCGGCGAGCTGGTTGTCGATCTTGCACGCCGTCTGGCTCGTAACCGTCAGCGGCGTCGGCGCATCGCCGCAGGTGCATTGGAGCATCGACGTATTCACAACTTCGAGCGGCATGGACGTCTCCTTCAGCCCAGGACCCTTAAAAGCGTAGCCCCGTCCGGCGTCTGCGGGCAAGTCGGGCGCGGCAAAACGGCCCCAACGCCCGAACTCCGCCGACCTCGCCCCCTGCCGGGCGTCAAACCCGCGTGGCGATCCACGAAACCCGCCCCCCGAGCCCGATTCAGCCCTTTTCGCCGCGCCGGCCGAACGCGGCGTCGCCAATGCCAGTATCATCCCCTGATGGGCCGCGGCGGGACGGGAATCCCGCCCAACCTCGCAAGAAAGGCTGCGTAGTGGAAGCAATCCTGGCCAAACCCCGCGGTTTCTGTGCCGGCGTCGAGCGGGCCATCCGCGTCGTCGAACTGGCGCTGGAGGAGTACGGCGCACCGGTCTTCGTGCGCAAGGAGATCGTCCATAACTCGCACGTCGTGGCCCGGCTGCGTGAACAGGGCGCGGTATTCGTCGAGGAGATCGACGAGATCCCCCCCGGAGCGATCGCGATCCTCTCGGCCCACGGCTCCCCGCCCGAGGTCTACGACGCCGCCCGCGAGCGCAGCCTCCGGCTTATCGACGCGACCTGCCCGCTGGTCACAAAGGTCCACCGCGAGGTCAAGCGCTTTGTCGGTCGCGGCTACCGGATCATCTTCATCGGCCACGCCGGCCATGACGAGGTCATCGGCACGATGGGGCAAGCGCCGGAGCACACCGTGCTCATCGAGGATCTCGCCGACGTCGCCGCGCTGACGCTCGCGCCCGGTGAGAAAGGCGTCATCCTCACGCAGACGACGCTCAGCCAGGACGACACGGCCGATCTCGTCGCGGCGCTTCAGAAGCGTTTTCCGCAACTCGAACTGCCGTCCAGCGACGACATCTGCTACGCGACGCAGAACCGGCAGAACGCGGTGAAGGAGATGACTGACGATCTGGACCTGCTGCTCGTCGTCGGGTCGAAGAACTCGTCCAACTCGCAGCGGTTGACCGAGGTCGCGCGCTCGCGCGGCGTGGCCAGCTACCTCATCGACGGCCCCGGCGACATCCGCCCCGAGTGGATCGCGGGCGTCAAGCGCATCGGCCTCACGAGCGGAGCCAGCGCGCCCGAGGACGTCGTGCAGAGCGTCGTCGAGGCCCTTCAGAAGGCGGGCGTGGCGCAGTGGTCGCAGATCGACGCCCCGGACGAAAACGTGGTCTTCAATCTCCCCAGCTTCACGCCCCTCACGCAATCCGGCCGGCCGGCGGGCCGGTAGGCGGTCGGCCGGGCGCCGGCTGAACGGCGGGCCGCCGACGGCTGCGGGGTTGGCGCGAATCTCGATTCATGTTCTTTGGTTGCGTGCGGAACCGCGTTTCCAGCGAATGCGCCCAAGGTGGCCAGACTTTTTTTTCTTCGTGTGCCGGGTTGTTCATATAATTTATCAGTACGTTGCAATTTGATGTGGTAATAAGTATAAGACAATGTCGGGCGGCGGGCCCTCGGCCGGTCGCTGCGCGACCTGCTCCACCACTGGCGTGGTGGGCTCGGAACGGGGGCTTGGGGAGGCGGGAAGGGATTCCCGCGGGAGGAGGTGCGAGATGGGAATCTCGCACCAGCAGGATTCTCGCAGCAGCCGGATTCTCGCACGAGCCGGAAGATGCGCACCACAAATGTATACGCCCGCTGCGCACCTTCCCCTGGGACGCTCGCGCCCATTGCCGCGGCCGAAGAACGCCGGCGACCCCCTTGCGGAGGTCGCCGGGGAAAGGTCAGGGAGAAACGGCGGCTAGATGTCGAACTTCCAGCCTTCGCGGTACGGCTTGTTCACGAACTGGTTCGCTTCGTCCACGTTCGTCACGCGCATCGCGTCGCCGTCCCACTCGAGGCGGCGGCCGAGGCGGAGCGCGACGTTGCCGAGCAGGATGGTTGAACTCATCGGGCCGGCGTAGTGGAAATTCGACTTCGGGAAGTCGACCGGGGCATCGCCGACGCAGGCCATCACCCATTCGAGCACGTGGCCGGGCGAACGGTCGAGGAGCTGCGGCGGCTTGCCGATCTGCTTCATGGCCGTCTCGGGGATGATGCGCGGGCTGTTGGCGTAGTCGCCGGAGACGAGCAGCGTGGCCTTCGTGCCGACGATGAGATTGCCGGTGGAGGGCAGGCCGCGGCCCATCTCGAGACCCGAGGGCAGACGCGGAAGCAGGCCGCCGTCGTACCAGTAGGCGACGAAGGGCTTGCGCTTGCCCTTCTTCGGGAACTCCCACTTGACGATCGACGCCTTCGGGAAGGTTTCGTTGTTCACGGGCGTGGCGGCAATCGGCTCGACGGCCGTCGGATGGCCGGGATCGAGCGCCCAGAAGACGCAGTCCATCGTGTGGCAGGCCATGTCGCCGAGTGCGCCCGCGCCGAAATCCCACCAGCCGCGCCAGGCGAAGGCGTGATAAACGTCCTTTTTATAGGGGCGCACCGGAGCGGGGCCGAGCCAGGCGTCCCAGTTCAGGCTGGACGGGACCTCATCCTGCTCCTTCGGCCGGTCGATGCCCTGCGGCCAGATCGGGCGGTCGGTCCAGGTGTGGGCTTCGAGGATGTCGCCGAGGACGCCGGAGCGGACCCATTCGTACACGAGGCGGATGCCCTCGCCGGCGTGGCCCTGGTTGCCCATCTGCGTCGCGAGCTTGTACTTGCTCGCGGCCTTGGCGAGCTGCATGGCTTCCCAGGGCGTGTGGGTCAGGGGCTTCTGGGTGTAGACGTGCTTGCCGTGGAGCATGGCGATGACAGTCGCGGGGTAGTGGTGATGATCAGGCGTGCCGACCATGACGGCATCGATGTTCTTGTGCTCCTTGTCGAACATCTCGCGGTAGTCCTGGTAGCCCTTGGCGTTCGGGAATTTCTCGGCGGCCTTCTTGAAGCGGGTGGTGTCGACATCGCAGTAGCAGAGACAGCTCACGCCGAGGGCGGTCGATTCGTCGAGGTGATAGCCGCCGATGCCGCCGGTGCCGATGTAGGCGACGCGGAGATCGGAGTAATTGTCGCGTTTCGCGGGGACGGGCGTCTGCTTGGGCTGCTTCTCGTCGCCGGCGCCGGCGCCTGAACCATCCGCGGCACAGCCGGCGATCGTGGAGGCGGCGAGCATGCCGAGGCCGGTCGTGGCGGCCGATTTCAGGAACGCGCGACGGCTTGCGCTGTCGAATTCGAGCATGGCGATTTCACCTTGAATGTGAGGAGTGGTCCCGCACCGGCGGGCGGGAGTCGCTTTCGTTCGTGCATTCTTGCGCGATTCGGCCGCGGTCGCAAGCGGGCTGGTGCGGGCGGGCGGGCGGGAGCCGACGGAATGTCGTCTGCGGGATTGACAGGGT
Organism: Planctomycetota bacterium; assembly: GCA_045863555.1. Lineage (GTDB taxonomy): Bacteria > Planctomycetota > Phycisphaerae > UBA1845 > Fen-1342 > JACRLV01. The sequence goes on along the minus strand of BTUU01000003.1, from coordinate 62,062 downwards.
CCATCTCGTCGGCGGGGTGTAGGCGGGCCCAACAGATTGTGGCACCGGATGGAAAAAAAGACTGGACGCCGGACCGTCAGGCGACTATGGTGCGCGTGGGTTTCGACATTCAGGAGCACAAGTCATGGACGACTTCCACACCGATGACCGCTACGAACTCTCCGCGCCCGAGGTCGACGCAGCACCCGCGGAGGACTGCCCGACGAGCGATGTGCCGCATGGCTGCGAGGAAGCGCCGGCCGCGCTCGACGCCGTGGAGCTGTGCGTCGCCGAGGAGCCGACGGGCGGCGCGTGCGAGGCTTCGCGTGTCCCGATGCGCGTGGTCGAGGCGCTGCTGTTCGCGGCTGACGCGCCGCTGAGCGCGGCGAAACTCGCGGAACTGGTCGGGGCCGGCACACAGACGGAGGTGCGGCTCGCGATCGCGTCGCTGAACGACCAGTATCGCGATCTGGGCATGTCGTTCCGGATCGAGGAGATCGCGAAGGGCTACCAGATGATGACGCTGCCCGAGTATCGGCCGTGGCTGGCGAAGCTCAACCGACAGCGAAGCGAGACGCGGCTGAGCGACGCGGCGCTGGAGACGCTGGCGATCGTTGCATACAAGCAGCCGATCATCCGGGCGGACATCGAATCGATCCGCGGCGTCGCGTGCGGCGACTCGCTCAACAAGCTGCGCGACCTGGGGCTGGTGCGGATCATCGGGCGCGCGGACGTGGTCGGCCGGCCGATGCTCTACGGCACGACGAAGAAGTTCCTCGACCTGTTCGGGCTGGCCGATCTCGACGACCTGCCGCCGATGGAGGCGTTGAAGCTCCGGCCGGTGCGGCGGGTCGAAGACGCGGGAGCGGTCGAACATCAGGCGATCGCGGGGGCGTGATCGGTCGTCAAATCTGACGGGATCGCGCAAATCCCGCGCCGGAGCAGCATTCGCTGATACTCCGGCGCGGGATCTGCGTAGGTGAATTTCTCAGGCAGATTCCATTTCGCAAACAGCAGGTCATTATCGCGGGCGAGGGCGGGGAGATCGGCCTGCTTGCGGTCGTCGATGAGTTCCTCGTGATAGACGAGCGCGCGGGGGCAGCCGAGGACGGCGAGGCCGGCTTCGCGCTGCACCTTCAGCGACAGGTCGGGATCCCACGCGGAGAAGTAGTAGCGTTCGTCGAGAAGGCCGAGCGATGCAAGCAGTGAGCGGCGGAGGAGGCCGAAATTCGCGTAGGGGACTCCGCGGACGTTGAAGATGCTGTAGGTTTCGCCGGCGTGCTCGACCGAGTGCAGCCGATTCCAGCGTCGATCGAAGTTGTGATAGAAGGCGACCATTCCGAGATCGGGGAGCGCGGGGTCGCGAATCATCTCGATGGCGGCCTCGACCGCGCCTGGCAGCGGATAGCTGTCATCGTTGAGCCACATGACGAATTCGGCGGTCGCGGCGCGGAAGCCCTTGTTGTAGGCGCGGGTCGCGCCTTCGCGCGTCGTTTCTCGAATGAGGCGCAGGTCGGGCTGGGACAGGACCCATTCTGCGGTGCCATCGGGCGCGCTTCCGCCGACGATGATGATTTCGGCCGGGAGAGAGACGTTTTCGCGCACCCTGGCGATGCAGCGCTGAAGGCGGGCGAGGCGATTGTGGGTGGCGATCACGATGCTCACGACGGACTGAGAGGCTGTGGACGGCACGAAGGTCTCCGGTCCAGGCGCGCGGCGGCGGTGCGGCCGAGGCAGCGGCCCCCTTCGTTCTATCGGCCCGGATGGCCGATAGAAACGAGTTCAGGGGAACCCTGCTCCGGAGACTCGCGCGCTGATGACCATGACATCGACCGCCCCCCCGCCACCGAAGCCGCCGCAACGCTGCTCTGCGGACTATGACGCCCTGAACCAGGCACTCGATGCGCTGTCGCTGCGACCTAACGACTTTGGGGTGCGAATCGATGCGGTCCGGGCGTATCTGCGGCTCGGTCTCGGGGGACCGGCGGCGGACCTTCTCGGGGAAGCGGGTGGTCTGCCGGAAGCTGATTCTCTCCGGGCGGCCGCGCGGCGGCTGTCGGGTCGGCAGGTGTGGGGCAAGCGGGCCAGCCTCTTCGAGGCGAATCTGCGCGTTCTGAGCGAGCGTGGCGTCGATATTGAGACAATCCGCCGCGCCTGGCGCGAGTCGCGGGACCGATTCGAGTTGTTCGTGGACGCGCACGGCGTCGAACATGTGCGGATCCGGGGGCGGGACGGCGGAGGCACCTGGCTTGGCCGGCGTTTCGAGGATCACCGCGCGGCCGCGGCGAGGGCGGCACTGCCGGAGGATTTTCGGGAGACGATGCCGGGGCCGTTTCTCTTCGAGGGGATCGGATCGGGGCACCTGCTGCTTCGCGTATGGCGCGAGACACGGCGGACGTTTCACTCGTTTTCCGCGGCGCTATACATCGTGGAAGTCGCGCCGGAGTGGATCGGGCTGGCGCTGCACCTGCACGACTGGTCGGCGTGCCTCGGCGATCCGGCGGTGGTCCTGTTTGTGGGTCGCGACGCCGGGCAGCGGTTTGAAGAGCGGATCGCCACCGACTGGTCGCTCGGCGTTCCGCGGCGACTGCTGCCGGGTCGGCCGGGCGGCCTGGGCGAAGGGGTGGAGGCGCTGATCTCGCGAATCGAGTCGCGACGGCGGACGGAATTCTGCGCGGCCAGGGAGGCGGCCGAGGCGATCTATGCAGGGCGCGATGCGTCATGGTGGGCGCGGCGCTTTGCGGATGCGCTGGCGGGCAAAGGGCCGCCGCTGCGCATCCTCGCGTCGGTGAGCCGGCATACGACGTTTCTGAAATACTCGATGCGGGATGCGCTGGGCGCGTTTGAAAAGCTCGGCTGCACGACGCGGCTGCTGACGGAGCGCGCCGACCATGATCGCATCGGCGCGATGATGTACGTCGACGCGATTCGAGAATTCCGGCCGGATCTGTTCTTCGTGATCGATCACCTGCGGACGAGCTTTGGCGAGGCGGTCCCGGCACACCTGCCGGTAATGACGTGGGACCAGGATGACCTTCCGCACATTTTTCGCGACGAGAACATCCGGCGGATGTCGCCGCTTGACGTTGTGACGGGGATTCTGCACCTGCTTCCGATCGCGCGGGGGGCGGGACGGCCGGAGCAGTTTCTCGGGTCGCAGATCGCCACGAACCCGGAGGAATTCGGCCTGGAGGATATCACGGAGGCGGAACTGGCCCCCTACCGCTGCGACGTGTCATTTGTGAGTCACGCCTCGCAGACGCCCGCGGAACTGCATGCGGAAGAACGGGCGCGCTGCGGTGATGCGGGGCTCGGCCGGGTCATGGACGCGGTATTCGAAGTGGTGATGCGCCGTCCCTCGGCGCCGGCGCCCGATGGCGGCATGCTGAACGACGTTCTTTCGGCGGCCGAGCGGCGCTGCGGGGTCACGATCGTCGATGCATGCGTGCGGGATCGAATACGCGGATGGTACGTATGGCGGCTGTGCGATCGGACGTTTCGACACGAAGCTCTGCGCTGGGCGGCGGAATGGGCGGAGTCGACGGGGCGAACGCTGCGGATTTATGGAAATGGATGGGACCGACACCCGACGCTCAGCCGGTTCGCGGCCGGACCGGCGGAGAACGGACGGCCGCTCGTGGCGATTTACCGGGCGTCGGCGATCAACCTGCAACTGATGCCGGGCGGATTTATCCACCAGCGTGCGCTGGATGGCCTCTGCGCCGGCGGCTTCTTCCTGACGCGGCGGACGCGCGCGGACCGGCGCGACGCGCGGCTCGGGCCGCTGTGGCAGGAGATCCGCGCGGCGGGACTGGAAAATGGGCCCGATGTACTGGCGCGCGGCGTCGCGCCGCTGCGGGAGCGGTTCCTCGACGTGGGACGCCTGATCGGGCGAACGGAGGCCGAGGCGCAGGTAACGTACGAATTCCTGCGAGCGAATCCGGCCTGGGACTATCCGACCGAAGTCTTCGACGGGTTCGACGAAATCGTCTTCGACGACCGCCCCTCGTTCATCGCGGCGGCGGAGCGATTTCTGGGTGACGCGGCCGCGCGGAAGCGGATTCGCGAGGCGATGCGCGCGCGCGTGATCGAACGATACTCCTATCCGGCCGTCACGCGGCGATTTCTCCAGTTTCACGCAGACTACCTGGCGAGCAGCGCGGCAATGACCGGCCGGGGTGCGAGCGCGGGATAGCGCTCGACGAAACGGCGGCCGTCGAGCGAAAGATCGGCAGGGCGCGGCTCGGGCGCGGCGGCGGCGAGTCTCGAGATCGGGTTTGCGTGGACGGCGGAAACGCCGAGGGCGATCGCGAATCGCTCGACCATCTGGAGCCGCGAGAGACGCTCGGGGCCGGCCACGTGGATGACGCCGACGTCGCCGCCGCGCGCGAGTGCGATGAGAGCCGCGGCGGCATCCCGGAGGGCGATGGGCGTGCGGAACTCATCGACGAAGAGATCGAGCTGGGCGTGCTCGCGAAGCGCCTTCACCTGCTTTACGAAGGTGGTCTCGCGGTTATTCGCGGGGAATCCGTACATGAGCGGCAGGCGCACGACGAGAGTGCCGTCGTGGGCGAGAACCTCGTGCTCGGCGGCGACTTTGGTGCGGCCGTAGACGCTTCGGGGAGCGGTGGGATCGTGCTCGCGGTAGGGAGCGCCGTCGCCATCGAAGACCATATCGGTGGAGGTGAAGACGAACCGCGCGCTGCAATCGAGCGCGGCGCGGGCGAGGCGCGCGGTGGCCACGGTGTTGACGGCGGCGGCGCGATCGGGATCGGCGAAGCAGTCATTGACGGAAGTCATCGCGCCGACATGAACCAGATGCGTGGGGCGGATTTCGCGAACGCAGGCTTCGAGGGCGGCGTGATCTTCGAGGTTAATGGACCGGGCGTCGGCGGCGGGCGGAGCGGTCGGGCGGCCGCGGGAGACAGCACAGATCCGCTTGGGCTGCGAATCGCGCCCGAGCAGAAGAAGCAGTTCGCTTCCGAGCTGCCCTGTAGCGCCGGTCACGAGCCACGATTCCACTAAACCTCCGATTTGACAGATTTCCTGTGATTCTGGTGCAAAAATAAGATGATAATTTCATCCCGGGCATCTGTCAAGCGGGCCGGGGTTCCGCGCCGGATCGGCAGACCAGCAGGCAGCGCGGAGACCGCCGGCTCGGCGCCGCACCATGGTAGTTGCCGTAGTGCGCGACGGGCTGCCATCGCGCGGATGAGAGCGCTTGCAGCATCTCGGTGACGCGCCACATCCGGAGCGAGAGCGTGCCCGCGTCTGCTCGTGCGCCGCCGTCGTGGAGAATCTCCATTCGCAGAGTGAGGAGACTGGTTACCGCGTTGAACTGTGCGCGGAAGAGGAGCACGCCGCCCGGACGGACGCCTCGCGAAGGAAAGCTGCCCCAGAGATGTCGGGTTTCGGGGTCGGCTTCGAGGAGGTGCAGCTCCGGAATCGGCGTGTCGAGGATGAAAGACCCGCCCGGCGCGAGGTGAGCCTGCGCGCACTCGAGGCAGGCGGAAAGGTCTTCCGCGGAGTGGATGTGCCCCAGCGCGTCGCCCGCGAGGACGATCGCACCGAACCGGGTCGCGAGTTCGAAGCGGCGAATATCCGCCTCGACGAACCGTACCGCGACACCCGCCAGCGCCGCTTTCTCGCGAGCGCGGGCAAGCAGCGCCGGCGCCGAGTCGACGCCGACCGCATCCCGGCCGGCGAGCGCCCAGGGAATGATGAGGCGACCGGTTCCGCAGGCGAGTTCGAGGGCGGGGCCGGGGGAACGCAGGACGAGGTCGCGGATGAACGCGACGTCGCCGAGATCGTCGCGCATGACGGCGTCGTAGAGTTCCGCGTCGCGATAAAGGGACGGCGGTTCGACGCTCACGGCTCGGGCCGCCGGTTCCGCGCGTGCCACATGATCTGCTGCGCCATTCCGATGAAGATGTCCGCCTCGTTGACGCTCAGGTCGGCCCGCCCGAGAACGCGACGGATGGCGTAGCGCAGGTGATTCGGGTCCTGCTGCTGGCGGAAGAAGCCGATCAGCTCCAGCGCGTCGAAGAGTTTTTCGCAGACGATGCGTTTGTGGCCGTCCTCGGCACGCGGGTCCTGTGCGGGGAGCGGCGGCAGCGCCTGGTGACGCAGCCATGCCTGCCTCATTTCGTAGGAGACGACGGTGACGGCCGCGGCGAGATTGAGGGCCGGGTAATCCGGATTAGAGGGAATCTCGATGATCCGATCGAACTGTAGAATCTCCTCCTGCAACAGGCCGCGATCCTCGGGCCCGAACGCGATGGCGACGCGCCCCCCGGCCGCGATCGCCTCGATCGCAAGGTCGCCGGCGAGCGCCGGGGGCACGGCGGCCTCGCGGCGGTGCGGGCCGCCTTTTCCGGAGGTGGCGAACGTGGCGACGCAGCCTTCGAGTGCGTCGGCGATCGTTGGAACGTCGCGGGCGGTGTCGAGGAGTGGCTTGGCGCGGGCGGCGAAGCCGAGGGCCTGCGTTTCGAAGCGATGCGCCGCGGGGGCCACGAGAACGATGTCCGAGAGCCCCATGTTCATCATCGCGCGAACGGAGGAACCGATATTTCCGGCGCGGATCGTCCGGACGAGCACGATGCGGATCTGATCAAGCATCGCCGTCAACACTCTACAGCCGCTCTTCGGCCCGGCTGGCGCGCTTCCGGTCCGTCTCGGCGAGTCTTCGCTTCCGCAGGCGAACCGCGTCGGGAGTGATCTCGACGAGTTCGTCATCTTCGATGAACTCCAGCGCCAGTTCCAGCGACATCAAGCGCGGGGCCTTCAGGACGACGGTCTTGTCGGCGCTGGCCGCACGGATATTCGTGAGCTTCTTGGTGCGGCAGACATTGACAACGATGTCGTTGTCGCGGTTGTGCTCGCCGACGATCTGGCCCTCGTAGACGACGTCACCGGGTCGCACGAACATCACGCCGCGGTCGGCGAGCCCTTCGAGAGCGTACGCCGTGACCGGGCCGGTATCGGATGAGATCATTACGCCGTTCTGGCGGCCGGGGATCGAGCCGCGGAGCAGCTCGTACTCGTAGAAGCGATGGTGGAGCACGACGGTGCCCTGGGTGGCCGTCATCAGGCGGTTTCGCAGGCCGATCAGGCCGCGGGCGGGGATCGTGAATTCGAGCGTCGAGTGCTCGCCCATCGACTCCATCTTTGTGCAGACACCGCGGCGGCTGCCGAAGCCTTCCATGACCGCGCCGACGTACTCGCTGGGGACGTCGACGACGGCGAGCTCGATCGGCTCGGCCTTGTGGCCGTCGACCTGGCGATAGATGACCTTCGGCTTTCCGACGGCGAGTTCGAAGCCTTCGCGGCGCATGTTTTCGAGGAGGACGCCGAGGTGCAGCAGGCCGCGGCCGGAGACGTGGAATTCCTCGGGCGTGTTGCCGGGCTCGACGCGAAGGGCGACGTTGGTCTGAATCTCGCGGTCGAGGCGGTCGCGGATGTGCCGGCTGGTCAGGTATTTGCCCGAGCGTCCGACCATCGGCGAATCGTTGACGCGAAAGGTCATGTGCAGCGTGGGCTCATCGACGCGGATGATCGGAAGCGGCTCGGGCTTGTCGGCGTCGGCGATCGTGTTGCCGATGTGGACGTCGGCAATGCCCACAACGGCGCAGACGTCGCCGGCCAGGACCTGGTCCACTTTTCGCCGACCGAGGCCGTCGAACGCGTAGAGCTCCGTCACGGTCTCGCTTGACTGCGTGCCGTCGAGCTTGATGAGCCGGACCCGCTGGCCGGCGTTGAGCCTGCCGCGATAGACGCGGCCGATGCCGATCCGGCCGACATAGTCGTTGTAGTCGAGGGTCGTGACGAGCATCTGCACGGGCGCCTCGACGTCGACTTCGGGCGCCGGGATGTGTTCGAGGATCTTCTCGAAGAGAACCTGTATGTTGTCGCTGGGCTTGTCCGGGTCGAGCGTGGCGAAGCCCTGGATGCCGGAGGCGTAGACCGTCGGGAACTCGAGCGCGAGGTCTCCCGCGCCGAGTTCGATGAAGAGGTCGATGACCTCGTCGAGGACGTCGCGCGGACGGGCGTCGGGGCGATCGATCTTGTTGATTACGACGATCGGCCGGAGCTTGTACTCGAACGCCTTGCGGAGGACGAACGTCGTCTGGGGCATGGGGCCTTCGAACGCGTCGACAAGCAGCAGGCAGCCGTCGGCCATCTTCAGGACGCGCTCGACTTCGCCGCCGAAGTCGGCGTGGCCGGGGGTGTCGATCAGGTTGATCTTCACGTACTTGTAGTTGATGGCGATGTTCTTGGCGAGAATGGTGATGCCGCGTTCGCGCTCGATGTCGTTCGAGTCGAGGATGCAGCTGCCTTTGAGCTGCGAGTCGCGGAACATGCCGCACTGGCGGAGCATCTGGTCGACCAGGGTGGTCTTGCCGTGGTCGACGTGGGCGATGATGGCGACATTACGGACGTTTGCGAGCTTCACACGCTTCCCCGAGAGAATATCTGGTGCATGGCCCGGAGAACGTGCCTCCGGCGAATCCGGCATTATAGGCGAAAACCGCACGCAGCCCGAGTTCATCGAAATCGGCCCGGCTACGGTTTCGCATCTCCCGAGGAGCCTCACCATCGAGCCAGCGCGTTCGTTCAGGGCGCGGTGAGGGGCGTCCGGGCGGTGCACATGCGCAGATCGAACCGCGATCCGTGCGCAGGGCCGGTTTGTCCTCGGAGGTCGTCGTCCACAACCTCGTCGCGCCCCGAGACCCAACGTCTACCCGTGAAAGTGCGGGGCAACAACCCAGTGGATCGCCGGGTTCTCCATTGAGGATCGGGGGCCCGCGTGTTCGGAGCATTCGAAATCGTGACCGTTGATTTCCCTACGGAAGATCGGACTTCCAGCGACTCATTCGCCGCCACCGGCTGAACGCGGGGCACCATGGGTCCGAAAGGTCGCCTCGGGTGTTCACCCGGACTGGAACTGACGAGCAGTCGGCGCAGAGCATGAAGACACCCGATGGCGAGACCACCTGCACAGCCACGGTCGCTTGCGCAGGTCCGGGTACCGACGGCCGGTCTTCAGCGAACGGACTCGCCGCCGTACCCGAGCGACTCCAGTTCTCGAACCAGTTTGGGATCCATTTTCTCGATCGGGCGCGGCGGCCCGCTGTCCAGGTCACGGCCGCGCGCTTCATAGAATTCGATGAGTGCACGGGTCTGTCGAAGCAGGTCCCCTGCGATGTTCGGTTTCAGGTTCTGAACGCCGGCGAGTTCAAACGGATCGGAGCGCCGATCGAACAGCAGGTCGCCGGCCTCAGCGCCCAGATGAAACCGCCATGCCGAGGTGGTCAGGGCAAAACGTCCACCGGGGTCGATAGGGCAGTCTCGATCCGAGCGCTTCGACAGCAGCGGCCGCTCACGAAACCCGGCGTCGAGGACGTTCTTGCCGCTGGCAGCAACCGCCAGATCGCGCGCCCAATTGAGATCCAGTTCTTCAATCAGTGTGGGCATCACATCAACGAGCCCAACGAGCAACGGGATCCGGCGCGGGACCTGGCTCGATCCCTTCGGAAATTTGATCATCAGTGGGACGTGGACCTGTTCGAACCAGACTCGGCCGTGCTGCGGCCAATCATGCTGATTCAAGCCCTCGCCGTGGTCAGAAGCGAAGACAACGGTGGATGCATCCCAGAGTTCGAGTTCACGGAGCGTGTCGAATAGCCGGCCGACCTGCTCATCCGAGTAGCGCACCTCACCGTCGTAGAGATTGTGCGATGCGATTGCGGGGGTTGGGACCGGGTTTCTGCAGGGGCCGGGTTGAATCAGCGGCGTCATCCGCCGGTCCGCGATCCACTGCTCGAGTTGGGCATCGGTTTCATATGCTAGATGATGAGGCGCCGGTGGATCGTATGGATAATGCGGATCATATATGTGAACAAATAGGACGAATCGTCCGGAACGATTCGCGTGCAACCATGTAATGGCCGCGTCGATCGTATCGGCGCCGCGCCGCACGGCGGACTCGGGTTCGTTGTAGTAAGTGAACGCAGCCCCGAGCCCGCAGGATTTTTTCAACGGTGTAGCGCTCACGAACGCGGCCGTCTTGAAACCGGCCCTGTCTGCCAGAGATGAGACGGGATGCACGCCCGCCTTCACTCCGAAGATCGCCCCACCGTCGCCCACGTTGGCCGTGATCCCGTGTTCAAGCGGTTCGAGCCCGGTAAACAGCGTCATATGTGACGGGAGCGTCGTGGCCATCGGCGCGACGGCCTGATCAAACACGACACACTCGGTCGCAAATGCGTCGATCCGGGGCGAAGTGTCGCGGAAGTAGCCGTAGCAGCCGAGATGATCGGCGCGGAGCGTGTCGATGGTCACGATGACCAGATTTGCACCCTCGAAGGTCGGCTGCGACGTTACCCTGCCGCTGGGCGGCCTGTCGCACCCAGCGAGCGCGCATCCTATCAGTGTAGAAGCGACGAGCAGCGGTATCTGCAGGCACCGTGAACTGAAAATCGGGATCATCTCGAGGAGACTCGCAATCGGCAACCACGCGGTCGCCAGCGACGGAAGGCGACGCGATTCGCATTATACTGGTGATCGTCACTGTCGGCAGGCGGCGATCGCCGCCCTCTGACCGCGGAGATCGACGTGCGCGGATCGGCGTTGCTTCTTCTTTCAACCCTGGCCTTCTCCGCCTGCGATAGGCCCGCGCAAAATCAGGCCGAAAAACACGTGTCGGGCTCGTCCCCCCCTGACGTCAATGCCTTGCGCTCGCTGCCCTACGCGGGGCACGCTGAGGAGGTGGCCGAGGGTGAGAGCGGCGTAGTCCAGGCGGATGAGGCGTCGATGTCGCCGGGCCTGACGCTCGTGAGCATCGCGACGGCGTCGACGGCGCAGCTCGTGGATGAAAAAGGCGCGCTCGTCCACGAGTGGAAGCACCCCGGCCACCAGTGGTCGCACGTCACGCTCCTGCCGGACGGCGACATCGTAACCGTCGGAGCGGACGGTCCTGCGCCGCCGGGGGGCGGGGTAGCGGATGAGCGGCGCTATGCGCTGCGGATGAGCTGGTCCGGGGAGGTTCGCTGGAAGACGCACATACCGGCGCGATTCGACATCGGCCCCGCGCCGGGCGGGAACCTGGTCGTGCTCACATTCAGCCAGCAGCATGACAGTGAAATCCACGCCGAGATCGACGTGCGCGACGATCGGATCGGGCTCCTGGGGCCCGACGGCGAGACGCTCGACTCGCTCTCCATTCTTCAGGCGATACGGGCAAACAGCTCCGTGTTTCCGCTCCTGACGGTGAAGCCCGCGAAGATCGACGGGCGCGTCGTCGTCGACCTGTTTCACGCGAATTCAGTCGAGTGGATCGATCGCCCGGCGCTCGCGGCGAAGTCTCCGCTTTACTCGCCGGACAATGTGCTGGTCTGCTTCCGGCATCAGAACCGCGTCGCGATCTTCAACTGGAAGGAGCAGCGCGTAGTCTGGGCATGGGGCGACCGGCAACTGGACGGCCCCCATGATGCACAGGTGCTGGATGACGGGAGCATCGTTGTCTTCGACAACGGTCTCGTCCGCGGCTGGTCGCGGATCGTTGAACTCGATCCGCTCAGCGGCGAGATCGCCTGGGAATATCAGCGGCCGCGGAAGACGGATTTCTACTCGCGATCGCGCGGCGGCGTGCAGCGGCTATCGAACGGAAACTACCTCATTACGAATTCGGATCATGGCGAGGTGTTCGAAGTGACGCGCGGCGGAAGGCCCGTGTGGCAATACTTCACGCCGCTGACGAATTCACGGGGGCAGCGGTATACGATCGTCCGGGCGGTGCGCTACTCGCGTGCGTACGTCGAGAAGGCGCAGGCGACGAACGCGGGCGGCGGGGAGTGACAGCGCCGCGGCGATTCCGGGCGCGGTGCGGCCGCGCCACGGGAAACTGATCAGGATCTCGCAATGTCGATTCCTCCCGAATACCAGTGCCACCGCATCGACACCGTGCGCCGGGAAGCGGACGCGATCGTGATCCGCTACTCGGGCCGGGTCTTCGGCGGTATCGTCCCCGAACTGCTCGCGCGGGGCGTGGCGGAGCTGCTTGTGCCCGGGGCCGAGATCATCGTCCGCCTGCACACGGCGGAGACGGGCGAGCCGAACCAGGTGGCGCACATGCTGGTGCGGCACCCGACCGAGGAGTGGGCCGAGCTGTATGAAGACATGTGACTCGGGGCATGGGCGACAAACGAAGGGCGAAGTTCGAAATCCGGATGATCCACCGATGGCCGCGCGCGACGGGAGATTCTGCCGTTTTTCCGCGCGGCGTCCCATCACCATGGCCGCCAGGGCTGCGTTTCCGGGCCTCCTGCTTATGACCTTCCTCACCGGCTGCTTTCGCGAGCAGACGATCCCGATCGAACCGAGCGCGGTCGTCCGGATGGAACGGCCGGACGCCGCAACGACGCGGCAGTGGCTGGCGGCCGCGCGGGAGCGCCTGATGCCGCTCCTGCCCAAGCGGCACAAGCGCCCGCTGATCAACGAGGAGCTGATCGGTCCCGGCGGATTCGCGGTCGACGTCTACCGGTACTTCAATACGAACCCGAAGACGCTCAGCGGGATCTTTACGAATTTCTTCGGTCTGCTGCATACGGCCCAAGCGTCGCACACGACCGTGCCCGATCGCGATCCGCCGCCGTGGCCGGGTTTTGAGGATGTGTGGATTCCGGTGGCCGACGGGATCGAGATCTTCGGGCGGCTGGGCTTCGCGACGCGCGACGGGCAGCCGATCCAGAGCGACTGCGTTGTGATCCTGCCGGGATTGCTCGGAGATCTGTCCGTTGAACGAACGCGTACGCTGGCACTGGCGCTGCGGGACGCGGGGCTGCATGCGATTGCGATCGAACTGCGCGGATTCGGGCGGACGGACGCGCGGTTTCCCGATGTGTACTACAACTTCGGCGTGGCGGAAACGGGGGATCTGCTCGCGGTCGCGGAGTGGCTTCAGGCGAAGCCCGAAGTGCGCCGGACCGGGCTGATCGGCTTCTGCTGGGGCGCGAATCACGCGCTGCTGGCCGCGTGGGACGACGGGCGCGCCGCGGACCATCCGAGCGTGCGGCCGCGGCTGAAGCCCTACCTGCGGCCGCGGAACGAACAGCGGCATTACGAAGCGGGGATCATCGCGTTCTCGCCGGTGCTGTCGTTCGAGAACATCATCGATCGATGCGAGAACCCGATCTCCGCCTGGGTTGATCCGGTGCAGGCGTCGCTGCAGGGCGGTCTGTGCGAGCGGAAGGCGGCCAAGGGCCACTCGCCTTGCGACGGGAACCTGCGGACGCTGATCTCAGCGGAGTTCGAGCGGTCGGCGATTCGCTATCCCGGTGCGGTCGCCGACGGGCTCGACTACCTTCGGTTCCTCCCGTACCGGGATCGGGACGCGGGTGACAAACTTGAGTCGGCGCGAGTGCCGGTGCTGATCGTGCAGGCGTCGAACGATCCGCTGGGGCCGGCGCAGGACGTGGCGGCGCTGGCGGCGACGACGGACAACCCGAACGTCGCATTCATCATGCTCGAAGGCGGCGGGCACGTCGGATTCGCGCCGTATGCGCGGGACTGGTACTACAGCCTGATTTTGAACTACTTCGATCGGGTGGCGGGCGCAGCGGCAAGGGAATAGCGAAGCAACGCAGGTCTATGCCGCGTTCTCGCGGCGGCGCTGCTCCAGGCGGTCGCGCAGACTGGCCGCGCGCTCGTATTCCTCGGCGGCGACGGCTTCGCGGAGGTCCTTTTCGAGCCGGGGAATCGCGTCTTCGGGCATGTTGCCGAGGATTTCCTCGCGAAGCGAGCCGAGGACCTGTAATTCGGGCGGGTCTTCGCCGTCGGCAGCGATCGGGTCGAGGAGCGTCAGCTCGCGGATCTCCTCGATGCCGTCGTCGATCAGGGCCATCGCGGCCGCGTAGTCGTCGCGGGCGATCGCGAGGTAGACGCGGGCGCGCGTGTTCATCATCAGGATGTAGGCCCGCTGCCCCTCCAGCGCGTCGCGGTCGCTCTCCGATTCGGCGTAGCGGTTGCAGAAGTCGAGCAGGCGCAGATTCCGCGCCGTGTCGGCCTCGACGGCTGCGAACTCCTCAAGCACGAAGTTCGAGAGGAAGCGCTGGTAGTACAGGTGGCTTTCGTGGCGCAGTTCCTTGCATTCGTCAGCGGAAAGCTGGAAGCCGGCTTCGCTGCCGCAGCGGGCGACGTGTTCGCGGAGGCGCGACTCGAGCCAGTTCAGGCTTGTGTCGAAGCCGTGCGGACGGACGCCGTCGGGCCGGCCGCTGACCTCGAACTGAAGGACGCCGAGGTCGACGCGGGTCTGGATCTTCTCGCGGCCGTCCTGACCGATGATCTTGCGAACCGAGATCTTGCCCGGCTCGTATTCCCAGCCTTCGAGGATGTTTCGCAGGTCGAGTATCATGCCACAGCGAATATCGGTTGCCCGCCGCGGTCCGTTCAGTTGTCCGGGGATGATGCGCAGCCGTCGACAGGATCATGCGAATTATCGCGGGGCGATTTCGGGGCCGTCCGCTTTCCGCGCCTCCGGGGATGGGCACGCGGCCGATCACGGATCGCGTAAAAGAGAGCATCTTCAACATCCTGGGCAGCCGGCTGGGCACACTCGGGACCTTACCGGACGTGCGGGTGCTGGACCTTTTTGCCGGCGCGGGTTCCTTCGGGCTGGAGGCGCTTTCGCGTGGGGCGCGGTTCTGCCTGTTCGTCGAGCGCGGCCGGCAGGCGCTGCCGACACTGCGCGACAACATCAGGCGGCTGGGGCTTTCGCGGGAAGAGGCGGCGATCTCGACCGGCGACGCGTGGTCCGTCTCATACGGCACGGCCGCGTCCGGACGTAATCCGGGTTCGATTGCTGACGCGCCGGCCGGGGACGCATCCCGCTTTGGTCTCATGTTCGTCGACCCCCCCTACCGTGACGTTGAAGACACGCTGCGCATGCTCAAGCGGCTCGACCAACTGGCCGAGGGGCTCGCGGACGACGGGCTGATTGTGTTCCGGCACGAGCTGATGACCAGTTTTCCAGCGGACATGCTGGAGCGACTGGATGCGGTGGACCGGCGCGATTTCGGGGCGATGCGGGTGCACTGGCTGGGGCGGAAGGGGTAAGGGCGAAGGGCAGAGGACGGGTCCGCAATCGCCGAAGTTGGCGTGCGGGGCGGCGGTCGCGAGGATCAAGCGCGATAGAATCCCGCGGGTTGTCCGGCGCTGGGCGATTCGGGAGGCTCTCATGCGAAACATCGCCCTCGTCGTCGTTTGTGTCGGCTGGGTTTTTCCTTTCGAGCGTGCGTTTGGTCAGCCTGAGGCTTTCTCGGCACTGGTCTACACGCGAACGGCCGGTTTTCGACACGATTCGATTCCCGCGGGCGTCGCGATGGTGCGCGAACTCGGCGAGCGGCGCTGTTTTACCGTCGAGCACACCGAGGATCCTGCGAGCTTCACGGCCGCGAACCTGGCGCGATTCCGTGTGGTCGTATTCCTCAATACGACGGGCGACGTGCTCGACAGTGCGCAGGAAGCGGCGATGGAGGGGTTCGTGCGCAATGGCGGTGGGTTTGTCGGGATTCACTCGGCCGCGGATACGGAATATGAGTGGCCGTTCTATCGCGAGCTGATCGGGGCGTACTTCCTGAGCCATCCCGCGGAAGCCAGCGCTGATCTTCATGTCGAAGATGCCGGGCACCCGGCGACGGCGCATCTGCCCTCGCCGTGGTCGCGGTTTGATGAGTGGTACAACTTCCGGCGGAATCCGCGGCCGGACGTGCGCGTACTGCTCCGGATCGACGAGTCGACGTATTCGGGTGGGACGATGGGCGCGGATCATCCGATCGCGTGGTGCGACACGATCGATGCGGGGCGGACGTTTTATACGGCCGGTGGACATACAGTGGAGACGTATTCAGAGCCGCTGTTTCGGCGGCACGTGCTCGGCGGAGTCCTCTGGGCGGCGGGGTTTGAGGAGATTTCGGAGTGCATGGGCGACCTGGACTGCGACGGCGGCGTGGGGCTGGCGGATCTGGCGGTGCTGCTGGCGCACGTCGGGGCGACGGGGGCGGGGTATCGGGATGGGGATCTGGATGGGAACGGCGAGGTAAATCTGGCTGACCTTTCGCTGCTGCTGGCGGCGTTTGGCGTGGAATGCTTGTGAATGAGTGAAATGTGAAAGGTGAAAGGGCCGGCGGCGCCGCGGAGCTGGACGCTGTGGGGTCGTGAATCGCTGGTCGGTGGTCCAGGGTTTCTATCGACACCCGTTTTCCAGTGAACTGGCCGAAGGTGGCCAGGGTTTTTTGCGCGCGTGCCGGGTTGGCCATGTTTGTAATCAGAACGTTGGGCGGGTGGGAACGTTGGAAGGCGGGGAGTGGGCGCTTCTGTCGGCGACGGGCTGTCGAGCCCCGGGGGAGACCCGCGGGGCTGATGGGGGAGCGCGCGGTGTGCATATCAGGGAGTATTGAGTGGGCGGCGTTGGGGCGCGACGGCCGGAGCCGATCTGGCGTGCATTGACGGGGTATTGCAGGGGCCAGCGGTTTTTGGCGCGGCCACGCGGGGGATGTCGCCGCAATCCGCCGGGTCTCCGCGAGGTGGCCAGCGGCGCGGGGAGCGCTCATTTCGAAACGGCCCGTTTTTTCTGCCGGTTGCTTCTGCACGGCTCCTCGCCGACGGATTCCCAGAGATTCGCGGTGAATTTGTCCAATCGGGCGTAACGCCTCGCTATGTAGATGTGAAGGCGAGCACCTCGGCCGGACGATCGGCGCAGCGCCTTCGGTTTCGGGCCATCCTTTGGAAGGAGCGGTACATCGATGCGTCGGACGACTCTGGTCGGGTTCTGTTTTCTCAGCGGGCTATTCAGCGCCACAGCACGCGCCGACATCGTGCCGTATGGCGACGGGGAGTCGCACGACAGCTGGTCTCAGGCGTGGTATGGGTACTCGACCGGCGCAAATAACGGTGCGCTGATGGACTTGTTCGCGGTACGGATGGTGACTGCGGGGGACGCGTTCGAACACACACCGGACGGGAACCCGAGCACGCCGGACGTTGCGATGGACCGGTTTACGGCTCTATCGCACGGGACGCCGAATGGCTGGTCTACCGTCTACAACACGGCCACGATGGCCGTTGCGGTGGGCACGCCAATCGAGACGTTCAATTTCTTCTTCAACTTCGAGGGGGACTACTGGAACAACCCGTTCACATTTGAAGTCCTCATGATGGCGGACCGAGATTTCACGAACAGCCGCTTTGCGCCCCCGGGGGAAGCCAGTCGGATCCTGTGGTGCGGTACCTGGACGTGGACGCCCAATAGCGGCGGCCCATTTATTGGCGGCGGAAACTGGTCCTCCACCGAATGTCCGGTTGGCACGCAGCCGTGGATGACGCGCGAAGAACTGGCAAACCTAATGGTGCCCACGCCGGAGTCGGCGCTCCTCGGCGTCATCGGCCTCGCCGCGACCGCGTGCTTCCGGCGTCGCGCGCTCTGACGCATATCACGGACCGAACATCCGATGCGGCGTGGTCGGGCCGAAAGTTCCCGGCCATGCCGCTCGTTCATCCGTCGTCGGCCGTCGCCGCGCGCCGCGGGAGCACCTCTGCGAACGACCGCCCCTCTCTCCGATGGACCAACCGCTTCTCACGCCCCGTCTGGTCAGCCTGCGCCGCACCGCGTTTCGCCGACCTCGCTTTCAACAACACCTTTCGCCTACCGGTGGGTTCGCGGTATGCTGGGGTGCTCCCGGGCGAAGTGCGGCGCGACCGTGTGGCGGCCGGCCCAGGCATGTCGGTGGTCGGGCCATGGCCGCGCCCTCGCGCAGCCTCCGCGGCGACCGTGAAACACTCGATCCCCCTATGCACACAACGCCTCCGTCGCTACTGATGCGCGTGCGTGATTCGTCTGACCGGGCCGCATGGGACGATTTTGATCGCCGGTATCGTGAGTGGCTGATCCGCTTTTTTCGGCGCCGGCAGGTGCCGTATCCGGATGCCGAGGATCTCGTGCAACGGGTCTTCGCCAACCTGGTGATTACCCTGCCGCAGTTTACCTATGATCCGAATCGCGGCCGATTCCGCGACTATCTGTTCCGCTGTGCCAAGAATGCGCTTACGGAGTGGGCCACTCGTCCCGGGCGCAATGGAAAGGCGCTGACCAACTACGGGCCGCTGAATTCAGCCGTCGGGGGCGAGCCCGATCCGGCCGAGGCGCTCGAATGGGAGCGGGAGTGGATGAGCCATCATTACCGCATGGCGCTCGAAGCGCTGCGGACCATGGCGACGGACCGTGATATCGCGATCCTGGAGCGCAGCATGAACGGCGTGCCGGTCTCCGAAATGGCGCGCGAATTCGAAATGGACGAGGCGGCCGTCTACAAAGTGCGCCACCGGATTCGAGAGCGGTTGGAAGTGCTGATCGCGGGTCAGATCGAGGAAGAGGATCGAACGGATGCCTGACGACTCCAGCGGTATCGTGCGGGACATCGCCACCCCGCGGCCGCGGCTGAACGAGGCGCTGCGGCATGCGTTCGGCTTCGGCGACGACGAATCGAGCTGGTTTGCGAATCTCGGGAGACTGACGCGAGCTGAGCACCTCGGCCGCATCGGTTCCTTTGAACTCATCGCCGAGGCGGGGCGCGGCGGACAGGGGCTGGTCTATCGCGCGCGGCAGCAGCGCCCCGCCCGAGATGTTGCGCTGAAGCGGCTGGCCGCCGGGGTGTTCGCCACGCCGTCGATGCGGGCGCGTTTCGAACGCGAGATCGAGGCGGTTTCGGCGCTTGACCATCCGAACATCGTCCGGGTGTTCGGCGTTGAGGACATCGACGGTCAGCTTGTCGTCGCGCTGCAATGGATTGACGGCGCGCCGTTTGATCGCTGGGCGCGGCCGGCGGGCGGAGCGGCCCGTCCGGTCGAAGAGGTCCTTGACGTTTTCCAGAGGATCTGTGACGCGGTCCATCACGCGCACCAGCGCGGCGTGATCCACCGCGACCTGAAGCCGTCGAATGTGCTGGTGGATTCGGCGGGCGAACCGCACGTGCTGGACTTCGGCCTGGCGCGGCGCCGCGAGCACACTTCGGACGCCGGACTGACCTGCACCGGCGCGTTCCTCGGCACTCCGGCATACGCATCGCCGGAGCAGCTCCGCGGGGACAATTCGGTCGTGGATGTGCGCAGCGATGTGTATTCGCTCGGGGCGATGCTGTACGTCTGCCTGACCGGTGCGACGCCGGTGGATGCGAGCCTGCCGCCGGCACAGATGCTGCGCGAAATCGAGACCTCCGGACCCCTCCCGCCCGCGACGCGAAACAAGGCGATCAGTCGCGAGCTGAGCGCCATCACGTTGAAAGCACTGCAAGGAGACCCGGGGCAGCGGTACCAGTCCGTCGATGCGCTGCAAGCGGACCTGCTGCGATTGCGCCGCGGCGAGTCGGTGCTGGCGCATCCACCGAGCGCGACCTATCAAGCGCGCAAGTTCATCCGCCGCCACCGGCTGGCGGTCGGCGTGATCGGCGGCTTCCTCGTGCTCAGCACCACGGCGGCGGTGACGAGCACGATCCTCTATTTTCGCGCGGAGGGGCAGCGCGAGCGGGCGGACGAGGCGCTGGTGAAAGCCAACGCCGAAGCCGGCACGGCGCGGGGAGCGAAGTCGCTGTTGCAGGACATGTTTGTTTCCGCGGGCCGCGCCGGCAAGGCGCGCGGCAGGGAACTGACCGTTCGCGAGATGCTCGATCGGGCCGGAGAGAAGCTCGAAGCCGGGGCCTATTCGTTCGTACCGGCGGAGGTCGCCGGCCTGCGTATGATGATCGCCGACGCCTATCGCGAGCTCGGTTCGGACGCGGCGAGCGAGCCACACTACCGGGCGGCGCTGAAGCTTCGCCGGGAAGTCTACGGCGACGAGTCGCTCGCGGTCGCGCAGTCTCTCGACGCATTGGCTCGTGTCTGTCGAGTGCTGGGGAAGCCGGCGGAGGCGGAGTCGCTCATCGAAGAGGCTTGGGCCGTTTATCAGAAAACCGTGCCGGCGAATGATCCGTATTTCGCGCAGGCGGCGAACAGTGTCGCGCTCGTCAAGCGGTCATTGCGAAAGTTCGACGAAGCTGAGAAGTGGTATCTGGAAGCGATTTCGCGCTACATTACGGCCTTCGGTCCCGAAAGCGAAAACGTTCCCTACGCGAGGAACAACCTCGGCGCGTTGTATGTGACGATGGGTCGCCTCGCGGATGCCGAGAACCAATTCCGCGATGCGCTTGCCCGTTCACAGAAACTGCACGGCAGCGCGCCGCATCAGGATACGGCCCTCGCAATGTCGAGCCTGGCCGATGTGCTCGCGCTGCGCGGCGATCCGGACAAAAATGCAGAGGCTCTGTTTCAGGAGTCGCATCGGCTTTCCGTGCAGCTGTATGGGGCCAATCATTTCCGGGTCGGACAGCTATTGCAGCGGTATGCCCGTTTTCTGTCGGGGAATGAACGGAACGACGAGGCGGGTGACGCGCTTCGGAGCGCGCGCGATGCGTTTGCGGAAAGTCAGCGGTGGAGCGATGTGCTGGCGACTGCGGACATGCTCTCCGCGCTACTGCTTAAAGCGGAGCGGTTCGACGAGGCCCGAGCGCTGCTGAAATCGGAACTGGAACGGGCCGGTCCTCACGTCAGGCCGGACGACGTAAACCTTGCGGCGGCCCATCTGGAGCTGGGGTCGCTCCTGGCGGGCACCGAGCAGGATGCAGATGCCGAAGTGCACCTGCGATTCGCCGAAGCGGCGCTCAAGTCAAAGGGGCCGAATGCAGGGCCGGAATGGGAGAGCGTGCGAGCGCGGTTGGCGGCGATTCGCGGGCGGGACAAATAGTCGGCGGGCGCTTCCGCTACGTGGTTACGCGGGATCTGATCTGCCACTGCCATTCTCAAGATGGGCGTCCAGTCACACGCCCGATTCAAGTGTCCATCTGACACTGGGTACAGAGTCGCCGTTCGCCGGTTCTACACTTCCCATTTCAACCTCGCCCTTGCTAGCGCCGCGGGCTCGGATTCTTCTTACGCCGCGGCGCGGCGGCGTGGTTACTCCATCGGGTGGTGCTTGAGCAGCGACTCCAGCTTTGTGCGGTTCTCGGGGGAGATCGGGCACATGGGGAGGCGGAATTCTTCGGTGCAGAGGCCGCGGAGGGCCATGGCCGCCTTGATCGGGCCGGGGTTGGTTTCCAAGGCGAGCAGCGGGCGCATGAGCGGGTAGAGGGCGTCGTGGGCGCAGCGGGCTTCGGCGAAGTCGCCCTTGAGGCCGGCCGTGGTGAGGCGCTTGACCGCGCGGGGGGCGAGGTTGGAGATGACGCTGACGACGCCGAGGGCCCCCACCGCCATGAGCGGCCAGGTGATCGGGTCGTCGCCGGAGACGATCTCGATCTTCGACGCGTGGGCGAGGTCCGCGGCGTCGTCGACGCGGCCGGTGGCGTGCTTGACCGAGACGATGTTCGAATGCTCGGCGTGGAGCTTGGCGATCGTCGGGATGGAGATTTCGACGCCGCAGCGGCCGGGGATGTTGTAGAGCATGATCGGCAGCGGCACGGCCTTCGCGATCGCCGAGAAATGGGCGAAGAGGCCGGCCTGCGTGGGCTTGTTGTAGTAGGGGCTGACGACGAGGAGGGCGTCGGCGCCGAGGTCGGCGGCCTTCTTCGACTTGTAGATCGCGTCGGCGGTCGAGTAGCTGCCGGTGCCGGCGATGACCGGGACGCGCTTGCGGGCGGTCCTGACGACGCAGGCGATGACCTTTTCGGCTTCCTCTTTCGAGAGCGTGGGGGATTCGCCGGTCGTACCGCAGGGGACAAGGCCGTCGACGCCGCCGTCGATCTGGCGTTCGACGAGTTTTTCGAGCGTCGGGAAGTCGACTTCGCCGTTCTTGAAGGGGGTGATGAGAGCGGTAATTGTTCCGTGAAAGTGCGGCATGGAGGGGTTCCCTGAAATTTCGGCCCGGTGCATCGCCGGCGGCGGCGAGGCGATTGCGGGGAGTTTAACATGAAACGGAAAACGCGAAGAGCGAAGAGCGAAATTCAGAGGCGAGGCTTCCACGGTGGAGCGCAATCAATCCGGGCCCTCGCCAACGCCCTCTACCTCTACCTCGCCCTCGCTAGCGCGTCGGGCTCGGATTCTTCGCGTGTTGTAACGTCGGAGGCGGCGCGCTCACACTCGCCGAGAGGCTGTGCCATATCCAACGCGGCGTTTACAATTCCGCGTGAACTCGCGGGTTGCGGTTGTGCTGCGGCTCTGCGAGGAGGTTGCGCCTCTGCGCGGGGGCGTTCGTGAATCAGGATCACCCGTGAGTCGAACCGCTGCTGATATTCGCCGAGAGTTCATCGAGTTCTTCACCGAGCGGGGGCACACGTTTGTGCCGGGGTCGCCGGTCGTGCCCTATGACGACCCGACGCTGCTGTTCACGAACGCGGGGATGAACCAGTTCAAGGATGTCTTCCTGGGGACGGGTTCGCGGCCGTATCGGCGGGCGGCGAACAGCCAGCCGTGCATCCGGGCGGGCGGCAAACACAACGACCTCGATGACGTCGGGCATGATACGTATCACCACACCTGCTTCGAGATGCTGGGGAACTGGTCGTTCGCTGACTATTTCAAGCAGGAGGCGATCGCCTGGGCGTGGGAGCTGCTGACGAAGGTCTGGGGGCTCGACCGGGATCGGCTCCACGCGACGTACTTTGGCGGCGATGAGAGCGAGGGGCTGCCGCCGGACCTCGAAGCGCGGGATATCTGGGCGACGATGCCCGGCATGAGCCCGCTCCGTATTCACCCGGGCATCAAGAAGGACAATTTCTGGGAGATGGGCGAGACGGGGCCGTGCGGGCCGTGCAGCGAGGTGCATATCGACCTGACGCCGGACAAGAGCGGGGCGTCGCTCGTGAACGCGGGCGATCACCGGGTGATGGAGATCTGGAACCTCGTTTTCATCCAGTTCAACCGGGGCAACGACCGGAAGCTGACCCCCCTGCCGGGCAAGCACGTCGACACGGGCATGGGGTTTGAGCGCATCTGCGGCGTGCTCCAGGGGCACAACAACAACTACGCGACGGATGTCTTCTGGCCGATCATCCACGCGGTCGAGAACCTGAGCGGGCACAAGTATGGCACGCGGACGCCGCGGCCGACGGGGGCGAACCGGTACGCGGTTTTCGCGCCGCATGACATGCAGGATGTGGCGTGTCGGGTGGTGGCGGATCACATCCGGACGCTGACGTTTGCGCTAACGGACGGGGCCGTGCCGGACAAGGATGGCCGGGGGTATGTGCTGCGGCGGATTCTGCGGCGGGCGGTGCGCTACGGCTGGCAGCATCTGGGGCTGCATGAACCGTTTCTGTGCAAGATCGTGCCGACGGTCACGGATGTGCTGGGGGAGGCGTTTCCGAAGCTGAAGGAGCAGACGCGGCGGGTGATCGACGTGATCCGCGAGGAGGAAGAGTCGTTCGGCCGGACGCTGGATCGCGGGATCGCGCTGTTTGAAGAGGCGGCGCGGCGGGCGGTTACGGAGCATGGCGGCGCGGTGGGCGTGGAGCCGAGCATCAGCGGCGGGGACGCGTTCCGGCTGCATGACACATACGGCTTTCCGATCGACCTGACGAAGATCATGGCCCGCGAGCGCAAGCTTGACGTTGATGTGGGCGAGTACGAGCGGCTGATGGAGGATGCCCGGGAGCGGGCGCGCGGCAGCGGGAAATTCCAGGGAGGCGCGGCGGCGATCTCGGCGGACGTGGTCACGAAATTCGGGGCGACGGACGATTCGTTCAAACACGATCACGAGGTGATGGACGGCAAGGTCCTCGGCATCGTGCGCGTGGTGGGCGCTTCATCAGCGGCGATGGGCGCTGGCGAGGTGCTGCGGCCCGGCGAGGCGGGCGCGGTGGTCTTTGATCGGACGTGCTTCTATGCCGAACAGGGCGGACAGGTCGGTGACCAAGGCCGGCTGAGCGGCGGCGGCGTGCGGTTTGACGTGGAATCGACGGTCCGATTCGTGGACACGGTCGCGCTCGTCGGGACGCTCGTGCAGGGTGAGATCAAGGTCGGCCAGACGCTCGAGCAGCACGTTCACGAGAATCGTCGGAAGATCCGGCAGAATCATACGGCGACGCACGTGCTGAACTGGGCGCTGCGCGAGACGCTGGGCGAGCATGCGCAGCAGAAGGGGTCGCTGGTCGACGCGGACAAGACGCGGTTCGACTATTCGCATCCGAAGGCGCTTACGGGCGATGAAATCGCGCAGATCGAGGATCGCGTGGCTGGGCAGATCGCGGCGAAGCATGCCGTGCACGCGAAGGAGGCGGCGCAGGGGGCGGCGCTGAAGATCAACGGACTGCGGGCCGTGTTCGGCGAGAAATATCCGGACGTCGTCCGCGTCGTGTCGATCGGGCCATCGGTCGACGAGCTGCTGGCGTCGCCGGGCGAGGCGAAGTGGCGCGGGTATTCGATCGAGTTCTGCGGCGGGACGCATGTGAAGAACACGGGTGACATCGGGCGGTTCGTGTTGACGGGCGAGGAGGCGGTGGCCAAGGGGATCCGGCGCGTCGTGGGTGTGAGCGGGGAGGCGGCGACTCTGGCGGGCGAGATGGCCGAGATGCTCGAACATCGGGCGGCCGCGCTGGCGTCCGCGACGGGGTCGGCGCTGACGGAGGGTGTGGCGGCGCTGCAAGGGTCACTGAATGACGCGGAGCTGCCGCTGCGAGCCAAGGCAAAGTTGCGTGAGGCGATCGGCGGACTTCAGCAGCGGGTGAAGGCAGAGCAGAAGGCGGCGCAAGGTCAGAGCGCGACGGCGGTCCTGGAACATGTGAAGTCGCTCGCGGCTTCGGCTCCGCGGGTCGGCGGGACGCTCGTGGTCATTGCCGAGGTCGAGACGGATGCACCGGATTCGCTGAAGACCGCAGCCGATGCGGTGAAGCAGTCGGGCGGGTCGGCAGCGGTGTTCCTCGCGGCCCGGGGCGAGAAGGCGTCGCTGCTGGCGGCGGTGACGGACGATCTCGTGAAGAAGGGCGTCAAGGCCGGCGACTGGGTGAAGGCGGTCGCTCCGGTGGTCGAGGGCGGTGGCGGCGGCCCGCCCACGATGGCCCAGGCCGGCGGGAAAAACCCGGCGAAGGTGCCTGACGCGCTCGCGGCCGCGCGGGCGTGGATCGACGAGCGCGTGAAGTAGCGTTCAGCGGTTTTCGGGCGGCGGCCGTCGAGTATATCGGCGTCCGGCGCTGCCCAGACGATGCGCGGCTGGTGCTCCATTTCGTCCCAATGTTCCGCGGAGACGCGCAAGGGTTGCCCGCGGCGCACAATTCACCGTCAAGAATCCGCGCCCCGCGGCCGATATCGATAACCGTAACAAGCCTGCGTCGGAGCCCGCTCGGGACGGCGTCCGGCGCGTATGGAATCTCGGGACTCGGGCGCAGGCGTCGCCCGGACGTGCAAACAGATGGAGACCGCGATGAGCAGCCCGCGGAAAGACGCGACAAACGGTACGACGACCTCCCGCCCGACCGCTGGATCCGTTCCGGCCACCACCGACCTCGACGTGACGCGGAACGGCCGTGGACAGAACGCGCCGACGCAGCCGCGGGCGCTCACGGATGCATTCACGGACGAGCGTGATGACGTGCTGGCGGTGATCAACGAGCTGGAAGATCAGCTTGACCGGAATGAGCAGATTCGGGAGACGCTGGAGCGTGAAATCGCGCGGCTGAATGAGCAGTCGCAGACGTCGGCGCAGCGGATCCAGGAACTGGAATGGCAGACGGTCACGCTCCAGACGAACGTGGACACGCTGACGCAGGTGCGGCAGGAAAACTCGCTGATCGAGGAAGAGCTGGCGGATGCGAACGCACGGGCGCAGCGCGTGGCGGAACAGCTCGCCAGGTCCGAGAAAGAGGCGGCGCGGCTGACCGAGGAGCTGAAGACCGCGACGAAGCAGAATGAAGAGCTGTGGGCGGTGCGGAAGGAGCGTGACGGCCTTCGAACCGACCTCAAGAACCTTCGGAGCCGGCTCGAAACGACGGAGCGGTCGAACCGCGAGGTGGTTGAGGAGCGGACGGGGCTCCAGACGAAGCTCCAGGAGGCCCAGATTCAGCTTGAGGACGCCCGTGGCGAGCGCAACCAGATCGAGCTGAGCCTTCGGGCGGCTGAGGATCGGAATTTCGAGCTGCGGCAGGCGATCGACGCGATTGAGCAGAAACTGGAAGATTCGCGGACCGAGCGGAAGGGTCTTCAGGCCCAGGTGACGCGGCTGGAGCGCGAAAACGCGCGGCTGGTCGAGCAGCAGCAATTCTACGAGGTGGAGATTGCGTCGCTGCGGAACCTGAACCGGACGTCGGAGTCGACGCTTAACAATATGAAGAAGGCGTTCTCGGAGGTCCGAATCGCGCTCACGGAGACGAAGGCGCGGGCGCGTCGGCGGTCGATTGAGAACCTGCCGCGAGTGGCCGCGAGTCTGCGCGGGCTTGAAGATGCTTCGGCGGAATCGGATCGGATGGCGGGAGCGCTTTCGGAGGGGGCGGAGACAGCGAACGGGGACTGATCCGGCCCGCGAAACTGACTGATAACTTTACGCGTTCCGGCGGCTCCGCGTTGCGGAGGCCGCCGGAACTGCTTTTTTTGCCCCCGGTGAACGCCCGTTCGTAACCCGTTCACAGCGTGGTGGTTACGAGAGCTCACCGTAATAACCGGCGCAAACGGTGCCGGAATCTTGCAGAAAAGCGCGATTTTTCTTCGCCCGTTTCTTGATTCGGCCGAGATTGCCTGCCTACCAATTCGTGTAGCCCTTCAAGGACTGAGATTCGTTGATCGGGCGGGCCGATCGCTGATCTCGCCTGAATCCTTCATAAGGAGAGGAACAAAATGCTCAAGCGCTTCCTTGCTGCGACGTTTGCGATGGCTGCCACGGCGGCGTTCGCCAGCGTCACGACCAGTGTTGACCTGCTCGATCCTTCGGACGGCGGCACGCAGCCCCCGGCCGGCATCATCGCGGTCGACGTGTTCGTCGATGCCAGCGCCGATGACGTGTGGACGGCGGCCGGCCTCCGCGGCGTCGTGACACCGGCTGGTCAGGCCCTGAACGTCAGCCTCCGCTACGTTGCGGATCCCAACGGTCCCATTCTCTTCAACACGGGCACGGCCGACCGTTTCGGCACGTTTTTCTCGAAGCCCCGTAACCGCGACGCCAACGGCCGCTACACGAACGCTGGCGCGGCTGCCGCTGGCCGGTACAGCCCGACGGGTCCGGTTGCCACGGCGACCGCGAATGAAATCAACATCGCGTGGTTCGCGAGCCCGCCTGAGAATTCGGGTTCGCCGAGCTTCGATGGCTACATCGCCCGCGTGGCGCTGAACGTCGCTGATGTCCAGGCGCTGCCTGGCTTCCAGGGGATCTTTGTCGGTCGGCCCGATGCGGCCGGCGGCAACCCGATCATCTTCCAGAGCTCGACGGATGACGGTCCCAATACCGGCACCGTCAGCGCCAGCTTCGATGTCCCGCAGATCGGGGGCCTCGACTGGGCGGTGTGGTACGTGATTCCGGAGCCCGCTTCGCTGGCTCTGATCGCCCTGGGTGGTCTCGCGGCCTTCCGTCGCCGCTAAGATTCTCCTGATCTAGGGTTCAGGAATTGACGGGGGCAGGTTTACCAACCTGCCCCTGTCCTTTTTTTTTCAAGCTGCCTGAACGGGAACGCACAGCAGAAGTGACGGCTGTGCGGACTCGTGCCGCCGGCGGCACCGCCAAACCCCCACCCCGCCGATCGCACCCGGGGTTTCAATGGGAACGAACTGCCCCGCGCTTTGGCGGCGCGGGGATGCGAATTCGCGACTTTCAGCAGCTGATCGACCGGATGTACTCGGACAAGGACCGCGCCCGCGGATCGGCCAAGACGTTCCTCTGGTTTGCGGAGGAGATCGGCGAACTGGCAAGCTCGATCGCGGAGCAGGATCGGGAGAACCTCCCAACCGAGTTTGCGGACGTCTTCGCGTGGCTCGTGACGCTGGCGAACGTCGAAGGCATTGACCTCGAGGACGCCGTGCGTCGGAAATACGTGGAGACTGGCTGCCCCGGGTGCGGGCAGATCGTCTGCACCTGCACCGAGAAGATGACGTAGCCCGGCGCGGGGCGCGCCCGGGCTACTGGCCTCCCGGGGCGATACACCGAATAATCCACGGGGCAGCGAGTAATACGAGGGCCGATCCGTCATGCATTACCGGAACTTCGCCCCCCTGCTGATGGTTGTTGCGCTCGCGGCCGGGCCCGCGTCGGCACAGAATCCACGGCTCAAGACGTATCAAACAAAGTACTACGTCATTTACTCGGACCTGGACGAATCGGTGGTGCGCGACGCCGAGCACCGCATCACGGCGATGGCGGAGGAATATCACGCCCGGACGAAGAGCTTTGCGGGGGCGATCACGAAGAAGCTGCCGTTCTATCTGTTTTCGAAGCCGGAGGATTACTACGCGGCTGGCGGGATGCAGGGCAGCGCGGGCGTATTCAACGGCAAGCAGCTCATGGCGATTTTCAGCGAGAAGATGGGCGACGATGTCTGGCGGGTCGTTCAGCACGAGGGTTTTCACCAGTTTGTCCACGCGGTTATCGGCGGGGACATGCCGATCTGGGTGAACGAGGGGCTGGCGGAGTATTTCGGTGAGTCCATTTTCACCGGCGACGGTTATGTGACGGGCGTGATCCCGCCGGGCCGGCTGGCGCGGCTGCGGCTGTGGATCAGCAAGGGACACGCGGCCTCGATCTCCGACATGATGAACATGGCCCACGAGACGTGGAATTCCCGGCTGACGATCGTGGACTACGATCAGGCATGGTCGATGGTGTACTTCCTGGCGCACGGCGGAAACGGGCGGTACCAGAAACCGCTGAACGAATTCATCCGCAAGGTCAGCCGCGGCACGGCACCGCGCGAGGCGTGGAACGCGACATTCGGGAGCGGGACACGCGAATTCGAGCGGCAGTGGAAGGAATACTGGACATCGCTCGATCCGAATCCGACGGCTGATAAATATGCGGAAGCGACCGTGGCGACGATGACGAGCTACTTTGCCCGGGCCTTCAGCCAGAAGCAGTTCTTCACGACACCCGATGAGTTCTTCAAGGCCGCGGCGGCCGGACAGCTTCGGGCCAACAAATCGGACTGGCTGCCGGCGAGTCTGCTTGAGCGTGAACTGCCGCGCGCGGAGAAGCTCGGGAAATGGACGTTCACGAAGCGGCAAACGGGCGTCGATGTACGGTGCGACGTGGCGGGCGGAGCGTCGCTGGTCGGCACGTTCCGGGTCGCACCTGGCGGCCGGGTTCAGAGCGTGAGCGTGAAGGCTGGGAACCGGAAGTCGCGAGACTAGTCACAAGCGCATACACTACAAGCACTTGCGCAACTGCCGAGCAATGCGGAGGCGGCGGCGAATAACGGAGTGTCGGGCAGGAACGTGGCCGGCCGCAAGGCAGGTGCGTTCCGCGGATCGAGTTCGCTATCCCACGATCGAACACAGGGAGACTTTGGCCATGAGCCGTTTGTTCCAGAACACTATCGTCGGCCTCGCAGCCGCCTGGGCGGGCACACTCGTGCTGGCGCAGGAACCGCCGCCGAGCAAACCCGCGCAGCCGCAAACCCCCATCGTACCCGCGCCGGTTGACAGACCACCGCCGGCGCCGGTCGACCCGGCGAAGGCGCCGAAAATCGAGCTGAGCCAGAACGAGTGGGACTTCGGCACGAAATGGTACGGCGCAGAAGCGAAGGCAGAGGTGACGCTCAAGAACGTCGGCAAGGGCCCACTGACGATCAACAACATCCGCACGTCGTGCGGGTGTACGCTCGCGACTCCGAAAAACGGGGGCACGTGGCAGAACAAGGTGCTCCAGCCGGGCGAGTCGGACATCATGGCGCTCAGCTACAACACGAAGAAGCACGCGACGAAAGTTGCGCAGACGATCACAATCGAGACGAACGACCCGAGCACGCCGACGCTTCAGTTCATGGTCAAGGGCGAGTTGAAGACGCTCTGCAAGCTCGAACCGACGGACCGGATCACGTTCGGCCGGCTCGAGCGCGACCAGGTCTCCGAACAGACGATGACGCTGACGTCGAACTACGACAAGCCGCTGAAGCTCGCACCGAAGGCGCTTGGCGACAACGCCCGCTTCGACGTGAATCTCGTGGAGCAGGAGCCGGGCAAGAAGTGGACGCTCACCGTCAAGACCAAGCCGCCGATGACGCTCGGCTCGAACCAGCTCGACCTGACGCTGGAGACGGGCATCGCGGAAATGCCGGAACTCTCGGTACCGATCAACGCGTACGTCGCGCCGCGGGTCACGGTGATGCCGCAGAAGATCTTCACGTCGACGCGGATGACGCAGCCGTTCGAGCGGCTGCTGCGGGTGACGTATCCGATCGGCAAGCCGGTGAATATCGTCGGCGTAACGACGAGCAATGAGAAGGTCGTCGCGGAGGTTCAGCCGAAGAAGGAGCCTGCGGCGAACGCGGTGATGGGTTTCGCGGAAATCAAGATAAAGCTGCCGGCCGGGTCGGAACTGACCAAGGGCGCGAAGATCACGATCACGACGGACGATCCCGATCCGGAGTACAAGACGCTGGTCGTCGAGGTCGTCTCGCGCGACGAGACGCTCGCGGCGCCGGCCGCGCAGGGTCAGCCGGGCGTGACGACGCCCGCGCCCGTGAAGCCTGTGCCGGCCCCTGCACCGACCGCTTCGCCGTCTGATAAACCGTAGTCGCGGCGCGGCCGCATCTGGTTCTCATCGCCGGCCGCGGTCACCTGTTCCGATCGCGGCCGGCGGTCTATCCTGACGAAGTCGAACGGCTCTGAGGTGCTGCGTGACGTCTCTGATCCGAATTCTGATTCTTGCGGCCGCGGCGTCGGCCGCCGGAGCGATCAACGCCGGCTGGCGCGGTCTGCCGTGGGTGCCGGACACGGCCAAGGTGAAAGAGCGAATCGACCGGCGCGAAACGGTCGGCGGGCGGCACGCGGAACTGCGAGCGACGCTGGCCATTTCGCTTGACGAATTCAAGGCGAAGATGCAGCAGGGCGTGGTGATCATCGACGCGCGGCCGCGCGAGGAGTTTGAGAAGGGGCACCTGGCGTATGAATTCAATCCGCCGGTACTGAATATCGAGCCGGACAAGGTTGCGGAGAACACTCAGCGACTCGAGGGGTTACGAGGCTGGCCGCTCGTGATTTACTGCACGTCAGATGACTGCGAGTTCGGCGAGGAGCTGTATATCGCGCTGGAGCCGACCGGCCTGTTTTTTGACGTGAAGATCTACTTCCCCGGCTGGGCCGGGCTCCAGGCGGCGGGCATGCCTGTCGCGACGGGACCTGACACGTGGGCGGGAATGTCCGGCGAGGCTCCGCCGATGGACGATGCGCCGCCGGAAGATGGTGCGGGCGGCGAGGAGCAACCCTAGATGCTGCTGGGACAGGTGATTTTCCGTTTTGTCGTCGCGGCGGTTTTCGTTCTCGCATCCGCGGGGAAGATCTACGCGCCGATGCACTTCGCGGAGCAGATTCAGGCGTATCAGATGCTCCCGGTCGCCGTGACGCACGCAATGGCGTTCATTCTTCCGTGGCTGGAGATGCTGGTCGCGCTGATGTACCTGCTCGGGATCTGGAAACGCGAGACGCGGCTGCTGCTGATCGGCATGCTTGCGGTCTTCGTGGTTGCGAAGAGCTGGGTGGAGATCCAGGGGTACAACATCGACTGCGGGTGTTTCGGCTGGGCGTGGCTGAAATGGCTGGAAGACGTGCTCAAGGGCGTGCCGGGGATCATCTTCAACCTCGTGCTCATCGGGCTGCTGATTCTTGAGGGAGTGCTCTCGCGCCCCGTACAACCTGCGCCGGCGGCGGCGAAGGTGGCGGAGGCGGCAGGCTAGCCCACGGGAAAATCCCAGCCGCACTCGTGGTCGTGCGTCCTTTCGCCGATTGCAGTTCCCGGGCCATCGGCAATAATCGCGGCGTGCCCGGCGCGCTCGCATTGAACGCAGCGCCCCGGGGCCATCTCCGGGAGCTGACATGAACACGCACGAACCGCCCCATCACTCGGATGCAAATAACCGTCGCGATTTTCTCAAACTGGGCATTCTCGCTGGCGCGGCAGCGCTGACGCCTTCGGCGATTAGCGGGCCGCAGCTCGGATTCGAAGGCACTCTGCGGCTCGGCTCGGCTCCGGAAGAGCCATTGGCCTGCTCACCGATCGAAACCGTGCGGATCGGCTTTGTGGGCGTCGGCGGCATGGGCAGCAATCACGTGAGTCAGCTATGCAAGGTTCCTGGCGCGCAGATCGTCGCGGTCTGTGACATCGTGCCGGAAAAGGTCGCCCATGCGCAGGCGATGGTCGAGAAGGCGGGCTTCAAAAAACCCGAGGGGTTTGATCGCGGGCCGGAGGACTACAAGCGACTGTGCGAGACGGTCGACTGCGACGTGGTCTACACGGCGACGCCCTGGGAGCTGCACGTGCCGGTGTGCCTGGCGGCGATGAAGGCGGGCAAGCACGCGGTGACGGAGGTTCCGGCGGCGTACAGAGTCGAGGAGTGCTGGGCGCTGGTTGAGCATGCGGAACAGCAGAAGAAGCACTGCATCATGCTCGAGAACTGTTGCTACGACCGGACGGAAATGCTGTTCCTGAATCTGGTCCGCAAGGGGCTGCTGGGCGAAGTGCTGCATGCCGAGTGCGGCTATCTGCACGACCTGCGCGACGTGAAGTTCTCGACCGGCGGCGAGGGGCTGTGGCGGCGGGCGTGGTCGGAGAAGCACGACGCGAATCTCTACCCGACGCACGGCATCGGACCGATCGCGAACTGCATGAACATCAACCGGGGCGATCAGTTCGAGTATCTCGTTTCGATGAGCAGCCCGTCGCGCGGGCTTCAGCTCTGGCAGCAGGAGAAGCTCGCCCCGGATGACAAGCGGCGGAGCGAGAAATACGTGCTCGGTGACGTGAACACGACGATGATCAAGACCGTGAAGGGCAAAACGATCTACCTCGTTCACGATACGAACCTGCCGAGGCCGTACAGCCGGATCAACATGGTGCAGGGGACGCGGGGCGTGCTGATGGACTACCCCGGCCGCGTGCACATCGAGGGCAAGAGCAAGCCGCACACGTTTGATGAGGAGAGCGTCTGGCTGGCGGAGTACGAGCATCCGCTCTGGAAGTCTGAGACGGTCAAGAACGCGAGCGGCGGGCACGGCGGGATGGATTACCTGGAGAACTACCGGATCATCCAGTGCCTGCGCGAGGGCAAGCCGACGGATATGAACGTCTACGACGCGGCGGCGTGGAGCGTGCTGTGCGAATTGACGGAGCGGAGCGTTGCGGGCCGGAGCAAGCCGGTGGACATCCCGGATTTCACGCGCGGGCGGTGGAAGACGTGGCCGGCGTTGCCGATCGTCGAGGCGTGAGCGGGGTTCGCGGGCGGCCGGCGGGTATGACGGGTTTGGGGGTGCGACCGGAGGCCGATTGGCCGGACCGGTGTGGAATGCTAGACTACGGGGAAAGGGTCTGAGCCGAAATACTCCCTTGAAACGGCGGTAACCATGAGATCACTTCGTCGCTCGCTGCTGGTGACTGCGTGCCTGTTTTCTGTTGGCGGTTCGCTTGCGTTCGTCGGAGGCGACACGGCAGGGCCGGGTGAGGGGGCGAACTTTACGGCCGCCCGGTACATCGAGCATGTGAAGTTTCTGGCGAGCGAGGAACTGGAGGGTCGCCGTCCGGGAACGCCGGGGATCGAGCAGGCGGCGGTATACATCGCCTACCAGTTCATGCAGGACGGCCTGAAGCCGGCGGGCGTGAGCAACACGTATTTTCAACCGTGGGAGCTGCGGAACCGCAAGCAGGTTGCGCCGGAGGAGGCGCGGTTTGAAGCCACGGGCGTGGACGGCAGCTTCGCGGTCAACGCGGACTGGGTGACGATGCCGTTCTCGAAGACCGACAGCGTGGAAGGGCCGCTGGCGTTTGCGGGGTATGGGATTGAGTACAACGTGCCTGAGGAAGAAACGGCGAAACGAAAAGGGGGCAAGGTAACGGGCGGAGGAGCACGAGCGAGCGGCGAGTATGCCGGCGGCGACGCGCGACTCAGCGGCAGCATCCTCGATGATACGAACAGCACTAGCCCTCCCGCCGGCGTAATCGCGATCGACGTTTTCATCGACGACAAAGAAACCTGGACGGCCGAGGGAGTGCGAGTAACTTCGGCGCCAGCATCCCGTCCGCGCGAGCACGGCCCCCGTATTCAGGATGCGGAGCAGGAAAAGTCGGACGATACGGCCGGGAACGTCGACATATACGACGACTACGCCGATTTCGACGCCACCGGCAAGATCCTGATGGTCTTCCGCTACGAACCGCGGGCTGAGAGCCCGGACGCGAAATTCGGCGGCAAGACGTCGTCGGTACATTCGCTCTTCAGCCGGAAGGCCAAGCTTGCGGCCGAGCGCGGCGCGAAGGGCCTGATCATCGTCAATCCGCCCGATCGCGATTCGGACGGCGACGGAACGCCGGATGAGGACACGCTGTACAAGTGGAGCGAGCGCGACGCTGGCCAGACGTATGACCTGCCGATGATCCAGATGACGCAGGCGGCGGCGGAACGGCTGCTGAAGGCCGCGAACATGCCGGACCTGAAGACGCTCCAGGCGAAGCTTGAAAAGGAGCGCAAGTCGCTGTCGGCGGACCTGAACGCGGGCGACGATCCGATCAAGGTGTCGCTGGCCCCGGGGCTGCGGTCGGTGGAGGCGCGGAATGTGCTCGGTCTGCTCGACGGCACGGACCTGAAGGATGAGTACATCGTCATTGGGAGCCATTTCGACCACCTGGGCCGCGTGACGCCGATGCGCGGCGGCGGCGGCGAGGCGAAGATTCACAACGGCGCCGATGACAATGCGTCAGGGACCGCCGGCATTCTTGAGCTGGCGCGGGTGATCTCGGCGGGACCGCGGCCGCGGCGGAGCATTCTGTTCATGACGTTCTCGGCGGAGGAAATGGGCCTGCTGGGCAGCGACTATTTCGTGAAGCACCCGACGATCCCGCTGTCGAAGATCAAGGCGATGATCAACCTGGACATGATCGGCCGGCTGGAGCAGAAGAAGTTCACGATCAGCGGCCTCGACACGGCGAAGGAATTTGCCGACATGGTCGCGAAGTATGCGAAGGAATTCGGCGTTGAATACAAGCCGATGACGTCGTCGACGGACACGTTCTTCGGGGCGAGCGACCACTACTCCTTCCACAAGAAGAAGATTCCGGTCGTGTTTCCATTCACGGGGACGCACCGGCAGTATCACCAGCCGGAGGATGACTGGGATCTCATCGACGCCGAAGGGGCCACGAAGATCCTGAGCATGTTCCATGGGATCGCGATGGAACTCGCGAACATGAGCAGCGGCCCGACGCTGACGACGCCGGAAGACCGGCAGGAAATCGCCGCGAAGCTCAAGGGCGAGGATGGTGAAAAGCCGATGTCGCTCGTGGACCAGGCGGTCGGCGAGACGAAGCGGCGCGAGGCCGAGGCGCGTGGCGATTCGGCGACGAGCGCCCCGGCCGCGGCTTCGACCGGCGACGGTGAGGAGCGGCCCCGGCCGCGGCGGCCGCGGGTTCGGCTGGGCATCAGCCCGTCGACCGAGACGTACTCCGGCGAGACGAAGGGCGTGGGCGTCGAGGCGGTCTCCGAAGGCGGGATCGCGGCGAAGGCGGGCGTCGAGGAAGGCGACATCATCACGAAGATCCGCGGCGTCGACATCATCGACATGGAAACGTACATGTCGTCGCTGGCGGATGCGAAAGACGGCGAGGAATTCGAGATCGTCGTCAAGCGGAAGAATGAGACACTGACGCTGAAGGCGACGGTCGTCATGCCGAAGCCGAGGGTGCGCGAAGAGCCGAAGTGATCCCAGTCGGTCGTCTTGCATGAACTATGGGAGCATCGGCGCCGGCGGGCGGGCACCCGCGGCGGCCGATGCTCTCCCCTTTGCACACAGGCAGGCAATCCATGCGTTCTATCCGGAGCGTCGCACGCGGCTTGCAACTGGCCGCCGGTATCGTTCTTTTCAGCGCCGCGGCGCTGGCGCAGTCGGCCGAGACGGCGGATTTTTCCGCACCTCGCTACCTCGACCATGTGAAGTTCCTGTCGGCCGACGTGATGGAAGGCCGCAAGCCGGGTACGCGCGGAATCGAGCAGGCGGCGGTCTACATCGCGAATCAGTTCATGACGATCGGCCTCGAACCGGCCGGTGTTGACGAGACGTACTTCCAGCCGTTCGACCTGACGCATTACAAACGGATGCGGCCGGAGCTGGCGAGCCTCAAGATTGAGGGAGCGGAGATCGACGTTCGGCTGCACCGCGACTGGCGGCCGGCCCCCTTCTCGCAGCATGTCGCTTCGTTCGCCGGACCGCTGGCGTTTGCGGGATTCGGGATCGAGTATCCGGGTGAAACGCCGCCGGAAGGCGAGAAAAAGGCGGAAACGCAGGCGAACAGCGAGGTGGCGAGTCAGGACGCCGGCGGAAATGGAAGCAACGCGGCCGGGCCCTACAACGACTATGACGGCTTCGACGCCAAAGGGAAGGTGTTGATCATCTTTCGGTACGAGCCGCGGTCGGATGATCCGCAGGCGAAATTCGGCGGCAAGCGGGCGTCGGACTATTCGCTCTGGGTCAAGAAGGCCGAGACCGCCGCGAAGCACGGGGCGGCGGGGCTGTTGATCGTGAATCCGCCGAGCCGTGACGAGAACGGGGACAACCTGCCCGATCCTGATCAGTTGCCGGTGTGGAACGAGCGCGAGGCGCAGAGCGCGTACGGCGTGCCGATGGCGTTCATTTCGCGGGACCTGGCTGAGGAGTTGCTCAAGGCGGGCGGTCTGCCGTCTCTCGCGGCGATGGAACGGAAGATTGAGAGCGAGCGGAAGCCGGCTTCGGCGGACCTCGGGACACTGAAGGCGACGATCTCGACGGGGTTCCGGTACGTCGAGGCGCGCAACGTGATCGGCCTGCTGCGCGGCAGCAGCGCACCGGATGAATACATCGTGATCGGCGCGCATTTCGATCACGTCGGCAAGTTCGCGGACAATGACGGCGTTCAGCAGATTCACAACGGGGCGGATGACAACGCGTCGGGGACGGCCGGGGTGATCGAGATGGCGCGGGCGATCGCATCCGGTCCGCGGCCGCGGCGGAGCGTCGTGTTCATGGCGTTTTCGGCGGAGGAGATGGGCCTGCTGGGCAGCCAGCACTACGTCGCACACCCGACCATTCCGATCAGCCAGACGAAGGCGATGCTGAACCTGGACATGATCGGACGGCTGAGCCTGAAGAACTTCGGGATTTACGGGTCGGAGAGCGGGGTGGAGTATCCCGATCTCGCGAGGCGGCACGGGGAGCGGCTGGGGATCGACTTCAAGCTTCCGAAGATGGAAGAGGATCGGTACTTCCGGGCCAGCGACCAGGCGTCGTTCTACGATGCGAAGGTGCCGGTCTTGTTTGCGTTCACAGGCGTTCACCCGCAATATCACCAGCCGGGCGACGACTGGGAACTCATCGACGCCGACGGCGCGACGAAGATTCTGAAGCTTTTCAAGGGCATCGCGCTCGAGCTGGCGAACATGTCCAGCGGCCCGACGTTCGCCGAGCCGAAGAAGGAGTAATCGGGCCGGTCTTTTTCGAGAGATCGAGCCATGAACTCTGCGCATGTGATTCGCGTTGTCGCGACAGTTCTCTTTGCGGCCGCGACCGGTTTCGCCGCGCACGCGGACAATCTGCTGCCGAATCCGTCGTTTGAGGAAATCGCCGGGGACCGCCCCGCCGGCTGGGACCGGTCGGTCTGGGCCGGCACGGTAGAGCTGACGGTCGCAGAGAACGGCCGCACGGGCAAGCGCTGCGTGCGGGTTTCGTCGAGGGACGGGGCGGATGCGGGCTGGAGCGTCCGCGTGCCGGTGGAGCCGATCGCACGCTATCGCCTGAGCGCCTGGATCCGCACGGAGGCAATCAAGCCGACGACGGGGCGCGGGGCGTTTCTGAATGTGCACGGGCTCGACGGACCGATCCCGGGGCCGATCGTCGGCGACACGGACTGGCAGCGGATCGAAACCGAGTTCGAGACAGGCGACCGGGACGAGGTGCAGATCAACTGCATGCTCGGCGGCTGGGGCAGCGCCTCGGGGACGGTCTGGTTTGATGACGTGTCGCTGGAGCTGGTCTCGAAACTGGACCTCCCGCCGCCGCGGATTGTCATCGATGCGACGCGGGTCGGGCCGCCGATCTCCAAGTACATCTACGGCCAGTTCATCGAGCACCTCGGGCGATGCATCTATGGCGGAATCTGGGCGGAAATGCTCGAGGACCGCAAGTTTTTCCACGTAATCGGGCGGGGCGAATCTCGGTGGAAGCCGATCGGCGGTCTTGATGGCGTGGCGATGGTCGCGGACGGCGCGTTTTCGGGGGCGCATTCGCCGCGGATCACGCTTGCGCCGGCCGGCCGGGCGCGGGGCGTCGTGCAGGGCGGGCTCTCGCTACGCAAGGGGCGGGAGTATTCGGGACGGATCTGGCTGGCGGGCGGTGGCGCGGCCGGGCCGGTGCAGGTATCGCTCGTCTGGGGAGACGCGCCGGGCGAGCGGCAGACGACCATCGTCGAGCGGCTTTCCAGCGATTACGCGGTGACGCCGCTGAAATTCACGGCGGCCGGTGACACGGATGACGGCAGACTTGAGATCGTCGCAGCGGGCGAAGGCGCGTTCCGCATCGGCGCGGTCTCGCTGATGCCGGCGGACAATGTGGAGGGCTTCCGGGCGGACACGCTGGCGCTGCTGAAGGAGCTGAATTCGCCGATTTATCGCTGGCCGGGCGGGAATTTCGTGAGCGGCTACGACTGGCGAGACGGGGTGGGCGATCGCGACCGCCGGCCTACGCGGCGCAATCCGGCATGGAAAGGCATCGACACGAACGACGTTGGCATCCACGAATTCATGCGGCTCTGCCGGCTGCTCGGCACCGATCCGTACATCGTCGTCAATGCGGGTCTGGGCGACTCGACGAGCGCGGCCGAGGAGGTGGAGTACGTCAACGGCGACGCGAAGACGCCGATGGGACGGCTGCGGGCATCCCACGGCCAGGCGGAGCCCTACGGCGTGAAGATCTGGGGCATCGGCAACGAGATGTACGGCGACTGGCAGCTTGGGCACATGCCGCTGGAGGATTACGTCCGGAAGCACAATCACTTCGCGACAGCGATGCGGAAGGTTGATCCGGCGATCGAGATCGTCGGGGTCGGCGCGGTCGGGCCGTGGAGCGAGACGATGCTGGCGCAGTGCGGGCCGAACATGAACTGGCTCAGCGAGCATTTCTACTGCCAGGAACGGCCGGGGCTGCTCGCACACATGCGGCAGGTGCCCGATTCGATCCGCCGCATCGCGGAAGCGCACCGGAACTATCGCAAGACGCTGCCGGCGATGAAGGATCGCGCGATCCCGGTGGCGCTCGACGAGTGGAATTACTGGTCGGGGCCGGAAATCTTCGGCGAACTGGGGACGCGCTATTTCATGAAGGACGCGCTCGGGATCGCCGCGGGGCTGCATGAATACGGCCGTTGCAGCGACGTGTTCACCATGGCCAATTACGCTCAGACGGTGAACGTCATCGGCTGCATCAAAACGCGGCCGACGTCGGCGGCGCTGGAGACGACGGGGCTGGTGCTGAAGCTGTATCGCGAGCAGTTCGGCGTGCTGCCGGTCAGGACGGAGACGGGGACACCTCTGGATGCGCTGGCGGCGCTTTCGGAGGATCGGAAGGCGCTGACGGTCGGGATCGTAAATGCGAGCCGCAGAGCCCTGGACATCCCGGTGGAGATCCGGGGCG
This sequence comes from Planctomycetota bacterium, assembly GCA_045863555.1. Taxonomy (GTDB): domain Bacteria; phylum Planctomycetota; class Phycisphaerae; order UBA1845; family Fen-1342; genus JACRLV01. The sequence continues at coordinate 22,237 of BTUU01000003.1, read as the reverse complement.
TGGAGGCGGCGGGCGCCGGCACGCGATGGGAGATCGCGCACGACGACCCGATGGCGTTCAACGACCCGGACGATCCGAAGAAGATCGTGATTCGCGAGAGCACGTTCGAGGGGGCGCTGGAGTCTGTACACGTGGCTCCCTGCAGCGTGACGCTGATTCGGGTCCGGCTGGAGTAGTCGTGGTAGACTCGTGGACATGGAGACATTCTCGTCCACGCCCGGACTGCCGCCGATCCCCGTGGAGATCGTCTCGCGCGTTCAGCCGAAGCTGATCCGGATCGATCCCCCGCTCATTCATCCACGTGATCTGCTGGCGATGAGCATTCTGCCCGGGGCGACGTTCGTGCTCATGGCGGTCGCGCTCTACCTGCTCGACGAGCCGCGGCCCGGTGTGCCGGCGGGGCCGAGCACGATGTGGCAGGCGTCCCTGGCGCTGACGGCACTGGGCGTTGTGGTTGCGAGCATCGTTGGGGGCGGCGGATGGCTGCTGAACCGGCGGCGGGCGGCGTATCTTCGCGAGCAGACGGACCGCGAGCGTGACCTCGACATCCCGGACCCGCCGTACATCGTCGAATCGCGGCGGAACCACGATCTTACGCCGCATCAGGAACTGCGCCAGATCGTCATGAACTTCATCACCACGGAGAATCCCGCGCGGCCGTGGGTCGTGGCGTCGGGAATGGTACGGATGCCGGTCATCGACACGCGCTCGTTTCAGCCGGAAATCATCGCACCGGGGCGGGGAATCTGGGATGCGGCGGCGATGGGCTCGCTGCTGGTGGTCGGCATTTTTGCATTGGCGTGGCTTGTTCCGGCGATCTCGCCGTGGCCGATCTTCACCGATCGCGGCGGGATGATGCTGCTGGTGACGTGTCTGTTTGCCGCGCCGCTGGTGATTCGCTGGCTCTGGCGGTGTTACATCCGCCCGCGGTACATCCGCCTGGCGCCGGGCATCGTGCAGTTCATCGAGTACGGGCTTTTCCGCCGCAAGCCGAAGATCGAGAGCTTTCCGATCCGGCCGGGGACGCTGGTGATCATGGAGAACCGGGCGTACCGCGATGTGACGCTGACGATTTATCGCGACAAGAAGGGGCACACGATCGATCTGTCGGGACTGCGCGACGCCCCGCGGGCGATCGAGATGTGCTGGCATGCACTTCTCTCGCCTGCACCGACGCCGCCGCTGGATGAGACGGAACTGGTCGGCTGAAGCGGCGGAGCGAACGGATCAGTCCACCCACTGCCACGGCCCGAGGGTCCGCTTCGCGCCGGATTCGTCGATGGTGAGAAGGGCGATGTCGGGGAACCGGGCGGAGAACGCCTCCAGTTCGTCGTCAGCAAGGACCATCGCGGCCGTCGAGACGGCGTCAGAGAGCGCGGCCGAGCCGGCGATCGCCCATGCCCCCGCCCTGCCGGCTGTGGCCGTGCCGTGACGGGGATCGACGATGTGGCGGCCGTGAATCCGGATGCCCGAACCCGAAACGGAGGCGTTTCGCAGCGCCACGCGGCCGAGCGCGCCGCCGGATTGAGGATCGCGAATCTCGACCATCCAGGCGGCCGCGCCGTCGGGTGAACCGATCGCGAAAAGCGAACTCTGACCGGAGTGAATGAGCGCGGCGCGGATGCGCCATTCGCGCAGCGTCTCGGCGGCGAGGTCGACGCCGTAGCCCTTGCCGATCGCACCGAGATCGATGACGAGGCCGTCGATGTCCTTGCGAACGGTCCGGGCGGCGCGGTCGAGGTGCAGGAATCGCATGCCGTGAACGGCTGCGACGGGTGCGGGCGGTGACGATCGCTGCTCGAGCGGCGTGACCTCCTTGCGCACGCCGCCCGCGGAGCGCAGGAGACCGCCGATGGTCACGTCGAATGCGCCGGCGGTCGCCGCGGAGACGGCCGCCGCGAGTTCGAGGCAGTCGAAGGCGATCGGGCCGATGCGGAGCGACTCGCCGGGCGGGAGGGAGTTCAGCCGCGTCACGTCGCTGTCCGTGCGAAACCGCGAGAGATCGCGCTCGACGCGGTCGATTTCCTCGAAGGCGACGCCGGCCGCCTGGGCCGCGTAGTCCGGGGTCTCGCCGACGACGAAGATCTCCCACTCACAGGCCATCGCCTCGTGCCCGAACCGGCGAGCGTCATCGAGCGGGTTCGCGATCGCGACGGCCGGGCGCGCGGGGGGCGTGTTCATGGCGTCTCGCTGCGGACACGCACGCCGACCATCGTCAGGTCGTCGGACTGATCGGCCATGCCGACGAAGCGGCGGATGTCCCAATGGATGTTACGCAGGGCAGGCTCGGGGGACATGACGCCGTGGAGGCGAAGCGACGTGAGCAGGCGCTCTCGGCCGAAGAGGTTTTCATGGAAGTCCATGGCTTCGATCGCGCCGTCGGTATAGAGGAGCACGAAGTCGTCGGGCTCGAGGCGGATGTCGTGGGCGGTGTAGGTCTCATCGGGCGAGACGCCGAGGACGAGGCTGGCGTCGTCGGGGGCCATGATGCGATCGTGGCGGAGGATGAGCGGCGGTTCATGGCCGGCGTTGCAAAAGGTCATGGTGCGGCCGTCGCGGGAAATCGCGGCGAGCAGGATGGTCACGAACTCGGCCGGCTGGGTCTCGCGGATGACGTGGTGGTTGAGCCGGGTCATGATCTCGGCGAGCGACTCGACCGTCTCTGCATAGGAGCGGAGCGCGCCGCGGATCGAGGCGCTGAGGAGCGCAGCCGCGACGCCGTGGCCGACGACGTCGCCCACGACAACGCCGAGGCGGCCGTCGCGGAGGGGAAAGAGGTCGCAGAAATCGCCGCCGACGTGAGAGCTGGGATCGAAGACGACGGCGGTCTCGACGTACTTGTGGAGCGGCGGCCGGTTTCGGCTCATGCGGGCCTGAAGGTCTCCGGCGAGTGCGAGCTGGCGTTCGAGTTCGGCGCTGCGGAGCCGCTCTTCGACGAGGCGGGCGTTGACGATGGCGATGGCGGCCTGCGAGGCGACGGCGCGGAGGAGGTGGCGGTGGGTCGTGCGGAATTTTCGGCGGTAGTCGCTGTAGATGCGGAGGACGCCGACGGGACGGCCGCGGTACATCATGCCGACGACGAGGCCGCTGACGATGCCAAGCTTTCGGGCGTTTTCCGGGAACTGGATGCGGGGGTCGGTCTGGGCGTCTTCGATGTAGACGATTTCGCCGCGGAGGGCCTCGTCATCGACGGCGTTTTTCTTGCGGGAGATGACGCCGTAGCCGACGTACTGGGTGGACATGTTGTATGCGGCGGCGATGCGGAGTTCGTCGGTTTCGGGCTCGTAGAGGCGCAGGCTCGCGTAGCGGCAGCGCATGACGCGGGCCGTCTCGGCGACGATCCGGTCAAGCATTTTCTGGAGGTCTTTCGCGCCGGCGATGAGCTCGCCGATATCGCCGAGCAGGGAGAATTCCTCGGCGGCGAGGCCGAGCTGGTTTTCGCGGCGCAGCCAGTCGGAGAGGATCCGGGCCGCCCAACGGGCGGTGGCGACGCCGTGGGTCTGGCCGCCGCGCTCCAAGGCCGGGAGGCGCTGCCAGGCGTGGAACCACTGGTCGGCGTCGACATGGAGATCGCCGTGGGGCGGCGGCGGCGGGAGGGTCGCCTTCGGGTCGCGGAATTCGCCGATCGCTACGTAACCGGCGGGGCGATCGTGCATGGGGACCGGGGCGACGATGTGCCAGGCGCCGCCGGTTTCGAGAAATGCGACGCTCGCGGGCGGCTGGCGAGCCTGGACCGGGACCAGATCGAGCGGCTGGGGGAGAGTTTGCAGGGTGTGTTCCGACAATTGTGCGAATGCGGAGGCCGGAGGCGACATGGTGATCAGATGCCCGGCAGAATCGTGCGCGGAGACACGGAGTTTCGTGGCCACGGCCAGGCCGCAGACGAAGTCCTCGAGGCTCGCAATGTCGATCTTTTCCCGCAGCATTCCCGCTCGCGCCCCCGGGGGAGCCGACCGCCGACTGGTCCAGGCATCCGTACCGAATCGGAGCATGATAGCTGGGTTACGCCACGCTTGCCGCGTGGGACGATCGGTGATTCAATGCGAAGGCGGGTCGCATTCTGCGACGACGAAAACGAAACAAGGCGCGGGACTCTCCATGAACACTCGATTTCAATGGATCTTCGGATGCGCGGCGGGCCTGCTGCTGCTGCACGGGCTGGCGGGGTGCGGCGGCGGCGGGATGGCCAGTGAACTGTCGGCGCAGCCCGAAGCCCGGCCGCTGAGCCGGTCATCGGGGAATCTGCTGCGGCTCCCGGCCGATGACAAGTTCTCGATTGCGCTGGCGCCGGCTCAGAAGGCGCCGGGGATCAACGGAAAGGCGGAGGCATCCGCCAGCGCGGAGCGGAGCGGCGTCGGCGATGCGAGCGCGCGGGTCGAGAACGGCGGAACGGCGTCTGCGACGTTTCAGGTCGGTCATGCACTGAAGAATGACTCGAACAATCAACTCGACCTGGTCGTGCGGACGCGATTCAACTATGAATATGCGGCCGGGGCGCAACCGGCGGGCGAGACGGAGGACGCGACGCTCTCGCTGAATCTCTACGCCCGGGATGGGAAGAACCGGCTGCTCAAGACGCTGACCGTGCTGGCACACTCGACCGCGGAGGGCGACGTGCAGAGCAAGGACCGGAAGGAGGCGGAATTCACGCTGACGCTCGGTCCGGGCGACTCGGTGAGCGTGTTCGTGGGCGGGACGGTGATGATCAACACGAAGGAAGGCCGGACGGCGGACGGCTCGATCAAGCTCAGCGGCCTGGAGATGGACGTCGAGTCGAAGGTCGCGCCGACGGTAATGCCGGCCAGTGCCCCGGCTGGGGCCGCGGTGCCCTGATGGCAGCGCCAAAGCAGATCGTTTCGCGGGTGGAGTCGCTGCGCGCGGAGATCCGCAAGCACGATCGGCTCTACTTCGTCGAGAACGCTCCGGAAATCAGCGACCAGGCGTATGACGCGCTGATGCGCGAACTGCGGGAGCTGGAGGCGGCGCATCCCGAGCTGGTCACGCCCGATTCGCCCTCGCAGCGCGTCGGCGAACAGCCGCTGGAGGGCTTTGAACATGTCAGGCACGCCTTGCCGATGCTCTCCGTGGACAATACGTATTCGCCCGAGGAGGTGCGCGAGTTTGACGCGCGCGTGCGCAAGCTGGCCGGCGATCGGGAGCATGACTACCTCGTTGACCCGAAGATCGACGGCGTCGCGGTGTCGCTGCGGTACGAGAAGGGCCTGCTGGTGCTTGGCGCGACGCGCGGGGACGGGGAGACGGGCGATGACATCACGCAAAATGTACGGACGCTGCGGGGTGTGCCGCTGAAGCTCGACGGGAGCGGCTGGCCGGAGGTGCTGGAGGTGCGCGGCGAGGTGTACTGGCCGCGATCGGCCTTTGAGGAGACGAACCGGAAACGGATCGCGGCGGGCGAGGAACCGTTCAAGAACCCTCGGAACGCGACCGCGGGCACGCTCAAGCAGCTTGATCCGCGGCTCGTGGCCGAGCGGGGGCTGCGCTTCAGCGCGCACGGCCTGGGGATCGTGCAGCCGATGCCGCGGGGCATCGGGCGGCAGAGCGCGTTCTTCGCGCGGCTGCGGGAATGGGCGGTGCCGACGAGCCCGCACGCGCGCGTTTTCAAAGGCATCGAGCCGGTCGTTGCATTCATCGCCGAGTGGGACGCGCGGCGGCGCTCGCTCGACTACGAGACGGACGGCCTGGTCATCAAGATCGATGAACTGGCGCTGCGCGACGAACTGGGCATTACGAGCAAGTCGCCGCGCTGGTGCATCGCGTACAAATTCGCGGCCGAGCAGGCGGTGACGAAGCTGCTGAGCGTCGATTACCAGGTCGGGAAGCTGGGGACGATTACGCCGGTGGCGAACCTCGACCCCGTGGAACTGGCCGGGACGACGGTGCGGCGGGCGAGCCTGCACAATTTCGAGCAGGTGAAGCGGCTGGATCTGCATGTCGGCGATTTCGTGACGGTGGAGAAGGCCGGCGAGATCATCCCGCAGGTCGTCGGGGTCGATGCCGCGCGACGGGCGGCGGATGCGGCGGTGATCGAGCCGCCGACGGCGTGTCCGGAATGCGGCGGCGATGTGGCCCAGGATGAGGGGGGCGTGTACCTGCGCTGCCAGAATCCGAGCTGTCCAGCGCAGCTGGTCGAACGGCTGCGGTTCTACTGCGGGCGCGACCAGATGGACATCGAGGGCGCGGGCGAGAAATTCGTCGCGGCGGTTGTCGCGGCGGGGCTGGTGAAGTCGCTGCCCGATCTGTACACGCTGGAGCGCGAGGATCTGCTGAAACTCGAACGGATGGGCGAAAAGAGCGTCGACTCGCTCCTTGCGGGCATCGAGGCGAGCAAGGCGCGGCCGCTTGCGCGCGTTCTCGCGGCGCTGAACATCCGGCATGTCGGACTGTCGACGGCGGAGGATCTGGCGGAGCATTTTCACGCCATCGACGCGATTGCCGCGGCGAGCGCGGAGCAGTTGCAGGCGGTCGAGGGCATCGGCGTCGAGGTCGCGAAATCGGTGGCCGCATGGTTTGGCAGCGATTCGGGGCGGGAGACGATCCGGCGGCTGCGCGAGGTCGGGCTGACGATGACGCAGCCGCGCAAGCAGGTCGCGGCGGACTCGCCGCTGGTGGGCAAGACGGTGGTCGTGACGGGGACGCTGGCGAAGTATTCACGGTCGGAGATTGAGCAGAAGATCAAGGACCTGGGCGGGAAGGTGAGCGGGAGCGTGAGCAAGAAGACTTCGTTCGTGGTCGCGGGAGCGGACGCGGGGAGCAAACTCGAAAAGGCGCGGTCGCTGGGAGTCGAGGTTCTGGATGAGGCGGCGTTTGACCGGATGATCGGGAACACGTGAAAACGTGATAACGTGAAAACGGGTGAACGTGATGACTTAGATCGCGCGAAGTCGCTGCGGACCTGCCCTCCTAAATGCTCTTAGCGCACGCGCCCGGGTGCTACGGCTCGGCGGTTACGCCGGAGACGCGTTCGGCCTTCTGAAGGAAGACCTCTTCGAGCGGGACGTCGCTGAAGCCGCCCTGAACACCGGTTTCCACGGTCGCGATTTCGTCGACGACGCTCATGCCGACGATAACGCGGCCGAAGACTGCGTAACCGGCGAAGGACTCCGTGCGGTCGAGGGCGTCGTTGTCCACGAGGTTGAAGTAGAACTGCGACGTGGCCGAGTTCGGTGCGTTGGTGCGGGCCATCGCGATGGTGCCACGGAGGTTCAGCAGGCCGTTGGTCGATTCGTTCACGATCGGCGACTGGGTATCCTTTTCGACGAGACCGGTTTCGAAACCACCGCCCTGGACGACGAAGTCGGGGATCACGCGGTGAAAGATCGTGTCGTTGTAGAAACCGGAATCGACGTAGCGGAGGAAATTCCGCACGGTGACCGGGGCGGCGACGCGGTCGAGCTGGACCACAATTACGCCCTTGTCCGTGGTGAGACGGACTTGCGGATTCGGGTCGTCATCCCCCCCGCTGCCGTCGGAATTCGAGTTATCGTTGAGCCCGTAGTTGGGGTCTGGTTCGATCGTGACGCTCGTGTCGGCGCTCGTGATCGCCGACCCCGAGAAGATGTCCACGCGGAACTGGAGCGTCGTGCGGCTCTCGACGGACGGGGCCGGGAATGACGCGATCACCTCATTGGCTCGGTCCAACGTCACTGCGCGGCCGCTCACCTGGTACCACTGGTAGCGGAGCTGGGACAGGTCACCCGCGCCGTCCACAACCGCGACGAGGAGAACCGACTGACCGACTTCGGCCGTCTCGCGCACGACGGCCTGAGCCGAATTGACGACCGGCTTGGTCGAGGAGGTATCGGTCGGGCAGCCACCCGTCAGGCCGGCGAGGGCCGCGAGGAGGACCAAAAGTGTGTTCCGGATCGAATTCATCGTTGCTCCCCAGCGGGACTGCGGAATGCCCGCGATCGGTCGCTTCCGCTGACAGTCTATATCGGTACGGCGTGTCACTGGCCGCGACGAGCGGGCGGCCCGTCCGCAATTCGCTCCCCTGCGCTCCGCAGCTCAGCCTCTGGCGGCGTCCTGGTATTCTTCGAGCCACGCCATCTGGATCGCCTCTAACTTCGCTTCGTTACTAGACTTAGGATCGTCCGCGAATTCCGCGAGCGAACAAACCCAGGCGTGCAGGTCGGTGAAGCGGACCGCCAGGGGATCCTGGTCGGGGAACTTTTCGTGCAGCAGGAGCGCGAGGTCTTCCGAGTCGGTCCATTTCAGTTTCTGGTTCATGGCAGAACTCCGTCAGTGCAGGAGTCTATCACGCCGCGAGGGCCGGCGGGTCATCCGGGGTTCGACGCGAGGGCCGCCTGCTGAGCCTCAAAAAGCCGCTCGATCCCCCGCCGGCCAATAGCCAGCATCGCAGCAAGATGCTCGTCTGAGAATGTGCTTCGTTCGCCGGTGGACTGGACTTCAACCCAGTGACCCTCGGTCGTCATCACCAGATTGGCGTCGACCTCGGCCGCGACGTCCTCGGTGTAGTCTAGATCGAGCAGGACCTCCCCGCCGACGACGCCGACGCTCACGGCGGCGACGCCGCCCGTGAGAGCATCGCCGCCCCACCATCCGCGTCTTGCGCCGACGAGCAACGCGTCGAAAAGCGCGACGTAGGCGCCGGTGACGGCGGCCGTCCGGGTCCCGCCGTCGGCCTGGAGAACGTCGCAGTCGACGAAGATCGTTCGGGGCCCCAGCTTCGCCAGATCGACCACGGCCCGGAGCGAGCGGCCGATGAGGCGCTGAATCTCCTGCGTGCGGCCATCGACTTTCGTCCGGTTCCTGGCGCGGCGAGAGGCGCTGCAACCGGGGAGCATGTCATACTCGGCGGTCAGCCAGCCGTGGCCGCTCGCCGTACGCCACTCCGGGACCTCGTCAGCGATCGTGGCGGTACAGAGGACGCTGGTGCGTCCGAAGCGGATCAATACGGAGCCCGGAGGGGCCTGAGTGAAGCCACGGATGATCTCTACGGGCCGGAGCTGGTCCGGAAGGCGGCCATCGTTTCGCATGGAGGGATTCTCGCCGTGGAGTTGGATTGCGCCAAATCGACGGGGAGCAGAGTGGACCGTGAACAGCGCGCGGTGCAGAGTTCACAGCAAACGGTGCAGAAGGGCCCTTTGCACGGGGGGCGGCGTGCGCGTGCGGGGGAGCGCGGGTGCGGGTACAACTCCCGTGCATGTCCGAGCCGCGTTCGTCTCTTCTCGCCGCGAAGCTGATCGCCTTGTGCACGCTGGCGTCCCGCATTACCGGGATGCTGCGCGACATGCTGCTGCTGCACGCGTTCGGTCAGAGCTGGATCACGGATGCGTTCAATTTCGGGTTTCAGTTTCCAAACCTGTTTCGGCGGCTGTTCGGCGAAGGGGCGCTGGCGGCAGTCTTCGTGCCGCAGTTCACGCGGGCGCTCGAAACGGACGGTCGGCCCGCGGCGTGGCAGCTCCTGGCGCGGACGCTCGCGCTGCTGACGATCGTGCTGACGGGCGTAGTCGTCCTGGGGGAACTCGTATTGCTCGGCGTGTGGATGTTCGGCGCAGCGGGAGCGGACGACGATTCGCAGGCGCGGCGGCTGCTGCTGGCGATGACGGGGCTGATGCTGCCGTTCATGCTGAGCATCTGCGTGCTGGCGCTGTTTTCGAGCGTCCTCAACTGCCTCGGCAGTTTCGTACCCGGGGCGCTGGCGTCGATCGTGCTGAATCTGGGGATGATCGGCGGCATTCTCTGGCTGGGGCCGCTGGTCGGCGGGACGGACCCGGCGCGGCAGGTCTACGGGGTCGCGATCAGTGTTCTGGTCTCCGGTATGGTGCAGATCCTCGTCGTGCTGCCGGCCCTGCGCCGCACGGGCGTGCCCGTCGGATGGTCGTTTCAGCCGCGCGATCCCGGCGTGCGCCGAATTCTGGCGCTCATGGGGCCGGTTCTTCTCGGGCAGGGCGCGCTGCTGCTGAGCACGTTCCTCGACTCGGTCATCTGCACCGTTCTCACGCGGCGGTACAACTGGCTCGGCGAGGGATTTCCATATCCGCTGCCTGAGGGCTCGTTCACCGCCATCACGACGGCGGCGCGGCTGTACCAGTTTCCGCTGGGCGTGCTGGTGATTTCGCTGGCGACGGCGGCACTGCCGGCGTTCTCGCGAATGGCGGTGAAAAAGGACTGGCTCGGGTGGACGGGCGAGGTGCGGTTCATGCTCCGGATGGCGGTCTTTGAGGGGCTGCTGGCCGGGGCGATGATGATCGTGCTGGCCGAGCCGATCATCCGGCTGCTGTTCGAGTATCGGAATTTCAATGCGGCGGATACGAGCCGCGCAGCGCACGTGCTGGCGTGGTATGGCGTCGGCATGTGGGCGTTCTGTGCCCAGCACATCGTGCAGCGCGGGTTTTTCAGCATCGGGGACGTGAGGACGCCGCTGCGGATCACCCTGCTGACGATTCCGGTAAATCTTGCGGTCAGCTTGTCGCTGATCTGGTTCGAGGGCGTGCGGGAGGCGGCGTTTGCGATCGCGTCGTCGGTGTCGTCGAGCTTCGGCGTGGTGCTCGGGCTCGTCTATCTGCGGCGGCGCGTCGACGCACCGCTGTTTACGCGCGATCTGCTGGGCGGGCTGGTGCGGATGCTCGCGGCGGCGGCGGCGAGTGCCGGCATCGTGCTGGCCGTGCGCGGGTGGAGCGGCGAGGGGCTTGCGGGCCTGCCCGTGGGCATGATCGGCCGGCGGGCGGTCGATACGCTGGGATTCCTTGCGGCAGGGATAGTCGTCTACATGCTGATTGCCACGCTGATCGGGCTTGGGGAGGCGCGACTGCTGCTGCGACTCCGGAAGCCCATTCGTGCGTCGGGGTAGCGGGAGAGTTCAGGCCGGGGGTCATCCACTCTTCGAGTAATACGCTCGATTGAGCGCCACATACCGGTTCCAGACGGGGGGAATGTCGTGCTCGGGGAAGATCGCGCGGACCGGGCATTCGTCGACGCACAGGCCGCAGTCGATGCAGGTCCGCTCGTCGATGTAGAGCATCTCTTCATTGGCGAAGTCCGGCTCGTCCTTGCGCGGATGGATGCAGTCGACCGGACAGACGTCGACGCAGGCCGTGTCCTTCGTCTTGATGCAGGGTTCGGTGATGTAGTGCGACACGGCTCCTCCCTCGAAACAGCATCCGGCAGCGGCCCACGAACGTCGAGCGAGTATAGAGACGGCGCCCGCGGCGGCAAGCGGTGATCGCCTGCCCCGCCCCCCAGTCTTCACGCACGGATCACATCGGCGTTCGAGTTTCGGGGGCATCACCCGCCCCGCCGTGCCGCGCGTTTTCGGCAGCGATCGCCGCATTCCGCTGCCACATCGCCCGCGTCGCCCGCCGGGCGGCCGTGCCGCGGGTCAATCGGCGGTAGTCGCCGCTTCGCAGGGCGATGAGCGGGCCGAGTTCGATGCGGGCCGGAAGTCGATTCGCCATCAGGCGCGGCTCTGTTCCCGGCGGCGACTTGCTGTTGTGCGGGCATACGTCCTGGCAGATGTCGCAGCCATATACCCAGTCGCCCAGCTTCGACGCCAGCGTTGGCGCGATCGGCGCCCGATGTTCGATCGTCAGGTAGGAGATGCACCGGGAGGCGTCCATCTGGTAGGGCGCGATGAACGCGTCGGTCGGGCACGCTTCCAGGCAGCGGGTGCATGTACCGCAATGGTCGATTGCCGGGGCGTCTGGTTCGAGGTCGAGCGTGGTGACGATCTCGCCGAGGAACAGGTAGCTGCCGGCCGTTTCGTGCATCACGAGCGTGTTCTTGCCGATCCAGCCGACACCGGCGGCGGCCGCAAGTTCACGTTCGATCAGCGGGGCAGTGTCGACACAGGCCCGGGCGTCGAACTGCTCGTTCAACCGCTGGCGGAGCCGGTGAATGAGCGTTTCAAGGAGATCGCGGACGACGACGTGATAGTCCTCGCCGCGTGCATATTGTGCGATTCGGCCGGTGGGAGCGGTTTCGGCGGCGGGCGGAGCTGACCCGGGCGGGTTCGAATCGGTGCGGCGGTAGTTGATCGCCGTGCAGATTATCGACCGTGCGCCAGCGAAGAGGCGGGACGGGTCGACCCGCGACTCGACGTTGCGCGTCAGGTAATCCATCGACCCGGCGTGGCCACGCGCGAGCCAGTCCCTATAATACGCCTCGCGCTGGAGCGTGCGGGCGGTCGTCACGCCAACGCGGTCGAAGCCGAGTTCGGCGGCGGCGGACTTCACAAGGGCAGTTTTGTCGGCCGGGGTCATCCCGGTCGATGATACCGGCGGAGTGTCTCGCGCACGCAGGGTGCGCCTGCGTGGCGGCGCGACGCCCTCGGGGAGCGGTGACGAATGTTCAATTTCGACTGGTTTCATCACGGCGGGCTCGATCGGCTGGTCGACGAAGCGAAATCGCGCTGTGCCGGCAAGCGATTCCCCGATCACACGGAGGACAACGGCTCTTCCGAGTTTGAGGAGTACCGAAACCAGCTCGATACGCGCGTCATCCTATATCTGAAGGATGGCCTGACGTACGAGATGAAGGAAATCGCCGACGTCGGCATGAGCAGCGCGCTGACGTTTGAAGCGGTCCCGATGGACGAGAACTACAAGGTCGGCTCGATCGTGCTGATCGTGCCGTTCGAGGATATCGCCCGCGTTGAGGTGTTCGCGGTCCACCCGGACGACAAGCCGCAGGAGAATATCCGGATCCCCGGGTTCCAGTCTGCGGCGGCGGGCGGGGGAAGCCGCGATTAAGCCGGACCTGATCGGAGGACGGAACGTGCGCTGGGCCAGTCTGTCAATGCTGCTGATTCTGACGGCTCTGCCGGGCTGCGGGCCTCAGTACTCCGAGAAAGCCAAAATCGGCATCACGTACTACTGCCCGGGCGCCGGCAATGTCGACTTCGGCGACGCGGGTCTGCGGAAAGGCCTCGAAGAAGCGGGCTACAAGGGTGAAGTGGCCGCGTTCGTCTGGACGATTTCATTCAATCCGGCGATCGACCAGACGCTGCGCCTCAATGCCAAGCTCAAGGCGCGCCGTCTCGCCCGGATCATCGAGGAGTACATCGACAAGTATCCGGGGCGGCCAGTGAATCTGGTCGGACTCTCTGCGGGCACGGGAATCGCCGTCTGGGCGCTGGAGGCGATGCGGCCGCAGTACAAGGTCGATCATGTCGTGCTGCTGAGCTCAAGCCTCTGGTACAAGTACGACGTCTCGAAGGCGCTCGAACGGGTGAAGGACAGGATGTACGTCTACTACTCACCCAATGACGCGGTTCTGGCCGGGCCGATGAAGATCTTCGGCTCGATCGACGGGGTGTTCGGCGAGGACGGGGCGGGGTCGGTGGGATTGCAGTCGAAGGGGGCGGGCGGACGGGTCGTGAATATCCGCTGGAACCCGGCGTGGGAAGAGCTGGGCTACTACGGCGGGCATGTCGACTCCACCAGCCCGGATTTCGTGCGGGCAGTGCTTTCGAAGCATCTGCTGTCGCCTAGCGAGGTCCCGCCAGTAACGATAGCGAATGATGAAAGCGGCGCCAGTCGCTCGGCGTCAGCGACTCCGGTCGCGAGTTCCAATTGACGCTCGAATCCTCAAAGACGCGACGGGCCAGATCGAGCGGCAGGTCGGCGAGCATCTGGCGCAGCACTTTGCGCCGCCGCTGGAAGGCGCGCTGCACGCGATCCACGAACAGCGGAACGTCGTCGATCCCAACCTGACCCGGATCGAGCGGGACGATCTCCAGCATCACCGAGTCGACCTTCGGCGGCGGCCAGAATGCGCCGGGCCCCAGCCGCGCCAGCGTGCGGATCGTCGCGAGCGACTGGGCGATCACTGAAATCGGGCCGTAGGCATCGGTGTTCGCGGCCGCCGCGAGACGCTGGCCGACTTCGAGCTGGATCGTCACGACGAAATGCTCAAAGCGGTGCGGCTGGAGCAGCAGGTTCAGAAGCAGCGGCGTCGCGACCTGGTACGGGAGATTGGCGACGAGCTTCCGCGGCGGCCGGGATGCCGCGAGCAGATCACATAACTGCGGGTTCACGGCGTGCTTTCCGGCGAGGATGTCGCCGCGGATCAGGGTGAAGTTGGGTCGCTCGCCGAGGCGCGCGGCGAGAAGTTCCTGAAATCCTCGGTCGATTTCGACGACAACGACGCCGGCCCCTGTATCGAGGAGCATCTCCGTCAGGGACCCGGTTCCCGGGCCAACCTCCAGCACCCAATCGCCCGGCCCGACTGCCGCCGCCTCGACAGCCTTTCGCATCAGGTTCAGATCGATCAGGAAGTTCTGGCCGAACCGGTGCTGCGGCGTGAGACCGGCCTGCTCCAGTAGTGCGCGAATCTCACGAAGGGTCTGACCGGCCATGGTGACAGTTTATCGCGGGCTGACTGGGCGACGCCGCGGCGGACACGACTTCCGCTGCTATCCGGCCGCGAGCGAGCGCTCGGGGCCGGCGGCCCCTCGGACGAGCTTCGGCGCGAGATAGCGTCCGGTGTGACTCTCCTTGCAGGCGGCGATGGTCTCCGGCGGCCCTTCGGCGATGATATTCCCGCCCGCGTCTCCGCCGTCGGGGCCGAGGTCGATGACCCAGTCGGCGTTCTTGATGACGTCGAGGTTGTGCTCGACGACGAGGACGGTGTTTCCGAGATTGACGAGGCGGTTGAGCACGAGCAGGAGCGTCTCGATGTCGGCGAAGTGCAGGCCCGTCGTCGGCTCATCCAGCACGTACAGCGTGTGCCCGGTGGAGGGTTTCGCAAGCTCGGCCGCGAGCTTGACGCGCTGCGCCTCGCCGCCGGAGAGGGTATTCGATGGCTGGCCGAGGCGGATATAGCCGAGACCGACGTCGGAGAGGGTCTGGATGCCGGCCTTGATCTTCGGGAAGCTGTCGAAGAAGCGGGTGGCTTCTTCCACGCGCATCTCGAGCACGTCGGCGATCGATTTTCCCCGATAGCGGATTTCGAGCGTTTCGCGGTTGTAGCGGGTGCCCTTGCACTCGCCGCACTCGACGAAGACATCGGGCAGGAAGTGCATTTCGATCCGGCGGACGCCCTGTCCCTGGCAGGCCTCGCAGCGGCCGCCTTTGGCGTTGAAACTGAAGCGGCTGTTGCTGTAGCCGCGGATGCGGGCTTCCTTGGTCTTGGCGTAGAGGCGGCGGATCTCGTCGAAGACTCCGGTATATGTCGCGGGGTTGCTTCGCGGAGTGCGGCCGATCGGCGTCTGGTCGATCTCGATGATCTTGTCGATCTTGCTGCCGCCGACGAGGCGCTGATGACGGCCGGCCGGGCGGTTCGGCGCGGCGCCGGACTCGGAGGGCGGTCCACCACGGGCGGCCAGGCGACGGCGGAGGGCGGGGATGAGCGTCTGGCCGACGAGGGTGCTTTTTCCGCTGCCGCTCACCCCGGTGACGACGCACAGGACGCCGAGGGGGAATGTGACATCGATGTTTCGGAGGTTGTTTTCGCACGCGCCCACGATCTGGACGAATTCGGATCGCTTCGGCGTGCGGCGCTCTTCGGGCAGCGGGATCGAGTATTCGCCGCGGAGATAGCGGCCGGTCACGGAGGCAGGGTTCGCGATGACCTGTTCGGCGCGGCCTTCGGCGATGATGCGGCCGCCGTGCAGCCCGGCTCCGGGGCCCATGTCGATGAGGTAGTCGGCCGCGCGGATGACGTCTTCATCGTGCTCGACGACGAGGACGGTGTTGCCGATGTCGACGAGGCCGCGGATCGATTTCAGAAGGCGCTCGTTGTCGCGCTGGTGGAGGCCGATCGTCGGTTCGTCGAGAACGTAGCAGACACCGACGAGGCCGCTGCCGAGCTGCGTGGCAAGGCGGATGCGCTGGGCCTCGCCGCCGGAAAGGGTGGCGCTGGCGCGGTCGAGCGTGAGGTAGCCGAGGCCGACCTCGTTCAGGAAGCGGAGGCGGCGTCGGACCTCGCTGAGGATCGGTGCGGCGATCTGGGCGGCCTCGCCGGTCAGGGTCAGTGCGTCGAACCAGCCGAGGGCGATCTCGATCGAGGTGCTGGTGAGTTCGTGGATGTTGCGATCGGTCACGCGGACGGCGAGCGATTCGCGGCGCAGGCGGGCACCGCCGCAGTCGCCGCAGCGCCGCTCCGCCTGAAATGCGGCGAATCGGCCGGCGGCCGCAGCGTCGCCGGCGGCCTTGGCGCGGCGCTCGAGATTGGGAATCACACCTTCGAACTCGGCGCCGATCCGCTCAACGTCCTTCGGGCGTGCGCCGTGCAGGAGTACCCGCTTGAGATCTTCGGGGAGGGCTTTGTACGGCGTGCCCGGCTTCACGTCGAACGCGTCGCAGAGCATCCGGACGATCTTCGTGTGTGCAGCGCCGATGCTGGTGGAGCCGCCCGACCAGACGACGACCGCGCCTCCCGGGAGCGAGCGGTCGGGGTCCGGGACGATCAGCTCTTCGTCGAAGCGGAGCGTCGAGCCGAGCCCGTCGCAGGTCGGACATGCGCCGTAGGGCGAATTGAAGCTGAACATGCGCGGCGCGAGTTCGGCAATGCTGGTGCCGCAGGTCGTGCAGGTGTGATTCTCGCTGTAGACGGCGTCCGTCCATGCGCCGGCGGCGTCGGCCCGGGCGACGATCATCGTGCCGTCGCCGAGCGAAAGGGCCAGCTCAACCGCGTCGGCGACGCGGTGGCGCAGATCGGCGCGGACCTGAAGGCGGTCGACCACGACGTCGACGTCGAGTTTCTTTTTCGTGTCCATTTCGCCGAGCTCACGGACTTCGACGAGCGCGCCATTAACGCGGGCGCGCACGAAGCCCTCGCGCTGGATACGGCGAATGACCTCGTCCAGATCGCCCCGTTTTCCACGGACGAGAGGGGCAAGGAGCATGATCCGGGTGTCGGCGGGGATCTTCAGCACGTCGTCGACGATCTGATCGACCGTGCGGCGGAAAATCGGCTTGCCGCAGGTCGGACAGTGCGGCTGGCCTACGCGGGCGAAAAGAAGGCGAAGGAAGTCGTAGATCTCGGTGGTCGTTGCGACGGTCGAGCGCGGGTTTGGGGCGGCTGCGAGCTGTTCGATCGCCAGGGTGGGCGGAAGGCCTTCGATCCGATCGACGTCGGGTTTGCCGACCTGCTCGAGGAACAATCGGGCGTGGACGCTCAGCGATTCGACGTACTTTCGCTGCCCCTCGGCGTAGATCGTGTCAAAGGCCAGGCTGCTCTTGCCGGAACCGCTCATTCCGGTCAGCACGACAAGCCGGTCACGCGGGATATCGGCGTGAACGTTCCGCAGGTTGTGCTGCCGCGCCCCGATAACGCGAATGGTTCGTGCTTCCAACCCTCTGCCCCGTTGCGTGGCCCGATCGGTCGCCCAGATCGCCGCGGGATCGGCCGAGCGGCGGCGGTTTCCACGAACCTCGTTCGCAGACCACCACCCGGGCGGCTGCCCCTGACGAATTCCGACGATTGTAACCCGAACCGGGGGAGACCGGAACCCGCCTGCGCCGGTCCTGGGCTTGAAATCGGCGGGATCATGGCTTTCGGGCCGGTTTTTTGGGGTCGCCGGCGACGGGAATGGCGACGGACGACTTGCCCAGGGCTTCAAGCAGCCGGAGGTACTGAAGCGTCCAGGCCACAAGGCGGAAATCGGGGCGATTCATGGCACACCTCCACGCGGCTACCCGCATCCGGAGGTCCCGACGGCCGGCGTTGAACGATTATTCACCCGCAGTTTCGGGTTTACGCTATTTCCCCGCCGGCTGGGAGGCCCCGGATTCGCGGCCAGCGACGGTCAGTTCCGGGTAGGCCGCCTGGAGGGCGAGGAGGGCGTACGCGGTGGCGAGCGGCGGCGTGGATTCCATCCAGCGATCCGCCTCGTTCGACCAGCTCCCGTCGTCGCGCTGCTGAGAGGCCAGGACGTCGACCAGTTCCGCGCGCCAGTCGTGGTCGCGGCCGCGGGCGTCGCGAATGACCGAGTCGCCGTACGCGTCGAGAGCTCGGGCGAACGTGTGATAGAAATAGAACAGACCCTCGCGAGACTGCTTGTCGGGCATGTTCGGGTTGTAGGCCAGCGTCCAGTTGCGGCGGATCCAGTCGAGCGCGGCGGTGACGCGGGCATCGTCCTTGCTGAGGCCGCAGTAGATCATGCTCTTGAAGCCGGCGTAGGTCATCGAGCCGTAGGAGCGCAGTTCGGTCCGGCCGTCGACGGTGAGTGTGCCCGCCTTGCTTTCGCCGCCGCCGGCCGCGGAATAGATGAAGCCGCCCTGCTTTGAGTTGGCGGCGAATTCCATGCTGTTGTGCTCGGCGTGCATCTGGCAACGGGAGATGAACACGAGGGCCTTCTTATAGGCGGGGTCATCCTTGGATAGCCCGCTGTCGTGAAGGGCTTCGATCATGAGTTGCGTGTTTGACAGGTCCGGCCGCTTGAGGGCGGAGTAGCCCGCGCCGCCGTACCAGACGTCATCCTGTGACTTGCCGTGGTCCTCGTCTGCCTGGTTGTCGATCAGAAACTTGCGCGTCTTTTCGATGGCGTCCTTGAAGTCGCCGCCGGTCAGCACGGAGAACATCGAGAGCGTCACGGCGGTCTCGTAGTTCTTGTAGAGGCCGAGCGCGGAATAGATTCCGCCGTCGTCGCGCTGGAACTTCAGGACGAACTCAACGCCGCGGCGCACGACGTCGCTGCGGGGCCCGACATCCGGGTCCTGAGCGAGGGCCTTGAGGACGAGGCTCGTGATCCCGGGGCCGAAGTCGGACTTCCAGCCGCCCTCCTTGTCCTGGGCGGCGACCAGGTACTTGACGCCTTTATCGATGAGTCGTTTGGCGCGCTCGCGGGCCGCCTCCGCGGCCGGGGGGTGCGATTGCGGCGTCGCCGGAGCCGATTGCGCAGCGGCGCCGGCGACAAGGAAGTAACCCATGAACGCGACTAGAGTTATGCGAGCTAGCACGAGCGACTCCTTCACGCAGTCCACCGCGTCGGCCGGCACCGGGACGATCCAGACGGGGATTGTAGCGGGAGCGGAGAGTCGGCGGGCAACCGGGCGAGCGTGGGGTTGAAAAAACGAAAAGCGGCGGCGCGCGGCAATCGACGCGCGGGACCGGCGTTCTGCGATTCGCCGGAGTGTCTCCGCACCGTCGCCGCGCGTGTCAGCGACCGGGAGCCGGACACCGGCCCACCGAAGGACAGCTTCCATGCTTGCTCGTCGACATCTGCTTGCAGTTACCGCTCTTGCGTCGCTTGCGCTGGCGGGCCTCGTGTCCACTGCCTCGTTTGGGCAGGAAACGCCTCCCCGCGAGGGTCGGGCAGGGCGCGTCCGGGAAGGCGGCCAGGAAGGCGGCGGTCGCGGCATGCGGGAAGGCGGTCAGCGCGGCCCGAATCTCGAAGCGACCATGAAACAGGTCAACCGGGCGATGGAACAGCTTGCCGGGCAGATCACGGATGCGGCGAAGCGCGACGAGAACCTGGCGCTGATCGGTGCTGCGCAGCGCGGCGCGGTGATGGCCAAGATGCTCCCGCTGCCGGCGAGCATCCTCGACAAGGCTGCCGATGAAGCGGCGAAGAAGGCGCTGCAGGACGAGTTCCGTACGGACCTGATTGCCGTGATCCGGCTGATGCTTGACGTTGAAGAGAACATCGCGGCCGGGAAGGGTGACGCGGCGAAGGAGAAGCTGGACGCGGTACAGAAGGCGCGGGACGCGGCCCATAAGAAACTGGGCGTCGAATAAGCGAACTGGGTCGTCGCCGCGATGTCTGGGCATTTGCGGCGAAACGGGGGACCGCGCAGACGATCGTCGGCGCGGTCCTTTTTCTTAATTCGGGTCGGATCCGGTCGATCAGGCCTTGACAAGCAACGCACCTGAAGCGGCGGCCTCCATGTCGAGCAGCGACTGCTTCTGCTGCAGACCGCCGGGCCCGGAGTAACCGCCCAACGTACCGTCGCTCTTAAGTATGCGGTGACAGGGCACGACGGGCGCGACCGGGTTCCGGCTCATCGCCACGCCGACCGCGCGGGCAGCGCCGGGGCAGCCGAGTTCATCGGCGAGCGCCTTGTACGAGGCGGTTCGCCCGTATGGGACCTTCGCACACGCCCGCCAGACGTCCACCTCGAAGTTGCTGTAACCGCGCCAGTCGATGCGGGTGTGAAACTCGACGGGCTCGCCGGCAAAATAGCGCGTCAGCGCATCCGCGAGATCGGGCAGCAGGCCGGGATTCTCGACGGCCCCGGGGCAGCGCTCGGCGATGCGGGATTCGAGCTGCGCCCGCGTGGGTCCCGGGAGGAAAATCTGACGCACGCCGCACTCGGTACCGACGAAGGCGACCGGCCCCTGCGCCGTGTCGAGAATGCGATATTCTTCCATCTCACCGCGCCTTTCTCGATGCCCAGCCGGTATCGTACGCCCGGCGACGGCGAATTCAACGCCAATATCGGCGCTTTCGGCTCGCGCCGCCGCCGACTTTCATAAGCGAGGACGCCATGAATCTCACCGGTCTCGCCCCATTGGCCATCGCAACGCTGATCGTCGAAGCGGCAGCCGGAGGAGGCGGCGGCCCCGACCGGATCACCGGTCGGGCCTTTGCGACGCGCTCGGAGGTGATTGCGCCTCACGGGATGGCGGCCACGAGTCATCCTCTGGCGACACAGATCGCGCTCGACATCCTCAAAGACGGCGGGAGCGCCGTCGACGCGGCGATCGCCGCAAATGCCGCGCTGGGACTGATGGAACCGACGAGCTGCGGCATCGGGGGCGACCTTTTCGTGATCGTCTGGGACAGCCGGACCCAGAAGCTCCATGCGTTGAACGCGAGCGGGCGGTCGCCGCATGAACTGACGCTGGCGGAGCTGAAGGGCCGCGGGCTCAAGACGATTCCCGACTTCGGGCCCCTGCCGGTGACGGTGCCGGGGTGCGTGGATGGCTGGGCGGAGCTGCACGCAAAATTCGGCCGACTGCCGCTGAAGGACATCCTCGCGCCGACCATCCGGTACGCGCGGGAGGGGCACCCGGTCTCGGAACTCATCGCCTATTACTGGGCGATCGGCGGCCGGACGCTTCGCGAGCATCCCGGCTTCGCGGAGACGTTCCTGCCGGGCGGGCGTGCGCCGGCAAAAGGCGAGATGTATCGGAATCCCGCGCTGGCGGCGACGCTGGAGAAGATTGCGGCGGGCGGACGGGATGCGTTTTACGAGGGCGATCTGGCCGACGCGATGGACGCGTATTGCCGTCGCATCGGGTGCTATCTGCGCAAACGCGACCTGGCGGAGCACACGTCGACATGGGTCGAGGCGCGATCGACGAATTATCGCGGCTATGACGTGTGGGAGATCATGCCCAACACGCAGGGGCTCGCGGCGCTTCAGATGCTGAACATCCTCGAGGGATTCGACCTGAAATCGATGGGCCACAACAGCCCCGCATATCTGCACACGCTCATCGAAACCAAGAAGCTCGCGTACGAGGACCGCGCCCGGTACTACGCCGATCCCGACTTCGCGAAAATCCCGCTCGATTGGCTGCTTTCGAAGGACTACGCGGCCGAGCGACGTACGCTGATCAACCTGGAGCGCGCGGCGACGCGCTACCCGGCCGGGATCGCGCCGGCGGCGGCGGGCGCGGCCGATGCGGCGATGCTGGCGCGGGCGGATGCGGCGCTGCGCGGGTGCGACACGATCTACCTGACGGTGGCGGACAAGGACCGCAACATGGTCTCACTGATCCAGAGCAACTATCGCGGATTCGGCTCGGGGCTCTGCCCGGATGGTCTGGGGTTCTGCTTTCAGGATCGCGGGGCGCTCTTCAACCTGGACGAGAGTCACCCGAACGCGTATGCGCCGCACAAGCGGCCGTTTCACACGATCATTCCTGCGTTCATCACGCGCGACGGCAAGCCGTGGCTGAGCTTCGGCGTGATGGGCGGGGACATGCAGCCGCAGGGGCACGTGCAGATCGTGTGCAACCTCGTCGACTTCGGAATGCACCTCCAGGAAGCGGGCGACGCGTCGCGCTGGCATCACACCGGCTCGTCGGAGCCGACGGGCGAGGTGATGGCGGACGGCGGGACGGTCGCGCTGGAATCGGGGATCGACGGGGAGACGGTCCGACGGCTGGCGCAGATGGGACACAAGATCGTGACACGCGTGGGCATCTTCGGGGGCTACCAGGCGATCGCGTTTGACGCAGAACAGGGCGTCTACATCGGCGCGTCGGAGTCGCGCAAGGACGGCCAGGCGGCGGGTTATTGAAGCACACAGGGCGGGCCGGTTTCACAACCGGCCCGCCCTGCGGATGAGTCGTCACGCAGCGA
>BTUU01000002.1:0-420277 GCA_045863555.1 Planctomycetota bacterium | reverse complement strand
TGTCGTCAGCTCGTGCTGTGAAGTGTCGGGTTAAGTCCCTTAACGAGCGAAACCCCTGTCGTCAGTTACCATCAGGTAAAGCTGGGGACTCTGGCGAGACTGCCGGCGTTAAGCCGGAGGAAGGTGGGGACGACGTCAAGTCATCGTGGCCCTTATGTCCAGGGATGCACACGTGCTACAATGGCTGCTACAGAGCGCTGCAAGGCCGCGAGGCGGAGCAAATCGCAAAAAAGCAGCCCCAGTTCGGATTGGAGTCTGCAACTCGACTCCATGAAGTTGGAATCGCTAGTAATCGCGTATCAGCTACGACGCGGTGAATGTGTTCCTGAGCCTTGTACACACCGCCCGTCAAGTCATGGAAGCTGGTGGGACCCGAAGTCCGTTTAGCCAACCGCAAGGAGGCGACGGCCGACGGTAACACTGGTGACTGGGACTAAGTCGTAACAAGGTAGCCGTACGGGAACGTGCGGCTGGATCACCTCCTTTCTAGAGGATTATCTAGACCCGACGGCCAACGGCCGCGGGATCTGTGAGCACACTATCCTCCTGACTCACCTCAGGAGCCGCCGGGAGACCGGCGGGCGGCATGTCCACTGTTTACGATATCTCGAAGGCCCGGCGTTGATTTTCAACGCCGGGCCTTCTGCATTTCGTGCCCCCCCCACCACGATTCGGCCGCCCGGGTGCCGCATCGTCGGCGCATTGCTATGATGAACCGGAGACATGCTGATCGAGGGAGACCGCAGTGGCGATCGAAAAGGTGGTAATCATCGGTTCCGGACCCGCAGGCCTGACCGCCGCGATCTACGCGGCCCGCGCGGCCCTGCAACCGCTCGTATTCGAGGGTTTCAACGCCGGCGGCCTCATCCCCGGCGGCCAGCTCATGTTCACGACCGACGTCGAGAACTACCCCGGATTTCCCGAGGGCGTGCTGGGGCCGAAAATGATGAAGGCGTTCCGCGACCAGGCGGAGCGCTTCGGCACGCGATTCATCCGCGAGGACGTGAACGAAGTGGACCTGAAAAACCGCCCGTTCAAAATCCGCAGCGACGAGCACAGCGTCGAGGCACACGCGATCATCATCGCCACGGGGGCCTCCGCGAACTGGATCGGCCTGCCGAATGAAAAAAGGCTGGCGGACAGCGGCGGCGGCGTCTCCGCGTGCGCGGTCTGCGACGGGGCGCTGCCGGCGTTCCGCAACCAGGATCTGGCCGTCGTGGGCGGCGGCGACTCGGCGGTCGAGGAAGGCTCGTACCTGACGAAATTCGCGAAAAAGGTCTACCTGATTCACCGCCGCGACGAGCTGCGCGCCAGCAAGGCCATGCAGGAGCGGTTCTTCAAGCTGGTGAAGGAAGGCAAGATGGAGCCGGTCTGGAATTCGCAGGTCGTCGACGTGCTCGGCGACGCGTCCATCACCGGCGTGCGTCTGAAAGACAGCGTTTCCGGCCAGCAGCGGGACCTGGCCGTGCGCGGCCTTTTTGTCGCGATCGGCCACACGCCGAACTCCGCACTCTTCCGCCCCGCCGTCGAGTGCGATGAAAAGGGGTACATCAAGTGGCCGCACCCGCCGCATACGCGAACGAACATCGACGGCGTCTTCGCGGCCGGCGACGTCGCGGATCATCACTATCGGCAGGCGGTGACGGCGGCGGGCAGCGGATGCATGGCGGCGCTGGATGCGGAGCGGTGGCTGGCGGCGAAGGGGATTGAGTAGTTGCGGTTATCCCGCCGCGCCGGGGCGCTCGCGAGAATTCGCGCGACAGACAATACAGGCGATGCTGGAAACAGCGACGCACGGGACCGCCGCCAGCGAACCGAGAGCACCAAGAACCGTCAGCCACTCGGATTGCTCCGGCGACAATCGTTGGATGATTCCTGCGCTCCCGGCGTAGCCGACCACAACGCCCAGAAGCGCGGCGAATGGAAGGTTGGAAACGGCCGCACCGGCGACCGCCGCGCCAAGCACAAGCGCGACGATTCCAGGTTGACCGAAACCGAATCGCTCATTGGCCGTGCCGTAGCCGATACCAAAGGCTGCAACCGCGGAGATGAGCACGGTCAAGGCGCGAGTGCCCCACCGAAAAGCACGACGAACGGTCATTGATCGTAATTCAACTGGCGGGGTCGCGTCGGAAGCGACTTCGGGAATCTGCCGGTCGCGCATCAGGGCGCCTGGAGCAGGTCGTCGGGGAATTCGTCCGCAACGCGCCTGGCCGCGATATTGAACAGGTCGACCGGGGCGGCGGGAGAATCGCTCGCGAGGCCGATGGCGGCGAGAGCCTGGCCGATCGGCAGTGTGCTGCTGGCCGAGGGTTCGGGGGTGCCTTCGTAGTTGTTGTAGCTCGCCGGCCCGAAGATATAGCTCCCCCCCTGCCACGCCGCGGCCGACTGTCGGCCGCAGCCGCCGAAAGCCTCCGTCTCGACGAATGCGATCGGCGCGTCCTTGGATGCGTTCGCACAGAGGGCGGCGACGCGATCGGAGAGGAAGAGGAAGCCAGGTTCGAACTGCGACGTTTCGTATTCGTGAATTTCGTCGTAAAGGCTGTCGGTGATGGGGATCATCGAGAAATCGTCGGATAGAAACATGACCCGGGCCGTCCGAAACGAGCGCGCCAGCTTGCGCAAGGTGTCGGGGTTGCCGATAATCGCTTGGATCGCCTGCACCATCGAATAGGTCTCCACCGAACTCCAGCGCTGTCTGCGTCAATTATAAATCAAGCCCCCCGCCGGTGCGCGGAAAAATGGCGCCCGGGCGCGAAAAGTTGCCGCGACTAACTTCCGAATTTGCAGGCGCTTGCGGGCGATGCGGCGGGTATGATGGAGGCTGAACCGGGGGAGACTTCATCGGCTCGCGAACGGCGAGGCGGCGATGGGTTATCCGAGCACATCCCCGGTGCGGCCGCGGGTCGTCGCCACGCTCGCGCTTGGCCCCCTGTGCGTCTTTCTCTGGTACATCGCCTACTACGAGACTCTTCACGCGACGTGGTTCGGCATGGGCGGCAGCGGCGTAGCGCCATACTGGGCCGTGCTCAGCGAGGCGTTCGTCGTGCATCCCGGGCCGTTCTGGCTCTTCTACGTCGGCGTCCTGGGGCTCTGGTGGAGAACGGTGCGCTGGACGGCGTGGCGGTGCGGGTGGGTCCTCGCCGTGACGGCGGCCGTGCTCGCGAGTTCGGCGATGTGCGGCTTCTGGGCGCTGGAGGGTGTCGATGAACGGGCGCTCCTGTATTCCGGGCTCGCCCTGAATTTCGCGCTCGGCCCGGCGGCGCTCGTGCTGGTCGCGTGGATCTGCTATCCGCGCCCGCACGAACGGGCGGACGGCGCGCTGCGCTGCCCCCGGTGCGGCTACGACCTGCGCGGACAGCGCGAATGCCGCTGTCCTGAATGCGGGCACGCGTTTGCAATCGGCGATCTCTCCGACCCCGGCGGCGAATAGCCCGCCGAGCCGTGCAACGCCGCGCTTGTGCGAATGGCCGCGTTCGGGCATCGTCCCGCTCATGGACTGGTTTCAATACGCGATCCTGCCCGTGATCGGCTTGGCGGCCGGGGTTCTCGGGGGGCTGCTGGGGATCGGGGGCGGGCTGGTGATCATCCCCGCCCTGCTGCTGATCCTGGGCAAGCCGTTCGGCGACGGGTCTCTGCACGTGTACAAGCTGGCGGCGCTGCTGACGGCCGTCGGGCTGTCGATCCCCGCGGCGCGGCAGCATTTCCGCGCGGGGGCCGTCGTGCGGCGCATGCTGCCGGCGATCGCCGCGTTCGGCGTTTTCGGCGTCTGCGGCGGCGTGTGGGCGGCGAAACTGCTCGCGGGACCGATGACGCACTGGCTCCAGCGCATTTTCGGCGTCGTGATGATCGCGTTCGTGATCGCGGGGTATCTGCTCGCGCGGCGAAAGGCGCGGCCGGCCGCCGACCGGATCGGGACGCCGCGCGCGACGTGGGCGAGCTGTCCCGCGCCGTCGCGGTGGGGCTATAACGGCTTGTGGGTCGGGCTGCCGGCCGGAGTGATCGCGGGGCTGCTCGGCGTCGGCGGCGGCGTCTGGGCGGTGCCCGTGCAGGAGCTGAAGCTGCACCTGCGTCTGCCGTCGGCGATCGCGAACTCGACGTGCATGGTCGTCGTGCTCGCGGTGGCCGCGTCGGCCGCGCAGACGCTGGCGCTGTCCGCGATGCCGGATGTCTCGGCGTGGGACGGCGTCATGCTCGCGGTGTGGCTGGCGCCGGGCGCGCTCGTCGGGGGCGTATTCGGGGGCCGGCTGACGCACGTGCTGCCGGTCGCGACGCTTCAGCAGGTATTTCGAGTGCTGCTGATCCTGACGGGGGCACGGCTGTTGATGTGAGCGGCGAGAGCGGCGCGCGAAATCCGGAAACGCCCCCCCTGCCGCTCACGGTCACGGGCTCACGGCGCGTCGCTGCGGTCGCTTGTCGCTTTCGGCGGCGTCGACGCTGCGGGCGGTGGCGGGGAATCGGGATTGATCGGAAAGAGGCGCTCCAGCTCGTCGAGCACGAAGCGCTCGATCCGGGCGTCTCGGCCGGCGGAGACCCAGTACTGATTCTGCGTTTCGGTGCGGGCGGAGTCGCGCTCGATGGGTGTTGCGCCGGGGGCATCGGAGAGGCGGTAAGCCGGCGGCTCGGAGGATTCGCGGCGGCTGGTGTCGAGGCGTTCGCGATCGACGCGTACCTTGACGAGCGTTCGGCTGCCGCGGGCGGCGACGATGAGCGTGCCCGTGCGGCGCATGGTCGACTGGCCCTTGACCAGGTCGCGCGAGGAGCCGCTGTCGGAGCGGGTCGTGTACTCGGCGGGTTCGGTGGTGATCTTTCGCGCCGCCCGGTCGATCGACCAGCGGTCGAAATCCTGCCGGAGGACCGATGCGGCCGCGGCCAGCACGGCGTCGGCGTCGCCGGCGACCTCGCGGGCGGTCATCTGCACTTCGAGTTCGGCGCCGCAGCCCAGCAGCCACGCCGCGCAGCAGAGGAGCGCGGCCATGCTCAATCGTCTCATTCGCCGTCCTTCCTGTCCGTCGCGGGCTGCTCTGGAACGACCGGCGATTGGCCGCGGAGCAGCTCGGGGAAGCGCTTGATGATCGTGCCGTAATCCGCCTGATCGGCGGCTTTCTTCAGGTTGGCGAGGCCGCGCTGCCGCTCGCCGCCGTAGTACTCGAGGTAGCCGAGCAGGAACCGCAGCGACGGATCCTCGCGGCGCTCGAGTTCCTTCATCAGATCGGCGCGGCGGATGTCGATAATCTCGGGGCTGGAGAAGAACGACGTGAGGTCGACATCGAAATCTGCGAGGTCGGGGAAGTTCTGGAGGCCGCGCGTGAGCGAAACCGCCGCGGAGAGATAGTCGCCCGCGGCGAGCAGGGCGTGGCCGCGGCCGATCATCGGGAGCGGGTTGATCGGGTCGATCATCGCGGCGCGGTCGTACCGGGTCGCGGCGTCGTGGTACTGGCCGACCTGAAGCAGCCCCTCGGCGCGGAGCAGCTCGTCGTTCAGGGGGGATTCGCCCTTGCCGACGAAGGTCTTCAGCGGGGCGTTGAGAATCTTGTTGAGGAAGGCCTGCGTATCAAGCTGGGCCAGCTCGAGCCTCTGGGCGGATTCGGGCATCGAAAGCGCCTGGCTCTGCATCTCGCGCCACCAGTCCGCGGCCGGATCGCGGCGGAGTGCCTGGGCGAGGCGGATGTCGGTGAAGACATCGTAGGACGGCAGCATCGAGACATCGTGGAGCGCGGGCGGGCGCTCGGCGATGGGCGGCTGGGTCGGGTCGCCGGGGCGAGCCGCCTCCGGGGTCGCCGCGCGAGGCGGCGTCATTCGCGTCGGGCCCGCCTGTCTCTGGGCGAGCAGGGAGTTTGTGTCGCCGCCCAGGAGCGAATCGAGGGGCGAGCCGAGGGGATACGTTTCGATCCGCGGGGAGAAGCGGGTGTCGATGCGGGCGGCGCCGACGGCCGGGGCGCTCAGGCCGCGGGTGTCGGGATCGGTCGGGGCGGGCTCGCGGAGATCGCGCGGCATGGGCCGGAAATCGAGCGGCGTCGGGACGTAAGGCTTGACCGGCGAATCCGAGGTGATCGCGGGAATCCGCGTGGCGCCGAAGATGCTGCTGGCGATGGGGGTCGTCCCGCCGAGCGGCCCCGGCGTGAGCGAGGCGTCAACGCGCGTGTCGAGCCGGCGAATGCCGCCGACGTTGTAGTTCAGCATGCCCGGAAGCGGCGAGATCTGGTCGCCGGGGGCGCGGCTGATGCCCGGAGTGCTGAAGCCGCGGAGCGACCCGGGTGTCTGCACGGACGTCGCGGGATCGAAGTAGGGCACGGGCGCGGCGGTGAGCGGCCGATAGGCATCGGCAATGCTGACGGAGTCGCGGATGAAATTCGAGAGGGACCCGCTGCCGAGGGTTCCGCGGAACGCGCTGGGGTCGCTGATGGGCGAAAAACTGCGGAGCGACATTCCGCCGCGGACATTGCCGGTCGCGAAGGCATTCCCGCCGAGGAACGGCGAGAACGGGCGCATGTCGTTGATGCCTGAACCGCCGACCTGCGGGTTGCGGTCGAAGAGGCGGCCGGTCTGCTGGGGCAGCGGCACCTGCTGGGCGGCGGCCACGGCGGCGAGGCCGAGACCGACGGCGAGGAACGCGCCCACGCGAGTAAATTGAATACGTCTGGCCATGAAACCCTCCTCCGCGCGGATGCCTACGAGCGCTCCCCGCGGCTGCATGGGGCTCTTTCCATATTCTATCGTGCGCGGCGGCGAATCGCACTCAGCCGATTCCGCGGCCGCCGTCCACGGGGATGATCGTACCGGTGATGTAGTCGCCCTCGGCGAGCAGGAAGTGCGCGAGTGCGGCGATGTCCTCCGGCGTACCGGGCCGGCCGAGGGGGATGCGCCGGGTGAGGCGGTCACGAGTGGCGGCGTCGTAGCCGTCGGGCCAGGCGGCGACGCCCGGGGCGATGCCGACGACGTTTACGTCCGGGGCGAGGGCCTTGGCGAGGGCGAGCGTCAGGGTTTCAAGACCCCCTTTGCTGGCCATGTAGGCCAGGCGATCGGGCCAGGGCCGGGCGGTGGAGATGTCGCACAGGTTGATGATGCGGCCGCGGTTGCGGCGGAGCTGCGGCGCGGCGGCGCGGGCGAGGAGCATCGGGGCGGTGAGGTTGACGCGAAGGGTCTCGTCCCAAGCGGCGAGGTCGAAGGTGTCGAGCGACATCTTCTCGAATGTGGAGGCGTTGTTGATGAGAAAGTCGAGGCGGCCGAAGCGGGCGCAGACGGCTTCGACGAGCGGGTCGATCGCGGCGGCGTCGGCGAGGTCCGCGGAGAAGGTCTCGGCTTCGACGCCTTCTGCCCGACAGAGGCGGACGGTTTCCGCAGCGTCGGCATCGGAGCGGTGGTAGTGAATCGCGGTTTTGCATCCGGCCGCGGCGAGGCGGAGGGCGATCGCGCGGCCGACGCGGCGGGCGGCGCCGGTGATGAGTGCGACGCGGCGGTCGAGCTTCATGGGGCGATCCCTTCGGGCGGTCTATCAGGCTCCGACGCCGAGGCCGCTGATTCGCTCGGCGCGAGCGCGTCATACTTCACCCACTGGAGGCACAATCCCTCGGGCGGCGCGGTCGGACCGGCGAGCCGGCGGTCGGACGTGACGAGGATTTCGTCCACGCGTTCCACGGGCCAGTGGCCGCGGCCGATTTCGTAGAGCGTGCCGACCATGTTTCGCACCTGATTGTAGAGAAAGCCGTCGCCCTCGACGTCGATGAGCACTTCGTCGAAGCGGCGGCGGACGTGGACGCGGCGGACAGTGCGGACGGTGGACGCGCGCGGGTTGCCGGCGGACTGGAAACCGGCGAAATCGTGCCGGCCGATCATCTTCGCGGCCGCGGCCTGCATGCGCGCGGTGTCGAGCGCGTACCAGACGTGCCAGGCGACTCCACTGCGCTGGCGACTGACGGGACGCTCGACGGCGCTGAAGATGCGGTAGCGGTAAAGCTTGCCGCGCGCGTCGCGGCTGGGGTGGAAGGACGCCCCCGCTTCCTGAATCTGGACGAGCGCGATGTCGTCGGGCAAGTGGTGGGCGATCGCGTTCTGAAGGCCGCGCAGGGGAATCGGGCCGTCGGTGCGAAAGCTGGCGACCTGGCCAAGGGCGTGGACGCCGGCATCCGTGCGGCTCGCGCCCATGACGCTGGTTGGATGGCGGATGATGCGAATGACGGTCTGCTCCACTTCCTCCTGAACGGTTCGATAGCCGGGCTGACGCTGCCAACCGTGGAAGCCTCCGCCGTGGTAGGCGAGCGTCATTCGGATCGTGCGGGTCATGCGGAGGGTGATTGTACCCGGGGGCCGCTTCCCGCCTGAAATTGACAGGCGGCGCCGGGAGAATTGCCCGCGCTTCGCCGCGCGGTAGCATCCGCTCGACAGGGAGGATTGCATGTCGAGCCCCACCGTACAGACGCCGAAATTCGTCCATCTCCATCTTCACACGGAGTATTCGCTGCTCGACGGGGCGTGCCGGCCGGCCGAGGTGGCCAGGAAGTGCAAGGCGCTGGGCATGCCTGCGGCGGCGATCACCGACCACGGGAACATGTTCGGCGCGATCGAGTTCTACCAGGCGTGCAAGGACCTGGGGATCAAGCCGCTGATCGGCTGCGAACTGTACCTGGCGCCCGGAGATCGGCGGGACAAGGAGGCGCGCGGGCTGCGCGAGGGCGCGTATCACCAACTGCTGCTGGCGATGAATCTGGAGGGATATCGCAATCTCATCAAGCTGACCTCGATCGGGTATGTCGAGGGTTTTTACAAGAAGCCGCGGATCGACAAGGAAGTGTTGCGCGAGTTCTCGGCCGGTTTGATCTGTACGAGCACATGCCTGGGCGGCGAAGTGCCGACGGCGCTGCTGCGGGCGGATTACGCGGCGGCGAAGGAGGCGGCGGAGACGTTTCTTTCGATCTTCGGACCCGACCGTTTCTTCATCGAGCTTCAGAATCACGGCATCGAGGATCAGAACCTCGCGAATCCGGAACTGGCCGACCTGGCGAAGCGGCTCGGCGTGGCGATGATCGCGACGAACGACGTGCACTACCTGAATCACGAGGACCGCGAAGCGCACGACGTGCTCTGCTGCATCTCGACGCGCGACAAGATGAGCAACGAGGACCGGTTCCGGCTGTCGACGGACCAGTTCTACCTGAAGAGCCCGGAGGAGATGGCGGCGGCGCTGCCGGACTATCCGGAGGCGCTCGCCAACACGCTGCGCGTGGCGGAGATGTGCAACGTCGAATTCGACTTCAAGACGCGGTACGCGCCGGTCTTCAAAACGCCGGAGAACAAGTCGGCGGACGACTATCTGCGCGAGCTGGTGACCGCGGGCGCGAAGTGGCGCTACGGCGAGATTACGCCTGAGCTTCAGGAGCGGATGGACTACGAGCTGTCCGTCATCAGCTCGAAGGGTTTTTCGGGGTACTTCCTGATCGTCCACGACTTCGTAAAATGGGCCCACGATCAGGGCATCCCCGCCGTGGCGCGCGGCAGCGGATGCAGCACGGTCATCGGCTACTGCCTGAACATCTCGACGGTCGATCCGCTCCGCTACGGGCTCTATTTCGAGCGCTTCATGGACCCCGAGCGCGACGAGATGCCTGATATCGACGTCGACATCTGCCAAGACCGCCGCGAGCTGGTGATCAACTACGTCCGCGAGAAATACGGCCACGTTGCGCAGATCATCACGTTCGGCCGGCTGAAGGCGAAGGCCGCGATCCGCGACATCTGCCGCGTGCTCGACGTGCCGCTCGCCGAGGCCGACCGCGTCGCGAAGCTCGTGCCCGAAGAGCTGAAGATGACGATCGACAAGGCGATCGAGCGCGAGCCGGAGCTGAAGAAGCTCTACGACTCCAGCGAGACGATGCGCAAGGTGCTCGACGTCGCCCGGAGGCTCGAAGGGATGGCCCGGCATGCGAGCGTACACGCGGCCGGCGTCGTCATCGCCGACAAGCCGCTCGACACGCTGGTGCCGCTGCACAAACAGGCCGACGCGAAGGACGTGACCACGCAGTTCGAGGGGCCGACGGTCGAGAAGATCGGCCTGCTGAAGATGGACTTTCTCGGCCTGCGCACGCTTTCGCAGATCGACCTGTGCGTGAAGATGGTGAAGAAGAACCACGGCGTGAAGATCGACGTCGAGAACCTCGACCTGACGGATCAGCGCGTCTACGCGCTCCTGAGCCGCGGCGAAACCAAGGGCGTGTTCCAGTTTGAATCGGGCGGTATGCGCGACGTGCTGATGAAGATGAAGCCGAACCGCATCGAGGACCTGATCGCCGCGAATGCGCTCTACCGTCCGGGGCCGATGGAGTACATCGACGAATACGTCGCCCGCAAGCACGGCCGCACGCACTGGACGACGCCGCACCCGACGATGACCGAGGTGCTCAACGAGACCTACGGCATCATGGTCTACCAGGAGCAGGTCTCGCGGCTGGTGAACCGGCTCGGCGGCGTGCCGCTGAAGCGTGCCTTCCGGCTCGCAAAGGCGATCTCGAAGAAAAAGGAGTCGATGATCAACGCCGAGCGCGAACCGTTCCTCGAAGGCTGCGTGGCCAGCGGCGTGAAGCGCGAAATCGGCGAGCAGATCTTCGCCGATATCCTCAAATTCGGCGGCTATGCGTTCAATAAGGCGCACTCGACCAGTTACGCCGTGATCGCGTTCCAGACGGCCTATTTGAAAACCTACTATCCGGTCGAGTTCATGGCGTCACTGCTGACGTACGAGAGCGGGAACTCGGACAAGATTTCGGAGTATCTCGAAGACTGCAAGCACGTGCGGCAGACGGACGGGTCGGTGGGGATTCCGGTGCGGGCGCCGGATATCAATGAGAGCGATGAGGCGTTTACGGCGGTCTACGACGTGAAGAGCGTAACAAGGGGACAAGGGGACAAGGTAACAAAGGGACAAGGTCACAATGGGACCAACGGGCACAGTGGCGCGACGAAGAATGCGAACGGCGCCTCTTCTTTGTCACCTGGTTCCCTTGTCACCTTGTCACCCGCCCGCGGGCTCATTCGTTTCGGCCTTGCCGCGATCTCCGGCGTCGGCCACAAGGCGGTGGCGACGATCCTTGAGGCGCGGAAAGCCGGCGGGCCGTTCCGGGATATCTACGACTTCTGCGAGCGTGTCGATCTCTCGGCGATCAACAAGTCGGTCGTCGAGGCGTTCATTAAGTCGGGGGCCTTTGACAGCACCGGCGCGATGCGGCGGGCGCTGATCGAGATCCTCGAGGACGCGATCGAGCACGGCCAGCGCGTTCGCCGCGACAAGAAGGCCGGGCAGCTCGACATGTTCGGCGGATTCGCGGCCGCGGCGCCGCTGCCCGCGCCGAAGATTCCGACGAGCGAATGGTCGGATTCGGAGATGCTCGCGTACGAAAAGGCGACGCTGGGTTTTTATATCACGAAGCACCCGCTGACGCAGTGGGAATCGCTGATTCGCGCGTTCAGCACGACCGACACGCAGTCGCTCAAACGGCTCGGCGACGGTTCGAAGATTATGCTCGGCGGGCTGATCTCCAAGGTGCGCGTGCAGCCGATCAAGAACGGCCCGAAAGCGGGCAAGAAGCTCATCGTCGTGGTGATCGAGGATTTCGTCGGCGCGATCGAAGGGACGTTTTTCCCGGACAAATACCCGGAGCTTCAGGCACTCGCGAAGCCCGACTCGGTCGCGATCCTCGAGGCGAGCGTCGACTGCCGCAAGGAAGAGCCGAGCCTGCGGATCACAAATATCACGCCGATCGAGCGAGCCCGGCAGACGCTGTCGCGGAACCTGCTGGTGCGGCTCCAGACGGCGGCCGGGCCGATGGAGTCGCTGGAGCGCATCCGCGAGGCATGCAAGGCGAGCCCGGGCAGCGTGCCGCTGATGCTCCAACTTTCGTCGCCGGAGGGGTGGATTACGACGGTCAAGGCGGGCGGGGGCGTAAACCCGAGTGAGGAGTTTCTGGGCCGCGTGGAGTCGATCGCGGGGCCGGAGAACGTCGCGTGCGTGGGGCTGCGGCCGGTGTGGGGCGTGACGCCGGTGCCGTAGCCCAGGGCATCGACCCGATTTTCTGCGCGCAACTCCGAATCACCCTACTCCGCCGGCACGCACCGCCCCTCCGCCCATTCGCGCAGCGCGGCGATGCGCTCGGCCATCGTGACGGAGAGCGGCGGCGAGCCTTCCAGCGCGGCCACCACCGCGGCCGTGTCCAGTTCGCGGCGGGCGACGAAGCTCTCGTTCAGCGCGGAGACGATCGATTGCTCGATCTCGGCCCCGCTGAACCCGTCCGATTTCTCGACAAGTGCGGACAGGTCGAAGTGCTCCGGGTCGCGTTTGCGCTTTCGCAGGTGGATTTCGAAGATCTGGCGGCGCGCGGCTTCGCCCGGCAGGTCGACGAAGAAGATCTCGTCGAATCGGCCCTTGCGGAGCAGCTCGGGCGGCAGCGCCTCGATGTCATTGGCCGTGGCGACGAGAAAGACCGCCTCCTGGCGTTCCTGCATCCACGTCAGCAGCGTGCCGAACATGCGCTGGGAGAGTCCCCCGTCGCTGCTGCGGCTCGCGGCCGAGGCGAACGCCTTTTCGATCTCGTCGATCCAGAGGATGTTCGGGGCCATCGCGC
Organism: Planctomycetota bacterium; assembly: GCA_045863555.1. GTDB lineage: Bacteria > Planctomycetota > Phycisphaerae > UBA1845 > Fen-1342 > JACRLV01. The sequence continues at coordinate 407,666 of BTUU01000002.1, read as the reverse complement.
CGGCCTGGCGCAGTGCCTCGCGGAGTCGTCGCTCCGACTCGCCGATGTAGCGGTCGTAGAGGGCCCCCACTTCCAGCCGCAGCAGCGGGCGCTGCCACGCCGTGGCGATCGCCTTCGCGGCGAGGCTCTTGCCCGCCCCCTGCACGCCGAGCATCAGCACTCCGCGCGGCGCGGCGATGCCGAACGCGGCCGCCTCCGGCGTCAGCGCCCCCTGCCGCGTGGAGAGCCAGCGTTTCAGCCGGTCCAGGCCGCCGATCTGGCAGAGATCGACCGGCGTTTCCACGTATTCGAGCAGCGACTCGCCCGTGATGGCCCGGCGCTTCGCGGCCAGCGCGCGGTTGATGTCCTCGTCGTCAAAGCGGCGGTCGGCCACGACGAGATCGCGGATGACCTGCTCGGCCTGGCGGCGGGTGAGGCCGCAGAGATTGCGGATGATCGCGGCCAAGCCGCGGCGCGAGATGTCGATCTCGATCGGCGACTGGTCGTTCTCGCGGCGCAGCACGGAGCGCACCAGCGCCTCGATCTCCTCCTCCGTCGGCAGCGGGAGGTGCACGGCCACCGAGTAGGCCCGGATGACCGCGGGGACGTCGTCACCGTGGTCAATGAGGACGAGTTGCCCCCCGCGCCGGCTCTGCTGGTGCATCAGATTTCGCAGGGCCCGCAGCGGCCGCTCGTTCCGCACGGCCGCGCCGACGTCGAGCAGCACGCAGATCGGGTTGCGGTCGCGCTCGGCGAGATAGGCGAAGCCCGCGATCGGGTCCTCCGTCTTCGGCACCGGCGGACTCTCGGCCAGCAACCCTTCCTGCACGCCGCCGCTCGACGCCCAGATCCACAGCGGCCGGCCGAGATTCAGGGCCGCCGTGCGGACAGCATCGAGGGCGTCGGCTTCCTCGAACGTGTTGATGAGGACGCAGGGGTGGCCGGTGCGCAGGAGGCGTTCGATCTGGTTGCCGGAATCGCTCATGCCGTGGAGCTCCTGGGGGGGCGAGACGCGCTCATCCGCCAAAGTGTGCCAGAAGGAACGCGAGATCGCCGAGACCGATACACCCGTCCGAATCGAAATCCGCCGCCGCGGAATAGACCGCCTCGCCCTCGCATGCCCCATACGACGCCAGGAGCATCGAAAGGTCCGTCAGGTCGACGTCGCCGTCGCCGTCGATATCGGCCGAGTCGCACTCGTCGGGGATGCCGTTCCCGTTCGCGTCGGAGGAATCCCCCGTCGCGATGTCGCACCCGTCCGCCCGGCCATTGGCGTTGCAGTCCGGCGGCGCGACGGCGGGGAGAATCTTGTAGACCGGACCGCTCAGGCTGCAAAAGTAGATCTCGCCGTAAGCGTCCCGTCCGAAACCGGAGAGCGACGCGAGGACGCCGCCCGGCGGCGTGAGTTCCACGGTGCGGTTCACGACGTCGGTGAGGACGCCGTCCTCGTAGCGCACGGACGCGATCCAGCCGCGACAGTAATCGGCCAGGAAATAGACGCCGGCCAGCTCGGGCATCGCGCAGCCGCGGTAGACTTCGCCGCCCGTGATCGAGCAGCCGGTCAGGTTCAGCGGCGGCACAACCTGCGTATGGCCGTAGACGATGAACGGCGCCTGCGTCGGCGGCGGATTCGCACAGGCGCCGCCCGTGCTCACGCGCGTGGCGCCTTCGTAACAGGGCCAGCCGTAGTTTTCGCCGCCCGGGCTCGCGGGGGGCTGGTAGTTGACCTCCTCCCATGAACCGCTGCCGACGTCCGCGATGTAGAGCCCGCCGGCGACACTGTCGAAGGCACACCGCCAGGGATTCCGCAGTCCCCAGGCCCAGATCTCGGGAACCGTCGAGACGCCGACGAACGGGTTGGACGGGGGCACCGCGTAGTTTCGCTCCGGATCGGCGGGGAAATCGTCGCCGGAGGGGTCGATGCGCAGGATCTTGCCGAACGGCGACTCGAGGCTCTGCGCCAGTGTCGAGCCGCCGCGATCGCCGACCGAAATGTAAAGGTAGCCGTCGGGTCCGAAGTCGATCCAGCCGCCGTTGTGAATGCCGATCGGCCGGACGATCCGCATCACGATCGCGCGCGAGGCCGGGTCGAGCAGATCCGGGTCCGCGGCCGAGCGCGCGTAGCGGACGATGAGCGTGTTTCCCGTTCCGGTTTCGTTGTGATTGAAGTACACGAGGCCGTTCGCGGCATAGTCGGGGTGAAAGGCCATGCCGAGGAGGCCCTGTTCACCGCCCGCGTTCACGTTCGAGACCGTCACGAACGGCGTGGGGTCGAGCGTGTTCGTCGTGAGCCGGTAGGTGCGGACGACGCCGGAGCGGCTGACGATGAAGATGCGCTCCCCGTCACCGGGGGCGTGCGTGACATACAGTGCGGACGGCACCTGGGCGATCATTTCGCTGCGCAGCGTCTGGGCGCCCGCCGGCCGGGTCGCGGCGACGATGAACGCGAGTACGGACAGCAACGTCGTGGTGAGTCTCATCGAGTCCCCTGAGAAAGGCTGAATCCTACGGTGCGGCGGCAGGGTGGGAAAAGGGCAAATGGCGGCGAAACGCGAAATCCGGCCCGGTCTGGCGACTTCCGGCGAAGGCGCGCGGGCGCATCGCGCGGGCCGGGCCGGGCCGCCGTAGCGGCGCGTTGTCGGCGGGCGCGGCGTCGCGTACCTTGCCAGCATGATGACGTGCGGGGGCGCCGCGTGAGCCGATACTCCCCTCTCGAACCCGTTGAGTCGATCCTGGTTGCCGACGTCGGCAACTCGCGGATCGGCCTCGGACGCTGGGACGCCGACGGCCTCGGCAGCGTGGCTCGCGTCTCGGCGCTGGATGATGACGCTTGGACGGAGGCGTTTACGCACATCTGGCCGGAGGCGCGGGACGGCGGGTCGCGGGCGATCGTGATCTCGAGCGTGTCGCCGGAGCCGGCGCGGCGGCTGGCGGATCAACTGCTCGACCTCTTCGGCATCGAGGCGCTCTTCATCCGCGACGATCTGCCGCTGCCGATGGAAGTCGACCTGCTCAACCCGGAGGAGGTAGGCGTCGATCGCGTATGCAGCGCGGCCGCGGCCTTCGAGCGGCTCAAGACCGCGTGCGCGGTGGCGACGTTCGGAACGGCGATCACGGTCGACTGCGTTTCCGAAGACGGGCACTTCCTGGGCGGTGCGATCCTGCCGGGGCTGCGGATGAGCTGCCGGGCGCTGCACGAATTCACGGCGCGGCTGCCGCTGGTGACGCCGGGTCTGCCGGACGACGTCATCGGCCGAAGCACGCAGGACGCGATCCTCAACGGCGTGATCCACGGGGCGATCGGCGCGGTGCGCGAACTGGTCGAGCGCTACGCCACCTCGCTCAAGCGCTGGCCGACGCTGGTGATGACCGGCGGAGATGCGGCGCTGCTGATGCCGCACGTCGACTTCGTGGACGCGGTGGTGCCCGATCTCGGGCTCATCGGCGCGGCGCTGGCGTATCGGCGGGCGGCGGGCGAGCCAGCCTGACGCGGGCGACGCGGCCGGGATTCTCTTTGAGAGTTACACAGGTTTCGCCTGAAACGCACCGTCAATGCGCCGGGCGCTTCCGGCGCGCCCCCCCGCCGCGCGGTCGTCGGCCGCCGGAGCGCCGGGACGCCCCCGCCGCCCGGGCCGGTCCGGCGTAGAGCGCGGGATCGAGCGACGGATCGGAATCCGGCGTGCCCTCGGCGCGCTGGAGCGGCTGTCGGATCAGCTTCTCGATGGCGAGGAGTTCGCGGCGCTCGGCCGAGGTGCAGAGCGAGATGGCCGTGCCCTCCGCGCCGGCGCGGCCCGTGCGGCCGATGCGATGGACGTAGGTTTCGGGCTCGTGGGGCAGGTCGTAGTTGACGACGCGGGCGACTTCGTCGATGTGCAGGCCGCGGGCGGCGACATCGGTGGCGACGAGCACGGGGCTCCTGGCGGATTTGAAATCGCCGAGGACGCGCGTGCGGTGGGCCTGGTCCTTGTCGCCGTGCATGGCCGAGGCGCGAATCTTGAAATCGCGGAGCTTGCGGACGAGGATGTCCGCGCCGCGTTTGGTTTTCGTGAAGACGAGCGTGCGATCGGTTCCCGCCTCGCGGAGGATCCGCGCCAGCATCGCGACCTTCGATGACGCCGTGACGAAGTGGACCCAGTGCGTCACCGTCACCGCCGCCATCTCCGTCGGCGAGGCCTCGACGCGGACGGGGTTCTTCAGAAATTCCTTCGCCAGCGCGTTGATCTCGGGCGGCATCGTCGCGGAGAAGAGCAACGCCTGCCGATCCTCGGGCACGTGGGCGAGGATCTTGCGGATCGCCGGGAGAAAGCCGATGTCGAGCATGCGGTCGGCTTCGTCGAGGACGGCGATCTCGACCAGCGAGAGCCGCACGTAGCGCTGGCCCATGAGGTCGAGCAGGCGGCCGGGCGTGGCGATCAGGACGTCGTAGCCGGCCTTGAGCTTCTGGACCTGGTCGTACTGGTGGACGCCGCCGAAGATGACGACGCAGCGCTGGTTCGCATACTTGCCGTACTTGACGAAGCTCTCGTGGACCTGCTGGGCGAGTTCGCGGGTCGGGCTGAGGACGAGGGCGCGGGCGCCGAGCGGCCGGTACGTCGCGTTGCCGGGCGGCGGCGTGGTCAGCAGCTCGTGCAGGATCGGGAGGGCGAACGCGGCCGTCTTGCCGGTGCCGGTCTGGGCGAGGCCGAGGAGGTCCTTGCCGACCATGATCTCGGGGATGGCCTTGTGCTGGATCGGAGTGGGGATGGTGTACCCGACATCGTTGAGGGCCTGCATCAACGGCGGGGCGAGATTCAGATCTTCAAACTTCAAGCGGCTCTCCTTCTCCGAGCGGGCGAGTCGCGCGGGGGACGGCAAATCGGCCGGACATCCCTTTCCGGCGCGTGAATCCTAGGCGAAAACGGCGGGGAATGCATGCGAGGGCGGGGGGCGTGAAAACGGGATAACGTGAAAATGTGAAAACGGGATCACCGGGGCGCGGGGGGCCGTCGGACGGCGGATATACCTGCGGCCGGTCGGGGCGACTGGGGAGTGTGGAACCGGCCAACGGCCAGTTTCGACTCCGCACCGCCGGCGACGCTGCGGATCTTCGACCGACTGGCGCGCCGGTGTCACCAGCACCCTCGAAGGGCTATGGCGTATTGAGCGGAGCTAGATTCGTGGAGTCGTTCGGCGGTGCTGGGGACACCGGTAACGGACTTTGTTCGTACTTCGGTGACCTTCCAACGGTGCGAAAGGAGCAACCGGCCATTGGCCGGTGCCACACTTTCCGACGAGTGCGTTTCGCGAGTTCTCCGCCGGGGGGCGCCGGCTACAATGCGAGGAGGAGGCTTCGATGGACTGGAAACTCTGGATCGAGCGGAAGCCCGGCGTTCTCTGCGGGAAGCCCGTCATCAAAGGCGCGCGCATCTCGGTCGAGTTCATCTTGGAGCGGCTTGGCTGCGGCTACACGGAAGCACAAATCCTCGAGTCGTTCCCAGACATCACGAGCGAGCACATCCGGGCGGCGCAGTTGTACGCGGCGACCGCGCTGGGCACGGACGCAGTGCTCGACCTGCCGTCCACGTCGTGATAAAGCTGCTCGCCGATGAGCGAAGATGATGCGTCAAGGGACGCACCCTACAATACCGCCGTCTTATTCAGGATCCGGCTTTATCGCCAGCACCGACGTTCCGCTTTAGCCGATGATGGCGACCGGAGCGCACCAGCGCATCGAACCACACGTCTCGTTCGGCATTCTTGACCACGATGTCCCACGCCTTGGGCGCAATTGGAATGCTCGTCGGAATCTCTACAGGTATGTTGGTGGCTATTCCGCTTACCGGGCAGTTGAAGAGCTCATAGCCGTTCAGGTCGACGAGTACACGATCCACAATCGGAAGGATTCCTGGCGTCGCATAGACGGTGAGAAATACTACGGTCAAATCAGCGACCTTCAACCGTTGCCCCAGGGTCGTGATCGTAAGAGCGCAGTAGGCTGCTCCCAGAGTTCGTGTCTGCCCCAGCGAGGGCAGAAACGAGACAATTTTGTCCGGTTTACTCTCCAGCCACGAATGGGGCCATAGAACAACTGCATTAGACGACTCCTTATGGCCAGTATGATTCACGCACAAGCAATACGTGCTCTTTCCTATGTGGTGGAGCCCGTCGATTTGGAGGAGCACCGCCTCATCCCCTATGTCTGCGGAGCAGCACGGCTCTTTCAATGACAGATAGACGTCCAGTCGGTGCAGCGGCTTTTGGAGATCCAAGAATCGCTCCATCTCTGAAAGCGTGCGTTCAACCCGGTCAAATCTGCTGATCACAGCTTGTTGGAGCTGACTGCCAAACTTACTGACGAGGCCAATTTGCTCTGTTGGGGACATTGGAATATCAAGGAACTGAAGGCGCGCTATTAGTCCCTCGGGTGAATCCAGCGCGTGCCGGAGCCTCTCCATGTCACAAATATCGACGGCAGCTAATCCCCTCGAGGCCGCGGCCCGCTTTAGCTGCTCGATTATGCCCGGTGTGAGGTCGACATTCGTAAAGAACACGAACTCACGAAGGTCAGGGGATTCCGAGAGGGCTCGAGACAGGTCTGCGTCGAATTTGTCACGCGTTTCACGACGCGCGGCATCGTCGTTACCCCCGCCGTTCCGAAATCCCACAGCACCCCATACGGCCGTTGATCCATGAGACAGGGCTTCGATATCACGGCCACCGTCAGGTCCACCTTTAGGCCTTCGTGGTCGTACTTGCGTGTAGGGTCCCAAAAGTGGCATGATCGCTAGACAAAGGCGCTCGCGCATTACCTGATTCGAGTCTAAATGAAACCTCAACCGCTCTTCTGTCAGGCGCGGACCGTCCATTCAGCGTCGATCCTTTCAACTGAAGGGAACCGTACGGTACAGAGTCTAGCGCAGCTGTGCCCCATCTACCAGCGCTCGCTATGAACGCGCCATCACCCTTACCCTGAACCCCAGCGCCTGACTCAGGGCGGCCATCTCGCCGAAGATGTCGCCGTACGCGACCGCGACGTGGTTGCTCATGTAGTGGGCCATGATGGTTTCCTGGCTGACGCCGAGGTCCGCGGCCATAAACGGCCATTGGCGCGTGGTGCCTTCCCACCAGGCGTCGCGGGTGGCCGGGGGGAGCTTCAGGACTTCGCCGCGGCCGATGTCCATCCAGAGGTTGCCGTCCTTGATGTACGCGCGGGCCCAGGTGATCGGGCCGGGGAGGCTTTCGCCCGCGAACGTGCCGCCGGGGACGGGGAAGTAGCCGGCGGGCTGGCGATAGGAGTGGACGCCGCGGAGCGTGTCCGGGTCGTGGTTGAAGGCGTAGGCGGCGCAGGAGCCGCTGTTGAGCAGGACCCAGACGAAGCGCTTGCCGGCTTGGGTCGTGGAGGGACGCACGCTGCCGCCCGCGGATCGGTGCGTCGAGGGACGCACCCTACTGTCGTCCACTTCACCCCCCCACCGCACGTCGTGGAACATCACCGCCGGGTGCAGGCCCTTGGCCTTGAGCAGCCGCTTCATCATCTCCATCGGTACGAGGTTGCCCTGGTCGGCCTCGGTCGACGTGATGATGACCTCGCCGTTTGATTCGGGGCGGCAGGCGGAGTTGAAGAGACCCTCCGCGAAATCGGACGGCGGCCGCAGCGGCAGCAGGCCGAGCTGGTACTGCCAGCCGAGGCAGTCGGCCTTGAACTCGCCGAGCATGTCGAGCACGGCGAGGTAGTCGCGGAGCTGCTCGCGGGTCGCGTTTTCGTCGAAGTCGGCGGCATCCTTCTCGCGATAATGGAACGTGACGCCCTTTTCTTTCACGAACGCGAGCGCGGCGTCGATGCGCCGGGCGTCGATGCGCGCGCCGCGGTCGATGATCCACGCCTGGTCGATCTTGTGCTCAGTGAAGCCGATCGGGTTCAGCAGGCGCGGGCCGAAGTAGCCGTTGATCATGCCCATCGACGTGTCGCCGAGCATCAGGGCGAGGACGCGGCGGCGGCGGATCTCATCCGCGACCTTTTTCGCGATCGCGGCGGCCGAGTCGCTGACGGCGGCGTGGTAGTGCAGCTCATCCTCGCGGTAGCGGATGCGGCCGGTGGTGCACCACTGCTCCAGCGACGCCATGAACGCGTCGTCGGTCGTCCAGTCGGGGGCGCTGGTCCAGGCGCGCGAGAATTTGCGGCCGACGCTTTCGAGGCATGCGCCGGTATTCAGCAGGCCGACGAGGCCGGGCCAGGTGCCGCTGAAATTGCTGGCGAGGAGCAGCGGATTGTCCTTGCCGACGACGCCGTCGCAGGTGTGCGGGCCGTAGAACCAGTGGACGCAGACGCCGATGAGCGGGTCGTCGATCGGGCCGAGCTTTTCGATGGCCTCGTGCGGGCGGGTGAGGAAGCCGGGGACACGGTAGCTGGTGCGGCCGAGCTTCTTCAGGGCCTTTTCCATCTGCTCGGTGGCGGCGGTGACCTGAGGGAGAGCGAGTTCGTTGGGCCGCGTGCGGTAATCGCCGGGCCAGAAGATTGCGATCTTGGTGGACATTGTTCGAGTTCCTTGCGTTTTGCGCCGTTTGGCGGCCGTGAAGGCGGCGGCCGGGTGCATGGTACGGGGGGACAAGGTGACAAGGGAACAAGGGGACAAGGGGACAAGCGGGTGGGAAGGTGGGAACGTGGGAAGGTGGGAAGGGAGAACTTGCACCGAGCCACGGGGCGAGGTGCAAGGCTATAATTCCGTGCATGAGTTCACTTCAGGAAATCCAGCGTGCCGCGGATGCCCTTCCGCCCGCCGAGAAGCAGGAGCTGCTGCTCTTTCTGGCCGCACGGCTCCGCGCACAGGCGGGCGATTTGCCACGCCCGAGAAAGTTCTCCACCGAGCAGCTTCGCGAGTGGATCGCGGAGGATGAGGCAGCACTGAGAAAACCAGTCGGCCGCTGACTTCCCCCGCGGCGCGACGCGAACGGCCGTCGCCCCGGCACCCTACCTGTTGGCAGTACACGTTTCCATTCGACCCACGCGCTTGCGCCTGGGGCTCTGAACATGCGAAAACAGCACCGCCCGCGGCGGCCGGGGCCGGCGCGGGCGGGCTGGTGACTCTCCGTCCGGCCGCGGCGTGGAATCACGCCGGGTCAGACGTCGTGGGCCTTAGCAAGGCACGCCGAACACGCTCAGGAGCTGAGCGAGGTCGCTGATGTCGACGTCGCCGTCGCCGTCGATGTCGGCCGAGAACGTGCCGCCCGACGAGCCGAACTGGCTGAGCAGGATGGCGAGGTCGCTGATGTCGCGATCGCCGTCGTTGTCCAGATCGCCGAGGCAGCCGCCGGCGCCGCACGGATCATCCGCGCCGCCGAGGCTGATCGACCAGTCGACCAGCGTGCCGAAGTCACCGGCGCCGGCATCGACGACGGTGAGCGTCCAGTCGCCGGCCGCCGGCGCGCCGTCGAAGGCCGACAGCAGGTTGTCGCCGGACGGATTGCCGCTGCCGGAAATCGTGCAGAGGCAGGCGAAGTCATCGGCCTCGTCGTCGAACGTGGCCGTCAGGCCGGTGCGGGCGACGAACTGGCAGCCGTTGTCCCAGAGCATGACGGTCGTCGAGCCGTGCGTCAGCGAGATCTCAAGGTCCGCGACCCAGGTGTGGTCGGGGATGTTGATCGAGACGTTGACGTCGGTGACGTTGAAGCCGCCGGCCATGGAGATGGTGTCGCTGACGCCGAGCGGATCGCCGTCGGGGATCAGGACGTTGGGCGACGAGTTGCCCGTCGACGGGTTGTCGGGGTTGCAGGTCGTGCCGTCGCCGCCGTAGCTGCCGCCGGCGCTGACGCAGGCCGCCTGCGTCATGGTCTGGCAGGTGCCGTCGTTCATGCAGCAGCGGCCGAGCGCGGCCGAGGGCGCGCCGAGGGTGAACTTGTAGAACTCCCAGCCGGTCGGGTTATCGCGGATGCCCGAGCCGAAGTAGATGGAGCCGTCGGACGCGACGGCGGGCGAACCGCCGGCGAAGATCGACTTCTTCATCGTTCCGTAGAGATTGTCGCGGGTCATGAGCGTGTAGGAGCTGCCGTTGTCGCGGAGGACGTGCAGCTCGCCCATCTGGCGCGAGAGGCCGGGGTCGGTGGTGAATTCGTAGCGTTCCTGGACGTTGGCGTAGATGTACTTCTCGCCGGTCGGAGCGGCGGCGACGGCCAGGCCGGTCATTTCACCGCGGTCGACGCGATATTCCCAGGCGACGCTGTAGGTGGCGCCTTCGTCGACGAAGCAGGTGACGACGCCGTTGCCGCCGGAGCAGTAGATGCGGTTTCCGACGACGGCCGGACGGGTGAAGTAGTTGCGCTCGAGGCAGGTTCCGCGGTCGCCGGGGACGGACCAGATCGTCAGGCCGTTGGAGCTGTCGACGCACCAGAGAGCCGGAACGTTTCCGTCGTTGAACGTGGTGACGTAAATGCGGCTCGCATCATCGCTCAGCACGCCGCTGCCCCACCAGTTGAAGCTGTCCGGGCCGCCTTCCCAAACGAGCGTGTAGGTGCTGTCGCCGTTGTCTTCGAGGCACAGGCCGGGGAACGCCGGCGTGTTGCGGAAGAAGGCGATGCGCTGCTTGCCGGCGACGGTCCAGATCGGGCCGACCTGGTCAAACGGGGGCGACAGGCTCGAGCCATAGTCGTAGCTCCACCGGACCGTACCGGTCGCAATGTCGACGGCGTGAATCTTGCCGCCGTTGCGGTCGGACATGTAGAGCGTGTAGCTGCCGCCGGGGCCGTTGGCGAACGTGCTCATGAGCGGCGTGCCGCGCATGCCGACGAACGCCGGATTGGTGATCTCGCGGATGACGGCGAGCGTCGTCTTGTTCAGCTCGACAACCTTGGACAGCCCGTCGGTCGTGCCGGCCGAGTGCAGCGTGGTCCAGATGGAGTTCGCGCCGATGGTGACGCCGGCGTACTGGCCGCCGCCGCCGCCGCCCGGCGTGAGGTTCGGGCTGGTCGCGAGGATGACGCCGGCCGGGCTGATGCGATAGACGTAGGTCGCGGAATCATTGGTGCGGACATACACGTCGCCGTTCGCGGCGATGGACGGCGCGCCGCTGCTGGTCGTGCCGAAGTTCGTGAGTGTCCAGGCGTGGTGAACGGCGGGGCCCGGCGCGGTGACCGAATTGGTGCGCGAGCTGTTGGCCTTGAACGTCGGCCACGGACCCGGGTCAAGCTGTGCGCTCGCGGCCGCTGTCAGACCGCCGATCGCGGCGGCGACGGCGAGCCGTCTCAGAGTGGTACTTACGATCATTGCTCTCTCCTAAGTGAAGAACCTCCGGAAGTTCACGCCGACGGCCCACGCGTCGGCGACAATGAATCTCCTTATTTCGGCAGGGCCGGGAGCGGGAAATCGCCCTCCGGCTTCTGCTCGGGGTCGTTGGGATCAAAGCCTGTCGCGTTGGCTCCTTTGCAGCCCGGACATGTCGGAACGATCGGGAGCCGCAGGATGCCGTCCGCACCCTTCTCGGGCGGCGGAACGAAACGCTTCTTGCACGTCGGGCAATAATGCCAGGGGAAGACGGATTTCGCGTCGCACTTTGAACACTCGAACGGCGGGCGTTCGCGAATGCGCTGCGTAAGGGGCGTTTCGGCCTTGCAGACAAGACAGACGCCTTGGATCGTGTATTCGGTCGGGAAGCTGGGCTTCGGCGACGAACCGACCAACCGGTAGATCGCGAAACCGCCCACGAGGACGATGACCGCGCCCAGGATCATGTTTTTCGTGTTCGCGTTCATAGATTCAGCGGCGATCCGCGACGTTGTTCGGGAGTTCCTTCCACAGGCGATTCGCGGTCCGGTAGTTCAAGTCGAGGTATTGCGGCATCCCGCCGGGGAACGCCAGTCGACTGCACGCCGGATAGCGGTCGCGCCATTCGGTGATTTGACCGTTCGCGCTGTACTGGCTGACATCGAGCCGATCGCTGGTTTCGCCGGGCAGCCAGGTGAAAGTTTGGACGGTATCGATAGTGCGAGTCCGCCATTCCTGGATGCTCGCCGGTCGCCGCGGCGCGAGTGGCGAGACGTGGCCATCGACAAAGAGGATGTTCGACTGGAAGTTCTTGCCGTGCCGCCAGGCCTGCATGGCACCCTGCCAGTTGGGCGTGTTCACCGGGTCAGTGGTCTGGCCGAAGACTTCGCGGCGCATGAGCCACATCGCCTGCATGTTTCCGAACCAGGTCCACCAGCCGTCGGCAGCCCACGCCTGGTGTGAGGCGTCTTTGTATTTGTCCTGGGGATAGTTCCAGCCCGCGGCGACGATGCTCTGGGCGTAGCTGGTCCGCACGCCGGGACGAATTCGCTCGTTCACGCCGAACTTGTCGACGAAGTTGAAGTTCCACGAGACGCCGCGGGCGACCATGGGGTCCGCGTCCCGATCATCGGACGGGCAGAAGCTCGCGCCGATGTCTCCGAGGATGCGCATGTCGTAGAGGCAATCGAGCCACGTGTACATGATCCGCGTCGTGCCGAGATTGGCATTGCCGTCATCCCACATGGGGACGTAGCCCTTGTTCTCGTCGGCGCAGGTGATCAGAGCGGTACCGATGCCATGCAGATTGGCGGCGCACTTGGTTCGCTTGGCCTGCTCACGGGCGTCGGCGAGACTCGGGAGCAGGATCGAAATCAGCAGTGCAATGATGGCGACGACGACCAGGAGCTCAATGAGCGTGAAACCGCGTTCGGCTCGTCGCGTGTGTGGAATTTGACGCTTCATATGCGATACCTCGACGTTTTCGATTCGCGGCCGGTGGACGCATGAGGCGTGAATGAGCGTCACCGAAGCCGCAGGGTCAGAGAGTCACTCGCAACACAGGGCTCGTGGCAAGCAGCGTACCACCATGATGACGAGCCGTCGACCGAATCTGAGTCAAAAAGCGCATCCGTGCCGCTTGGCCGGACCGGATTCGCGAATCGCGTCCGGATATTACCTTTGGAGTATATGACACCCGCAGGCCGGCGGATGGAGGGGCTTGGCAGCGCGTCAGGTGGCGTCGCGCGAACCGAAACCGGCGCGCGGCGGTTCATTCGAGGGCCGCGCGGCTACGGCGGCCACTTCGGGAGGATCGGCTCGCCCTTGGGCGTCTGTCCCGGGTCGCGCGGATCGAACACACCCGTGTGCGATTTTCCGCACTTCGGGCAGACCGGGACCATCGGCAGGACGTGGGTCTTCTCAAACTCGTTGTAGACCAGGCCGGGCACGAAGATCGTCCGGCAGTCGCGGCAGTACGTCATCGTGTACGCCGCCTTCTCGCCGCACTTCGGACACGGGAACGGGGCGATGTCGCGAACGGAGTGCTCGACCTGAACGCGCTGTTTGCAGGCGAGGCACATCGCCTCGTGCGCCGAACGGGACGGGACGGTGCCCTCCGCCTTCGAGCGGCCGAAGAACTGCCACGCGGCGAGGCCGAGGGCGACGGCGGCGACGGCGAGGAGCGTCACGTTTCGCGGCGGCGTGTTCATGGCGTCACCGACGGTCCTGCCAGCGGCTCGGGAACTTCTTCCAGGTGCGGTTGATGGTCTTCGAAACGGCGGTGAGGCGATCCGCCGGATAGTCGGCGGGCACGCGCATCACGACCGTTGATCCGTTCATGACGGGCTGGGAGTTCCAGCGGAGATAGGCGGGATTGCGGCCGACATAGTCGAGGATATCTCCGCGGTACGGCTCGAAGTCCATGCGATCGGTGGCCTCGCCGGGGAGGAAGCTGAAGGCCTTCAGGGTGTCGACGTTGCGATGGATCGTCGCGGGCGTGAGATTCAGCTTCGGCATGATCTGGCTGGCGTGGCCGTCGAGGAAGAGCATGTTCGAGCCGAAGCGGGCGTTGTGCCGCCAGGCGACCATGCTGCCTTCCCACGTGGGCGAGGTCAGGACGTCCGGCGGCGGAAAGCCGTAGACGTATTCGTACGCGATCCAGTACGCGGTGAGCTGGCCGAACCACGTCCACCAACCGTCGGCCGCGTAGACCTGGCGGGCGGGGTCCATGAAGCGGTCGCGGTGGTTGTTGAAATTCATGATCGCGTTCTGGGCATAGCTGGTGCGGACCCCGGGCTTGGCCTGCTCGCCGACGCCGGATTGGTTGACCCAGAAGAAGGTCCAGGCGCGGCCGCGGGCGTACATCGGGTCGTCCGGCCGGTTGTCGGTGGGACAGACGCCGACTTTCTCATCGCCCAGGTACTCCTCGTCGGCGAGGACGTCGACCCAGGTGAGCATGAAGTACTGATGGCCGAGGGAGCCGCCGGGCTCGCCGTCGTCCCACGTGGGGCCGTAGCCCCGGTTTTCGACGCCGCAGGCGCCGAGGGCCTGGCCGATGGAGTGGAGATTCGCGAGGCACTTGCTGGACTTCGCCTGCTCGCGGGCCCGGCCGAGCGCCGGCAGGAGCATGGAGATCAGCAGGGCGATGATCGCGACGACGACGAGAAGTTCGATGAGGGTGAAGGCCCGCGGGCGGGCGGAAGTGCGTCGGGGCATGGTCAAGCCTCCCGAGGAGTCCGTCACGGCACGCGTTCCGGGCGCACCGGCGAGCCGCCGACGCCCCCGGCGCGGGGTGCACGCCGCCTGCGGCCGCTGGGAATTGCTCACCGGCCGGCGAGGCATCGGCTTGTCGCGAGAGGATTGCTATCACGCGGCGTGCCAGAGAGCGGGGGTGCGTGAATTTCCCCGGTTGCGAAAAGTGAGATCGGCTCGGAATTATCCGGACAAATGCGCGCCCGTGGCACGTCGCGTGCAGGCAGATTCTGCGGGGCGAGACATCCGACCGCGCGTCAGGGGAACGCGCTGCACTGCAACCGCTCAATCACACAGGAGAAGGGGGAGCGGCCGCATTGCGTAAACCGCGACAGACCGTCGCAGTTCCGATATCGCTTTACTCAATGGAGGTAACCTCATGAGGCGAATCGCACTTCTATCCGGCGCTGTGCTCCTGGTCGGCACAACGTTCGCTCAGACCGTCATCGACATCCCGATGGACCAGCAGATCAACGTGGGCCGGCCGCCGACAGCGCAGTCTCCGAACAGCGACGCGATCTACATCCCGCCGACGCTGCCGGACAGCTGGATGGAGTTCATGAACGACGAGCCGGAGGGGTACACGCGGGTGCACCTGTTCGGCAACTTCGCGATCACCGGGCACTACAACGGGTGGTACTACGGCCCGTACATCGACTTCAACCTGGCGGGGTATGACGAACTCTTCTTCCTCGGCGCCGGCAGCACGATGGAATTCGACTGCCGGTTCTTCCAGGATGCGTGGTCGAACCCGAACCCGTACCAGGATGCGCCGATCTTCGTGCGCGTCTACAACTATGACGTGCCCGGCGACCTGTACCAGGGGTACGTCGACTACGGCATGCGGTACCAGACGGGCGGCGGGAATCAGTGCCCGACCAAGCCGCAGGGCTTCCCCGAGTGGTTCCACGTCACGATCGACCTGGACGACCTGGCCGCGGACGTGAACTGCGACTCGACGGACGACGTGACGACGGGCGGCGTGTGGGATCTGGCGCGGATCAGCCGCATGCGGTTCTACGGCACGGACTGGAATTCGGGCGTGCTGGCCGATCCGTCCGACTTCATCGACGTCAAGAACATCCGGCTGACGCTCTACGCGCCGCCGTGCCCGGGCGACCTGAACGACGACGGCGAGACGGGTCTGACGGACCTGGCGCTGCTGCTGTCGAATTTCGGCCAGACGACGACGCCGACGCCGGTATTCGACACGGGCGGCTTCGCGGCCTACACGCTCGGCGATCTGCCGGGGCAGGACGGCTGGGTGGACGACACGACGAACCCGGCGTTCGGCGTGGTGCAGATCGTGGATGATCCGACGGGCCTGGGCTATGGCAAGGTCATGGCCATCGACCCGCCGGGCATCGACGATGCGAACTGGCTGGGCGCGGCGCGGACGTTCGACGCGCTGCCGACGAGCCGGTACGTGATCTATGAATGGGATCAGTATCGGACGGGCCTGAGCGACAACCTGTGGATGGCCGACGCGGTCGCGTTCGACGGCTGGTGGTCGCTGCAGTGGGACGGCGGCGGCTCGGCCGGGCTGATCTACCCGTACGGCTTCAACGGCGGGAACATGGGGCTGACGGCGGGCGTGTGGCAGCACATTCGCTATGAGTTCGACACGCTGACGAACGTGGCGACGGTGCGGCTGGGGACCGATTACCGCAACGCGAACTACGGCGAAGTAGCTGACCCGGACTTCGACGGGATCGTGTTTGAATGCACGCCGACGGCGTCGGGCGGCGAAGACGGCCCACTGTACATCGACAATCTCGTGGTCGGCGAGGCGGTTGCGCTGGAGCTGATCGGCGACTTTGACGTCGACGGCGACGTCGACCTCTCGGACCTCGCGTTCCTGCTGTCGAGCTACGGCTGCACGCCGTAACGCGGCCGACATGATTTGATGCATGCTGTGCGTATGGACGCGCGGGTGAGGCTTTCCGGCTTTGGAGCCTCGCTCGCGCGTCGTTTTTTCTATCAGGCGCGGAGCGGGGCGAGCGGCGGGCGGGCGAGCAGGGCGCGGGCCTCGCGGAGGACCATCTCCACGGAGATACCGGTCATGCAGCGGTGATCGAGCGGGCAGACTTTCAACTGGCAGGGACCGCAGTCGACTTTGATCTGGAGTTTTGTCTCGCCGGTGTACTCGGTGTCGGTCCAGGCCTGGTGCGTGGGGCCGAAAATCGTGACCGTCGGAACGTCGAACGCGTTGCCGTAGTGGCGCGGGCCGGTGTCGTTGCAGACGAGCAGCGCGGCGTCGCGAATGATCGGCTTGAGCGAGCCGAGTGTGGTGCCGGGATTGTCCATGCAGATGACGCGGCCGGAGCGGGTATGGTCGCGAATCGACCGCATGAGCGGGGCTTCGCCGGGCGCGCCGACGATGACGCAGGTCCAGCCGAACTCGGCCGCGATGGCGTCGCAGAGGGCGGCGAAACGGTCGGCGGGCCAGCACTTGGCTGCGCCGAAGGCCGCGCCGGGGTTGATGACGGCGTAGTTCACCGCGTCGAATCCATGCGCTTCGCGGAGGCGTGCGGCCGCGGCGTCGTCTTCGGCGGTGACGACGAGTCGGAGGCGGCGGTCGACGACCGGGCAGCCGATGGCCTCGGCAATGCGGCAGTAGTAGGGAAGGACGGATGATGGGACGTAGGCCCCATCCCTGCGAAGGGGCTTCAGGCGATCGGTGAGGAACGCCGAACGGCCGTCGCGGGCGTACCCGACACGGCGGGGAATCCGAGCGAGCCAGGCGAGGGCTGCGGAGCGAAACGAATTCGTGAGGAGCAGGGCGGTGTCATATGCGTCTTCGCGCAACAGGTGCGAAAAACCGCGCAGAGCCGCCAGACTTTGAACCCCCTTCGCGGCGGGCCAGTGGCGCTGGGCGTCGTGCCAGCCCGCGCCGGCGACGACGTCGGCCACATACTTTCGCATGAGGAACGTGATGTGCGCGGTCGGAAAATGGCTGCGCAGGGCCGCGAAGACGGGGGTGGCGAGGACGACATCGCCGACCCAGTTCGGCACGGCGACCAGTATGCGCTGCGGGCGGCCCATCAGGCTTGGAGCCCCTGCCTGTCCATGACTCGTGGGACGAATTCGGCCTCTCGTATTGCCGGGCGAACTGCCCGAGCCCTCAAAGGGCATTCCTCGACTATAATCCCGCTTTGGGCGCTCGAAAACTCCGCAACCAGGCAAGGAAAATCCCCGCGCATGCGAAAGACTGAGTCGTCAACCTCCCGCCACACCGCCGTGGGCCTCCCGGTCCTGGGTGCCGCGCCGAGTTCATCCTCCGGGGCGGGTCCCGCGCCCGTGGTGTCGTTTGTTTCGCTGGGCTGCGCGAAAAACCTGGTCGATTCTGAGAAAATGCTGGGGCAGATCGCGGAATCGGGCGCGGTGATCTCCGGCGACGAGTCGGCGGCCGACACGATCGTCGTGAACACGTGCGGGTTCCTGGAATCCTCGCGGGCCGAGGCGTTGGAGGTGCTGCACGAGCTGGCCGAGCGGAAGCGGCGCGGGACGCTGCGGCGGATCGTGGTCGCGGGGTGCCTGGTGCAGCGCGACGGGGAAAAGATCCGCGAGTGGGTGCCGGAGGTGGATGCAATCGTCGGCGTGAACAATCGCGACGACGTCGTGCGGGCGGTGTGGCGGCTGGACCGCGATGCGGCGATCGACCGGTATCTCGGCGATTATCACGCGGTGGGCGTCGGGGCGGCGAACCGCTGGAACGACCAGGGGCGGCTGCGGCTCACGCCGAGCCATTATGCGTATGTGCGGATCAGCGAGGGCTGCGATCAGAAGTGCACCTTCTGCACGATTCCGTCGATTCGCGGGCCGATGCACTCGAAGACGCCGGACGAACTGGTGGCCGAGGGGCGGGAGCTGATCACGGACGGAGCGAAGGAACTGATCCTGATCGGGCAGGACACGACGAGCTACGGCCACGACATCGGGTTTGGCGGCGGGCTGGCGGGGCTGCTGCGGCGGCTGGACGCCGAGTGGGACGGGGCAAAGTGGGTGCGGCTGATGTACGTCTATCCGTCGATCATGACGGACGAGATGATCGACGCGATTGCGTCTTCGCAGCGCGTAGTGAAGTACATCGACATCCCGCTCCAGCACATCAACGACCGCGTGCTGAAGTCGATGCACCGGCGCGTGACGCGGCGCGAGACGGAGACGCTGCTGGCGAAGCTGCGCGAGCGCATCCCCGGCGTGACGATCCGCACGACGTTCATCGTCGGCTTCCCCGGCGAGACCGAGGCGGAATTCGCGGAGCTGGAGCGCTACGTCAGCGAGTTCGACTTCGACGCGGTCGGGGCGTTCCGGTATTCGCTGGAGCCGGAGACGCCGGCCGGCCGGATGAAAACGCAGCTCGACGAGGCAGTGAAGACCGAGCGCTACGAGCGGCTCATGCTGGCGCAACAGGACGCGGTGCTCGCCCGTGCCCGCAAGTGGATCGGCCGGAGCTTCGAGGTGCTCGTCGACTCGGACGAGGACGAGCGCGGCCCGGTCTGCCGCCACGCAGGCCAGGCGCCGGAGGTCGACAGCGTGTGCATCGCGGCGGACGCGGAGCTGCCGCTCGGCGAGTTCGCGACGGTGAAGTGCGTCGACACGGATGACTACGACCTGGTCGTAAAGCCGGCGAAGCGGCGGTTAAAGGTGCTGTAGGGTGGGCTCGGCCCACCATTGCCGGTCGCGCGTCCATTGCTATCAGGAGAGCGCTCGACATGACCTTAGCCCTTCTCTGGATTCTCATGCAAACTCAACCGGCCAGCACGCAGCCCACCCTGCCCGATCCCTACGCCGTCCCGAAGGCCGAGCGGATGGAGTGGTACCGGCGCGTCGTTGATCGCGGAAAGGGGCTGAACGGCTACGACGACTACGCTCGGGCGGTGAAGGCCTACGTCCGCACCTACGACTTCGAACACGAGGAGGCGATCGGCAAGGAAACCGCGGCATGGCTCATTCTGAACGAGCGGATCATCCCCATCCGCCTCGACTGGCCGGCCGAGCACGAAGCGGGGATCAAGGTGTGGCTGCGGCTGAACGCAGACGCCCTGCGCGCGACGCGGAAGGCCGCCGCGGCCGCGCGCTGCTTTCCGACAGACGCGCTGCGTTCACCGCTCGACTTCGAATCCAAGCCGGGCGATTTTTCGGCAACGAGCTTTCGACTACTCGCGCACCTTCACATGGCCGACGCGGGCGAAAAGGCCCGAAACGGCCGGTGGGCCGAAGCCTATCGAGATTGGGCGATCGTCTACCGAATCGCGGCCCACGGAGCGTGGAGCGCGACGTTGATGGGATCCAATGTACAGAAGATGATCGAGCGGGTCGCGTTCGACCAGTTTGTCACGCTCGCCGCAGCCACGCCTCCGCGCGATATCGCCGGTTTGCGCCGCGCCGTAAACGACGCATGGGCACTCCACACGCCGTCAGAGGAGATCTTGGTGTTCGTCGACCGTTTATTCTTCGCCGAGATGATCGACCGCGATCATGCATGGGCGCGTGACGAGTTGAAGGATCCGAAGCATCGCGAGACGCTGGAGGGCGTTCGCGGCCTCGGGGACAACCTGAAGGACCTGCCTGCCGAGTTGAGAATCGGACCGTCGGCGTTCAAGAGCGTCGACGAGTACAAGTCGGCGCTCCTGAAGGGTTCGCCGCAAGAGACGCGGCGCGTCGCCAAAGAAAAGATCGCGCGGGAATCCGCGTGGTGGGAGTTGCCGCTCCCCGCGGCGATTCCGAAGATCGGCGAGATGCGTGCAGATGTGAAGAAAATTGCGGACGGCGATCCGTACCTGCGATTCTGGACGGCCTCGAATCTGATGCCGCCCGGACGGACCCGGTTTTTTGAAGCCAGCGCGCAGCTTTACCGCCGCGGCCTGCTGACGCTGTTTGCCCTTCTCGAGTGGAAAGCGAAACATCGGGAATGGCCGGCCACCCTCGACGTCCTCAACCTCGGCGACGACGCGGTCGACCCATTCTCAGTAAAGCCGTTCGTCTATCGTCGCAGCGATGACAAGAAGGACTTCGTGCTCTACAGCGTCGGCGTCAATCTCACGGACGACGGCGGCACCGAGCCGTCGAAAGAGACGGTGATCGAAGACGCCGACGGCGACATCGTCCTCTGGCCGCGGAAGGCGCCGGAGTATGTCGCGCCGTAACGCACCGTCGCGACGCCGATGCTCCCCTGACGCAATCAAGCGCGGTATCCTGCCGCTGCGGTGCGAATACACCCGGCCGCAGGTCGACAGGAACCGCTCGTGGCAAAAGAATCGCAGGTTGTCATCTCCGTGGCCGTCGTCGCCCATTGTGACGAGGGGATCGAGGCGTTTCTGCGCGAAACGACCGCAATTCTCGCTCAAAACTACCAGTATTACGAGATCCTGATCGTCGACAACGGCTCCGACACCGCCTTCCGCCAGCGAGTGCAGGAGATTCAGCAAACCCTGCCAAACCTACGGATGCTCTGCCTCAGCCGCGAGTACGATCGCGAGGCCGCCTACATGGCCGCGCTGGACAACGCGATCGGCGACTACGTCGTGCTCATGGAGATCGACGGCGACCCGCCGGCGCTGATCCCCGAGTTCGTCCAGGCGGCGATCGACGGTTGCGACCTGGTCATCGGCAAGACGCGGCGCGTCGACGAGCTGCCGTGGCACCTGCGGATGGGCTCGCGGCTGTATCACTCGCTGGCCAAGCGAATGCTCGAATTCCCGGTCCGCGAGAGCGCCTCGTACTTCCGCGTCATGAGCCGCTCGGTCGTAAATTCGATGACGCGCATCCGCAACAAGCGACGCTACCTGAAATACCTGAACTCGATGGTCGGCTATCGCCAGAAGCACGTGCCGTACACGCGCGTCTTTCGCGGCGGCAAGGCCCCCCGGCGCGACGGAGCCCTGCGCTCGCTCGGCCGGGCGATCGACGTGCTCATCTCCAATTCGGCGATTCCGCTGCGGGCGGCGTCGCTGCTGGGGGTGGCGGCGTGCGGGCTGAACCTGCTCTACCTCGGTTACATCTTCGTGATCACGCTCATAAAGAAACAGCTCGCCGAGGGCTGGTTCTCGACCTCGATTATGAACACGACGATGTTCTTCTTCGTGTTCCTCATCCTCACCGTGCTCAGCGAGTACGTCCTCCGCATTCTCGAAGAAACCCGCGACCGCCCCCTCTACTTCATCGACTTCGAGACGACCAGTAATGTCAATTCTTTCCAGAAGACGATCGAGGCCGAGCACGTGAATGTCGTGTAGCGGCGCCGGCGTCGAAGAGGATCCCCGAAGAATCCGAGCCCGAAGCGCGAGCGAGGAATCAGCGGGCCTTGCAGGACTCCCTCGCTTGCGCGTCGGGCTCGGAACAATCGCTCAGCGCACGCGCTACCGTTTGTAATAAACGCGGTCGCGAAATGTGTACTTGCTCAGCTTGTTCCGCACGTGCAGCGATTCGAGGACGAATTCGATCGCCGCGGCCAGGTGGAGCGCTTCGTCGGCCGACGGCCGTTCGATCTTCGGAGCACGCTTGAGGACCTCGCGGGCCGCGTCGAGCAGGCCCTTGACCGAACCCGCCGCGCGGACGATTTCGGCCGCGGGAAGCTCGTCTCCGACCTCCAGGTTCACCTTTCCGCCGGAGAACTGCGCGACCAGCCCCTCCAGCGCGGCCGCGTCGAGAAGCTCTTCGGAGACGTTCTTGATCGCCTCGCCGACCAGCGCCCGGATCAGCTTGTCCTCCGCATTTTCATCCTCGGCGAGCATCAGTTCCAGCTTGCCCCGACAAGCCGTCGGCAGGCTGTCGAGATCGCTGACACGCGGGACGATGGCGGATTCGCCGCAGCGGATCGCCCGCGCCTCGGCGCTGGCGACCACCACCTCCAGCGCCGCGATCGACGCGCGGACGCTCACGCCCGACTGCTGGTTGATGTGCGGGCTCTGGCGGGCGAGGCGCATCAACTCTTCGATCGTCTCATGCACAAAGCTCGGCACTTCGACGGGCAGCCCGCCCTCCCCCCGGCCGACAAACGCGTTCTGCCGCGTGATGCGCATCGCCTCGGCGTTGCTATGGGGGTAATGGGTCCGGATCACGCTGCCGATGCGGTCCTTGAGCGGCGTGACGATGCGGCCGCGGTTGGTGTAATCCTCGGGGTTGGCGCTGAAGACCAGGAGGACGTCGAGGTTGAGGCGGATCGGGTAGCCGCGGATCTGCACGTCGCGCTCTTCGAGAACGTTGAAGAGGCCGACCTGTATGCGCGGGGCGAGGTCGGGCAGCTCATTGATCGCGAAGATGCCCCGGTTGCTGCGGGGGACGAGGCCGAAGTGCATCGTGGCTTCATCGGCCAGGTGCCGCCCTTCCGCATGCTTGATCAGATCGACTTCGCCGATCAGGTCGGCGATCGTCACATCGGGCGTCGCCAGCTTCTCGTGATAGCGCTCGCTTCGATGCACCCAGCGGATCGGGGCGCCGTCGCCGTGAATCTCGATGAACTTGCGCGTCGCGGACATCCGCGGCGCGACCGGGTCGTCCCACAGCTCGACGCCGTCGACCACCGGCATCCATTCATCGAGCAGATCCGGCAGCGAGCGGAGGATGCGCGTCTTCGCCTGCCCGCGCAGGCCCAGCAGCAGTATGTCGTGCCGTGCGAGGATGCCGCGGATGAGCTGCGGCACCACCGTATCCTCATAGCCCACGAGGTCCGGCCAGAGCGGCTGGTCGCTCCTGAGCCGCGTGATCAGGTTCTCGCGAAGCTCATCCTTGATGGACCGCGGCCGGTATCCGCTCGTCTTCAATCCACCCAGCGTCATTGGCTTGTCGTTCATTGCGTCGCCTTGCTCCCGTCAGAATCCGCCATCCGCCGCCACACGCCGTCCGTTCCAAGCAATTCGGCAGGCTGGAACCGGGCCTTGTATTCCATCTTCGCGCAGCCCCTGACAAAATAGCCGAGGTACCAGTACGCCAGGCCGCGCCGTCGGCACTCCTCGATCTCGCACAGGCCGGAAAAGACGCCGAGGCTCCGCGCCGACTCTGCAGGATCGTAGTAGAAGTAGACGCTGGAGAGAGACGCCGGGCAGGCGTCGACGATCGAAATCCCGACCAGCCGGCCACTTGTGAAAAATGCGAATTCGAGCGTCTGGATCGGCGAATCCACCAGAAAACGGGCGAACGCATCGCGCGAATCGACGCGGTCCGGGTGCCGGTGGCGCTGGTAGCGGCAGTAGAGGTCATAGCGGGCGTCGTCGCAGCGCGGCCGGCCGAGCTCGACCCGCACGTCGGCGTTACGCCGGGCGACGCGGCGCTGCGACCGGGAAGGGGCGAAATCGGCGACCGGAACGCGGATCGGGACGCAGGCGGAGCAGAGTTCGCAGACCGGCCGGTAGATGATCGTCCCGGACCGGCGGAATCCGAGATTCATCAGCCGCTCGTACATGGCCGAGGTCACGCGTCCCTCACTGGTGATCGTGAAGGCATCGAGGGCGGTGCGTTCGGGCAGGTAGGGACACGCGTGCGGTTCGCCGAGGTAGATCGGCAGCCTGCGGTCGGACTGGCCTTCGAATTCGTGCATCCGGCGCAATTTTCCCGGCAGCGGTGCAAGATGGTAGCGCGGCCGCGGCCGATCGCGCCCGGCCCCGTCCGTCACAGGGTGTAAGCGGGCGGGTCGATGCGTTCCAGAAGCGAGCGATCGACCTCGACGCGGACCGACTGCGAGAGCATCGTCACATTCAGGGCGAGGCGGGCCTTGCGGAGCCGACGGACGACGACGCCTTCGACGCCGGCGAGCGGTCCGGCGGTGACGCGAACCCAGTCGCCCGTTTCGAGCGTCTCGCCCCACTCGAAAGGCGATTCCGAGGCGAGGACGCGCTGAATCTGCTGAAGCTGGGCGATGAGTTCCTGCTGCCCGTGGACGACCAGCGTGCTGACTACGCGCTGCGTCGCGAGGGCGGTGCGGCGCTGGTTTTCGTCGCCGTTGACGAAAAGGTAGCTGGCGAAGACGGGAATCAGCGACGTCGACGTGCGGCCGGTCGTGCGGCTGCGCGTCTGGCGGCGGCAGATCGGCAGGTAGCAGAAGACGCCGCGCGTCGTCAGGTCGTGCGCGAGCGATTTTTCGGCCCGCGGTTTTGTATGCGCAACCCACCAGCGACCGCCGAGCGACGCCGGAACGGCCTCCTCCGCCGGGCGGAGCATCCAGCGCTCCCAGTAGGCGTCATCCTCGCCCGGCCGGCGCGGCGGGCGGGCCCTCGCCGCTACTTCGTCCACGCCGCGGGCCGCTTTTCGAGGAACGCGCTCATGCCTTCGCGGGCATCGGAGCAGCTGAAGCAGAACGCGAACTGACTGGTTTCGTCACCGTGCATCAGCGCGTGCTTGATGCGCCGGATCGCCGCGGGAGAACCGGCCTTCACCCGGTCGCACCAGCGGGCGATGGCCGCATCGAGTTCTTCGACGCCGGGCACGACCTCATCCACGAGGCCGATGCGCATCGCCTCGTCCGCGGCGATCGACTCGCCCGTGAACATGAGTCGTCGGGCCGCGGCGAGGCCGACCAGACAGCGAAGGCGGGAGGTGCCACCCCACCCCGGGACGAGGCCGAGACGGCTCTCGGGCTGGCCGAGCTTGGTGCCCGCGGTCGCGATGCGGAAATCGCAGGCCATCGCGAGTTCGCATCCGCCGCCGAGGGCATGGCCATTGAGCACGGCAAACGTGACCTGGGGAAGGGAGGCGATCGCGTCGAAAACGTGATGGCCGCTCTTGCTGTAGGCCTTGCCGTCCTCCTCGTTGTAGCGCGACATCTGGGCGATGTCGGCCCCGGCGGCGAAGGTCTTGCCGGCGCCGCGGATCACGACGAATCGCACCTCCGCATCTTCGGCGAGCCGCTGGACGAACGAACCGAGCGTGCCGAGCACCGGCGAAGCGAGGATATTCACGCCCGTCGGCGACGTCAGCGTCAGCGTGGCCGTATGACCGCTCTTTGAAAACTCGACCTGCGTCGGTGTTTCAGCGCTGCTCATAGTCGTAGAACCCCTTTCCGCTCTTGCGGCCGAGCATGCCTCCGCGAACCATCGTGCGCAGGAGCGGCGTCGGGCGGTAGCGATCGTCGCCGAGGTCGCGGTGGAGGACTTCGAGGATGAACAGGCACGTGTCGAGGCCGATGAGGTCCGCCAGCGCGAGCGGGCCCATCGGGTGGTTCATGCCGAGCTTCATCACCTCGTCGATCGTCTGGGCATCGGCCACGCCGTCCGCGAGGCAGTTCACGGCCTCGTTGATCATCGGCATGAGGATGCGGTTGCTGACGAATCCGGGGTGATCCTTGACCGTGACCGGCGTCTTGCCGATTTCCTTCGCCAGGTTCACGGTCAGGGTCGTGACCTCCGGGGCCGTCCGCAGGCCGACGACGACCTCGACCAGGCTCATCAGCGGGACGGGATTGAAGAAGTGCATGCCGATGAAGCGGTCCGGCCGGCCGCTGGCGTGGCCGAGGGCGCTGATCGAGATGCTGCTGGTGTTGCTGGCGAAGACGACGTCGGGGGGCGTGGTCTCGCCAAGCTGCCGCCAGATCGTATTCTTCGCGGCCGGGTCCTCGGTGATGGCCTCGATGATCAGGTCGGCTTTCGCGGCGTCGGTGAGCGAGCCGACCTTCAGCGCGGCCTTGGCCTTCTCGGCGGTCTCGGCGGGCAGCTTGCCCTTGCTGACGAACTTGTCGAGCGATCCGGCGATCGTCTTGAGGCCGCGGTCGGTCGCGCCGGGGAAGGAGTCATAGAGAATGACGCTGCAGCCGGCGACGGCGAATGTCTGGGCGATACCCGCGCCCATCTGCCCCGCTCCGAGAACCGCCACTGACTTGATCGTGGTTCGAATGCTCATGGATGCGCCTCAAAACCGGTCTACTGGATGCAATGTGCGGAAACGATGATAGCCGCGCTCTGCGGGGGTTTCCAATTCGGCGTAGAAGGAACTCACGAAACGCTGTATCATCTATCTGGAGTGGGCAAGTCCCTATCGACAGATGAGCGGTGCGAGGGTGGTGTACATGGCAAACCCCCGAAAACACGCCGAGGCCGTGCGGATTCCGGAGAGCGATCAGAACTTCCTGCTCCACCCGGAGGACAACGATCTCTTCATGCGCACCGGGCGGCAGGTGATCGCGGCATGTCGCCTGGGCATCGGAGTCGACCTCTGGATGAAAGAGGCCCGCGGCGTAATCCAGCGCGCCCGCGATTGGTCGAAAGAGCACAAGGACCTTGTTCGCTCCTGCTTCTTTTCGCCCGAATCGTCGAACCTGACGATCTTCTTCGTTCCCAGGGCCGATCAGTTTGATTTCGACCTGGCCGACCGGTTGGCGGAGCTGAATTCCGAAGTCGTTCGTGATTTCAACGTCGGGCTCGTCGAGCTGCACCAGATCCCCTGGGACGAGCGTTTTCGATTTGTAAGCCGTGAAACAGGCAGGACGGTCTATGGCGAGCCAATCGAAGCACCTCGTTCAGTGGAAGCACAACCGTAAGCTCATCGCCTTGATTGATCGCGAGTTTCCCGACTGGATTGTTACAGTCGCCTTCTACGCCGCCCTCCAGATCGTCGACGCCCTTCTCGAATGCGAGGGCAATTTCCCGACGAATCACGAGACGCGGAATCTGATTCTCATGAAGACGAACCGCTACAAGAAGATCAACCAGCATTTCCTCCCGCTGTACAACCTCTCGCGCACTGTGCGATACATGGCGGACCATTCGAAGTGGATTCCCGCAGATCGGATCGAAGTCGATGTTCTGGGGCGAAACCTGTATCCGATCGAGAATTCCGCTCTCAAGCTGATGGACCTCGGTGACGAAGTCCCATCGCCGATCTCGCTGAAACCCGCAGAATGAGCGGCAGGGGATCGGCGGCCGCCGAAAATCGCGCAGCGTCGCCCCACCGTTTACGGTCAGTGATCGCCCGACTATCCTCTTGCCGAACCTGAGGAGTTGAAATGCCGATCGAAGACCTGCACGGAACGCTCGATTCTCTCACGGCCCGCATCCACGCGATCCGGGACTCTCTTTGACCTGCCCGCCAAACAGCAGCGGATCGCCGAACTCAATGACAAGATGGCCGCGCCGGGTTTCTGGGACATTCAGGAGAATGCTCAGAAGGTCGTGCAGGAGCTGAAGGCGCTCCGCGCCCAGGTCGAGCCGGTGCAGGACCTGGTCAAGCGGTGCGACGAGGCCCCCCTGCTCGTGGAACTCGCCGAAGAGCAGGGCGACGAAGCGGCGCGGCGCGAGGTCGAGGCCGAGATCGAGACGATCGCGGCGCGGACGGACAAGGTCGAGCTGCTGACGCTGCTCAGCGGCAAGAACGACGCCCTGCCGTGCTTCTTCAGCATCCAGGCGGGCGCGGGCGGCGTCGAGTCGTGCGACTTCGCCGAGATGCTGTTGCGCATGTACATCATGTACTTCGAACGCGCGGGCTACGCGGCGGAGGAAGTCGACCGCAACGACGGCGAAGAGGCCGGCATCCAGTCGGTGACGCTGCGGGTCAACGGACCCTATGCCTACGGCTATCTCTCCTGCGAGGCGGGCGTTCACCGGCTGGTGCGCATCAGCCCATATAACGCGCAGGGCAAGCGGCAGACGTCGTTCGTCGGCGTGGATGTGCTGCCGGAGTTCGAAGACGCGCAGATCGAGCTGCCAGAGAAGGACCTCGACATCGTCACGTTCCGCCGGGCGAGCGGCGCGGGCGGCCAGAACGTGAACAAGGTCGCGTCGGCCGTGCGCATCCGGCACATCCCCACGGGCATCACGGTCGAATGCGTCGTCGAGCGCAGCCAGCAGCAGAACAAACGCATGGCGATCGCGCTCATCCAGTCGAAGCTGGAGCAGATGGAACAGGCGAAGCGCGACGCGGAACTGGCGAAGCTCTACAGCGACAAGGGCGAGATCGCCTGGGGCAACCAGATCCGCAGCTACGTCCTCCACGGCTCGACGATCCACGTGAAGGACCACCGCACCGGCCTCGCGATCGGCGACACGCAGCGCGTCCTCGACGGAGAGGTGCAGCCGTTCATCGACGCGTGGCTGCGAACGCGGCTGAAGAAGCCGGGGGCGTGAGCGGGGCGCTCGCCGCCGGTCGACGCGTGAAAATGTGAAAACGTGATAACGTGAAAACGCGGGCGGGTGGCATGCTTTCGCGGTACTCCGCGTAAGCATGCCGTTCACGCGGGACGCCCCGAAGCGCGGACACGCGTCTTCTGCGCTGCCGCACGCGGCATCTTTTTCCCGCCTTCGCACGCCTCTCGTTCCGCAGCGCACGCTCCCTGTTCACCCACGCACGGTCTTTATACAGCCCTTCACGCGCTTTGTTCAGCCCTGCGCGCGACTTGTTCAGCCCCGTACGGTCGTCGCGCGGGGCTGTGAAACCCTTGCGCAGGGCTGCGCGAGCTTCGCGCAGGGCTGTAAAACCCTCGCGCGGGGCTGCGCGACGTTTGTGCGCGGCCGCACGGTCTTCGCGCGCGGGCGCACATGCTTCGTCGACGCGTCTACGGACGCCGTCGCCGGGGCTGCGGGGCTTGTTTTCGATGATTTTCCGGACGCGCTATTCACGCGACCGGGCCGCGTCGCCGATGCACGGGGTGCAGATCGCCGGACATCGTGCGCGCGGACTGGCAAACCTCGTCCGCCCTCCGGGCGGGGAACAAAAGGAGGCTGCCATCCAGTGACTGAAGTCACTGGCAACGATCGTGCGCCCTGCCGGGCGAAGAGTCGCGCCATGGCGGGCGAAGATGGAGACCGCAGCGGGTTCCGATCCCCTTCCCACCTTCCCACGTTCTCACTTCCCACCGCCGCGCCCGTTTTCACGTTTTCACACGTAGCAAACCGCCTGCTGGCGCAGCGGGTTCTGATCCCGTTCCCACCTTCCCACGTTCCCACCTTCCCACCGCCCCCTTGTCCCCTTGTCCCCTTGTTCCCTTGTTCCCTTGTTCCCTCCCCCGCTCACCGCCGCGCCTGTTTTCACGTTATCACGTTATCACGTTTTCACGTTTTCACGCGTCGATTTCTGACGGCCTACCCCCGGTGCGCGGCTTGCCGCTATCATCCGCGACATGTCCACCGCCCAGGCGAGCCCCGCCGCCATGACGTCGAAACCGGTCTATAAACGCGTCCTGCTCAAGATCTCCGGCGAAGGGTTCTGCGAACCCGGCGAATTCGGCGTGCAGCGGGCCCCGCTCGATCGCGTCGCGACCGAGATCTGCGATGTCGTCGATCTCGGCGTGCAGGTCGCCGTGGTCGTCGGCGGCGGCAACTTCCTCCGCGGCGCGAATTTCTCCCGCGAACTGGGCATCGACGTCGCCACGGCCGACTACATGGGCATGCTCGCAACCGTGCTGAACGCCCTCGCGCTTCAGGAAGCGGTCGAACGCCGCGGCCACGCGACGCGCGTCCAGAGCGCCCTGTCGATCTCGCGCGTCTGCGAGCCCTTCATCCGCCGCCGGGCCATTCGCCATCTGGAGAAGAAACGAATCGTCATCCTCGCGGCCGGGACCGGCAATCCGCACGTCACGACGGATTCCTGCGCGGCGCTGCGGGCGGCAGAGCTCCAGGCGAATGTCCTGCTGAAGGCTACGAAGGTCGACGGCGTCTACAGCGCTGACCCGAAGAAAGACCCGACGGCCAAGCTCTACGACCGCGTGACCTACAACCAGGTCATCGATGGCCGGCTGAAGGTCATGGACGTGAGCGCGATCGATGTGTGCCAGCAGCATCACGTGCCGATCGCGGTCTTCAACCTCTTCACGCCGGGGACGATGCGCCGCGTCGTGCTGGGCGAACACATCGGCACGTTTGTCGGGGAGTCATGATGGGCTCGCCCGATCGCGGGCGGATCAGTACGATTCGATTCGATCCGTCATCGACACTCACCCACCTGGAGGTGTCATGCCCCGACTCACCGCTGCTTCCCTGCCCCTCGCCGCACTGCTCCTCATCTGCGGATGCGCACCCCACCCAGTCAACCGCATCAACACGTACGACCTTGTCGGCGATATGTACGACTTGCGTCGGCTCGCCGAATTGCCGTTGCCCCACTACAATGTGATACAGTTCTCGTCCTTTGATCGGCGGAGCTGCGTGCCGGGCGGAGCAGGCTGGTTCGAGAATTCGGACGGCTTCGGCGGCGAGCCGATCCCGGGCTTCGAAGCCGTCCTCCAGCGCCCCGGCCCGAGCGGCGTCGGCGAGTACCTGATCTGCGACGTGAAGGGCCCCGGCGCTATCGTCCGCACCTGGACTGCCGCAATCCACGGCGAACTCCGGGTCGAGATCGACGGCGGACGTCTGTACACAGGGCCGGCGGCCGATTTTCTCACCGCGCCCCACACGGCAGTTGATCGCCAAATCGGACTGCGCGAGAGATTGCTTGCCGAGGATCTTGAAAAACAAATGTACGCCGCGTACGCACCGATTCCCTTTTCCGAACGGTGCCGTATTACCTGGGTCGGGAATCTCAAGGACCCGCATTTCTATCATGTGACCGTGCGCGCGTATGAACCGGGCACGCAAGTTGATGGCTACATTCCGCTGGGGCTGGCGTTGAGGCTCACGAGAGGGCTCAGCAGAATGTTCTCCGGTGACGTAGCGGAAGAGCCCGACATGTCACCGCCGGATGCGATTCCCGGTTTCAAGCGCATGCTTCGCGTGCATGCGACGGCGATGAAAGAAATCGAAGCGGCGCCTATCTCGTCGACGCTCGCGGGAAATAGCTCTGCCGAAGTCCTGAAGCTCGCCGGCCCGCGCGCGATCGAGCAACTCGAGTTACAGGTTGTGGCCGCCGACATGGATCGCGCGCTTCGACAAACCATACTCCACATGCATACCGAGGGTCAGAAATGGGGCGACGTTCAGACGCCGATCGGTGATTTCTTCGGTGCTGCGCCGGGGACCAACCCCTACGACTCGCTGCCGATGTCAGTAGATGCGTCGGGCCGGATGACCTGCCGATTCATCATGCCCTTTCGCGAGTCGTTGCGGATCGTCGTCGAGAATCGCGGCGAACAGGAGGTGCGCATCACCGGCGAAGCCCGTGTTGCGCCATATGAATGGACCGATCGCTCCATGCACTTCCGGGCCCACTGGCGCGTCGATCACGACCTCGTCGGCTCGCACGATCAGCCGCAGGATCTGCCGTTCCTGATCGCCGGCGGGCAGGGCCGGTATGTCGGCACTGCGGTCATGCTGCTCAACCCCTGCCGGCTGTCGACCTCCTGGGGCAATTGGTGGGGTGAGGGCGACGAGAAGATCTTCGTCGACGGCGACCGCGTGCCCTCGACGTTCGGCACCGGCTCGGAGGACTATTTCAATTACGCCTGGTCGCTGCCCGATATCTTCCAGACGGCCTACTGCGCCCAGCCGCGCAACGACGGCTACGGCAATCGCGGGTTCGTCTCCAACGTCCGCTGGCACATCCTCGACGACATCCCGTTCAACGAGCGCATCGCGTTCTTCATGGAGCTCTTCCCGCACACGCGCGTGCCGGGCATGTCCTATGCGCGGATCAGCTACTACTACGCCCGGCCGGGCACGTACGACGACCACGTCGCGATCCAGGACGCGGACCTGCGGCATCTCGAACTGGCCGCGAATCTCGTGCCCGCGCCGGAATTCATGCTGAAAGGTGCGGTGTTTCACGAGATCGAGACGCTCCTGCCCGCGGGTCTATCGCCGGCGTTCGAGGCCGGCCCGCTCTGGTCGGGCGGGAAGCACGTGAAGTTCGACGGTTCGAAAGGGCCGGTGAAGCTGCGCCTGCCGATCGAGAAAGACGGCAATTACGAGCTTTACCTCGCGTGCGCTCGGACGCCGACGTCAGCCGTCGCTGATGTGACGATCGACGGGAATCCAATCGTGTTCTCGGATGACGCGACGAGCCTCAAGCTGTTCGTACCGGTCCGCACGCTCGCCCGGGAGTTCGTGACGAAGAGGCTGGCACTGACGGCGGGCGAGCACGCGATCGAGATCAAGATGCGGCCGCAGCCGGAGGTCTCCGGCATGGGCGTGACGCCGGGCGACGCGATCGGCCTCGACTACATCGCCGTCAAGCCGGTGAAGTAGCCCGTTTGCGACGCGGCGTCACTGCGCGATTACATCTTGGCGGCCTCCGGCGGATCGTCGCCCGAATTGTCACCCGGCTCGATCAACCGCCGAAGCATCCGGCTCACCAGCACCGCGAAGACCGACGCGAGGACGAAGAACCCGATGAGCATCAGCGGCGACGAGCGCCAGAGCGGCTCGTACTCCTCGGCAACGCGGGCGAAGAAGCCGGCGAGCGGCCGAAACAGCCAGAGCGCGAGCAAAAACCCGATCGCCAGCGGCGGACCGAATGCGATCATCGCCGAGCGCTTCGCTGTCAGGCTCGCGAGCCAAGCGAGAAGCGCGACGCCGACGGACAGCAGGAACCCCAGCAGCGCCACCGCCCAGCCGGCACACGCCCCCGCCGCCGCGAGAATGTAGATATCCCCAACGCCGAACGCCTCGCGGCCGAAAACCAGCGTGAACACGAGACGCACACCCCACCCGGCCGCCGCCGCGACCATCGCGCCATGGACCGCGAACGCGACCCCCCCCAGCGGCCGAAGGCCACCGAACGGCGACCACTCCAACACGCCGTCGAACCACGCGGCCGCCACGGGGACATACGCCACGACGATCCACGCCGCCGCGGCGGCGATGACCATCGGGCCGAGCCACAGGAGTTCAAAAAGCGAGGTCTTCCGGGCGGCCGGCGCTTCATCCTCGATTTCCTCGGCCAGGCGCTCATCGGCCTCGCGAGGCTGGCCGGCGGAGAGGACCATGAGGCCGAAAATTGCGATCAACCCGGCGAGGCTGCACCAGAATGCGACCGTCTCCGCCAGATTCGGTGCGGTCGGGTCGATGACCGCAGTCGGACGATACGCTTCCGAGTGGGCCGTGGCCGCGATGAGCCCGAAGACAGGCAGCGTGAATGCAAGAATGACAAGCGTGACAAGCGTGAACGACAGCGGGCGCTGCTGCGAATCCCCGGTTGGTTGTTCGAGAGCGGGATTCCCCGCGTCGGGCGGGTCGGCGTCGCCGACGCTCGGAAGCGGCTCGGCAGAATCTGTCGCCGATGCATCTCCGTCGCCGGCCGCGCCAGGTTCGAGGTGCGGCGTGCGAAGGAATATCCACGCGAGCATCGGCACGCAGACGATGCCCGCGGCCAGCGCAGCCGCGAGTGCCGGTCGGCTGAGTTCGAGCGCCGCCGTCGCGGCCGGCGTCCAGAACGCGAAGGCGACGACGCCGACGACTACGGCGAACAGCGTCACGCCCGTGTCGATCAGGTAGGAGACGATGTCCATCGCCGAGCATGCGACGAGACACGCGGCGAGCGTGAGCCAGGCGAGGCCCAGGGGCAGATCGCGCGGCCAGGCGGCGTCCGCGGCCACGGGCCAGGCGACGCCGACGAAGAGCCAGTGGAAGACCAGGACGAATACGAGGCCGGTGAGCGCTTCGACGAACGGGTACTGCGCGGAAATCGGTGCGGCACAGTCGCGGCAGCGACCGCGGAGAATCAGCCATCCGAGCAGCGGCACGTTATCGCGAACGCGCAGCTGGTGGTTGCAGTGCGGACAAAAGGACCAGGTCGGCCGGGCGATCGAAAGGCCGAGCGGAAGGCGATAGACGACGACGTTCAGAAAGCTGCCGACGCAGAGCCCGAGCAGCCAGACACCGAACTCGAGAATCGTCAGCACTAGTCGTCACCCGCTGATCGCGGCCAGAATATCGTCGCACACGGCGTCGATTGTACGACCCGCCGTTTCGACCGTCGCGTCGGCGACCGCGGCGTAGAGCGGTGTGCGTTCCTCGAGCAGACGGGCGATTTCGGCAGCCGGCGCGAGGTCCGTGAGGGGCGGACGATTCAGCGGAGACCGTACGTCGTGGGCCAGGCGGCGCGAGAGTTCATCGACCGGGGCCGTGAGCCACAGACAGAACGCCCGCTCGCGGAGGAGGTCCCGCGACTCGGCCCGCAGCACCGCCCCCCCACCGACACTCACGACGCGCCCCGGCTGCGACAGGGCGCTGGCGACGGCCGCGGCTTCGAATTCACGAAACCGCGCCTCCCCCTCTTCCCCGAAAATCGCGGAAATGGTCTTACCCGCGCTGCGTTGAACGAGTTCGTCGGTGTCGATGAACTCGATGCCGAGCCGCCCCGCCAGGCGCCGGCCGACGCTCGACTTTCCCACACCGCGAATTCCGATCAGAACGAGCGAGCGCGTGCGCAGAACTTCCTGCACGGTCACGAAAACACCGTGTGACGCACGGTCGGGTTCGGCGAGCCCATGTCGACCAGGACGGCCTGGAGCCGATCGGTCGATTGGCCGGGGTTCACGCAGAGCGTCGAGCCGATCCGCTCGCTGAACGATCCGGTGACGACCGGCGATTCGTGGATGTGGCCGTGGAGGCCCAGCACCGGGGCCGTGCGCGTGACGAACTGCCGGACGGCGCGCGAACCGACGGGGTGGGGCACGTGGGGCAGGCGGTCCAGCGCGGAGTCATGCGGCGGCGCGTGGCAGACGAAGATCCAGCGGCCGGCCGGAGCCTCCGTCGACGCGAGTTCGCGCTCGATCGTGGCCCGGGAGCGGAAGTGCTCGACCGCGGTCACATCGCGGACGCGCAGGCAGGCGAGATCCCAGATCGCACCGCCCTCGGCCGGGAGCGCGTCGGTGGGCAGGTCGAGTCGCTCCAGGTCCTTGAGCCAGAACGGGGTCGGCGGGGTCTTGGAATAGCCGAGGAAGTCGACGCCGCCGAAATGCCAGGTCTCGTATCGATCGAGCAGCGCCACGAGGCCCTGTTCGTGATAGGTATGCAGGGCGTGCATCGTCGACAGCCAGTCATGATTGCCGAAGATCATCGCGATCTGCATCGCCGGTACCTGCGCCCGCCACTGTTCCAGTCGGGCGGTGAAGACCTCCTGCACGTACCGGCCCTGCGTTCCACAGGGATCCTCGCGGCTGCCTTCGGGAAACATGTCGCCGCCGAGGATGAGCAGGTCGGGTCGCTCCGCATCGAGAAGCGAGTCGAGCTGCGAATAGAGCGACTCGCTGCCGTGGAAGTCACTTGTAAAGCAGATGCGCATGGGCGACCGGCGTATTCTCTGATCGTGAGCAGGTACGCGGCGTGGCTCACTGCGCCGGCCGCATCCCACTGGCGTCAATATACGGCATTTTCGATTTGTCGATCGAGTCCGTCGAGAAGTTGTTCGAGTCCTTCCATGGAGCCGTTCACGTACTCAAGGCCCTTCGGGTCGCGATAGGGAGTCGACATGGATCGGACGTCCGGACTGTGCACGTTCCGGCAGGCGGCGAGCGCAAGGAGCCCGGCCAGGAGAGCGAGCCGCACGGGAAGGCGGAACCGGACCGCGGCGGAGTGTCTGCTGGAAGATCGTCGTATCATCCGCATATTGTCTTCGATCGGTCGGTTTCGGGGAGTGGAGAACGCGATGTACGAAGTCACGGTGTCGGGCTGGTTTGCGGCCGCGCACCAGTTGCGCCTGCTCGACGGGCGGCTGGAACCGCTGCACGGGCACAACTGGCGGGTTGAAGCGACCTTCGCGGGGCCGGAACTCGACGGGATGGGTGTGCTGATCGACTTCACACGGGTGAAGCCGGCGCTGGACGCGATTCTGGGCGAGGCTCACGACCGGAACCTGAATGACCTCGCCCCGTTTCAGGGTGTAAATCCCTCGGCGGAGAATGTCGCGGCGTGGATCGCGCGGCGGCTCGGCGAGACGGAATTCGGCGAACGGCTGGCCTGCGTCGCGGTCGAAGAAGCGCCGGGGTGCGTGGCCCGTTTCCGCGTGCGACAGGCCGGATCTCCGGGCTAGAATCGCTCGCAGAGAAGCCTGGGGAGGGTCAGGATCCATGGCGGG
Source organism: Planctomycetota bacterium (assembly GCA_045863555.1). Lineage (GTDB taxonomy): Bacteria > Planctomycetota > Phycisphaerae > UBA1845 > Fen-1342 > JACRLV01. The sequence continues at coordinate 371,326 of BTUU01000002.1, read as the reverse complement.
AAATCAGGCGAATTACGATGTCGTCGTGATCGGCGGCGGACCGGCCGGCGCGACGTGCGGGGCGCTGGTCGCGGCGGCCGGACACCGGACGCTGATCGTCGAGCGGGAGAGATTCCCGCGATTTCACATCGGCGAATCGCTGATGCCGGAGACGTACTGGACGTTCAAGCGCCTGGGCCTCGTCCCGAAGCTGAAGGAGAGCGGCTTCGTCAAGAAATACAGCGTGCAGTTCGTGAATGCGTCTGGAAAGGAGTCCGCCCCCTTCTACTTCGACGAGATGAACCCGCACGAGAGCTCCCAGACCTGGCAGGTGCTGCGGAGCGACTTCGACCAGATGATGATCGACAACGCGGTCGAAAAGGGCGCGGAGGTCTGGCAGGAAACCATCGTCAGCGAGGTGCTGTTCGACGGGGTCGCAGCGGGCCGGGGCCACCGCCTCCCGCGTGCCGAGGGCGTCGTCGTCCGGCGGCGCGACGGCTCGACGCAGCGGGTCGGAGCGAAGGTCGTCGTCGACGCCACGGGGACCAGCGCCCTGATCTCCAACCGCCTGGGCATCCGCGATGCGGACCCGATGCTGCGAAAGGCGGCCGTCTTCGCCCATTACCGGGGCGCGGCCCGCGAACCCGATCCTCGCGACGCGGGAGCGACGCTGGTGCTGGCCCTCGAAAACCAGGACGGCTGGTTCTGGTACATCCCGCTCCCGGATGACATCGTCAGCGTCGGTGTCGTCGCGGACGTGGACTACCTCATCAAGGGGCGCGGAACGCCGGAGACGATCCTCCAGGAGGAGATCCGGCGCTGCCCGGCGATCGTGCCGCGCCTGACGAACGCAGCGCGCGTCTCCCCGGTGCACGTGCTGAAGGACTACTCGTACGGCGCGACGCGCTGCGCGGGCGACGGCTGGGTGCTGATCGGAGACGCCTTCACGTTTCTCGACCCGATCTACTCCTCGGGCGTGTTCCTGGCGCTGAATTCGGGCGAGAGAGCGGCGGACGCGATCGACACGGCGCTGAAGGCGAACGACCCGTCGGCCGAGCGGCTCGGCGCGTGGGGCGAGAACTTCTACGCCGGTGTGCAGAACATCCGCAAGCTCGTCTATGCGTTCTACACGAAGGATTTTTCATTCGGCCAGTTCAACCGTGAGCATCCGGAGTTCAAAAAGAACCTCGTTGATCTGCTGGTCGGCGACGTCTTCAAGCCGGAGGCCGGCGAGATCTTCACCGTGATGGGCCGGAAAATCCCGCTGCCGGAACCGCTGCGGCTGGCGAATTAGCCGCGAGCCGCCCGGATGATGCCGGCGAACATTATTCGACCGGCATCGCCGACGGACCACGTCCACTCTGATCCCGAACGATCGGGGATGTGAATTCCCTGCCGGTTGGAGGCCCCCGTGCTCTCGACTCTTCTCTGTGTTGTGCTGCTGTGGGTCGGTGCACCCGTTTCGACAACCCCGGCCGGGGACTGGACGCTCAGGTGGGCGGAAAACGCGAAGCTGCCCAAGGCGATCCGGCAATTCGAGTTGCCGCGCCCGGACGGCAGCACGCTGACCGCATTTCTCGGGGTTTTCGGCGCTGATGCCGGCGTCCGCAAGCCGCTTGTGATTCTCTGCGACGGATCGGGGGCCCAGTCGCTCTTCGCCGCCGTCGGCGACAAGGTCGGCATGACGGGGCTCCTGGGCCAGTTCGGGCGGTCGCTCGCGGGCGAGTTTCACGTCGTCGCCCTCGAAAAACGCGGCGTGAAATTCCTCGACGGCGTCCGGCCCGGTTCGGCCGAGGGGGCATCAGAGGAATATCAGCAGCATGCGACACTCGAAGACCGCGTCGCCGATGTCAGGCTGGTCATCGACGCGCTGCTGAAACAGGCGCCCGTCGATCCGTCGCGCGTCATCGTCATCGGCCACTCGGAAGGCTCGGACGTGGCCGCGGCGGTGAGTGCGGCCGAGCCGCGCGTGACGCACGCGGCGTGTCTGGCGGGTGCGGGAATCACGCAGTTTTTTGACCTTGTCATTCTTCAGCGACGCGGCATGCTCAAGGAAGGGCTGCCCGAGCAGGTGATCGCGAACCAGATTGAGCAGTTGCATGCCGAATTCGCAAAGATCCTCGCCGCACCCGACGCGATCGATCAGTTCTTCATGGGTCACGCGTACAAGCGCTGGGCGAGCTTCGCGAAGACGCCGCCGGTGGAATCGCTGCGGAAATCGCGCTGCAAGCTGTTTCTGGCGCATGGCTCGGCGGACGAATCGGTGCCGGTCGAATCGTTCGAAGCGCTCGTCGCGGAGCTGGTGCGGTCCGGCCGCAAGGACATGACGGTCCGTCGCTACCCCGACCGCGATCACGGCTTCATGGAGACGGGCGCGGACCGCTCGAAGCCGGCGATGCAGGACGTGCTGGCGGATATCCTGGCGTGGCTGGGCACGCCGGCCTCTCAACCGGCCGGTGCGGCCCGATAGGCTCACGCAAGAACGCGGGAACTGCGGCTACCCGTCGCGCCGCACGCATATCTGTCACGTCATCACCCGGCTCATCGTCTGTAGCGCGCAAAAGAAAACGCACTCATGGGCGAAGAAGATCTCGGCCGCGGCCGCAGCCGCGGGAGCACGAGCGGGGCGGCTGAACAATATTCGCGGCTGTTGTGCGCAACCCCGTAGCAAGTCGAGCGTTCTTTCACGTTTTTCCGGGGGTGAACGCGGAATCAATGCCGATAGAAGGGTAGAATTCGCTCCTACCCGATTCCCGACGGAGACAACGATGCGCACCTTCGTTCTCGGGCTCGTCATTGGTCTACTGCCAGCCTCATTCACATGGGCCCAATGTGCGGCCGATCGTCTCGGCCATTGGGGCGGCGCGGCGGGGGCTGCCGCGGCCAGCGATCTCCGGCTTTATGCGGCGATCGGGCCCGACCTCATCGTCTTCGACACCTTCAACCCGTCGCAGCCGGTCGAGCTGGGCCGAGTCGCGATCGGAACGCCGTACGCGGGCCTCGCTACGGAAGGCAATCTTCTCGTTTGCTGGGGTGCGCAGACCGGGCTTCTCACGATCGACGTTTCCGATTCGACTTCACCGCGAATTGTCGGTCGGCTCGACGGGATCGCACCGAATTGGGTGGCCCTCCACGGTGACTTGGCGTATGTGGGTGTCGAGGCGGGGCTTGAGGTCTTCGATCTCACTGACCCGGCTGCACCGGTTGCCGTCGGTCAGGTCTCGACGGACTACCCGCCGGCGAAGATCGTCATCAACGCGGGATATGCGTACGTGAGGATTCGAACGCCGGAGTTCTACAGCGGACGATTGTTGATTTTTGATCTCTCTGACCCGATCGCTCCCGAACTTGTGAACCAGCTTCCACAGGATGACATTCAGGCGTTCGACGCCCGCGATGATGTCCTCATCGCCGCCTCACGCGGTACGACATTCCGTCGCTATGCCATTCATCTCGGGGGCCAGCCGGAATTGGTTGCGGAGCTTCCCTTCTACGATTCCTGGGTTGACGATGTGCAGCTTACAGGCGGCGGCGTGATGTACGCCGCGTCGGGCTCGGCTATCCACGCGTTCACGTTGGCGGAATCGGCAGAGCTCCATTACACAAATGGCTACGCCACGCCCGGGTACGGCTCGCTCCGGACGACCATTCGAAACTTCGCCGTGGCGGGTGGGTCAACCGGCCTTCGGGTGGTTGATGAACGGGCGAGGAACATTGGCGGCTTTCGGTACGCCGGTGTCCCCGAGGCGATCGTCGTTCGCGATTCCATTGCCTATCTCGCCTGCGGTGCAGCCGGCCTTCAGATCGTCGATGTTGCGGAACCCGCCGCACCCACGCTGATCGCCACGATTCGCCCGCATAACGACTATTCCGGGATCCGCGCGGTTGCCGCAGTCGGCGACCGCGCCTACACAGGCGATAGTCACGGCGAAGTGCTCGCCTGGAATGTGGGCGACCCGGCGCACCCGGTCGCGCTTGGCGAAGTCGGCCCCCTTCAGGGAACGCCAACCCGCATTGTCGCGGACGAGCAACGGTTGTACGTCGTCACGCGAAGATCTTATCCCTTGGAATCCACGCTCTACGCATTCGACAATCGCGGAGCGATGCCGACACTCGCCGCTTCAATCGATTTCCCGGCGGAGCGAGCCATTTGGGATATCTCGCTCAAGGATGGTCGCCTGGCCGTCGGCCAAGAAGGGGGCATGACTGTCTTCGACGCAACGGATCCCGCGCAGCTCGCTGAAGTGCTCTTTGTTCGTGTTCTGAATTCCGCAATCCGGACGGTAGCGCTCGCGGACGCGTCGACACTCTTTGCGATCGACAACTCGGGGCACGGTCGGGCTTACGACATCCGAGACGTGCAGCGTCCGCGCTATCAGGGCCATTTCTACACCGGCATGCGCGATCGAATTTCCATCTCCGGAAATCGACTGTACGCGGGCGGTACGAGCTATCCGACGACGCTCTGGTTCGACATTCGCGATCCCTACCAGATTACGCAAATCGGCCAGATCCCGACGCGTGGAGAGGCCGTATTCGCGGTCCCGGACAGCGACATTACCTACCTCGGTGGCTGGGTCGACGGGCTCACGATCCACCGTGTCTCGCATCCGGCCGACGTAAACCGGGATGGAGAGGTCGGGATTGCCGACCTCGCGCTGCTTCTGGCGCATTTCGGCGAATTCACGGCCGAAGGGATCGACGGGGGCGACCTCGACTGCGACGGCCAGGTAGGGATCGAAGATCTGTCGTTGATCGTGAGTCTGTTCGGTCGATGAGAACTTCGATGGCAGCGCGGCTTGCGAAACCAACAGCCGCGCAGAGGCTGAACGGGCACTCAATCATCCATGTAAGGAGATTCCCATGAGCATGCGAATGTGGATCGTTGCGCTGCTGTTTGCGGCCTCGTCCGTCCGCGCGGGTGCGCAGTGCGAGGGCGGCCGCATCGGACACTGGGGCGGCACGGCGCGAGCCGTGACGTCGATCGGCAATACGATCTTCGCCGCGATCGGTTCGGATCTGGTTGTTCTCGACGCCTTCAATCCCGGCCGGCCGTACGAGATCGCCCGGATCCCGCTCCCCGGCCCAAGCTGGAGAATGGCCGCAGACGATGAGCTCGGGCTCGTTCTCGCGATCGCCGGTGGGCGCCCGATCGTCATCGATGTCTCCAATCGTGCGAATCCGCGCGTCGTGTCTGAAATCGAGGGCGTCGGAGGCGGTGCGTTCAGCGTCCAGGGCGGGTTTGCCTACGTGGGAGGCTCGTCGTCGCAATTCTGGGTCGTCGATCTCGAAATCCCGTCTTCGCCGCGAATCGCCGGCGGACTTTCGCTCGGCGAGACCGTCAGCGACATCGCGGCGAGAGACGGCTTCGTCTACGCCAGCGTTGGCTCGGAAACACTGGTCATCGACGCAACAAATCCGAATGCCCCCGCCATCGCAGGCTCGTTGCCGTTCGAATTCGCGGCGGTAGACATCTTCGAGGACCGTCTCGCGCTCGCCTCCGACGGCGAGGTGCGGCTGTATGACATTTCCCAGGGCCCGCAGCCGCGCCTGCTCGGCACGACGGGTGTTCCGGGCGTCGGCCTATTCAGCGATATCGCCCTGGCCGCCGGCTATGTGTACGTGACCGACGGCAACTCCACAATCAGCACCGTCGACATTAACGATCCGGCGCATCCGACCTATATCCACATCGCGCTGGCGGATGCCGGCTGGGGGATTGCCCGGCTGAACGACTTCGCCGTCGCCGCCGGCGGCGGAAGAGGCGTCCAGGTCTACGGTCCGCGATCGGGGTTCATCGGGCGGTTCGGCCACGCCAGCCGAGGCGCCGATTTTGCGGTCAGCGGCGACATCGTGTACTTCGCGGCCGGAACGGCGGGATTGCAGGTCATCGACATCTCCGATCCGCACGCTCCGCGAAGCCTTGCGGAGGTGCTGCCTGCGCTGCCGCATGATGAAACCGGCGACGTCGCGCTGGCGGGGTCGAGGCTGTTCGTCGCGAATTCGATCAGCGGAGTCCGCATCTACGACGTGACGAATCCCACCCGCCCGCAACCCATCGGCCACCTCGATGGACGAGCATCCCGGTTGGCCATCGAGAACGACCGACTCTGGGTGCTCTTCTCCGACGTCGATTCGGACGGCAGCCGCGCGATGGATGTGTATGACCAGCTTGACTCCGAGCCCCGACTGATCAATCGCATGGTGTATCCGGTCGGGCGGCGACCGCGAGATCTCGTTGCCGCGGGCAATCGCCTCGCCGTCGGTCACGAATCCGGCGTGACGGTCTACGACGTAGCCGATCCCGCGTCGCCGGTGATCCTCCTGGATCGGCAATCGGGGAATCCGACCACCGGTGTAGCGCTCGATGGCGAGGGCCGTGTTTTTTCGATTACCTACAACGGCCACGGCCAGGTTTTCGAGATCGGGCGTCCGTACTCGGTTGGGAGCTTTCGCACCGCCTGGCGCGAACGAATCAGCATCTCCGACCGGCGACTGTACGCCTCCGGATTCCGTTCACCCACATCATTTGAAATCGGCTCGGAGTATTTTCTCGAGCAGATTCGCGATTATCCGATCGCCGCCGGCGGCGGAGGAGATACTTCGTATGCGCAGCGCGAAAACGGACTGCTGGTTGTCGCAAGCAGCATCGAAGGGCTCGTGCTTTTCCAGGCGGGTGGCGCGGGAGACATCGACCGTGACGGTGTCGTCGGGCTCTCTGACTTGGCGGTCGTGCTCGGACACTACGGCCAGTCCGTATCGCACGGTCAGCGTGACGGTGATGTAAACTGCGATGGACAGGTGTCACTCGAAGACCTCCTGCTCCTGCTTCGTGAATGGGGCGTGTAGCGGGTCGCAGGGATTGCGGCGCGCGGAAGGCCGGACTCGCCGCTCCTGACGGCGGAGCCATTGCGGCTACTATCTGCGCCGCATGCACATCTGCCACGTCATCACCCGGCTCATCGTCGGCGGCGCGCAGGAGAACACGCTGCTGACCTGCGAGGGGCTGCACGCGCGCGGGCACGAGGTCACGCTCATATCCGGGCCGACGACCGGACCGGAGGGGGCGCTGACCGCGCGGGCGCGGGCCGGCGGATACCGGTTCATCGAGATCCCCGCGCTGGTGCGGCAGGTCAGCCCGATCCTCGACTGGCGGGCGCTGGCGGCGCTGCGGGCCGCGTATCGCGAGCTGCGGCCGGACGTCGTTCATACGCACAGCAGCAAGGCGGGGATTCTCGGACGGCTGGCTGCGGGCCGGCCGGCCGCCGCGCAGCAGCGCGTGCCCGCAGTCGTCCACACAATCCACGGCATGAGCTTCAATCGCACACAGCCGTGGGCGGTGCGGGCGGCCTACTCCTGGCTGGAGCGGCTGGCAGCGCGGCGATCGGATGCGATCGTCACCGTCGCGGATGCGATGATCGAGCAGACCGTTGCGGCGGGCGTCTGCGGCCGGGAAAAGCTCCAGACGATCTACTCCGGGATGGAGGTCGAGCAGTTCGGTCCGGCGCGGTTCGATCGTCGTGCGGTCCGGCGGGAATGGGGCATCGAGGACGATGAGACGGTCGTCGTCGGCAGCGTCGCCCGACTCTTTCGGCGCAAGGGTTATGAGCAGCTCATTCCGATCATGGCCCGTGCTGCGGCGAGAGATTCGCGGCTGCGCTTCGTCTGGGTCGGCGATGGAGCGCAGCGGGCGGAGTATGAAACGCAGCTTGCGCAGCTCGGCCTTCGCGACCGAACGACGCTAGTCGGCCTTGTGCGGCCGGACGAGATTCCGCGCCTGCTCGCGGGTTTTGACATCCTTGCGCACGCGTCGCAGTGGGAGGGGTTGCCGCGGGCCGTCGTGCAGGGACTACTCATGTGCGTCCCCGCCGTGGCATTCGCCATCGACGGCACGACGGAGGTGGTGCTCGACGGATGCACGGGCCGGCTGATCCCGCTGAATGACATCGAGCGTTTTGCGGACGCCGTCTGCGCTCTGGCGGGCGATCGCACCGCGCGGGCGCGAATGGGTGAGGCTGGGCGGGCGCACTGCCTGGAGCGATTCGACTGGCGGCGCATGGTCGACCAGCTCGAAACGCTCTACCTGCGGCTGATTCCAGATCGGTAGGCGAACTACGCGCGAACGGCCCAGCGGAGCTTCGCCGGGGCACTGCGAGGATTGTCGCGGCGTTCCGCGGGCGTCGGGCGGATCGGGTCCTGGCAGACTTCCGCGTACACACCTTCGTCGAGGCCGCGCTCGAACGCCTGCTTGACGAGTCGATCTTCCCCGCTGTGAAACGTGAGGATCGCGGCCCGGCCGCCGCTCCGCAGGCAGCTCGGCAGCACGCGCAGCAGATTCTTCAGGGCACCTAGCTCGTCGTTCACGAGGATGCGAAGCGCCTGGAACGTCCGCGTGGCCGGATGCGATCCGCGCTCGCCCTTTCCCGTCGCCGACTCAATCACGCGCACGAGATCGCCTGTTCGAAGCAGCGGCCGGCGGGCTCGCACCTCCACGATAGCCGCCGCGATCGCGTCGGCATCCGGTTCATCCGCAAGATCCCGCAGCGCGGCCGCGAGCGCGGGCGCGTCGAGCCTCGCCAGCCAGTCGGCGGCCGTGCGCTGGATTCGATCGTCCATCCGCATGTCGAGCGGCCCGTCGTGCTTGTAGCTGAAACCGCGGGCCGGATTGTCGATCTGCATGCTGGAAACGCCGAGGTCTGCATAGATCGCGTCGCAGGCGTCGATGCCGCATCGAGCGAGCGCCGCGGGCAGACCGGCGAAGTTGCTCCGGACGGCGTCGATCGGCCGGCCGAGCGCGGCGAGACGGGCGCGGGTCGCTTCCAGCGTCGCCGCGTCCACATCGAGCCCGATGAGACGCCCGCCGGGCATGATGCGCTCGACGACCGCCGCCGCGTGCCCGCCGTAGCCAAGCGTGCAATCGGCCACGACGTGCCCCGTTTCGGGCCGCAGGGCGTCCAGAAGCTCCGCCACGAGGATCGGCACATGCGTTCCGGCCGGTGTGCGGCCCTGACCGCGGACATGCGCGATCGTCTCGGGGTACTGGTCCGGGGCCAGTTCCTTATATTTTTCCTCGAACTTTCGTGGATGCGTGCCGCGGTAGCGCGGGCGGCGGCGACGCGGCGGCTCGGACGGAGCGTTGTCTGGCATGCCGGTACCTCTACTCGCCGCGTCGCTTTCGGTCTATCCTCGTCATTCGGCTCCCGGGCGGGGAGTTTGCGAAATCGAGGCGATCGTCGTGGAATTACCCCGAAAGCTGTACCTGGCCGGTCCGATGGCCGGCCTGCCCGATCACAACTTTCCCATTTTCAATCGCGTCGCCGCGCAGCTTCGCGAACGCGGACACGTCGTCTTCAATCCGGCGGAGAACGACGACGGCGGCATCCGGCGGGCGCGTTCGTTTTACATGAAGCTGGACATCCCGGCGCTGCTGGCTTCGGATGCGATCGTGTTGCTGGATGGCTGGCAGAGGTCGCGCGGGGCGAGCCTCGAAGTGTGGCTCGCGCTCGACATGGGCATGCCGATCTTCCGCGTCGAGGCGCACGGCGAGATCGAGATCTCGCATTTCGAGCATCTGAGTCTGGCGGAGCTGCCGCGCTGGACCGTCGAGCCTACCAGCCGATGACGTTGTAACCCGCATCGACGTAGTGCACTTCGCCGGTTACGCCGCTGGAGAGATCGCTGAGCAGGTAGAGGCCGCTCTTGCCCACCTCGTCGGCGTCGATATTCCGGGCGAGCGGCGCCTTCTCCGGATAGTGCTCCAGCATCTTCGAAAATCCGCTCACGCCCGCCGCCGAGAGCGTCTTGACCGGCCCCGCGGAAAGCGCGTTCACGCGGACCTTCTTTTCGCGGCCAAGCTCCGCGGCCAGGTAGCGAACGGACGACTCAAGGGCGGCCTTGCAGACGCCCATGACGTTATAGCCGGGAATGACCTTCTCGGAACCGAAGTAGCTCAGCGTCAGGATCGACCCGCCTTCGCGCAGGTGCGGGAGTGCGTGGCGGCTGACTGAAACGAGCGAATAGGCGCTGATTTCCATCGCCTGAAGAAAATCGGCCCGCGATGTCTGGTAGTAAGGCGCGGAGAGAGCCTCGCGGCTGGCGAAGGCGATGGCGTGGAGCACGAAATCGAGCCCGCCGAGTGACTCGCTCGCCTGGTGCAGGGCGCTGGCGATCTGTTCCTCATCGGAGACGTCGCAGGGAACGATGCACTTGGCGCCAATCGGTTCGGCGAGCTGCCGGACGCGGCGCTCCATTTTGGGGTTCGGCAGGTGGTTGAAGCCGAGCTGAGCGCCGTTTTTGTGGCACTGCTCCGCGATGTGCCACGCGAGCGAATAGTCGTTCGCGACGCCGAAGATGAACCCCTTCTTGCCGTCCAGCAACCCCATGTGTCGCTCCTTGCGGTGCCCAAGCACTTCGGGAGTGTATCCGAATCTGCCGAAACACGCGAGAAAACGCGCATCGCGGGGCACCCTTCGCCAACGCGGCCCGCGTCGGGTATCAAATAGGCGTCCACTTGCTACGGAGACCGCACATGCTTCGACTCGGCGTCAACATCGATCACGTCGCCACGATCCGCCAGGCCCGCCAGGCCGACGAACCCGATCCGGTCTGGGCCGCCGTCGAGGCCGAACTGGGCGGCGCGGACGGCATCACGTTTCACCTCCGCGAGGACCGGCGGCACATCAACGAGCGCGACGCGACGCTGCTCAAGCACACCGTGGCCTGCAAGCTGAACATGGAGATGGCGATCAGCGGCGAGATTGTGAAGATCGCGCTCGACCTGGCGCCGGAACAGTGCACGCTCGTACCGGAACGGCGCGAGGAACTCACCACGGAGGGCGGTCTCGATGTCGTGCGGCTCAAGAAGAAGATCGTGCCGGCCGTGAAGAAGCTCAGGCAGGCGGGCATCGAAACAAGCGCGTTCATCGAGCCGATCGAGGCCCAGGTGGCCGCCTGCGCCGACTGCGGGTTTGATGCGGTCGAACTCTGGACCGGCGCGTACGCGCACGCGTCGACGGCCGCCGCACAGGCCAGAACGCTCGAGGCGCTGGCCCGCTGCGTCGACGCCGGCCACGATCACGGGCTCATCGTCCACGCCGGTCACGGGCTCACGTATCGCAACATCGAACCGATCGCGGCGATCGCGGGATTCTCGGAGTTCAACATCGGCCACAGCATCGTGGCCCGCTCGGTGTTCGTGGGCATGCGCGAGGCCGTCCGCGAGATGAAGCGGCTCATGGACCGGGGGCTCGAGCGCACGCTGGGCCTCGCCCGGCATTCCCCGCCGAGCGAATGACCTCGCGCAAGCTGCCGCGGAATCACGCCTTCGCGGTCGGCGTCCGATTGAGCTGCCAGAGCGTTGCTGCCACGAAGTAGACCAGCGTTGGCAGGAGCAACCATTGCTTGAACCACGCGAGGCGGATTGAAAATGCATCGCCGTCCGCCGAATAGACGAACAGCGCCAGCCCGAAGCACGCCGCCAGCGCGACCAGTGAAACGACCCCGTAGATGCGCCGGCGCATCACCCGGCCGCCGTCCACCGGAGACCCCGGATCGTCCGCGCGGTCGGCGGAATGTGCGGGTTCCGAAGTCGCCGGGCCGGCCGGGCCCTCGCCGGCCGCCATCCGCGCTCCGCCGAGCGGCGCCAGAATGAGATACAGCACCAGCGTGAGCACGTAGACCGGCGCAAAGAGGAAGAACAGGTGCAGCGTATCGGTCAGGTAGAGGCCGAGCGCCAGGCCCATCCCCGCCAGCCAGGCGACGAGCGCCGGCCAATTCAGCAGCAGGCCGCGGCGCTCCGTCCAGCAGGGCGTCAGGCCGATCCTCGGGAAAATCCAGTGTTCCGCGACGACGATCGCCCCCGGCGGCGCGAGAAGCAGTCCGTAGAGCCCGACAAAATTCAGGAGACCCGTGAAGACGAATGGGAAGCAGGCAATGATCGTCGTGAGGATGCCGACGACGAGCGTCACGAGCCAGCGCGGCCAGTCGGGCGTGACCGCCTGAAACGCGAGGCCGGCGCGGTAGAGCGTCGGGTTCGACGTCGTCCAGCCGGCGAGGACCACCGCGATCGCGCCGGCCACGCCGAGCGCCTGGTGGGCCACCGCGCCTGCATCCAGGTCGGGTAGTGATGCGTTCAGCAGCACCGCGGCGCCCGCGCCCATGACGCCGGCCGCGATCCACGCGACGTAGTGGCCGAGAATCATGCCGAATGCCGAGTAGAGACCGTACCCCGCGCTGCGGGCATAGCGGAAGATCGCCATGTCAGAGAGGCCCATGTGCATCGCCAGATTGCAGATCCACGCGAAGGCGGTGATGTGCCAGAAGCCGATCTGCGGCGGCGACCCGTCGGGCGTGCGGCCCGTCCAGACGGCCCGCTCGCCCATTTCCCAAAAGCTCGCGAAACTGTCGATCGTCCCGACACCGCTTGCCTGGCCGAGCACCGGGAGCATCACCAGCGCCCCGAGCACGAACATCAGCAGCATCCACGGCGAGCAGACGGTGGCGAACGCGGCCAGCCGGCGAAACCCCGCGATCGCCAGCCACACGACGACGGCCCCGACGATGAGGACGGCGATGACGAACCGGCTGTCCGTCGGGTACCAGTCCGTCTGAGGCGGGATTCCAAAGGGGATGCGCACGGCCGACGCCGAGACGGTGATCATGCAGCCTGCGAGCACGCAGAAGAGGAGCGCGTTGAGCACGTTGTAGATGAGCGTGAAGAAGGGACCGCCGATCTTCCGCAGGTACCAGTAGAGCGTCAGCCGCGTCTGCACGGCGATCGGGGCGCAAACGAGCGCCCAACTGAGCACGGCCAGCAGGTTGCCGATCGCGAGGCCGACGAAGATGTCAATGATCGACGCGCCCCAGTTGACGAAGAGCGCCCCGATGACGAATTCGGTCGCGGCGACGTGCTCACCGGCGAACGACCCGGCGAAATATCCGCCGCCACAGAGCCGATCGCGGCTGACCGGCTCGCGGTCGAACTCATACAGGCGGTCGAGACGCCGGACAGCCGCGGGGCTTTGCGATTCGTGCATGGGATTCGTTACCTCGTGTTCCTGGAAAAGAGGCGTTCGAAAGCGGCAACTGCCGGCGCGGGCAAAACGGCGCGGATCAGTCGACGGAGGCTCATTTCCCGCCCCCTGCCGCCGTGGATCGCGTCAAGGCTGCAAAACGCTCCCGCGCCGCGGCCCACATCCGCCGCTCGGTCGAATCCGTCGGGGGATGCCGTGTTTGCAATGCGACCGACGCGGCGACGGCCTGCCGCGCGGCCGCGACATCGCGCAAGTGGCCGACGGCGACGGCCTGGACCGCGGCGTTTCCGAGCGCGGTCGCTTCGGACGGTCCGGCGATGACCTCGCGCTGCGACGCGGCGGCCATCAGTCGATTCAGCAGCGCATTCTGCGATCCGCCGCCCACGACGTGCACCGTTCGGATCGGCCGGTTCGTGAGCGCCGCCGCCGTTGCCAGCACCTCGTCGTAGCGCAGGGCCAGACTGTCGAGAATGCAGCGGACGATCTGGCCCTCCGTCGCGGGCTCCGGTTCACCGCCCGCGTGACACGCCTCGCGGATGCGCAGCGGCATGTCGCCGGGGGTCGCAAACCGGGGATCGTCGGGGTCGATGAGGGATCGCAGGGGCTCGGCCGCCTCGGCGAGTCCATTCAATTCGTCGTAAGAAAAGGCCCGGCCCGCCTCGGCCCAGCAGCGGCGGCACTCCTGGAGCAGCCACAGGCCGGTCACGTTCTTCAGAAATCGGACGGTGCCGCCGACACCCGCCTCGTTCGTGAAATTCGCCGCGAGCGACGCGTCGCTGATATTCGGCTCGGGGAGTTCAAGGCCGACGAGCGACCAGGTGCCGGAGCTGATATACGCCCAGTCGTCGCCGCAGGCGGGGACGGCCGCGACCGCCGACGCGGTGTCATGACCGGCCGTGAGGACGACCGGAAGGCCTGATTGGCCGGTTTCCCGCGCCAGATCATCGCGTACCCGGCCGGCGATGGAACCGGTCGGCCGGATCGGCGGCATGATCCCGGTCGGAATTTCGAGCGACGCGAGGAGTTCGCGATCCCAGTCGCGCGTCGCCGCGACGAGCGCCTGCGACGTACTGGCGATCGTCGGTTCCGTCTGCATCTCGCCGGTGAGCCAGTAGCCGAAAAGGTCGGGCATGAAGAGCAGGCGAGCGGCGGAGTCGAGCGGCCGCGCGGCGTCGTCAGCGCACGCGAGCAACTGGTAGAGCGTGTTCAGAGCCATGAACTGGATGCCGGTGGAGCGGTAGATGCGCTCGCGGGGGACGCGGCGATGCGCGGCTTCCATCGCGGCGACGTTTCGCGGGTCGCGGTAGTGCCTGGGCAGGTCGATCAGCTTGCCGGCGCGATCAAAGAGGCCGAAATCGACGCCCCACGTATCGATGCCGACGGATGAGAGCCGTACGCCGCCCTCCCCCGCCGCGCGAAGGGCGGCCTTGATCTCTGCAAACAGCTTCGGCGCATCCCAGAACAGGCCGTCGCCACGCTGAAGCGGGCCGTTTTCGAAGCGGTGCACTTCGGTCGCCACAAATCGCTCGCCGTCGAAGCGCACGACGATCCCGCGGCCGCTGGATGCCCCGACGTCGATTGCGAGATAACTGCCGGCGATGCTCATACCGGATTAAGTTGCCCCTTAGCGGTTCCTGGCGTTCAAGACTCCAAATTCGAGACCCTGTCGCTCGAAAAGACCGGTCGGAGACCGGTCCCCCAATCGGCACCCACGGGCGACTTCAGGCGTAGCTCGCCCCGTCGCGCGGCTTGTCCTTGCCCCGCTCTTTTGCAACGCGAGCCGTGTACCCGCTCTCGCGAAACGCCGCGAGCGGGTCCTTCGCGAGGCCGCGACTTCTCCGAAACTCCCCCACCAGCGGCCGCACGTCCGTCTGAAAGGCGTCCTGAAGCACCCGCTCCGCATCGACCACGTCGTCGCGCTCGCGCGCGGTCGCGAGGGCGCGGTGGTCGACGAGCAGGGCCTTCGCGAAGTACTCCTGCGCGGTCATCACCGTCTGGATCATCGCCTCGATCTTCGGCTTGAGGTTGTGCGACTGGTCGATCATGTACTCGATCTCAAGATCGCGGCCGAACTCGAACTCGGCGGCCGTGATCTCATGGAAGATGCGGAAGAGCTGGTAGGGGTCGATCGAGCCCATCGTCAGGTCGTCGTCCGCGTACTTTCGGTCGTTGAAGTGGAAGCCGCCGAGCATGCCCTCGTCGATCAGGAACGCGACGATGTGCTCGATGTTGCAGCCGGGCAGGTGGTGGCCGGTGTCGACGAGCACCTTCGCCCGCGGCCCGGCGTGCCGGGCGAAGGCGCAGGCCATGCCCCAGTCCGCGATGTCGGTGTGATAGAACGCGGGCTCGAAGGGTTTGTATTCGACGAGCATCCGCATCGCGGGCGGCATGGCGTCGTGGGCCGCGCGGAGGCCCTCCTGAAACCAGCGCTTGCGGCGGCGGATGTCGCCCTGGCCGGGGTAGTTCGTGCCGTCGGCGAACCAGAGGGTGAGGACTTCCGAACCCACGGCCTTGCCGATCTTGATGCTGTCGAAGATGTGCTTGAGGGCCCGCTGGCGAATCGCGGTGTCGCGGTTGGCCAGCGAGCCGAACTTGTAGCATTGATCCTGGAAGACGTTCGGGTTGATCGAGCCAATGCGCACGCCAACCGCGGCTGCCTGCGCGGCGACGCTCGCGGGGTCCGTGCCCGCGGGAAAATCCCAGAGCACGTGCACGGCGACGGACGGGCAACAGCCGGTGTATTCGTGGACCTGGCCCGCGTCGGCGAGCTTTTCGTCGATCGTGCGGGCCGCGGCGTCCTGGAGGAACTTGCCGAATCGCGTGCCCGTGTCGGCGTAACCCCAGGAGGGCGTCTCGATCTGAAATCGGGCGAGACGTTCGGTGAACGCTCGTTCGTCGACGTGGCGGGGAAGTGTCGTGCTCATATTTGTTCGCTCGCGGACGCGTTGAGTTGCGGCAGGGTATACGTTACCGCGTGGCCGGCGGAACGGGTAGTTGCACCGGCGCGGTGGTGAGTTTCTGCGCTGGGAGAAATTTGGATGGTGGTTCGGGCGTCCTTTTTGGATAGTGGTTCGGGCGTCCCTGCCCGTTTTCGGCGGGCAGGGAGGCCCGCACCACTCAATCTATGCCCGTACACAGATTTCAGCCGTGGCAGTTTCGAATTCCGCCCGGAGGGCGCACGATCGTTGCCAGGGACTTCAGTCCCTGGAGCCTGGCTCCCCCTCCCGTCTTCGCCCGGAGGGCGAACGGTGTCGGACTTCCCCTGATCGCCCGCGAAAGATTCCATGAGAAAGACCAGTTGAGGCACGTTATCATGAATGAGGGGGAAGAGCTGGAGGACGGGGAGCTTGTCATGCGCCGATCGGCTTTTCTCGCGCTGCTCATTTACTCTTCGTCCTGTTGTGCCGACATTACACTTTCCGTCGACCTTGTCGACCCGACCGACAACATCACGCAGCCACCGCCCGGCGTAATCGCGGTCGATGTGCTCATCGATGTTGACAGAGAAGATCTCTGGACTGCCGGCGGGCTGCGCGGCGTGGTGACGCCAGAGGGACAAGCGCTCGGAGTCACCATTCGATATGCTGGCACGGACGATCCGAATACCCCGATCGATGATCGGCTCTTCAATCCGGGCGCGGCGAACCGGTTTTCTACCTTCGTTACACAGCCGCGCAACCGCGACGCGACCGGTCGATATACGAACGGCAACGCCGGTTATGCCGGTCGATATAGCCCGCCGGGGCCGACGGCGGTTTCGACCTCGAACGAAGTCAACATCGCGTGGTTCCGCCCAAACAACGAGCCTCCGCGCCTGGGGGTGGACGGAGCGGTAACGCGGATTTCGCTCGATGTCGGAGCGATCATCGGTGAAGATCCAGACTCTGTCTTTTTCGCCGGCTCACAGAGCGAGGCAACCGGACCGATCATCTTTCTGTCTGCGACGGATACGGGGACCCCGGGCACGGTCAGTGCGAGCTTCGCTCATCCCCAACTCGTCGGACTTGACTGGGCGATCTGGTATGTTCCAGAACCCGGCATGCTCGCGCCGTTCGCGGTCGGGTTTTGCGTTCTCCCGTTCCGCGCAGTCACTCGTCGATGAGCACAATCGTCAACCGCTTCGGCCCATGCGCGCCAAGCACAATGACATGCTCGATATCCCCCGTCCGGCTCGGCCCCGTGATGATGGAGATGAACGACGGGTAATCACCGCGAAATCGCTCGGCGAGCTGTTCGTACGCCGCCGACAGGTCCCGCACAAGCTGCTCGCGCCGGGCGATGACGACGTGGTGCGGCGGAAGCACGGATAGCGCCCGGCCGCCGCACGTTCGGCTGGTGATGACCACGCTGCCCGTCTGGGCGACCAGCGCCTCGCACACGGTCACGCCCGCATCGCACTCCGCGAGTTCGCCCTTCGCCGCTTCACCCTCCACCCACAGGACCGGCGTCGCCACGCCTCCACACGCGTGCTCGATCAACTCGTCGCGCTGGGCCGCGATTCTCTTCCACGCGCTCTCCTGAGCGATCCGGTTGAGGATGTCCGAAGCCGCCTCGGCGGAATCCACAACGTGAAACTCCGCCCGCAGCGCCTCCGCATTCGCGGCAAATAGCGCCTTCCGCTCCTCATCCGACTCCGGCACCGCCGCCAGAAACGGCTGAAACGTCTCAGCCCCGCCCGGCGCGGGCGTCGCGTGCCGGACCGACCGCATCCGCAGCGCCTCGCGCACGCGGCCCAGGATTTCCTCGCGCGGAGTCATCGGTTCCGCCCCCGCCAATAATCGCCAAATGTCCGCCGCGGCGCCGGCGGAAGCTCCCGCGTCCCGCGCCACGCCCGCAGCGGATCAACCGCCGTCCCCCGCAACGGCCGCGTCCACCGGATCGCCAATCGTCCCAGCCACCCCGCCCAGCGATACGCCCACGGCCGCCGCATCACCCACGCAAACACGCCGAACATCGCTCGCTCCAGCCCGCCGGCCCGCGCCCGGACCGCGTTGCGCCGGTTCCGCAACAGGTGATGATGCAGGTCGATCCGCACCGGACAGGTCTGCGTGCATGCCCCGCAGAGCGACGACGCGTACGGCAGGTGCTTCCACTCGTCGAGGCCGCGCAGATGCGGCGTAATCACCGAGCCGATCGGTCCCTGGTACGTGGTGCCGTACGCGTGGCCGCCAATATTCTTGAAGATCGGGCAGACATTCAGGCACGCCCCGCAGCGGATGCACCGCAACGCATCGCGCTGCTCCGGGTCGGCGAGCAGCCGCGTCCGGCCGTTGTCGAGCAGGATGACGTGCATCTCGCGCGGGCCGTCGGGCTCGCCCGCGCCGCGCGGCCCGCCGACCATCGAGTTGTAACACGTGATCGCCTGCCCCGTGCCCGCCGTCGCCAGCATCGGCAGAAAGAGCGCCAGGTCGCTGAGACGCGGGATGATCTTCTCGATGCCCAGCAGCACGATATGCAGCGGCGGCAGCGCCATGCACAGCCGCGCGTTTCCCTCATTCTCCGTGACGGAGATCATGCCCGTCTCGGCCACGCCGAAATTCGCCCCCGTCAGGCCCGCGTCCGCCTGCAGATACTCGTCGCGCAGCCGCCGCCGCGCGACCATCGTCAATTCGGCGGGGTCCGACGTCTCCGCGCACCCGAGCTTCTCGTGAAAAAGTTCGCCGATCGCCTCGCGCCGCAGGTGGATCGCCGGGCAGACGAAGTGGTACGGCGGTTCGCGGCGGAGCTGGACGATGAACTCGCCGAGATCGGTCTCCACGACGTGGAACCCCGCCGCCTCCAGCGCCTCGTTGAGGTGGATCTCCTCCGTCGTCATGCACTTCGACTTCACGAGCCGCTTTACGCCGTGCGTGTTGAGCAGCTCAATGATCTTGTTCCGCGCCGCGGCCGCGTCCGTCGCCCAGTGGATAACCGCGCCACGGGCCGCCAGCCGGTCGGCAAATTCCGCCAGATTCGCATCGAGATGCTCGATTGCGTCCCATTTGATCGCCGCGGCGGCCGACCGGGCGGATTCCCAGTCCTGGAAGCGCTGTGTCGTCGCGGCCCGCGTGCGTTCGTACTTGGCGAGGGCCGCGTGCAGCCGCCGGCGCTCGGCGTACTCGCCCCGTCGCGCGGCCGCGGCCTGTCTGAATTTTCGGAGCGTGGCGTTCATCGCTGTGCGAGCACCTCCAGCAGGTGCATGCAGCGGATCGGCCTCCCCTGCCGGTCGAAGTGGCCCTGCAACTGCATCATGCAGCTCGGATCGCCCGAGACGACGATGTTCGCGCCGGTCTCCTCGATCGAGCCGCACTTGATTTCCGCCATGGATGTCGAAATCTGCGGGAATTTCACCGAAAACGTCCCGCCGAAGCCGCAGCAGGTGTCGCGCTCGCTCATTTCGACGAGTTCGAGGTCACGCACGTGGCTGAGCAGGACGCGCGGGGCGGAGCGGATACCCAGCTCGCGCAGGCCGTGGCAGCCGTCGTGGTAGGTGACGCGGTGCGGAAAGCGGGCCCCAACGTCCGTGACACCGAGGTTGTCCACGAGAAACGACGCCGCTTCCCATGTCCGCTCGGCGAGTGCGGCAGCTGCCGAAGCCCTGGCCGTGCCTTCGAACAGCTCTTTGAAGAACACCTTGACCATCGCGGCGCACGACCCTGACGGCGTGACGACGACCTCCGCGTCGCGAAACACGTCGACGACCTTCGCGGCGACGCTCCGAGCTTCGTCGTGATACCCGGCGTTGAAAGCCGGCTGGCCGCAGCAGGTCTGTCCCGTGGGATAGTCGACCGAATGGCCGAGCGATTCGAGCAATTCGACCAATCGAATGCCGATGTGCGGGTAGAGCTGATCGACGAAGCACGGAATGAAGAGCGACACGCGCACCGATCGTCCCCGGAAGTGCAATCGATGAGCGAGAGCGTAGCGGTGACTGGCCGCCGGTGTCGAGTGCGCGAAACCAGGGGCGTGTGTGCTTGCGCCGCCCGCGGCCTTCGCGTATCCTGCGCACTTCCACTTTCGTCAGCGCATCCTGAGGAGGCGTCCGCCATGCTCCGATTCGTCTCGATCGTCCTGCTCGCTGTCAGCCTCATCGTCCCCGGGGCCAGTGGCCAGGAAGCCAGCAAATCCAAACCGAAGATCGCCGTCATCCCCAAAGGCACGACGCACGTCTTCTGGAAGTCCGTCGAGGCCGGCGCCAAGCAGGCCGGCGAGGAGTTCGGCGCGGAGATCCTCTGGAAAGGTCCACTCAAGGAAAACGACCGCGCCGGCCAGATCCAGGTCGTCCAGCAGTTCGTCTCCCAGGGCGTCGACGGTATCGTCCTCGCCCCGCTCGACCTCAAGGCCCTCGTCGCACCGGTGAAGGCGGCCACGGACAAGAAAATCCCCGTCGTCATCTTCGACTCGGCTCTTGAAGGGCAGCCTGGCAAGGACTTCGTCAGCCTCGTCGCCACGAACAACAAGACCGGCGGCACTCTGGGCGGGGAGGAACTCGCCCGCCTGCTCAACAAGAAGGGCAAGGTCGTCGTCCTCCGCTACCAGGTCGGCTCGGCCAGCACAGACGACCGCGAGAGCGGCGCACTCGACGCCCTCAAGAAGGCCGGCGAGATCTCAATCGTCAGCGACAACCGCTACGCCGGCGCGACCGCCGGCGAGGCCAAGACGCAGGCCCTGAACATGATCGACGACATCCGCAAGGCCGACGGCATCTTCTGCCCGAACGAGTCGTCGACCCTTGGCATGCTGCTCGCCCTCCAGCAGACCGGCCTTGCGGGCAAGGTGAAGTTCGTCGGCTTCGACGCGTCGCCGCCGCTAATCGAGGCACTCAAGAAGGGCGAGATCGACGCGCTCGTCGTCCAGAACCCGAAACGGATGGGCTACCTCGCCGTCAAGACGCTGGTGCAGACGCTTCAGGGCGAGAAGACGGAGCCGAATATCGATACCGGCTGCGCGCTCGTCACCAAGGCGAACCTCGACACACCCGAGATCAAGGCCCTGCTGGAATAGCCGATGCGGCTGAGCATGCGCGGCATCTCCAGGCGGTTCGGCGCGACTACCGCGCTTGCGGGCGTCGACCTCGACGTCCCGGCGGGGCAGGTCCACGCGCTCGTGGGAGAAAACGGCGCGGGCAAGAGCACGCTCATGAAAATCCTCGCCGGAGCCGAGCACCCCGACAGCGGCGAGATGCTTCTCGACGGCAGCCCCTATCGCCCGCGCAACCCCGCCGACGGCCGCCGCGCCGGCGTCGCCATGATCTACCAGGAACTCTCCCTCGCCCCGCATTTGAGCGTGGCCGAGAACATTCTCCTTGGCGTCGAGCCGCGTATCGGCCCGCTGCTCGACTGGCGCGCGATGCGTCAGCGAGTGGCGGATGCGCTGCGGCAGCTCGGCGCGGCGGACATCCCGGTCGATGCCGCGGTCGGCCGCCTCCCGATCGCGAAACAGCAGCTCGTCGAGATCGCCCGCTCCGTCGCGATCGGCTGCCGCGTGCTCGTCCTGGATGAGCCGACCAGCAGCCTCGCCCAGGCCGACGTGCAGCGGCTTTTTGAGCTGGTCCGACGGCTGAGAGCGGATGGCCACAGCATCCTCTACATCTCGCACTTCCTCGAAGAGGTCCGCGAGATCAGCGACCGCTTCACGGTGCTGCGGGACGGCCGCTCGGTCGGCGGCGGCATCACCGCGGACACGCCGACGGGCACGATCGTGTCGATGATGGTCGGGCGGACCGTGGCGGAGCTCTACCCCCGCTCTCCGCGCACGCCCGGCGAGGTCGTCCTGGAACTGACATCGCTCGCGGGCGTGCCCCTGCCGCACGACGCGACGCTCAGCCTGCGCCGCGGCGAGGTCGTCGGAATCGCCGGCCTGATCGGCGCGGGGCGCAGCGAGCTGCTCCGGACGATCTTCGGCCTGGCGGGCGTGCGCGGCGGCAAGGTGAAGGTCGGGGCGTATGTCGGCCCCGCATCGCCGGCCGATCGGTGGGCCCAGGGCGTCGGACTGGCTAGCGAGGACCGCAAAACCGAAGGCCTCGCGCTGAACCTGAGCATCGCCGACAACCTCACGCTCCCCCGTCTCGAAAACCTCGGCCCGCTCGGCCTCGTCACGCGCAGCGGCCAGGCCCGGGCCGCGCGGCCGTGGATCGAGCGCTTCCCGATCAAGTGCGTCTCGCCGATACAGCGCGCGGGGTCGCTCTCCGGCGGAAACCAGCAGAAAGTCGCCCTCGCCCGCCTGCTGCACGCGGATTGCGACGTGCTGCTGCTCGACGAGCCGACGCGCGGCATCGACGTGGGCTCCAAGGCCGAGATCTACCGCCTCATCGACGAACTCGTCGCCCCGAGAAATGCGCAGCCAGTAGCCGCTCTGGCTCTTCGCCCGCGCGCCGTCCTCGTCGTCAGCAGCTACCTTCCCGAGCTGCTCGGCATCTGCGACCGCATCGCCGTCATGAGCCGCGGCCGCCTCGGCCCGGCCCGGCCCACGAGCGAACTCGACGAACACCGGATCATGCAGGAAGCGACGGGCGCGGCCGCCGGGGAGGCGGTCGCATGACGGCGCGCCCCCTGTCGCTGCTGGGCCGGCTCGGACCGCTGCTCGGCCTCGTCGCCGTCTGGCTGCTCTTTGCAGGCCTCGTCGGCGGAGATTTCACGCGCTGGGACAACCAGCGGCTCATGCTTGCGCAGACCGCCGTCGTCGGCACGGCCGCGATCGGTGCGACGCTCATCATCATCGTTGGCGGCATCGACCTGTCCGTCGGCGCGACGATCGCCCTCGGCACCGTTGTCGTCGCGCTGGTCCTCCGCGAAGCCGAGTCGCCGCTGATCGCCGTGCTCGGCGGCGTCGGCGCAGGGCTGCTTTGCGGCGGCGCGATCGGCGCGATGGTCATCGGCCACGTCGGCCGCGTCGCCGCGATCGCCGCGGCCATCGCACTGACGATCTGGCTCCAGCCGCGTTACGGCCCCATCGCCGCCGTCGCCGCGGGCATCGGCGCGCTCGCCGCCGTCGGCGTTGCGGGCGAGTTCCTCCTCCGGCGCGTCGCACTCCCGCCGTTCATCGTCACGCTCGGCATGTGGGGCGCGCTCCGCGGCGCGGCCAAGGGACTCGCCGACAACCAGCCCGTCTATCCGGAAAAACCGACCTGGATCAACGAACTGATGAACCTCGGCGGCGAGGGCGCGGCCGCCTGGCTGCCCCCGGGGGCGTGGATCATGCTCGGGCTGGCCCTGCTTGCGGGCGGGCTGCTGCGCTACACGCGGCTCGGCCGGCACATCTACGCCATCGGGTCGAACGAACTGACCGCGCGGCTCTGCGGCGTCGCGGTGGAGCGCACGAAGCTGATGGTCTACACACTCGGCGTCGGCTGTGCGGGGCTTGCCGCGTGTCTGCAATTCTCCTATCTGTCGATGGGCGACCCCACCACGGCCGACGGCTACGAGCTGAAGATCATCGCGGCCGTGGTGATCGGCGGCGCGAGCCTTTCGGGCGGCGAGGGCGGCGTGCTGGGGACGCTGGTCGGCGCGCTTCTGATGACGGTCGTCGACAACGGCTGCACGAAGCTCGGGCTCGACAACTGGGTGCAGGAAGTCGTCACCGGCGCGATCATCGTCGCCGCGGTCGTGCTCGATCGCGTGCGTCAGCGACGATCGGACGTCACAGGGGGATAGGAAACGCCTTCATTTCGCCGATCGATCGCAGGATGTCGTAGACGTTGTCGATCTTCCCGCCCATCAGGACGTGCAGGCCCGTCAGGCCGTAGTTCGGCCGCCAGAGGATCGGCCGGCCGTCGTCGACCTCGTTGCTCATGAGGACGGTCTTCACTTCGAAGAGGGAGTCGACGTAGCGAGCGTCGCCGAGCGCGGGCAGATACCGCCGGGCGTCGGCGAGCATGTACTCGAAATTCGACCGGGGCGGACGGGCTGCCAGTTCCTCATACCCGTCGCGATGGCCCTCGAGGTCGCGCCACCAGCGGTGCGGCGTGTAACGAACGTGGCTGAGCGAGTGCAGCCGCCGGGCCGGGAAGGGCATCGTCGAGAAGAACGGGCCATCCATCACCGTGACGCCGACCGCTTTGAGCGCCGTCGGCATCTCGACCAGCGCCAGCTCCGTGATCTCGTGCTTGAAGCCCAGCAGCGGCAGCCCCGAGTTCTTCAGAACCGTATTGATCCCCGAATACGTGCAGTTGTAGACCTCGCGCGAGTCGATCGCCGAGCCGTCGGAGAGGTGGCAGCGCAACCCGGTAGCCGTCGCCTCGACGCGCGTGACCGTCGTACCGAGCCGCGCGTCGACACCCCCGCGCTCCAGCCCGGCCTGGCAGCCCCGCCGCAGCGCGACGGCGTCGAAGGCGTACTCGCGGACGACGAAGACCTCCTCGACCAGTTCGCTGTTGAACAGCTTCCGAACCGCCGGCTCGGCCGGTTGCAGGGGTGCACCGATCCGCTCGCAGAACTTACGGAATTGGAACGCGCTGGTCCGCGACTGCACGCGGGCGATGGCGTAGAGGTGCTCCCATTCCTGGTCGATCGCGTCCAGAAAGTCGCCGACGAACCGGCCGAAATTCATCGCCGAGCGCAGGCCGGTGAGAAAGCTGCGCGGGTAGTGGTAACCCTGATGGACGCGGGCCTGGTTCTTGTACGACGCCCGTGTGAGCAGCTCCGGCTCGCGCTCGACCAGCGCGACGCGCGACCCCGTCTCCGCGAAGAGCACCGCCAGCGAGCAGCCGTAGAAGCCGCCGCCGATGATCAGGATGTCATAGTCGTTCGTGCTCATGTTCGCATATCGGGCGTCTGCGTCGCCACGCCGGCCGCCGAGGGCGGTGCAGCCGGCCGGGGCGTCCCGCGGCGCGTCATCGCCACGATCTGCGCAACGAGCATCGCGATGCCCGCGTACCAGAGGGGGTACATGGGCAACGTGTATCGGTTCCAGGGGACGATCATCGCGGCGTGAACGAGCAGGAACGCGACGCTCGCCAGGACGATCATCGCCGTCGGCCATGACCGCCGCGCGACGGCCACGATCATCGCTACCACGGCAACGGCGAAGATGCCGATCTGCGGCGTACCCGGGAGTCGCAGCCCGTCGAACCAGACCGCAGCCTGCCGGACCCAGCCGCCCGACCCGGTACTGTAGATCTGTTCCATTCCCGGGTATTCAAGCCCGGCCTCGAATTGGACGGACCCGGGCGTACCGAGCCGGCGAACATACCGATTGACTTCGCCGATCCGGTCCGGGCGTGCGTTTTCCGGAAACCAGTTGAGCTGCCACAGCACCGCATGCCCCACACGCTCGAGGTACTCTCGGGGATGTGCGCGAATCCCGGCCTGCGCCCAGGCACCAAAATCGGCCTCACGTTCGAGAAGACCCTTGCTGACGATCGCGTAATTCATGTAGTTCGCGGGTCGATCGAGCGGATTGACCGGGTCCCGCGGAAGCGTTGCTGCCAGGTCGCGAGGCGGCACATACGCCGGATCAAGAAGACCGCGCGATGCGACGCCGACCCAGAGAAACGTCTTGGCGCCCGGCGTGAGGCCGTAAACGCCGCGATCGTAGTTCTGCTTGAGCGTGGTGGCGACGACCGCCAGGAACGGCAAAAGCGACAGCCCGACCAAGCCAAGCCGGCGCGTCCAGCGAATGCGCGGCCGCAGCGCGACGGCGAGCACGAGAAAGGGCGCCATGACCTGGACCGCCGGGCGAACAAGACAGGCTGCGCCGAGAAGCGCCCCCACAATGAGCACCGCGAACACATTGTGCCGAATGCGAAGCGCGGCATACGCCGTCGAGGTGATCAGAAAAAACGCGAGCGTCTCGTTCAGGGCGTAATTTCCGATCGAAAGCAGAAAGGGGTCGAGGGCGCAGGCGATGGCGGCGACAATTCCGGCGATCGGGGCGCCCAGTGTGGCGCCGATGCGCGCCACGAGAAGGCACGTGATCGCACCGAGCACGTGATTCGTAATGAGAACGGCCAGACTGCTCGGTCCCACAAGCATGAACACCGCGCCGAGGAGCCAGCCGTAGGACTCCATTCGTACGGGCGAAAGCGTATACGGCTCGGGCTTGCCGCCGGTCCAGGACGTGTAACAGGCGTTCGCGACCTTGAGATACTCGGTCGAGTCGTTCTCGATGACCAGCGACGCGCCGCCGATGAGCAGCAGACGGGCGATGATCGCGACGGTCAGGAGGATCGCGAGCCCCGTTGTCGGCAGCGGCCGCGGTTGCATCCGAGGATCGAAGTTCAGAGCGGCCAACACAGGCTCCATCAAGAATTCTGAGGCGTTCGCGACATCGCCGAGTCGCGGCATCCCGCGGCTGCGACCGGCGCATCCTACCGTCCACGTGGCTTTTTTGTGCGGCGGGATGGGCGTTCGCGGCGCCCGGCGCGTTGCTATTCGCGCCGCTCCGGGCGTGCCCGCCCGAGATCATGCCAGAGATACAGCCCGGCGATCGCAACCGCCGCGCCAAACGCGTAAAGCACCCCCGCCGGCGTCCCCGTGCGCAGCAGTGTCTCCGCGTCGCCGATCGCCTCAGGCGTCGCGGCCGCGATGTACACACCGTTGGCGATGAGGCAGAACCCCGCGAAGGACTGGAACGCAGACGCCCACCGACGCCAAAACCGCCGCGCAACCAGCCAAGCCCCGAGCGGCACAAGCGAGCCCCACACCGGCCCGCCCCACGCGACGAATCCCGGCCACGGGTTCGATGACAGCTCCGTATATGAAAAACCCAGCAGCGGAATCGTCACCCGCGCCACCCGCCCGCCGGAAATGACCGCGTGCAGCACGTGCCCGCCTTCATGCAGCGCCATCATCGCGAGCCACGCGGGGTACAGCGCGAGCAGGATCGTCAATCGCCTCAATTTCGCCGACATCCGGATCATCGTACGCCAGGGGCCTCGAAGCAGCCTCGGGGCAGCCTCCCGGCAATCCTGAAACCGCCGGCGGCGCGTTCGCCAGCCGCCGCCAATGGCCGCCAGAATCCGCCAGAGCCCGTACCCCGCCCGGAAATTCCTAGAATTCGTAGTTTTCCGTGTTATCGTTCTGGAGGATGAACGCCCGGCGCTGCACCGACCGCCCGGGCCGCACAAAACACCACTGGAGCACCGGGCCATGCGAGAAACGCTGAAACCCCTGACGCACTTCCTGGCCCGACTCGGGTCGCTCCTCGCCCCCGCCCGACCCCGCGGCCCCGCCGACCGCGTCGTCCTCCCCTGGCGCGACGACGCCCTCCGCGCCTACTCCAGCGTCGGCCTCACGCCCAGCCGCGCCCTCGCCATGCTCCAGAGCGCCGACGCCGGCGCACCGGAGACCCTCTTCGAACTCTACCGCGACATGCTCCAGAAATGGCCCCGCCTCGCCGCCGTCGAAGCCACGCGACGCCTCGCCCTCACCGGCCTGGAATGGGACATCGCGCCCGCACCGCAACGTCGCGGACCGGCCGTCGGTTTCACGTCAACCGCGAAGCCGCCCGACGAAGTTTCCTCCTTCTGTCGCGAGACACTCGACACCCTCGAAAACCTCGACGCCGTCCTCGACCACCTCGCCTCCGCGATCGGCTTCGGCATCGCCGTCGCCGAGATCGTCTGGGACCGCGGCCGCGTCGTGGCCCTCGAACCCGTCCCCTGGTCGCGCCTCGTCGCCGACGTCCACGAACCGTGGCGCCTGCGCGTCCTCACCGAGTCCGACCCGAGCATCGGCGTCGCCCTCGACGAGCAACCCGCCAAGTGGATCGTCCATCGACCGCGCACCGCGCTCGGCCGGCTCTTCGATGGCGGCCTGCTCCGCTCGTCGGTGCTGCTTTTCCTCGCGCAGAACACGAGCTTCAAGGACTGGCTCGCGTATTCGCAGATCGCGGGCATGCCCGTACGCGTCGCCCAGTTCGAGCCCGGCACACCCGAGGCCGAGCGCCGCGCCCTGCTCCGCGTCATGGAAACGCTCGGCACGCAGGCCGCCGCCGTGATGAGCAAGGCCGTCGAACTGCGGCTCCTCGAAAGCAGCCGCAGCGACAAGCCCTACCAGGCCTTGCAGGAATACTGCAACACCGAAGTCACGATCCTCTGGCTCGGGCAGCACCTCACGACGGACATCAAGAACAGCGGCTCCCGGGCAGCCGCCGAGGTCCACGACCGCGTCCGCGAGGACCTGCTCGTCGACGACATGCGCGACGAAGCGGCCACGCTGCGGCGCGATCTCCTTCGCCCCATGGTCGAGGCGCGCTTCGGGCCCGCCGCGGTCGTACCGGAATTCCGCCGCTCACTCGTCGAGTCGATCGACACGAAAACGCTCGCCCAGACCCTCGCGGTCGCCTCGCGCGAGCTGCGGATGCGCATTCCGCGAGCGTGGGCCCATCGTTCGCTGGGAGTCCCCGAGGCAGCGGCGGGCGAAGCCGTGCTGGAACCTGTGGAGGGCCGCCGATGACCGCCCGCCAGGCAGAATTGACCGTTCGCCCCGCGACCCGCCGCGACCAGGTGCCGCTGGAATTCTTCTTCGATACGGCGCTGCGAAGGGATTACTTCCTGCGCCGTGGCCAGCTCGCCGAGATGCTGAGCGGCGCCCGCCACCGGGTCTACATCGCGGAAGTCGACCGCGTGCTCGTCGGCGTGGCCGTGACGACGCGCGGCGCGCGGCTCGTCAACGCCCTGGTGCACCCGGCGTATCGCGGCCTGGGCATCGGCCGGGCGCTCGTCGAGGCGACCGGCGCGACGGAAGTGCGGGCGAAGATCGACATGTCGACGGGCGACCCGCGCGGGTTCTACCGGACGCTCGGCTTCGAGGCGGTCGAACGAAACACCAAAGGCAATATCGAGCTGATGCGCCGCCCGCCGCGATCGAAGGCCGCCTCGTAGCCGCCGTATCACAACGCCGGTTAGGACAGCGTTGCCACGAACAACAAGACATCATAGGGAGACAAGAAATGAGTCAACACCCCTCCGCATTCGAACGCATCGCGTCCGAGCACATCGCAGCGCGGCTGACCCGCGTCACCGATCTGCTCCGCACAGGACTCGGCCGAAACACTCGAACCGTGCGCGACCTGCTCGCCGAGGCCGCCGACCAGGCGGACGCGTTCGAGATGATGCGCCAGGCCACCGGCCCCGTGCCGGAAGGCGGCGCGCCGCCGCAGACGGCCCACACCCTCCGCGCCCGCGACCTCGGCGAGCCCGTGACCGAGTTCCTCCTCATCCCCTTCGGCAGGATCGAAGTCGAACGCCCGCTCGCCGGCAGCGACTTCGAATTTCGCGAGGAGCACGCCGTCGCGGCCGTGAACTGGTTCGCGAGCCTCGGCCGCAAGCTCGCGATCGACTACGAGCACCAGAGCTTCGAGCGGCACAACACGCGGCCCGACGGCCTGCGGCCCGCCGCGGGCTGGATCGCGGGGCTGGAGATGCGCCGCGACGGCCTGTGGGCGGTCGGCGTGACGTGGACGAAGCGGGCCCGCGAACTGCTGCGGACCGGCGAATACCGCTACTTCTCGCCCGTGATCTTCTGGGCGGACGAGTCCGCGAGCCGGCTGGTCGCCCTCGGGCCGGTGGCGCTGACGAATGACCCGGCGATGCGGGGGATTCAGGCGCTCGCGGCGTCGAGGGCCGTCGCTCACGCCACGCCGGAGGACTCGCCGGCGCCGGCGGACTCCGGACCCGTGCCAAGCGCTGCCGTAGACATGGACGCGCGCCCTCCCTCGACCGCCGACGCATTCACGCGGCCGACGGACGCCATCGCCCCTGACACGGCGTCCCACGGAACCACCGCCGAAGCAATCGCCCTTCTCGCGCGAGCCGAGGCTGCCGAGAACGAGGTCGAATTGCTTCGGCGGCAGATTCTCGACCG
Source organism: Planctomycetota bacterium (assembly GCA_045863555.1). Classification (GTDB taxonomy): domain Bacteria; phylum Planctomycetota; class Phycisphaerae; order UBA1845; family Fen-1342; genus JACRLV01. The sequence continues at coordinate 341,532 of BTUU01000002.1, read as the reverse complement.
CGACGCAGAACTCTTCGTCGACCGCGGACTTTCCGAGGGACGGATCGTCGACAACACGAGCCAGGACTGGCGCGATGAGTATCTCCGCGACCCGCTCGGCGCGGTACAGCGACTCGCGCGTTCGCCCGTCCTGCGCATGCCGGGACGGCTGGTCCCGACCGCGTCGGCGCTTCGCGCGGGCGTGCGTCCGCCGGCAGTCGTGACGGTCCTGCGCGACATCGGCGCGGAGCCGGAAGACCTGAAGGCATACGAAGTAGCGGCCGCGTCGGGCCGAGTTCGCACGGCGCGATAGCGCCGTTGCAGCGTGATTCAACCTGCAAGTGTAACAAAGGAGAACGCACATGGCATTGACTGCGAATCGCGATCTGCTGTTCTACACCTCGCGCGAGTTGATCGAGGTCCCGGTCGACGACAACGCAAACATCTTCAAAGGCGCGCTCGTCGGCCGGCGGCGCTCGACCGGCTACGCGCGGCCGCTCGTCGCCGGCGATGAGTTCCTCGGCGTCGCCTACAAGCAGGCGGACAACACCGTCGCCGGACACACCGCCGGCGGCATCAGCGTGCGGCTCTACCAGGCGATCGACATCGTTCACACGCTCACCGGCGTCGCCGTCGCCGACATCGGCAAGGACGTCTACGCCACCGACGACGCGACGCTCACGCTCACGCCGACGGGCAACTCGCGCATCGGCCGCGTCATCAGCGTCGAATCGACCAACCTCGCCCGCGTGCGGATCCAGCCGGTGACCGAGTTCGAGGGGCAGTTCGAGAACCTGCCCATCATCGCGCTCGCCGACGCCGCCGCGACGCTCACCCTCGACCACATGAACCGCGTGCTGCTCATGGCCAACAGCACCGGCCGAACGCTGACGCTTCCCGCGGCGGCAACGGTCCGCGCCGGCGCGTGGATCCGCGTCGTGAAGACGAACGTCACCGCGGCCGCGATCACGCTCGACGGCAACGCCGCGGAGACCATCGACGGCGGGGCGACGCTGGCCACGCTCGATGCCCAGTTCGACACGGTGCTGCTGCTCTGCACGGGCAGCGAGTGGATCGTCCTCAGCCGGGACATCGCGTAACGCGGCGAACAATCGTCGACAACGGCCGGCAGCGGAGTCGGCTGCTTCACGGGGATTTTCAGCAGGGGTACGGATATGGCAACGGTTGTTGATACGGGATTGACGTCGAAGGCGATCATCGGCCGGTTCTATCGCCGCCTCGAAGAATTCGCGGCCGCCGCCTGGTGGACGAAGCTCGCGATGCGCTTCGCCAGCACGCAGGAAAGCGAGACGTACAAGTGGCTCGGCATGGTGCCGCAGGTGCGCGAGTGGAAGGGCGGGCGCATCGTCAAGCCGCTCCGGGCGCAGGGCATCACGCTCGTCAACAAGGTCTGGGAATCGACGATCCGCGTCGACGCCGACGAGCAGCGGCGCGACAAGACCGGCCAGATCATGACCCGCGTGAGCGAGATGGCCCGCCGCGTCGCGACGCATCCGAATTCGCTGCTGACCGACCTGATCGCCGGTGGCGCGTCGGCCACGGGCTACGACGGCGCAAATTTCTTCAGCACCACGCACGCCGAGGGCGACTCCGGCACGCAAAGCAACTCGATCACCTCCGAGGCGGCCACGACGACCGCGCCGACCGCCGAGGAGATGTACGAGGCGATCGTGCGCGGCGTCGCGCAGGTCATCGGCCAGAAGGATGACCAGGGCGAGCCGATGAACGAGTCGGCCCGCGAGTTCCTGGTCATGGTGCCGCTGCCGTTCCTCTCGCCGACGCTGGTCGCGCTCTCGGCGCAACAGATCAACGCATCGAGCAACCCGCTCGCGGCCAGCGGCCCGTTCTCGCTCGCGTGGGTCGCGAACCCCCGCCTGAGCTGGACCGACAAGTTCGCCATCTTCCGCACCGACGGTCAGGCGCGGCCGTTCCTCTTCCAGGAGGAGCTGCCGGTACAGGTCACGGCGCTCGCCGAGGGCAGCGAACTCGAAGCGAACGAAAACCAGCACCAGTACGGCGTGAAGGCGATCTACCAGGCGGGATACGGCTACTGGCAGGACGCGTGTCTGGTCACGTTCACGTGATCGCCGTCGGTGAAAAGTGAAAGGTGTAAGGGCCGGGCCGCGATTTCGGGGGAGCGGCCCGGCCCGGAATCGGCGTGAAAAGGTGAAAACGTGAAAACAGCCCCCGCCAGACTCGTTTTCACCTTTTCACGTTATCACGTTTTCACGTGAGCTTCGGAGGATGCAATGGCCTATGTAACGAAAGAACAACTCGCCGCGCGACTCGGCTCGGCGATGTACTCGCGACTCACGGACCGCGTCGCGGGCGAAACAGCGGATGAAACCGTCGGCCAGGCAATTGTCGATGAAGCGTCGGGGCTGGCCGATGGGTGGCTGGCAATCCGCTACGCCACGCCGGTCGATCTCGTGGGCCACCCCGAGGTCGCCGACATCCTCGCGGCCCGCGTCCTCGACCTGGCCGAGTCGATCGCGTGGCAAAGCTCGCCGTTCGTCGGCGATATCCCCGACCGCATCCGCTTCCTCGCCGAGGACGCACGCCGCTGGTTCGAACGCCTCGCAAGAGGCGACGTCAACCTCCCGGCCGCGAGCCCGCCAATCGGCCGCACCGCGGTGAATGACGAGCCGCTCGCCAGCTCGTCGCCGCGTGTATTCACGGCCGCGGAACTCGACGGCCTGTAGCGGCGGTGTCCGCAAAAGTGGCGTGGGCCTCCGTGCCCGCCGAATGGCAACAGCAGCTTCGGGTCTCCGTGCCCGCCGAATGACAACAGTGGCGTGGGCCTCCGTGCCCGACGCCGTCGGGCGCAAGCCCGGCGAACAAAGGACGACCCAACAAAGGAGATAATGATGATCCTCGCAACAGTCCTGGAACAAGTCGACGCCCGCACCGCCCGTGCGTTCGTCGAAGCAGCCCGCACGCTCATCGACGCGCTGCTCATTGAGAGCGCACGCGTCGAGCAAACCCGCACACCCGCCGAGGTCGACTACCTCCACGCCGGCCTCTCCCGCGAGGCCGCCCGGGGCGGCTGGATCTCGCACGCCGAGATCGCCGAGACGACGCGAAAGATGTCCGAGGCGATCGCGGCGGAGAAATGGGTCGACGGCGTCGTCTTCGCGGCGCGGGTGATCGCGCTGCTGGCGTAACGAACCGACGGGAATTCAGAAAAAGGGGGATCCGAATGAGCCATGAACGAAATCACAGTTCGCTGCTACTGGGCATCTGCCTGGCAGCACTCCTCACCGCCGGCTGCACGCGCGAAAGCGTCCGCATCGCCATCGAATCGCAGCGCCGCGCCGACGATGTCCAGCAGGCCGTCTTCGATCGTCAGCGCGACGGCCTGCGGATGCTGCTCTTCCGCGACCTCATCGCACGCCTGGAATATACCGGCGGCACGCGCCTCACCGACGACCAGCTCATCGAGCTGAATCGCGTCTGGAACGAACGCGACCTCATCGAATTCTGGGGCGTCCAGTTCGAACGCGCGAAGGCTCTCCGCATGGCCGGCGTCGATGCAAAGCTCTTCAGCGACCAGTCGATTGTCGACCTGCTCGCGCGCCGGCTCGTTACCGGCGCGGGACGCGCCACCGAAGCCCTCGCCGCCGCGGCCGGCGCAGCGGCGGCAAATCGTGCCGTCGAAAGCGGCGACTCAACTGACGCCGCACAAGGCGTCGCCCCGCGAAGCAACAGCGTACCGAAGCAAAAGGAGACAGATCATGTCGACTGAACCACCCGTGACCGGCATCCGCCGCTGGCTCTGGCCGCTGCGCAGCCGCAAGGCCCAGGTCGCGCTCGCGACGCTCATCGTCAGCTTCGCGGCCAACGCGGGCTGGGTGCTCAGCGAAGAGAGCGTGACGAACATCCTCGCGATCGGCGTCGCGCTCATCCTCGGCATCGCCCACGAAGACGCGGGGACGAAAGGCGTGGGAAGGTGGGAAGGTGGGAACGGGGGAAAGTGACACCCGTCGCGCCCCGGTTTCGACGTGCAAGCGTGAGAACGTGACCTCGACGCGTGAAAACGTGAAAACGTGATAACGTGAAAACAGGCGGCGGCGCGATCACCAACGCGCCGCCGTCCCCCTTGGGGATGTCGCATGCCCGCCGCCGACCTGAAAACCGCCCAAGCCATCGCCCACGCGACGGCCGAGATCGTCGAAGACGCGGTAGGCGAATTCGACCGCCAGGTCTCGGCCGCAATCGACCGCGGCGACCCCGCCGAAGCCCGCCGCCTCGGCGCCCTCAGCGAAACGCTCAGCCGCGAGGCGGAGCGGTTGCGCGGGATTTAGATGTGCTGTCTCACCACTTCGTATTCTGCGTCGCCATCGGCCACTCGTCCGTCCGAAACGGCGACGCAGGCAGCCCTTCCTTATTGAACAGGTTCGGCTGCGCAATGTCGCTCCACCCAAACCGCACGGCCACCGGCTTCGCCACGCCCTCGCCGCGCACAACCACCGAATCGCCGTCGATCGTCGCCGTCGCCCGCACGAACGCCCGATTCTCACCCGCGATGATGAACCCCTTCAGCGCCTCCCCCCGCGCGACGAGCCCGCCGCCGACGTGATCGAACCGCAGCCGGATCGCATCGCCCTCGACCGTCATCTCCCGATACAGCGGCCCCGAATGCACCAGCCCCGACTGGCCATACGTCTGCGCCAGCGCCCACAGCCCCAGCCGCGCCCCCACGTCCTGCTTGTTCGGCGGATGGATGTCATCCACGCTGGCCGTGATGTCCGTCGTCACGATCATGCCCGTCTGCGGCACCGCCAGCGCCCGCCGTTGCACCTCGCGCAGCTCGGCCGCGGGGTGGTTCCAGTTCTCGACATTCTCCGTCTGCCGCGAATACCGGAACGGCGCGATCTGCACATAGTAGAACGGCAGCTCACCCAGCCCCCACTGCCCCCGCCAGTCGTTGATCATCGCGGGAAACGCCGTCGCATACTGTTCCGCCCGCGTCACGTTCGACTCGCCCTGGTACCAGACGAACCCGCGAATCCGATACTGCGTCAGCGGCGCGACCATCGCGTTGTACAGCGTCGAATGCTCCGTCCGCGGCGGCTGCGGCTGCGAACCCAGTGCCTTCTGCTCCACCGCCGGCATGAACCGCCACGACCCGATGCTGATCCGATCCACGCCGCACACCGCCGCCGGCTGCCCGGCCGACGGGTTCATCCCTCCGATGACCCCCGTGTCATGCACGCGGATCACCACCGAATTCCGCCCCGCATTCACCACGCCCGCGGGCACGTCATACGCCCGCGGCAGATTCCACCCATCCGTCTCGCCGACCCGCCGCCCATTCACCCACGTCATGTCGCGGTCGTCGATCGGCCCGAAGTCGAGCTTCACCGGCTTGCCCGCCCACGCATCCGGCGCATTGAACTCCCCGCGAAACCAGACCACGCCGTCGTAATCGCCCAGCCCAATCTTCTCGAACGGGGCCATCCCGGCGATCGGCGTCCACGTCTTGTCATCAAACCCCGGCGCGTTCCACTTCTCCCAGCCCGGATCGAGCTTCAGGCACTTCTCCTGCCACTCCGCGAGGACCTTGTCGTGCTCCAGCAGCGCCCGCCTCTTGCCTTCCAGCGACGCCGCAAACTCCGGCACCGCCTGAAACGCCGGCTCGCTGATCCACAGCTCGATCTCCGTCCCGCCCCAGCTCGAATGAATGAGCCCGATCGGCACGTTCAGTTCCTGGTTCAGCTTGCGCCCGAAGAAATACGCCGTCGCCGACCACTTCGCGACCGTCTCGGGCGAGCACACCGTCCACTCGCCCTTGCACTCCGCCTTCGGTTCATCCGCCCGCTCTTTCACGACCGTGAACATCCGGATCAGCGGGTGATTCGCCGACTCGACCTCCTCGCGCGCCCGGTCAACGCCCGGTCCGACGTGCGGCCCGACGGTCCACTCCATGTTCGACTGGCCGGAGCAGAACCACACCTCGCCGAAGTAGATGTCCCTCAGTTCGAGCGTGTTCTTGCCCGCGAATTTGAGTCGGTGCGGCCCGCCCGCGGCCGTCGTCGTGATCTTCGCCGTCCACCGCCCGTCCGTGCCGGCCGTCGCGCTCACGGGCGTTTTCAGCCAGTCCGCCGAGACCGTTACGGTCTCGCCGGCATCCGCCCAGCCCCACAGCGTGACCTCCGACTGCTGCTGGAGCACGGCGTGATCGGCAAAGATCGCGGGCAGGCGGACATCAGCCGGCGCGGCCGCGACACACAGGAGAATCGGAAATACCAGCGGCGTGAGTAGTGTTTTCATGGCCGGAATGATAACGGCCCGCGTGCCCCGGCGAGAAAAGCGAGGCCGGAGACTGACAGACGCACCGGTTGCGGGTATGCTCCGCCTTTAGCCCCGGCGTTTGCATCGTCGTTCGCCGGTGGCTTCCCAACCATCTCGGAGACCGGAATGGCCCAGCAGCGGCCGGCCGAGGCGACTGCCAAGGTCGACAGTGGCATTGTTGAAGGCGTGCTCGAAGTCCTGGAGCGCGGCGGCGGCGTCCTGCGCGATCCGAAACGCAATTTCGGGGCCAAGCCGACCGATCCGACCGTACCCCCGGACATGATCCGCAAATTCGCGCTCCAGGGCGGCGAAATGCTCACCGGCCGCGTCGTCCGCGACGGCCGCGGGGCGCGCCTCCAGCCGATCGAGACGATCGAAGGCGTCGCCGCGAAGGACTACCAGCCGCCGACGCCGCTGGTCGACACGACGGCGATCGACCCGACCGAGCGCCTGCACTTCGACACGCCCGGCGGCCCGCTCAGCATGCGCGTCATGGAGCTGTTCACGCCCATCGGCAAGGGCCAGCGCGGCCTCATCGTCGCCCCGCCGCGCACCGGCAAGACGATCCTCCTCCAGCAGATGGCCCACGGCATCGCGGTCAACCACCCCGAGGTCTACATGGTCGTGCTGCTCATCGACGAGCGGCCGGAAGAAGTGACCGAGATGCGCCGCAACGTCCGCGGCGAGGTCTTCTCCTCCAGCAACGACCACGACGTCGCGTCGCACGTCCGGATCGCCCGGCTGGTCATCGAGCGGGCCAAGCGCATGGTCGAGGCCGGCCGGCACATCGTCGTCCTGCTCGACTCGATCACCCGGCTCGCGCGGGCGTTCAACAGCTTCGTCGGCAGCAGCGGCCGCACGATGACGGGCGGGCTGGATATCAAGGCCCTCCAGGAGCCCAAGCAGATCTTCGGCTGCGCGCGGAACATCGAGCACGGCGGCTCGCTCACGATCGTGGGCACGGCCCTGATCGACACGGGCAGCCGCGCGGACAATTTCATCTTCGAAGAGTTTAAGGGCACGGGCAACATGGAGCTGGTCCTCAACCGCGACATGGCCAACCAGCGCGTCTGGCCGGCGATGGAGCTCCAGCTCTCGGGCACGCGAAAAGAGGAAAAGCTGCTCGACGCGGAGGCGCTGAAGAAGGTCTACAACCTCCGCCGCGCCCTCAACGATCTTCCGCCGCCGCGGGCGATGGCCGAGCTGCTCAAGAAGATGGAGCCGTCAAAGAGCCTCGAGGACTTCCTCGCGAGTCTGAAGTAATCGGGCACGAAGCCTGCCCGGAATCCGAGCCCGACGCGCTAGCGAGGGCGAGGATGAAGCGCGAACCACCAAATTGGCGCATTAGAGCTCTATTGCGATGTGCCGCGTCTAGGCTTTAGTCGAGATCCTCACCCTGATACTCCAGGACATAGCGGACGGCGGCCGCAATTGACTGCTCATCCCAGAGCCAGCGATCGCTTCCCTTTTCTGTCCAAATCTGTGCATCACGTGAGAACAACCCCTCCTCGCGGAGGCGGCGCGTGCATCAGGCTTTCAACTGTTCACGGGCTTCGTCCGGATGGATGTCGCACGCAGGCAGGGCTCATGGGCACCGGTGGTCACAACGAGAGCCGTTCCAGGAACCGCGTTGCCGCGTCGAACGCGCGAGAATCCACGCCGGGGCGTCGAACTCCCCGCAGAGCTTCCACCAGTCTTTGCTTGTGGGACGGATCACTCGTTCCGTTGATCAACCGATTGAGCATCCAGACAGTGTGTCGGGTGGGATTCCGCTCGATCGACTCCAGGAGCTTCTCCTCATATCCCCGCTGGTGAAACCGCTCAATGAAGTGGACGAGAGGTCCGGGACTTCCAAACTCGATGCCCGGATTCGACTCCATGAACATCAAGATCGGTTCGACCGCCTCAAACGCGTCTGTGGATTTTGACCACTCGTCAACCAGCTTCGAGGACTGCGCGAGAAAGTCACCCGACGCCGCGATCTCCTGCAATTTGCCGACGACGCCAATCGCATCCATGCCATCATCTCCGTCGGTGACGGTTGCGGCTCGTGAGCGAGAGCGCGGTCAGTGAATCCGTGACACACTTATCGCCCGGCCCGGCTTCCGTTCGTAGCGGACTATACCGCTGGTGCGTGAATCCCTTTCCCGCCGCTCGTTCGAGAATTCCGCTCGTTCGCGAATCCCTTCTCGCACCCCTTCCGCGGGAATCCTCTCCCACTCCCGCCGCGCGCCGCGCAAGACCCGGTCTGCGTCGCCGCCCGCGCCGCCGTCCCCGGCGCAACTGGAATCCCGTTCACAATCCCCAAAATCACCTTGAATCCCGCCCAGCCGCCCCGTAGAGTGACCGGTGAAGGGATTGGTCACCGATCGGCATGTCCACGTCTCGCCGACGCCAATCAGCCAACTTGGCCAGTTCGAAATCACATCGGAGGAGCAGAATCATGGTGCGAATGTTCACCCGGGTCGGGCGCGCTGCGCCCGCTCTCTGCGGCTTCGCGCTCGTCGCGTCCACCGCTCTCGCTCAGGACCCGCGCACGCCCCAGCCCGTCGGCGAGCCGACGTTCGTCGAGCGCGTGGGCGTCGCCGAATTCTCCGGCCGCCTCATCGTCCGGCCGATCCAGCAGGCAATTTTGCTAAACCGCGGACTCGCGGCCGAGGAGGTCGCCAAGCGTCAGGATGAAGCGCTCGCGACGCTCTCGGCCTACGCCCTCGCCGACTATGTCGCCGAAACCGACGAGTACATCATCCAGGTCCCCGCGGGCAGCGACGAAAATGGTGTCGCAACTGCCCTGATGGCCACGCGCCTCTACCAGTACGCCGAGCCCGACTGGATCCTCTACCCGGTCGACTGCCCGAACGACACGTTCTTCAGCTCGCAGTGGCATCACTCCGCCACGCGAATGCAGAGCTGCGACGCCTGGACTCTTCACACGGGTAACCCGACGACCAGCGTCGGCATCTGCGACACCGGCGTGCTTACTACCCACCAAGATCTCCAGCTCCACCGCCTCGAAGGCTACAACGCCGTCGACCAGCTATGGGAATCCCAGGGCGGCCAGATCGGCCCCGTCCATCCGCACGGCACGCAGACCACGGGTTGCGCAGCCGCAAACGGCAACAATGGCCTCGGCGTCGCCGGCACCGGCTGGAACCTCGGCCACCGCATGATGCGCGTCAGCAACGTGAGCACGGGCTCCGCCAGCATGTCCGTCCTTCAGCACGCCGCCCGCACGGCCGTCGAGAACGGCAGCCGCGTGGCGAGCGTCAGCTACTCCGGCGCAGATTCGTCGTCCAACCTCACGACCGCGACGTACATCAAGAGCATCGGCGGCCTGCTGATCTGGGCCGCGGGCAACGAAAACCGCAACATGACACTGGGAAATCGCGACAATGACGACCTGATCGTCGTCGGCGCCACCGATTCGAACGACGCCAAGGCCAGCTTCTCCAACTACGGCGTGTTCGTCGACCTCGTCGCCCCCGGCGTCGGCGTCGCGACCACGAACTCGTCCTCGAATTCCAGCTACGCATCCGTCAACGGCACGAGCTTCTCCTGTCCGCTGACGGCGGGTCTCGCCGCACTGGTCTGGTCGCAGAATCCGGCCCTCACGCCCGATGAAGTCGAGGATTTCCTCAAGCAGGGCTCGGAGGACCTCGGCACGGCCGGCGTCGACAGCACGTACGGTTACGGCCGCATCAATTCGTATAACTCGCTCGTGCTGGCGGGCGGCGGCGGAATTACGGACTGCAACAACAACGGCGTCGACGATGCGGACGACATCGCCAACGGGACGAGCGACGACTGCAACGGAAACGCCGTCCCTGACGAGTGCGACATCAGCGGCGGCACGAGCGGCGACTGCAACGGCAACACCATTCCCGACGAATGCGACATCTCCGGCGGCGCGCCCGACTGCAACGGAAACGGCGTTCCCGATGCGTGCGACATTTCCGGCGGCGCGAGCGAGGACTGCAACACCAACGGCGTGCCGGATGAGTGCGACATCGCCAGCGGATTTAGCGACGACGCGAACGGCAACGGCGTGCCCGATGAGTGCGATCCGCCGCCCGGCGACAGCGCGATCTGGATGACGTTCGAGGTGAACACGACCATCCCCGGCGTCGGCACGGCCGAGCCGCGCGACATCGTCGCCTATGACGAGGCGGCCGGCACGTGGAGCGTCATTTTCGACGGCAGCGACGTCGGTCTTGGTAGTCTCCTGATCGACGGGATGGCCCGCCTCGCGGACGGCTCGATTCTCCTCTCCTTCACGGCCGCGGCGACGATCTCCGGCGCGGGCAGCGTCGACGATTCGGACATCGTGCGCTTCGTGCCCACGTCGCTCGGAACGAATACAGCCGGGACGTTCTCGCTCTACTTCGACGGCAGCGACGTCGGCCTCACCACGAATAACGAAGACATCGACGCGATCACGGTTCTGCCGGACGGGCGGCTCGTGCTGTCGATGCTCGGAAGCTTCAGCGTCAGCGGCGCGAGCGGTGAGGACGAAGACCTGGTCGTCTTCAACGCGACGAGCCTGGGCTCTGCGACGGCCGGATCGTTCGCGATGTACTTCGACGGGAGCGACGTCGGCCTGTCAACCAACAACAATGAGGACGTCGACGGCATCGCGGTGCTACCGAGCGGGGAGCTGCTCCTGACGACGCTCGGGTCGTTCTCGGTGTCAGGCGCCTCGGGCAACGACGAGGATCTGTTCCGCTTCACGCCGTCATCGCTGGGCGGGTCGACATCAGGCTCCTTCGCGATGCGGCTCGACCTGTCGCTGCTGGGAATCACCAATGATGTGAAGGACATCGAGTTCGTGCAGTAACCCACGCTGCGCAACGCGATACTGGCGGTCACTGGTCCGGCGGCGCGCGGTCAAGGCGCGCCGCCGGACTCTTTTGTTCCCTTATATTGGTCTACCAGCGAGTAAATCCGCCCGAGACGGATGTAAGATACACTTGCTCTCCTGCCCGACGATTCGAACGCTTTGCGATATGGAGAGCTCGACGAAGGATTGCGACCACGTCCGCGAAAGCTCGGGATTCGGTAGCGACGAGGGGCGGTTGCCCGGCTGGGCCCTCCGCGCCGGCGACCGCCAGAGCCGCGGCATCGCCTCGACGATGCTCGGCGGCGCGATGTTCGCGTTTATCGGCCTGCTCGTGCAGAAGCACGTCGAGGGCCCGGCCGGCGCAATCGGCGAGGCGATCGCGTGGGCGGGCGGCGGCGCGTGGTTATTCGGCTGCTGCTGGTTCGTCCACTACTGCAAGGCCCGGCCCGGCTGGCTGGCGATGCTTCTCCGCGCAAATATCACCGGCGTCGCGGCCGTCTGGGCGGTGATGTACCTGACGGCGGAAACGACGCCGGAGCTGATTCACCAATTCACCGCGTCGATGGCGGCCCAACTGCCGGAGGGGCTGGGCGACCCGGTGGAACTCTTCGGCAAAGTGCTCAAGTTTCTGATCGCGGCGATCTTCGCCTGGCAGGCGAAATCGCTGACGGATTTCTGCAAGACGGCGACCCAGCCGGGTCGCGAGGTTCAATCGCCGGACGGCCGACCGCGGAAACGCTGGAATATTTCGCCGCCGGACCCGAGCCTCGCGGAACCGCGCTGAACAGGTGGGTGGCAAGCGAGCAGGCGTAGCGCGTCGGCTGGGCCGGCCGCGCATCAGCGCCAACTTCGCCGCGCCGCCCCAATCGCGGCCGGCCCAGCCTCCGCGGGTGCCGGTGATACGTCGGCGCGGGGTGCGTTCACCGGCGCGCTACGACACCCAGAACGCAAACTCAACCAGCTCGTATCCGCCGCCGTCCGTCGCCCGAATCCGCAGAATCTCGCCCGCGCCGGAGAGCGGGCCCTCCAGACTCCCCGTCTTCACCTCGATGATGCCCCCGTCGCGCGTGATTTCGAGAATCGGCAACCTCGAATCCGCGCGCTCGATCGTCAGTGCGCCTGCGGCGGGTTTGGAGGCGCCCTTCCCGACATCCGCAACGGCGATTCGCGGATTCGCCCGGACGAAATCGACGATCGCGACGATCTCGGCATCGGTGAATCCCTCCGGGTCCCGGAACGGAAGGTTCGTGAGCGCCGGCGGCGCATCATCCCCCGCGAATTCCGTCCCCTTCGCCGACACCTGGCAATACCTGGCCGTCGGGTAGTCGGTGCCGCCGGTGCCACCGAGTGCTTTCAGAATTTCTCCAACGCTGCTCCGGGCTGCCCGGGAAACAACCGGCATGCAGATGCCCCGCCGAATCCGAGGGCTCTCGAAATCCCATTTGAAATACACCGTCGCGGCGAAGTCGTTCTTCCAGACCGCCCGCGCATGAATGAACCAGCGCGCGAGCCCCTCGCTCCACCGCTCCGGCAGCGCAGTGACGATCTCGCGCACCTGCTCGTCCGTCAGCACCGCATCACCGCTGATCCGCCGGCCGTATACGATCGGGATGCGGGCGTTGAGGAGGACGCTCGGTGTGATAGAGGCCGGCTCAAATTCCCATTTCTTCGTAGTTGCATCCAATACGCCCGTCAGCTCGATCGAAACGAACTGATACTGCACACCGGCGTCCGTTTTCACCGCCCGTTCCAGGACGGTCGAAAGCGTACCCACGACGTGTGTCGCGCGCTCGCTGCGCTGGCGTGCGAAATGCAGCGTGGTTCGAATCGTCTTGTCCGATTCGCCACCTCGGACTTCCTTTCCGATCGGTCGCCGCAGCAGGCGGGCGTCCGGGACGGTCTCATCTCGCGGTTCGACAAACCAAACGCCGTCTGGATAGCCCGCGGGAAACTCGCTCGCCGGATACGTCATGCGGTACTGGATTGACCTCTCCGTCGCCGGAGCGGGCAGGCGCTCCCTGTACTCACGGACGAGCGACATGCTCGCCTCGAGGAACGCGATCTCAAGATCCGGGTATCGCTCCGGAACAAACTTGTCGAGATCGGGATCGAAATCGAAGTGAAATGCAAACATGGTGGGCCGATCGGGCGAGACTTCGGTGCGCCTCTGGCATGCCGCAGTGAGGCACAAGGCGGCCAGGACCGCGATCGCAAAGCCGCTTGACCGTGGCATTTCGTCTCTCCTTGGCGGCCGCGCCTGCACTTCATCGATCGATCAGTCGCCGCGTGAATCTCCCATCTACAAGGTGCCCATACACGTTTATACCCACGGCCGACCGTTTGGTTCACCGATATCGGGCAGCGCTCCGCCCAAGGCGCTCGCTCATCCTCCACGCTTGCCGCGGCTCAGCCCAGCATTCTTCTTGGCCTCGTGGGCGCCGGGTGCCACCGCGACGGCTGTTCGCGTCGCGATGGCTGCCGGTGCGCTCTTGCGTTTTCCCGGACTCAAAACAGCCCTCGGACCCGATCCAGTCTCAGATCAAATCCCTGGACCGCCCGAGAGCTCAGTTTGTCGCCCACCGGTCGAAGCGCAACGAATCGCCCGGATTCCAGCGCGAAGAAGTGCGTTTCGCCCGCCTCCGGGTCGATGACCCAGTACTCGGCGACACCCGCGGTCTCGTAATCGTGCTTCTTGTCGTGCAGGTCGCGCTGCGCGGCCCCCGGCGAAACGATCTCGACGACGAGGTCGGGCGGCTCAGCGATATAGCTCGCGACTCGCGCAGCCTTGGCAGACGAGAGGAAAACGACATCGGGTCGGAGCACGAGATCGTCGCGAAGCCGGACGTCGACATCGCCCACCGCTTCTCCGATCGGGGTGCTCTCGAGAAACTGCCTCAGTTGAAAAAGAACTTCGCTCGCGATTCGCTGATGGCCCCACGTGGCGGATGGCGACACAATCATCACTCCATCGACGAGTTCGTACTGTTCGCGGGTCTCCGGCAGGCCAAGAAACTGGTCCGCAGTCATCCGCCGACCGTTGTAGCGCAGATTGTCGGGCCATCGAACGACCATCGAAGAAGCCTCCTGGGCATCCGCCTGTGATATTCTAACAAACTCCCGCGGCACGCGCTTCGCTTCCCCGGGACCGCCGGGTGCCGTGGCCACGGCTGTTCGCGTGGCCACGTTCTCGGTCGAACCGCCGCTGGTTCGAGAATTCCGCTGGTTCGCGAATCCCTTCTCGAACCCCGCCCCCGGGAATCCCTTCCCGTCGGCCGGGTTCGTCCGCTTTCGCGGTGCTCCGCGTAAGCAGGTTTCAGGTTCCGTGCCGAAAACCGCGCCGCGACCGTCAAAATGCGCTGGCCGCTGCTCTGCCGGCTTGGGATAATGATGGGGTTCCTTGACGCCGGCCGCGCGCCGACGCTGGAGGTGTGCTGCTCCGACGGAATCCCCCGGCCGAGGAATCGGCCGAGCTCGGGGCGAGCACGAACGTCTACACGAGCACGGACAAGAGCGACGCGAACCGGAAGCACGATGGACGACCTGCGCGACGTTGAGTCTGTCGACGCGCGAAAGGCAGTGCTCACACAGGCAGTGGCCCCGTGGGAGCGATCCAAAATGTTTCTTCGTAGGGTTGTTTGGATTATGGGTATTGGAGTTACCTCCGTACTCTTCTGGTCCGTCGTCATGGTTACCGCCGACGGCGTTTCAACAGGGCTAACAGCACCATTGGGAATGGGGTTCTGGATGCTTCTTTGTCTTTGGGCGGGAAACGCGGCTGCACGAATACCGAGCGTCGGAATCGCTCTGCTCTTGATCATCATACTCGTGGCTGGTGCGATCGTTGCGGAGCTCTCCTATTTTGGACCAGGAAGTGGTCTAACATTTCTAACATGTGCGGTTGATGTCCCGCTAGTCCTGTGCTCATATTGGGGCACACGGATATTTATTGGTTTAGGGACCCATGAGTGCTCAACCGGATTGTGCCGTCGATGTGGATATGATCTTCGTGGGACGACTAGTGAGCGTTGCTCGGAGTGTGGAGAGTTGCTCGCGCCCCGCGCGGATTAACCCAGCCATCAACCATAGCAGCGTGTTGAAAAAACCCTTGCCGGGCGTGTAATAATGGAAGCCGGGTGCCGTGGCCACGGCTGTTCGCGTGGCCACGTTTCCGCTCAGCGTCCACGGAGCGTCCGCCGCACGTGTCTCGGGCGCACCTCTCACCGCCGCTACGCATCAATCCTCGCTGCGCCGCCGCGACCCGCAAGTGGACGCCAAATCCCGCCAGATCCCCCTCACTCGCCACAGATTTCCGCCAAACTCCGCCATCCGCGCACACACCACCCGCCAAATCACCCCGCCCACCCCATCTCGTGCAACAATCCCGCAGATGCCAGCGCCCATAAACCCATTCCCGGTCCGCCCCCACCGCCCGCCCGCCGCCCCCCGGCCGTCATCCGCGCCCCTTCCCACCTTCCCACGTTCCCACCTTCCCACCCCATGCACGTCTGATAACCAAGGTGATCATTCCGGCACGCGCGAAAAAAAGAAAATGATCACCTTCGGCCAGAACGCTCAAAACGCGGTTTCGGCGGCCCCGCCAACCCGAATCCAACGTCCTGATAACCAAGGGTGCCAACCCCGCGCGCAAAAAAAGAAAAGTTTGGCACCCTTCGGCCAGTTCGCTGGAAAACCGGTTTCGGTAGAACCTCTAGAGGATCCGAATGGCGTTCACGCAGGATCGCCGATTGGATGCGCCACGTTGCCCCAACCACCCGTCCAACACCCCGCCACAGACGCCGGCCGGGCGACCCCCGTCACCCGCGGCAGCGTGATCGCTATGCCATCCGCACACAGCGCCCCGAGCACCGCCATCTGCGCCGCCTCGCGATATCGCCCCGGCAGCCCGTACGCGTCCGTCAGCTCCACCGGCGCCGCGACATGCCGCGCGATCGCCGCCCGGAGCGCCGCGTTCAGCGCCCCGCCGCCTGCCAGCAGCACCCGCTCGCACGCCGGCAGCCGCTCCGCCACCACCTGCCCGATCGCCGCCGTCGCCGACGCGAGCACATCGGCGGCCGCCGAAGCCCCCGCCGGCGGCTCGATCTCCCACGTATGCGGCTCGTCCGCCGACCCCAGCGACCGGCCAAGCCCCGCCTGCCGCGTCAGCCGCGCAGCCAGCTCCGCCACGAGCGGCCCGATCGGCCTCCCCGCCGCCGCGACCGCGCCGCCCGAGTCAAAATCCCGCGCGAGAAACTGCCGCGCGAGTCGATCGAGCAACTGGTTACAGACGCACAGGTCGCCGCCCGCAATCGCCTCGACATCCGCCGCCGCATCCGCCGTCGAAACGCCCGCGCCGGCCGCCGTCCGCCGCGGCAGCGCCGTGAAATTCGCAAATCCGCCGAGATTGACGATGACACGCCGCTCGCCCGCATCCGCGAAGCACAGGAAATCCGCCAGCGGCGTGATCGGCGCGCCCTGCCCACCGGCCGCGATATCCGCCGATCGAAAATCGCTCACGACCGGCACACCGACGGCCGCAGCCAGCGGCGCGGGGTTGAAAAGCTGCCAGCTCAGCGGCGGGGCGTGGAAAACCGTCTGCCCATGCACCGCCACAAACGCGGGTGCATGCTCAGCCACAAGCTCGCGCACCGCCTCGGCATGTTCCAGCGAAAAATCCCGTGCGGCCCGGGCGATCTCCTCGGCCGTCAGCGCCTCGCCCCGCGCCAGCCGCCGCAGCGTCTCCGCCACGGGCCCCAGCGGCCGCGACGCGCCCGCGAGGAATTCGACGCGCAGGCCGAGGCCCCGCCCGGTCAGCCGCACCGCCGCCGCATCGATCCCGTCGATGCTCGTGCCGGTCATGCAGCCGATGACGATCCGCGTGGACATGGGGCGGCCTTCGTGCTCCGGCCGGTCGCCGCGAACGCGCCTACCGCGGCAGCAGCTCGCGCGACGCCAGGTAGTCCATCACCGCCACCGCGCACTCCTGCGGCGACATCGTGGCCGTCTCCAGCACCAGCTCGGGCTTGAGCGGCTCCTCGTAGGGCGCGGAAATCCCCGTGAATTCCTTGATCTCGCCGGCGCGGGCCTTCTTGTAGAGCCCCTTCGGGTCGCGCGTCTCGCACACCTCGACCGCCGCCTTCACCCAGATCTCGATGAACGGCAGCTTCGCGTCCTCGTGCAGCTTGCGAACCAGGTCGCGGTCGCCGCGATACGGGCTGATGAAGCTCGTGAACGTGATCACGCCCGTGTCGGCGAAGAGCTTCGCGACTTCGCCGATGCGGCGGATGTTCTCCGTCCGGTCCTCGGGTGAGAAACCCAGGTTCTTGTTCAGCCCGTGCCGGATGTTGTCGCCGTCGAGCACGTAGGCAAGGTGGCCGCGCTCGACCAGCGCGTGCTCGATCGTGTAGGCCACGGTGGACTTGCCCGAGCCGCTCAGGCCGGTGAACCAGACCGTCGCGCCCTTCTGCTCGAGCAGGGCGTAGCGGGCGGCCCGGTCGACATGGCCCTCATGCCAGGTGATGTTCGTCGCAATCTGCTTGGACACGCGGAGTCTCCTTGATTTCGTTGGGACGATCGTAGAGGGGCGGGCCCGGCAAGTCACGCCGGCCTTGGGAGGTTGGAAACCAGGTCGCCGATGTCCCCATTTCGCTCTTCGCTCTTCGCTCCTCGCTCTTTCGGTATCATGTCCCCTCGTGCCGTGGGCGACTCCCCGGCGCCACGAGGACCGAACTGCGATGACCGATTCGCTCCGTACACTCGCCGCGCGAGCCGACGCACTCGAACTGGGTGTCTACTCGCGCCTGCCGATCCTGCCCGTCCGCGGCCAGGGCTGCCGCCTCTACGATGCCGAGGGCAACAGCTATCTCGACATGTACGGCGGCCACGCCGTCGCCTCGACCGGCCACTGCCACCCGCACGTCGTCGAAGCCATCCGCCGCCAGGCCGGCGAGCTGCTGTTCTACTCCAACAGCATCCACTTCGCCCCGCGCGTCGACGCCAGCGAACTGCTCCTCAAGCACGCCCCGCACGCCGACTCGCGCGTCTTCTACATCTCGACCGGCTGCGAAGCCAACGAAGTCGCCATCAAGTCCGCCCGCAAGATCACCGGCCGCCGGAAGATCGTCGCCTTCCAGGGTGCTTTCCACGGCCGCACGCTCGCCGCCCTCTCGGCCTCGGGCGTTGAGAAGTACCGCAAGACGCTCGGTCCCTCGATCGCACCGGACTTTGTCCATGTGCCCTTCGACGACATCGCCGCGGCCGAAGCGGCCATCGACGGCGACACGGCCGCCGTTATCACCGAGACGATCCAGTCGCTCGGCGGCGTCAACGTCGCCCAGCCGGAGTTCTACCAGGCGCTCCGCCGCGCAACCGACCGCGTGGGAGCGGCGCTGATCTTCGACGAGGTGCAGACCGGCTTCGGCCGCACGGGCAAGTACTTCTTCGGCGAGCACGTCGGCGTGAAAGCGGACATGGTCACGCTCGCAAAGGGCATCGCCAGCGGCGTGCCCTGCGGCGCGGTGATCTTCTCGCCGAAGTGGGCCGCGGGGATCAAACCAAACGACCAGGGCACGACCTTCGGCGGCGGCCCGCTCGCGATGGCCGCGATGCTGGCCACGCTTCAGGTCATCGAAAACGAGAAGCTCACCGAAAATGCCGCGCGCGTCGGAGAGATGTTGCGGGAGCAGTGTGCGAAGCTCCCCGGCGTCGTCCGCGTGCGCGGCATGGGCCTGCTCCTGGGCCTCGAATTCGCCGGCCCGGCGAAGCCCGTCCAGGACGGCCTCCTCGCCCGCCGCGTGCTGGTCGGCGGCTGCGACGAACCGAAGGTCATCCGCCTTCTTCCACCGCTGACGCTGAGCGAGGCGGATGCGCGCGAGTTTGTCGATGCACTGAAGGCTGTACTCTCAACGTAACGGGCGACGGAGAGGGCGCTGCACGATGTTTGCCGCCATCGATTTCTCGCCGCTGATCCTCCCGGCCGCGATCATGGCGTTCGCTTGCACGTTGGGCATTTCCATCACGATGGTCGTGATGATGAAACGGATGCAGGGTGATCACCTCGTCCCGCTCCACCCGGATGATCCGAAATGGCGGAAACTGCACGAGTCCGCCGAGTCATCGATCCAGTGGGCCGTCCATCACGGGTTTACGATCCTCGGCTATTTTCGCGTACCCTCCGGCGGGCTCATCCTGCTCTGGGAGCGGCGGGGCGAACCGACATTCCTGGCTCACTACTTCATTCAGCGGCAGATCGCGATCGACCTCTACACGGTATTCGAGAACTCGATCGGCCTGACGACGTGTTCGTCCTCGTCATCCCATCTGTTCCCCAAACGACCGGGAAGCTACTGCCAATCCGCCGCGTCGACGCTGTTCGACGCGATCTTCGCCGGCCATTGCGAAGCCCTTGAATACCTCGTCCAGGAGGGCGCACGGTTGAAATCCGGCGCGGTCGACGGCGTCGCGCAATTCAACGCGTCGATCGTCCGATCCCTCGAATTCGTGCGTGCGCTGCCTCTGTGGCCCATCCGCGCCATCGCCTGGTACTGGTTCCGACGCCGCCGCTGGCACGGCGTGCCGATCGCCGAGCAGGTCCGCCGCGGCTGGGTCCCTGCCCCCGCCAGGCTGACCGCGGCGCAGTGATCCGGCCGACACGCGCTCGAAATCGCCGGCCGTCGAAATTCGCCAGGTCCCGCCAATCGCCGCCCGGTCACGCCCGCCGACGCCCCGGCTCCCACGGATGCACGGGCCCGGCCGTATCATTCCCGTGATGCAAGGTTCCCGGCAGGCTCAGTGGATCGGCGTTCTCGCACTTCTCGCCTGCGCGGCGCTCTGGAGTCTCAACGGCCCGCTCATCAAGATCCTCCAGCGCCCCGACGGCGACTCTCCCGGCGTCGCCGGCCTCACGATCGCCTGCTATCGCTCGCTCATCGGCGGCTTCTTCTTTCTCATCCCCGCGTGGCCGCGTCTCACCGCGCTCCGCCGCGTGAGCCCGCGCTGGATCATCGGCTCCGTCGTGACCTTCACGCTGATGACCGCGAGCTTCGTTATCGCCACGACCCAGACGGCGGCCTCCAGCGCGATCGCGCTCCAGTACCTCTCGCCCGTCGTCGTGTTCCTTCTCTCGCCGCTGCTACTCGGCGAGCGGGCGCGCCTTTCCGAAGGGTTCGCGCTCGTCGGGGCGCTCGCGGGCCTGGCCGTCATCTTCTTCGGCCATCCGCCGGGCGCCGCCGGACCGCTGGTGATCGCGGTCTGCTCCGGCCTTGGCTATGGCGCGCTGACCGTCGTCCTGCGCGGCCTGCGCGGCGTCGAGCCGACGGTGGTCGTCGCCCTGAATTTCGTCGGCTCCGGCCTGCTCATGGGCGCGGCGATGCTCGTACTGCCCGATTCGCAGTTCGTCGTGACGGGGAAACAGGTCGCGATCCTGGCGCTGATGAGCGTCGTCCAGTTTGCCGCGCCCTATGTGCTCTTTTCCTGGGCGCTCCAGCGCGTCGAAGCGCACAAGGCCTCGCTGATCGTCCTGCTCGAAGCGATTCTGAACCCGCTGTTCACGTTCATCGCCGTCGGCGAGGCCGTGCCGACGCCGACGCTCATCGGCGGGCCGCTCATCCTCGCCAGCGTTGCCGCCTGGATGATCGTCTCCTGGCGAAATGCTCGCGGAACGCCCGATGTGGTTCCGGCCGCGTGATGCCTGCGGCCCGACCGCCGCGGCCCGGCCGCCGGACGGAGTTACCCCTCGCCGCGTTGGGCGGCTTGCGCGGCCATCCAATCCTCGCGCCGCATCTGCGCCTGAAGCCGGCCGAACTGCGAGAGCGTCTCCTGGTAGCGGTCGAAGAGGCTGCCGCGCTGCTTCGACTTCATGTCGACGCCGTGCTGCTTGAACATCGCCCGGCGGTTTTCTTCCGTCAGCGGCACGAACCGGAAGTCGAGATCGTCGGAGAGGCGGCTGTTGACCGGGTGCGTGAGCCGCGGCAGATGGACGCCTTCGCCCGCGTCTCCCCCCTTCCGCGCCGCCGCGGCCAGCGCCCCGAACACACGCGCGAGGTATTCCAGCCCCTCGGCGTTCGCCATCACGACAACCTCGGGGACGGCCGAGATGTGCCCGCCGGTCGCGTCGATCAGAAAGCCCTGCCGGACGATCAACTCCGCCGTCTCGGCCGGCGCGGAGAGTGCCGGACCCTTGCCCGCCGGTCGGGCCGCCGCGGCCCCGGACCCTGTTCGGGCCTTCGGCACCGCGCGCTTACTGCTCGCACGCGTCTTCTTCCCGGCGCGGGCGCCTGCCGACTTCCGCGCCGGCGTCGTTTTCGTCTTCCTGGCCATGAATCATTCCCGCTCGACGTGTCGCACACGCGGGCGATGGGTCGTCGCTGACCGCGCCTGCACGCTAACCCGGCCTGGGCAGCGCATCGAGCCGCCGCCGCGCCTCACCATCCGCGTAGTTGTAGTCCTGCCGCAGCAGTTTTCCGTACGAGTTCCGCGCCTCCTCGATCTGTCCCGCCGCCTCCTGCGCCTGCGCCAGCCAGAACAGCATCTCCTTGCCCGTGTCGTCGCTGGCGACCTCGAGGCCCTCGATCGCTTCCTTGATGATCTCGGCCGCCTGGCCGGGAATCCCCTTGTCCAGAAACGCGCGGCCGATCAGCATCTGGCAGCGTGCCCGGTTTCGAGGATCACCCTGCGCCACCTGGAGGATCGGGATCGCCCGGTCATAATCGCCGCTGCGAAAATACGCCGCGCCGAGCCGGTACTTGATCCGCAGGTCGGTCGGGTAGTTCTTCGCGCGGTCCTCGAAGATGTCCACTTCCGTCGCGATCTCGTCCATTTCAGCGAGCCGCGCCTGCTGCCCGTCATCCTCGCTGCCGGACTGCGCCGCCTTCGCCTTGAGTTGTCGCGTGACGCGACTCACCTGCCGCAGGCGGAGGTCGTCGTAGCGGACCTTGAAGCTGTAGTTGTTCGACTCCCGGAACGCCCGGTCAAGCACCGAGAGCGCCTCGTCCTCGTCCTGCTTCCGGTCGGTTTTCGTCAGGGCATCGACGAGCGCGTTCACTTTCCCTGCGACCGTCGGGTTTGCCTCGAACTCGCGCCGCGCCGCGTCCAGCAGATTCTCCAGCGTACTTTCGCCCTGCTTGACCCGCTCCTGGTCGTGCAGCAGCTTCTGCTTGTCCATGTCCAGCACGGATTCACGGAACGAGCCCGCTTCGGAATACTTGCCCTTCGTGATCGTCAGCTTCCCGGCCAGGTCGCGCTGCTCTTCCTTCAGCGCCATGTCGCCGGGATTCTGCCCGATCAGGATCTCGATCGACTGCACCGCGTGCTCCAGCAGCAGCACGGCCGCCGCCACGTCGCCCCGGTCGTTGCACCGTTCCGCCACCTCGACCAGGCACTGCTTGTAATTCTTGAACCGCCCCGCCCCGCCGCCCTTTTTCTCCCGCCGCAGCGTGTCGAGGATCTTCGGCGCCAGGAATTTCACCGTCTCGACGTAATCCGCCTTGGCCGCATTCTTCAGAAAGCCGTCGAGGTAGCCTCCGTTGCCCGGGTCCTTCGAGTGCAGCAGTTCCGCGTTCAGCATGTTCTGCTTGGCGTCCTTGCCGGTCATCGAGAATTTCATCCCGTCCAGCATGCCCGGCTTCTTGCCCCCGGCCTGCTGCCGCTGGATCGCAATCGACCAAAGGGGCATGTGCCCTTCCTCCACCGCCTCCGGCCAGAACGCCAGCCCGGTGATGAACGATTCGATCGCGTAGTCGTGGTTGTGCTGCTCGCGGAGCGTGTTGCCCTTCTTGAACCAGGCCCGCGCTTTCTGCTTGTCCGCCTCGGTAAAGACCGGCGGCTCGGATGGTCCGGCTTCCGACTGCTTGGCGTCCTTGGCCATCACGACTCCCCTGCTCCGGTTCCGGCAATCCCTGCGCGGCGAGCGCCGCTTCGGCCGAAAAACCCGGGCTTTGGATCGCTGATCCTAACATCATCTCGGCGCGCGCGGCAACCGCTCATCGCCGCGCTTTCCGGGGCGCCCGCGAGCGCAATCTGCGCCGGGTCGCGCAACTTTGTGACGCAAGTCCAATAACGTCGCCGTTTCCTCGCTTCGACGGGCCCGGTTGCTGAATCCCCCCCGCGCAATCGTCGATACATACCCTGAACGGTAAGAAGACTCTCGATCGAAAGGGGTCCGTGACGCATGGCGGACGACGGGAAAAGAGCGGACGCCGCGGCGGAGCCCGGCAAGAAGGCGCGCAAGGGTCCGCCGAAAACGGTGATCCTGATCGCGATCATTTCAATCGTCGAGGCAGGTCTGTTCTTCGGCGCAATGAAGATGTTCGGCGGCGGCCCGCAGGTCGCCCATGCCGGCGAGGAAGCCGGCGGCGAAAACGTCCTCCACGGCGAGGACCCGGCGCACACCAAAGCTGAAACCGTCGAGATGGAACTCCTGACCAAATTCCGGGTCCCCAACGACCGGAGCGGCTGGCTCTATATCTACGACCTCGATCTCTATGTGAAAGCCCCCAAGGCCAATGAAGAGAAGATCACCGCGATGATCGAGGGCCGGAAGGGCGAACTCTCGGACCGCGTCGCCCGGATCATCCGCGGCAACGACGCGGCCGTCCTCAGCGAACCCGATCTCAAGACGCTTCGCACGCAGATCCGCAACGCGATCGGCGAGATGGCCCACGACCCTGAACTCGTCACGGAAGTGCTCATCCCCCGCTGCGTGCCCATGCGGTCCAGTTGAGCCCGGCGGCGACGACCGACAACGATCACAACGGAGTGTGATGCCATGGCCGACACCCCCGAAACTACTGCGACGCCGACGGCGACTCCTGCCGCTCCCGCAGCCTCCGCGGCGAACTTCGAGCCCGCACCGCTGCCTACGCCCGACTTCGCCGAGGAATCCGCCGTCGCTGAACTCGAGGAGCTGAGCCTGCTCGACGACGTCGAGCTGGAAGTCAGCATCGAACTCGGCCGCACCCACATGTACATCGAGGATGTGCTGCGCCTCGGCGTCGGCTCGGTGATCGAACTCGACAAGCTCGCCGGAGACCCCGTCGACGTCCTCGTCAACGGCCGGCTCGTCGCGCGCGGCGAGGTGCTCGTGCTCAACGACTGCCTCTGCGTCCGTGTCAGCGAGATCGTCAACCCCGTGCCGGAAACCGAAGTCATCGCATGACGCGAACCCTCCGAGTCCTGGCGCTGCTCGTCTGCTTCGCCGCCGCCGGAAGGGCCGATGATCCGGCCGCCGCGGCTGATCCCGGCCCCTGGTCCGCGATCGAACCGCGCCGCGACGACGCGGCCGCGTCGTCCGGCGGCGCACCGGCGTCCGCGGCGCCGAACGAGGACCGGGCTCTGCGCCGCGGCAGCTCGGGCTCGAAGAGCGCGGGCGCGACGCCCTCCGACGCAGGCGGCGGCTGGCTGCGGTCCGTCGGATCGCTCGGCGCGGTCGTCGGCGTGATCCTCTTTCTCGCGTGGGGCTACAAGGCCACGACCAGCGGAGCCGCGATGCGACTCAAGGCCCGCCGCCCCGGCCTGATCCAGATCGTCAGCCGCACCAGTTTATCGAACCGGCAGTCTTTCTGCCTGGTGCGCGTGGGACCGCGAATGGTCCTGGTCGGCGTCAGCGGCGACGCCCTGCGGACGCTCGACGTGATCGACGACGCCGATCTCGTGAGCCGGCTGGCCGGCGAAGCGGAATCCGCGAAGACCTCGCCAGAATTCAAGGCCGCGCTGGAGCGCGACCTGAGCCGATACGAGAACGACGACGCGCCGCCGCCGGCCGCGCCCTCGAACACGCGCGCCCGGATCGCCCAGGCGCTGGAGACGCTCGCCCGCGCGAAGCGCTGACGAGCCTCATCCGTCGGCTGAATCCGACGGCCCTTGACCGGTCACGGAGGACCGATGCTGCAACGCCGCTGGATCATCCTCGCCGTCATCATGCTCGCGCCGATCGCCTCGGCGCTCGCGGACGGCGCTTCCCCGGCGGCGCCCGCGGCAGCATCCAACCCCGTCTACATCCCCGATTTCACGCAGTGGCTTCCCCAGGCCAGCGGCCGCGAGGCCCTGAGCTCCTCGCTCCAGATCCTCGTCCTGATGACCCTGCTGACCGTCGCGCCGAGCATCCTGCTGATGATGACCTGCTTCGTCCGAATGCTCGTCGTGCTGGTGCTGCTGCGCCAGGCGCTGGGAACGCAGACGCTGCCGCCGTCGCAGGTCCTGATCGCCCTGGCGCTCTTCATGACATTTCTCGCCATGGCTCCGACCTGGGAAAAGGTCCGCCGCGACGCCGTCGACCCCTACCTCGCCGACAAGATCCAGCAGACCGACGCGATCACTGTCGCCGGCGGCCACCTGCGCGAATTCATGTTCGACCAGATCGAACGCGCCGGAAACGAAGAAGACGTCTACATGCTCTACGAATACGCCGCCCAGCGGCCGCTTCAGCCCGACGAGACGCTTACGCGGGCCCAGGTGCCCATGACGGCCCTCGTTCCCGCGTTTCTGCTCAGCGAACTCAAGGCCGCGTTCATCCTGGGCTTCCGCATCTACCTGCCATTTCTCGTGATCGACATGGTCATCTCCACCGTGCTGGTGTCGATGGGCATGATGATGCTGCCGCCGGTGCTGATCTCGCTGCCGTTCAAGCTGCTGCTGTTCGTGCTGTCCGACGGCTGGGCGCTCGTCGCGGGCAGCCTGATGTCGAGCGTCACGTAACGTCCGGACCCCGCACGCGCGTGCGGGGAGCCGAGTAGTCCGAACTCCGCACGCCAGTGCGGGGCCCGCCGCCGGCGGGTGCTGATGGGAGGGCCGGATATGGATGTCTCTGCCGCACTCGACCTCGGCCGCGAGGCTCTCTTTGTCTCGCTGATCGTCGCCGGGCCGATTCTCATCACCGGCGTCGTCGTCGGCGTCATCATCAGCCTCATCCAGACGATCACGCAGATCCAGGACCAGACGTTTTCACTCGTGCCGAAGATCGTCGCCATGTGCGCCGCCGGAGTATTTTTCGTCCCGTGGCTGGCGACGCGCCTGCTGGAGTACACGCGCACGATGTTCAGCGGCGGATAGCAGCCGGCCGAGATCACGACACGAAGGCGAGGAAATGCCTTTCGAGCTGTTCGACACCTACCTGCGCCTGCCCGTGCTCATGCTCGTCGTGGCGCGGATCGCCGGCCTGCTCATGTTTCAGCCGCTCGTCGGCGGCATCGCCGTGCCCATGCGCATCCGTGCCCTCATCGTCATCGGCCTCGCCGCCCTCGTCGTACCTGTCGTCAGCCTGCCCGCCGGAGCGCCCGCCGACCCCGCCATCATCGCCTTCGCGCTCATGACCGAACTCGGGCTCGGCGCGGCCATGGGCATCGCCCTCCGCATGGTCTTCGTCGGCATGCAGATCGGCGGCCAGCTCATCGCCCAGGAATCCGGCGTCGCCTTCGCCCAGATCGCCGACCCCAGCAGCGGTGTCGAGGGCGACATGATCAACATCTTCTACGGCCAGCTTGCCTCGATCGTGTTTCTCATCATCGGCGGCCACCGCGTGCTCGTCGGCGGCGTCCTCGACAGCTTCCGCGACATGCCGCTCCTGTCGCCCGCGCTCGATCCCGCGGCCGCCCTCACGCTTCTCACGGACGCCGTCGGATCGGGCTGCGAATTGGGTCTGAAGCTCGCCGCCCCCGTCATGGTCACGCTCCTGATGGTCAACGTCGCGCTCGGCTTCATCGGCCGCACCGTCCCGCAGCTCAACGTCGCGACCGTCGGATTCTCGATCAAGGGCATCGCCGCCTTCGGACTGATGGCCGTCGCGCTGCCGACCGGCATCGACGCCTTCACGTCGACGCTCGAGGAAGTCATGGGCTGGGTCGCCGAACTGGGGAGGGGCTGATCGATGGCCGCCGACGATGCCGGTGAACGGACCGAAGCACCGACGCCGCGCCGCAGGCAGGAAGCCCGCGAGGAAGGGCAGATCGCGCGCAGCACCGATCTCACCGCCGCGATCGTCCTGCTGGCCGGCCTGACGCTGCTCAACATTTTCGGCGGCTCGATCTTCCAGCACATGCTCGAACTCATGCGCGAAGTCGGCGATCTCGACGACGTCCGCGGCGATTCGATCGGCCTCTGGCTCAGCCGCGCCGCCTACGCCGCCGCCCTGATGATCCTCCCCTTCATCCTCGCGCTCCTGCTCATCACCGCGGCCGGCGGGCTCCTCCAGACGGGTGCGCTGGTCACACTGAAGCTGCTGACGCTCAAGTTCGAGCACCTGAGCCCCGCCCGCGGCCTCAAGCGCATCTTCTCCACCGACTCGCTCACCAAGGCCGGGCTCGGCGTGCTCAAGATCGCCTTCGTCGGCGGTATCGCGTGGTCCAGCGTCGCCGGCAAGTGGGGACAGATGCTCGGCGCGGGCATGCTCTCGACCATCGAGATCGTCCACCTCAGCGCCGACATCGTCTTTTCGCTCGCGCTGCGGATGGCCCTCGCCCTCCTGATTCTCGGCCTCATCGACTACTTCTATCAGCGCTGGAAACTCGAACAGACCCTCAAGATGTCCAAGCAGGACATCAAGGACGAGATGAAGCGCATGGACGGCGATCCGCTCGTCAAGCAGCGCCGCCGACAGGCCCAGATGAAGCTCGCCCAGCAGCGCCTGCGGGTCGACGTCCCCCGCGCCAGCGTCATCGTCACCAACCCGACCGAGTACGCCGTCGCCCTCCAGTACGACGAGCACTCCATGGCCGCCCCGCGCGTCGTCGCCAAGGGCACGGATTTCATGGCGCTGCAGATCCGGACCATCGCGGCCGAATTCGGCATCCCCATCGTCCAGCGCCCGCCGCTGGCCCGCGGCCTCTACGCCGCCGCGGAAGTCGGCGACGACATTCCGCCGATGTACTACCGGGCGGTGGCCGAGGTCTTGGCCTACGTCTACCAGCTTCGAGGAAAGGCGGTAACGGCGTGAGCACGAATTCCCGATGATCGATTCCAACCCCATCGTGACCTTCGTCAACCGATACCGCGGGCTCATCTTCCCCTGCGCCGCCGCCGCGCTCATCTTCGTCATCCTGATCCCGCTCCCCACGGCGCTGCTCGATTTCCTCCTGCTCACCAACATCCTGCTGGGCACGATCGTGCTCATCACGGTGATGTACATCAAGAGCCCGCTCGAGTTCTCGAGTTTTCCGTCGCTGCTCCTGGCCCTCACGCTCCTGCGGCTCGTCTCCAACACCGCGACAACGCGCCTCATCCTCGCCAACGGCGCTGCGGGAACCTCCGCGGCCGGCCACGTCGTCGAAACCTTCGGCCTGTTCGTCGCCGGCGGCTCGCTCGCGATCGGCGTCATCATCTTCGCGATCATCATGGTGATTCAGTTCGTGGTCATCACGAAAGGCGCCACGCGGATCGCCGAAGTCGCCGCCCGCTTCACCCTCGACGGCATGCCCGGCAAGCAGATGGCCATCGACGCCGACCTCAACGCCGGCCTCGTCGACGAGGTCGAGGCCAAGCGCCGCCGCAAGGAGATCACGCAGGAGGCCGACTTCTACGGGGCGATGGACGGCGCCAGCAAATTCGTCCGCGGCGACGCCATCGCCGGGATCATCATCACCTTCGTCAACATCCTCGGCGGCCTCTACGTCGGCATGGTCGAGCACAACATGCCGCTCATGCAGTCGCTCGAGGTCTACACCAAGCTGACGATCGGCGACGGGCTCGCCTCCGCCGTCCCCGCCTTCGTCCTCAGCGTCGGCGCCGGCATGCTCGTCACCCGCAGCACCGCCCAGGCCAACATGGGCGAGGAAGTCCTCGGCCAGCTCCTCGCCAAGCCCGTCGCGCTCGTGCTCACGGCCGTCTTCCTCGGCGTCCTCATGCTCACGCCCCTGCCGAAGATCCCGCTTTCAATGCTCGCACTGAGCTGCGGCATGATCGCGTACTTCGTGAACCGGTCGAATGTCCAGCGCGCCGCGCGGACCGTTCGCGAAACCCAGGCCCGCGAGCACGCCAAGCCCGAGAAGATCGAATCGCACCTCACCGTCGACGCCCTCGAGCTCCAGATCGGCCTGGGCCTCGTCCGCGTCGTCGATCGCGCCCGCGGCGGAGATCTGCTCGACCGCATCGCCGCCATGCGAAAGCAGATCGCCATCGAACTCGGCCTGATCGTGCCCCCCGTGCGCATCCGCGACAACGCCCAGCTCGAACCGCACCGGTACTCGCTGCTCCTCCGCGGCCAGGAGATCGCCGGCGGCGACCTCTACGTCGACCAGTATCTCGCGATCGACAACGGCCTCGCCTCGCAGCCGCTGCCCGGCCTGCGGACGACCGAGCCCGCCTTCGGCCTCGCCGCCTGGTGGATTCTGCCCGGCGACCGCGACCACGCGGAGCGCCACCAGTACACCGTCGTCGAGCCCACCGGCGTCCTGGCGACGCACCTGACGGAAATGATCAAGCGCAATGCCGCCGAGCTGCTCACCCGCGCCGACGTCCACAAGCTGATCGACAACCTCAAAACGCGCAACCAGGCCCTCGTCGACGAGGTCATCCCCGGCCTCCTCAAACCCGGCGACGTGCAGCGCGTCCTCCAGAACCTGCTCCGCGAACGCGTACCCATCCGCGACCTCGAGACCATTCTCGAAACGCTCGGCGACTGGGCCGGCAAGACCCGCGACGCCGAGATCCTCACCGAGTACGCAAGATATGCGCTCGCCCGCACGATTTGTGCGCAATACCGGGCCCCCGACGGTGCGATTCACTGTATCACGCTCGACCCCGCGACCGAAGATTACCTGCAGGCGAACATCCAGCGGCTCGACCACGGCTCGCACCTCGCGATCCCCCCCGAGCGCCAGACTCAATTCGCCGAGCGCACCCGCAGTCAGCTCGACCAGGCCACGACGGCCGCGGGCGGCGCCAGCGTGGTCGTCCTCTGCTCCCCGCCCGTGCGCATGTGGGTGCGCCGCCTGCTGGAGCCGGCCCTGCCGACGACGGCTGTGCTGGGACTGAACGAGATCGTCCGCGGCGTCGACCTGAACGCCCATGGAGTGGTAAGCCTTGAGTCACGTCCGGGTATTTCGCGCCCCGTCCATGCCTGAGGCACTGGCCCGGGTCAAACAGGAGCTCGGCCCCGACGCCGTAATCCTCGGCACGCGCACGCTCGGCGGCGACGGCCTGGCGGCAAAACTCCGCCGCGACCGCGTGGAGATCACCGCTCGCGCCGGTGGACCCACCGTGGAGCCGCACACGCGCTCGCAGGCCCTCCACCGCGAGGCCCGGAACGTCGCGTCCTCCCATTCGGCCGCGCGAGGCCACACGCCGCCGCCGCACGCTCCCGCGCCTCCGGTCCCGACTCTGCACCGCGGCCTGACAGCGCCGAATCCAGCGCCCCGGTCTGCCACGGCGCTGCCGGCCGCGATCCATGAACACTACCTGCGACTTACCCAGGCGGAAGTTGAAAGTGCTCTCGCGGAACGACTCGTGCGCCAAGTCGCATCCGCGCTTGGTTCGGCGGCCCCGGCAGAGGCCATTCGCGACGAACTGCGGCGCCGCGTCGCCGCCATGATCCCCGCCTGCGGCGGTATCGAACTCGGCGAATCGGCGAAGAGCCGGCGCGTCGCGATCGTCGGTCCGCCCGGCGCCGGCAAGACCACGGTCATCTCAAAGCTGGCCGCCCACCTGAAGCTCCGCGGCGGCAAGCGCGTCGCCCTGCTCTCGCTCGACACGCACCGACTCGGCGCCAGCGACCAGATTCGCCGCTTCGCCGAGTTGATCAACGTCCCCACCGCCCACGCCGCATCGGTCTCGGCCGTCAAGGACGCAATCCGCTCGCTGCCCGAACACGACCTGCTCCTCATCGACACCCCCGGCGTCGCGTGGCGCGAGCGCGGCCGTTTTGCACGCCTCGCGGCGCTGCTCCGGGCCGCCCGGCCGGACGAGACGCACGCAGCGCTTCCGGCCAGCCTGTCGCCATCCGTTCAGTCGAAGGTGATCGACACATTCGCCCCGCTGAGGATCGACCGCGTCGTCATCACCCGGCTCGATGAGGCTGTCGGCTTCGGCGCGATGCTCGGCGCGCTCGCAAAACTGAAATGGGGCCTCTCGTACGTCTCCCGCGGCCAACGCATCCCCGACGACATCGAACTCGCCGACGCCGGCCAGCTTGCCGACCTCGTCCTCGGCGCGTAAACCGCACGCACCGATGCCGCAAACGTCGGGCATGCGAGAATCCGCACCGGCCGCCTCGCGCACCCACCCCGCGCTGTAAGTCACCACGGCCGCAAGACTCGCGCCGCAATTGACAGCCAGTTGACAGGACGGGTTGTGCGCCGGGCCGTGAGCCGCCGTTGACAGCCCGCCGCCGCGTTGCACAATCGCCCCGCCGTATTCAACACCGTTGACCACCCATCGCCCCTGCGGGCGAAGTCGCGTTGCATCGTCGCCCTCGGCGGTGCGGGAGGAGGACGCCGTGGCATTCGTTTCCGGGCCCGTCTCGTATCAGCGCTTCTTCCTCTCCTCGCGCCTCGCCGGCCATCTGACCGAGGCCATGCACAACGCGATCACCGCCCGCGCGTTCGGCCGGAGCGGCGTTCTCTCCGACGACACGCAGATCGGCTGGATCGGCCCGCGCCACGTCCTCGATACCGAGATCAGCGGCGAGGACATCGCCTTCGGTTCGTTCCTCCACCTCGGCCTGCGCGTCGACCGCCTCCGCATCCCCTCGAACATTCTCAAGGCCTACATCCGCCAGGAAGAGGACGCCGTCAAAGCCAACACCGGCCGCGAATTCCTCTCCAAGGGCGAGCGCAAGAAAGCCCGCGAGGCGGCGCTCCTCCGCGCCGAGCAGGAAGCCCGCGACGGCAGCTTCCGCCGCACCAGCGCCTATCCCGTCCTCATCGACCTCGCCAACAAGCGCGCGTTCCTGGCCTCCGGGTCCACGGGCCTCGCCGACAAGTTCATCAAGCTCTGCAACGACACCTTCGGCCACTCGCCCGAGCCGGCCACGCCCGAAAGCGTCGCGCGGCGGATCATGGCGGGCTCGCGCAACCCCGCGGCCATCGATCACGTCACGGCCATGCGCCTCGTCAAGCCGCCCGACGGCTTCGACGCCGACCGCGCCGGCGGCTCCTTCAGCGGCGGCGACTTGAGCTTCCTCGGCAAGGAGATGCTCACGTGGATCTGGCACCAGTCCGACGCGAACGAGGGCCGGCTGGCCGTCAGCACCGGCGACGAAGTCAGCGTCATGATCGATAGATCGCTGCGCCTCAGGTGCGATTTCGGCATGACCGGGGCGGTGACGATCAGCGCCGACGGCCCCACCGGCCTGCCGGAAGCCCGCGCGGCGCTCGCCATCGGCAAGCAGCCCGTGAAGGCGGGCATCATCCTCGGCGCGCGCAGCGGTGAGTTCCGCTTTTCGCTCGACGCGACCCGCTTCGTGATCTCCGGCCTCACGCTGCCCGAGGAAACCGGCGACCAGGACCCGCGGGCGCGCGTCGAGGCCCGGTTTGAGCTCATCGGTGAATCCGCCGACCTCCTCGACGCCCTCTACCAGGCCTTCCTGGAGGTCCGCATCGCATCCGACTGGTCCAAGAAGCAGCGCGAACTCGCCCGCTGGGCTGCGGGCAAGGCCGAATCCGACGCGGCCCTGCGCATCGCGACGTAAGCGGGACTTTTGATCGGATCAGCGGCGCACGAGAGAGTGAAGGCACGTCGGCGCGATCACCGTTGCGGGACGTTTTCCGACGATCTGAACTGGACGCTGGGGGATTTGTACCGTATACTCTTGACAACATCCGCCCCGTGGCAGTAAGCACCCCAGCTTAATCCGGGAGTGCCGACCCCAGGGGCTTTTTTATGCGCCGCACCGCCTTCCTGATTGACGGTGGGTTTTTTCTGAAGCGACTCCAGTCGCTCTGTGGATCGCTTACGCCCAATGCGGCCGCAAGGAAAATCACAGCCCTTTGCATGGCTCACTTGGAACACGAGAGTCGATCTCGCGACAATCTGTACAGAATTTTCTATTACGACTGTCCGCCCGTCGACAAGAAGGCTCACAATCCGATCACCAAACGCGCTGTCGACTTCGGAACGAGTCCGACCGCCCGATGGCGGACTGCTTTTTTCGAGCAACTGAAGGTGCAGCGGAAGGTAGCATTGCGATTGGGCCGTCTGGCGGGCGGCAGTTGGCAGCTGCGTCCGGAGGCGCTGAAGGATCTGTTAAGCGGAGCGCGAACCGTCGCGCAGCTGACCGAACGCGATGTATCATATGATGTACGACAGAAAGCTGTCGATATGAGGATTGGCTTGGACATTGCCTCCCTCGCGTACAAAAAATGCGTCGATCAGATCGTTCTTTTCTCGGGAGACAGTGATTTCGTTCCAGCCGCAAAACTGGCGCGCCGCGAAGGTATCGACTTCATCCTGGACCCGATGTGGTTCTCGATCGGGCCCGATCTGAACGAGCACATCGACGGGAAATTCAGCCCTATTCCCAGTCCCAAGCAGAACATTGTGTTGGATGGTCCCAGCCTGACGCCGACGCCTCCGATCGTGACCCAGGTCGAGCCGGAGAAGCCGCCGGAGTAGATCTCCCGAACGGGGTTTTCCCCACCGCGTAACCTCGCTACGATGCAGTCGTCCGCTATTCGCCCGCTTCCGTCGGAGCTTCGCAATGGGTCTGTCCAGGATTCGAGCCAATCTGCCGCAATATTCCTCCCCCGAGCCGCCCGGCCCGCCCGAGGGAGACCTCAAGCCCTATGAAGTCTTCATCCAGCTCGAACGCGGAAAGCCGCACTCCTACGCCGGCAGCGTCGACGCCGCCGACGACGAGATGGCCCTCCTCTTCGCCCGCGAGCACTACGGCCGCGACCAGGCCTGCGCCCAGATCTGGGTCGTGCCGCGTTCGGCGATCATCCGCACAGACTATGAGAAGGACCTCGTCTTCCGCCTGACTGACCAGGACTACCGCTTCGCCAAGGGCTACAACGTCGGCGAGAAGTGGAAGAAGTTCATGACCGCCAAGGAGTACACGGAGTACAAGCAGGAAGACATCAAGGAGCACTTCTGACCGGCGACCGCGGCGATGGAGCACAGCCGCTCTCGGCTTAACACGCCGCTTGAAAGAACCACGACATGGACACACTTAGCCCCGAACTGAAAAAACCCCTCGTCGACCTCCTCCTCAGCGTCGCCGACGACAAGCTGATCCTCGGCCACCGCAACGCCGACTGGACCGGTCTCGCCCCCATCCTCGAGGAGGACATCGCCTTCTCGTCGCTCGCACAGGACGACCTCGCCCACGCCATGGCCCTCTTCGAACTGCTCGCCACGATCGACGGTCGCGGCGCAGACCAGATCGCCTACGGCCGGCCGGCCGCGGAGTACCGCTGCTGTCGACTCGTCGAACTGCACGACGAATTCGACTGGGCTGTCGCGATCGCGCGTCAGTTCCTCTGCGACCACTTCGAGCAGCTTCGCCTGGCGCGCCTGTCGCAGAGCGCGTACCGCCCCCTGCGCGACCTCGCCGCGCGGATGCTCGCGGAGGAACGGCTCGCGATCGGCCATGCCGACCAATGGGTCATCCGGCTCGGCAAGGCGCCCGAGGATGCGCGCGGCCGCATTCAGAAGGCCCTCGACAAGCTTGCCCCGCTCGCCGGCGGCCTCTTCGAGCCGACCATCGACGTCGCGGCCCTGGAAAAAGTCGACATCTACCCGACATTGCCCGGCGACATGCACACGCTCTGGGCAGGGGCCGTGTCGAACGTGATCGACGCCGCCACGCTCCGCTTCACGCCCCCGCCGCCGGCCGCGGCCGGAACCGATGGCCGAACTGGCCACCACCTGCCCGAATTCGCCACGCTGCTCGACGAGATGACCGAGGTATTCCGCGTCGAGCCGAACGCAGCCTGGTGAGGTCGTGACAAGGTAACAAGGGAACAAAGTAACAAGGGAACAACGCAAGCCAACCGCGCGAGTTTCTCCTGTCACCTTGTCACGTTGTCACTTTGTCACTTTGTCACCTTGTTACGGTTCCCCCCTCCCCACCGCCCTCCGCACCGCCGCCTCCAGCACCGCCGGCTCATGCGGCGCCAGCTCGTACGTCACCCGCAGCGCCGGCTTGTTGATCGTCAGCATCCGCGCCAGGTCGATCGGCGTTCCGATCAGCACCGCATCGCACGCACACGCGTTGATCGTCTCCTGGAGTTCCGCGATCTGCCTGTCGCCGTAGCCCATCGCCGGCAGCACATCGCGCAGGTGCGGATACTTCGCAAACGTCTCGCGGATCGAGCCCACCGCAAACGGCCGCGGATCGACGAACTCCAGTCCGAGCCGCCGCCCCGCCATCGCCCCCGCACCGTATGGCATCTCTCCATGCGTCACCGTCGGACCGTCCTCCACCACGAGCACGCGGTGCATCGCCTGCGTCGCCGCCGGACGGACGGTCAGCGGCGAGTCCGCGTCGAGGATCGTCGCCCGCGGGTTCACGCGCTGCACGTTCCGCCGCACCGTCGCCACATCCTCCGGCCGCGCGGTGTCCACCTTGTTCACGATGACCAGGTCCGCCATGCGAACATTCGTCTCGCCGGGATAGTAGCGCAGCTCATGCCCAGGCCGGTGCGGATCGGCCACCACGATGTGCAGCGCCGGCCGGTAGAACGGAGTGTCGTTGTTCCCGCCGTCCCACAGGACCACGTCCGCCTCCTTCTCCGCCTCGGCCAGGATGCGCGCGTAATCAACCCCCGCGAAAACCACATTCCCGGCCGCGATGTGCGGCTCGTATTCCTCGCGCTCCTCGATCGTGCAGTGCTGGCTCGAAAGATCCTCCATGCGCGCGAACCGCTGGCAGATCTGCTGCGAAAGGTCGCCGTACGGCATCGGATGCCGCACTGCCGCGACGCGCAGGCCCAGGTCCTTCAGGATCCGCACGATCGCCCGCGAGGTCTGGCTCTTCCCGCAGCCCGTCCGCACCGCGCAGACGCTGATCACCGGCCGCCGGCTTTCGAGCATCGTCGCCCGCGCGCCCAGCAGCGTGAAATTCGCCCCGCACGCGTTCACCAGCGCCGCCTTGTGCATCACCGTGTCGTAGTTCAGGTCGGAATACGCGAGCACGCACACGTCCACCCGCTCATCCCGAATGAGCCGCGGCAGGTCCTCTTCGGCGTAGATCGGCAGCCCCTGCGGATAGCGCGGCCCCGTCAGCACCGGCGGATACGTCCGGCCCGCGATGTCCGGGATCTGCGCCGCCGTGAAGCCCACGACCGCGCAATCCTCCCGGTCCCGCCAGTAAACGTTGAAATCGTGAAAATCGCGGCCGGCCGCGCCGAGAATCAGGACTCGCTGGGGGGTTTTCATCGAGATGCCTCGCTGCCGGGGCCGCGGCCGCACGATCGTGCGAAAGCGCACTCCGGATGCCGGGCCAACTGCGCCGCCGGGAGTGCGGCCACAAGCCGGGTCCCAGGCGCGTGCGTCAACCCGCCGATCAGACCGGCACGACGCGCGCCGCGCACCGCACCGGATACACTCAAAGCATGTCAAACAGCGATATTGAGCGCGAAATCCGCGAGGCCAACCGGACCGGCATCGACTATCGGGCCGTCCCGCCCCGCCGCAGCCCCGGTCCGATTGTGGATATTCACACACACATCCACCCCGGCCCCTGTGCGACCCGCTTCTTCGAGGCCGCCGACCTGTACAAAATCACGCACGTCGTCTCGATGACGCCGCTCGACGAGGTGCAGCCCTTGCGCGACCAGTTCCCCGGCCGGCTCTCGTTCATCGCCATCCCCAACTGGAAGAAATCCGACGACCGCACCGAGCACCGCGACCAGTGGATCGCCGATCTGGCGACCTTTCGCAATCTTGGCAGCCGAATCTGCAAATTCTGGATGGCCCCGCCGATGCGCGAGCGCCACGGCCTCACCGTCGACCACGAGTTCATTCGCCCCGTCGTGAAGGCGGCCGTCGAACTCGGGTACCACTTCATGATCCACGCCGGCGATCCGAGCGTCTGGTGGCAGCCCGGCGGCAAATACGCGGACACCGCGAAATTCGGAACGAAGGCCGACCAGTATCCGCAGGTGGAGTGGCTGCTCGACTTCGTGGCGCCGCGCATCGTGATCGGGGCGCATATGGGCGGGACGGTCGAGGAACTCCCGCGCTTGCAGGGACTTCTCGACCGTCATCCGAACTACCGCATCGACACCAGCGCGACCAAGTGGATCGTGCGCGAGGTCGCGCGCCAGCCCGAGGCCGTCCGCGAGTTCGCCATCCGCAACGCCGACCGCGTCCTCTTCGGCAGCGATCTCGTCGCCGCGGAGAAATTCACGACCTTCGACCACTACGCAAGCCGCTACTGGGCCCATCAGCAGATGTGGGAAACGCCGGCCCGCATCGAAAGCCCGATCCACGACCCCGACGCCGACGATCCACCGCGCCTCGCCGGCGTCGATCTGCCCGCGGACGTCCTGCGCCGCATCTACCACGAAAACGCCCGCGACCTGGGATTCGCGGACTGACGTTGATCAACCGGCTCGCTCATCCATCGCGCGTCGGGGACCGCCACCTGAACCGAATCACTGCTCCCCATAGGAGTACCGGAGCGCCTCAAGAACGCGCGCGGGATCGCAGCCATAAATACCCGCGCCCCAGACGGCGTTTTGTTCGACGACCGCCCATCCACGGCCCTTGATCGTGCCGATGTCGAGTACGGCGGCGCGGCGCAGCTCCACACGCCGATCTGCGATGACCCGGTTTGCAAACTCGGCCGCGGATCGACCCTCTGCATCACTCAACGCGAAATCGTTGTCGCGCTGCGGAACACCGTCGCGGGCATAGAGCGAGAAGGTGAGTATCTCGCGATCCAATACGAAGAAGCGAAATTCCGCTTCCCACTCAACAATCTCCGACACGAGCACGGGCATTGCGGAATCAAACTCCGCGGGAAGTTCATCGCCGCGGTAAATGCCCGCTCGAAAACTCTTGTCGTTCGGCGGTTTGATGAACTGAGCTTCCGCCGCCGCACGCGCTGCTCCGAGCGTCGTCAGATGCACCGCGCGGCGTCGATACTCCTCGGGGATTTGGCACAACCAATCGTCCGGCGGTTCGACAGCCCGCAGGCCGAAGAACCCGGCGATCATCGGGGCAAACAACGCCTCAACGTAGGGCACGGGATCGGCGATTGCCCGCGCTTCCTCGGGAACCCGCCACGAGGGGAGGCGAAAGACTCCCCAGCCGAGCCTGGTCGCGGCTCGCCAAAGCGCTTGCGCGTCCGGCGTGTGTCGTGGAGTCAGAATGAGCGTCGGCATCGGTCGAACTCCGCTTGGGCGGCGAATAACGACGGGGCGAAGCTACTGCGAGTTCCCGCGCTGCATCATCGCGCGAATCTCTCCCCCTACGCGCTCAATCAGGCG
This sequence comes from Planctomycetota bacterium, assembly GCA_045863555.1. Lineage (GTDB taxonomy): Bacteria > Planctomycetota > Phycisphaerae > UBA1845 > Fen-1342 > JACRLV01. The sequence goes on along the minus strand of BTUU01000002.1, from coordinate 303,045 downwards.
CCCCCGATCCTGCTCCACCAGCCCGCGCGATCGCAATCCCCCCGCTCCCGCATCCTCGATGAACTCCCGCGCAAACCCGCCGCCCCGAATCTCCTCCAGCAGCGCCCGCATCGCCGTCTTCACTCGCGAATCCACCACCCGCGGCCCGCGCGTCACGTCCCCGAACCGCGCCGTGCTCGAAATCCGCTCGCGCATGTGCGTGATCCCGCCCTCGTGGATCAGGTCCGCCAGTAGCTTGATCTCGTGGCAGCACTCGAAATACGCCAGCTCCGCCGGATACCCCGCCTCCACCAGCGTCTCGAACGCCGCCTTGATCAGCGACGTCAGCCCGCCGCACAGCACCGCCTGCTCGCCGAACAGGTCCGTCTCCGTCTCATCCGCGAACGTCGTCTCCAGCACCCCCGCCCGGCCGCACCCCAGCCCTGCCGCCCACGCCAGCGCCGTCTCCCGCGCCCGCCCCGTCGCATCCGCCGCCACCGCCAGCAGCGCCAGCACGCCCCGCCCCGCGACAAACTCGCTCCGCACGCCCCGCCCCTGCGCCTTCGGCGCGACCATCACCACGTCGACGCCCGCGGGCACGTCGATCAGCCGATAGTGCATCACGAACCCATGGATGAACCCCAGCGTCTGCCCCGCTCGCAGATGCGGCCCGATCTCCGCCTTGAAGATCCCCGGCGCAGCATCATCCGGCAACCCGAAGATCATCAGGTCCGCCGCATTCACCGCCTCCGAAATCGACACCGGCGAAAACCCCGCCGCGACAGCCTCCTCAAACCGCCGCCCCGGCCGCTGCCCGACGACAACCCGCAGCCCCGAATCCCGCAGGTTCAGCGCATGCGACGCCCCCTGCGACCCATACCCCAGCACGGCCACCGTCCGCCCGGCCAAGCCATCGAGCCGAATCTCCGCCGCATCAACGCTCTTCACCGCAGCCATCACCTGTCCTCAGAGCCCGCCGAGTCCGGGTATCATCCGTCAGGATAACACGGAGCCCTAATGCCCCTGACCGCCAAAGAACGCAAAACCCTCGCCGCCAGCGCCAACCGCCTCGACGCGAAGATCCACATCGCCCCCAATGCCCTCACCGACTCCGTCATCGCCCACCTCGACACCATGCTCCGCGAGACAGAACTCCTCAAGATCCGCGTAAACTCGCGAAGTCGCGACGAATGCGACCTCGTCGGCCTCGAACTCGCCGAAAAGCTCCACTGCGAAGTCATCTCCCGCGTCGGCCACGTCCTCATCCTCTACCGCGCCAAACCCGAAACCCCCGCCGAACCCGCCGAGCCCGCCCCCTGATGACCCGCCTCTATTTCGCTCTCCCCCAAACCCCCTTGCTGAACTCCGCATCCCCCGCAAAATCCCCCGGCAACCCCGGCCGCTCCACAACCTCCACCCCGCCCGCCCGCAGCAGCCGCTCCAGATCCCCCACCCGCGTCCCCCGATGATTCACCGTCAGCAGCACCAGCCCCCCCGCCCGCAGCCGACCGGCCGCCCCCGCCACCAGCCGCGGCAGATCGCTCGCCAGCGAAAACACCGCCCTGCTCTTCTTGTCCCGGCCGAACGTCGGCGGATCGAGCACGATCAGATCAAACTCGCGCCCCTGCCGCTCCGCCCGCCGCAGATACTCCAGCACATCCGACTTGATGAACGTGAACCGCCGCCCCCCGGCCTGCTTGTCATCCCGCCCCCCGGCCGGCCTCTTCTCCACGTCGACCTGCCCACCGGCCGCCCCCTTCTCGCCCACCCCCTCCACTTCAAACCCATTCCGCTTCAGATTCCGCCGCCCCCAGTCCAAATACCGCCCGGATACGTCAACACTCGTCACGCTCCGCGCCCCGCCCGCCGCCGCCGCCACCGAAAACCCGCACGTATACGCAAACGTATTCAGCACATCCCGCCCCGCCGCCAGCTCCCGCACCCGCCGCCGATTCTCCCGCTGCTCCAGAAACAGCCCCACCGAATACCCGTCATACGGCCGGATCCCGAATCGCAGCCCGTTCTCGACGATCTCAAACTCCTCCTCGCCCGCCTCCCCGATCCACGGCCGCCGCTCCCGATGCACCGCCTCCACGGCCGCCAGCGCCGCGCTCCGATCCTCCGCAAAAAACTTCCGATACACCGCCGTCGCCCCGGCCAGCGCCATCGCCCGCTCGGCCGCCGCCCGCAGCACCGCCTCATCCACCCGCAGCCGCCCCTCAAACGTCTGCACAAACAGCACCCGCCCGAACCGCTCGATCACCAGTCCATCCACCCCATCCGCCCGCCCATGAAACAGCCGCACGGCCCCATCCGCCGGAACCCCCATCCCCGCCCGCCGCGCAATCGCCCGCTCGACGCACGCGATGAGCTCACCCCGATCACGCGCCGCCCGCGCACCATTTCGCTCTTCGCTATTCGCTCTTCGCTCTTTTATGATCCGCCTCCATGAACGCCCAACACCCCAACGCCCCCGACCTCGGCCTCGCCCAGCTCCTCGCCGGCTGCGAGCATACCTACTCCGACGCCGAACTGAAGCATAAGCTCGAAAAATCCGCCCGCGACCGCAAACCCCTCCGCGTCAAGCTCGGCATGGACCCCACCGCACCCGACATCCACTTCGGCCACGCCGTCGTCCTCGGCAAGCTCCGCCAGTTCCAGGACCTCGGCCACAAGGCCGTCCTCATCATCGGCGACTTCACCGCCCGCATCGGCGACCCCACCGGCCGCTCCGAAACGCGAAAAATGCTCAGCGCCGAGGATATCCGTGCCAACGCCGAAACCTACATCTCCCAGGCCGGCAAAATCCTCGACACCTCGCCCGAAAAGTTCGAAGTCCGCTGGAACGGCGAGTGGCTCGACAAGATGACCTTCGCCGACGTCCTCAAGCTCACCGCCCGCATGACCATCGGCCAGCTCCTCAAGCGCGACGACTTCCGCAAGCGCTTCGAATCCGAAACGCCCATCGGCCTGCACGAATTCCTCTACCCCCTCGTCCAGGGCTGGGATTCCGTCAACATCGAGGCCGATGTCGAGCTCGGCGGCACCGACCAGATGTACAACAACCTCGTCGGCCGCGACCTCCAGCAGTCCGTCGGCCAGCACCCCCAGGTCGTCCTGCTCATGCCCCTCCTCCGCGGCCTCGACGGCGTGCGGAAAATGTCCAAGAGCTACGGCAACCACATCGCCCTGACGGACAGCCCCCTCGACATGTTCGGCAAGACCATGTCCATCCCCGACGACCTCCTCGCCGAGTGGTACCGCCTGCTCACACCCCCGGCTGAGAGGATGTCTGGTTCTCAGGGGTGGCATGGGCAGGTTGAAACTGAGGGGTGGCATGGGCAGGTTGGAGAGAACGCGCCGCAGGCAGGGCAGGCTCCCTCCAACCAGGGACCGCGCGAGGGGGGAAAAGACAACCTGCCCGTGCCTCCTGCCGCCCTGGCCCAGCCCGCGCTCAACCCCGCTGTCGCCGCCCTCATCGCCTCCTCCCCCATGGAAGCCAAAAAGCAGCTCGCCGTCATGGCCGGCGCACGCTTCCACGGCCAGCCCGCCATGCTCGAAGCCCGCGCATCCTGGGAAAAAGCCTTCAGCGGCTCAAAAACCGTCGAAACCGTCGACGTCCTCGTCCCCGCCTCCGAAATCGTCGACGGAAAAATCCAGGCCTGGAAACTCTGCTGGCTCGCCCACGACCAGGAAATCAGCAAAAGTGAGGCCCGCCGCATGGTCGAAAACGGCGCCTTCGAATTCGCCGGCCAGAAAATCACCGACCCAAACACGCAGGTCGCGGCGACGGCCGGGGCTGAATTTCGGGCGGGCAGGCACCGGAAGGGGGATCGGGTGAAGCAGCCGCTAGTGGCCAGGATTACCGCGGAAAAAGGGTAGGCGGATGCGCTCGGGGCCCCTCGGAATTCCCGCGCAGATTGCGTATACTTAACGCGTGGAGCTTCTCGGGTCGAGTGAACATGGGCTTCTGGCATACGGGCTATATCGAATTTCACGAACCAGCCGGGATCGAGGAGCCTGTCCTCGATCCTCCACCCGTCACGTATCGTTGTGAGCACTGCGACGCGCTTTTCCCGACTATCGATAAGCTGCGCGAACATCGCTTCAGCTTACATCCGAGTATCCGCCCTTCGCTGTTCATCCGGGGACACGAGGTTGGAGGACAGGCCGTCCGAATAACTCAACCGTTGACGGCCTCGGATGTTCACATTATTGCTTCTAGCGCCTACGTGAACGACAATGTGATTCAACCGACCGAACTCGCATCCCTGTTGACCACAAAGCAGTCCGAGACGATCGAGCTTCGCCTCTCCACTGACATTAGCGTGACCTTTACGCTTCACTTTCAAATCGCGTCTGAACGTGACCTTATGGGAGTTGAGAGCTGCTTTCGGACCATGGCTAATGGTCGTCAACTGAATCGCCGGGTGATCGAACAGTTCATTAGCGCAAGCCGCAGCTACTCGTCAGCCGCCACCTATTACAATGCGATATGCGACTTCCTTTACGGAATCATGGCAAAAGAGCAGCATCCCGATTCGTCGCTTCCGATGGACCAATACCAAGATAAATTCAATCGCGCCATGGAAGCTCTCTCTGATCTCACAAGGCCGCTTGCCCGGCTAATTCAATCTCTCATTTATTTTCATTATAACCATTATACGCAGGCCGCGATCCTTCACGCCTCCAATCGCGTTACATACGTCAGTCGTCGATACTCCTCCTGGATTGGGCGATCTACAATTCTCCCAGACTTTCATCCACCTTCAGAGTATCGGGACAACGAGCGTATTCTCACAGATCGAATGACCGAGCACATTCTCACTTGGGCGTCCCTACAGCCCGCCGCCGTTGTCGCGCGCGCACCACAGATCGAACACATGCTGACAACAGATATATGTGACTTAGATCGCGTAAAGCTCCGAATTCTGCTTGCTGAATCGTACGCGTGCGTCGGACGGACGCTTGACTGTCAGCGGCACGCTCGGGAGCTGCGCAATAATCCGGCGATGGGAGGTTGGGCTGAGGCGTTTTTTGATGGCACCTACCGGAGGCGACTCTGATGGCAGACTTACCCGCACAACCCACGCCCGCCACCACGGAGCAAACGAATATCGCTGCTAACCGGGCAGGGCACACGGCGGCACGACCCAGTGATTTTCGGACTTTTGTCGCGTATGCTTATTCGCGGAAAGGACAGAAGCTCACGATAGACAAACCACTCGCTAAGTCCATTGCCGAGACTGCATCGATCGACGATTCAGCTAGCGATTGGCTGCCTGCTTTATGTGAAACCGACGTCTTGTTCGCAGTTCCGAAGGAGATAATCGTCGCAGCCTACACACATAGGCACATCACAAGATTGTGGCTGGGGCTCTGTGATGTGTGTCGCACCGCCTTTAAGTGGCATCCGGTTGCGACTGCAGTTGCGCCGCTACTTGATTCGGACACATCGGACGCCCCATGGTTTGATGCGCTATTAGCCTCACTTAAGCACAGTAACTGGTCACTCCCAATTGGGACCCATAAACCACTTTCAAACCAAAAAGCCGCCATTCTTCGTGCAAATATCATCAACACCGTAGCCTTCTGGTTCGTCGCAGTGCGGAATCTCGACTCAGACTTAGTGATCCGCTCTTTAGTCGAAAATGTATGGACCAGCGAAACGCACGCCGCTAGCTCAATTGACTCGAAATGGCGAAGGCTTCTCGGCGCACCAGACCCCTCCGTACTCGGCATCGTTGGACATGTTCTGAGCGCTGAGTCGGATCGACTACGGCACGAAGCGCGTACTGCGCTCGCGCGCGAGCGCGCTGCACTTGAACGATTCCAGTTACTCGAAGTCAGGCTTGAAGAGCGCGCTCTGGAACTAAGACACCAACAGGATCTGATCGCGGACCTACGACGGCAATTCTCCAATTTAGAGGCTACTCATCGAACAACCGTCAGCCACCTGCGCGACGATTATGAGCGGCTGCGTACTCGCGTCGTTCGGCGGCTTAGTCGTGAGATAGAGCTTCTGAACGAGGGGATGCTCGCTATCAATCGAAGTCCGCCAAAACTGCACGTTGCGCTCGACCATGGGGAACGCGTTGTTGCAGGGTTACGTGAAGAGCTTCAAGCCCTTGAGAATGAGGTACACCATGAGCACCGTGGGATTTGATTTCGGGACGACGAATAGTTTGGTGTCCGCAATTGAGGGCGACCGAGCAATCAACTTTTTCGACGACCGAGGGCTTCCAATCCCTTCTGTAGTATGCTATGAAGCAGGCAATCGAATTGTCGGTCGACAAGCCAAGCAAAGGATGGCGACGGCCGGCCTCGGAGTTTATGGCAACATTGTTCGGTCGCCCAAGATGCTCTTGAATCAATCTACAGTTTTTGTCGATGGTGTTGAACGATCCGTTGTCGATATTGTTACTGATCTTGTTCGCTACGTGCGAGATGAGTCTCTCAGCGGCCGCGGCCGGACTCTTGCACGGTTGGATCGCGCCGTAGTTACGATTCCTGTGAACTTTGATGGGTCGCGACGGATCGCGCTTCGCGATGCGTTTCAACAAGCGGGAATTCGCATTGTTCAGTTTGTACACGAGCCGCTCGCTGCGCTTTACCGTCACGTCAAGACCGAGGCGGACCAACAGGACTTCCTTCGACGGCATGATCGGCGTCTCTTGCTCGTGTTCGATTGGGGCGGCGGAACGTTGGACCTGACACTTTGTCGACTTGAAGGGGGAACGTTAGTCCAACTAGCGACCGACGGAACCGACAGTGTTGGCGGAGATCGATTCGACGAAGTCATTAAGAACGAAGTAGTTCGACGAGCACGTCGGGACAATACTCGGACGGCGCTCGTTCCGCATCGAGACGCAGACGCGAGGCTACTTCACCTCTGTGAAGACGCGAAGATTCAATTATCGAATCGCGAGCGGTTTCTTATTTATCTCGATGACTATTTTCGTGATGTTCATGACGGGTCACTTGAATACGATTTGTCGCGGGATGAGCTTGACTCAATAACTCGTCCGTTGGTTGATGAAGGACTTGGACGCATTCGAGCGATTCTTGAGACAGCGCGCATTTCACCGGCGCAGGTTTCACTCTGTCTTGCGACAGGGGGGATGGTGAACATGCCCGTGATAAGGGCTCGGCTGCATGAGTTATTCGGCCCCCAGCGCGTATGCGTCTCCTCAGCTGGTGGGGCAGCGATCGCGGAAGGTGCCGCCTGGATCGCACATGACAAAGCGCGCTTGCGATTGGCGAAACATGTCGAGTTATTACTTGCAAGAAACTCCTACTTGCAACTGATTGCCGCAGGTGCTACAATGCCGGTTGAGCGAGAGGTTCATAAGGACCAATTTCAACTGTATTGCGCCGATCCGCGTGACGGACACGCGAAACTGCAACTGGTTACACCGCTAGTCCCCGGTAGCACCGTACTCTCGGGCGAACCTCGGATTGTTCTTGATACTATGTCGCTTCCGGTCGACGCTGCCGCCCGTCCATTTTTCGAACGACTTGAACTTAACGTGCGTATTGACGAGAATATGATTCTCCATGCGCGAGCTCATTCGGCGCTTTCTGGAAACCACGTGAACACTGAGATACACCACCTGGAATTTGGGATCGCAATTGGAGAGCAACCCAAATCAAGCGTTGCACAATCGTCGTCATCGCCCCAATTAGTCGCATCAGAGAGGCGCGAAACGGGAGCCGTAGTTGTCCGGGCAAATGTTGCGGATCATGAGGATCACTCACTAGTTCCCGGCGAGCTCGCCTATAAAGAATATCCTGAGGAATTCGATACGCGTCGAAATCCACCACGTATTCAAGTGGATGAGCGTCTGTATTACGAGCCGTGCGCGAAGTGCGGTCGCGCGTCAAACGATCCAGACTGTCGCTGTGGAAGGAAAACTTCTAAGTAGCCACGTCGGTGCAGCCGAGTGGTTTCGCACTAAATCCGGTGGGGGGTCGCATCGCGACAATTCGGGTGCCCTGCCGACTCGCCCGGCGTAAGAAACCGTCCGCACCAGTCCTCGCCCTCGATCGAAGCGGCCGCCCCGCTCGTCGAAAACCGCCGGCCGGGTCGGCATGCGTCGCCGCGAATATCACGCGGGCGCTTACGATTGCGGCCACCACCCCGCCCTCCCCATTTCGCTCTTCGCTCTTCGCTCTTCGCTCTTCGCTATTCGCTATTCGCTCTTCCCCTGCATCCCCTTCATCACCCACCCCCGCGCCATCAGCAGCCCGATCGGGCTCAGCATCGCGATGCACCCGTAGATCAGCCACATCGTCTCTGTATTGAGCTGCTCCGCGGGCGTATTCGGCGGACAGAACGTCGCCAGCATCCAGCCCGAGTACAGCCCCGTCGTTCCCTTCGCCAGCAGCCACGGCACATTCGCCAGCCCCATGTACTGCGCAATCCGGCCCGGCGGCGCCAGCTCTGACGCGTATTCCAGGAACCGCGCCGACCACAGCGCCTCGCCGATCGAGAACACCACGAAATACGTGATCAGGATCCACAGGTTCGGCCCGCTGCACAGCAGGAACGTCGGCGCGGCCGACACCAGCGACCCGATGATCATCATCGTGTAGACATTTACCCGCCGCGTCAGGGCAGTGACGATCGGCACGCCGAAGAAGATGATCCCCGGGTTGATCCAGTTGACCAGCCGCTCCATGTTGTTGCCCACGTCCTCCGAGTACGCCCGCAGGATGTAGTTCGGCATCGTCAACCACTGATGCGCAAACAGCGTCCGCACCGGAAGCAGCATGAAGATGAAGAAGATGAACCGCGGATTTGTAAACGGCCCCTCCGCGAAGTACGACCGCACCCGCGCGCCCAGCGGTCGCCCATCCGCCTTCCGCTGCTCCTCCGCCGTGTCCGGCCGCACTTTCGCCCGCTCGGCCCGCCGCGTCATCGCAACGACGAAGAACACCAGCGTCGCGAGCGTCAGACCCCAGCAGATCCAGTTCACCGCCTGCACGCCGCTGCCGACGTGCTCCGCCAGCCACACCGCCCACCCCGGATGCGTCGTCCCCTCCGCCGGCTGCGTCGACTGCCGCGCATCGATCACCGCCTGCACCGCCGGCCGCGCCCGCGCGGACAATTCGCCGACAACCACGATCCCGAGGTTCATCACGGCATAAATCAGCCCGTAGCCCATCGAGCTGGTCTTCTCGTCGGTGTACTGCTTGACGCCCGAGTAGCAGACCGGCTGAAGAATCGCCTCGCCAATCGCGATGATCAGCAGCGCCGCGACGACGAGCCCGGCCCCCACAACCAGCGTCTGCCCCGCGCCGACGTTGTACATGAGCCGCCCGATCACGCAGAGCACCAGCGCCGCGATGATCGCCCGCCGCAGCCCGAATGACTCGGCATAGCTGCCCGCCCCCAGCATGAAGAGCGTGACCAGCATCGTGAATGTCGAGACCGCGAGCCCGGCCCACCCGTCGCCCCACCCTAGATCCGTGCCCAGGTACACCGTCATCAGCGTCAGCACGCCGAAGTACGACATCGACTCGAACACGAACGCCAGCACCACGAACCAGAACGCCCGCGGCAGGCGAGCCAGGTCCATGAACGCCTGGCCGGCGTCTCGAATCCGATCACCGATCGTGTTTTTGGGGGGTGGGGGAGTAGTAAAGCCGTGAGCCTGCGACCGCGCCATGGAAGAACTCCGCGAAACGGTAGGTGGATGCGATGATTCGCGTGGACTCTACCGGCCGTACACCGCGCTGACGAGTTGCCCGCCCCGGCCCGGCGCCGACCCGCTCCCGACAGCCGCCGCCGAAGCCAGTGAAGTGCATTCACAGGCGTGCAAAGAGCGCGGATCCTGCTTCATTTTTGTTTGACCCGGCCCGATCCATCGGCGATAATACTTGCCAGTGGGGACTTGCGCCGGTGGAGGCCCCCTCCCCGGCCCCGCCGTGTGTCCAGGCCCGTACCAGAGCCGTCGAGCGTGGCGTAAAGCCATGTGAGAAAAGGACTTCTGGCCCGCGAGGACGGAATGGCCAAGTACACCTGTGCTCCGATCGCCGCTCTCGCCGCCCAGCTTCGGCGAGGCCCGGTTCGCCTCCGGCTGCGCCAGCTCGCGGGAATCGAGTTCCTCCTCAGCGTCGTCGAGCCAGCCAAAAAGTACCCCCTCGATTTCGTCACGCACGCCCTTACCGGCTTCCGAGCCCGCGGCGGTGAGGCGGAAAAGTCCGCCCTCCTCGACTCGAACGACCTTCGCCTCGACCTCCTCGAGCTCGCCGAAGACCTCAGCGGCTCTGTCGACATCTGGCCCGAGACCTTCGGCGAACCGATTTTCAGCATCAACGACCTCGCCGCCCGCTTCCGCGTCAGCACCAAGACGATCTTCCGCTGGCACTACCGCGGCCTCGTCGGCTGGCGGCTCCGCGTCCCCAACGGCCGGCCGAAGCTGGTCTTCCCGGATCACTGCGTGCGCCGCTTCGTCGCCGCGAATTCCGACCTGATCCAGCGCGGCAGCTCTTTTTCGCAGCTTTCACCGGATGAGCGTCAGACGATCATCGATCGCGCCCGCGCCCTAGTCGACGGGGGCGAGAAGACGGTGAACTCGGTCGCCCGGGTGATCGCGGCCGAGACCGACCGCGCCGTCGAGACCATTCGGCTCATTCTGAAGGCCTACGACGACGCCCACCCGAAAGCGGGCATTTTCAATCGCTCGCCCCTCGCGGTCGACGCCGACGACGTGCGCCTCAAGGTCTGGGACGCCTACAAGGACGGCGCAACCGTTCCACAGCTCGCGTCGCGCTTCGACCGCCCGGCCGCCTGGGTCTACCGCGTCATCACCGAGATGCGGGCGAGAGAGCGCAAGTGCGAGGCAATCGAGTACATCCCGTCGGCCGAGTTCGATCTGCCGGACGCCGAGTCGATCATCCTCGACTGCCCGGCCGCCAGGTCGCCGCTCGGCGAGACGCTGCCGGCGCGGCGGATTCCCACGGACCTGCCGCCGTATCTGCAGCACCTGTTCCGCATTCCGCTGCTCACGCCCGAGGGCGAGGCCGCGCTCTTCCGCAAGATGAACTACCTCCGCTGTCGCGCCGATCAGCTCCGCCAGAAGCTCGATCCGCCCGCGGCGACCGCGGCCGAACTCGACCGCATCGATTCGCTCATCGCGGACGCCGAGCAGGTCAAGAACCAGATCGTGCAGTCGAATCTGCGGCTCGTCGTCAGCATCGCCAAGAAGCACGTATCGCCGATGGGCGAATTCTTCGAGATGGTCAGCGACGGCAACATGTCGCTGATGCGGGCCGTGGATAAATTCGACTACTCGCGCGGCTTCAAGTTCAGCACCTACGCGTCGTGGGCGATCATGAAGAACTTCGCCCGCACGGTCCCCGACGAGCGGGTCCGCCGCGACCGCTACCAGACCGGCCGCGAGGAATTCCTCGAAACGGCGGTGGGCGCGGTGCCCGACGAGCACGAGAACGATTTCCTGCCGGTGGTCCGTTCCACTGTGGAGAAGATGCTCGCCAGCCTCAGCGACCGCGAGCGCGACATCATCCGCCTCCGGTTCGGCCTCGACGGCGCGGGCGAGCCGGCCACGCTGGAGCAGATCGGCCAGCAGCTCGGCGTCTCGAAGGAGCGCATCCGCCAGCTCGAAGCGCGGGCGATGGGCAAGCTGCGGACCGATTTCGAGCCGCAGATGAACTCGCTGCTGAGCGCGTGACGCACAGATCCTTCAGGGCGGAACGGACTCAAATCGACTGCGTATTTGGCTGCATCGCTCAGGACGAGCTGCGCTCGAACATCCGCGCCGAGTCCTCGCGCCGGACCTCGACGACTTCCCGCGGTTTCGAAACCGGCTCACTCGCCGGCCCGAAGTTCACGTGCCGCGCCTCTTCCCAGTAGCGACCCTGGTTGAACTCGAAGCCCGACCGCATCACCAGTTCCGCGAGCAGCCCGGCCATGATCGCGATCCACCCGAGGACGAAGAAGATCGCCCCGATGAGCGGCGCCTTGCCCCAGAACGCCTTCCACGGATCGAGCGACACGATCGCCGCGATCGTCGAATACGCAAAACACAGCAGCGTCACCAGCCACGCATACTGCGTGATCTTCCCGAAGAAGTGCAGCGGCTTGGTGCGATACTTCTGGAGCAGCCGGACGAGCGCGATGTCCAGCGCGACCTTCACGATGCGGCCGTAGCCGTACTTGCTCTCGCCCGCGGTGCGAGCGTGGTGCTTGACCTCGACCTCGCAGATCCGCGCCCCGTGCATCGACGTGTAGATCGGAATGAACCGGTGCATCTCGCCGAAGAGCCGGGCGTCCTTGACCATGTGCGCCCGGTACGCCTTCAGCGTGCAGCCGTAGTCATGCAGCGTCACGCCAGTGATCTTGCCGATGATCCAGTTCGCTACCCGCGACACGCGCGTCCGAAGCCACGAATCCTGCCGGTTGCGCCGCCAGCCGCTGACGACGTCCCACCCCTCTTCGAGCTTGTCGACGAGCCGCCCGACCTCGTCCGGCTCATTCTGGCCGTCGCCGTCGAGCGGGACGATCACGTCCGCCCGCGCCGCCCAGAATCCGGCCATCATCGCGGCGGTCTGGCCAAAATTGCGGGCAAAGTGAATCACGCGGATCCGCGGCTCGCCCGCCGCAACGGCATCGAGTACTTCGCCCGTCCGGTCACGACTCCCGTCATTGACGACGATGATCTCGAAGCTGCGGCGCTGCCCGGCCAGCGACTCGACAAACCGTGCGAGGACGGCGCGGACGTTCGCCTCCTCGTTGTACATCGGAACGACGACGGAGACCTGCGGTTTTTCGCCGGATTCGCTTCGGTGATGCATGATCGGAGATACTATAGCGACCCACCGGGCAGGAGCGAAATGAGCGGGGGCGGGAGCGATAATCTCGTTGCTTACTGGGCTGCGCCGCGAGTCCATGGCTGAACGAACGGCGCGGTCCCCGCCCGCAGGGCGAAGACGATTGCGACCGCTCTACGCAGAAGTCGCCGTCAACCGCTCAAACGCCTCCTGATACCGCCGCCGCGTCTGCTCAATGATCTCCGCCGGAATCGCCGGCGGCGGCGGCGTCTTCGGCCAGTCCAGCGTCTCCAGGTAATCCCGCAGAAACTGCTTATCAAAGCTCGGCGGATTCTCCCCCGGCCGCCACGCATCCGCCGGCCAGAAGCGTGACGAATCCGGCGTCAGCGCCTCGTCGATCAGCAGCAGTTCGACTCCATCGCCCGACGCCGCCAGTCCGAACTCGAACTTCGTATCGGCCAGCAGAATACCCCGCGTCCCCGCGTGCTTCGCGGCCTGGTTGTAGATCGCGAGTGAGCGATCTCGCACCGCTTCCATCAGCCGCCGTGCCGCGTCCCGTACCTCGCCGCCCGCGCTCCCGCCAAACGTCCGCACGATCCGATCGCGCAACTCACCCGAAAACGCCCCCGCAACCGCCTCGCACGCCCCGTCAAACGAAATCGGCTCATCGTGCCCGTGTGCCGCCTTCGTGCTCGGCGTGAAAATCGGCTCCGGCAGCCGATCCGCCAGGCGCAGCCCCGGCAGCAGCTTGATCCCGCTGATCGACCCGCCCGCCTGGTACTCCTTCCACCCGCCGCCCACGACATAGCCGCGGATGACGCACTCGATCGGGATGACCGTCGCCTTCCGCACCACCATCGCCCGATCGCGCAGCACATCCACGTGCCGCCGATGGCTCTCGGGGCAATGACCGCCGTCCACAACATACTCAAGGTGGTGCGGCACGCACGCCGGGAGCGTCTTCAGCCAGAACTCGCTCAACCGCGTCAGCAGCGCCCCCTTGCCCGGCACCGGCTGCGCCATGACGACGTCAAACGCCGAGATCCGATCGCTCGCGACGATCATCAGCCGATCGCCAAGATCGTAGAGATCGCGCACTTTCCCGCGGCTCACCAGCCCGGGCAGCGACGTTTCCAGCACACCTACGCCGGCGCTCTCACTCATCGACGTTCCTCTCCATCCCGTGGTTGCGATGCGCCATCCCCCGGCGCCGAGGCCGGCGCGGACGCCGGCTGCGTCGAAGGACCGCTCGCCGGCTGCGACGCAGCCCGGATTTCCACCAGCAGCCGCCGCGCCGCGGCCAGCGTCGGATCATCCGCCGCCGCCTCTTCCGTCGGATTGGTATAGCCTTCCATCGCGGCGATATGCGCCGCCAGGTCCGCCATCCGCCCGCGCAGCGCCGCGACCTCCGCCCGCGCCCTGCCCGTCGCGGCCAGCCGGCCATCGAACTTCAAGCGGGCCCCCACGACGCCCGAAAGCAGCTGCGCATGGCCTACAATCTGCCGGGCGTTCGCATCCAGTCGACTGTACTCATCGATCGTCCACTCGATCAGCGGCCGGCCGCCGACCAACGCGTTCGCGAGGCTGTTCTGGAGCTGCTCCAGTTGCTCGCCGAGGCTGCTCCGCTCGTACCGCGTCGCGTACCGGATCTCGAATCCGCGCCCCCGGCCCGCTTCCAGCGCGGCCGCGATGCGCACTTCCGCGAGCAGGGCCGCCAGAGACCGGTTCCGCGCCTCGCGCGCCAGCGCGTCGAGCGTCACCCGCTGCGGCTCGTCGGAACGGGCCACGATCCGCTGGAGCGCGCGAAGCGCCGAAGCCGGTTCGTTGTCCGCAATCAGCTCCAGGGCCTCGCGGAGCATCTGTATGAGGACGCCCGTGTGCCCCGGTCCCGCTTCCGCCTCGGGAGCTTGACCGGCCGCTTCCGCGCCGTCGTCGCCGTCCTCCTGCACCCGATATTCGATCCGCAGCACGTCCCGGCGATCGAACTGCCGAACCACGCTCGCCCCGCCCCCGGCCGACTCGATCCGGAAAACGACCACCTTGCCGTCTTCGCGAAGGAGCGTCCCCCGGTGGCGGTTTCCGTCGCGCAGGTGCAGAATATCGGTGAAGAGACTCGCGACGAGGAGTGCGATTGAAAGGGTTTGGACGACCATGAATCCGCCGCGCGAAGCTGGGTCGCGTCTGAGCGGAGAATAGCCCGCGCCCGCGTACGATGCCAGCCGGAAGATTGACGCACCCATGACGGACTCACCCGCCCCAACCCAACCGCCGCCCCTGCGCGTCGGCCTCTTCGCCCCCGCCGCCCAGGCCGGTCCGCTCGCCGCAGCCCTGGTCGGAATGCCCGGTGTGACGCTCGCCGCCCAGGCCGGCCTCCCGCAGATCAGCGCCCAGCCCGGAGTCGACTGGTTCGACGACGAACGCGTCATGCTCGCCCAAGGAGCCCTGAACGCCCTCGTAATTCACGCGAGCCCGCGTGTCGCGCTTACCCTCGCACGCCAGGGCATCGAGCACGGCGTCCACGTCTGGATGACCCCGCCGATCGGACGCTCATTCTCCGACGCGACCGAGACGATCCGCCGCGCCCGTGACCTTGGAGCGATTCTCTGGGTCTCATCCTGGTGGCGGCATGTGCGTGAAGACGTTCGCGCCATTCTCGATCGCGAAGAGGGGCGCCGACTCCACCTCTGCGAAGTCCGTTCGTCGGCCGCCGGGCCGGGAATCGACTCATGGTGGGCCAGCGCCGCCGAGGGCGGCGGCGGCGTTCTCCGCCACACCGCCTACGAACTGCTCGAAGCCCTGATCGCGCTCCGCGGCCTCCCGGAGAGCCTTTTCGCCACCGTCGGCCGCTGCCGCACCCGCGCCTCCCAGACGCCGCGCGAAACCGAGGATATCGCCGTCTCCGTGCTCCGATACGAAAACGGCGGGGCCGCCACCATCCACGCCACCTGGGATATCGAACCCTTCGAATCGATGCTCCGCGGCCATGCGCCCGACAAGGCCTTCGAACTGACAACCGCCGCCGTCCGCCTCGCGACCGTCGACGGCGCGTCCGACGTCATCCGCGATCTCCCCGGCGATCGACTCGCGGCCGATCTGGCGAAATTCGTCCGCGAGGTGCGCGGCGGCCGCGCGTCCGACGAAACGCGCGCCGCCGTCGAGCATCACGCTTCGGTTTCGGCGCTTCTGGAGTCGATCTATCTGTCTTCGCGCACGGGGCAGCCGGAGTCCCCGCGCCAACTGTTCGAGGCCCAGGGCTGGAGTGAAACCCGACGATGACCCGCAGCGCCGCAGCAGCACTGATTCGCCGGTTCGCCGCCGTGGCGGTCCTCGCCACCGCGCTCCTTGGCTGCGCGCCGGCCACCACCACGCCCTCCGGCCTGGTCGTCTGGGGTGTGGACGAGTCCGTCGCCCTGACCCGCGACAGCGCCCCGCTCCTGGAAAACAGCGTCTTCTCCGCGGCATCCGGCCGGGTCCGGCTTCGGGCGGCCATCAATGAAACGGTGGCCGCACAACTCGCCCTGCGCGCCGAAAAACCGCCCCAGGCGGCCGTAAACGTCCTCTTCTCCGATCTCGTCGGTCCACTCGCCACGCTTCCCGCGCGCGAAGTGCTCGCAGCCTTCCGGGCGCAGCCGGTTCGCGTCGCGGCCTTCCGAAGCTGGTACCCCGACGCCGCCGGCCCCTCAGCCGAATCGGTCAGCGCGCTGGATATCCTCGTCCCGTGGGAGGCGCCGCGCGGCGGCGGACCGGTCCGCCTCGAAGCCCGCACGACCGAGGTTCTCTGGCTCGACGTCCGCGTCCCTCCCGGAACGCCCCCCGGCGTCTATCGCGGTGCGATCGACGTCGTCGCGGGCGCCGCCGGTGGCGGCATGTTCGAGTCCGGTCCGCAGACGCTCCAAAAGCTGACACTCGAACTCACCGTGGAGCCCGTCGCGATTCCGGCCGCACGCTCGACTCCCTTCGTCGCCCGCGTCGACCCCCGCGACCTCCTCGAAAACCAGCTCAACTGGCCCACCGCTTCCCCCGAGGAAACGCGCCTCTTCGTCAACGAGCCTGTGCACCAGGCCGGTGTGCGGCTCGTGCGCAGCGCCATGGGCGTCCTCCACGACCATCGTCTCTCTCCCGTGCTCTGGGCCTCGTTCCCGAAGTATCAGCTCACCTCAGCCGGCGATGTCGAAATCGACTGGACCGAGTACGACGCCCTCGTCGGCCCCTGGATCGAAGGCACAGAGTTCACCGATCGTGTTCAAACCGAATTCTGGCCCCTGCCGGTTTCGATCGACTATCCCAGCGCCGATCGCAACGGCGGCTTCACCTCGCCGCGCTACTCGCGCGCCCTCGGGCAGTATGTGAAGGCGTGCGTGCAGCACTTCCAGCAGCGCGGCTGGCTCGACCGGGCGATTCTCCGGCCCCTGCCGCCCGAACCCCTTGACGTCCGGCCGATCAGCCGCGCGGAACGCGTCTCCGGCATCCTCCGCCAGGCCGAGATCGCCGTGCCGATGATGTTCCACCTGCCAGCAAGGTCGCTGCGCCCGCTGGGCTGGGTGAACGCGCCGACCGTCGCGCTGCCCGACACCGCGATCTGGTGCCCGCCGGCCATGATGTGGGAAGCCGAAGCGCTCGCCCGGGAACGCGGACTGGGTAAACGCATCTGGTGCCTGCCCGACGAACCGCCCTACAGCCCCTCGCTCCGCGTCGAGGCCCCGGTCGTCGATCCGCGCACGCTCGCCTGGCAGGCGTTCCGCTACGAACTCGACGGCGTCTGGCTCGAACACGCTGCCGACGTCGGCCGCCTGTCCAATCCCTCGCGCACGACCCCGCTCGATCGAAACCCCGACTGCCTCGTCTACCCCGGCGGCGAATACGGCCTCGTCAGCTCCGTCGTCCCGTCCGTCCGGCTGAAGCGCCTCCGCCGGGGTCTCTATGATCTCGAATTGCTCCACCTCCTCGACCGCGGCGGCAAGTCGCTGCTCGCCCGGCGAACCGCGGCCCAGATCGTGCGCTGGGCGTTCTCGGACGCCGCCGATCTGAACCTGCTCACTACGCGCGAGATCGGCTGGCTCGGCGACGCCCAGGCGCTCGCGCTCGCCCGAAACCTCCTCCTTCAGGAACTCGTCAACGACTTCGCCGGCTCGAAGGAAGGCGCAGAGTCCCAGATCAGCAATCTCGCCGACTGGGCCACGCTCGTCGCCCAGTCGGCCGTCGTCCGCGTAGAACCGCGCGGCGTGCGCTTCGAGTCGGGAGAAAAATCCATCGCCGCGCGTGTCTTCCTCGTCACATCGAACGGCACGGACCGCCCGCTGACTGGAAAATTCCGCTTCGACACGCTCCCGCCCGGATGGTCCCGCGTGCAGGATGAGCCGCTCACGCTCGCCGCCGGCCGCCGGGCCCTCAACCGGGTCGATTTTGAACTCCCCGGCACCGGCTACGACAGCAACGGCCATATCCGCATGAAGCTCGCGCTCGATGCCCAGACGGGCTTGTTCGAATCTGCGTTTCAGGCGGCCCTCGTCTCCGCGCCCACCGTCGAGCGCCCTCCCACAATCGACGGCGACCTCTCCGACTGGCTGATGAGCGCCAGTAATTCACTCGGAGATTTTCGCCTCGTCCGCGGCACGGGCCGCGCCGCGGTGCCAGCCGCCGAGCCGCGCATCCCCACGCATCCGACCCGCGCCTTCGTCGCCATGGACGACGGTAATCTCTATTTCGCCGTCCGCTGCTCCGTCGGCCGCGGCGAGGCGACGCGCTGGTCCGCGGACAACCAGATCCCCATCGACGGCGCGATCCCGTGGGGGCAGGACCTCGTCGAGATCATTCTCAGCCCCCAGAACGCGATCTCCGGGACCGGCGATGAACTGCTCCTCCTCCAGATCAAACCGAGCGGCTTCCTCGCCTCGCACCGCGGCGCACCGACAATCCCGCCCATGAGCAACGTCGCCCCCTGGACGAGCAGCGCACGCACAGCCGTGCGGATCGACGACGACGGCTGGACCGTCGAACTGGCGATACCCCTGACCGCGTTCGAGGCGACCACGCTCCGAAACCGCATCTGGGGCTGCAACGTCACGCGCCTCGACGCGGCGCGCGGCGAGTATTCCTCATGGTCCGGCGCCCGCGGAAACTGCTACATCCCCGAGACGCTCGGAAATCTCGTCCTTCCCATGCCGTGACGCCCTGCACCGCTTGACACGCGCGTAATACCGGGTAATAATCCCCCGCCGCGGCGGCAGCGCCTTTTTCGAGCAGTGACCGGGGGCGAAGCGCCGGACTTGCGAATCAGGTTGCACGTATGTCCGATCATCGAACTCGACAGGAAATCGTGACGTTCAAGGCCGATCGGTCGCTCGTCGACGCGCTCGCCGGCGTCCCCAACCGCTCGGAGTTCATCCGCTCGGCCGTCTTCGCCGCGCTGGAGAACATCTGCCCGATGTGCAAGGGCCGCGGCCTCCTGACGCCCAACCAGCGCACCCACTGGGAGGCCTTCGCCGCCGACCACGGCCTCGCGGAGTGCGACGACTGCCACGAGTTTCACCTCGTGTGCAGGAGCGAACCCCGGGCCGCAAAAGCTGTCCACGCGGGCTCGCGCGTCGCGCGGGGGAAATCAAAATGAGCATACCACGCGTCTCGCGACGCACCCGCGCCGCACTATCAACAACGATCGCGCTCCTCTCCGCCTGGCTCTGCCTGGTGCCGCTCGGGTGCGGCCGCGGTCCATCGCCGTCCGGCGGAAAACCCGTCGTCTTCGTGAGCCTTCTCCCTCAAGCCGACATCGTCCGCCGCGTCGCCGGCGGCGCGGTGGAGGTCGAAGCGATGATCGGCCGCGGCCAGGCCGAACACCAGTACGAGCCGACGCCGCAGCAGATCCTCCGCCTCCAGAACGCCCGGGCGTATTTCACCGTCGGCGTCGGGGCTGAAACGCGCCTCGTCGACCAGATCCGCCGGGCGTACCCGGGCGTTCCGATCGTCGATTCCCGCCGCGGCGTCCCCCTTCGCAAGCTGACCGACCAGGAGAGCGCGGCCTGCACGGAGGATCACGATCACGCCCATGACCACGATCACGAGCACGCGGCCGGGGCGCCCGATCCGCACGTCTGGCTTGACCCCGCTCTGCTGAAGATCCAAGCCCGCAACGTCGCAGAAGAGCTGACGAAGATCCTCCCCGACCAGAAAGAGCAGTTCGAAAAGAATCTCGCCGACTTCGAGGCCGAGCTCGACGCCCTCGACGCCGAGGTCGACGAACTCATGCGACCGCTCGAAGGGCGGACGCTGCTCGTCTTCCATCCGACGCTCGGCTATTTCGCCGACCGCTACCGCCTCGTGCAGCGGGCAATCGAGGTCGAAGGCAAGGAGCCTTCCCCGCGTCAGATCGAATCCATCGTCACCGAAGCACGCAAGCTCGGCGTCGGCGCAGTCTTCTACCAGCCGCAGTTCCCGCGCCGCAGCGCCGACGTGATCGCCGACGCGATTCACGGCCGGGCAGTCGAGCTGGACCACCTGCCGGAGAACATCATCGAGGGTCTGCGAGACCTCGCCCGGAAGATCGCCGAGGCACTGCGTCAATCGCCGGCATCCAAACCCAGCGCCCCGAAAGAGTGACACGCTGAGCGTCAGCCCATCCCACAACCCGGCCCCCGCCACGCCCGACGCATCGCCATCGGCCGCCGCCGGCCGCGGCCTGCCGCTGCTGACGCCCGAGCCCGGCTCGCCCGCGCCGCCCACCGGGCCGATCGCCATCCAGTTGCAGAACGTGACGTTCGCCTACGAGGATCGCCCCGTCCTCCGCGACGTGAACCTCGCCATCCGCGTCGGAGACTTCGCCTGCATCATCGGCCCCAACGGCGGAGGCAAGACGACCCTGCTCCGGATCCTCGTCGGCCTGCTCACGCCGCAGGTCGGCACGGTCTCCGTCCTCGGCGAATCGCCTGTGCGGGCCCGGCGGCGCATCGGCTACATGCCGCAGCACGCCAGCCTCGATCTCAAGTTCCCCGTCAATGCCCTCGACGTCGTCCTGATGGGCCGGCTCCACGAATCGCGACTCGGCTTCAACTCGCGGGCCGACCGCGATCGCGCCGCCGGCGCCCTCGCCGAAGTCGGCCTCGCGGATTTCGGCCGCCGCCCATTCTCCGACCTCTCCGGCGGCCAGCGCCAGCGCGTCCTCATCGCCCGCGCGCTCGCCTGCGACCCCGAGCTTCTCCTCCTCGACGAGCCCACCTCGAACCTCGACATCAGCGTCGAGGAGCAGTTGTACGCCCTCCTCGGCGAGCTCAACCGCCGGCTCACCATCGTCATGGTCTCGCACGACGTCGGCTACGTCTCCGCCGCCGTCAAGACCGCCGTGTGCGTCAATCGCACCATCCACACGCACTCGACGCGCGAACTCACCGGCGACGTCATCCGCAATCTTTACGGGCGCGAGGTCCGCGTCCTCCAGCACCTCGCCGGACCGCCCAGATGAACGAACTCTTCCACGCCTTCGCCACCAATCCGCCGCTCCAGAGCGCGCTGCTTAGCGGCGTCCTCGCCAGTATCGCCAGCGGCGTCATCGGCACCTACGTCGTCGTCCGCCGCATCACGTACATCGCCGGCGGCATCGCCCACTGCGTCCTCGGCGGACTCGGCGCCGCGTACTATTTCCAGGTCGAGTGGGGCTGGACCTGGTGCGACCCGATGCTCGGCGCGATCGCCGCCGCGCTCGCGGCCGCGCTGATCATCGGCTACGTCAGCCTCCGGGCCAAGGAACGCGAAGACACCGTCATCGGCGCGCTCTGGGCCATCGGCATGGCCGTCGGCGTCCTCTTCATCGCCGCCACCCGCGGCTACGCCCCCGACCTCCCCAGCCTTCTGTTCGGCAACATCCTCATGGTCTCGCGGGCCGACCTGTGGATGACGGCCGGCCTCGACCTGCTCATCGTCGGCTGCGGCCTGCTGCTCTTCAATCGCTTTCAGGCCGTCTGCTTCGACGAGGAATTCTCGCGCCTACGGGGCCTCCGCGTCGAGTTCTATTACTTGCTCCTGCTGTGCCTCACCGCCCTCACCGTCGTCGTGCTCATGAAGGTCGTCGGCGTCGTCATGGTCATCGCACTGCTCACGCTCCCCGTCGCCGTCGCAGGCGCCTTCGCCCACCGCCTGTCGCACATGATGCTGCTCGCCTGCGTGCTCGGCACGATCCTCACGGCCGGCGGCCTCGCCCTCAGCTACCTCACCGACATGCCCGCCGGCGCAACCATCATCGCCCTTTCGGGCGCAGCCTACCTCGCAACCGCCGGCCTCCAGATCGTGCGCCGCCGCTCCCGGCAGTAACGCGCGAACGCGAATCGAAATCCGAGCCCGACGCGCGAGCGAGGGCCTTATTCGCGTCGCGAGCCGAGTCCTCGCCGGCGCTTCGGGGCCGAATTCTGGATTCCACGCCGGAACGTCAAACAACACTTGCCGCGCATTACTGGAAACGCGCGATGTAGCCCTTCACGTCAAACTTCCTCGCCGTGTTCTCGCTGCTCATGTACCGCACCGTCCCGAAGATCGGCCGTTCCGGACCCCACGGCCGGTCATACCGCCCGAGCACCCAGAATATCCCCGTGTACGAGTTCGGATTCCGCCCGTCGAGGCCGTACTTGTTGTTCAGGTGGATCATCGTCGCCAGTGCGTCGCGCGGCGTCGCCGACCATTCGAGGATCTTCTTGCCCCACAGCATCCGCAGGTAGTTGTGCATCCGCCCCTCGCGGACGATCTGCCGCTGCGCCGCGTTCCAGAGCGGGTCATGCGTCGCGGCGGCCTCAAATTGCTCCAGCGAATACACGTGCGACCGCGGATCGCCCGCATGCTTTTCCAGCGTCGCCCGGGCCCACTCGGGCAGCGACTCGTAGCGATCGTAGTCATCCCGCAGGTGGCACATGTTGAAGCCCAGCTCGCGCCACGTGACGAGTTCATCCAGGAACCCCTCGACCCCCTCCATGCCCCACCAGCCCTCGCGCTTCCCGGCGGTGCTCCGGCCCAGCCGGTCCGGCGTCCACTCCTCGCGATCCACCAGCCCCGCGAAAATCTCGTGCACCGAAACATGGCCGAAGTGCAGGTAGGGCGAAAGTCCGCTGGATGCATCTTCACCCGGCTTGTTGCGATCCTCGGCGTAGCGGTCGATCCCCGAGCCGAGAAAATCGCGCAACCGGCGCGATCCGGAAGCAAATCCGCCGCGCACCGGAGCGGCCGCGACGCCGTGATCGATCGGCAGCTCGCTCAGCCGCGGGCCGTCGCCCGCCGAAAAATCCGCCGCCGGCCAGCGCCGTCGAATCTCGTCCAGCCCGCGTCCGATCGACGGCAACTTCAGCCCCCGCAGTGGACTTTCCACGGGCGGTTCGACGAGATGCGCAGGCAGCGTCCTCTGGAGAAAGCGGCGGAACGCGTACGCCGTCGGATAAGTATCCGCCGCCGCCCGCATCGGCAGCAGCCCGTTCGAATCGACCGCGATCACCCGCACATCCAGCGCCGCCGCGACGCGCCGCACCATCCCCGGCAGAAAGAAACACGGAAAATCATCCGTCACGACGGCGCACGCCCGCGCCGCCAGCGCCTCGAGCAGTCCCGTCCCCGCCGACCGCGCGGGTTCGACATACGGGTAGTAGCATGCCGCGCCGTGCGTCAGCGCCCGTGCATTGTCCGCCATGCCGTCGATCACGAATCGGTGCAGCCGATCGCTCGCCCAACGATAGTTGCAGCGGAGCGCTTCGAGAATCACAAGCGGCCGACACAGCCGCTCCGCGATCGCGGCCGCGTGCTGAAGCGCGAAATTCCACGTCGGTCGCCGGTACGCGATCATCCAGTAGAGCACGAATTCCCCGCCGGCGCGGATCGGCGCGGCGTTACAGTCGCGAACGCGCAGGGATGGGACGGGCGGAAGGCTCATCGGGCGCAGGACTCCGCGGAGAGTGAAATCGAATCACCAGACCAGGCTGCGCACGAACGCAGCGGGGATTCTATCCACCAGGGCGATTTCGATCCGCCTCTCGGACGCGCCGGCGGAACGTGCTATCCTCCTGACATGATGAATCCCCAGCCCGACGCGACATCGAACAGGATGGACCTGCCGCGCATCGAACGCGCCGTGCGCGAGATCCTCCTCGCCATTGGCGAGAACCCCGACCGCGACGGCCTCCTGAAAACGCCCGGCCGCGTTGCGCGCATGTACGCCGAGGTCTTCAGCGGCCTGCACGAAGATCCCGAGTCGCACCTGGAAGTGAGCTTCGACGAAGACCATCACGAGATGGTCGTTCTCCGCGACGTGACCTTCAACAGCATGTGCGAACACCACCTGATGCCCTTCGAGGGCCGGGCCCACATCGCCTACATCCCGCGTGGAAAAATCGTCGGCCTCTCCAAGCTCGCCCGCATCGTCGACGGCTTCGCCCGCCGTCCGCAGGTCCAGGAACGGCTCACGTCGCAGATCGCGGACCTGCTCTGCCACAAGGTGGGGGCCCAGGGCTGTGCAGTGGTCATCGAAGCGACGCACACCTGCATGACCTGCCGCGGCGTCCGCAAGCCCGGCAGCGTCATGGTCACGTCCGCCCTGCGCGGCATCCTCCACACGAACGCCGCCACGCGGGCCGAAGCGATGAACCTGCTGACGCGGCGCTGATCCAGCGCCGGTCAACGAATGTCGAACAGCGCCGTCAGGTTCAGCTCCAGCACCGCCACCGCGTGCCGAAGCCCCGCCGCCTCCAGCACGCGCGGGTGGAGCTCCCCCATCGTCCCGATCCACCGCTCGCCGACATGCAGACCCGCCGCACGCCCGGGAATGAAAGCCGCATGCTTCACCGGCCGAATCTCCAGCGGCCGCATCAGTTCGTGCGTAAGCGCATCCGCGACAGCGCGGATATCGGCGTACCCCGCGTGCGGGCCGATCATCGCCGCCGCGACATACCGCTCCTCGCAGGCGCCCGTTTCCGCCGCCGCATCGACGAATGAGCAATCGCCGACTTCGAAAATCTGCTGCGGCAGCGTCTGGTCCTTGTTGATCGAGAGCGTCTCCAGCAGGCCCGGCAGAAGCGATACACGGCAGATCGTCTGCTCGCTGCTGATCGGATGCTCGATCCTCACCGCCCGCGGATCCGGCTCGACGCCCCAGCGCTCAAACGCGGCGGCCTCGTTCGACAGCGGCAGCGTCATCACCTGGTGGAAGCCCAGGCCGGTGAAGATGCGCCGCACCACTGCGCAGCGCTCCTCGATCTCCCGCGGCAGACCGATCGTGAATGTCGGTACGAGCGACGGCGCGAGCTTGTCATATCCGTACGCGACGGCCGCGTCTTCGATCAGGTCGATCGGGTGCATCACGTCATTGCGCCACGCCGGCACGCGGACATCCAGCGTCGCCGCCCCGCCGCCGACGGTCACGCCGTGCCCCATCCGCTCCAGCAGCGCCTTGAGCCGCGCAACATCGAGGTCGACGCCGATCGTCTCGGCCGCCGTCTGGACGCTGATCGACATCGACGTCGGCGCAATGTCAGGCGTCACGAGCGACCGGTCGGGGTAATCGACCGTCACGGCCTCGATCGCCAGTTCCGGCAGCACTTCCTTCAGGCTGCCCACCAGAATATTCAGCGCCCGGTCGACCGTCCGCTGGGCCAGTCCCGTCACATCCACGAAGCACTGCCGCGTCACCAGCGTGACCCGCGTCGCCTCGCTGTTGATGATCGGCGGCATCGACAGCACATTCCCGTGCCCATCCGTCAGCAGCGGATACGCCGAAAACTCCTTGAGCAGATGCGCGTACGCCTTCCCGGTCTTGTGCCGTTCGAGGATCTCCCCCGGCGTCAGGCTCGCGCCCGGGTCGCCCGCCGAAAAACCGAGCGGCACGAACTTCAGCTCGTCGGGCCCGACCGCGCGATACTGAAACGGCCTGTCCGTCTTCAGCTTGTCGAGGTCATACACGCCGATCGACGCCAGCTTCCGATCGCGCCCCAACGCCCAGTGCAGGTCCTCCTGCAGATTCATCAGCAGCTTGATCCGCTCGTCGTCCAGCTTCACATTGCGGAGCACCGCGCACGCAATCGCGGGCCGGTAGCTCTCGTCGCGGCTGAGGCGGGCGTCGACGGCCACGCGAAGCTGCGGCGCGCCGACCGGGTATTCGATGAGCCCCGTCTGCACGCCGAGAAACCCGCGCATGTAGCGGGCCATGCCGCCCGGATCGAAGATGTCCGGGCGGACGGCGAGCATGTCGAGCCGGGCGACCCTGTTCACGCCGATCCGCTTCACCGCGTCGGCCCGCTCGCGGAAATCCACGCCGCACTTGGGACAGTGCAGCGGCTCTCCCTGCGCGTCCGTCCGCTCGATGACGTTGGCGCAGGCCTGGCAGCTGTACGCGGTCGTCGTGGTAAGTTCGTCGACTTCGATGCCCATGTCGTGCAGCGTCTGCGGAACCTGGGCCTCTTCGATCACCTTCGACTTGGCATTCACGAGCCGCAGGAGCAGGTCGAGCGGCATGTTGATTACGGGCATCGCACGGGTCTCCGGACAATCCCGGGATTATCCGCGCGGCGGGCCGGGAGGCAACGATCGGGGTGCTTACGACTTCGCGAAAAGCGGCTCCAGCTCGACGACCTGCGGCGTACCGGCGACATTCACGGCCATTTTCGAACGCTCGCGCATCGTCGCGCCGCCGAATTCGCCGTCCTTGCGGATCGCGTAGAACGTCAGGCCGAAATCCGGCGCACCCTTCGCGTCCCGCAGCCGCGGCTCGCATCGCCCGGCGATCCGCTTCAACACCTCCCGGCAGGCCTCGGCCGGCGTGCGGCCCTGCCGCATCAGCTCGACCGCGAGGAATGACGAGCAGTTCTGGAGATTCGCCTCGCCGCGCCCGGTCGACCCGCACGCGCCGACCTCGTTATCGACGAACAGCCCCGCGCCGAGAATCGGCGAGTCGCCGACGCGCCCGGGGATTTTGTAGCTGAGCCCCGAAGTCGAAGTGCACCCGTAGAGATTGCCGTCGTGCAGCGCCATGCACGTGATCGTGCCCGTCGTCCAGTTCACGCCCGGCCGGCGGATCCACGTCGTTTTCTTCGCGCCCTTCTCCGGGCCGAGCCAGTCGTCGGTGTCGCTGTGGCTTTCCCGCCACTCCAGCCATTTCTTGCGCGACGCCTCCGTGAGCAGATTCTCCTCGGGAAAGCCGTGCGCGACGGCAAAACGCCGCGCCCCGTCGCCGACGATCAGCACGTGGTCCGTGCGCCGCATCACCAGCACCGCCACGCTCGATGGATTCTTGATCTTCTCGATGCACGCGACCGCCCCGCCCTTGCCCGTCGGCCCGTCCATCACGCACGAATCGAGCGAGACCACCCCCTCCTCGTTCGGCAGCCCCCCGTAGCCGACGGAATCGTCATTGGGATCGTTCTCGACGATGTTGATCCCCGCGACGACCGCGTCGAGCGGATGCACGCCCTCGCCGATCCGCTTCACCGCCTCCGCGCAGCTCCGTTCGCCGTTGAGGCTGGAGATGACGATCGGCCCTTTCGCGGAACCGAGTGCCTCGCCGGCCGGCAGCGGCGCACCCTCCACGACACCGGCCGCGGCGATCAGCGCGGAACTGCACACGAAATCACGACGGGTGATGGGCACGGGCGGCTCCCTTTGCTGAAACGTGTCGATTCGACCGAAGAACGGGATTCTAGCGATTTCGGGCGCGGCCGCACGGTTTTCTCTTCCGCCGCGGCCCCGTTTCGGGCACAATCCGCTGCATCGACCGGCCGGCCTCAAGGGGGGATCGCCGGGACGCCGAAAATCGCATGGAGGTATGCGCATGCAGCCGGCACGGACGCCCGGGGCCGTATCGTTCCCGCACGGGGTCATGTTCCACCAGTTCCACGGCGAGGATCACGCGCCCCAGCAGGGCTCGATCGACGCCGAGGCGCTGGAGCGGATCATCAGCCGCTTCGGGTCACGCCTGATTTCGGCGGACCAGTGGCTCGATCGGCTGGAGCAGGGACGGCTCGGCTCCACCGACGTCTGCCTGACGTTCGACGACAACCTGCGCTGCCAGTTCGATGTCGCCGCGCCCGTGCTCGAGCAGGCGGGCATCCGCGCGTTCTGGTTCATCGCGACCTGCGGACTGGAGGGTCCGCCCCCGCGCTTCGAGATCTACCGCGCCTTTCGCGAGCAGTACTTCGACACGATTGAAGATTTCTACGACGCGTTCCTCTGGGCCATCCGCCGGTCCGTGCACGCAAAAGCGGTCGCCGAGTCCCTGACCGGGTTCAACGCCAAGACATTCCTCGCCGCCTTCAGCTTCTATAGCGATTCGGACCGGCGCTTCCGCTACATCCGCGACGAAGTGCTCACCCCCGCCCAGTATGACGAACTGATGCTCGCACTGATGGCCAGTCTCCAGGCTGATCCGGAGCGCATCGGCCGCGAAGTCTACATGGGCCGTGACGAACTGCTCCGTCTCCACCGCCGGGGGCATATCCTCGGCCTGCACTCGCACACGCACCCGATGCGGCTCGCGAAGCTCGCGCCGGACGAGCAGCGCCGGGAATACCAGGCGAACGCCGCAACGCTGCAACGATTGACCGGCGTTTCCCCCGTCGCGATGGCCCACCCCTGCAATTCCTACTCACTGGTGACGCTCGGAATCCTGCGCGAACTCGGAATCCGCGCCGGCTTCTGCTCCAACATGGAGTACGCGAATCCGAGCGAACTGGAATTCGCCCGCGTCGATCACGCCGTGCTGCTTCGCGAACTCGGCGGAGCGGGCGTGAGTGCACAGTGCACAGTGGACAGTGCACAGTAGCGTCCGGCGTTCAGGGTTCGGAATTCGGAGTTCGGAGTTCGGAGTTCAGAGTTCAGAGTTCGGAGTTCAGAGTTCAGAGTTCAGAGGCGAATTTTCGTTCTGCATTCTGCATTCTTCATTCTGCATTCATCCTTTTCACCTCACCAGCACCCCCGTCGCCCACGTGCTCGGATCGGCGTTCCAGCCCATATCGTCCGTCGCCGAGAAGAACTGGTTCCCAAGTTGCGTATCGCGGACCTTGTAGCAGACGCCAATGCGCGGATGCTCGGCCGGGTCCCAGCCGTTCAGACACTCCGCCGGAATCGCCGCTTCGAGGGTGTAGCCGCCGCGCGTGACATGGGAGGCGACACGGATCTTCGAAAGATCGACGGCCGGAGGCGGTTCCTTCGCCCGGCTCATCTTGTGCGTCCCGGCGATGGGCTCGGCGCTTCGCCCCGCCTTGCCGGTCGGGAGGAAATAGAAGAAATGGCAGAAACGGGTGGCGCGCTTGTTCTCCCGCGCATCGCGCGTGTCGATCAGCAGGCGGACGCCGTCGTATTTCCACCAGTGATCCGTCTCGCAGTGCGGAAGGCCGCGCCGGCCCGTGACCTCAAACGCGGCAAACAGCCCATCGTCGTTCCAGGCCAGCCGGACTGTCGCAAAGGGCCGCTCGGACGCCGCGACCTCCAGCGAACTGAGCGCCGGCAGCGTGTACTGGTCGGTCCAGCCCGTCAGGTTCCCGTCGATGCGCGGCGAGCGGGCGATGAAGTGAATGGGCACTTCGAACCGGAGCAGCGCGCAGCGGGGAACGAGGTCGAGCATCAGGGGCCCCTTCCGGACGGCGATTCAACGCGGGATCGTAGCGGATTCACGGCCGCAGTGTTGCGCAGGAGTCGTTCGCGGTACTCTTTCCTCGTGGAGTCGATGCCCGCCGCACGGCCCGGTTGTCCGAAAAGCGAATGGGCTTCGCCGGCGCCGCCGCGGCAGCAGGAGCGCTCCGGGAGACCGCGCCATGTCCACCTCGCACCACCACCGCCGGGCGTTTGCAGATATCAATGACCTGCTCTGGTTCCTGATCGCGCTGCTCGTGCTGGTTGCAATCCTGCTGCCGTCGCTCGCGCAGGCGCGGAAACAGGCCCGGGCCACCGTCTGCATGTCCAACCTCAAGGGCGTCATGATGGGCCAGCACATCTATGCAAGCGATAACGAGGAAGCCTTCACCCGTCATTATTTCGAGACGACGCTCAACGTGGACAATCCGGCCTCGCACGGCGTGACGTGGGTCGGGTCGATGGGTTCCAGCGACTCGCTTCGCATCACGCAGGGAACGTCGAAAGACACGAGCCCGAAGCGCGGCCATCCGAGCCGGTCGCTCTTCCTGCTGATCATCGGCGGCCAATCCACGCCGGGGATGTTCATTTGTCCATCGACGGAAGATACCGAGGACATGCTCCGCAACTATGGCTCGGACGCGGGCGGCGGCGTCGATCAGCAGGCCGCGCAGCCGGGGCGAAACCGGTTTGACTTCGCCGGATACACGTCCCTGAGTTATGGCTATCAGTTGCCGTTCGGCCCCAGGGCGCAGCCGAGCACGAAGCTCGACGTGCGGATGGCGATGCTCGCCGACAAGGGACCGTACACGCAGGCGGGCGGCGGCGGCCTGACGGGCACGCGGACGGTGCGCGACCGGCTCTCCGGCGCGCCAACGCCGAACTGGCGCGACGCGAAGGCGGCCGCCGAATCGGGCCCCCGCGACTGGCGGCCATACAACAGCCGCAACCACAATGGCGAATACCAGAACATCGCGTTCCTCGACGGCCACGTCTCGCGCGAGAAGCGCCCGATCGCGGGCGTGAACCACGACAACATCTACACGCTCGCGCCGGACGCCGGCGACAAGCTCGCCTTCATCAACGGCATGATCCCGAAGGCAGATGAACCGATCGGTCCGATTTCGAATACGGACTCATACATCGTGCCATAATCGCACTCCGGGGGTTTGCGAATGTGCCCCGACAACCGGCGACGCGGCCTGACATTGATTGAGGTGTTCTGCGTCGCAGCAGCCGTTGTGCTCTTCATTATCTTCATTGGTTTTCTCTTTCCCGCACGCGTCTTGTCGCCGCGCGCGACCTGTAGTTCAAATCTCCGCGGCCTCATGCAGGCCATGACGATCTATGCCGAAGACTATGGTGGAATGCCCGTGCACTATTTCGAGACGACATCAGATCCGCGTGACCCCGCCTCGCACGGCGTCACCTGGGTCGGCGCGATGGGCTCCAGCGAGTCGCTCCGAATCTCACAGGAAACCTCAACCTCCGTCAGCCCGCGTTTCAGCCATCCAAGCCGAGCGCTCTTCCGCCTCGTCATCGAGGGATACGCGACGCCCGGGCAGTTCATCTGCCCAAGTTCAGGCGACACCGAGGACGCCCTTCGAAACTTCGGCCCCGATGCCGCCGACGGCGTCGAGTCCCCCGCAATGCCCGGCCGCAACCGCTTCGACTTCTCCGGCTACAACACGCTCAGCTACGCCGCCCAACTCCCCTTCGGCCCCGCCGGCCGCGAACCCAGAAGCGCAAGACCGAACGAAAAAATCGACGTGCGCGTCGCCCTCATCGCCGACAAGGGACCGTACTGCGCGGACGGCGGCCCCGGTCTTTCCGGCACGCGCACGCGCCGCGACAAGCTCTCCGGCCTCGCCCCGCCGAACTGGAGCGACGCACAGAAAGCGCTCCGCGCGCCATGGCAGGACTGGCGACCGTTCAACAGCCCCAACCACGGCGGCGAAGGCCAGAACATCGGCTA
Organism: Planctomycetota bacterium; assembly: GCA_045863555.1. Lineage (GTDB taxonomy): Bacteria > Planctomycetota > Phycisphaerae > UBA1845 > Fen-1342 > JACRLV01. The sequence goes on along the minus strand of BTUU01000002.1, from coordinate 271,718 downwards.
CGCGGACGGTCACGCCGAGTTTCAGAAACGCCCGATCGCCGGCGCGGGCCACGACAACATCTACACGCTCGCGCGCGACATCACGAATCCGCTCGGCTTCATCAACGGCTACATGCCGCAGGCCCACGAGCCGCTCGGTCCGATCGTCCACACCGATTCCTTCCTCGTGCCTTGAGACGATCGGCCGCATCAGCTATGGTTCGGTTTCGAATGGTCCGCAGCACCGCCCCAGCCGCGGCGCTGCACTGAATCCAGTCCCGCACGCTCGTCCGCACCGCCGTTTGCGAGTTGTGCCCTGAACAAGCCCGGTCCCGCGTTCTCCGTCGCATCAGACGCGCCGGGGGAATCGTCGTCGCGCGGGTCGGCCGGAGAACAGAATGATCAGCCCGCGAATCCTCATCGTCGCGATGGCGCTCTTCGGATCCGTCGTCGCGACGGTCCCCGCCGACGTCATCGTCCTCAACGACGGCAGCCGCCTCGTCGGCACCATCGAACGCCTCTCAAATGGCCGCCTGAAGATCACCACCGCCTACGCGAAGCTCGAAATCGACGCCGCGATGATCGTCTCGATCAGTTCCGATGCGAAAGTCAACGTCGGCACCTCCACCGGCGACGTTTTCGTCGGCCAGGTCAAAGCCTCCGAAACCAGTGACAGCGTGCAGGTGCACACGGCCTTCGGCGACATCGACGTGCCCGTCGCCGCCATCTCCGCCGTCTGGCCCGAAGGCGGCGTCAGCCCTGAAGTCGAGGCGGTGCAGGAGCAGGTCGCCGCGCAGCGCAAGGAAGTGGAAGCCCGCGTCGGAAAGTGGGGCCTCACCGTCGAGGCCGGCTGGCTCATGAAGGAGGGCAACAAGGATCTGATGAACGCCCGCGGCAAGCTCACCGCGCAGAAGAAAAGCTCGCAGGACCTGCTGAAATTCTACCTCTCGGGCGAGTACGCCGAGGACAGAGACATCCGCAACGCCGCGGAAGCCAAGGCCGGCGCCTACTACGAGTATCTGCTCACGCAGCGGTTCTACTGGTTCGCCAGCCTCGACCTCGAGTACGACGAATTCGAAAACCTCGATCTGCGCCTTGTCGCCCTCACCGGCCCCGGCTTCTACTGGCTCAAGAAAGAGACCCACGAACTGAAGACCTCCCTCGGCGCTGGCTACCAGCACGAAGTCTTCATGGACGACACCCGCCGCGACGACGCCATTCTCCAGCTCGCCGCCGGCTATCGCATCGACATCCGGCCCTGGCTGCGATTCACGAACGACACCGCCTACTACCCCACGCTCGAAAGCGTGAACGACTATCGGCTCACCAACGACGCCGCCGTGACCATCCCGATCGCTGCCAGCGAGATCTGGAAGATCAAATTCGGCGTCCTGCTTGAATACGATTCAATCCCCCGGCCCGACTTCCAGCGCCTCGACACGACCTATTACGCCAACCTCGTCGCCGATTTCCAGTAGCGGCCGGTCCCCGATCGGCCAGCGCGGCGTCGCAACCCCGGTCCAGCTGCACGAATCCCCTGCCGGCCGCGCCACGCCCCTCGCACCCCGGACCCGGTCGCCGCCCCCGCGTGGCCCGCGCCCCCGTTTTCCGCTAAAATCCGACTGTTTTCGTGGGTTCCAGCCCCCCTGAAACGGTGGACCATGGCCAAAAAATCAGTAGCCGACCTTCCCCTTCGCGGAAAGCGCGTTCTCATTCGTGCGGATCTGAATGTCCCTCTCGACCCCGCGCAGCACATCACCGACGACCGGCGAATCTCGCAGTTCCTGCCGACCCTGCGCCACGTCGTCGACGCCGGCGGCCGGGCAATCGTCATGAGCCATCTCGGCCGCCCGACCGGCAAGCCGGACGAGGATGCAAAGCTCTCCCTGCGCCCCGTCGCGGCCCGGATCGAAAAACTCCTCGGCCGGCCCTGCAAGTTCGTATCCGAGTGCGTCGGGGAAGAGGCGACGGCGGCCGCGATGTCGCTCCGGGACGGCGAAGTGCTCCTGCTCGAAAACCTCCGGTTCCACAAAGCCGAGGACATCGTCGACAAGGCCAAGAAGAACCCCGACGGCAAGCTGACCCCGGAACAGGACGGGAAACGCGTCGGATTCGGCAAACAGCTGGCCGCGCTGGGTGAACTGTACGTCAACGACGCGTTCGGGACGTGCCACCGCAAGCACGTGAGCATGTATGACGTGCCCCAGCTCCTGCCGAAGGGCACGCGGGCGATCGGTTTCCTGGTCGAAAAGGAGCTGAAGTACCTCGGCCAGGCGCTCGACCACCCGAAACGGCCGTTTGTGGCCGTGCTGGGCGGCGCGAAGGTCAGCGACAAAATCGGCGTGATCCGCGCTCTGCTCAAGAAGGTCGACCAGGTGCTCGTCGGCGGCGCGATGACGTACACCTTCTGGGCGGCGCAGGACAAGAGCGTCGGCCGGAGCCTGTGTGAGCGCGACAAGCTCGATCTCGCGCGTGAACTGATCGCCGAGGCGCAGAGCAAGCTCGTCCTCCCCGTCGATTCGGTCGCCGCCGCCGAGCTGAAGGCGGGTGTCCCGACGAAAACCATCGACGGCGAACTCCCGCCGGACATGATGGGCCTCGATATCGGCCCGAGGACGGTCGAGAACTACCGCCGCATCCTGGGCACGGCCGGCACCGTCGTCTGGAACGGCCCGATGGGCGCATTCGAGACCGAACCCTTCAACGCGGGGACGGTTGCGGTCGCCGAGGCGATCGCCGTGGCAACGGTCCGCGGCGCCATCTCGGTCATCGGCGGCGGAGACAGCGCGGCCGCGGTCGACGCGGCGGGCCTGTCGGACAAGATGACGCACATCAGCACGGGCGGCGGTGCGTCGCTTGAGTTCCTTGAGGGCAGGAAGTTCGGGCCCGTCGAAGTGATCGACGACGCCTAGCGGGCGAAGTGGTTTCCGGGGGTTCGCAGAATGAACGCGAAAAAGGCGATCCGCATCGCACCCTCCATCCTGAACTCCGATTTCGCGCGCCTGGGCGAAGAGATCGCGCGGGTGGAGGCCGCCGGCGCCGACGTGCTGCATCTCGACGTCATGGACGGCCATTTCGTCCCGAACATCTCTTTCGGTGTCCCGATCGTCGAGTCGATCCGTTCCAGGACCCGGCTGCTCCTCGACACCCACCTGATGATCGCCGACCCGGTCCGTTACGCCCCCGCCTTCGCCGAGGCCGGCTCGGGGCTGATCACCTTCCACATCGAAACGGTCGACCGGCCCCTCGACGTCGTGAAGCAGATCCGCGACCTCGGCGTGAAGGTCGGCGCAGCCCTCAATCCGACCACGCCGGCCGAAGCGATTTTCCCGATCCTGCCGCAGCTCGACCTCGTGCTGGTCATGACGGTCTGGCCCGGCTTCGGCGGCCAGCGCTTCATGCACGAGACGCTCCCGAAGATCGAGACGCTGGCGCGCCACCTGGCCCCGCACCAGTGGCTTGAAGTCGACGGCGGAATCAACCTCGAAACGGCGGGCCTCGTCGTCGCGGCCGGCGCGGATACCCTCGTCGCCGGAAGCGTGATCTACAAGTCCGAGGATCCGACGCGGACGCTCCAGGAGCTTCGACGCGTGGCCGAGGGTGCGGCGACGCCGGTGGGGACGCGGGCATGAAGATCGTGCTGATCCCCTGTGCGCCGACCGAGTGGCGCGACGAGGGACGGCTTTTGGGCCGCGTCGAACTCGCGCCGACGCCCGCCGGCGAGCAGCAGGCGGCCGCCTGGAGCGCCGCGCTCGCCCAGGTCGGCGCGGCCGTCATCCACCACTCTCCGGATGAACTGGCCACGCGCACGGCGAAGATCCTCTCAAAAGCCATCGGAGCCCGGCCGCGAAAGGACTCGTCGCTGGCCGAGGTGGACCTGGGGCTATGGTCGGGGCTGACGGATGAGGAGCTGCGAAAACGCTTCGCCTCGGCCCATCACGAACTCCTCGAAGCCCCGCTGAACGTCAACCCGCCCGACGGCGAGGGCTTCTCCGACGCCAGCGAGCGCGTCGCCGGGGAACTCAAGAAGCTGATCCGCCGCACAGGTGATAAACCGCTGGCGGTCGTTCTCCGGCCCGTCGCGCTCGGCCTCGCGCGGCGCTGGCTCGAAGGATCCGACGAATCGACGATCTGGGAAGCGGTGACGGAGATCAACGAACCGATCGTGTTCGATTACAGTGGAAACGGCAAAGTGACGCCCGCAACGCCGCCGGACGAACACGACGACACGGACAGGGTGAAGCATGGCTGAGACACCGGCGACGACGCCGAAGAAAAACGTGGAAATCCCTGAGGGCATGTGGATCCGCTGCACCAGTTGCGGCCAGATGATTTACCGCCGCATCCTCGAGGAAGAGCTGCACACCTGCTCGGACTGCGGCTACCACTACCGCGTCGACGTCCGCACGCGCATCCGCCAGCTCGTCGATCCCGACACCTTCGAGGAGTTCCTGCCGAATATCGTCTCCAGCGATCCCCTCCAATTCACCGACCGGATCGGTTACAAGCAGCGCCTCGAGGCCGTGCGCAAGGATTCGGGCGAGACGGAGGCGATCGTCGTCGGCAAGGCGTTCATCAAGGGCCGCGGCGTCATCCTCGGCGTCATGAACCCGTTCTTCATCATGGGCTCGATGGGCTCGGTCGTCGGCGAGAAAGTCACCGCCGCCGCCGAGCGCGCCGCGGAAGAAGATCTGCCCCTCATCATGATCACCTGCTCCGGCGGGGCGCGCATGATGGAGGGCATGGTCTCGCTCGTGCAGATGGCCAAGACCTCGGCCGCGATCGGCAAGCTGCACGACGCCGGCGGGCTCTACATCGTCGTCATGACCGATCCGACCACCGCGGGCGTCGCGGCGAGCTTCGCGTTTCTCGGCGACTTCATCCTCGCCGAGCCCGGGGCCCTGATCGGCTTCGCCGGGCCGCGCGTCATCGCGAACACGATCAAGGCCGTGCTGCCCGAGGGCTTCCAGCGGGCCGAATTCATGCTCGAGCACGGCTACGTCGACCGCATCGTCCACCGCAAGGACCTGCGCAGCGAGATCGCCCGGCTGATCGACTACTGCAACAAGTAACCCCCGTTCGGAGCACCGCATTCGTGTTGGAACTGCTCGCTGACTCACTCGCCCAGCGGCTCCTCGTCAAGCTGCGCGATCCGCTTGTGCTGTTCGGCCTGCTCGGACAGGGCGTCTTCATGCTCCGCTTCGTCGTCCAATGGTATGTCTCGGAAAAGCTCCGCCGCAGCCACGTCCCGCTCGGGTTCTGGTACCTCAGCCTCCTCGGCGGCGTCATGCTCATGATCTACGGCGTCCTCGACGCCGATCCCGTCATCATCCTCGGCCAGTCGCTCGGACTCCTCATCTACGTCCGAAACCTCATGCTCATCCACGGCGCCGCACGCCGCCTTCGCGAGCAGGCCGCCGCGGCCGTCGCGATCAACGGTCCAACGGCACGCTGAGACGGTTTCAGAATTCTTTTGGTCGACGAACCACCGACCGCTATTCTGAATGGACCACAGACGATTCGGGCTCGATCCGCGTATGGCGACAGACTGGAGGACGTACCCATGGCTGTTTCTTCGCTCGTAATCGCGCTTCTCTCGGTAACCTGGATGTTCGCTCACTCCCAGGCGGTACCAGCCGGTCGGCAGAATCCTCGCGCCGATGGCGCGGCGTCGATGCTCCCGGCGGGCGGGTTCAGTGCCGCCGAAACTTTGGACGCCGCGGCGCTGCGCGAGGCCTTCGAGGCCGCCGGCGCAGCCGAACTGGGCATGCGCATCGAGGATGACTCTCCGCTGACCGACGCAGCCCAGCCGGCAGATTGGACTCCGCCCGCCGACGCGGGCGGCACCCGCGGCACGTGCGGAGACTGCCAGTTCGGCGACCGCGTTGAGGGCGAGCCGATTTGCGCAAACGGCTACGTCGACGCGTTCAACGGCGGGTGCAACTTCACACCCAACGTGTTCGGCGAGATCCGGTGCGGCCAGACGGTCTGCGGCACCTACGGAACCTTTCAGACGAGCGGCGGCCAGAACTTCCGCGACACCGACTGGTATCACTTCACACTCACGCAGGCGGCGGATGTGACGTGGACCGCCGTCGGCGAGGCGCGCACGCGCGTCTTCATCCTCGCCGGCACGTGCCCCGCCGCTTCGCTTGGAACCGCCGCCGCGGACGCCTGTCAGCCGGCGACCGTTACGCTCACGAATCTCGCCCCGGGCACGTACTCAGCGTTCGTGTCGACGGACGCGTTCACGGGCGTGCCGTGCGGTTCGCGCTACCGGGCGACGCTCAGCGTCGCGGGCTGCTGCTCGCTGCCGTGTCAGCCGCCGTCACAGCTCCTCGAGGGCGAACCGGAATGTGCGACCGCGTACGTCGACGCGTACAACGGCGGCTGCAACTCCACGCCAAGCGTCTTTGGGAATACCGCCTGCAACCTCACGATCTGCGGAACCTACGGCACATTCCAGACGGCCGGCGGGCAGAACTTCCGCGATACCGACTGGTACCACTTCACGCTCCTCCAGCCGTCAAACGTAACCTGGTCCGCGACCGGAGAGGCGCGTACCCGCGTCTTTCTTCTCCAGGGAACCTGCCCGGCCAGCTCGCTCGGCACCGCCGCGGCCGATCCCTGCACGCCCGCAACCGTCTCCGCCACCCTGCCGGCCGGGACCTACTCGGCCTTCGTGGCAACGGATTCGTTCAGCGGGATTCCCTGCGGGCTGCGCTACCAGGCCCGGCTGTCCGTGGAGGGATGCGGGTGCACCGGCGACCTCGACGGCGACGGAACTGTCGGCATCAACGATCTCGCGCTGCTGCTCTCGCGGTTCGGGACCGTCTGCCCGTAGCGGCGCTATAGCAGCTTCTTCAACTCGCGGACCACCCGGTCCACGTCGCCCTCGCTGAGGTGATTGTGGAACGGCAGCGAAATCGTCCGCGACGACAGCGCCTCCGTGATCGGAAATTGCCCCTCGCGGAAGTCCATCTCCTGGTAGAACGGCTGGAGGTGGATTGGCGTGAAATAGTTGCGGCATTGAATCCCGCGCTCACGGAGTTTGCCGAGCATCTGATCCCGATCCGCCTGCGTGTAATCGTCGCTGAGCCGCACCACCATGACGAACCAGCTCATCCGCACTTCCGACGGGATGCGCTGGAGCGAGACCCGCTTCTCGTCACGCAGACGTGCCAGGTAATACCCCGCGACGCGGTCGCGCTTGGCGATGATCTCGTCCGCCCGCTGCATCTGCACGATCCCGATCGCGCAGTTGATGTCCGGCAGGCGATAGTTGAACCCGATCCGCGCATGTTCCAGCCAGCCGGCATCGGTGGCGCGCCCCTGGCTGCGGTAGCTCCGCGCCAGCATCGCGAGCTGGTCGTCATTCGTCACGACCATGCCCCCCTCGCCCGTCGTCAGCTGTTTGTTGGGGTAGAACCCGAAAACACCCGCATCCGCGAGCGCCCCCGCCGGCCGCCCCTTGTACGCCGAACCCAGCGCTTCGCAACTGTCCTCGACGACGCGAAGGCCGTGCTTGCGTCCGATCGCCACCACCGCGTCCATGTCCGGAATCGACCCGAAGACATCCACGGGCAGCAGCGCCTTCGTCCGCGGCGTGATCGCCGCCTCGATCCGCTTCGCGTCGATCTGCCACGTATCCGGCTCAATGTCGACGAACACCGGCCGCCCGCCCTCGAACAGGATGCTGTTGCTCGACGCGATGAACGAAAACGGCGTCGTAATGACCTCGTCGCCGGCCCCCACGCCGAGCGATTTCCAGATCAGGTGCAGCCCCGAGGTGCCACTATTGCAGGCCACGGCATGCCGGACGCCCAGCCGCCGTGTGAACGTCGCCTCGAATTCCGGCACGCGCGGCCCCAGGCTCAGGTTCGGCGTCTTCAGAACGGCGACGACGGCGTCGATCTCGGCCTGCGTGATATCCGGGCTCGAAAGGCTGATCTGCGGCTCGCTCACGGCTCCCCCTGCCGCCGCGGGTCGCGGCGGATCCAATCAGTCTGATAACCGAACCCCCGCCGACCCCGTCGGCGGTTCCCCGCACGGGTTACGCCGCCCCGCGTCGGTCGGTTCGGTCGGCTCCTCGACAGACGAGGAACCCGCTATGATAATCGGCGAATGTCGAAAGGGGATCGCTCCAGATCCGGGTTGCAGCACTTCCGACGAAGCCTGACGTACCTGCGACCGCACGGCCGGACACTTATTATCGGCCTTCTGTTCGCGGTTGGTGTCAGCGTCTTCTACACATTCAGCATTTCGAGCGTGATCCCGCTGCTGAAGGTGATCTTTGCCGAGCACGAAACGCTGGTCGACTGGATTCACCGCGTCGATGTCGAGCGCCGGCTCGACGTCGTGATCGCATCCGACCTCCCCGATGACCGGGACGGGCTCCTCATTCTCCAGGTCCGGCCCAACAGCCGCAGCCGCGCCTTCCTCGACGATGGCATGCGCATCGTCTCGATCAAGGGCGAGGCCCCGGGATCGCACGGCCTGATGCGCCTCATCGCGGAGCACCCAGACAAGGATCTGGAGCAGGTCGTGCTCCGCCGGCCCAACGGCGACGAGACCACCGTCGACCTCGCCATGCGCTCCTATCACTGGTGGTCGACGACGCTCCGCAGCGTCGCGGCCGTCATGCCGAAGGGAAAAGACCCCGATTCGCGGCTGATGACACTCGGCATCGTGATGGGCGCACTGGTGCTCATCTCCATTTTCGGCGGAGTCTGCCGCCTGTTGAACGAGGGCCTGGTTGCGGTGGCGGTGCAGCGGGCCATCCACGACCTTCGCAGCCGGATGGCCGACCATGTGCTGCGCCTGCCGCTGGAATGGCACACCAGCCAGCCCCCCGGCGATACCCTGGGACGCTTCGCGACCGATCTCGGCAAGCTCGAAGTCGGCGTGAGCACGCTCTTTGGAAAGGTCATCCGCGAGCCCTTGAAGGCGGCCGGCGTCATCGCGCTGACCGCCGCGATCGACTGGAAGCTGCTCGTCGTCGCCGTGCTGGGCGTGCCGATCGGCGCGATCGTGATGGCCGTGTTCGGGCGAAGCGTGAAGAAAGCCCAGAAGCGGGCATCGGAGTCCTGGGGCCGCCTGCTCGATCACCTGGGCGAAAAACTCGCCGGCATCCGCGTCGTCAAGGCCTACGGAATGCAGGGCCAGGAGAGCAAGCGGTTCGAGAAGGAAGGCCGGGAGCTGACGGGGGCCCAGACGCATATCGAATGGGTCGATGCCGCGACGAATCCCGCGCTGGAGACGCTGGCCGTGTTCGGCGTCGCGGCGTTCGTGCTCTACGGCGGAAGCCGCGTATTCGCGCTGGAGCTGGAGCCGCACCTCTTCTTCGCCGCCACCGTATGCCTCGGCGGCATCTTCGACCCCGTCCGCAAGATGGGAAACGTAAACAACCGACTCCAGGCGGCCGACGCGTCGGCGAAACGCCTTTTCGACCTGATGGACCTCAAAACCGAGGAACCCCCGTCGAGCGGCGGCGTTGAGCTTCCCCGGCTTCACGGCGCGATCGAATTCCGCGGCGTCAGCTTCGCCTACCCGCTCCACCCCGAGCGGAGCGTCATCGACGAACTCAACCTCACCGTCCGCAAGGGACAGGTGGTCGCGCTCGTCGGCCCCAACGGCTCGGGCAAGACCACGCTGATGTCCCTGCTGCTCCGGTTCTACGAACCCTGCCGCGGGAAGATCCTCATCGACGGCACCGACATCGCCACGGTCACGCTCGATTCGCTCCGCGAGCAGATCGGCCTCGTCACGCAGGATTCCGTCGTCTTCTCCGCCACCATCCGCGACAACATCGCCTACGGCGTCAATGGCATGGCCACCGACGAAGCCGTCGCCCGCGCCGCCCGCCGGGCCCACATCGACGATTTCATCCAGACGCTCCGCTCCGGCGGTCCCGACGGCGACGCCTCCGGATACTCGACGCCCGTCACCGCCCGCTCGCTCTCCGGCGGCCAGCGCCAGCGCATCGCCCTCGCCCGCGCCATCCTCCGCGACCCGCCGATCCTCATCCTCGACGAGGCCACCAGCCAGGTCGACAGCGAGTCCGAACGCAAGATCCAGGAGGCGCTCGAAGACGTCATGCGCGACCGCACGACCTTCATCATCGCCCATCGATACAGCACCATCGCCCGTGCGGACATGATCGTCGTCCTCGATCAGGGGCGCCTCATCGCCTGCGGCCGCCACGACGACCTGATCAAGACCTGCCCCTTCTACGTGACGCTGTGCAAAACGCAGTTCACCGATGCCGGCTGACCCCGCCGCACTCGACGTCCGCTCCGCCGCGCCCGGCACGTGGTCCTATTGGGGCCAGTTCGCCCTCATGGCCCTTATCGTGCTCATCGGAGGTCTCACGCCGGTCGCCGCCCGCTTCGCCCTCCGCGAGATGCCCCCCTTCTCCACGGGCGTCGTCCGTTTCGGCCTTGCCGGCGCATGCCTCCTCGTCACGATGCTCGTGATGCGCCGATCCGACCCCCGCTCCCGCCGTCCGATCGACCGCGCCGATCTGCCCCGCTTCCTCGCCTGCGCGCTGCTCTGCGTCCCGATCAATCAGGCGACCTTTCTCTCCGGTGTTAAGCTCGCCGGCGCAGCCCACTCGGGCCTGCTCTACGCCCTCAACCCCGTCCTCGTGTTTCTCATCACCCTCATCATCGGCTCGGTCAAGGCGTCCACGCGAATGGCCCTCGCCGCCACCCTCGCCTTCGCCGGCGCCGCCGTCATCGGACTCGATTCCCTCCTCGCCGCATCCGGCCCCTCCCTCGTCGGCGATGGCCTCCTCTTCATCGCCGTCCTGACCTGGGCAACCTACTCCGTCCTGGTCGGCCCGCTCGGCGCCAAATACGGCCCCCTCCGTTCCCTGACGATCATCATCGTCTCCGGCGTCGTTCTATACAGCCCCGCCCTGCTCATCGACGGCCGCGAACTCCGCTTCGGCTCTCTCTCCGCCGCCGCCTGGATCGGCTTCCTCTACATAAGCCTCCTCACCAGCTTCCTCAGCTACCTCCTGTGGCTTTTCGTGCTGATGCGCCTGAACGTGAACCGCCTCGCCGTCGCCATGAACGCCTCCCCCCTCGTCGCCGTCATCGGCGCAAACCAGTTCTGCGGCGAACCCATCACCCGCTGGCTCGCCGTCGGTGCGGGACTGATCCTCCTCGCGATCACCCTCGCAAACTGGCACGCCGTACAAGAGCTTTTCCGCGCCCGGGCCCGCCGCGCCCCCGCCGCCTGACCGCCGCCGCCCCCTCGTCCTACGACCGAAGTTCGATGCCCGGCATCTTCGGCCCTTCCAGGCTCCGCCAGAGATACCAGCTCGCATAGCTCCGAAACGGCCGCCACGGTTCAGCCAGCGCGACGATCCCCTTCTTGTCGAGTTCGCGCCCCGTGAACCGGGCTACCGCCTTCCGCAGCCCCAGGTCGTCGATCGGCCACACATCCGGCCGCTCCAGGCAGAAAATCAGCAGCATTTCCGCGGTCCAGCGCCCGATTCCACGTATTTCCGTCGCCCGCACGATGATCTCTTCATCATCCAGCCGGCTCAGTGTGCGCCGGCTGAGCCGCCCGGTATCGGCGTGCCGGGCCAGATCGACCAGGTATCCGGCCTTCTGGTTCGAAAGCCCGGCCTTGCGCAGGCGCGCCGACCCCAGCCGCTGGATCGCCGCCGGAGTGACAAGTCCACCGGGGCACGCCTCGGTCAGCCGTCTCTGGATCGACGCCGCGGCCGACATCGAAATCTGCTGCTGGATGATCGATCCTACCAGCGTCAGGAACGGATCGCGCGTGACCTTCAGCCGGTGCGGCCCCACGCGCGAGATGATCGGTTCCAGGCTCGGATGCACCGCCGAAAGGTGCTCCGCCGCCCGCAGTGCAAGCGCCTGACGCCGCTGGGTGGGTGTCTGCCGAATCGTCATTGAACCGCCCTTCAAATACCGTCGTACACCCCCGGGGCGGGGACGGCCGCCGGGGTGAGAATGAGAATCATCAAAAAAGAGGGGTGACCGGCCGGCCATTCATGGTGTAGAATTCTGGAAAGGGCAACGTCAGGTTGCGTCACGTCGCGCGAGCGCTGCGGATTGCGGACGCGGTTCATTTTGCAGGAGACCTCATCATGCTGTTGTGGGGACTGCGCGCTCTGTTCATCATTCTAATGGCCGCCGTGGCGTTTTCGACGGTCGGCAAGGGAGACCCGGCCAACCCCGCCAGCGTCCAGTCGGCGACGGCGTTCATGGCGGCGGCCATCGGCCTCGGCGTCGTGCTCATCGGCGTCGACATGCTCATCCCGCGAAAATCCCTCGCCGCCCTCTCCGGCGCGTTTCTCGGCGTCATGGTCGGAATGGTCGCCGCCTGGGGCGTCGGGCTCATGCTCGACATGCTCGTCGAAGCCTGGGCTCCCGGCCTGAACGACCCTTCCGCCAAGAACGCCACGAACACCATGGCCGCCGTCAAACTGATGATCGGCCTCGTCTCCTGCTTCCTCGCGATCAGCTTCATCCTCCAGACCAAGGACGACATCCGCTTCGTCATCCCGTATGTCGAATTCGCCAAGCAGACGCGCGGCGCACGCCCCCTGATCCTCGACACCTCCGTCATCATCGACGGCCGCGTCGCCGACATCTGCGAGACGCGGATCATCGACTCCACGCTGATCATCCCGCGCTTCGTGCTCCAGGAGCTTCAGACGATCGCGGACAGCTCCGACAAGCTGAAACGCAACCGCGGCCGCCGCGGCCTGGACATGCTCAACAAGCTCCAGACCAACGACAAGATCGAGATCAAGATCTCCGACACCCGCCTGCCGACCATTGAGGAGGCCGGCGACGTCGACCAGAAGCTCGTAGCCCTCGCCAAGAAGATCGACGGCCGGGTCGTGACGAACGACTACAACCTCAATAAGATCGCCCAGCTTCGCGGCGTGGACGTGATCAACATCAACGACCTGGCGAACGCGCTCAAGCCGGTCGTCCTGCCCGGCGAGACGATCGCGGTGAAGATCATCAAGCCCGGCGAGGAAATGGGCCAGGGCGTCGGCTACCTCGAGGACGGCACGATGGTCGTCGCCGAAAATTCCCGCGAGCGGATCGGCGAGGAAGTCGTCCTGACCGTCACCAGCGTGCTCCAGACCTCGGCCGGAAGGATGATCTTCGGCCGCCCTGAGGGCATGTCCGCGACGCCGCGCCGGCCGATGCGCCGCGTCGGTCCGGACCAGCACGTCTAGCCGACAATCGACCCGATTTTCCGCGGCCGGCGGCGTCGTTCGCGATGCCGCCGGCCGCGTTCTTGCCGCCGGCTCGCCTCGACGGGGCCACCGAGTCCTATCGGTGATTGCATGTCTACTTTCACCGATATACTATCCCCTCGCGCGAACGATCCCCTCTTGCGGAGACGCCCTGATGAAGGCCCTGTCGATCCTCTGCACCGGAATCATCGGCCTGCTGGTCCTCTACTTCTACCTGGCGAACTCCGTCGGTGAAACGGGGCGGGAGGAGCTGCCCATCGCGTTCGGCAAGCCGACCTCGCAGGGCGTCGAAATCAACGTCGCCGTGTCGATCTTCCTGCCGCGCAAGGAGCCGCCCCCGCGCGAGCATGGCGTCATCATGTGGGACAAGTGGATCGACGCCCGGTTCATGCTGAAGGACTCGACCGGGGCGCGGGTGCCGCTGCGACGGGCGAATTTCAGCAATCTTATGAGCGACCGACAGTCGGGCGGCACGCCGGAGTGCTGGCTCAAGGGTTTCGTAAAACCGGGCGCGAGCTACACCTTCGACTTCAAGCCGCACCTCGACGGCCCAACCTACCGCTGGGAATTCACGGCCCCGTCGCAGGGAGCGGAGGCGGAGCGGATCGCTTTCAATGAGGTTACGCCGTAGCTTCAGATGATCGAGGGAGCGACTTCGGACTTTACCCCTGCCGGCTCGCCATCAGCTCGCGCTCAATGAACCCCGTGTCCACCTCGCCCTTCACGAAATCGGCGTGGCTGAAGATCCGCCGGTGCACCGGGATCGTCGTCTTGATCGGCTTGACCACAAACTCATCCAGCGCTCGCCGCATCGCGTGGATCGCGCCCTCCCGCGTCGGACGGTGCATGAGCAGCTTGCAGATCATCGAATCGTAGTACGGACTGACGACATAGCCCGCGTAGGCGTGCGTGTCGAGCCGCACTCCCGGCCCGCCCGGCGGGATGAACTCGTGGATCGGACCCGGGCACGGCCGGAAGTTGTCGTCCGGCGACTCCGCGTTGATCCGGCACTCGATCGCGCTGCCCCGCTGCTCGATCTCGCCCTGTTTGAGCTTCAGATCCTCGCCGGCCGCGATGCGGATCTGCCACTGCACCAGATCGACGCCGGTCACGAGTTCCGTCACCGGATGCTCGACCTGGATGCGGGCGTTCACTTCCATGAAGTAGAAATTCTCGTCCGCGTCGACCAGAAACTCGCATGTCCCCGCGTTGTAATACCCGGCCGCCTTCGCCAGCCGCACCGCCGCGGAACAGAGCTTCTCGCGCGTCTTTGCCGAAATGTGCGGCGACGGCGACTCCTCGACCAGCTTCTGATTGCGCCGCTGGAGCGAGCAGTCGCGCTCCCACAGGTGCACGACATTCCCGTTCTTGTCGCCAAGGAGCTGCACTTCGACGTGCCGCGGCCGCTCCACCAGCTTCTCGAGATAGAGTGTGCCGTCCTTGAACGCCGCCTCGGCTTCGGCGCGGGCGTTGCGATAGCTCGTCCGCAGCGTCGCCTCGTTGTGCACCGGGCGGATGCCCCGGCCCCCGCCGCCGGCCGACGCCTTGATCATCACCGGAAAGCCGATTTTCCCGGCGATCTCCGCGGCCTCTTCCTCGCTCTCCACCGCGCCGTTGCTTCCGGGGACGAGCGGAACCTTCGCCTTCTGCGCCAGCTTCTTGGCCTGGACCTTGTTCCCCAGCGCCTGCATCGACTCCGCCGACGGCCCGATGAACTCGATCCGGCAGTCGCGGCACATCTGCGCGAACTTCGGATTTTCCGACAAGAAGCCGTAGCCGGGGTGAATCGCTTCCACGTCCGCGATCTCGGCCGCCGACAGGATCGCCGCCGGGTTCAGGTAGGAGCTCGCCGCCGACTCGCCGCCGATGCAGATCGCATCGTGTGCCAGATTCAGATAGGCCGCATCCCGATCCGCCCGGCTGTAGACCGCCACGGCCTCGATGCCCAGATCGCGGCAGGCGCGGATGACGCGGAGGGCGATTTCGCCACGGTTCGCCACGAGGATACGGCTGAACATCAGTGTTTTCTCAACAATGGGATGACCGTCGCGGGCACATCACGCCGGAGCGACGGCGAACAGCGGCTGATCGAACTCGACCGCCTGCCCGTTCGATACCAGCATGCGGCTGATCCGCCCCGAGCATTCGGCCTTGATTTCGTTGAACACCTTCATCGCCTCGACGAGGCACACCACCGTATTCGGGTTCACCACGTCGCCGATGTTCACGAACGCCGGCGACTCGGGGTCCGGCTTCGCATAGAACGTCCCGACCATCGGCGACTTGATGATCGTCTCGTTCGCGGCCGGTGTCGCTGCCGATGCCGCCGTCGGTGCGGCGGCCGGGGAGGGCGCAGCAGGGGCCGCGATTGGCGGCGGTGCAACCATCGGCGCCGTCTGCATCGGCGTCGTAGAGATCACCGTCGCGCCGCGGCGCAGCAGGATGTGCGTGTCACCCTCGCGAATCTCGATCCGGCTTAGGTCGTTTGAGACCATCAACTCGACGAGGCCCTTGATATGTTCAATTTCCATGTTCGATCCGCCAGGCCGCCAGGCTAGACCGGCAGCGAGGAAAGCACTTCATGTCCCGTTTCGGTGACCAGCACGTCATCTTCAAGCCGCACCCCGCCGACGCCGGGGAGATAGATGCCAGGTTCGATCGTGACGACCATGCCCGGCTGAAGTATCTCCTCAGACGCCTGGCCAAGCCGCGGCGACTCGTGGACGTTGAGTCCGATGCCATGCCCCAGTGAGTGATTGAACTGTTTGCCAAATCCGGACTTACGGATGATCGACCGCGCCACCGAATCGACCGTCTTCGCCTTGATGCCGGGCCTTACCGCGTCGATCGCGCGGTCGTGTGCCTCGCGAACAACATCGTAGACCTTACCCAACTTCGGCGGGATGCTACCGGGCCAGATGGTGCGGGTCAAGTCGCTGACATACCACCCCGCCCGCGCCCCCCAGTCGATCAGCAGACCCTCCGTCTTGCTCACTTCGCGTGAACCGGGCTCATAGTGCGGCAGCGACCCAGTCGCCCCGGCCGCAACGATCGGCTGGAACGCCGCTTCCTGCGCCCCCGCCGCCTGCATCTCGAACACCAGCCGCGACGCGACGTACTGCTCCGTCATCCCCGGCCGCAGCCAGTCCTGAAGCGCGCGAAAACACGTCTCCGCGATCTCGATCGCGCGGCGGATGGCCGCGATCTCCCCCGCGTCCTTGATCTTCCGCATCCCGCTGATGATGCCGCTCGCGGGGACAAGTTTCGCGGGCTTGAGCGCCTTGCTCAGCTCCGTGAACCAGTAGACATTCATGTGCGTCGACTCGTAGCCGATCCGGCCCAGCTTCGCCCGCCGGATCTCCTTCGCCGTCGCCTCGGGGCCGCGTTTCTTGCGGAGCACCTTTCGGGCCCACGCCGCTTCGATGTCCGCGGTCTGGTCGAAACGCCCGTCCGTCAGCAGCGATACGCCCCGCTGCGTGACCAGCACCTGCCCGTCCTCACCCGTGAACCCGGTCAGCCAGTACTGATCCATGCGATCCTGAATGAGCAGTCCGTCGAGTTTTCGGGTGGTCAGTTCGGTACGGACCCGGTTCAACCGGTCCGCGTGGGTGGCATCGATCTTGTTCAAGAGGCGGTCCTCGCTCTGGCCGTCGGCACGGGGAGGAATGCTACCAGAGGTGGCTCCAGAACGGCAGTTCGCCGATGGCCAGCCCGACGCTCGTCAGACTCTCCCCCGCAACGACGCCGGCGCAGATCGCGATCAGAAAGCGGGCGCTCCACGACGTGAAGAAACGCGAGAGCACCAGCGCGATCAATCCGCCCAGGAACATCGAAATCGCCGTGTGCGCGTGAATCACCAGCCCGAGCCCGACCGCCGACGCGCTCGGAATCCAGATCCCCGCCTTCTTCGACACGTTGCGTTCGAGAATCGGCAGCACCACGCCGAACAGCGCGGCAATCCCGATCGCCAGCGGCGCGCCGGCCGGCAGGGCCCGCAACCCGACCTGGAACAGCTCCGCAACCGCCTTCCAGGTCGCCACCGCCGGCGCGGCGAACTGCTCGCTCATGAGCTGTTCCTGCGGATTCGGCACGAGAATCAGATAGAACGCCGACCCCGCAAACGCCCCCGCCATCGCCCCGCCGATTTGCGCCGCGACCTGCTTCCACGGGACAGCTCCGATCATCCCGCCCGTCTTCAAATCGTGCATCAGGTCCGCGCACTGGCTCGCCGCCCCGCCCGTCACATTCGCCGTCATCAGGTTCGCGGCCGGACTGCCCGGAATGAGCGCTCCGAAGACGAGCTGCGTCACCTTCCCCATCGCCCCGACCGGCGTCGTATTCGTCTCCCCCGCGACCCGCGACGCGACGATCGCCAGAACGAAGGACAGCACCACGCCCAGCATCGCCGCCCACCACGCGATATGAAAGAACGTCACCTGGCAGTAAACGGAGAAAACCAGCACAAAGACGAGCCCGATCGCGAACCACTTCATCGGGACATCGCCCCGCGCTTCACCCCCGCCCGTGAACCGGAACGACCGAGCCAGCGCCGGCAGCGAAAATCCGAACGAAACCAGCGACGCGATCACCATCAGCGTCACGCCAGGCCATAGCAGCCACGCCACGACATCGGCGAAACCCGGCTGTACCGCTGCAAACCGGCTCGACCGCGCGATCGCCCCCAGCGTCTCGTCGAGCAGCACGCTCTCGGCCGGCCGCGCGGCAAGCGACTCTACGGCCGCCTTGCCCGCCGCGCTGAGCGCCGCCGGTGCGACGACACCCTGCGCTACGAAGGTCGCGGTCGGCTCGTCGTATACGACCCCTTCGATCTTGAGCCCGGGAAGCAATTCTCCGCCGGCCGCCGCCGTCAGGCGCCGCAGCGCATCGCGAGCCGCCGTAAGCCCCTCGGCGTCGTGGCCCGGCCGCGCCGCGTATTCGTCGAACCGGACCTCAACCGCGGCGACCACATCCTGCGGCAGGCGGCCAAACGAGACGAGCCGTTCCTGCTTCAACTGGTGCTGAATGCGGTGCCCCACGGCCCGCGGAATCAGCAGGTCATCGGGCCAGCCGGCCGCCTTCACGCCGATCATCAGCGGCATCGTCGTCGTGTAATCAAAATGCGAATACAGCTCGCGAAGCGCGGCACGGAACTGCGGGTCGCTCGTCGCCTCATGAAGAGTCGCATACTGCGCGGGAGTGATTGCCCCTGTCGCACGCAGTTTTCGGGCGTCCGCATCGTATCGGACCGTATCACCGAGCGCGACCCCCGTCGGCAGCGCCGCCAGCTCGGCCTCGATCTTCAACTGCGACCGCCCAAAGAGCTTCCGCACGGTTTCCTGGTACTCGACATCGTCGCTGAGGCCCAGCAGGCGGTCCCGCTCGGCGACCGTCATGACGCCCATGTGTTCCAGCCGCCGGGCCTCCGCCGAGTACTTCGTGTACCCCTCCGGCTGCGGCAGGAGCTGGTCGCCGACGCCCGGCGGCAGGTACCGCAGCGACTCGGCGACCTTCAGCCGGATCATGCCGTTTTCGACGAGCGGCGGCGCAAGCACCAGCCAACCCAGCAGCCCGCCCAGAAGAATCGATACACATCCCCGAAATCCAACCAGCGCGCCGACCGCCAGGAAGAGCAGCGACGGATCGAGCGAAAGCGTGAACTTGTCAGCCGAGTACCCCCCCAGCCACGATTTCGGAATCGGCAGCGGCCACGCGCTGATCTTCGCCGCCGCCACGTTGATCTTGGTCACCCAGCCGAGCGGTTTGAGCAGGAGCACGAGCAGCGCGGGGAACGCCTCCAGCAGCACCCAGATCGTCGTCAGCAGCGCCGCGATCGCCATCGCCGTAACGCGGGCGACCGCCTCCGCCCCCTTCGCGTAGACCTCCTTGAGCATCTCGCCGTTCGCAAAGCCCGACGGAAACGCCAGCTTGTCCACGACGATCATCTGCTTGCGGATCGGGATGGCGACGATGATCCCGACGAGACACACGGACAGAACCCAGACCGACAGCGCCAGCCAGTCCAACCGCTCGCCCGTCATCATCGTCAGCGCCGGGATCGGCGCGACCAGCCCGGCCGAGGACACGGCGGCGGCCGAGGAACACGCGGTCTGGCTGAGGTTGTTCTCGAGCATCGACCAGCGCCGCGTGCCGAACGCCATCTCCATCGCCCGCCACAAGGCGAAGCTGACCAGGATGGCCGTCACCGACATGTTGAGGCTCCATCCGATCGTGAGCCCCGTGTAGAGATTGCACGATGAGAGAAGCGCCCCCATGAGACAGCCAGTGAGAAGCGCGCGGACGGTCAGTTGCGGGGAATCAAGGTCCGGCGGCGGTAGCGACTCCGTCGCCTCCACCGGCGCCGGGGGCTCCGCCGGCGGCGTTTCCTGATAACGGGTTCTCGCGTCGCTCACGCCATCCTCGCAGTCGGCTCGTGAACCTCGGGCGGGCAGGATCGTAGTCTTGGAAGAGGGGCATGCCAACGGCTTCGCACCCTTTTCCGCGCGGTTTGACGCACTTTGGCGGCCGCGGAGAACAACCGATAAGCTGTGCACATTCAGCGCGGTCCGGCGGCTTGTCGCCGCTGCGCAGGTCGGCTACAACGCCCCGCTCGCAAGGCGTCCGGCGGCGGTACGAATCACACAAGGCGCGGGTGGAAATTCCATGAGCATCGCTAGCGATTTGATGGCCAGGATCACGAACCGAACGGTCGTGGTCGGCGTGATGGGTCTCGGATATGTCGGTCTCCCCCTCGTGCGCGAATTTTGCGCCGCGGGGATCAAGGTCATCGGCTTCGACGTCGACACGCGGAAAGTCGACATGCTGAACGGGGGCAAAACGTACATCAAGCACCTCCCCGGCCAGCAGTTCAAGAAACTCATCAAGGACGGCCTCTTCACCCCGACCACGGACATGAAGCTGCTCGCCAAACCCGACGCGATCCTGATCTGCGTCCCCACCCCCCTCGCGAAGAACTGGGACCCCGACATGCGGTTCGTCATCAGCACGACCGAGTCGATCGCCAAAACCCTCCGCAAGGGCCAGCTCGTGATCCTCGAATCGACGACCTACCCCGGCACTACCCGCGAACTCTGCAAGCCGATCCTCGACAAGACCGGTCTCACCGTCGAGAAGGACTACTTCCTTGCCTTCTCCCCCGAGCGCGAGGACCCCGGCCGCACCGACCATACCACGCGCACGATTCCCAAGGTCGTCGGCGGCTATGGCCCCGAAAGTTCGAAACTCGCCAACGCCCTGTACGGCGCCGTCCTCGAAACGGTCGTCCCCGTCTCGAGCTGCGAAGTGGCCGAGTCGGCGAAGATCCTCGAAAACGTCTATCGCTGCATCAACATCGCCCTCGTCAACGAGCTCAAGACGCTCTTCGACCGCATGGGCATCGACGTCTGGGAAGTCATCGAAGCGGCGAAGACCAAGCCCTTCGGCTTCTCGGCCTTTTACCCCGGCCCCGGCCTCGGCGGCCACTGCATCCCCATCGACCCGCTCTACCTCTCCTGGAAGGCCCGCCAGTACGGCAAGCCGACCCGCTTCATCGAACTCGCCGCCGAAATCAACACGGGCATGCCCGAGTACGTCGTCAGCCGCCTGACCGAAGCACTGAACGACCAGGGCAAGGCCCTCAAGGGCGCCAAGATCCTGATCCTCGGCCTCGCCTACAAGAAAGACGTCGACGACGTCCGCGAGTCCCCGTCGGTCATCCTCATCGAACTCCTCCAGCACCGCGGTGCAAAGGTGGCCTACCATGACCCCTTCATCCCCTCCGGCAAGGAGATGCGCGAGCACAACATCACGAACATGCGCAGCGTGCCCCTCACACCGCAGAGCGTGAAGACGTACGACGCCGTCCTCATCTCAACCGACCACACCGACATCGACTACGCCATGGTCGTCAAGAACGCCAAGCTCGTCGTCGACTCGCGCAACGCCACCGCGCGCGTCAAAGGCCCGAAGAAGAACGTCGTAAAGGCCTGACCGTTCGCTCGCGAAAATCGCTCGACGCCGCCCGATCGCCGCGCCGCGGACGGGCGGCGTCGCCGCTTGACGCCCGCGCCCCGCCCCTGTGCGCTTCCCGTTCGCCCGCTACAATCCGTCGGCCGCCGCAGCGCCGCCTTTCTGAACGCCGGTGCGCGGCCGGCGACGGATCGCACACGTTGAAAAAAGAACTCCGACAGCAGCTCCGCGCAGAACTGGAGGCGCTCCCGCCGCGCGAACGGCTCCGCCTCTCCAACCTCGTCTGCGAACGCTTCCTCGCTCTGCCGGAGTACGCCAGCACCCGGACGATCCTCCTCTTTCTCTCGATGCCGACCGAAGTCGACACCTCGACGATCGCCCTCCGCGCCTGGACCGACCGACGCCGCGTGCTCGCCCCGAAGGTCTCCTGGGAACAGAAACGAATGCAGCCCGTCGAGATCTCTTCCCTCACCTCCGGCGTCGCCCTCGACTCGATGGGTATCCGCGAGCCCATCGAAGGCCCGCCCACGCCCGTCCGCGAAATCGATCTCGTCATCGTCCCCGGCCTCGCCTTCGACGCTGAAGGCAACCGTCTCGGCCGCGGCCGCGGCTTTTACGACCGTTTTCTCGCCAACCCGGACTTCCGCGGCGTCTCCTGCGCAATCGCCTTCGAGATGCAGGTCGTCGCCGCCGTCCCGCACGACGAGAACGACCGCCGCGTCGACCTCCTCGTCACCGAATCCGCGGTCCGGCGATTCCCCCGGCGGCCGTCATGAGCAGCGTCATCGCCCGGCGTCGCTACCTCACCAATTTTGAGATCCACCGCCTCCCGCACCTCTTCACCGACGTGCTCGTCCTCGGCTCCGGCGTCGCCGGCCTCCGCGCCGCGCTCGAAGCCGCCGACAGCGCCGACGTGCTCATCGTGACCAAGGACGCCGCCGAGTCCTCGGCCACGAGCTGGGCCCAGGGCGGCGTCGCCGCCGCCTGGGACGATGCCGACTCCCCGGCTTCCCACGCCGAGGACACCCTCAACGTCGCCTGCGGCCTCGGCGATCCCAAAATCGCCGGCGACGTCGCGGCCGACGCGCCATCCCGAATCGAAGAACTCATCGCCTGGGGCGCACGCTTCGACCAGGCCGGCGGCCGCCTCGCCATCGGCCGCGAAGGCGGCCACTCCGCGCCGCGGATCATCCACGCCGATGGAGACGCAACCGGCCGCGAGATCGTGCGCGTCCTGCTCGCCCGCGCCCGGGCCCACCCCCGCATCCGCATCTTCGAGCACTGCTTCGCCATCGACCTGCTCACGCTCGACGGCGCCGTCGCGGGTGTCGTCACCCACCATCCCAAGTACGGCCACCAGATGTTCTGGGCGACGACGACGATCCTCGCCAGCGGCGGCGTCGGCCGCGTCTTCCGCGAATCGACCAACCCTCCGGTCGCGACCGGCGACGGCCTCGCGATGGCCCTGCGGGCGGGCGCGGTCCTGCGCGACCTGGAAATGATCCAGTTCCACCCGACCACGCTCTACGTCGCCGGTGCGGCCCGCGCCCTGATCAGCGAAGCGGTTCGCGGCGACGGAGCCTATCTCGTCGATCGCGAAGGCCGTCGCTTCATGGACCGCTACGACGAGCGCCTCGAACTCGCCTCGCGCGACGTCGTGAGCCGCGCCATCGGCGCCGAGATGCGCCGGCTCGGCACTCCGTGCGTCTATCTCGACGCCCGACACTTCGCG
The DNA here is from genome assembly GCA_045863555.1 of Planctomycetota bacterium. GTDB lineage: Bacteria > Planctomycetota > Phycisphaerae > UBA1845 > Fen-1342 > JACRLV01. The sequence goes on along the minus strand of BTUU01000002.1, from coordinate 248,793 downwards.
CCGGGGCGATTTGCGGCCCGCTTCCCTTCGCTCTTCAAGCTCTGCGCCGACTTCGACATCGACCCGCAGAAGGACCTCATCCCCGTTCGACCCAGCGCCCACTACACCGTCGGCGGCATCGCCACCGACTCCGCCGGCCGCACCAGCCTTGACGGCCTGCTCGCCTGCGGCGAAGTCGCCTCGACCGGCCTCCACGGCGCAAATCGCCTCGCCAGCAACTCGCTCCTCGAAGGTCTCGTCTTCGGTCGGCGCTGCGGCCGCCTCGCCGCCGAGCGATCCGCCGCGTCGCAGCGCGCCGACCGGCCGCCGTCGGTCAATCACCGCCTGCCGCCGTCGACGCGGACCGAACTCGACATCGCAGACGTGCTGCACAGCCTCCAGAGCGTCATGGGCCGCAACGTGGCGATCGAGCGCAGCGGCGACCGCCTCCGCGAGACGATCGAGATCATCGAATTCTGGAGCCGCTACGTCATGGACAAGGTCTTCGACCGGCCGCACGACTGGGAGACGCAGAACCTGCTTTCCGTGGCGTACTGCATCGCCGTCTCCGCCGCGATGCGCTGCGAATCGCGCGGCGTCCACTACCGCAGCGACCACCCGAAGACCGACGACGAGCACTGGCGCTGCCACATCGACCTCCGCCGCACGGACGACCAGGTGCAGATCTCCCTCCGCCCTCTGGAGGGCGCAGCGTGACGGTTCGCGACGGAGCGCGCTGCCTTACCGCCCGCGTTGGATGGCGCTGCACGACCATCCCACTCGGATGGCGATGCATGACCGCCCCACCCGGAACGCGCAGCGTGACGGCCCCCGCCCGGAGGGCGCACGATCGTTGCCAGGGGCTTCAGCCCCTGGAGGGCCCCGCCCCCCTTCCCATCGTCCGGAGGACGAACGAGCCCTCAGGTCCACTGAATGACTAGCCCTCCTGCAAAACCGCCCGCGCGAGCCTTCCGCATCGCCGTCCTCATCTCCGGCGGCGGCACCACGCTCGCCAACCTCATCGACCGCATCGCCGACGGCCGCCTGCCGAACGTCACTATCGCCGGCGTCGTGAGTTCCCGGCCGGACGTCCGCGGCGTCGAGATCGCCCGCGCGGCCCGCCTCCCGGTAGAAGTCGTGCGACGCCGCGATTTTCCAACAGACACCGCCTTTTCCGACGCCCTCGCCGCGACCGTCGATCGCTTCAACGTCGACCTCGTCGTCCTCGGCGGCTTCCTCTGCCTGTGGCTGCTGCCCCCGCGCTACGAAGGCCGCGTCATCAACATCCACCCCGCCCTGCTCCCCAAATACGGCGGAAAGGGCTATTTCGGACATCGCGTCCACGAGGCCGTCCTCGCGGCCGGCGAGCGCGAGAGCGGCTGCACGGTCCATGTCGCTACCAACGAATACGACCGCGGCCCGATCCTCGCCCAGACCCGCGTCCTCGTCCTGCCCGGCGACACGCCCGACACGCTCGCCGAACGCGTCATGGCCGCCGAGCGCGAGCTCTACCCGGCCGTCATCGCCCGACTCGCGGCGGCCTCATCGGTCTCTCGGCCGGTGTGACACGGGGGCCCGGACGAACGCCGCGGGATTTGCAGAACGGGCGGGCAGTATCTGGGGGGCTCCTGGTGCGGCGGCGATATCAAGGGGATCAAGTGGATCAAGAATTGTGTGCATCGATTTTGATCTCCTTCCAATAAAAACGACCTTGGCGCGGCGCCAGGGGGTTTCGGCGAAGTCAAGGCGAATTCATTTTGAGCATCTTGAAACGACCGTTCACGCCGGTTCTTCGTGGAGGCGTTCCTTGAAGACCGGTTCATCCGTGGACGTCCTTTCGCGCGGTTCCGCAGCGTGATTATTCGCTCGACCGCGCGGGGCGGGGGAAGGTCGCGTGCGAAATGCCTGTTTGCGGCGGATTCCGGCGGTCAGGTTCACCATTTGGAAAACACAGGCTCGGCCGGCGGCGTAACAGCTTTCTCAGCTCAGAATTGGGTCAGATGGGTGCGTCCGGGGCGCACGCCACTCCTCTCACGCAAGGCCCCACCGCGGCCACCCCGGCCGGCTCCAAACCTGCACCAGGCCCCGGCCGCGATCGACCCGCAGGCCGCCCGTTGACGGCCCCCCGGTTCGCGCGTAGCCTCCCGCATCAGAGTGCGCGGCGGGTGGCTCCCCGCGCCACTGCCCCAGGGAGTCCCAGAATGTCGCTAACCCGCCTGCCGGCCCTCGCGGCCGTCTGGACTTGTGCGGTCGCATTCGCGGCCGATGATTACGTCGCCCATGCCCCCCTCCGCGAGGCGGGGTTGGTCAAACACTGGCAGCTCCAACTGCCGCTTCAGCCCGGCCAACGGGTGACGGATGCGTACCTGGTCGACGACCAGATCTACGTCGGAACGCTCGATGGACTTGTCTTCTGCATTCACGCCGATACCGGAGTGCTGCGCTGGGGCCAGAAGTTCACCAGCGCCGGTTTCCGCCTCTGGAAGCCCTGCCACGCCGACGACCGCGTGATCATCGTCACGCCGCCGTCCGCCCGGCAATATGACCGCGTCTACGGCGACCCGATCCGCGAAACCGTCTTCCGCTTTCCGGCCGGCTCGCCGGCCGTCAGCAACGGGACGCACTTCTTTCTCGGAGGCGTCGATCGCCGCTACTACTGCTTCGAGCTCGACTGGGATTACGAAATCTGGAAGAATAGCACCGACGGCCAGATCACCGCGGCCCCGGTCATCTTCGGGCCCAACGCGATCGCATTCGCCAGCGACGACGGCGGCGTCTACGCCGGAACGATCGAAAACAAGACCTACCTCTGGCTGAAATTCGCCGGCGCGGCCATCACGGCCGACCTGGTTTCGGATGAGAACGGCATCTACGTGGCCAGCCGCGACCAGTCGCTGTATCTGCTCGATCCCGTTAGCGGGGCGGCCCGGTGGCGGGCGCGCTTCTCGGGCCCGCTGTATGAATCGCCGGTGCTGACGATAGATCTCGCGTTCCAGTACTGCCCCGACGACGGCGTGTGCGCGGTCGAGACGGCCGTGCAGATCAAGGGCGAGCGCATCCGCTGGAAGCTGCGCGAGGGTCGCCGGCTCCTCACCGTTTCCGGCGGCAAGGCGTATGTCCTCACCACCGGCGATGATGTCGCCGTCGCCGACCTCGCGACGGGCAAGGTTGATATGAAGATTCCGGCGGCCGGGTTCAGCCTCGCGATCCCGCGTCCGAACGACGGGGCGGTCCTGATCGCGTCCGGCGACGGCCGGCTCTTCTGCGCCCGCGGCAAGGATGCGCCGCCGCTGAGCCAGAGCGATATTCAGAAGGTGCTGGCCGGACGGCGCTCGAAGGCCACGAGCCAGCCGGTCGCAGCGGTGGGAGAGCCGCCGGCGCCCGCGCCGAAGCCCGGCATCCAGACGACCGTTCCCGGCGGTCCGCTCGGCGGAAAGTCGAAGGTCTCGCGCGGCGAAGCGCCGACCTCCGGCGACAAGCCCGCCGAGACGCCTTCTACGGGCGAGGCCCCGAAGGATGAGCCGGCCAAACCCGGGAACGGCGACGCGCCCGAAAAGGAAACCGGGGGCGAGTAACCGCGCCCGCTGAGCGAGAGTGAAATCGCGACGGCTCCGCCGCCCTTGCGGGCGACGGAGCCGCGATCGTCGACAGCAAGCGACTTTCGGCGATTACCGGCCGCCGAGCAGACTCAGCACGGACTGCGGCGTCTGCTGCGCCAGGGCGAGGACGGATGTGCCCGCGCTGACGAGGATCTGGGCCCTCGACAGGTTGGACGTCTCCATCGCGAAGTCCGCATCCCGCACGGAGGACTCGGCCGCGGTCAGGTTCTCCATCGTGATCGAGAGCTGGCTCTTGTTGGTATCGAGCGTGTTCTTCTCGAACGCGCCGAGCCGGCCCCGCATCACGGCCACCTGGCTTATGGCCTCGTTGATGATCTGCTGGGCCCGCTGCATGTTCCCGCCGATCAGCGAGTAATCCTCGCCCGACTGGATCTGCGAGAGGAACCCGACGGACCCGCTCCCGAGCTGGCTGGCGGAGACGGACTGCACACCGATGTTGACCTGGAGATTGCTGTTGACCTCCGGGCCGACCTGGAAGAGCGCGCCGCCCTGCGTGATCGAGAAGGCGGTGGTTCCGAGTCCGAAGGTGTCCGGCAGCCGGACCTCCAGATCCAGCGTCGCCGTCTTGAGCGTGAGCGTGTTGCCGTCGCCGAGGCTGCGGGCGCCGTTGATCAGCGCGACGGCGTCGCGGCCTTCGTCCCGGTTGGTGATGGCGCCTCCGGCGTCCTGCACGGGGAAGGACCCGCTGCCGGGCAGCTCCTTGACCGAGACGAACTGGCGGCTGCCGAGTTCGGCGCTCTGCAGGACGAAGCCGGACGGCGGCGTGGCGACCGCGGTGACGCCGGTGGCGTCGCTGACGGCGTTGATGGCCGAGACCATCTGCGCGTCGGTCGTGCCGGAAACGAACGGCAGCGTGGTCACGCCGATGTTGCCCTGGATTTCGATGTTCACGTCGCCCGTCAGCGTCGCGTTCGGGAAGAACAGCTGCGCGGGCTGGGCGGAAGTCGTGACTTCGATATTGACGGGGATGTAGGCGCGCGTGCCGAACTGCGCGCCGTGGATCTTCAATGACTCGACGGAAGCGGCGTCGACGCCGCTGGTGATGTAGTCGAGCGAGCCGTTGAGCAGCTGGCGTCCGGCGAAGGACGTGCTGTTGGCGATGCGGGTGATCGACGCGATGGCCGAGTCGACCTGGAGCTGGTTGGCGCGGATCTCGTCGTCGGAGAACGCGCCGGTATTGGCCGCCTCGACGATGAGGTCCTGGATGTCGTTGAGCAGGCGGGCAACTTCGTCCAGCGCGCCCTCGGTGGTCGCGATGATCGTGCTGGCGCGCTGCGTGTTGTCGATCGCCTGCTTGACGGCGCTGACCTGCGAGCGAAGCCGTTCGCTCACGATCAGGCCGGCGGGGTCATCGGCGCCGCGGTTGATCCGCAAACCGCTGGACAAGCGCTGAATGACGCTGTTGAGACTGCCGTACGAGCCGGCGAGGTTTCGCTGGGCGACGAGCGCGCCCACGTTCGTGTTAATACGAGCCATTGGCCATCCTCCCTGAACGGTTCGTGGCTGGGACGAGGGAAAACAGGTTGTTACGCTGAGACAGGTGTGTCGGGAACGTCAGGCGCGCTTGGGTTCGCGGGCCGGGCGCGGCGAACCCGCAGCGGCGGCGATGTCGTCCGTTGTGACACCGGCGGCCTTGCGGTTCTCCCGTTGAATGGCGTCGAAGATCTCTTTTCGGTGCACGGCGATTTCCGCCGGGGCGACGATTCCCAGTCGCACCTTGTCCCCCCGAATGTCGACGACCGTGATCTGCACGTTGTCGCCGATCATGATGGATTCGTCGCGCTGCCTGGATAGCACCAACATCCGCGGCTCCTTCCTGGATATTGAATATGCGCAGATTGGATACCCTGGCCTGTCGGTTGGAGAGGGCGCACTTCGAGCCCGGATTCCAGACCGCGAGGGCACGCGCCATGTGTCGCCGAGCGCGGCCCGCAGGTGGTATTCGAAACCCTTGCGTCGTCATCATAACCAACTCTCCAACCGTAACGCCAGTCTATTTTTGAACTTGCCGGATTTCCGTCCGTCGGCGTCGAACCGGCCGCCGGCGCCCGTGCGCAGTAGTGCGGGCGCGGCACACACGTTTCCGGCTCGACCTTGCCCGACGGCGGAGTCGCCGTCAGGCGGACTTCGCGGCGGCCAGTTCGACCGCCGGCGCTTCCAGCCGCATCAGCACGTGCCGCGTGGTGTAGCGCTTGTCCGACAGGACGAGCTGACGGGCCAGCAGCGACTTCGCGCCCACCACGAGCGGGCCCAGCAGGTTGGCCGTCAGGCATCCGTCGTGCTTGTTCACGATCACGAACACCTGGACGTCGTCGATGTCGCACAGGTCCAGCGATGCGACGTCATCCTCGCGGACCGCCGCCTGGTAGTCCGGCAGGAATACCAGCGGATCGCAGACGACGAACGCCAGGGTCGGGTCATCCACCGACTGGAGCCAGAAGAAGACCGGGTCATTCGAAGTCTGGATCAGCGCGAATCGCTGCCGATCCGGAAAGCCCAGTATTCCGTCCCTGAATCGGATGATCCGGGACTCGTCGATCTCCACCGGTCCGAAACGCGTGGTCTCGATGAGCATCCGTTGCTCCTCGCGGCTCTGTGTCCACTCGATTCCCCGTCGAACGGACCGGCCTGACGCAGGCCGGAAATCCGTTGCTTTCAGTTCGACGGGCCGGGCCGTCCAGGCCCACATCCGCTCCAGCGGATGAATCGCCGATCCTGATGCGCCGCCGAGCCGGTGGCGGTCGCAACCAGTCAAGTCCTCATCTCCGGCCGGCGCCGCTCAGAAAGGAGCGGCGCGGCCGGATGTGCGCCGCGGCATCTCACCTCAGATAGTCGATGAGCGAGAGGCTCAGGACTTTGTTCGCGGTGCTCAGGTTGGCCTGGAGCGCCGTCTGAAGCTGCTGAAAGCGCACGATCGATTCGGTCATGTCCGCGTCGCGGGTGTCGCTGAGGAGCACCTGCGTCGCGGTGGATTCGCTGTCGATGCGGGCGGCGCGATCATCCATCGCCTTCGACGTGGCGGCGTGCTTGCCGAGCACGCGCTCGAGATGGGCGAGCATCCGCTCCATCCGTTCGCCCGCGGCGGAAATCGCCCGGGTGTCGTTGGCTTCGAGGCCCGCGCTCAGGTCGACGAGCGCCGTGAACGGGCTGTCGACCCGCACCGGGTTGACTTCGCGGCCCATGATCCGGCCGAGCGTCGAGGCGACGTTCAGGCCGAGGCTGTCGATGGCCGGCGAGAGGTTCAGTTTTTCGACCGTCAGCGTGCCGGCGCCGGCCGTGTTGTCGATGATCTGGATTCCGTTGCCGCTGGGGACCATGGTCGCGGTGATCGCGCCCCCGCCCCGCGTATTGAGCAGATCGATGACATCCTGGAGCGTGCCGGACTGGAGATTCACGTCGTCGATGTCTACGTTGATCTGCGTGCCGTCCGCCGTCGTGATTCGGAAATCGTCGCCGTCGACGGAGTCGATGCCGAGTCCGTCGTTGAGCGACGCGAGGTTCGTTCCGGCGTGCAGTGACCGGATGCCCAGGGAGGTCGCGGCCAGGCCGCCGGTTTCCTCGATGGTCAGCGCCGTTCCGCTGATGCGGTTCAGCACGTCGATCGTGCTGCCGTCCGCGTTGATCCGGGCCCAGGCTCCCACTCCGGACAGGTTGATCCGGTTGAGCAGGTCCTCGACGGTCTGGAGCCCGCTGAACGTGATCTCCGCCTCGCGCTGGCCGTTGCGGATGCGGATGCTGCCGCCGAGATTGAGGCCAAGCCCGAGATCCAGCTGCGAGAGCTGCGTCGTGAGCGTGACGCGCGGGTCGAGATCGTCGCCGGCGACCAGCGTCGCCCGCGTTGTCGAGATGATGCCGAGGTCGACCGCTGAATGTCCGCCGCCGACGTCCTCGATAAGAATGCTGGCGGTGCCGGAAGCGGGGCCGATCGTCAGGCCGCGCGTGCCCAGGCCCGCCTGGAGCGGGGCCGGCATTGCGGCGTTGAGCCGGTCGATGATGTCGCCGACGGTGACCGCACCGGTCAGGTCGATCTCCGCCTGCGTCGTGTCGTTCGAGACGCGAATCCGACCGAGCGTCACGCCGCTGCCGGTGGCGCCGCGCAGATCCGAAACCAGGGTGTCCGCGGTGATCGACGGGTTGAGGTCGACCGCGCCGCGGACGCCGGCCGCGACGGCGTTGAAGAACTCGGTGCCGGGCGTCGTGAAGGCATCCATCGACCAGTCGCTTTCAACGGTCGTGCGCTGGCGGTTGGCGTCGCCGTTGTAGAGGACGCCGTCATTTACGCGCTCGAACGGAGCGGTCTCGCCGCGATATCCGCCGAACAGGTAGGTGTCGAGGAATTTTCGATTTCCGATGGTCACGACGCGGTCGAGGATCGACTGCGCAACGGCCGTGAGCGCCTGTCGCTCGTCGTCGGCGTTGACGTCGTTGACGGCCCGGCTGGTGAGGTCGCGGGCTTCTCGCAGAAGGCTCACGGCCTCGCTCATCGCCGACTCGCCCTCGGCGAGGAACTGGTTGGCGGTCGCGACGTTGCCGCCGACGGCCTTCAGCGCGTCCAGCGCCCGGTCGAGCCGGTTCGACATCGCCGCCCGGGCCGGGTCTTCGCTGGGCGAGCCGAACCGCAGGCCGGTGGCGAGCTGGTTCTGCGAGCGGAAGAGCCCGACCTGCGTGTTCTGCACGGAATTCAGGAGCGAGAACGCCCTGAGATTCAGGCTGACGCGGGACACGTTGAGCGGGGTGATCGGCATACGCCGGCGGATTCCTTTCCGTTCTGGAGCGGGCTACGCGCCCGGTCCGTTCGATGCGGGCGGGATGCCCGCACAATCCTTACAGCAGTCGCAGAACCTCATCCGTCATTTCGTTGAGAACCGTGATGTAGCGCGCCGCTCCCTGGTAGGCGCGCTCGTATTTCGTCATGTTGATCGCTTCTTCGTCGAGGCTGACGCCGCTGATCGACTCACGCTGGGCGTAGAGCCCCTGGTAGACGGCGTCGGCAGCTTCGTAGCCGTCGAGCGCGGCCCCGCCGATGACCGCAAGGTCGCCCACCATGTCCGAGTGGTAATTGGCGATCGACCGGTTTCCGAGCAGCGCGCTGGTCACATCGGACGCCGCGAGCTGGGCCATCCGCCCGGCGTTCTCGCCGTCGTTGGCCGCGCCGGAGACCGACGCCGCGATGAGCCGCGGATCGGCGTCGACCGCGTCGGCGATGCCGATCGTGGCGGCGTTCGTGCCCTTGAAGAATGTCGCGAGCCCCAGCGCCGCCAGGACGCCCGAGTTGTCATCCGCGAACGAGATGTCGCTGCCGTTGTCGGCGGTCAGCGAAAGGCGATTGTCGGCCCCGATCGTCGCCGTCACGCCCGGCACGGCGTCGAGCTGCGCCCGCAGCGATTCCAGCGTGGTGTCGTTGCCGTTCAGGCCGTCGAGATCGATGTCAATCTGGCGCGTCGTCACCGCGCCGCTCTCGACATCGCGCACCTTCACGAAGAACGTGCCGTTCCGCACCGGGAAGGGCAGACCGGCGTCGGTCGTGTTCAGCACGGCGGAGGTCGAGAGCACCGCCCGCTCGCTCGTCAGCGACGTGTATCCGACGAGGCCCGCGCCGCTTGAGTGAATCTTGTTGACTTCGTAGATCAGCCCGCCGGCGAGCGTGTCGAGCCGCGTGAGCTGGTCGCGGATGTAGCTGTCGCGCGAGGTCAGCAGCCCGGCCAGTTTGCCTTCCCGCACGGTGATCGGCGTGCGGTCGTCGGCGAAGCGCACCGAGGCGATTTCCAGCCCGTCTTCGAGCACGCGATCAACCGCGATGCCGCGGGAGCGATTGAAATCGACCAGCGGCTGGCTGTTGATGTAGACGTTGACCGCGCCGCCCGGCTGCTCGCGCGTCGTGATGTCCATGATCTCGCCGAGATCGCGGATGAGCGAGTCGCGGCGGTCGCGCAGGGCGCTGGCCACGGTCACGCCGTCCGCCTCGGCCACGACGACCTGCTGGTTCAGGCGGGCGACCTCGCCGATGATCGAATTCGCATGGTTCGCCACGACCGTCGCCTGGTCGTTCAACTCGCGCACCTGCTGCACCAGCCCGCTGCGGATCCGCGTGAACGAGCGGACGAGTCCGTCGGCCGAGCCGAGGATCAGGTCGCGCTGCGTCGAGTCGCCCGGCTGCGTCTGGAGCGAGCCGAACGCACCGAAGAGTTCGCTGAGCTGCGACGAGATGTCCTGGTCGCTGAGCTCGTTGTAGAGCGCTTCGGTCTGGCGCAGGCTCTGGGAGACCTGCTCGGCCCCGGAGCGTTGCGCGGCCGCGAGCCGCAGCCGTGACTCGAGCGCTTCGTCGACGTTGCGGCGGAGCGAGGCGAGCGTCACGCCCGCGCCCGGGCGGATGCCGCCGATCGACGGTCCCGCGGCCAGCGCGGCCAGGCGGCCGGTCTGGCGGGTGTAGTCGGGGTTGCCGACATTCGCGATGTTCTGACCGGCGACGCTCAGCGCCGCCTGGTAGGCGGCTAGCGCACTGCGTCCGATCTGGAAGGAAGGTCCGAGCATCGCTTATCCCACCGCATCCACCCAGCTTCTGCTGGTTCGCTGGTACTCGCGGCCGTCGCGTTCGTAGACGACCGCTTCCTGGTTCACCTTCGCGACCTCCGCGAAGATGCCGCGGACGTGGTTATGCAGCCCGCGTGCCACATCCGCGACGAGCCGGTTTTTTTCCGCGAGCCGGTTCGCCATCGCGCGCAAACCCTCTGATTTCCCGAGGATTTTCGAGCGCAGCGGCTCGGGAAAAATCTCCGCGACTTCGGAGAGCCGCGGCCTGGCGCCCGCGCCGGCGGGCAGTCCCTGCGCGGCCCGCGCAAGAGCGGCCTCCCGCCGGACGTCGTCCGCGGCGAGCGATTCCAGCTCCGCCGCTTCCTCCGCTGCAAGTTCGTGTAGCCGCTCCGCATTCGCCGTGCGCAGCGCCGCCAGCTTCAGCTCCGCGAGATCGCCGAGCCGGGCCAGGCGGCCGTGCAGCGTGCCGAGCGTGTCGAGCAGGGCATCGCAAGCGTTGACGTCGGCGGGAAGCGGCGTCAGTTGCAGCACTGTGGAGTCATGCGTGGTCACATCCGGCCCCATTCTGTTCACCGGCCTGCTCCGATCGCCGGCCGATCCTCGAACTTCGACAATTCCGGTCTGGCCTTGATTCCCCGACGTGCGAGGAGCTGCCGCGCCCGGCTCGCGTCGAGCGACTGAAGCGATTCCGCCGCGCGGGTCTCCGCGGCCGAGCCGAATTTCTTTTCGAGAAGCGAAACAAGGCCGCCGGGGTTTCCTGCGGCTGCCGCATCGGCGAGGCGCAGGTCCAGTTGCTCGCCCATCGCACCGCCCATGAGTCCTCCGCCGGAGAATTTCTCTCCCAGCGACGACGCGCGGATTTCGGCCAGCATGGGCGCGAAGAAGACCTGGGAGAGCATCTGGGTTGCGGCCATCCGGGCGGTGCGCGGGTCCGCCGCGTCGGGTCTGCGGCCGAGTTCGCGGAGAGCGCTGAATCGGCGCGTCGCCGTCAGGTCGCGGGGCGCCCGGGTCGCGAGCGTTTCGTCGAGTCGGTAATCGATCGCCATGGGAGTCGCGCCTTGCCCGTTATTCCGTGTAGAGAAGCTGCGCATTGAGTGCGCCCGACCGGTGCAGGTGCTCAATCGCCTGCACAACCTGTTCTGGTGGAAGCTGGAGCTTGCTCAGCGTGTCCAAAAGCTCCTTGAAACCGACGGCCGCGGGTTTTCCGCCGTCGAGACCGACCATCGGGCTGGTCGGGGCGGCACTGCCGCCGCCGATCGACACCGTGCCGAGGCCCGGGAGATGCAGGACCGTGGGCGTGATCGTCACATTTTCGGAGAAGGAGATCTGGTTCGTGATCCGGTTGATCAGCACGCGGGCCGCCTCGTCCGGCGCGGCGAAGATGCGGGCCTGGAGAATCCGGCTGATGAAGCCGGCGGGCCGCGAAAGCTCGGCCGCGGGGATCCGCACGCGCACGTTTTTCGCGTCGATGGCCACCGCCGGTTCCGCCTCGACGACGATCCGCGCCCCGACGCCGGCCGCGCTCATTTCCTCGGCCGGGTTGGCGAGTTCGAAGTTGATCGTGCGGGCGACGACCTGGGCCCAGTTGAAGCCCGCCTTGGCATCGTCGATGACCAGCGTGATGTGACCGTCGAGAATGAAGTGATAGAGAAACTCCTCCTCGACCGTCCCCCCGCCGCGGACGATGCCGCTTCGTGGATTCTTTGGATCCAGCGCGTCCACCCGGCCCGTTGCCAAGGCTGCGATTTCCGGCCGCGAGAGCATCGAATCCTGGAGCGGCGTCGTCAGCAGCCGCCCGCCCGTGACGCTCTTGGCCGAGCCGACCGCGGAGACCACGACGTCGAGCGTCTGTCCCTCCCGGGCGCCGAATTCGGGGATCGTCGCTTCGATCATGACGATCGCGACGGTGTTGTTGGCCTTCAGTTCCTCGAGGCTGGTCACGGGGGAGTGGAAGACTTCGTGCAGTTTTGACAGCGCCCGCATCGTTGCCGGCGACTTCACCGTGTCGCCGGTACCGTCCAGCCCGACCACCAGCCCCCAGCCGACGAGCTTGTTGGTCCGCTGTCCCTTGAGTCGGGCGACATCCTGCACGCGAATGTCGGCGAGGACGGTCCCCGTCACGCCGAGCACCAGAGCCAGAATCGCGAATCGAATCATCGTTCTCACCCTTGAACAGGGCAGGCGTCCGTGCCCGCCCGTTTTGACTAGAACGGTCGCAGGAAATCAAACGTCCGCATCAGCCAGCCGCGGCGCGACGCATCCCGCGCCGGGCCCGTGTGCTCCGTCTCGATGCTTGCCTTCGCGAGCTGCGTGCTCAGCACCGTGTTCTCCGGCGTCACATCCTCGCTGCGGCAGATGCCCGTCAGGCGGATGATCTGCACATCCTCGTCCGTGCGGATCGTCTTCGTATCTTCCAGAACGAGCAGCCCGTTCGGCTTCACGTCGATCACCGTGGCCGTGATCCGCGTCGTGAGCGAGTCCTTCCGCTCCGTCTTGCCGTTGCCGTCGTACTGGTTGTCCATTTTGAAGCCGATGTTCGGCACGCCGTTCGTGAAGTTCTGCGGGACGAGCTTGTGCTCTTCATTCAGCCGGATCCAGGCGTCGAGCTGCGTCTCGATGTCCCATTTCTTCTCCGTCTCCAGCTTCGAATCCGTCTGCGAGCGCTTGTCCTCGCGGATGATCACCGTGACGAGGTCGTTCACGCGGATCTTCCGCGGCGGCTTCACTTCGACCGCGATCAACGACGTCTTCAGCAACAGGGGGTTCGGCGGCGGAGGGGCGTCCGCGTCGGCCGCCCGGGCCGGACGCTTCACCGTCCCGCTGCCCAGGAGAACCTGGTCGGCGTTGCGGCCGACGGGCTGAGACGTCGCGACTCCCTGTCGCGAGCCGCCGTTGACGCGGTTGAACGCGTTGCTCTGGCCGGCGGCCGTTGAATGAAGCGCAGCAGCCGCCAGAATCGCGCAAATGCAGCTTGTTTTCACAGTCCAGCCTCCAGGATCCTGACCGTGCCGACGCCCGACACCGTGCCGCGCACTTCGCGCCGGTTCGCCCGCCCTTCGCCCAGCCGCACCCGAACCGTGTCGCCGTACGTACCGTTGTCGAGGGCGACACCCGTGACCCGGATGCCGACCGACCCGCCGCCCTCGACCGTCACCGGCTGCGACCGGCGGACGAGGTCCACCGCCTTCAGGTCGCGCGCCCGCACGAGCTGGCCCGCGGCCACGAAACTCTTGACCTGCTGCCCGACGACCTGCTCGACGTGTTCGATGCCCAGGTCCTCGTTCGACGCAAAAACGCGCTCGGCGTATTCCAGCGCATCGCGCGAGACGTGCGAGCCGACGTTGAGCGGCCTGGCGGCGACGAGGACCCGGCGGGCCAGGCGCACCTGAGCGCCGATCGGAATCACGCGCTGGAATTTTCCGTCGCGCTTCACCGTGACCTGGAATTCCCGGAGCCCCAGCGAACCGGGCTTGTCGCTTCGGATCGTGAAATCGAAGTCCGGGCTCTTCAGTTCGAGAAACGCGCGGCCCGCCGCCTCGAATTCGATCTGCGGTGTGCCGGCCAGTGACTCCAGTTCGTGCCCGATCCGTGCATGCAGCAAGTCGGCGAGCGTGCTGGTCTCGCCACCCTTCGGGTTGATCAGCGGCGCGGCCGGCGTCGGCGTGGCGTCGGCGGCCGGGGTCTCGCGCCGCACGGTGCAGCTCGACGCACCGCTCAGCAGCACCCGGGCCCGGTTCACACCGAGCGCGGCGAGCCGCCTGTTCACGACATCATAGGAAATCTCGACTTCGCCGGCCGCCGGCGCATCTACGCCCATCGGTTTGTCGGCGATGGCCTCCACGAGGTGTGCGTCCGCGGCGGAAAAATCGATCACGTCGCCCAGCGAGACCGCCGGCCGCTGCACGACCGCCCCCGGGCGCAGCCGCAGCCGGCTGATTTCCGGCGCGACGACCGCGTCCGTGCCGCCTGCCATCGCAGCGCCCGGGAGCAGCGTCGCCAGGAGCATCAGGATCATCCGGTTCATTCAATCACTCCCTTCGCGTGTTACCGCCGCAGGTTCGCGACCGTCTGGAGCGCCTCGTCCGCCGCCTGGATGGTCTGGCTGTTCATCTGGAAGACGCGCTGGGTCTTGATGAGTTCGACCAGTTCGGTCACGGCTTCGGTCGTGCTCAGTTCGAGATAGCCCCCCAGCAGGCTGCCCGCGCCGTTCTCGCCCGGCCGCGACTCGATCGGGTCGCCCGATGCGCCGCTCTGAAGGAAGATGTTCGCGCCCTGCTGGATCATGCCGCTGGCGTTGGGAAACCGGGCGAGCTGGATCGTGCCAACGACGTCGCGCCCCCCGGCCGCATTCGGCACGGAGATTTCTCCGTTCGCGCCGATCGACACCTGGTCGCTGAATCCCTCGGGGATGCTGGGCGAGTCCTTCAGCCGGTAGCCGAACGAATTGCCCAGCACCATCTCGCCGGCGGAGTTGACGACGAAGTTTCCGGCGCGCGTGTAGCCGGTCCGGCCGTCGGGCAGCTCGACCTGGAAGAAGCCGTCGCCCTGGATCATCGCGTCGAGCTGGATGCCCTGCATCGCGCCGCCCTGTTTGTGCAGAATCTGCGTGTTGCTCATGATCACGCCGAGGCCGATCGCGGTGCCGAGCGGCGAGGTCGTGTTGTCCGTCGTCTGCACGCCCGGCTGGGCCCGCTGCTGGTAGAGGAGATCCTGGAAATTCGCCCGCGACGCCTTGAAGCCGACGGTTTCGGCGTTGGCGATGTTGTTCGCGATGACGTCGATCTTCGACGACAGCGCCTCCATCCCCGTCGCCGCCGTGTGCAGTGCCGTGATTGCCATGGTCTATCCCTTCTCGCCGCGCGGCCGCGGGCGCGCTATCCGTTCACCGACCCGATCAACCGGGCGGCGGACTGGTCCTGGAGCGTGATCATCTGTGCGTTGAGCTGGTAGGCCCGCGTGGCCTCCAGCATGCTCGTGAGCTCGCGGATGGGCTGCGATCCCGAGGTTTCGAAGACGCGGTTCTGAACGCGCGAGAATGACTCGGTCAACGGGATGTCGCCGGGATCGAACCGGCTCGCGCCGACCTTGCGCAGCCCGCCGACATCCGCGACGTCCACGATGCCGAGTTGCCCGACCTCGAGCCCGCCCTGCGAGATCCGTCCTTCGGAGTCGATCGAGATCGCCTCGCCGCGCGGATTCAGCCGAATCGGCATGCCGGCCGTGTTCAGAACGGACGCGCCGTCCGTCGCGCTCAGGAGGTTTCCGTCGCCGTCCATGATGAACCGGCCGTCACGCGTGAGAAGCGTCTTGTCGCCCGCGCTCACACGGAAGAAGCCGGGACCGTGCAGGGCGACGTCCGTCGGCTCGCCCGTATGCTGGAGCGAACCGGCGGAGAAATCGGTTGCCGTCCGGCCGAGCCAGAGACCGCCGGTCAGCGATTCGAGCATGTCGTTGGTCGCACCGCGGCGGATGCCCGCGAGTGAAGCCGTCTGGCGTTCGCTCAGCGTCGCCACGTCGCGCTTGAAGCCGGCCGTCTCCGCGTTCGCGAGGTTGTTCGCGAGCACGCCCTGGCGGTGCTCCTGCGTCATCAGGCCGGCCGCGGATTGGTAGAGCCCGTAGATCACGACAGCTCCTCGAGCGATCCCTGCACACTCGTCTCGGTGAATCGGCGAAGATCGTTGACCGTGCGCCGCAGGGCCTCCTCGACGATGAGCAGGCCGATCGCGTCGCAGTCGAGGTCATCCGCCTCAGCGATTCGCCGCCGGGCCTCGCCGGCCGCGGCCCCCGTCTCCCATTCCCGAATCCGGTTGATGAACATCCGTGCCGCACTCCCTTGCCGCGGTGCCCGCACGGACTCCGCCGCGCGTGAAATCGAATCCCCCGCTCCTGGGCAGCGGCCGTGCCAGCCCGTCGCGAGGCGCGGGAAGGCGGGTGGAGCGATGGATGTAACTGGCTTGAATAGCGGATGTTACGAAATGGTCGGCGGCCGAGGTGCACCCGGTACAGAGCCCGCTCGAGCGGCGCACGCGTTGCCCGCTTCGGCAATTCGTGCGTGCAGCATGCGCGCCGCCCAGCCCGGTTGCGTGGGCTCCCGGGCCGGTGCGGCCGCCGCGCGCTCCCGACCGTATTCGTGCCGCCCGCTCTTGCCGACGCGCATAAAATACGTTGTTCGCTGGGCGCGGAACTTCAGACTCAACGAGGGAGACGACATGATGAAACGAGCACTATTGCCGTTGCTGGGCCTGGCTGCGCTGCTGGCGGGCGGCTGTCCGTTCGGCGCGTCGCTGACAACGGTGGCCCTGAAGAACAGCACCGCCTTTCCGGTCGAAGTACGCGTCCGGTACGGTGCGAACCAGAACGTCCTGGCCGACATCCTCGAGGAGGCCGGAACGGAGGTCGTTCAGACGGTTCCCGCGAACAGCACGGTGACGTTCTCGCGCGACTGCGAGGAGCTTCAGGCGATCATGATCGAAAACGCCGATCTCCAGATCATCGGCGGCATCGGCCCGAGCCAGAACACGGGCGTCTACCGCGACGGCAGCGATTTTGGCTGCGGCGATACGCTCACATTCACGTTCAGCACCAGCAACTTCCTCACCGAGCTCGAAATTAACTTTGCCGCAACGGGCAATTGAGAAACGCCGCACAGCTGGGGGGCGCCCAAGGGGCGTCCCCCAGCGACGGCGGACGCCTCCCTCCGGTTTAAATCCCAGACGAAGTCCTTTGCCGCGCCGCGGCTTCGGTTCTCTCCAGATGCACGCCGATCGATCGGCTACCCCGCTCTCGCAGGGGATTGCAAGCAAACGTTGCCAGGCGCACTTCCTGCCAGGCCGCGATAAACTGGCTTCTTCGGGCCGCGCGGCGGCGAAATTTCCTGCGATCAAAACCCGGAGACTCCCCATGCGAATGTTCGACACGATGACCGGCGCCATCGGCAACACACCGCTCGTCAAGATCAACCGGTTGATCGCAGCACCCGCGCAGGTCTACGCCAAAATCGAGTTCTTCAACCCGCTGCTCAGCGTCAAGGACCGCATCGGCAACGCCATGATCGAAGCGGGGCTTGCCGCCGGGAAGATCCACCCGAATACCACGATCGTCGAGCCGACCTCCGGCAATACCGGCATCGCGCTCGCATTCGTCTGCGCCGCCAAGGGGTTGAAGCTCACGCTCACCATGCCCGAGTCGATGAGCCTCGAACGCCGGGCCGTCCTCCACCACCTCGGCGCGACGGTCGTCCTTACGCCGGCCGCCGAGGGCATGCGCGGCGCGATCAAGCGGGCCGAGGAACTGGCCGCACAGACGCCCAATTCGTTCATGCCGCAGCAGTTCGCGAACCCCGCGAACGTCGAAGTGCACCGCAGGACGACGGCCGAGGAGATCTGGCGCGATACCGACGGCAAGGCGGATATCCTCGTCTCCGGCATCGGCACGGGCGGCACCATCACCGGCGTCGGCCAGGTCATCAAGTCGCGCAAGCCGTCGTTCCGGTGCATCGCGGTCGAGCCCGTCGATTCACCCGTCATCACGCAGACCCGCGCCGGCCAGGAGCGCAAGCCGGGCCCGCACAAGATTCAGGGTATCGGCGCCGGTTTCATTCCCGAAATCCTCGATATGGCCGTCATCGACGACGTCGTCCGCGTGACGAACGACGACGCGTTCGCCTGGTCGCGCCGCGCGGCGAAGGAGGAAGGCATCTGCTGCGGGATCAGCTCGGGCGCGGCGCTCTGGGCGGCGAACGAGGTTGCCCAGCGCCGCGAGAACGCGGGCAGGGTGATCGTCGTTGTCCTGGCGTCGGCCGGCGAGCGCTACCTCTCGACGCCGCTGTTTGAGAAACCGGCGACCGCGTAGGGTCCGCTGTGCGGACCGTCTTGCGTCTGCGTCTGGTCGACCGTGTCCTCTGTCGGCCCGAGAAACGCCCGCACAGCAGATTTGGTGATTGGTGGATGCATGCCCAACTATCGCCGCTGGTTTGAACCCGGGGGAACGTACTACTTCACGGTCGTGACGGAGAACCGCGCACCGATCTTGTGCGGGAGACTCGCGCGAAAGCTCCTCCGCGGGGCAGTGGAACGAACCCGGGATCGCTGGCCATTCCAGATCTTTGCCTGGGTGCTTCTGCCCGATCACATGCACACCATCTGGACAATGCCGCCGGATGACTGCAATTACCCCCGACGATGGGCGTTCCTAAAGAAGGAGTTCACGAGCGACTGGCTCGACGCCGGGGGAGCCGAACAGGTTCGGAGCGCGTCGCGCCGGCGCAACCGGCGACGCGGCGTCTGGCAACGAACGTACTGGGAGAATCTCGTTAAGGACGATCGCGACCTGTTCGGCCTCGCAGATTACATCCATCACAATCCGATCAAACACGGGTACGTTGAGTGCGCCCACGCCTGGCAGTATTCGACGTTTCACCGCTTCGTCAGAGACGGTTGGTACCCCGCGGATTGGTGTTGCGCCTGCAATGGAAACAAATCGAAGATGCACATTCCTAAGCAGG
The DNA here is from genome assembly GCA_045863555.1 of Planctomycetota bacterium. Taxonomy (GTDB): domain Bacteria; phylum Planctomycetota; class Phycisphaerae; order UBA1845; family Fen-1342; genus JACRLV01. Next base: position 230,160 of record BTUU01000002.1, on the reverse strand, counting down.
ACATCATCGATATGGCAGGCGAGTAGCCCACGCGCAACGGATTGCGGCGCGGCGCGATCTGCACGAATAATCCAAGGCGCGAATGGACCCGACACGGGGGGATGGTCCGCACAGCGGACCCTACGATTCCCCGACCATCGTTGCCTGCCGCGCCAGCTCGCTGCTACGATTCCGTCCGGGCCGAGTTCATTCTCAACAAGCAAGCATCGTCCGCCGACGTGCGAATCGGCGCCGATGCCTCGGAAGGAGTTCCCTGTGAGCGCTGTCAGACTGCTCGTCGGCACAAAAAAAGGCGCGTTCATCCTCACCTCGGACGGCGCACGCAGAAAGTGGGACGTGTCCGGCCCGTATTTCGCCGGCTGGGAGATCTACCACGTCAAAGGCTCGCCCGTCGACCCCAAGCGCATCTTCGCCTCGCAGTCCAGCGGCTGGTTCGGCCAGATCATCCAGCGCTCCAGCGACGGCGGAAAGACCTGGGAGCAGCCCGGCACGCCCGCCGGCGAACCGACGACGACGCCCGACGGCATGCCCAAGGGCGAGAGCAACAAGTTCGTCTATGACGACTCATCCCCAGCCGGCAAACCCGTCGGCACGCACATGCACTTTGACGGCACGCAGCGGCCGTGGGAGTTCAAGCGCGTCTGGCACCTCGAACCGAGCCTCACCGAACCCGACCTGTGCTACGCCGGCGTCGAGGATGCGGCCATCTTCCGCACCACGGACGGCGGCAAGACGTGGCAGGAGCTGCCCGGCCTGCGCGGCCACGAATCCGGCCCGCGCTGGCAGCCCGGCGCGGGGGGCATGGGCCTGCACACGATCGTCCTCGACCCGGTGAACAAGGGCCGCATCTTCGGCGCGATCTCCGCGGCCGGCGTTTTTCGCAGCGACGACGGCGGCAAGACGTGGGCGCCGAAGAATAAGGGGCTGTCTTCAAAGTACCTGCCCGAACCCACGCCGGAGGTCGGGCACTGCGTGCATCGCATCGCGCTGCACCCGTCGAAGCCGTCGACGCTTTTCATGCAGCTCCACTGGAACGTGATGCGCAGCGACGACGCCGGCGATTCGTGGCACAAGGTCAGCGGCAATCTGCCCAGCGACTTCGGCTTCCCCATCGCCGTCAACGCGAACCAGCCCGAGACGGTCTACGTCGTCCCGATTCTCAGCGACTCGCTCCATTACCCACCCGAGGGCAAGCTCCGCGTCTACCGCAGCCGCGTCGGCGGCAACGAGTGGGAGCCGCTCACGAAGGGCCTGCCGCAGAGCGACTGCTACGTGAACATTCTCCGCGGCGCGATGTCCGTCGACACGCTCGCCCCGTGCGGCATCTACTTCGGCACGACGGGCGGCCAGGTCTACGGGTCGGCGGACGACGGCGATTCGTGGACGCCGATCGTCCGCGACCTGCCGTCGGTGCTGAGCGTGGAGGCTCAGGTGATCTGAGGCCCCAGGAACTCGTGAGGGTACGAACCCGTGATCAAAACCAACCCGCGACTGCTGCACCCGCAATTCGACCTGGATGCTGCGCGCCGAGCGTTCAAAGACCGCGCTGTCGATCCGGATGACGTGGAGGAGCACATCACCAGCCCGTACGACATGTTTGCCATCGAAGAGATGCGCGCTCGCGGAGTAGGTTGTGTGGGCCGAGCCGTGCCGACGGACGTTTTCATCATGGGCAAGGGAGAACCCGCCCGCCGAGATATGACCAAGGTGGGCGGGCTTCCGTATTGGCCCGTCGACCGTCCGTGGCCGCGAAATGGTGACGACCCGCTACGCTTCCTCGCGCAGTTCAACTTCGCCGATTCAACGGACCTCGTCGGCGAGCTACCCGGTGCCGTTCTCGCGGTTTTTGTCGAGGCGGGGGACGATTTTTTCTGGAAACCGCCGCATTTCGAATGGCTGCCCCCGGGACTCGATCCAGTCCGCACGATCGAGCCGGATCGAGTCGCTTCCAACCCGTTCTTTGGGTGTATCCACCGTACGGTCGATTACTTCTTCTGCCCGGAATCGGAGGATCCAAACGAGTGGGGGCCGGATGTCTTCCGGCCGATGGTCCTTCAAGCGATCAAGATCGGGGGGGTGGGGTCCTCAGTCCAGGGCGAGGATCCCCCGCCGGGCCGCTTCCTTTGCCAGTTGAATTCGATCCAGGCCGCGTGCGAAGTCCCTTACCCCTGGGCGAACTCGCCCGACTCGCTCGACCTCGGATTCACTACGCCGGGCATTTATCACGAATCAAACAAAATGATGCTCGGCGACATGGGCGTACTTGCCATCTACATGGACGACGACGGCACGCTGCGGTCGACGGACGAGTGCTATTGAGCGCTTCAGCCCCCGACAGTTGAGCGTATGCGCGGCTTTGCACGCGTACCTTGCGCAAATTCACGCAGATGTGTCGCATTTCGCGCACTCGCCGATAAGCCGAATTCTCGAATTTTCTCGCGAATTCGATTGACGTCTGCACACCCGGCGCTGTAGAAGCTGTATAGGAGGCAGCAGGAGCCATTTCCCGTAATCGGATTTCTGGTCCGGCGAGCCTGTCTCGGGAGTTTCCGTGAGTTCACTCTGTGCCGCCCGTCGGTTGGCGGCCGCGCGGAATCCTGACCCAGACCGTCCTGTACGCCGGACTTCACGCGAGAGGAGGAGTTCAGTGAACGCATTGAAAGGGGCAATTCTCGGCGCAGCGCTGCTGGGGATGTCTGCCGCAGCCAGCGCGCAGATCTGGTCCGACAATTTCGATTCCTACGCCGCCGGCAGCCAGATGCACGGCCAGGGCGGCTGGACCGGCTGGGACAACAGCCCGGCCGCCGGCGCGCTTGTCAGCACCGCGCAGGCGCTCTCCGCGCCGAATTCGGTCGACATCAACGGCGGCAGCGACCTCGTCCACCAGTACACCGGCGCGAACTCGGGCGTCTGGACGTACACCGCCAACATGTACATCCCCGGGAACTTCACGGGGACGACGTTCTTCATCATGAACAACACGTACAACCACGGCGGCCCGTATGACTGGAGCATCCAGCTTCAGTTCAACTCCGCCAACCCGGCGATCCTCGACGACATGCGCACCGAGAACGTCGTCAACTACGTCCGCGACGCGTGGGCCGAGATCCGCGTCGTCGCCGACCTGACCAACGACACCTGCGACACGTATTACAACGGTACGCTGCTCTCGACGGGCACGTGGACGACCGGTTCCGGCTCGGCGCTGAATATCGGCGCGGTCGATCTGTTCGCCAACGGCGCATCGAGCGTTTTCTATGACAACCTGTCGCTGGTTCCCGAACCGGCCAGCCTGGCGCTGCTCGCACTCGGAGCGATGACGCTCCTTCGTCGCCGCGCCTGATTGATCCGCGTCTGGCCCGGTTCCGGGGTCGGACGGCTTGAAATGCGGCCGCGCCCGGGCGCTGCAATCGCCGATTGCGACGTCCCGGGCGCGGTTGCGTTTGTTCACGGGGACACTGCCGGCTAGACGAAGACGCCGCGCTCGAACAACCGGTTGAACACGTCGACCAGCCTGGGATCGAACAGCGTTCCCGCGCCCCGCCGGATGTAGTCCGCCGAGGCGTCCGGGCTCCACGCCGCCTTATAGGCGCGGCGCGATGTCAGTCCATCGTAGACGTCCACGAGCCGCACGATCCGCGCCGAAAGCGGGATCGCCTCGCCTGCGAGCCCGTCGGGGTAACCCGTGCCGTCCCAGTTCTCGTGGTGGCTGCGGGCGATCCGCCGCGCTTCATCGAAGAACGGCAGCCGCGAGAGGATTCGCTCGCCGACCAGCGTGTGCTGCTGGATCTCGTCCCGCTCGTGTTCCGTCAGCGAGCCCGGCTTTTTCAGGATCTCGTCCGGCACCTGCATCTTTCCGACGTCGTGCAGGATGGCCGAGTAGCCGATCCGATCAACCTCCGACTCCGAAAGGCCCAGCTCCCGCGCCATCGCTTCGGCATAGCGCTGGATCCGCCGCACGTGCGCGCCCGTATCCGCGTCCTTGGCTTCGCTGGCGACCGCGAGCATCGTGATCGCCTCCATGTACGCTTCGTCCAGCTCGCGCGTCCGCTCCCGGACTTTCTCTTCCAGGATCTGCGAGTGCGCGTCGAGCGCCAGCGCCTGCTGAATGACCGTGTCGCTCAGCGACGCAATCTCCGAAAACTGCTCCCGCGCGTCCTGTTCCGCGCGCACCTGCCGGTGCACGTCCGACCACGTCAGCACCAGGTAGCGGCGGGCGTCATCCAGTTCGAGGAACCGCCCCGTCACGATCGCCGACAGCTTTCCCTTGACCGGGTGGGGCGCAAAAAAGTCATACTCGCCGCCCGATTCCAGCATGCGCAGCGTCCGCAGCGCCGTCGAGAATTCCGGCAGCTGCGCACAAAGCGACGCCAGCCGCTGTCCGACCAGACGCTCGCACGACACGCCGAAGAGCCGCTCGGCCGCGTTATTCGCGAAAACGATGCTCCCGCCGCGGTCCAGCAGCAGTACGCCGCTGCCGACCGCGCCGAACACGTCCTCCAGACTCCAGCTTGTCGTTTCGCCCACGTTCGCCATCGTTATCGTACGCAGATTCAGCCCTGCGGGCGCGGCGTGATTTGCCCGCCCGTCACACCACCGTAATAATCGACCCGCATGAGCCATAGGACCAACAACGCTGCCGATCCGCGCCTCGATTCGCTCCTGTCCGAATACCACGTCCGCGAAAAAGTCATCCGCCTCGGCGGCGGGGCCAAGGGCATCGAACGCCAGCACCGCCATGGCCGCCTCACGGCACGAGAGAGAATCGAATTACTCTGCGACCGGACGCAAGGAGGCCCGCCCTCGAAAAAACCACATGACGGCGCTGGCGCTAGCACACACCCGGCACCTTCGACCTCGGCGTCGAGCCCGGGTGCGGCTCCATCGCCGGCGCGAGATTCCCCGCTTACCCCCGACCGCTTTCTCGAACTCGGCCTCTGGGCCGCAGACGGCATGTATTCCGACGTCGGGGGCGTGCCCGCGGCCGGAGTCGTGGTGGGCCTTGGCCGGGTGGCGGGCAGGCTTTGCGTGATCGTCGCCAACGACGCCACGGTGAAGGCCGGCGCGTTCTTTCCCGCGACGTGCAAGAAGGTCCTCCGCGCCCAGCGGTTCGCGCTCGAAAATCGCCTTCCGATTGTATATCTCGTCGACTCGGCAGGCGTCTACCTGCCGATGCAGGACGAGATTTTCCCCGACGAGGACGACTTCGGCCGCATCTTCCGCAACAACGCCGTCATGAGCGCCCGGGGCGTTCCCCAGATCGCGGCGATCATGGGCAACTGCGTCGCCGGCGGCGGGTACCTGCCGGTCATGTGCGACACGCTGCTGATGACCGAGGGCAGCGGCCTGTATCTCGCGGGGCCCGCGCTGGTGAAGGCTGCGATCGGCCAGACGGCGACCAGCGAAGAACTCGGCGGGGCGGCCATGCACGCTTCGATTTCCGGCACGATCGACTACCGCGAGCCAAACGACGAACTCTGCATCGAGCGCCTCCGCAGGCTTGTCGGCAAGCTCGGGGCGGCGCCGGCGACGCCGTTCAATCGCACGCCCCCCAAACCCCCGAAGCGCGGCGCGGAGGAGATCTTCGCCCCGGTCGCCGCGGGTCTGCCAAAGGGTGGGGCGGGCATTCTGCCCGCGGCCCCGCCCATCAATTGGGGCGCGGCGACCTACGACGTCCGCGACCTCCTCGCCCACCTCGTCGACGCCGACACCTTTGATGAGTTCAAAGGCGAATACGGCCAGTCGATCGTCTGCGGCTTTGCCCGCATTGACGGCTGGGCCGTGGGAATCGTCGCCAACCAGAAGAAGCAGGTAAAGCCCGCGAAGGGCCCGCTCCAGTTCGGCTCGGTCATCTACGTCGACTCTGCCGACAAGGCCGCCCGCTTCATCCTCGACTGCAACCAGATGAAGTGCCCGCTGCTGTTCGTTCAGGACGTGAACGGCTTCATGGTCGGGCGCGACTCAGAGCAGGAAGGCATCATCCGCTCCGGGGCCAAGCTCGTCTCCGCGGTCAGCAACTCCGTCGTTCCGAAGATCACGCTCATCACCGGCGGCAGCTTCGGCGCTGGCAACTACGCCATGTGCGGCAAGGCGTATGACCCGCGCTTCATCTTCGCCTGGCCGACGGCCAAGTACGCCGTCATGGGCGCGGGCGCGGCGGCCAAGACGCTGCTGCACATCGAGGTCGAGGCCCTGAAACGCAAGGGCCACGAGCCGGACGAGGCGGAGCTGCGGCAGCTCGAAAAGACGATCACGGACCACTACGAGACGTCGATGGACATCCGCTACGCCGCCGCCCGCGGCTGGATCGACGCGATCATCCCCCCGGCGGCGACGCGTCAGGTGCTCGCGACGGCGCTCGAGGCGGTGGCGTACATCGGCGAGTTACCGGAACTGAAGACGGGGGTGTTTCAGGTGTAGCGTGTGTCAGAACCCGCCGCGCCAGCGGGCGGTTCGATTCGGACGCGCGAAGAGCGCAGATATCGGAGGCGATCCCGTACGCAGCAAACCGCCCGCTGCCGCATCGGGTTCTGGACAGGCCGCGCGAGCGAACGCCTCGCGGAAGATCACTAACGTGGCCCATCCTGCCCTTCGCGGACATACGCTTCCGCCGCGTTCACGTCCGCTACACTCCAGAGATATCGCCGGCTGCCGGGCCCATCAGCCCACACAGGCCGGTTCTGGGCAATAAACCTGCGACGTCTCAGCAACTGCGTCGCATGTGCCTTCAGTTTCCCTCCCATGTTCTCGGGTCTCAGGCCGGCGAAGCCAACTATCAGGTGCACATGATTTGTCCGCACCGCGCGGCTAAATAATTCCCATTTCCTGAATTCGCACTCCTCGACAAATGCACCGTCTACTACCGTTCGCATCTCTTCGTCGAAGAGTATGGGAGGGAACCGAAGTCGCTGCTCCTCCCACGCGACTCGATTCGGCGCGCTCTCGACGAATGGAGTTCCATGGACGTTGTGCTTCCGGTCAACCGAACCGCGTTCGTCTCCATGGAACCACGTCCCATAGGTCCTGAAGGTAAAAAGAAACGCGATCGGGCTTCCCACGCGTTCTCCTCGGTCAGAGTCTCTTGCACCAGCAGGCGGAAGTCGATCAGCCGATGAACGGACGCAGTCACCTCTTCAGGTGACCTGCAATCCTCTTAAGAAAAGAAAAGCTGTCCGTCGAGCGATCCAACCGCCTGCTGGCGCAGCGGGTTCTGATTTCCGCGGCGCTCTGCCACGGGCGGCATTTCGCCTGCAGGCGCGGCTGAATCAACACATTCGTGTCGAGGAGGTACCTCACTCCATCGACTCCAGCCCGTCCGCCTCGCCCTGCGGCGGCCTCTTAAACGTGGGATCGTCAATTGTCCCAGCGACCCGCCGAAGCGCCTCCCGCCGCGCCTCGCCGCTCCGTTTCCTCGGCGTCGAACCCGCGGGTAGCCGACCGTTGCTCCCGTCCAACGCGGGGTGGTACTCGAGCACATACTCAACCTCGCTGCCGGCACACTCCGATGGGAGCGCGATGCGAAACGTCCCATCGGGTCCAATCTGCGTTCGTCCGTGCAGCGTACTCATCCGAATCTCCCGAATTCAGGTCAATTCTAGCCTCCGCACGCGAGGAATGCAGCGCCAGTCGCCTTTTCAGGATTCGCGCGATGGCCCTGGCCCTATCGATTCACCGCAACAACTCAACCTTCTCCGCGACGAAAGCCTCCCCCTCAACCCGCCCCGTCACCCGGGCCTTCCGCGCCGTGTTGCAGAGGCCGTCCAACGCGTGCGCATCGCCGTGGTCGTCGATCGAACTACCCTTCACCAGGTACGCCCGGCCGTCGAGCTTTACCGCGAGTACGCACTCCCTGACGCCCGGCATGTGATAAATGCACATCGCGCAGCCCGCCTCCGCGTCGCGAACGCCCGACTCGCCTCCATCTCGCCCGCGCTCGCCCGGTGCCGTCTCCCGTGAGCCCGGTCCCTGGCACGCCGTCAGGAACACACCGGTACCTATTACAATTGCGTAAATGCCGCGAAGCAGGTCTCGTCGGTTCATCGTCGGTCTCCCATATTTGACCGTTCTCGCCAAAATCGGCCCGTTTCCGCGAATTCGCCGTTTACGCCGCCAACTGCTTTCCCCGCCACCGCACCACCCCGCCTTACCGCCGCAGCAGGTTGAACAGCGGCCGCGCCGTCTCCAGGGCACGCCCGATCAGGTGCGTCAGGTGATAGTCCAGCAGCGACAGCCACTCTTCCGGCCGGGTCGTGCCCTTGGCCGCGTCCAGCAGTTCCGGCCGGATCGAGCGCTTCTCGCGGACGCCCGCTTCACACGCATCGCAGACGAGGCCGCCGGCGGATGAGCTGAACCAGGCCGCCGCCCCGCGCCGTCGCGGCCGGCCGCAGACAACGCACTGCCGGAGATTCGGTGCATATCCGATCTCCTTGAGCAGGGCCGCCTGGTATTGGAGCAGCCGGGCCGAGGGTTCGAGCGCGGTAGGTCGCTCCGCACCCCCCGCAGTTTCAGGGGCACCGCCGTCTGGGTCCGGCCCCTCGTCCGCCAGTGCTTCCAACAACCCCCGCAGCCCGTCGAAGATTTCGGGGCATGGGTCGTTCTCCGATGTCACCGCGAGCGTGCATTCGGCCGCGTAGAGCGCGATGTGTACCCGCAGCAGGTCGCTCCGCAGGCCGAGCAGCGCCGTCGACTGCTTCCACTCGCCGAGCGTCCCCAGCCCGGCCTCGCCGCGTGCGGGGTGAAACGTCATCTGGCCGATTTCGAGCAGGTCGAGGCCGACCGATGGCCGGGCCTTCGTCGCCCGCCGGGCGCCCTTGGCGATCAGCCGGACGAGGCCGCTCTCGCGCGTCAGCAGCGTCACGATCTGCGAGGTCTCGGAGTAGTCCGAGAGCTTCAGGATGATCGCTTCGTCGCTGGAAAGAGCCACGCTCGCTGCCTCACGCCCGGCGCACCGCCGCCGGCGCGATACACTACCCGAACCATGAACCAGCGACCCCCGGGCGGCACTCCGTCCGCCGAACGAGCGAGCACTCCGGCCGTGGAACCAGCCGGCGCAGCCGCCGCGGACGAGTTCTCGCTTGAACAGTACCTGAACCGTCGCGTCGTCCTCGACACCGACGGACCGATCATCTACATCGGTACGCTTCGCAGCGTCAGCGAGGGCGGCTTCTGGCTGACCGACGCCGACCTGCACGACCGCAGCGAGGGACACAGCACGAAGGAGCAGTACGTCAGCGAGGCCCGCGACCTCGCACGGGCGGGGACGATGCGCGTCAACCGCCGCCGCGTGCATGTCGAGCGGCGGGCGGTCATCAGCGTCTCCGCGCTCGACGAAGTCGTGAACGAAGACCAGGACACGCCGGTCGAATAGAGACCGGTCAGCAGGCACGCCATGAAACTATCCCACCGCCGCCAGACCATTCGCCCCCGATACGTTTTTGCCACGTCGCAGGGCGGCGTGGCCGAGAAGCAGACGATCGTCGTCGAGATCGAGCATGACGGCGTCGTCGGCCTCGGTGAGGTCGCGGGGTCTACGCTGTATGGCCAGACGCTGGATACGTCCGAGGCCGCTCTTGCGAAGATGGCCGGACTGCTGGGCGATGATCCGTTCGCGATCGAGCCCATCGTCACCCGCTGCATCGCCGCGTGTGATGCGCAGCGGGCCGCGATCGCCGCGGTGGACAGCGCCCTGCACGACTGGGTCGGCAAGCGACTGGGCGTGCCGCTGCACCGGCTGCTCGGGGTGGCAGAGCCGCGCGTGCAGACGACGTTCACGATCGGCGTCGCGGACGAGGACGAGACGCGGCGCAAGGTCGATGAGGCGCTGGCCGAGGGGTACACGGCGCTGAAGGTGAAGATCGGCGTCGAGAGCGACCATCGCACGCTCAGGGCGATCCGGCGCGCGTTCAACGGCCCGCTGCTCCTCGACGCGAACGCGGCCTGGCACCCGTATGAGGCGGCTGAGAAGGTCCGCTCGCTGGCGGAGTATCGGCCGTCGATGATCGAGCAGCCGCTGGGGACGGCCGACTGGCGGCACATGGCCGAGCTGCGAAACCTCGGCGTCGCACCGATCTTCGCCGACGAGAGCTGCGAGCGGCCGGCGGATGTGATCCGGTTGCACGGGTTCGTCGACGGGGTAAACGTGAAGTTCACGAAGTGCGGCGGGATTCGCGAGGCGCTGCGGATGTTCACGCTGGCGCGGGGGCTGGGGATGCAGCTCATGATCGGGTGCTTCGTGTCGAGTTCGCTGGCGATCGCGCCGGCGCTGGCGATCGCGGGGGCGTGCGACTTCGCCGATCTCGACGGGGCGTTGCTGCTGGCGGACGACCCGTTTGAGGGGATCGCGTGCGAGCGCGGCGGCGTTCTGCGGCCGGGGCCGGGGGCGGGGCTGGGGCTGCGGGAGAAGCGGCGGTGAGCGTGGCGGCGGCGCAGCGCCAGTGATAGCGTGAACCGCGATTTCGTATTCAGGCGCCGTGGGCGAAACCGCGTTTCCAGCGAATGCGCCCAAGGCGCCCAAACTTCTTTCTTCGTGTGTGCCGGGTTGGGTATCTAAGTTATCAGGACGTTGAACGGGGCTTCGCGGTGGGGGAAACCGCGTTTGGAGCGAACTGGCCGAAGGGTGCCAAACTTTTTTCTGTGTGTGTGCTGGGTTGGCAATGTTGGTTATCAGAACGTTGGGAACCGCGTTTTGAGCACGCTGGCGGAAGGTGATCATGCTCATTCTCTTGTATGTGCTGGAATGATCACCTTCGTTATCGGACGCTACCGCGAAGTACGCGGGTGGGAAGGTGGGAACGGGGGAAGGTGGGAAGGGGAGACGGCCGGGGGCGACTGTGCTACAGGGGGGTGGAAAGGGGACGGCGCGAGGGTTGGCGGGGGTCGCGGGCATTTCCAGGGAGTCTAGAAGCGGGCGCGGCGGCGGGAGGCTCGGGCGCCTGATTTGCGGCGGCCTGGCGGGGTCTGGCGGGGAATGCGATGATCCACAGAGGGCACTGAAGGCACAGAAAAATGCATCCAACCGGGGGGCGATTCGATGTGCGGCCGGACGCGGAGGGAGGCGGGCAGGCGAGATTTCTCACGCGGGTTGCGTCGACATCGCACACGGCCGACGGAGGGTCGAAGAGAAAGATCCACAGATTGACGCAGATTTGCACAGATTAGGACCCGAGGAGCCGGCCTGCGTCCGGTCGGGCGGTTTAAGTCGGTAGCGGTCCCATTTCGGGGCGGAAAGTGGGAGCGGGCGGGCAGATTTTTGTAGACGCGGCCGGGGCGGATGGGGATAATGGTCCGGTACCTCGACCCCAGCAACTGGCTGGCGCTGGAGGTGCGCTCGTCGGACGACAAGATACGGCTTCTGCGGCGGCAGGACGATGGGACGATCTCGACGGTGTACACGAGCGTGAGCGGGAGCGGCATGAGCGACGGCAACTGGTATAACTGCAAGCTCGTCATCGGCGACGACCCGGGCAACTCGGCGTTGCAGCAGCTGCGCTTCTGGGTGGACCTGAACAACAACGGCAGCTTCGAGCTTGGCGAGAAGGTCGCCGAGACGACGGTGGTCGACGATGACTGGTCGGCCGGCTCCGTGGGCCTCTTCCGCGGCAGCGACGGCACGAACGTCGCCCGATTCGACGACTTCAAGATCGGCTTCGACAACTCCGGCCCCGAGGACAACGACTTCGACGACGGCGGCGACGAGATCGCCATCGACGATAACTTCAATTCGAACGCGACCAACCTGGTCTACGACAACAACGGCAACTGCACCGACGACGGCGTGTTCAAGTACGTCTACGACGCCTGGAACCGGCTGGTCGGCGCCAAGCACCGCTCGGCCGCCAATGCGACGACCGTTGCGACGTACGAATACAGCGGCTCGCACAGCCGCATGACGCACGTGATCACGAACACCGGCGTCGAGAACGAGCTCGGCGACGGCGGCGAGCGGACAGGGCAGATTCTGGAGTGACATGGGCAGGTTGTACTCAAACTGCCCGTGCGATTTGTGCGCGGGTCGCCGCCGCGCGGGGCACGGGCAGGCTGAAACGGCCCAGCCTGCCCATGCCACCCTAGTTATGACCATTGAAAGATCTATTTGAATATAACACGCGATGTCGGCACCTGGGATGCCATTTGCCGCTACAGGATGCGGAGCCAGAGGGCTTTGAGGTATTCCGACTCCGGGCAGTTGGACATGACCGGGTGGTCGGGGCCGGCGCCGGTGTAGTCGAACATCTGGGCCGGGCGGCCGACGCGGCGCAGGGCGCGGTGGACGGTTTCGTGGAACATGCCGCGCGAGACCAGGCCGCTGCAACTGCACGTGAGCAGGACGCCGCCGGGGCGGACGAGCTGGGCGCCGAGCGTGTTGAGGTCGTAGTACTTCCCGAGGGCCTCGTCGACGTCGTCGCGGGTCGGGGCGAATTTCGGCGGGTCGAGGACGACCGTGTCGAACCGGCGGCCGTTGGCGATCATCTGCCGCAGGAACGCGAACGCGTCGGCGTGGACGAAGTCGATCCGGACCTGGTTCAAGTTCGCGTTGTCGCGGGCCATGGCGATCGCGGCTTCGTCGAGGTCGACCGCCGTGACCTCCTTCGCGCCGCCGAGCTTGCGGGCCGCGAGGGCGAACCCGCCGGTGTAGCAGCAGACATCGAGGACGCTCGCGTCGCGGCAGAGCGTGGCGAGGCGGAGGCGGTTGTCGCGCTGGTCGCAGAAGAAGCCGGTCTTGTGGCCGCGGGCGACGTCGACGCGGTAGCGGACGCCGTGCTCGCGGATGGTGAGCGATTCGGGCGCGGCCTCGGCTGCTGCACGGGCCGCTGCTGCGCCGGGGGCGGCCGCTCCGGCGTCGGGTGCTGGGGCGGCTCCGGGGACGGGTGATTCACCGGCCGGCCGGAGAGCGCCGGGAGCGTCGCCGGCGAAGAATGCGAGCCCCCCCGCCGCGTCGTCGTCTTCGCCGTGGCCGCGCGTGGGTGGCTCGGCGCGGCGCGGGCCGGTCGAGGCGATCTGGAAGCCTTCGATGCGCTGGATCCGCCGATCGGCGCGGACGAGGACGCGCCAGCGGTCGCCGGCGCGGCCCGGGCGGTCGAGCGATGACGGCGGGCCGAGTTCGGCGGCGAGGATCGCGGCCAGCTCGTGCGCCCGCTGGAACATGCCCTTGGAAAAGACTTCGAAGACGAGGCAGTCGGCAATCCGCTCAATGACGAGGCCGCTCAGACCGTCGCCCTCGGCGTGGACGAGCCGGTAGGCGTCGGTGACATCGTCGAGGCGAAGGCGGCGGCGCAGCTCCACAGCCGACGCGAGGCGTTGCCGCCAGAATTCGGCGTCCACCGGCTCATCGCGGAATGTGAGCATGCGCAGCGCGATCTGCGAGTCGGCGTGGTAGAGCGCCCGGCCGAAAAATGCGCCGGATTTGTCGTAGACCTGGACGACATCGCCGGAGCGGGCGGCGGGGTCGGTCGTGCGGATCATCCGCTTGAAGATCAGCGGGTTCATGCTCCCCGAGCGGAGCTGGACCCACGGCGAGACCGCGCCGGCCGGCGGAGGTCCGCCACCCGCGTCGTCGTCGCGCATCGGGCGCGGCGGCCGGCGCGGGCCGCGATTGCCGAAGCGGGGCTGCGTCATTTTTCGCTCGAGGGCAGCTCGCGAATCCGGACGTTGCGGAATTCGAGACGGTTGCCGTGGTTCTGGAGCTCGATCTGGCCGCGGGGGTAGATGGGCTTGTCGCGCTCCCAGTAGTTTTCGAGGACGGTGTTCTCGACGACGGCGACGTCATTCAGCCAGACCCAGACGCGGTCGCCGACCATCTTGATCCGGAACGAATTCCACTCGCCGACGGGCTTGTCCGCGCAGGCGAGCGGCTTAGCGGGATTCTTCTGATTGTTATAGAGGCCGCCGGAGCCCTCGGGATGCTGCTTTGCATCCCAGATCTGGACCTGCGGCGAGCCGCGGAGGTAGATGCCGCTGTCGCCGCCTTCGAGGATCTTCCAGTCGACGAGCAGCTCGAAATCGCCGTAGTCCTTTTCCGTGCAGAGCGACTGACCCTTGCCGTCGAAGACGAGGACGCCGTTTTCGACCTTCCAGTGGGCGCGCATCGACTCGTCGGCGGCCTTCTGGGCCTTCGCGAGTTCGTCGGCCGACATCTTCGCGCGGGCCGGCGGTCCGCCGTCGGGCGAAACGAGGCCCTTCCAACCGGTGAGGTCGCGGCCGTTGAAGAGCTCGACGAAGCCGTCGGCGGGTGCGGGCGTTGCCGCGAGGGGGCGCGGCGTCGTGTCGGCCTTCAGGTCGCCGATGGCGAACTGGATGCCCGCGAGATAGTGCTTGAGGACGCGGGGGTGGGCGTAGATGTGCTCGTTGTGGCCGAGCGAGCAGTAGAAGACGCGGCCCTTGCCGGCGGTCTTCACCCAGCTGACGCCGAAGTCATTGTCCGTCCGCTTCACGCCGCCCTTTTTCATGTTCGTGCGGATCGTGTCCAGCGTCATGAGGACGCGCTGCTTGCTGCGGTCGTACGGGGCCTTGAGCTGGTAGATCTCTTCCTTGAATTCGAGCGACTCCGATCCCATCGGGGCGGCGAGCGGGTGCTGCGGGTCGTCGATGCGGATGACCACGTCATCGCCGGCGCCCCAGGGGTGGCCGTCGAAATAGCCGCCGATCATCTGGCCGTAGAACTCCCACTTGTAGAAGGTATCCGTGGCCGAGTGGATGCCGGCGAAGCCTTTTCCGCCGGTGATGAACTCTTCGAGGTTCTTCTTCAGCCGCGCGTCGGTCTCCTCGGCCTTCTTCTTGGCCGCGTCGTCGAGCTTCTCGAAATCCGGCGGGAGAAACAGCTCGCCGGTGGTGTTGAGAAAGACGACGGCGTCGTACTTGTCGAGCGAGTCCTTCTCGAAGACGGCGATGTCCTCCGAGTGGGTCGCTTCGAACGCCCCCGTTTTCTTGCCGAGCATCGTGATCGAATCCGCCCCGATCGGGATCGAGCTGTGGCGGAAGCCGCGGGTGGCGGTGAAGACCAGCACCTTGCGCGGCTTGGCCGGCTTGGCGATCGCCTCGGCCGGCATGGCCTTCTCGAGCGCGGCCGCATCGATCGGCTGGGAATAGGCGGGCGCGGCAAGGCCGACGATCGAAAGAACGAGAACGAGGCGGTGCATGGAGGTCTCCTCGGCGGTTCGGCGGGCATCATACGCAATCGGCGCGGTGATGCGCGGGGGGTCACGGGGAGTTCGGCGGGTTGGCCGGAGGCGGCCTGGGGCAGTGGAAACTGAAATCGAATCAAACTTGTGCTGATTGGAATGGTCGAATTGCCTGGAGAGTGAAGCGGATTCGGCTGATGGGAGCATGATCCGTTAACTCAAACAGACAAACAGGTTATGGACGATGAACGCGATGTTCTCGCCGAATTGTCTTGCATTCTCGGGCCATGGTGGTTAGACTGAGTGAGCGGATTGAACGAATTTTTTGAGGATTGGGCGTTTTTTTTGAAACCCAAGGGCGGCGTGAGCGTACTAAATAGTGATGCCGCGAATCGCCGTTCGCGCCCGGGCCGACACTGCCGGCGCGGCGGCGGGGAGATGATGATGCCGAAGATGACTCAGAATGCTGTTTCGGATCGGACGACCGCCCTGCGCAAGCTCACGCCGAAGGTCCGGCTGCCGCTGAATCTTCGTGATTTCAGTGCCGAGGATCAGCAACAGCTTCGCCGGCGGACGACGAGCGTGTTGGAAGTCGTTTACGACCCGCGTTTCTCGCGGGCGAACGCCGCCGCGCTCTTTGAGGGTCCGATGGAGCACGCCACAGCGGACGTGGTCGCCCAGGCCGTCTCGGGGAAAGGCCGGTCGCTGACGGCGGCCGAAGAGCGCGAGCTTTTCGAGCGGTTCAACTATGCCCGGTATCGGATGATCCGCATTCTGCATGACTTCAAGGGCAAGCGCCTGACATCGGCGGCCGCCCGGAACCTGCTCGAGTGGGATCGCGTCGCGCGACGGTACTGCGACGACATCGTCGGGGCGAACCTGGGTCTGGTTCCGACCATGATCGAGCGTTCGCGGATCAATGGAATCGACTTCGGCGAACTGATCAGCGAGGGCCAGTTCGCCCTGCTGCGGAGCGTCGAGAAGTTTGACTGCAACCGCGGCTTCAAGTTCAGCACGTACGCCTGCCGGTCGATCCTCACGGCCATCGCCCGGGCGGTGGCGCTGCTGGCGCGGCATCGCAGCCGGTTCCCGACGGAATTTGACCCGAATCTTCAGTCGCCGGACCTGATGGAACTGCGGCGGTCGCACGAGGAAGAAGATTTTGTCCGGGCGCTGCGGGGCGTGCTGAAGTCGAACACGGCCGAGTTGACGCGCTCGGAGCGGCGGGTGCTTTCGGAGCGGTTCGGGTTCGACGGGCGGATGGCGCCGCAGCCGTCGAGCTCCGGCAAGACGCTGCGCGAGGTGGCGGCGATCTTCGGCGTGACGAAGGAGCGCATTCGGCAGATTCAAAACCGGGCGCTGAGCAAGATCCGCGGCGCATTGCAGCCCGAACCGGAACCATCGATGTCGTAGTGTCCAGAGGCGTTCGTCGCAGGCGCCTCGCTCATGGGGTGGTTGAACGCGTGAAGGAGCCCGCAGGACGGGGGCTCCTTTTCGCTTTTGGCCCGCGTTTGTCGGGTTGCGCAGCCGTTCCTATAATCCGCCCTGATGCGCGAATCCCGAAGAGCGTGGCTGGTCGTGTCGTTTCTCGTGAGCTGGGCGGCCTCCGCCCCGGCACAGGAGGAGCGTCCGCGCGAGCGGCAGATTCTCGACCCGGATCAGAACCAGTGGGTCGACCGGCCGGCGGAGCCGGAGACGATCGGCGGCGAACTGGAGCAGGCGCGGCGCTGGCTGGCGACGGGCGAAGCCAAAAAGGCCCGGAAGCTGCTGAAGCGCTGGACGAAGGACAACCCCGACGACGAGCGCTACTACGAGGCGATGTTCCTGCTCGGCGAGGCGTATTTCGAGACGCGGGACTTCTACAAGGCGTATGAAAGCTACGTCGTCGTCGTGCAGAACACGGGCGGCGACATGTTCTACAAGACGCTGCGGCGCGAGATGGACGTGGCGCGGGCGTTTCTCTCGGGACAGAAGCGAATCGTGTTCGGATTCCTGCGGCTGCCGGCGTACGACGACGGGATCAAGATCCTGGACGGCATCTGGGAACTCGTCCCCGGCACGCGGCTGGGCGAGCAGGCGCTGAAGCTCAAGGCGGACTATTACTTCGCGAACGGCGATCTCGACCTCGCGCAGGACACGTACGCACTGCTCAGCCGCGAGTTTCCCAGCGGCCGGTGGGCGCGGCTGGCGATGTTCCGCGCGGCGGCGGCGGCATTCGCGGCGTTTCCGGGAATCAAGTTCGACGATCGGGCGCTGCTGGACGCGGACGAGCGGTATCGGCAGCTGAAGGCGACGTACCCGGAGGTCGCGGCGCGGGAGAACGTCGACTCGCAGCTCGAAGCGATCCGGCAGCAGCGAGCGGATAAGGACCTTTACATCGCCCGCTGGTACGAAAAGACGGACGCCGTGAACGCCGCGGAGTACTACTATCGCCGCATTCTGAAAGACTGGCCGGATACGCTGGCAGCGGGCCAGGCGGCGGCACGGCTGCGGGGAATGGGGATCGAGATCGGTGAGGAAGGCGCAGGACCATGACGCGAAATCGGCCCAACGTCGCACTGGTTCGCGCGGCCGGCCTGTGCCTGCTCGGGCTCCTGGCCGCGACGGGCTGCGGATACCGGTCGGACCAGCTTTTTCGGTCGGGAATCGACACGGTCGCCGTCGAGGTGTTTGAGTCGAAGGAGTTCCGCCGTGACCTGGAATTCATGCTGACGGAAGCGGTGAAGAAGCGGATCGGGACGGACACGCCCTACCGGCTCGCGCCGCGGGAGCAGGCGGACACGGTGCTGAAGGGCGAAATCCTCGAGGAACGGCAGGCGTCGTTCGCCCCGGACTATACGACCCGTCAGCCGCGGGACATGCAGCTCAACCTGGTGGTGCGGGTGACGTGGAAAGATCTTCGGAACGGGCAGATCCTGCTGGATCAGCCGATATTACTCTCGTCGGTCGACTATCTCGCGGGAGCGGGCGAGACCGAGGGGCTCGGACAGCGGCGGGCGATCGATCGCCTGGCGCGGAATATCATCAGTCGGATGTACAGCGACTGGTGAGCAGCGACCGGCGCAGAAGGGCAGTCACGAAATGGCGAACCAGGACGACCGACCCAACAACCCGCAGCGCGGCAACGGGGAGCCGCCCAAGCCGCCGATGCGGATGAACAGCGGCACCTTCAGCTGGATCATCCTGCTGGGCGTGCTGTTCATGCTGCTGGTCGTCTTCGGCCGCAGCTTCAGCGGTCCGCCGGAGATCTCCGCGACCAATTTCACGAACGAACTCGAGCAGGGGCGGGTGAAGTCGATCGAGATCCGCAACACGGGGTCGTTCATCGCGATCCTGACGGAGACGCATCCGAATTTCAACACCGACCGTGTGCTCGTGAAGTGGCCGCTGGTGGGCGGCGAGAATTTCAACCAGTTCAAGTCGGTCGTTGATACCGCCGCGAACCGGGCGGGCGGGAAACACGTCGACATCGTCGACAAGCAGAGCGACGGCGTGTGGATGGCGATCCTGCTCAACATCCTGCCGTGGCTGGTGCTCTTCGGCATCCTCTGGTTCTTCGTCTTCCGCCAGCTCCGGCAGGCGGGCGCGGCGGGCGGCATGCTCGGCAACTTCGGGCGCAGCCGGCACAAGCTGAGCACGAAGGAACACACGAACATCACGTTCAACGACGTCGCGGGCATCGACGAGGCCAAGGACGAGGTGCAGGAGATTGTCGAATTCCTGCGGACGCCCAAGCGCTTCCAGAAGCTCGGCGGGCGCATCCCGCGCGGCGTGCTGCTGGTCGGCGAACCCGGCTGCGGCAAGACGCTGCTGGCCAAGGCGATCGCGGGCGAGGCGGACGTACCGTTCTTCTCGATCAGCGGCTCCGACTTCGTCGAGATGTTCGTCGGCGTGGGCGCTTCGCGCGTGCGCGATCTCTTCCGCCAGGCGAAGGACAACGCGCCGTGCATCGTCTTCCTCGACGAAATCGACGCCGTCGGGCGGCGGCGCGGCATGGGCTACAGCAGCGGCGGGCACGACGAGCGCGAACAGACGCTCAACGCCATCCTGGTCGAGATGGACGGCTTCGAATCGAACGACATGGTGATCGTCATCGCGGCCACCAACCGCGCCGATGTGCTCGACCCCGCGCTGATCCGCCCGGGCCGCTTCGACCGGCAGGTGTACGTGCCGCTGCCGGACGTGAAGGGCCGCTACGAGATTCTGAAGGTGCACGCGGCCAAGGTGCGCATCCGCGATCCGATCGAGAACAAGCTCCAGCGGCTGGCCCGGGCGACGCCGATGTTCAGCGGCGCGGATCTCGCCGCGGTCATCAACGAGGCGGCGCTGCTGGCGACGCTGGCCGGCAAAGACTGGATCGAGCTGGAAGACTTGGAGGAGGCGCGCGACAAGATCAAGTGGGGCCGGGCGAAGCGCAGCCGCGTCGTCGACGACCGCGAGCGCGAGCTGACGGCCTACCACGAGGCCGGCCACGCGCTGGTGCAGTCGCTGCTGCCCTCGGCGGACCCGGTGCACAAGGTGAGCATCATCCCGCGCGGGCCTTACGGCGGGGCGACGTTCTCGCTGCCCGAGAAGGACCGGATGACGATGAGCCGGTCGTTCGTCGAGGCGACGCTGCGGGTGCTGTGCGCGGGTCGAATCGCCGAAGAGTTTCTGGGCATGGACATGAACTCCGGCGCGTCGGGCGACATCCGGCAGGCGACGTCGCTGGCGCGGCGGATGATCACCGACTGGGGCATGAGCGACCAGCTCGGGTTCGTGTATTACGGAGACGACGAGCACCGCCCCGGCTTTGACCTGGGGCTGAGCAAGGAATTCTCGGATCGCACGTCGGAGGTGATCGACACGGAAGTGAAGAAGATCATCGACGCGGCGTACGAGGACACGCGCAAGCTGATCCACGAGAACCGCGAGAAGCTCGAGGCGCTGGCGAAGGCGCTGCTGAAATACGAGACGCTCGACGGCGACGAGGTCCGCCGGCTGATCCGCGGCGAGACGCTGGACAAGCCGACGGTGGCGGACCTGATCGCGATGGAGCAGGAGCGGCGGCAGAACGAGCCGCCGGTGGCCCGGCCGATCGAGCGGCCGCGCGACGGCGGCGCGGGCGGGCCACTGCCGCGGCCGGCGTAGCGCCGCGTTCGGAGCTCCGCGTCTTGCGCAACCGTCATTCCGCTGGATGAACTTCCCCGGTCTGCGCCAACTTCTCCGCCGTCTCACAGGCCGTCGTGAACGCGGTCGAGCGGATGCGGCGCAGCTCGTCGAGGCCGTTGTCGCGGATGGCCTGGCGATCCGCCGGGACGACAACATCCGGCGTGACGCCCTCGCGCGAGAGTTCCGTGCCCGCGTGCGTCTGGAGCCGGACGGAGCCGAACTGAAGCTGCAACCCATCGGGGAGCTTCACCCGCCGCACACCGGCGTGCGCTCCCAGCGTCTGCTGGCCCACAAGCACCGCGCCGCACTGCTCGCGCAGGTTCAACGCGAAGAGCTCCGCCGCGCTGGCCGTCGCGCCGTCGACCAGAACGACGATCGGCCGGCCGAAGACGGGCTCGCGGTTCGGGAGCCAGCAGTCGACGCGCCACCACGACCGTTCGGGGCCGATGAACGGCAGCACGCGGGGCAGCGGCCAGTGCAGGCTGCCCCAATTCGTCCAGCCGGCGCGGAAACGCGACAGAATCTGCGTCATGTAACGGAATTCGCCGCCGACGTTCGAGCGCAGGTCGATGACCAGCGCCGGAGCGTCGATCAGCTCATTGAGGGCCGTATCGAATCGCGTGACGAGTTCCTCGCGGTCGAAGCTGCGCAGCGCGACGTAGCCGATCTTGTGATTGGCCGGCCGGCGATAGAAAAGCGACGGCGAAAAGCGGCGGACGGACGCAAACCGGCGGCCGCCGCGGCCATCCGAATCGGAATCGACGGATGGATAGGCGCATTCGAGAATGCAGTCTTCGCAGTCTCCGGTTCGGATGCGCACATGCACGGGCCGGCCGGGAATTCCCATCGTGAGGAATGTCGTCACGAGCGCGGGCGAGCGGATGCCCTCGATGTCCGCGATCTCGACGAGGCCGGAGGAGCCGGCGGCGGCGGCGCAGGGGCCGTGAGCGGCGGCGAGGACGTCCGGATCGAGGTCGACCCAGACGCCCTGGCGGTCGAGGGAGCGGATTCTCGCGAGGCCGGTGGGCTCCTGACCTGAATGGAACCGGAGATAGTCGTCGAGGTCGTCGAATCCGATGTGCGGATCCTGGAACTCGTCGAGGAACCGGCCGAGTTCGACGAGGTAGGCGTCGCGCGTTTCGGCCGCGGCGACGCGGGCTCGCACGTCCTCCACGCTCGGAGCGATGGCGTCGACGACCTTGAGATCGACGTGGTAGCGGCGCAGCTCGGACCAGAGACGGTCGAAGCAGAGGCCGCGCATGGTCGCGTCGAAGCGGCGTGAATCGACGCAGCCGGTGAGAAGCAGCGCGCAGAGGAGCGAGAGAAACGCAAACGCCAGCCGGCCCCGACCCATGTAATCGAGTGTGCCCGGGAAACGGTCCGGATGCAAGCCGATTTCCGGCGCGAATGAGCGGATTTCCGTTGGGGAGCGCGAGCGGGCGTGCGGGATCACGGCGATGGGCCGGAAATGGCGGAGGGCCCTTGCGAGCCCTCCGCGTGATGCGATTTGTTATGAGCCGCATGCCTCTCAGCGACGGGCATTGCGCCGCTGGAGCCGCTCGATCTGCTGGTGGAAGCGGTTGCGCTGCGTCTCGTCGAGGAGTTCCTCGATTTCACGCTGGATGCGCTCGGAGAGCGCCGCGCGGGCTTCCTTGTCGCGGCCGGCCTTGCGGTTTTCCTGGGCGGCCGTGCGCTCGATGTCCTTGAATTCATCCTTCTGCTCGGCGGTCAGGCGAACGCGCTTCGCGACGCGGATGAGGTCCTTGACGTCGACGAAGCCCTGGGCCCCTTCGCCGGCAGGCCCGACGCCGATCTCGTCGCGGAACTGCTCGAGGAGCGGCTTCTGCTCAGGGGTAAGGAGGCCCTCCAGGCGGTCGAGGAACGCGGCGGTGCGGGCGCCGAAGTCGGGCTGGTTGGCCTCCATCTGCTTCCGCAGCTCGGCGAGCGCAGCGTCGTCGCCGGCCTCGCGCGCCTCGCGCATCTTTTCGAAGAGGGGCTGCATGGACTCGAACTGCTGGCGCATCGCCTCGCGCTCTTCGCCGAGCATTTCCTCGAACTGGGCGCGCTGCGAGTCGTCGAGGTTCAGCGTATCGGGGAGTTCCTCGCGGACGCGCCGGGCGGCGTCCATGCTCTGCTGACCGCGCTCCATCCGGTCGCGCATCTCGTCGAGCTTTTCGAGCTGGTCTTCGCGGAGGGCGGGTTCGAGGCCTTCGAGAACCTCGTTCATGGCCTCTTGCATCTGGGCAGGCCCGCGGCCGCGACCGCCGCCGGGACCGCCGGGGCCCATCCCGGCTTCGCGCATTTCCTGACGGATCTGTTCGACGCGCTCGGTGTCGCCGGCTTCCTGGGCTTCGCGCATTTCGCGCATCCGCTCGCCCATCTGCCGCATGCGTTCACGCTGCGGAGCCATCAGCTCGTCGAAGATGAGCTTCTGCTGTTCGTCAAGGTTCAACTCTTCGACGAAACGGTCCATCATCCGGCCGCCGCCGGGGCCGCCCATCATCATGCCCATGCCGGGGCCGCCCATCTGGCCGCGGCGCCCGCGTTGCTGTCCGTCCTGGCCCTGTGCGCCGTCCTGGCGCTGGCGCCTCGGGCGGGGCTGGTCCTGGGCTGGATCGGGGGTTTCCTGCGCCACGGAAATGCCCGTCAACGCGACGGACAGTGCAGCAATGCTCAAGAATCGGAACATGGTGTCCTCACTTCCGGATGTTGTCGAAACAGGTTCGGCCGCCTGTGAAATTCGCCGCGAGACCGCCGCCGGTGGTGCCCGGAAGCGAATAGATTTTAGTCGCCCACCGCCCGCGTATTCAAGGACGAGGCGCTGGGCATGGGCGGACCTCGGCCGCCCGGGCGAGACCGCAGGCCCGCTAAGCCGTGCAGAACGCCGGCATCGAGGCGTTATTGCCGGAAATCCGTAATCATGGCAGAATCCCCGCAACTCGTTGCCCGTGTCACCCCCCGTTCGGAAGGAGCCGAACCATGCCGCGTACCGTCGCCGCCGCCCTTTTGCTGAGTCTCGTCTGCCTCTGCGGCTGTCCGCCCAAAGAGGATGCGTGGGTTCCGCCGTCGAAGAAGGACTACGGCCGCCCGCTGCCGCCGGGTCAGCTTGCGCTGCGGAAGATTCCGCCGGAGCTGTACCCGGATTTCTCGCGCGGGTTTTACGGGCGTGAGGGGCTGGAAACAGCGATCCGGAACAGCCTGAGCTACATGTCGCGGCCGTCGAGCAAGCGGTACTACCCCTATGGGGAGATCAGCCATTCACGCGTGGTGGCGTCGCTCCAGGCGCTGCTGCTGGTGCTCCAGCAGGCGCAGTCGCCGCAGGACTTTGACGCGGCGATCCGGGAGCGTTTCGACGTGTATCAGTCGGTCGGGTGCGACGACCGGGGGACGGTGCTCTACACGGGCTATTACACGCCGATCTTCGAAGGGCGCAAGCAGCGCGAGGGGCCGTTCCAGTACCCGCTCTACAAGGCGCCGCCGGACCTGGTTGCGGATGCCGAGGGCAATGTGCAGGGGCGGCGGACGCCGGACGGGCGGATGGTCCCGTACATGACGCGGCGGGAGATCGAGCAGTCAGGACAACTGGAGGGCACCGAGCTCGCGTGGCTGAAATCGCCGTTCGAGGCGTACGTGGTGACGGTGCAGGGCTCGGCGAAGCTGCGGCTTGCGGACGGCTCGCTGTGGGAGATCGGATACGCGGGCAACAACGGCCACGACTACGTGCCGATCGCGAAGGCGATGATCGCGGACGGCGCGATCCGGGCGGAGGATCTTTCGCTCCAGACGCTGCTGCGGTACTTCCGCGATCATCCGCAGGACGTGAGCAAGTACGCATGGCAGAATCCTCGGTATGTCTTCTTCAAGGAAACGAGCGGCGGGCCGTTCGGGAGCATCGGCGTGCCGGTGACGTCCTTCCGGAGCGTCGCGACGGACAAGCAGATCTTTCCGCGGGCTGCGCCGGCATTTCTCGACACGCAGCTTCCGCAGGCGGACGTGAACGGCAACGTGACGCAGATGCCCTACGGCGAGTTCGCGTGCGACCAGGACACGGGCGGCGCGATCCGCGCGGCGGGACGCTGCGATGTGTACATGGGCGTGGGTGCGGCCGCGGAGTCGCTCGCGGGGCGGACATATGCTGAGGGTCGGCTCTACTACATCTTCCTGAAGGATGGCGGGACCGCGGCGCGATGAGGCGGTGAGCGCAGCGGCACGCGCGCATGCTTCGCGGCGACGCGGCGCAGGGCCGGGCGTTCGCCATTCGCGCGGGGATTGGCTACGCTATCGCGGCGACGGCGGCCAGCGGGTCTGGTGCGCGGCCGGGCGGGCGACGGTTATGGCGCGGTTGCATCCTGTCATTCGATCTCTCGGCGCGCTGGGCGAGGCCACGCTCGGCGCGTTTGAATTATTCGGGCGATTCTGGGTTTTTGCGGCGGCGGCGATCGCGCACGCGCCGGTCGACATCCTCACGCCGCGCGGCTGGCGGCGGCTGCTCCCGCAGTGCTACCTCATCGGCGCGCTTTCGGTCCCCGTGATCATGCTGACGGGCTCGTTCATCGGCATGGTTCTGGTCGTCCAGGGCTGGCAGCAGTTCGACGCGGCCGCGATGGCCGACCGGCTGGGGGCGATCGTCAACGCGTCGCTGGCGGCCGAGCTGGGGCCGGTGCTCGCGGGCGTGATGCTGGCGGGCCGCGTGGGCGGGGCGCTGACAGCCGAGCTGGGAACGATGAACGTCACGGAGCAGATCTTGGCGCTGCGGTCGATGGGTACGGACCCGGTGCGGTACCTCGTGACGCCGCGGTTTCTGGCGTGCCTGCTGCTGGCGCCGCTGCTGACGTGCTACGCGGCTCTGCTGGGGGCGCTGGGGGCGTGGCTGATCTACGCGGTCTATTACGGCGGGGAGTCGGAGCCGTACTGGCAGCACACGCGGGACATCGTCGAGTTCTGGGACATCGGCGCGGGGATGGTGAAGTCGATCTTCTTCGGCGGGACCATCGGGCTGATCAGCTGCTACAAGGGATTCCACTGCCGGGCGGGGGCCGAAGGCGTCGGCCAGGCGTGCACGCACGCGTTCGTGATCAGCTTCATCGCGATTCTGCTCCTGGACTTCTTCCTGAACCTCGTGATCAACACGCTCTACATGAACCTCTACGGCTTCCGCTCGCTCATCTGACGCTCATGGCCGAAACCGCCCCGATCATCGAGTTCAAGCGCGTGAGCAAGTCCTTTGGACGGCAGCGCGTGCTCGACGACATCGACCTGCGGGTCGAGCGGGGGCGAACGACGGTCATCATGGGCCGGTCGGGGACGGGCAAGAGCGTGCTGCTCAAGCACATCGTCGGACTGCTGCACCCGGACCGGGGGGAAGTCTGGTTCGACGGCACGCGGATCGACACGCTGTACGAGCAGGCCCTCTATCGCATCCGGCAGCGGATCAGCTTTGTCTTTCAGCTCAACGCGCTTTTCGACTCGATGACGGTCGCGGAGAACATCGCGTTTCAGATGATCGAGAACAACCCGGGGCGCGTGGATCGGAAGCGGATCGACGATCTGGTCCGCGAATCGCTGGAGACGGTCGGGCTTGCGGGTTTCGAGAAAAAGCGCCCCGCTGAGCTTTCCGGCGGTGAGAAGAAACGCGTCGCGATCGCGCGGGGCATCGCGCTCGATCCGCCGCCGGCGGTGATTCTCTACGACGAACCGACGGCGGGGCTCGACCCGCAGCGCTCGGACGTGATCACGCGGTTGATCCGGGACCTCCAGCATCGCGAAGGCGTCACCGGCATCGTCGTCACGCACGACATCAAGCTGGCGACCGAGGTCGGCGACCGCATCCTGATCTTGCGCGGCGGCCGATTCATCGCCGACGGAGCGCCGGCCGAGGTCATGGCGAGCCCGAACGAATATGTGCAGCGATTTGTCCAGGGGATTGCGGAGCCGGAGGATCTTCGGCCGCTGGCCGAGGACGACGAACCCGCAGTACCCGCGGGACGGCGCTGAGCGGCGCGGTCACAGGCGAAACAGAGGCGGATCGCCGGCCGCGCGGATTGCGGCGGCGATGCTCCGGGCGGTCGTAAATCGAAATTCCTCCAACAGCCGGGCGACCTTGCCCTCCGTCGCGCCGAGATTGACGCGGTGCCGCCACTGGGCCAGCGCCGACGCGGGCAGTCGCGGCTGGTGCTCGTCGAATTCCCACGGATGGATGTAGAGCATCGCGGCGCGGCCTTCGCGGCGGCGCGCCGCGAGGGCGGCGCGGAGCGCGGCGGCCGGCAGGAGCCGGAGATAGCCGCCGCCGCCGACCGGGATGCGGACGATTCCCCAATCGAGCGTGAGCGGCGGTAGTTCGAGCAGGCCGCCCGGGCGGTCGAGCCAGAAGGGATCGCAGGGCGCTTCGGGCACGCCGTAGCGGTCGTGGTGAATCGGGAACACGCTCGAGTCGTAGGTAAATCCCTCGCCCGCGAGAATCTCCACGGCCCAGGCGGTACGGCGCGTCAGCGAGAACGTCGGAGCGCGATAGCCTTCGATACGGGCGCCGATGCACGCGGCGAGTCGGTCGCGGGCGCGGCGCAGGTCATCGCGGAACGCCTGGGGCGTCAGACGTGAAAGATGATCGTGCCCGTCGCCGTGGCAGGCGATTTCGTGGCCCGCGGCATGGAGATCGCGCAGCAGCGGTGCGAGCGACTCGACCATCCAGCCGAGAACGAAGAACGTCGCGCGGTTGCCCGTTTCATGCAGGCGGGCGGCGATGCGCTCGATGAACGGGCGGGCCCGGCGCTCCAGCGTCGTCCAGTCGCCGCGCGGAACGGAGCGGTGAAACGCCTCGCAGTGAAAATATTCCTCGACGTCGACGCTGAAGCAGCTCAACGTCATCGCGGACGCAGTGCGATCGACCTCGCCCAGAACCTCGGACGGAATCGCCGCGGCGCTCATGACGCCTCCCCGCCGGCGCCGGCGCCGGCCGCGACGGCGGACGCAGCGCCGGAACTGTCATTGTACACTCCGCCGAGGACGATTTGCGACAATTGTTCAACCCGCGCGTCCCACCCCTCGCCGCGCACGTCGTCGAACGTCCGCTGCGCCTCGGGCGATTCGCGGAGCGTGTCGAGCCGCCCCACCGCGGCGATGAACTCGCGCGGGTTCGCGGCGATCTGCACGGCGGGCGCGTAGGGTTCGACGGCGGGCATCGGGCTCGAGATCACGGGCAGACCCGCCGCGAGGTACTCGCGCAACTTGATCGGATTGACGGCGTGCGTGAGCCGGCCGGCGCGGAACGGAATGATCCCCGCGTCGAAGCCGGCGCAGTATGCGGGGAGCGACTGGTAGTCGCGCCGGCCGAGCAGGTGGACATTCGCGAGGCCGGCGAGGGGCGCGCGATCGGCGCGGACGTCGCCGATCAGCGCGAACGTCCACTTCGGACGCGCGCGGGCGACGCGCGCGATGAGGTCGAGATCGACGTATTCGGCGATCAGGCCGAAATACCCCAGGACCGGTCGCGGAAAGCGGATGATGTCGGCGGGGATCTCGGCGAGGGGAATCGTCCGGGCGCGGGCGAAGTGATCGAAATCGACGCCGTGGGGCACATGATGGACGCGCGGGTGGACGCGCGAGCGCGATTCGAAAAGCGGCTGCGAGGTGGCGATGACAATGTCCGCGCCGGCGAGCGTCCGCCGTTCAAGTTCGGCGATCAGACGCGCGTCAGCGCCCGCGAACGCATCGAATTCATCGACGCAGCAGTAGACGGTGCGTTCCCACGTCGCCGCATCGAGCGCCTCGGGGACCTCGGGCGTGAAAAGCCAGAGCTGCGCCGGCCGGGGCGCTGCGGCGTCCAGGTGGCGCCGCACGAGCCGTCGAAGCTGGGCGGCGTTCATCGCGCGGGCGACGCTCGACGAGGGCCACGGGACGAGCAGCGGCGTCTTCACGCTCGGACCGTCCGCGTGCGCCTGAATCGGCCGGGCGGCATCGCGGAGGCGGCGGATACCGCGCGTGAGATCGCTCCAGCACAGCCGCGGGAGGCGGGATGCGTGATAGTTGATCCAGAGAACGCGGTTTCCGCGGGCGAGGCGGCGCATGATGTGGTGCTTGCCGGTCGGAGACTCCGACCAGTTGCTGGCGATGCAGATGATGTTCCGGCCGGTAATCATCCCGCGCGCCTCGATGCGGTGGAAGGCGCGAGCACGATCGGTTGCCCGCTGGCGACCGCATCGCAGGCATCCCCCGGAGCAGAAACGAGGACGGCCTCCAACTCGGCGGCCTGCGCACGGACATCGTAGAACGCGGCTGCGTTCCGGATCGCGGCCGCGGAGAGATCGGCGGCGAGCGCATCGTCGACCAGGACACGCGTCACGGCGGCCGCGAATTCCGCGGGACTCCCGGCGACCAGAAACGGCGGCCGCGCAGTCCAGTCCATTCCCTCCGAGGCGGCGGGCGTACAGACGGAGGGGACTCCGTGCGCAAGGGCGTGGATGAGCTTGGTCTGGACGCCGAGATCATCGCGGATGGGCGCGACGAAGACGCGGAACCGGGCGAGCAGCGGCGCCACGCAATCGACCGCCCCGACAACGGTGACGCCGGGGAGCCGGGCGAGGCGGCGGACCGTGCGAGTCGGGCTGCGGCCGACGATCCACCACTGCGCGTCGGGCCGGGCAGCGCGGATGCGCGGCCAGACGGCCTCGGCGAACCACTCTGCGGCGCGGATATTCGGCGCATAGGACATCGAGCCGACGAAGCCGACGATCGGCTGCTCGGCCACACGGCGCACGACATGAGCGGCGGGCGGGGCTTCGACGCCGGTACGGATCACGGCGCTGCGACCGGGCGCGCCGATGGCGGCGAGCCGGGCCCGCTCGCGCTCATTGACGACGACCGTGACGTCGTGTGAAGCGGTCCAGTTCCGCTCGGCGGCGGCGAGGCGGCGGCCCTCGACGGCGTAGATGCCGCGGGCGAGCCACGAGCGCGAGCGGCTGTAGCGACGCCACTTGAAGCTGTCGACGTCGTTCATGTCGAGCACGCTGCGGGCGGCGCCGGCGACCGGCGTGTACTGGGCCATCCCCGACGAGAAGACGAGCACGGCGTCGAATCCGATCTCGGCGGACCAGGACCGGATCTGCGCCGCGAGACGGTCATCGGCAAAATAGCCCTCGGTGATCGTCGCCCCGCGCAGCAGGCTGATGCCGCCGCGCCAGAGGCGCGTCAGCGGACCGCGGGCGAAGACCGCGACGCCGCGGCAGCGGCGCCGGACTTCGTCGACCTCGTCGCGGCTCGGCGGCGTCTCCGCGAGCGAGCCGAGCCACAGATCGTGGCGATCGGCGAGCCAGGTCAATTCTCCCCAGGCGCGGATGCAGTCGCCGCGCCTCGGCGGGAATGGAAACCGCGGTGTGAGCATCAGGATCTTCACGGTCACCCCGGGATCGAACGCGAGAGCCACGCCCCCAGCGGACGCGTCAGTGCCAGCGGCATGTGCGGCCAGATGCGCCGCGCCAGCGAGAAACGCGGATTCGACGGCGAGACGTCGACGGGTTTGCGGCCCGGCGCCACGAAGCGGCGATACTCGACGGGCCGCGGTGCGAATCCCTGATTTTTCTTGAACTCGAACGCGCCGACGTTATCGCGACGCGTTCGGCCGAAATCGAAACGCGTATGCCCCTCCGCGACGGCGCGCTCCACAACGGCGAGATAGAGGTAATTCGCGCACCCCGTGCAGCGCAGATGCTCGTCGAGGCCCGAGAAATACGGCCGGATCGTATCACGATCGGAGATGCTCACGACGCCGGCGACGGGCCGGGGGCCGCGCCAGACGGTGGTCGCCCAGAGCCGGGGCCCGAGCGTGCGGGCGAGTGCGTGGAAGAACGAGCGCGGGTAGTTGATCGAACCGAGGCGACGCATCGAGCGGCTGTAGAGATCCCACACGAGATCGAGATCCGCGGCCGCGTGGCGCACCGTCAGGCCCTCGCGTTCGCGGGCCTGGCGGGCGGCGGCGCGGGCCTTCCGGGGCAGCCACGCGTCGACGTCGGCGAGGCCGGCCGGCAGATCGCGAACGAATTCGACGTAGCGGCGATCGACCTGCCAGTCCGGGGCGTAGTCCGCCTGGGACCGGATTTCGACGAGCGACGCACCCAGCCGCAGCGCGAGGTTCTCCGCACTCTCGACGAGGCGGCGCGCAGCGGCGGCGTCGCGGGCCACGACCCCGCCGGACGTTCCATAGGCGGCGCTGATGAGGCGCCGCCCGGTGAGGCGACTTCGAACATCGGTAAGCGGCAGCAGACCGACGAGCTCGCGGCGGCCGGGCGAACCGGCGATCGTCGATTCCGCCAGCAGCAGGTGCGTATCGTGGCCGAACGCGCGGGCGACGGCGTCGAACCACTCGGGACGGTGAAACACCGTGGCATCCGGTGCGGAACCGCAGAAGTCGCGCCACGCGGTGCGCGCCCCGTCGTCAACCGACGAGACGATTCGCACGGCGACCGCGGAGGATTCGCCCCGGTCCGGCGCGCCGGCGGGAACAGACGCGATAGCCGGCTGGAGGCGCGGGGCGGTCGAGAGTGCGGTCACGAGGCCCCCCTTTGCGTGCAACCGTTCATGATCGCCCCGAGGATTCGGATGTTGTTGCCGCGAAGAGTGGCGGCCGCCTCGACGACGATCGACTCGCGCGTCCGGCCGGCGGCGACGACCAGCAACGCCGCATCGCAGGCGCGGGCGATCAGCGTCGCGTCCGCGCAGGTGGTGACGGCAGGCGTATCGACGAGGACGTAATCCGCCTCGCTGCGCAGCCGTGAGATCGTCTCGGCGAGCGTCTTGCCCGCGAGCAGTTCGCCCGGAACCCTTCCGCCGCCGCGGCCGGCCGGGAGGACGAACAGGCCGGTGCGGGAGGTCGGTTGTACCGCATCGGCCAGCGCGGCGCCGCCGCTGAGGACATCCGCGAGGCCGACGTCGTTGCGGGCGCCGAGGAGCGACGCGAGCGAGCCGGAGCGGAGGTCGCCGTCGATCACGACCACGGTGCGATGGCCGCCTTCCGCGAGCATGAGCGCCAGGTTCGCACAGAACACGCTCTTTCCCTCGCGCCGCGCCGCGCTGGTGACCGCGATTGCCATCGGGGCGCCTTCAGGGTTCATGCTCGTCAGGCGGGCGGCTGAACCGCGGATCTGCTCGGCCACGGGGCTGAACGGATGTTTCAGGGCGATGATCGCGGCGTCGACAGAGGACGCGGCAAGCGGGCAGATCGGGCCTCGCGCAAAGCCGGACGCACCGGTCGACGGCGCGGGGCGGGCGGCGGGCGAGGGCGTATGGAAAACGGGTGGTGCGGTGAACGTCGGCGTGCGGGGCGTGAAGGTTCGTGCGGCCGGAAGAACCTCGGAACGTGCGCTGATGGCGTCGAGACCCGGCTGCACCGAGGGCACCGACGCTGCGTCGGCGGCCGGCGCGGGGATTCGGGGTCGCGCGAGCGCGGCGGCCGCGGGATGAACGCGTGTCGCCTCGACCGAGTCGGAGTGCAGATCGTCCGATATGGGTGTTTCCGGGGGCGTGCCGAAGTCGCCGGCAGCGTCCTCGCCGACGGCGGATGGCGGATCGGCAAGCGAGGCGATCTCCGACTCGGCCGCCTCCACGCTCTCGATGCTGATCACCGCCTCACGCTCGTCGACTGCCGGCATCTCTGGTTCGGGCGCGTCGGCCGGCGCGGCCACGGTCTCCTCGGCGGGTAAAGCGTCCGTCGGAGTCTCGGGCGGAGCGGCGACGTCAGTGGGCGGGGTCGCGGGTATTTCGTTGCCCGGTGTCGCGGCCGGCGCGACGGCCGGCTCGACAGCCGGGCCCGCCGGTGGTGAATCCGTCGACGCAGGCGGTTCCACGGGCACCGGGACAAACGGCTCGGTCACGAACCGGCTGGGCGCGGCGGGGAGAGACTCACCGGGCGAGACGGCGTCCTCGATCGGCGGCGCGGTCTCGGGCGGCGCGGGTTCGCACGACGCCGGGTCTGGCGGAGCGGCCGGCGGGACGGCGGCATCGAGCCGCTGAATCAACTTGCTCATCGTTCCCATGCGACGGCCTCCGCCTGCGGCGTCTCCGGCGCGAGGGGCGGCGCGCCGAGGGGAACGAGGAGTTGGTCAAGGGCGGCTCCGACGCGCTGGTGGAGGCTCGGCCGCTCGAAGCTCGCGTACGCCATGGCCGCGGACGCGCCGAGGACCGCGAAACCGGCGAGGAGCGCGGGCGACCAGATCGCGCGGCGGACGCGGCGACGGGCGACAACCGCGGGCGTGGCGATGAGCCCGACGCTTTCGAGCACGGGAACGCCGGCGACTCGCGCCAGGTGTCCGGGGTCGCGCAGCGACTGGTCGAAAAGTTCGAGCAGCGCCATGAGCAGGACGGCGCAGGCGAGCGCGAGACCGCCGCTGACCGTGAAAACGGCCGAGAGGCGCGGCGAAGCGGCGCGGGCGGCCGTGAGCGGCTCCTCGATGAGCGAGAAGCGCGTGCCGCGCAGCTCGTTCTCGGCGGCGAGGACCTGTTCGAGCTGCGTCAGGTGCTGACTCCATACGGCGGCGGCGGCGCCGGCCTTCGCGACGCGTTCCTCGAGGCGGCGCAGCGCGCCGCGATCGTCGGAGAGCTGTCGCGCGAGGGCGGAGTAGCGGGTGTGGCGGTCATGAGCGCGGATCCAGTCTGCGTGGACGATTTCGCGCTGGCGGACCAGCGTGTCGAGATCGAGTTCGACCTGCCGGGCGAGCGGATTTCTCGGCGCGGACGGGCGATCGGACTGGGAAGCCGGCTGGGTCGCGGCGATGCGCCGCTGATCGGCGAGGTCGGCGCGGACGCTCCGGAGTGCGTCGATCTTGCGCCGCAGGGCGCGAATCGTCGGGTGTTCGGGCGTCATCTGGCGGACGACGATCGCGTCGGAGATCTGGGCTTCGACATCGCGGATGGCGGCGTCGATGCGGCTTTCCTCCGGGTTGAGCGCGGGCGCTCCCGGGGCGGCGGAGGCGGCTTCGGCGGGCGGATCGGCGAGGAGGGCCGCGAGGAAATCGCGGCGGGCGGCGATCTGGGCGTCGAGGCGGGCCTGCTCCTGCTCCAGGCGGTCCCGGTCCGTGCGGAGCGCCTCGACCCGCGTCGCGAGCGCGACCGGATCGCGCGAGTGCAGGTCGGGGAACTCGGCGAAGTGCTGGTCGAGTTCGGCGGCGGCGGCGGCGGCCTCGCTGCGGCGGTTGTCGAGCTCGGCCTCGAAGAAGGCGCGGGTGCTGTCGAGGATTCCCCGCATGCGGCGCTGGGTGTCGGAGATGTAGCGGTCGCGCAGCGCAACGACGAAGCGGCGCGCCAGCTCGGGATCGCGCCCCTCGGCGCGGAGTTCGATGACGTCGAGTCCGCTGGAACTGGTGACGATCTTCGACGTCGCGTCGAGTCCGTGCCGAGCCAGCGCGCCCTTGACCGCCGCGGTCTGCGCTTCGGTGAGCGCGCCTTCGGCGGCAATCGCGTCGGGAGCGATCACGCCGATCGCGATCGCGGCCTCGGCCCGGGCCCGGAGCCCGGTCATGTCGAGGGCGAGGCTGGACTTCAGCCGTTCGAAGCCGTAGGGCGAATTCTGCGAGACGAGATTCTGGAGAACGGCGTCGTCGCGGCGTTCGAAGACCGTGGCCGCCTGGTACGTGCGGGGCAGGTACTGGCTCGACCAGAACGCGATCGAGCCGACGATGCTCAGTGCGAGGAACCCCCACGCCCAGCGGCGGCGCAGGATCGCGAGGTAGCGCGCCACGACGCCGCGCAGATCGTCCGCGACCGGTTCTCGCCGCAGATCCCCCACGGTCAGCGCCTCCACCACGGATCGCGCTCGCCGGGATCGCCGCCGTAATAGGTGGTCCGATTCCAGCCGCCCTCGTAGATGCTCTGCGCTCCGAGAAAGCCCGTCGGCGCCGCGTACGTGTTCACGGCCGGGCCGATCGGGTAGACGAGATCGCGGAATCGCTGGCCGACCCAGGCGAGCGGCGTCGGCGGGATTTCGATGATGTCGCCCGCCTGGAGGAGGTAGTCGGCCCGGGCATCGCCATCGTGCACCAGATCGTCGTAATCGACAGTGATGATCCTGCGCTCGCCCTTCGACATCCCCGGCCGGATGAGCCGCACCTTCGAGAGCCAGGCCAGGTCGGTCGGTCGGGCCTCGGCGACGGCGCGGAGCAGGTTGTCGCGGCCGGTGACGCGGCGCGGCCCGGGCGACTGCACTTCGCCGAGGACGTAGTAGAACGCACTGTTCTGCCCGGAAACCTCGACGACGACTTCGGGCTCGATGTAGTAACGGGCGAGCAGCGTCCGGAGCTTCTCGGCGAGGTGCTCGGGCGTCAGTCCGGCCACCTCCACTTCACCGAGCAGCCGCAGCGAGATCCGCCCGTCAGCTCGGACGACCTGTGTGACGCCGTCGATCTCGGGCGCCCCCGGGGCGTGGATGCGGATGGCGTCGGGCGGCCGGACCAGATAGGTGCTGCTCGCGACTTCGGCCTCGGTTCGATGGAGGAAGGCCTGGCGATCGCGCTGCGAACTACATCCGGGCGCGAGGGTTAACGCGCCGGCGGCGAGGAGGATCGCCCGTTGTACGAAGCGGTTGAGCACGCGCACACCCACACGGCAAGGCCCTCCATGGCCGCCAGCTCCAGGGTTGGTCGTATAGACCTGAGGTTCTATCGGTCCCGGCCTGGGGGTCGTCCAGCAGAATTATTCGCGGACTGAATTTCGCTCGCAGTTGTTTTAGGGCGTTGGCCGACCGGCCGATGCACCCAGTGTTCACGGAGGCACGAGGACCCATGTTCGCGGAAATTCTGCGCCATTTCGGACTCGCGGCCGCGCCATTCGAAGCGCCTCCCGATCCGGCGTTTCTCAGCGTCGGCCCTGCCGGCGAGGAAGCCTGGGCCACCCTGCGCTTTATCGTGCGCGACGGGCGCAACGGTTGCCTGGTCGCAGCGCCGGCCGGCTGCGGCAAGACGATCCTCGCGCGGGCGGCGGCGGTCGGGCGGCGGTCCCTGTGGCTCGACGGCTTCGCGCCGGCGGAGGCGCGACTTTGCGCAGAGGTCGTGCAGGGTAATCGGCGCCATCGAGGTCCCCTGTTGGACGAACTGCACGGCGAAGGTTCGCTGGTCATCGTGGACAACGCCGCAGATCTATCGGTCCCGGCATGGAACGAGCTGTTTCACGCACTCGAGCGGCTGGAGCATGGCGGCGGGCGCTGTGCACTGGTTGTGCTCGTCGAAACGGAGCGGGCGACGGAGATCGACCTGCACGTGCTGCGCCGGCTTGAGCGCCGCTGTCTGCGCCGGGTGGAATTCGGTTCGCTCGCGCCGGGCGACGTCAGCGGATACCTCGCGGCGCGGCTCTCGAAGGCGGGAGCGGCGGATCGAAGCCTGTTTTCCGACCTCGCGATTCGGCGGATCGCCGTGCTGAGCGGCGGCGTCCCGGCCAGGATCAACCTGCTCTGCACAAACTCCCTGCTGGAGGCGTACAGCGACGATTCGCCGCGCGTCCTCATCGGACACGTCGAGCGCGCGGCGGCGGCGCTTCGACATCCGTCGCCCGAGCCGGACAGCCGCCCCCCCGCCGACATCGTTGTCGAGCGCGAGCCGCAGTCGCTGAGTGTGAAAACGACGGTTCACGAGGCCGCCGGCGAAGTCATTCATGGCCCGATTCAGTCCATCCGGCGGCGAATCGCCTCGCTCCGCAACCCGCATTCGACGATTGCGGCCGTGCGACGCCGACTGATCGCCCAGGACGAGCCGCCGGCACGTGAGCACCGGCGATCGAGCCGCGTTCGCCCGGTACAGGCGACGGCGATCATCGAAACGCCGTCGAATCCGGGCGAGCGAAGCCTCGAATTCGGATTTCCGACGAGCCTCAGTCGCGAGGGGGCGGCCGTGCTCGCGGAGCGCCGGCTCCGCGAAGGAGATGTCTGCTGCCTGTGGATGCTCGACCACGCGGGTCGGCCGATCGCCCGGCCGGCGCGGGTGGCGCGAACGCGGGCGCTGGGGCTCAGCTCGCAGCTCTTCGAAATCGGGATCGAATTCGACGAGCCGCTCCCCGAGCGCGCCGTCGCGCCGGGCGGGGCGAAGCAGGAGCTGGACGTCGCGTGAGCCAGATGCGGACCATCATCGAGCCAGGGCGTACGCGGAGCCTGCGGAACCCGGCGGAACTCTGGCAGGCGCGCGAGCTGCTGCTGCTGCTGGCGTGGCGCGATTTCCGCGTGCGCTATCGACAGACGGCGATCGGTGCGGCGTGGGCGATCATCGAGCCGCTGGCGACGGCGTGCATTCTGACGCTTCTGTTTCACGGCGTCGCGCGGCTCGACGCACGTTACCCATATACGCTCTTCTGCTATTCCGGAGCGCTGGCCTGGACGTTTTTCGCGCGAATCCTCCGGTCGTCGAGCGTGAGCCTCGTCGCGAACGCGGGCATGTTGGGGAAGGCGTACTTTCCGCGGATTCTGCTGCCCGTCTCGGCCGCTGTCGTGGCGCTGGTTGATCTTCTGTTCGCCCTGGCCGCATTCGTGCCGATCGCCCTGCTCCACGGGAGCAGCCCCGGGCCGGCGCTGCTGCTGCTGCCGCTCTGGGTTGCGCTCGCGGCGGCATGCGGCGTCGGCGTCGGCGTGGCGCTGGCGGTCATCAACGTCCGATTTCGCGATGTGACGCACGCGCT
Organism: Planctomycetota bacterium; assembly: GCA_045863555.1. Classification (GTDB taxonomy): domain Bacteria; phylum Planctomycetota; class Phycisphaerae; order UBA1845; family Fen-1342; genus JACRLV01. The sequence continues at coordinate 193,252 of BTUU01000002.1, read as the reverse complement.
GCCGCTTGTGACGCAGCTCTGGATGTTCCTGACGCCCGTCGCGTTCCCCCTGCATGCGGTGCCCGAGAGCTGGCGCTGGCTGCTCCTGCTGAATCCGCTGACCGGCGTGGTGGAAGGGATGCGCTGGTCGCTTCTGCCCGACTATCCGCTGGACCCGGCGGCCGTCGCGAGCGCCTGCATCGGCGCGGCGGCGGCGATCTGCGTCGGATTGCCGGTATTTCACGCCGGCGAGCGGGGATTGGCGGATATCGCATGACGCTGCGGCAGCCGCGACGAATGGCGAGCACGGCCGACCTCTACGTCGCCTGCTATTGCGGGCTGCGCGACTGGGGCGGCGGCCTGCGCCTGGCGCAGGGCGCGGTCACCGCGAGCGCCGTGCGGGGGCTGCGGGCACGGCTCGTCGGCGTACGCCGAAAAAGAGCCAGCGGCGGAGCGGATGCGACCGGACCAGCCGCGTCGCCCGACGAAGCACCGCTGCGAACCGGCGGCCGACTCTGGATGCTCCGGAGCCTCACGGTCGCCCGGCAGCTTGCCGACTGGCTTCGGACCCAGCCGCGGCCAAGCGCCGGGTTTCTCGCGGTTTCACCCTTCTGGGTTCTGGCGGCGCGTGCGGCCTGGCCCGAACTGCCCGTCGGCTATCTCTTTCCGTGCCTCCTGACAAACTGCCTGCCGCACGTCCACGCGGGCGAAGGCGGGTTCTCGCGGCGGCTGCACCGCGCTGCGATCGCCTGGATCGAACGCCGGGCGCTGCTGGCTGCCACGGTGACGATCGCTCCTACGCAGCTCGCGCGGGACGAGATCGCGAAATTCTCCCCTTCGGCCACGCAGCGAATCCGCGTCGCACCATTCGGATGTCACGCTCCGGCGCTGTCGACCGTCGATCGCGCGGCCGCCCGACGCCGGCTGGGTTTCGGGCCGTCGGATTTCGCCCTGCTCGCGGCCGGCGTATTCGACCGGAACAAGGGGTTCGAGCTGGCGATCGAGGCGCTCGCGAGCTGCCCCCCGCACGTACGGCTCGTGCTGGCGGGCGACGGCCCGCAGCAGCAGCGGTTGCTTTCGGACGCGGCGCGCCGCGCCGTCGGGGCGCGCGTGGTGCTTCCCGGTCCGCAATCAGAGATGGCCTGGCTGATCGCGGCCTGCGACGCCGCGCTCTCCACCAGTCACTACGACACGTATCCGAACGTGCTGCTGGAGGCGCTCGCGGCCGGGCGGCCGGTCATCGCTCCGCGCCATGATCCGCCGCGGGTGCACGCGGGCATCACCGAACTCATCGGCCGCGGCGGTGGCGTTACCTACGAACGTTCGCGGGCGGCATCGCTGGCCGAGGCGATCGAGACGATCGCGGGCGATCCGCGACGGTACGCACAACTCTCGGCCGAGGCGGCGGCCATCGGCGATTCGATCGACTGGGAACCGCTGGCCCGGCTCATCGGCGAATTTGCGCGGCCGGCGCGCCGGGCCCAACGGAAGCGCGAGCGACCGGAGCTGGAGGCGGTCCATGGTGCTTGAAAGCGCGATTGAGACAGTGACGCCGTCCCCGGCCGAGCCGACGCGGCGCGCTCCGAACTCTCCCGCCCGAGCGCCGGTCCACTCGCTCGATTTCAATCAACGGAATCGCGATGCGTGGGTGGCGCGGATGGCGGCGACGATTCCCGCGGGCAGTCGCGTGCTCGACGTCGGCGCCGGCGCGTGCCCCTACCGGTCGCTCTTTGCGCACTGCCGCTACTTCTCGCACGACTTCTGCCAGTACGAAGGCACGGGCGAGGGTCCGATGCGCGACCGATGGACGTATGGGAAGATCGACTACGTGAGCGACATCACGGCGATTCCCGCTGCCGACGCGAGTTTCGACGCAATTCTCTGCACGGAGGTTCTGGAGCATGTCCCGGAGCCGATCGCGGCGCTGCGGGAGATGGCGCGGCTGCTTCGACCCGGCGGTCGGCTGCTGCTCACCGCGCCGCTGGGCAGCGGTCTCCACCAGCAGCCGCATCATTACTACGGTGGGTACACGCCCCACTTCTACCGGCGGTTTCTCGGCGAATTCGGCCTCGTGATCGACGCCATCACGCCGAACGGCGGCTTCTACCGCCACCTGCACCAGGAATTGCGCCGCGCGGCGGTACTGATCCAGAAACAGCGCGGTTATTCGCGGCTTCACCCGCTCTACTGGCTGCTTCGCGTCGGATTTCGAACGCTTCTGCCCCGCTGGCTGGAGAGGCTCGACGCCGAGCAGCTCATCGAGGAATTCACGGTGGGCTACCACGTGGAAGCACACAAGCCTGCGGCCGGGGAGTGACATCGCGGCCATGGTCATCGTCACGGGCGAATATGGGCAGCTCGGCAACCGGCTGATCGTGCTGGCAAACCTGATCGCCGCCGCCCGCGAGCACGGCCTCGCGATCGCCGATCCCGCGTTTGCACGTTACGCGCCGGATTTCGAATCGACCCGGTTTGACCCGCTCGCGCGATACCCCGTTCCCGCAGCGCCCTCGTGGGTATCGAACGCGGTTGCGCAACGGATTCACGCGGCGACCACGCGGAGTGTGCGCTGGCTGCGGCGCGTCGAGCGGCGCATCGGCGGGATTCCGCGGCTGCGCGTGCTGGATATCGGCTGGTTCGGCGAGTGCGATCTCGACAGTGGCGCGTTTCTCGACCTGGCCCGGCGTCCCGGCGTGCTGCTGCTGAAAGGCTGGCAATTCCGGGCCCGGGCGAGCTTTGAGCGCCACGCCGATGCGATCCGCGACTACCTTCGGCCGATCAGCCCGCACCTGACGCAGGCGCGGGCGGCGGTCGCGCGGCTGCGGCGCGATGCGGACATCGTCATCGGCGTGCACGTCCGCCACGGCGACTATCGCACCTTCCAGGACGGGCGGTTCTTCTTCGACATCGAGCGCTACGCGGCGTGGATGCGCAGCCTGCGCGATCTGCATCCACGGCGACGCGTCGGCTTCCTCGTCACGTCGAACGCGCCGCAGCCGATGGCGGCGTTTGACGGCCTGCGGGTCGATTTCGCCCCCGGGAACGCCGTCGTCGACCTGCACGCGCTCGCCGCTTGCGACGCGATCGTCGGTCCGCCGAGCACGTTCAGCAAGTGGGCATCGTTTGCGGGCCAAGCGCCGCTCTGCACGCTTCTCTCGGATAACGATGAAGTGCGGCTCGAACGCTTCAGCGTGACGAAGCATTTCGATGAGCGGCGGCGGGCGGAACCGGCGCGGGCTGCGCTGCGCCCGGTCGCCTGATCAGATGCAGCGCCGCACCCAGCGACTCCGCCATTCTCCGCCACTCCCACGGCGCCCGCCCCACCGGATCACAGGCGGCCGCTCGAACCGCCGCGGCGAAGGCCAGACCATATCGGCCGGATGAGAACGCGGCGTCGCGCAGATCGGTCTGGCAGCGGAGCCAGCCGCGTCGCCAGGCGGCGCGGGCGTCGGGGCGCGGGCCGACCAGGCGGCGCATGCGGCGGCGTGCGAGCTGTTCATACTGCATCTGCCGCAGCGAATTCCCGGAGAGCGAACCGGGCGTCGCGACGGCGTAGAGCGTCAGCGGTTCGGCGAGGCACACGAACGGGCCCTGCGCGGCCAGTCGGGTCCAGAGGTCGTAATCCTCCGCCTGGCGCAGGTGCGCGGCAAACCCGCCGGTTCGCGCGAGCGAGCTGCGGCGAAGGAGGACCGACGAGGGCGGGACGAAATTCCACTCCAGCAGCGTCGGCAGACAATCGACAGGCTGGTCGAACGCGATCGGCGGGAGCCGGCGGGCGGTCCGCGTGCCGTCGGGCGCGACGTTGTCGGTGCGCGTCGTGCAGAGGACGGCCGCGCGGTGCCGATCCATCGCTGCGAGCTGCCGCTCGATTTTTTCCGGAAGCCAGGCGTCGTCATCATCCAGCAGGGCGATGAATTCGCCCCGGGCGGCGGCGATCCCCGTATTGCGCGCGGCCGCGAGACCGCCGTTTTCGCGGCGGATGAGCCGGACGCGGCCGGCGTGCGGCGCGAGGAGCGGGTGAAGATCGACCTCGCCGCCGTCGTCGACCACCAGGATCTCACAATCGGCGGCGACGGTCTGGCCCAGCGCCGCTTCCACCGCGCGGGGCAGGAGGTGGGGCCGATTGTACGTCGGGATGACGACGGAGACGCGCGGGGTCATGCGGATTCCTCGCGGAAGGCATAGCGCCCGGTTGATTCGTCATAGGCGATGAGCGGGGGGAAGCCGTGGAGCCGGTGATAGCGGCGCTTGATGCGCCAGCTCTTGCGGAGGATCGGCAGCCGGCGACACCAGCGGTCGAGGGCTGCGAACCGTGCGAGTGCGGCGCGATCCCGGGCGTCGCGCGGCTCGGCCTCAAAGATGCGCCTGGCTTCGTCAAGGTAGTCGGCCAGGTTCGCGCGGCTGAGCGACTCCGCGCGCTTGCGGAATCCCCCGACGAGAATCTCGGCGGTGTGAAGCGGCGCGTGGCGGAAAAAACGCATCCACAGTTCCATGTCGGCGGCGAGGCGATAGCGCGTGTCGAGGTGCGCGCCGGCCCGCTCCCAGAGACTCCGCCGCCAGAACGTCGATTCCTGCTGGATGAACTGGTAATCGCCGCGAAGAAACCGCGTCCGCGACCAGCGGTTTCGGCAGCGCGGGACGTACGTGCGGCCCTGCGGGTCGTAGAGCATCGGCGTCCCGGTGATCCATTCGACCTGGGGAAGCTGTGAGAAAACGTCGGCGATGCTCCAGAGCGCGTTGCGGTGCAGCATGTCATCCGCGTTGAGCCAGCCCATGATCTCGCCGGTTGATCGGGCGAACCCGGCGTGAATCGCGTGGTACGGCCCGCCGTCCGGGCTGGACTGCCAGTGCGTGAGATACTGTTCGTAGCGCCGAATCACGTCGAGACTGGCGTCGCTGCTGCCGCCGTCCATCACGATGTACTCGAGATTCGGGTAGCCCTGTTCCAGCACGGACACGAGCGCCGCCTCGAGGAAGTCCGCGTGATTGCGGCAGGCGGTGATCAGCGTGATGCGCGGCAGCGATTCGGCGGCGGGCCGGCGAATCGTCGGGTTTCGCATGACGCGCACATCGCTGCCGGTTCGCCCGGCCGCTTCGGGCGGGCGGGCGTGCATGGTCGCGTGCGTCTGGAGCGCGGTCATGCCGACTGTCTCCGGGCCGGTACGGCCGGCTGCTCCCTCGCTGGGCGGAGGCGGTGAGCTGGTTCCCAGCCGAGGGCTCGCGCGATGCGCTTCGACCAGTGGCCGGGCTCGGTCCGCGGCGTGGATTTGCCGCGGCGGCGAAGCCACGCGGCGATCGCGCGGCGATACTCGTCTGTGTACTGCCCGCGGACAGCATCCACGGCCGATGTTCTCACGACGAACGCCCGCCCGGCCGCCGCGGCCGCGCGGCGCCAGGGCTCCGATCCGAGTGCCCTGCGCAATCCGGCGGCGAGTGCGTCAACGTCGCCGTCGGAAGCGACAAAGCCGGTGACGCCGGACTCGATCTGCTCGGGAATGCCGCCGACGTCGTACGCCACGACGGGCGTGCCGGACGCGAGCGACTCCAGGACGGTCAGCGGGTAGTTTTCGGCCCGCGACGGAAACAGGCACACATCGGCGGCCGCGTACGCCTCGGCGAGCGCGGAACGCTCGCGCAGGAACGGCAGCGCGATGCCGGACAGGCCGGTCGCGGCGAGGAGGCGCTCGCTGCCCGTGCCGATGACGAGAAGTTGCGCCGTTTCCGTGCTCTCGCGCAACCGGCGGAGCGATCGAACGGCGTCCGCGGGGCCCTTGAAGGGGTCGAGCCAGCTGTTGCCGCTCATCACGATCGTCGGCCGGTCGGGTGCGAGGCCGAAGTGCCGCCGCAGCGGCTCGCGAAGCGCAACGGGCGTGAATGCGTCGGTGTCAATCGGGTATCGAATAACGCGGACGGGCACGTGCCGCAGCGCGGTGACCTCGCGGACGCGTTCGGCGAGCCAGCGCGAGGGCGTGACCAGGCGCGGCCGGGCAGCGCGGATCAGGTGCGGCTTGAGGCGGCGGTAGATCGAGCTTCGATCCCGCTCGGCCATCGGGTAAACACCGGTGAGCGGGCACGATCCGCAGGTTTGCCGCCAGCGCGTGCAACCGCGCGGCGTGGCGCAGTTTCCGGTCAGCGCCCAGAAATCATGGAGCGTCCAGACGATCGGCTTGGCCCATCCCCAGAGCGGGAGCCCGGCCAGCGACAGGAACTCGCCGTGGATGTTGTTCAGGTGCAGGACGTCCGCGGCCGCGAAATCGGCATGGCACGGCCAGAGCAGCGACTCGACGTGGCCGACTTCGGGAAAACCGCGCTGCGCGAGCCAGTTCGCGAGCGGCCGGGTGCGCCAGAAGGACGGCTGACGGCAATGCGGATCGTCGGCGAGGTTGTCGCGGACGAACGACACGGCCGAGTGCCCCTGCTCGCGCAGCGCCTGTGCGAGCCGTTCGCCGGCGCGGCCCGCGCCGCCGCCGGTCTGCTGTGCGGCGATCATCAGCACGTTGAGGCGATCGGGCGGCGTCACGACGCCACTCCCAGGCCGCACCAGCGTCGGACGTGAGCGGCGAATTCCCCGATTTCCCAATCGCGAACGAGGCAGCGCGGGAGAGCGGCCGCGCTGCGAGCCCAGCGGATCTGCCCCGGGATGTTTGCGAAGGCGCACGCGTAGCCGGCGTCTTTCACGGCGTCCTCGCAGCGCGCGTCGAACGCGTCCGCCGAGCCGTAGGGGTATGCGAATACGCGCACGGGCACACCGAGACGGGTCTGGAGATCCATCCGGCAACCGGCGATCTCGCCGCGGATGGCCATGCGGCTCAGCGAAGACAGGCGCGGGTGCGTGCGCGTGTGACCGCCGACTTCACAGCCCGCGGCCGCCCACGCGCGGAGTTCGTCCCAGGTCATCGGCCGATCCTGTTCGGCGGCCGCGCGGTCGACGCCCGACGCCTTTGCCATTCGCCGCAACTCCGCATCGCGCTCCGACGCGGCCATAGCCTTGAGCCGGGCGTGCTCGCGGAGCGTCGATTCCGGGGAGTCGCCGCGGGCGGCGAATATGCGGATCAGCCAATCCCACCAGTAGGACTCGCCGGTCGCGATCGCGCCGGTCGTGGCGAAGACAACCGCGGGGACGGCGCAGCGCCGCAGGATCGGCAGGGCCACGCGGACGTTGTCGGCGTAACCATCGTCGAACGTCACGAGCACGCGCGGGCGCGGGTCCGCGTAGCGAAGACTGCGGTCGCGACGCACCTCCGAGATGAGGTCGTCGACGGAGATCGTCGCCGTGTGGGCCGCAAGCCACGCCATCTGCCCGGCGAATCGATCTTCGCGGACCGCGAGTGCGAGCGGGTCGCGCGCGATCTCCGGCAGCACTCGGTGATAGACGAGCACGATCGTCGGCGGCGCCCAGGCGCGGCGCAGCCGCGCGGCGATCCGGCGGGGCCAGTTCATCTGCGGCGGCGCGGCCGTCGGCATCGTCATGGCGCGGCCCCCTCCCCGCCGCCGTCGCGAACCGCGACCGCGCCGATGATCACCGGGTAGTCCGGATCGACGTGGTCGCGCTCGATCGCGGACAATTCGCCGGCCGCGCGGCCTTCGAGCAGCGCCGTGGCGCTGCGCACATTCCCGAAGGTCTCGACCGATGCGTTCCCGAACGCGTCACGGAGGAGACGCGCGACAGATTGCGGCGTGAAGCGCCAGTAATCGCCCCATTTGGCGGCGTCGAACGCCGAACGCTGGCTGATGCCGGGGACCGTCACAAGCAGTGACCCGCCGGGCCGCAGGATTCGCCGACAGGTCGCGAGCGCGGCCCGGACATCGAAGATGAACGGAAGCGTCTGCGTCAGGATCACGCAATCCAGCGACGCATCGGGAACCTGCGGGCAGCTCGTCAGGTCGCCGATGATCGTCGCGGCCGCTCCGGGCTCGATGTGCAGCACTTCGCTGCGCGTGACACGCGAACCTCCAAAACGGCGCGTATAGGTTGACTCGCCGATCTCGAGGACCGCGCCGCGGATGCGCGCCGCGTGGCGCTCGAGGAACGACTCGATGTAGCAGCGATCGATCGGCCAGCCGCGATCGTGGCCGAAGACGCGGCTCAGAGGTTGCGGCGGCTCATCGACCGGCCGCTGATCGGCGACGTCCCGCGGCCCGGCGGCACCGGGGATCGGTTGCGCTTCCCAGAGTCGCTTCGCGGTGACGAGCTCGAAGAACCGGGTCGTCTCCTCGATCCGAAACGGCGGTCGAAGCGCGGGATTCGTTTCGTGATCGAAGTGGTGAATCGCGTACCGGAAGCCGCGATCGTGAAGCAGCGCAAGCAGCTCGTGCAGCACCTGCCCCGTGTGCGGAAAACCGTGATACTCCACGGCAAGTTGCACCACGCGGTGAAGCTTCGTCGCCGCTTCGCACAGAACCGGAAGCTCCGCACCTTCGATGTTCATTTTGAGGAAGTCGACGGGCTCATCGAGAAAGTCGGAGAGCGCAACGGTCGGAACATGCCCACCGCCGGCGACGTACTCGGGCACGAGCGCCCCGCCATCCGAACCATCCGGAAGAAAGCGCCCCTCACCGGCCGCCGCAGCAAGCGCCGCGCAGACGATCTCGACGTCGGCAGCGCCGTTGACGGAGAGATTCCGCCGCAGCATCGGGAGCACGCGTGGATCGGGTTCGAAGACAGTCACCCGGGCCTGTGGATGGAGTCGCTTGACCCGCAGCGCCGAAAGGCCGATGTGCCCGCCGCAGTCAAGCACGCGCGGCCGATCCGCCGCCGACTCAAAGTCGTAGATGCCCCAGGCGAAAATGTGCTTGAATTCCATGTAGAGGCTGCGGGCGTCGTCGAACGCCAGTTGCAGCCCGTCGATTTCGACCTGGCCCGGCGTCTGCGGCGGCAGGCGCCGCGCGAGGTCCCGCAGCCGCGCAAGATTCGCCCGCAGCGATGCATCGCGTCTCCGGCGCGCAGCGCGGCGGTGCAGGCTCCAGTACCAGCGCTTGAGCGCCGGTGCGGCTGTCAGGCTCGAGGCGGCCACGGCGTCTCCCGCGACGATCCGAAGAGGGCGCGCAGCGTCGCCCATGCAGGAAGTATCGGGCCTCGCACGGCGGTGGTTGATTTTCGGATTCCTCGCGCGCCCGGCCGCTGATGAAGGGCCCTGCGGCGCGGACCGATAGAACCAGCGTTCCAGCCCTGGGAGGACCCTCGCGGGTGAGCGCCGACGCGATCCGAGTTTCTGGCATGGGAAAACGCTATCGCATCCGCGTGGGCGCGCAGGACCCTGCGCGGACTTTGCGCTCCGGCGCGGCGGCGCGGCCAAACGCATCACACATGGAAGACGTCTGGGCGATCCGCGACGTGGATTTCACCGTGCGGGCCGGGGAAATCGTCGGCTTCATCGGCCGCAACGGCGCGGGCAAGAGCACCATCCTCAAGATCCTCTCGCGCGTCACGGACCCGACGACCGGGCGTGCGGAGATCTCCGGCCGCGTCGGCAGTCTCCTCGAAGTAGGCACGGGCTTTCACCCGGATCTTTCGGGCCGCGACAACATCTTCCTCAACGGCGCGATCCTCGGCCTGCGGCGGGCGGAGATCCGCGCCCGGTTCGACGAGATCGTCGCATTCGCCGAGATCGACCGTTTTCTCGACACGCCCGTCAAACGCTACTCCAGCGGGATGTACGTCCGGCTCGCGTTCGCGGTGGCCGCGCATCTCCAGCCCGAAATCCTGCTCGTAGACGAAGTGCTCGCCGTGGGCGACACCGCGTTTCAACGAAAATGCCTCGGCAAGATGAGCGAAGTGTCGACCACCGGCCGCACCATCCTCTTCGTCAGCCACAACCTGGTCGCCGTGGAGGGCCTGTGCGGCCGGGCGCTCCTGCTCGAGCGCGGCCGGCTGACATTCGACGGACCCGTCCGGGAAGGCCTCTCGCGGTACATGGCCGCGCATGGCGGTTTGGAGACGCAGGGTCTCGCGGCCCGCGCCGACCGGACGGGCTGCGGCGCGCTCCGGTTCACCGGCGTGCGCCTGCTGACGGACGAGGGTGAGCCGGCATCGTGTCTGACGACCGGAGGGGATGCGTGGCTCGCACTGGAGTACGAATCGGCGGCGGGACGCGCGCTGCGCGATGTCCACGTTTCGATGGGAATCGACTCGACGCTGGGGCAGCGCATCGCGCATCTGAGTAGCGAGGCCGCCGGCGGCGCGCTGGAGTCGCTTCCGGACGGTCGCGGCGCCATCCGCATTCGCCTGCCGCGTCTGGGCCTGCTCCCCGGGCGATATCACTACACGCTTTTCTGCGAGGTCGGCGGCCAGATTGCGGATTGGGTTCAGAACGCGGGCAGCTTTGACGTCGAGCCGGGCGACTTCTTCGGCAGCGGCCGGCTTCCGCCCAGCGGCGTGGTCTGCCTCGATTGCAGCTTTGAAACGGAGGCTGCGACATGCTGCTAGACGCCGCCACCCGACGATGGCGCGGTGCGACGCGCTCGCTGCGGCGATTCCTTCGCAATGCCCGGGCGGGCTTTGCGCCGCCGATTTCGGGCACAGGGCTCCTTCCGGCGCTGCGCGACTACCCGGCCTGGCGACGCGCGCTCGCGGGCGGCAGCCCGCTCGACGACGCCCAGCCTTGGATCACCTTCGCGGCCGCTCGGTTCCTGCGGCGGATCGTGTCGCACGGCACGCGCGTTTTCGAGTGGGGCTCGGGCGGCTCGACCCTCTTTCTCGCAAACCTCGGCGCGACGAGCACCTCGATCGAACATGATCCCGCGTGGTACGCGCGCGTCGCCCCGCGACTCGCCGCGCGGCTCGACCGGCCGGAGTTGCGGCTCATTCAGCCCGCACCGGTCTACTGCCCGCACGCGGCCGACGATCCCGCGCAATACGGTTCGAGCGATCCGCGGTTCTCCGGAATGTCGTTTGAAGCGTATGTCCACGCGATCGACCGGTTCGCCGACGAGAGCTTCGACCTGGTGCTGATCGACGGCCGCGCACGCCCCGCGTGCATCCGCCGCGCGATCCCCAAGGTCCGCCGCGGAGGGTGGCTGGTTCTCGACAATGCGGATCGCGAGCACTACGCCCGAGGAATCCGGCTCCTTGACACAGGTTTTACGCGGCGGGATTTCGCCGGCCCGATCCCCTACGTCGAGCACTTCGTGTGCACCAGCGCGTGGAGAAAACACTGACATGAGCCTGACGCAGACCCTTCGGCGGCCCCGGGCGGCGATCCAGCACTGGCTGATGCGGAGGCTGGGCCTGCGCATCGACCGCGTCGCGCCGCGCGTCCCGCGGGCCGACGAGCGCACCCGCTTCGCGTATCAGCAGCGGCACGTCGATTTCGGCATCGCACCCGGCGCAGACGTCCTCGACATCGGCAGCGGCGGCGATCCGTTCCCCTACGCGACAGTCCTCGTCGATCGCTTCACGGGACCGACGCAGCACCGCCACGCCGAACTGGTCCGCGACGGGCGGCGGTTCGTCGAGGCCGACATCGCCGCGCTGCCATTCAAGGACGGCGAGTTCGACTTCGTCTACTGCGCGCACGTGCTCGAACACATCGACGATCCGATCGCCGCGTGCCGGGAGATGATGCGCGTGGCACGCCGCGGGTACATCGAGACCCCCACCCTCGGCAAGGACGCCCTGTTTGCGTGGAACGTCCGCGACATGCACAAGTGGCATGTCGTCGCGATCGCCGGCACGCTCTGTTTCTTTGAGCTGACCCCGCGACAGAACGAGGGAATCCGCAGCAAGGAATGGCAGAAGCTGATCTTCGGCCCGTGGCGGCACCCCCTCCAGGACGCGTATTTCGACAACGCCGACCTGTTCAACGTCCTGTTCCTATGGAACGAGCCTTTCAACGTGTACGTCTTCGGCCTCGACGGCAGCGTGCGAACGCTGCTGAACCGGCCGCGATCCGGCTGACGGGAGGCCCGATGCGCGTCGCGGTCGTCCAGATCTGGCACAACGAGCGGATGGGCTACGTCGACCGGTTCCTGCCGGCCGCGCTGGCGTCACTCGGCTGCGATGTGCACCTCGTGACCTCCGACGCCAAGCCGTACTTCCAGCACCCGGACTACGCCTCGATCTACGCGCCCGCGTTTGGCCCCCCGCTGGCGGAGTGCGGCACGGTGCGGCGGGCGGACGGGGTAACCGTTCACCGGCTGCCGCACGGCTTTTTCCGCGGGCGGCTGCGGATCCGCGGGCTCTACCGCAAGCTCGCGGAACTCCGGCCCGACGTCGTCCAGGGATTCGAGGTGAACTGCCTGACGAGCTACGAGGCGGCGCTCTATCGACCGCTCCTGGGCTACCGCCTGTTCCTCGAAGCGCACATCCACGCATCCGTCTTTGCGGATGCGCGGGCAAAGCTCCCGCTGGCGAAACGGGCCGCGTGGCTGCTCTACCGGGCATTCACGGGGCGGCCGCTCTCCTGGATGACGCAGCGCTGCCACCCGATCAGCACCGACGCGGCGGAAATCGCGACGCGGTTCTTCGGCATGCATCCCGACAAGGTCGAAGTCGCGCCGCTGGGAACGGACACGACGCTCTTTCGGCCCGCGAGCGGCCAAGCGGCACTCGCCGACCGGGCCGCCCGGCGCGCCGCGTGGGGCGTGGGCGATACCGACGTGCTGTGCGTCTATTCCGGCCGCATGACGCGGGACAAGGGACCGGAGATCCTCGCTCGGGCAATTGCCCGGCTGCGGCAGGCTGGCCGGCGGTTCTTCGGACTGTTCATCGGCAGCGGACCGCGCGACATCGCGGGAGAGATCGAATCGACGCCGGGCTGCGTCCTGCATCCCTTCGTCGACGTCGACGCCCTGCCGGATCTCTACCGCGCGGCCGACGTCGGCGTGTGGCCGCGCCAGGAATCGACCAGCCAGCTCGACGCCGCCGCGTGCGGGCTGCCGCTGATCCTCAGCGACCGCGTGCAAGTGATCGAGCGTGTCGACGGCTGCGGACTGCTCTATGAGGAGGGCGACGCCGCCGACCTCGCATCGCGCCTGCTCCAGCTTGAGGATCCCCGCGTGCGGCTCCGGCTCGGTGCGACGGGGCGCGCGCGCATGCAACAGCAATTCGACTGGAGAGTGCTCGCCCGCGCGCGGCTGCGCGAATACCAGCGCAGCCTCACCGCACCGCGACAACGTCACCCTCCCGTTGAACCCGGAGTCGTGGCATGACGCTCTCGTCGGCGCTGCGCCGCGCGGCCACCCGCCTTGGACTCGTCAGCCGCCCCGCTCCGCGCCCTGCCATCGCCGGAAACTCGACCCGGGCGGGCCTCGCCCGAGCCGCCGGCCGAGGGACCCCCATCAGCACGGTCATCGACGTGGGCGCGTCGGACGGCCGGTGGTCGACGATGGCCGCGACGGTCTTCCCCGCCGCCCGATTTCTGCTCGTGGAAGCCCAGCCGACACACGCGGCGGCGCTGCGTGAACTCACGCGTCGGGACCGCCGCTTCGCGACCGCGCTCGTCGCGGCCGGCCCGCGTGACGGAACGATTCACTTCGACGCGTCGGACCCGTTCGGCGGCGTGGCATCGGAGCGACCGACGGGGACCTCCGACCTCGTCGTGCCGATGCGGACGCTCGACAGCCTGGTCGCGGAGCATGGCCTCGCCGGGCCATTTCTGGTCAAGCTGGATACGCACGGATTCGAGACGGCCATCCTGAGCGGGGCCGCCGCGACGCTCTATCGGGCAAGCCTGCTGGTCATCGAGGTCTACAACTTCAAGCTGGTCCCCGACGATCCCGGCTGCCTGCGATTTCACGAGCTGTGCGGCTGGCTGGAGGCACGCGGGTTCCGCTGCGTCGACATCTGCGAAGTGTCGCGCCGCGCCGGCGACCAGGTGCTGTGGCAGATGGACATGCTCTTTGAGCCCTCGTTGCGCGTGTCGGCTCCTCCCGAGCCGCCAGGCGCGGACAGTGCGGGGACGAGTCAGACCTGAGGCGTGAGCGCGGGCGGAACGCGGGCCGGCGCGGATTGCGCCTTCAGGCGGCGCTTTCGGAGCAGGTATGCCGCGATCGCAAACGGCGTCGCGGCGTTCTGGACTCCGACGATCGTCGCCACCGTGTACGTACCGAGGCGGACGCGCTCGATCCGCCAGGCGTAGACGGACCGGTCGTCTAGGATCATCTGGTACCCGGGCATCACGCCGATCGCCCAGTAGAACATCTGCCGGACCGGCTTGGGCAGCCAGAGCAGATCCTGCCGGTAGCGGTCAATCTCCAGGACGTTGTTTCCGAAGGTCAGCACGATGTCGCTGAAATCGTCGGGTCGGTCGTAGTACGCGAACTGGCGCGGATCGGCCGCGGCGAATTTCTGCGAAGAATTCCCGAAGAACTCGTACTGGACCGTCTGGCCGCGGTACATCTGCTCGCGCATCTGAAGCACCGAGAGATAGCGCCCGTCCGCGCCGCGGGCCATGAGGCAGTATTGCGGATCGATGTAGACCCACTGCTGCTGGCTCCTGCTCCAGACCCGCGCGACCGTGTGGTTGGTAATCGACACCTCAGCCGCCGGGACGTCGTGGATATTGCAGAGCGCGAGGAACACTTCGACATGATCGGAACAGAGACCCATCGGTTCGCGAATCCGCTGCATCTTCTCCAGCAGCGTCGTGGTCTGGTCGAACGTCGCGTCGCAGCCGTCGCGCGAGAACAGGCGGGCCAGGTGCTGGGCCTTCCGGACGTTCGGCCAGGATGCGAATTCGGGGGGCAGCGCCGCGAACTCCGGCAGTGCCGCGGCGAGTCGATCGCGCCACTCCTGCCGGCGGGCGGCGCTGTCGGTCAGGAAGCCCGCCGCGACCATCTGGTCCAGCGGCTGACGAAGCGATTCCGCATCCGAAATCGAACGCGCAAAGATCGAATAGCGGATGTCGATAAGCAACTGCGGCCAGTAGCGGAACGCTACGGCGACAAACACGACCAGCAGGATATCCAGCACCAGCGTCAGAATGACGAAGGCGCCGAACCGCCGCACTTTCGACACGTGATGAATCCCGGGCCGGCTTCCCCCCACAGGATGCCGACTACAAGCCTTGTCCACCGGTTTCTATCGACCGATGAACCGCCCAGACGTACGGATCATAGCGGCCTCTCGGCTGCCAGCGAAGAAAAATCTCGACGCCGCCCCCCACTCCCGGAAAACGACGGAATACCGGGATTATTGCCCGGACGACGACGCCGGCATCGGCTGAAGGACGTACTGATCGATCGCCTCGATGCGGCCGTCGCGTTCTTTCAGCCGCGTTCGGGTATGCCGGGGGTCCGCGCCGAGGCGGTCGCAAAGCATCCGGAGGTAGCGCTCAAACTGCGCTTCGGGGAATTCGGCCTTGACGCCGCGGTAGCTCAGGAGCAGCACGGGCTTTCCGTCGGGCGCGATCGTCGCGGGGTCCGGCGCCCAGAGCAGGCGGCCGGCCGGGGCAAACCGCGCCACCTCGAAGACAAACTGCCCGCCCGTGCCCTGCCAGTCGCCGAGCCAGGGGGCATAGTCGACCTTCGTCGGCGAATTGAAGACGATCCAGCGCACGTCGGGGCCGGTCTGGCGGGCGAGATCGCGCACCGTCGTTCGTGTGAGCGCGTCCACGGACGACTTGTACGGCGCGGCGAGATCGACCACCGTCCCGGCGAGCGCGATGACGATCAGGATGCAGGCGACGGTCCGGACAATCGGGCCGCTGCCCCACTCAAGACTCCTCGCGCCGACCGGGCGCAGCTCGAAACGCCGCGGAAGCACCCGCGCGATGAGTACCCAGGTCCCATACCCGGCGAGGAAACAGAACGCCGGCGCCATGTAGAGCATCGTCCGCGCCGACCCTCCGTAGGGGTACTTCTTCAGGAAGGCCGCCAGCAGCGCGAGCAGGAGCGGCGACACGAGCAGCCACAGGAGCAGCGGGCGGCGCTGCGCGAGCCGGACGCCGCCGACGATGCAAAGCAGGAACGTGACGGTGCTCGCGCCGTAATCGCCGCCCACCGGGTACGCGAGCATGTTGCCCGTGTGCATCCACACGAACCAGACGAGCAGGCCGAGCGGGTCCGTCAGCGGCGGAAAAGTCTTTTTCCACATCTCGATTTCGGAGATGCCCGCGGCAAAATCCGCCTGCGCCCGGCCGTACGTCTGGTACATGCTGAGAAAACCGATCAGGAGCGCCGCGCCGACAACCGCCGCGCTGGCGAGTAGCTCCCACCGCCTTCGCCGCAGCCCCGCGGCCGCGAGGAAGAGCGTCACGCCGCCCCCGACGAATACCGACGGGTAGGAGCACCAGGGCCCGGCCAGCGCGAGGATGATCAGACCGACCAGCACGAGCCACCGGCGCGCGTTGCAGAAGAAACTCCATGCCGCAGCCGTCAGCAGAAGGCTGATCAGCAGGTCGGTGGCGTACGGCTTGACCTCGGCGGCGTGGCGGATCGGGTAGTTCGCCGCAGCCAGGAAGCCGATCGCGAGCAGCGCGGCCGGCGCGGCCAGATGTCGCCGCGCGAACCGGACGAAAACGAGCAGAGCGGCGATTCCCGCAAGGAAAGGAAGCAGGCGCAGCGCGTGCTCCGACGGTCCGAGCGCGCGGACGATCGCCAACTCGATCCACATGAACACGGCGGGGACGATCTGGCCCCATTCGAGCGGACGGAGCATTCCCGCGTAGTCGCGGACGAGGAAGTTGACGGCGACGAAGGCCTCGTCGCCCCAGACCGGGAAGCCGAGTGCGAAACGGACGCAGCGCCACGCCAGACCGGCTGCGATGACGATGAGCAGGAGGCGCCCCAGGGAGAGCCTGGAGATCGGAATCAGCGCGGCGGGACGGTCCGGGCTCACTTCGCGCCGCCGGAGACAGCCCGCTTCGCGACCCGGACAGCTGTCTTCAGGTCATCCGCCGAAGAAAACCCGAAATAGAGCGCGACCTTCGAGTTCTGCCTGGCGGCGGAGACTCCGCGGATGTTCAGCCCCGCGTCGGCGAGGGCGCGGGAAATCCGCGCGGCGAGCCCCGGCTTGTTCGGACCCTCGATTCGCATGGAGTACATGTTTTCCGCACGGACCAGGCCGACATCCGCAGCGGCCCGGCGCTGCGCGGCCGTCCGGAGCGGCGAAAGAAACACGCGCGACGTGTTGCGGCTGACCTGCCGCGCGACGAGAAACTCCAGGTCCGCGCCGGCGGCGTCGAGCGCTTCCAGGACCCGGGCGAGCGAGCCGGGCCGGTTGAGGGTGTCCCCGACCCACACGTCGACCTTCGCGAACGCGTATCCCATCGTCGAAACCTCCGGCCGGGACTACGCCCCCGGCGGTTCCGCCACCGCATCGTTCCGGAGGCTGGAATCGGCCGCGTTACTGCTTCGGCGCGAGGGTCACTCCCAGCTCGGCCAGGCGCGTCTTGATTTCCGTCAGCGACGTCTGGCCGAAATTTCGGGTCGCGAGCAGTTCGGCCTCGGAATGCTGAATGAGGTCGCCGACCGTGACGATGTTGAGCCGCTGGAGGCAGCGGCGGGCGCGCACGGAAAGCTCCAGTTCGGAAACGGCGCGGGCGAGCGTGCTTTCGGACCCCGGCGCGACGGTGTACCGGACGACGGGCGGCGCGGCGGCGACGACCGCGTTGGGGTCGACCTCCTCGGCCCGCATGCCCAGCCGCAGGCCCTTCTTGGAGAGCATGCCGCGAATCTCGGTCAGCGATCCCTCGCCGAAGTTCTTGTACGCGGCGAGTTCCGCCTCGCTCAGCTTGATCAGGTCGCCGAGCGTCGTGACTTTCATCTTCTTGAGGCAGTTTCGCGCGCGGGCCGACAGCTCGAATTCGCCGATCGGCGTGTCGAGGATCCGGTTGCGGTTCTCGGTGCGCTGCTCGCGGCTGTCTTCAATGACCATCTGCCGGCTTGACTCGACGTCCTTGAAAAACAGACGGGCACGCGTGTGATTCGGGAACGCGGCCAGCACGCGGCGCAGGCAACTGCGGGCGGCGTCGAACCGGCCGCGGTCCTCGTAGAGCACCGCGAGGTTGATCAGCGCGTTCACGAACGAGCGCGGCCGCTGGGCCAGGTGCTCGTACAGGGCGACCGCCTCGTCATCCTCGGCGGCGAGATCGTGGAGCCAGGCGCAGCGGAACATCGCCGGCTCATGCTCGGGCACGAGTTCCAGGGCTTTCAGGTAGCGCTCCTGGGCCTGCACCCGGTTGTCGCTCCGCTCGGCCACGAGGCCCGCGACGTAGTACCAGTCGCCCCGGTCGGCGCCCTCGCGCTCGCGCTTCCTGACGATCTTCTCCGCGGCGGCGAGATCGCCGGCGCGGACGTGCACTTCGGCGATGCGCATGTCGCACTCAAACGCGTCCCAGCCCTGTTCGGCTGCCTTCGCGTAGCTTTCGATGGCGTCGGCATGACGCCCGATCGGCGTGGCCGCGGCGCCCGCGTAGAACCGGCGGAATTTCGATTCCTTCGCCTTCTTCAGGGATTCGAGGGCGTCGCCGAACTGCCCGACGAGGAGCCGGCCGACGCCGACGCGGAGCGCATCCGCATCGGGACGGGACTGATAGTCAGCCAGAAGGCCGAGAAACTTATTCCGGGCATCGGCCGAGATGTGCGTTGCGTCGGCAAATGCGTCGAAGGTCGCGCGGTCGTACTCGGGGACGGAAAAAAACGTCGAAAGGTCGTTGATCGTCTCTGGGTTCACCCTGCTGCTCCATTTCCGGCGTGCCCGACGCCGCAGATCGCTGAAACCCGGTTATAATACCCAGCTTCGCGCGGGCGGCAAGCGACGGGCCGGCAGCCCCAGACGATCGATTTGCAGGTTGCGACGGGCGCCGCGGCCGTTCGGCGGGTGCATCGCCCGTAGCCGGTCGTTTCCAACGGTGCCCGGCCAACCGCCCCGGGAGGAGTCCGCTCCGTGTCCGAAGCCCGATCGAAGCTGTTTCTGGAACGACTCGCCGAGCAGGTACTGATCTTTGACGGAGCGATGGGAACAAGCATCCACGCGCTCGACCTGCCGCTCAGTGATTACAACGGGCTCGAGAACTGCTCCGAGGTCCTGAATCTCACCCGGCCCGACGCGATCGAGTCGATCCACCGCAGCTTCTTCGACGTCGGCTGCGACGCCGTCGAGACCAACACGTTCGGCGGGATGAAGCACGTTCTCGCGGAATTCGACCTCCAGGACCGCTGCCACGAGATCAACCTCCGGGCCGCCGAGATCGCCCGCCGGGCGGCCGACGCCGCGTCCACGCCGCGGCAGCCGCGATTCGTGATCGGCTCGCTCGGGCCCGGGACGCGGCTCGTGACGTTGCGGCAGATCAGCTACGACGAGATGCTCGACAGCTATTACGCGTTGTCGCTCGGCCTGCTCGAAGGCGGCGTCGACGCGATGCTGATCGAGACCTGCCAGGACATTCTCCAGACGAAATGCGCGCTGGAAGCCGTGCGGATGGCCTTTTCGAAGGTCGGCCGTCGCACGCCGCTGATGTGCCAGGTGACGATGGAGACGACGGGCACAATGCTCGTCGGGACGGACATCGCCGGCGCCCTCACGGCCATCGAGACCTATCCGGAAGTGGACGTCGTCGGCCTGAACTGCGCGACGGGGCCGCAGGAGATGAGCGAGCACATCCGCTACCTGGCACGGACGAGCACGCGCTGCCTGAGCGTCCTGCCGAACGCGGGCCTGCCGCAGCTCGTGAACGGGCAGGCCTATTTCCCGCTCAGTCCCGACGAACTGGCGCGCTGGCTGCGCGAGTTCGTCGAGGTGGACGGCGTGAACATCGTCGGCGGCTGCTGCGGGACCACGCCCGCCCACCTGCGGGCCGTCGTCGAGGCGCTGCGCCCGGCGGGGGCGACGCCGATCGCGCCGCGGAAGCGCCAGCCGGTCAGCGAGGCGGGCTGCTCGAGCCTCTACCAGTCCGTGCCCTATCGGCAGGACAATTCGTTCCTGATCATCGGTGAGCGCTGCAACACGAACGGGTCCAAGAAATTCAAGCAGCATCTCGCCGACGGGGATCTGGACGGCTGCGTCGCGATGGCGATCGAGCAGGTCAAGGAGGAAGGAGCGCACGTTCTGGATGTCTGCGTCGACTACGTCGGCCGGGACGGCGTGCCGGATATGCACAAGGTCGTCGATCGCTTCTCGCGTGAAGTCACCGCCCCGCTGATGCTCGACAGCACGCAGCCGGACGTGGTCGAGGCGGGCCTGAAGCTCGCGGGCGGCAAGTGCATCATCAACTCAGTCAATCTCGAAGACGGCGAGGAGAAGCTGGCCCGCATCGCGGGCCTCTGCCGCCGCTACGGCGCGGCCGTGGTCGCGCTCACGATCGACGAGGATCCGGTCGAGGCGATGGCCAAGACTGCGGACCGCAAGCTCGCCATCGCCGAGCGGATACACGATCTGCTGGTCCGGCGGCACGGAATGAACGAGGCCGACATCTTCTGGGATTGCCTGACCTTCCCGATCACGACGGGAAACGAGGCGGACCGGCGGCTCGGACTCGAAACGCTCGACGGCATCGAGCGCGTGATGAAGCGCTTCCCCCGCTGCCAGTCGGTGCTGGGCCTGAGCAACATCAGCTTCGGTCTCGCGCCGGCCGCGCGCGTCGTCCTGAACTCCGTATTCCTCCACGAGGCGCGGCAGCGCGGCCTCACGGCGGCGATTGTCCACGCGGGCAAGATCCTCCCGCGGACGCAGATCAGCGATGAGCGCTGGAACGCCGCGCTGGATCTGATCTACGACCGCGGGGCCGACGCCCTCGAACGGTACATCGGCCTCTTTTCCGCAGGCGAGAAGGTCGCCGCGAAAGAGAAGCTCGTCGATCTGCCCATCGAGCAGCGGCTCCGGCAGCGGATCATCGACGGGAATCGCACGGGGCTCGCGGAAGACCTGAACGAGGCGATGACCCGGTACGCGCCGCTGGAGATCATCAACACGTTCCTGCTCGACGGGATGAAGGTCGTCGGCGAACTCTTCGGCAGCGGCCAGATGCAGCTCCCCTTTGTCCTCAAGAGCGCCGAGACGATGAAATCCGCTGTTGCGCACCTCGAGCCGCACATGGAGCGCGTCGAGGGCCAGTCGCGCGGCAAGATCGTCCTCGCCACCGTGCGCGGCGACGTGCACGACATCGGCAAAAACCTCGTCGACATCATCCTCACGAACAACGGCTACACTGTCTATAACCTCGGGATCAAGCAGCCGATTCAGAACGTCATCACGGCCTGGCGCGAGCACCGGGCGCACGCGATCGGGCTCTCGGGCCTGCTGGTCAAGAGCACGTTGGTGATGCGCGACGATCTGGCCGTGCTGAGCGAGCAGGGCATCGACGTCCCGGTCATCCTCGGCGGCGCCGCGCTGACGCGCAACTACGTCGAGAGCGATCTGCGACGGGTCTACGAAGGCGCGGTGTTCTACGCCCGCGACGCCTTCGACGGCCTCAAGCTGATGGCGGAGGTCTGCGAAGGCCGCGCCCCGCGCACCACGCACCCCGGCGACGCTCCGCACGCCAGACCCATCGCCGCGCCAGAGCAGGTCCAGAGTCCTCCGCAGACGCGCGGCCTGGACAAACTCAACGCCGAAATCGAACAGCGCTACGGCCTGCGCGAAATCGCGGATGACGACGCCGCGCCCGCGGACCCGCCGATCGCCGCGCCCGTCCGGCCGCGCTCCGACATCCGGCACGATCACGCCACGCCCCTCCCGCCGTTCTGGGGCGCCCGGGTCGTCCAGCACATTCCGCTCAAGGCCGCCCTCTCATTCGTCAACGAGACCATGCTCTTCCAGGTCCAGTGGGGTTTCCGCAAGAAAGGGCGCTCCCCGGAGGAGTGGAAGGCCCACGTGAACAGCGAGATCCGCCCGAAATACCGCGAACTCGTCGAACGCTGCGAACGCGAGAACATCCTCGATTGCCAGGCCGTCTACGGCTACTGGCCATGCAACTCGGACGGCGAAGACCTGATCCTCTACGAGCCCCCCGCGGCCGGCGGCGCGCTCCCGCGCCCGGCGTCGCTGCGCGAGCGCCTTCGCTTCACCTTCCCGCGCCAGAAGAACGCGCCGCACTGGTGTCTGAGCGACTTCTGGCGGCCGCAGTCGTCCGGTGAGGTCGACGTGGCGGCGTTTCACATCGTGACGGCCGGGCGGCGCGTGAGCGAAGTCGCGCGGCAGTGGTTTGCGAACAGCGAGTACCAGCAGTACCTGTTCCTGCACGGCCTCGGCGTCGAGACGGCCGAAGCGCTGGCCGAGTACATTCACAAGCAGATTCGCGTCGAGCTGGGCATCGCCGGCGAGGACGCGCGCGAGCTTCAGGCGCTCTTCAAGCAGGGCTACCGCGGCAGCCGATTCAGCTTCGGCTACCCCGCGTGTCCGCGGCTGGAGGACCAGGCGAAACTGATGGAACTGCTGGAGCCGCAGCGCATCGGCGTCGAACTGAGCGAGGAATATCAGCTCGACCCGGAGCAGAGCACCAGCGCGGTCATCGTTCACCACCCGGCGGCGCGGTATTTCAACGTCCGGTAGCGTGAATTCGCCCGCGGAGTTCTACAAATGGCGTATTCCCGGCAGTTCGAAAAAGCGTTCCTTCTCGCGTCCAGGCTGCACGCCGACCAGACGCGGAAGGGCTCGGATATCCCCTACATCAACCACCTGATGGGCGTGGCCGCGCTCGTGGGTGAAGCCGGCGGGACCGAGGAGCAGGTCATCGCGGCGCTCCTGCACGACGCGGTCGAGGACCAGGGCGGAGCGCCCGTGCTGAAGAAGATCCGCAGGCGCTTCGGCGACGCCGTCGCGGCGATCGTGGAGGCGTGCACGGACACGGATGCAACACCCAAACCGCCCTGGCGCCGGCGCAAGGAGGCGTACATCGCCCATCTCGCCCACGCGCCCGAGCCCGCGCTGCTCGTCTCCGCCGCCGACAAGCTCTACAACTGCCGCACGATCATCACGGACGTGCGGGCGCACGGCCGGCGCGCCTTTGAGCGCTTCAAGGCCGGCCGCGAAGGCGTGCTCTGGTACTACGCGGCGCTGGTGGACGCCTTCGTCCGCCGGGGGCGAACGCCGATCGTCGATGAACTGGAGCGCTGCGTCGGGGAACTGGTCAGGGTGGATCAGGCGGCGGCGGACCGTTGACCTCGTCTACAAGCGCTGCGATCCATGGCGGAACAGGACGATACGGACAACTCGCTTCCGATCATCGATCAGAAAGAAGAGTTTGTAGCGGTCGATGATCAGGTTCCGGATTTCGACGCCCAATGAGTCGGACAGGAGATGCGAGATTGCGTGGCGTCGCGGCATTGACTCCAGCCCGTCAATCGCGCGCAATACGCGACCGAGCCACCGTTCGGCAGCGATCGGCTTGTCCTGGGCGATGTGGAACGCCTGCGCCCGGATCGCGCGCATCACGACCGGGCTGACTTCGACGGAATACTTCATCATTCCAGCCGCAGCCCGAGTTCAGCCGCGATTTCCTTCAGCACTTCCCTGGCCGGCCGACCCTTGCCCGAGTCGTACTCCGCGAGACTCTCGCGAATTGCCGCAATGTCCTCCGCGAGGTCCGCCCGTTCCGTGAGTTCGTCATACGCCTCCGGGCTCAGCACGACCGCCGACGTCCGCCCGTCCTTCGTGACGAACAGCGGCCGGCCGGTCTTCTGAACCTTTCGATGCAGCTCGGCGAGGCGGGCCCGATATTCCGTAAACGGCTGGATGTCTTCGGTCTTCACGCTGTACCCCTTACTGTACTGTTACCTGTACAGTAATTATTTCGCGCGGCGGCGGCGAATACAAGGCGAAATCACCGCGCCACGCCGAAACGGATCAGCACCAGGTCCGCCAGCCCCAGGCCCGCGACGCCCCCCCACATGACCCCCAGGCCCACCATCGCCTTCCCCGGGTTCAGCGCCATCTGATTGCCGAAGAGCATCATCAGGATGATCGCCATCAGCGGCACGCACGAGAGCGCGAACGCCGCCAGCGCCTGCGACCCGCGGAACATCATCCCCAGGATCGCGCCCATGATGATCGTCACCAGCGCGCTCGTCGCATAACAGAACCGCGAATTGAGCGTCGCGACGACCTTCCGGCCCAGCCGTTCTGTCCGCGCCACCAGCGCCGCCCGGTCCTTCGACGCGCCCGGCGATAGCTCGAACGGAAACTCGCGCGCCACCGCCTGCGACTCGGTCACCGCCAGCGCCGGGCCCAGCAGGTCCGTCGGCAGGTCCAGCGGGTCGAAGCGAACGTCGCGCTGCCGCCGGCCGCGTTCGCGACCGCCGAGCGGCGATTCGATGACGGGGTTTTCCGCGCTTCCGGCCAGGCGCAGGCTGAGCCGGGGGAGCGCGGTCGCTTCCGCGCCGCGATCGCCCGCCCCCACCCCCGTCACCTGGAGCACCGTCCCGCCGGGATCGAGAACCGAGAGCGACGCTTCCGGCGCCTCCCAGCGCGTCCCGCCGCCCCCGCTCCGATGCTCCACGATCACGCGATCGAGCTTCAGCGTGCGCTCGCCGATCTTCGCCGCACCGGCCGTGATGCGATACGCCCGGCCGTCGCGCGTGGCAAGCGTCAGCGGCTCGCCCGCGCCCACGCGCCGGGCGACTTCCGAGACGAAATACTCCGTGCAGAAGCGGCTCAGGAACTTCCGGAGCTCGGTGTCAACCTCGCGGGCCAGCCACGGCTCCCTGCGCCAGTCGAGCAGCGTGTCGAAGGTCATGAGCGCGGCGCGTTCGGGAAATGGGATCGGCAGTTCGATCGGCCCGAAGGTCTGCTTCTCGAGATTGAACACATTCCGGTCCATCTCGATCGTCCGCGCCCGCGCCAGCGTTAGCGTGAATTTCACCGGCCCTTCGCGGTTGTCGAACTGGCAGAGTCCGCCCTCGGCCGTGGAAAAGAGCCGCACCGCATCGCCGTCGACGACGAGGACGCGCGGTTGATCGACCCAGAAGTAGCTCAGGCCGCTCTCGGGGCGCTCGAAGCCGTGCGCGACCAGCACCTCCGCGGGAACCCGCTTCGCCGCCTCGGCCGTGACGAGGTAGTTCTGCCCTTCCTGCTTGTTGTAGTGGACAAACCCGCGCGACCGGAGCTGCTGGTACGCGAACTCGCCGATATTTCCGCGCACATACCGGTCGATCCGCCGTGCGAAGTCCGGGATGACGTAGTTGACCGCGACCGCCGTAATCGAGGCGATCAGCAGCGACAGCAGCAACACCGGCTTGAAGAGCCCGTGGACGTTGATGCCCGCGGCGCGGCAGGCGGTGAATTCGTTATCCGACGCCAGCCGGCCGTAGACCATCGTGCCCGCGAACAGGGCGCTGACCGGCAGGGCGACGGTGAGGACGATCGGCAGCAGGAGGGGGAGAATGGCGAAGAGGTCGGTGGCCGTGATCCCCTCGTACTGGAGCAGGTTGTAGAGCGCGCCGGCCATCGACAGCACGGCGGTCATCGCAACCAGCGTCAGCCCGAAGACCTTGAGCAGCTCGCGCAGGATGTAGCCGTGCAGGGTGGACAGCAAGAAAGGCTGACTCCTAGCGGTCTGCGGGCCGCCGCCCCAGCCCGGACAGGGGTCATGAGACGACTCCGAAGCGAGAATCGTAGAAGCGCCGCGTCGGGACCGCAATCGCGGCCCGCGCGATCGGCCGCCGGAGTGCGCCGGGTTTGACATCCCGCTGCGCCACGGATAGGTTCCGAATCACCATGGAATCACGGAGGTTTCTCCCATGCGCTGCCCCGCACCGGCCTGCGCCATGACGGCGCGCTCCACGCTCCGGACGCTCTCTGTCTGCCTGTTCGCGTTACCACTGCTCGCCGCCGGCGCGGCCGCACAGCAGTTGCCGCCCGTCGCCGCGACGCAGCCGACGTCGCGGCCCGACACGCCGGCCACGGCCCCTGCGACGAGTTCGCGGCCCGAAGCGCTGCGGAAGGTCGAAACGCCGACGACGACGCCCGTGCCTTCGGTCGTTGTCGAAGAGGACGTGGCGACGTGGCTCGAAGTCACCACCGATCGCGTGAATCTGCGGGCGCTCAGCGGCGATACCAACAGCGTCCGCGTGGGCCAGGTGAACACGGGCACGTTCCTCTGGGCCGTCAAGAAGCGAAACGACTGGTACGCCGTCCTGCCTCCCGACGGCGTGCTCTCGATGATCGAAGCGACCTTTGTCGAGCGCGAGGGCGATCGCGCGGTCATCAAGACCGCGGACGCGGCCAGCTCCGTGAACGTCCGCCCGGCGGACATGAACCCCGCCGCTGACCCGCTCGTCGGTTATCCCCAGACGAAGCTCCAGCGCGGCGATGTGGTGACGATCGTCGGCGAACGCACCTCCACCGACAAGCAGACCGGCGAAACCCGCACCTGGTACACGATTGTTCCTCCCGACGGCGTCGTCGTTCACATCTCCGGCGCGTATGTCCGCGAAGTTACCG
This sequence comes from Planctomycetota bacterium, assembly GCA_045863555.1. Taxonomy (GTDB): domain Bacteria; phylum Planctomycetota; class Phycisphaerae; order UBA1845; family Fen-1342; genus JACRLV01. Next base: position 166,956 of record BTUU01000002.1, on the reverse strand, counting down.
AGGCCCACGCTCTCGAGCGCGGCGCGAAGAAACCGGCGGGCACCGCGGTCGCTGCCGCCGGCGCGGGCGCCGGCACGGGCGCAGGCGGCGACGGCGCAAAGCCCGCCGAACCCGAATCCTGGCTGAAAAAGCTCAAGCTGGCCGAAGCGGCGATCGACGCCGAGAATCGGAAGCCGAACGAACGGCAGGACTGGGCCACGATCATCGCGCTGCTCGAGCCCATCGCCGGCCAGGAGCAGGATCAGCACGCCGCCGCCGCGGCCGCCCAGTGGATCGAGCGGCTCAACGAACTCGTCGAGGCCGTCGCGGCCGCCACGACGCGGCCCGCGGACGAGCGGCCCGCCGTCGTCACGATCAACGAGGAACGCACGGGCTTTGACGCCGAGGGCATCCTCAAACCGTCGGTAAAGGTGCCCGCGGGTGAATTCGGCCTCCGCTACGGCCTTTTCCGCCCGGGCACGCACTTTGTCACGGCGTACGCCGAATTTCCACGCGAATTGAAATTCAACGCCGTCGAGAACGTCGGCCGCTACGTCGGCATTCAGGGTGTGAAGTACAAAGAGGGCAAGGTGGACGTCTACCGGGTGACAAAGGTCACAGTGTCACAGGTACCCGCGACGCCGAAGCGTTGAATTCGCGGCGGCCGCGCGTCGGTCCGCCCGGAAATCGTCTGCTGGCCCGTAATTCGAGAGGATGAAATGAACATGGTGCGTTTTTCGCTCAAGGCCCGCGCGCTGCTCGCCGCCTGCTCGTCGATGTTCGTGCTCGGTTCCTGCGCGCTGACCGATCAGCAGATCACGTCGATCGCCGAATCCGCCATCACGACCGGCATCAACTCGCTGATCCGCGCGCTGATCGACGGTCTGCTCACCGCGAACACGGCCTGAGTCGTGGGGATGGTTCTGAGGATTCAGCGGAAGGCCGCCGTCGCCGCGGGGTTCATTCTCGCGCTCGCCCTCCTCACCGGCTGCGGCGGTTCGGGCGGCAAGGGCGTGGCGATGATCACGCGCGACCCCGGCTGGCCCTACTCGAAATATGAACGCGTCGCCGTCGTGCCGTTTCAGGTTCTCGCCCCGCTCGCCCGGAAGCCGGGGGTCGCGGACGCGGCGGCCCAGGCGACCTTCCTCGTCGAAGAGCAGCTCACGGGCAACGGCGCGTTCCGCGTTCTGGCTCGAGATGCGCTCGGGGACGTCCTCACCGAGCAGGATCTCTCACGCCTCGCCGACGTCGCCGACCCGGCCACGGTGATCCCCGCCGGCCGCATCCAGGCGGCACAGGCGATCGTCATGGGCATCCTCAACGTCTACGACCTCGAACAGACCATGCAGATGGAGCAGCGCCCCATCTACGCGCGCGACCGGCGCGGCCGCATCCTCTTCGACGCCGCCGGCCGGCCGCTCGTCGCCCGCGTCGAGCAGATTCCCGTCTACCGCCACGCCGCCCGCGTCGGCGGCAGCCTCCGCGTGTATGACACGGCCACCGCGGCCGTGCTGAAGACGGTGATGATCCAGCCGGTGGAGCGCGAGGCGGTGAACCGTGGCGGCCCCCCGGCGGCGTCCGCGGCGGATCTCGCCCGCGAATGCGCGGTCGCGCTGGCGACGGGGCTCTACGAGGGCGTCGCGCCGATCCAGAAGGAGGTCGAACTCGACAGCGACATGCTGGTCGTCGCCGCGAACTACCTCGACGGGGAGTACAACGAGATCCGCAAGGTCCCCAGCCGCCGGGAGAAGATCCTCGTCGCCGCGCGCGGCCTGCCCAGGGAAGCGGAGTTCAATTCGTTTCGCGTCGTCGTCGCGACAGAAGAGGGCGACGTGCTCTTCGAGGAGAACTTCGTCTGGAGCGGAGTCAACCCCGTCCGCGGCATGCAGTATGAGGTCCCCGTGAAAGCGCTGACGGCGACGGGCGGCGCCGAGTTCGTCGCCAAGCTCTACAGCGGCCAGGACGAGGAGCCGATCCTCACGCAGTCGATCACGATCGAATATCCGAAGGAAGAGTCGCGACCCGACGCGCGCGAGATGGAGTCGAGCGCGTCTTCGAATTAGACTCCTCCCTGCGGCTCGCGGCGAATCCTCCCGATCGGCACCGGATCCGGCGATCAATCCGACGGTCCTGATCGAGCTTTTTTCCGATGACGGTCCGATCGGCGGCAGATTCAGCGATCGTAGTTCGGGCATCTGAAAGCGCAGCAGGCGACATGCGACGCGTCAAAGCCGGCGGCGGCTGGCCCGCAATCTGGTACTCCGTGAAGACCGCCTGGCGCGCCGGCGGCTTCTGGCGCTTCTACCGCGCCCTCCGCAGCCGCAATGCCTGCAAGACCTGCGCACTGGGCATGGGCGGCCAGCGCGGCGGTATGGTCAACGAGCGCGGCGGGTTTCCGGAAGTCTGCAAGAAGTCGATGCAGGCGATGGCCGCCGACATGCAGGGCCGCATCGGGCCCGAGTTCTTCGCCGCGTACGGCTTCGACGCCCTCCGCCGCTTCACGCCGCGCGATCTGGAGCACATGGGCCGGCTGAACGACCCCGTCTACGCCGGGCCGGGCGACACGCACTACCGCCCGATCGGCTGGGACGAGGCGATGCAGCTCTGCGTCGATCGCCTTCGCAGCGCATCCGCGAACCGCAGCTTCTTTTATTCCAGCGGCCGCTCGTCGAACGAAGCCGCCTTTCTGCTCCAGCTCTTCGCCCGCCTCTACGGCACGAACAACGTCAACAATTGCAGCTACTACTGCCACCAGGCCAGCGGCGTCGGGCTGAAGGCCACGCTCGGCACGGCCACGGCCACGATCACGCTCGACGACCTGCACCACTGCGACCTGTTCTTCCTCATCGGCGGCAACCCCGCCTCGAACCATCCGCGGCTGATGGAATCGCTCACGCGCCTGCGCCGGCGCGGCGGGCAGGTGATCGTCGTCAATCCGCTCCGCGAGACCGGCCTAGTCAAGTTCAACGTGCCCTCGAACCTGCGGACGCTCCTCTTCGGCCAGGAGATCGCCAGCCAGTATCTCATGCCCACGATCGGCGGCGATATCGCGCTGCTTACGGGCGTGGCCAAGTCGCTGCTGGAGTCGCACCCCGGCGCGATCGCGCAGGACTACGTCGCCGCGAACACGGATGCGTTCACCGAATTCGCCGCGTTCGCCCGCGGGCTTTCCTGGCCGGAGATCGTCGGCGGCAGCGGCGTTGGCCGGGACGAAATCGAGCGCGCCGCGGCGACGTACGCCGCCAGCCGCGCGACTGTGTTCGCCTGGACCATGGGCATCACGCACCACGTCCACGGCGTCGACAATGTCCGGGCGATCGTCAATCTCGCCCTGCTGCGCGGCATGGTCGGCCGGCCGCACGCGGGCCTGCTGCCCATCCGCGGCCACAGCAACGTGCAGGGCATCGGCTCCGTCGGCGTGACGCCGCAGCTCGCCGAGCCCGTGCTCCGCTCGATCGAATCGCACTTCGGCGTGACGCTCCCCACGACGCCGGGACTCGACACGCTCGCCTGCGTGCGGGCGATGGACACGGGCAGCCTCTCGGCCGCGTGGTGCCTCGGCGGAAACCTCTTCGGCAGCAACCCGGACGCCGCATGGACGACGGCCGCCTTCGCCAAGCTCGACTCCGTGGTCTACCTGAACACGACGCTGAACACCGGCCACGCCTGGGGCCGGGCGAAGGAAACGCTCATCCTGCCCGTGAAGGCCCGGGACGAGGAATCGCAGGCGACCACACAGGAATCGATGTTCAATTATGTCCGACTCAGCGACGGCGGCCCGGCCCGCCTGCCCGGCCCGCGCTCCGAGGTCGAGATCATCGCGGCGTGGGGCGCGGCCGTGCTCGGCGACCGCACGCCGATCGACTGGGCGGGCATGGCGCGGCACAACGACATCCGGGCCGCGATCGCCGCGTGCATCCCCGGCTATTCGGCAGTCGCCGATATCGAACGCACGAAGCAGGAATTTCAGGTCGCCGGCCGCACGTTCCACGCGGCGCGCTTTCCGACGAAGTCCGGCCGCGCGAAATTCTCCATCACCCAACTGCCGAAGATCGAGCAGACCGACGGGGAACTCCGCCTCATGACGATCCGCAGCGAAGGCCAGTTCAACACGGTCGTGTACGACGAAGAGGATCTCTACCGCGGACAGGAGCGCCGCAATGTCATCCTCATGAATCCCGCGGACATCGGGCGTCTGGGCCTGCGCGAGGACTGGAGCGTCACCGTGCGGAGCAGCGCCGGCGAGATGCGCGACATCCTCGTCCGCCCGTTCGATATCCACCCGGGCTGCGCGGCGATGTACGCCCCCGAGGCAAACATTCTCGTTCCGCGCGACGAAGACCCCGAATCACACACGCCCGCGTTCAAGTCCGTTCGCATCACGCTCGCCGCCCAGTCCTCCGGCGCAGCCCGCGTGCCGCTTACCGTGCGGCGACGGTAGCCGGCACGCGCGAGAGACCCGTCGACTGCCATTCAGAATCGGAAGTGACCGGGCGTGTTGCGGATGACGTTCAGCAGCGCCTGGCGGTCGGTGTAGCGCCATTCAGGAACGACGCGGCTGGGGTCGAGCGTCGCCCGCATGACCGAGTAGATGTAGTGCCGCTTCACGCAGACGCCGAAGACGCGCTTGCGGCAGTGCGTCCGCAGCACCTCGCTCGAATGTCCCGTGCCCGAATTCGACGCCCCGAGAATGTGCGAAATCTCATGCAGGCCCGTGAGGAGGCAGACATAATCCGAACCCGCATTCCGCACCCAGCCATAGGCGTTCGCATCGCCCGCCCACTGCGCCCGCAGCCAGCGCGCCTCGCCGAGCCTCGATCCGTACGCAATGTTCCCCGGGTTGTTCGTGTAGAGCACGTCGAGCATCTCATTGAAGCCGAAATACCAGTAGTCCGTCTGGAACTGGTTCAGGAAGCCCGCGTGAACATCCGGGTACGCGTTCGTGTTGATCAGGTTCATCATTACGCCGAAGACGCGCGTCCCAAGTCGCTGGCGGAAGACGGCGTCGCAGACGTTGACGTGGTGAAACACGCGATTCGTCGTCGAACTGAAGCCGGTGTCGGAAAAGAGGTTCAGCAGGATTCGATACGCCGTGCGCGGCGCGGGTTCGTCGCCGTCGGTTTCGTCGTCGTCGGCCGACGGCGCTTCGTCGCCGGGCGCGGCCGGCCGCCGGCGGCCGTTCGGATCGCGGAGCGGCGCGGGCTCGTCGAAATCAATGGGTGGAACGTCGACGTCGCGGGCAAGATACCCGATGCATTCACCGCTGGGCCGCGTCGGGTCGTGCAGCGCCGTCGGTTCGACGATGAACAGCGCGTCGGAATCGCTGACGGGACCATCCGGGTCGATCCACATGTGCACCTGCCGATCCACGATCGTGATCGCGACCGTTGATCCCGGCGCATCGGCCACGCTCCCCGCCAGCAGGACGACGCTGCCGAAACCGGTCAGATCGACGCCCTCGATGATCTCAGAATTGTCTGTCAGGCTCAGCGTGAACGCCCGCGAACCCAGTGCGACGTCCAGCACGTCGCCGTTCGCGGCCGCGCGGACCATATCCTCGCGCAATCGCTCAATGTCCAGATCAAACAGCTCGTATGTCCGGATCTCGGATGGAACCGTGTCGAGACCCGCTCCGACGCCGAGATCGACATCGCCGGCGGCCAGCGGCTCGCCGCCGGGTCCGGTGATGACGACGCCGGCGAAGTGCGTGCGCGGCATCTCGATCGGTGCGCCGAACGTAAACTCGAGCCCGTCGATCGTCTGCTCGAGTTCCCAGATCGTCTCTGCCTCGCCCGCGTCCTGTTCCCGCGCGACGTAGAGATATGCGGTCGCACCGGGCGGGGCGGGCTCGACGAGCCGCGCGGAGATCAGCGCCAGCTCGCCTGGGAAGTACTGCTCCCGGTCGGCCGTCACCACAATCGGCGCCAGCCCGTGCGTCGTCACGACGGGCGGCGACGGCAGGTTCTCAACCCGGTTGGGAACGATCTGCCCCGCAGCGGTGGTCGCGACGGCGATCGATGCGGACGCCGCGAGCATGCGCAGCGGCGCGAAAACGGAGTGCTTCGACATGGCTGCATCCTCGTTCGAAGGGCTTCCGCGATCTGTCGGGCGACGGCCCGGCGCTCGAAATCGCGGCGGACGCAGAGGACGACGCGGCAGGTGGCCGCGCGGCTGCCCGGAAAGCCGAATTCTCCCGGAAAACCCGGCGAGCGGCGGCTAACTCACGGCGAGCTGGATGATCCGACCCAGCGCGCTGACGATCAGGACGGCCAGCACGACGACCCGCCAATCGACCGATTTCTTCGGCTTCCTGGCTTCGGCCGCCTGCCGGGCGGTCTCGAGCGCGATCAGGAATTTCTCGCCCGACTCGTCCTCGATCGACAGCGCCGTCGGGCTGGCCTTTCGAAGCACGCCCCCGCCGAACATCGTCGCCGTCTCATCATCGACCGCGAGCCGCAGCCGGCTGTGCTGGAGGACCATGTCCCCCGGCTGCGCGGCGCTGCCGACCTTGAATTGCAGCCGCTCGCCCTGGAACCAGAGCCGCGCCTCGACCGTCTCGCCCGCGGGCAGCAGATCGAGCACGCCGGCTTCGATCCGGATGGGCTGCGCATCCGGCCGCGTCTCGTTGCGGTCGATGAAGAGCCGCGTGAACTGTGGATGCTCCGCGAGCGCGCCGCGGATGCTCGCAACCTCCAGCATCAGGCTCGGATCGGTATACGTGAGCGTCGGATGCTTCAGAATCCTCCGCCACGCGAGTCCGCGCTGCGTGTCGAAAATCTCCCACCGGTGCAGCTCGACGAATTCGTTCGATTCCGCCTCCACCGGCCCCGCGTATGCGAAGCGCACGTGCTCGGGCGAGCCGAAGACCCGCCCGTGCAGCGCCATCCGCCAGAGGATCACCTCGTCTCCGGGTGCATCCAGCGCGATCGTCGGCGCCGCCCAGCCGGTCCGCGGCAGCTTACGCAGTTTCACGCCCCCGTCCGCGTGCTCCTCCACGTGACTCGTCAGGATCAGCCCCAGCCGCGCGTCGTTGGTCGTCGGCCGCATCGCGCTCCGCGTGCCCCGGATGCCGCGCTCAAACGCCGTCCGCGCCGTCGCATGATTGCGCTGCGCGAGAAACGTCAGCCCGCAGGAGACCATCAGCACCGGACTCTCCGGATACAGGTCGAACGCCTCCTGCGCGATCTCCGGCGAGCGCGGATCCGACCCCTCGCGGGCCATCCGAAGGCGCGTCCACCACAGGTACTGGGCGTACCCTTCGAGATGGTCGGCGTCGGGCGAGCGAATCAGCCGCGCCAGCTCCCTCTCCGCCGCGTCGCGCAGCCCGAGCCAGTTCTCCGACTGCGCGAGATGGCGCACCGAGAGCTCAAACTCCTCGATATACGGCCGCGAGGCTGCGTCAAATACCGCATCGTCGGCGTCCGCCGCGAATACCGGCACCTTCCAGCGCAGATGCGTGTCGAAGAGCTTCGCCTCTTCCGGTTGCTCGCCCTCGCAGAACGAGAGCCGGTATTCGCCGATCGTGATCTGGTCGTGCACTTCGAGCAGCACGCCCTCCGCCGGCACGCGCCGGTCGTTGACGAAAATCTCCATTTCCGGCGATTCCGGCAGCAGCCGAAACTGGTCGCCCTCCGGCGCGACGCGGGCGAAGATCGCCGTCGGCGCGACGCCGGGCAGGCGCAGATCGCCCGGATTACCGCCGATCGTGATAACGCGCACCGCCGGAACGCCGGTGATCAGCGTGATCGGCTGGCCGTCCTCGCGGCGGTTGTAGCAAAGCTCGAGGTAGTGCGCTGCCATGTTCCTCGCTGTATTCTGGCCCCTCGCACCGCGGATGCAAACCCGATCAACCCGTCGGCCTTGGACGCCCGATAAGAGGGTAGTATCATCCAGACGCGGTGAGATGGCCAATTTTTCCCGCTGTCCCCGCTTATCTCAGGGCATGCAATGAACCAATCGGCGCGCATACCGCCCAGCGATCGGCGGCAGATCCATGACCGTCGCGTGCTCCGCGCACCCGATCACGTCGTCACCGCCGACACGACCGGACCGTTGATCTTCGAGGCCTCCTGGGAAGTCTGCTCGCAGGCCGGCGGCATCTACACCGTTCTCCGCAGCAAGGCCCCCGCGGCCGTGAGACGCTGGGGCGACGGCTACTGGACCGTCGGACCCTATCGGGAATCCTCCGCGCGGATCGAGTTCGAACCCCACCGCGTTGACGGCGCTGTCGGCGACGCCATCCACGAGATGCGCGAGGCGGGCGTGCATGTCCACGCGGGCCGCTGGCTCATCAGCGGCCGCCCGCGCGTCCTGCTGATCGACGTCGAACCCCTGCGGCCGAAGCTCGACGAGATGAAGTACTTTCTCTGGAAGGACTTCGGCGTCTCGATCTATGGACCTGACCCCGAGGTCGATCCGATCATCCTCTTCGGCTACGCCCTGACCGACTTGCTGACCGCGATCCACCGCCGGCTCGACGGCCGCCCGATGCTCGGCCACTTCCACGAGTGGCAGGGCGGGCTGGCGGCGGCGCTTATCAAAAAACGCCAGGTGCAGTTCCCCACCGTTTTCACCACCCACGCGACGCTTGTCGGCCGAAGCCTGAGCGCCGCCAACATCGACCTGTACGAAAACCTGACGTCGTTCGACCCGGAGCGCGTCGCGGCCGAGCACGGCATCCTGTCGCGCTTCCAGATCGAGCGGGCCTGCGCCCAGTCGGCGGACGTGTTCACGACGGTCTCGGACATCACCGCGCAGGAGGCCCAGCACTTCCTCGGCCGCCCCGCCGATGCCCTGCTGCCCAACGGGCTGAACGTCGAGCGCTTCGCCGCGCCGCACGAGTTCCAGGTGCTGCACCGCGAGGCGAAGGGGCACATCCACGAATTCGTGATGGGCCACTTCTTCCCCAGCTATACGTTCGATCTGGAACGGACGCTCTACGTCTTCTCCGCGGGTCGCTACGAGTACCGCAACAAGGGCTTCGACGTCTTCATCGACGCGCTCGACGAGCTGAACCGCCGGCTCAAGGCCGAGCCGACGGGCGTGACGGTCGTGGCGTTCATTGTGACCCGGGCCAATTATCGCGGACTCAATGTCCAGGCGCTCAACCAGCAGGCGATGTTCCACGAGCTGCACCAGGCCTGCAATCACATCAAGGAGGACATGGGCCGCACGCTCTTTCGCTGCGCCGCCGCCGGCCGCTTTCCCGGCGTCGAGGAACTCATCGATGAATACGCCCGGGTGCGCCTCAAACGCATGATGCACGCCTGGCGCCAGGCCGCGCAGCCGCTCGTTGTCACGCACGACCTCGAGGACGACCTCGGCGACCCCGTGCTCCAGCACCTGCGCCGCCGCAACCTGCTCAACGCCGCCGACGATCCGGTGAAGGTCGTCTTCCACCCCGACTTCATCACGTCGACCAGCCCGATGCTCGGCCTGGAATACGACCACTTCGTCCGCGGCTGCAATCTCGGCGTCTTTCCGAGCTACTACGAGCCGTGGGGCTACACGCCGATGGAGTGCATCGTGCGCGGCGTGCCGGCGATCACGAGCGACCTGAGCGGCTTCGGGTCGTACCTGATGGACCATTTCGCCGACCACGACGCCCACGGCATGTACGTCGCCCGGCGGCGGCGCGTCAGCTACGAGACGACGGTCTACCAGGTGGCGGGCTGGCTGCACAATCTCTGCAAGATGACGCTTCGCGACCGCATCGCGATGCGCAACCGGGTCGAGAGCTACGCGGAGCAGTTCGACTGGGACCGGCTCTCAATCTTCTACCGGGCGGCCCGCCGCACCGCCTTCGAAAAGTACTACCCCGGCAAGAACGTCGTCCCGCCGGATGACATCGTCGGCGGTTAGTCCCCCACCGCACCTATTGCGACTCTGGCGAACCACGGGATCAGCCGCCGATCGGCGGAGTCTCGTTCTCGACGGCCGATGACGGCGGATTCTCCGATCCGCCCCGGGTTTACGAGGCGCCCTTTTCGCTATACTGGATTCGGCGTGTCTCCGGAGGAAATCACATGCTCACCACCGCCGTCATTGCTTCCGCGCTGTCTCTCGCAACCTGCCCCGAAGGCGGGCTCGGCCCGATGCCGACGCGAACCACCTGGGACGTCCCCCTACCGCTTGACGCCCGCCCCGCCGGTTCGCCGCGCGGCGGCACGTTCCTGAGCCTCGACGCCGCGCCCGAGGCGGATCTGCCGATCAACGCCGCCTTTACCCCGGACGGGACCACCGTCGCTATCGTCCACTGGCTCACGGACAACGTCACCTTCTACGACGTCGCGAGCCGGACCATCACGCACACCGTCGCCGTCGGCGATTTTCCCACGCACGTCGCCGTCACGCCCGACGGCCAGTACGCCGTGACGCCGAACGCGTTTGGAAACTCAATCTCGCTCGTCGACATCGCGACGCACACCGAGGTGGCCGAGATTCCCATTACCGGCCTCCAGCCCTACCGCGTCGCCATTACCTCGGACAGCCGCTACGCGATCGTCGGTGTCATCAACGACGCCGTGAACTCGTCCTTCAGCGTGGTCGATCTCCTCACACAGAGCGAGGTCCGGTCGTTCCCGAGCACCAGCCAGGGCGTGATCGGCTTCTACGGCGACACCGAGTCGGGCATCACCGGTTCGCTCTTCACGCAGTTCGCCCTCGCCCCCGACGACAGCTTGATCGTCCTGCCCAACCGGCCGGGAACGGACGTCCGCCTCTACGATCCCGAGACCGGCACGCTGGTCGCGACGGTCCCCACGGCCGCCCTGCCGACGGCCGCCCATATCAGCAGCGACAGCACGACGGCCGTCGTCAGTCACGAAGGCTCAAACCAGCGTATCTCGGAGATCGACCTGCCCTCGCGGACGCGCACCGGCGATTTCGCCACCGGCGCGAACCTGAGCGAGCAGGTCATCCGCATCACGCCCGACAAGTCGCACGCCATGGCCGCGATCTCGAACAACGTGATCTTCCTCGATCTGACCAGCGGCGTGGTCGATGCCACGCTCGCCACGGGCGTCGTGGGCGACATCGAAATCGCCTGGAACGGCCAGTGGGCGTTCGTCTCGAACGCCAATGCCCGGGTCATCGACATCGCCAGCCGCACGATCATCTCGACGATGGCGGCCGCGCCGTGCGTCGAATCCGCGGCCAGCCCGGTCGACGGGCGCGTCGTCGCCCTGAACAGCCGCTTCCGCGAAGACATCCATCGCTTCACGCTCAGCGGCGCGGCGTCCACCTTCGACGGCGTCACCATCACGGGCGAAGCGCCGGAGGCCGACGCAACGCGCGTGCTCGCGATCTCGCCTGACGGCCGGACGCTCGTCGCGAACAACAACGTCTCGCGCAACGTCGCGATCGTCGATCTGCCCGGCGGCAACATCCGGGCCTACGTCGACACCGGCGATCGGCCGCAGGGTTCGGCCATCACGCCGGATGGCGCCTACGCGGTCATCGCCAACACGGACGCGAATACCGTCTCGATCATCGACCTCTCGACCGACACGCGCGTGGCAAACCTGAACGTCTTCACCCGCCCTGTGCACATCCGCATCTCGCCGGACGGCCAGTTCGCCTACGTGCTCAGCGTCGCGGGCACCGACATGATCCACTTCATTCAGCTCGCCGGCGCGGCCAGCAGCGTGGTCGGCACGCAGCTCTCCGGCCAGACGGGTTCGGCGTTCGGGTATGCGTTCACCGAGGTCAGCGGCATCGAGCTGAGCCCCGACGGATCGATTCTTGCGGTGTGCGTGAGCTTCGACGATCAGTTGCGGCTCATCGACACCGCGACGCGGGCGATCATCGCGAACGTCCCCGTCGGCGACTTCCCGATCCGCGTGGCATTCTCGCCGGACGGCACGAAGGCGTACGTCTCCAACGCGTTCAGCAACAACCTCTCGGTCGTGAGCATCAACGGCGCGTCGTCGAGCGTCATCGCCACGGTGCCGCTGGGCGCGATGCCGCTGACGGTGAATCCCGACGCCGCGGGACAGTTCGTCTACTGCGGCGTCACGGGCTCGACTAATGTCGGCGGCCTCCGCGTGCTCAGCACCGCGACGAACACGATCGTCGCTACCGTGCCCTTCGGCGGGAACACGGGCCCGCGCGACGCGCACCTCTCACCGGTCGACAACGTGCTCTATGTCGCGGCCACGAGCGGCGAGTGGATCCGCGTGAGTGCGGCCGGGGCCGCCACGGCGATCATCGACCGCTGCGCCATGGCCAGCACGCCGTCGGACATGGCCTTCTCCGAGTCGCTGCGGATGGCGGCGGCGGCGCTGCCAGTGCCGGACGGCGTGGACCTCTTCGGCGGACCGCCGCCGTGCCCGGGCGATCTCGACGCGGACGGCGACGTGGACATCACCGACCTGTCGATCCTGCTCTCGCAGTTCGGCTCGACGGGCCCCGGCTTCAGCGGCGATCTCGACGGAGACGGGGATGTGGACATCACTGACCTGGCGACGCTGCTGAGTACGTTTGGCACGGTCTGCTGACCGCTCCGCATTGCACGCATGCGCGCGGCGCGCGATCGGCCGTCGAAGAGGCCGGTCACCGTCGCTCGACGCGGCGGAAGATGGCCATCCAGTTGTCCTTGAGAAAGCTGGTTTCGGGCTGCGCCGGCAGCAGCTCGAAGCCAGCCTCGCGGAGTTCCAGCTCGACTTCCGCCCGACCCGCGCGCACATGGCCGAGGATCCACTCGCTGCTGACGCCCGGGATGCGCTCGAAATCGACGATGACCAGCCGCCCGCCCGGCTTCAACGCCGCGTGAATCGTCGCCATCATCGTCTTCGGATATTCAAAGTGGTGGTACGTGTCGCAGATGAACGCGACATCGAGCGAGCCGGCCGCCAGCTCGGCCGAGTCCTCTTTTCCAAGCGTCGGAACCACGTTTTTCAACCCCTCGGCCGCCGCCCGCTCGCCCAGGTGCTTCACGAACTCCGGGATGATGTCTTGCGCGTAGACCTTGCCCGCCGGCCCCGTCGCTTTCGCCAGCAGCAGCGTGAGCAGCCCCGTGCCCGCGCCGATGTCGGCCACCGTCTCGCCCGGCCGGACGCCCGCGGCCGCGACGATCCGCTCGCGCTCGCGGTATACCTCCCGGCTCTCGGCCTCCAGCCGCCCCTGCCACCTCGGAATGTCGCCCTTGCGATATTCATCGTTGATGCCGGGCTTGACGCTCGCCTCATGCGCCGGGGCGGCGGCCGTCGAAGGCGCGGCACAGCCCGCGATCGACGCGACAAATGCAACAAAAAGTGCCGCGACGAAGCGGCCGGTCCGGATGATCTTTCGCGTGTTCATGGTGCGTGTTGTATCCGCGCGTCGACTCCCCCTCAATATCTTGTGCTTCCCGCTCCACCCGACAAAAAATACCCTGCGGCCGAAAATTCTCTTCCCTTCTCGTTTGGTATTTGTTAGCATCCCGGACATGACCACGCTCATCGACACCGGTGCGACCGCGGACGCCCGCGTCGCGGAAATCATCCGACGTTTCTGGGGCTTCGACGCGCTCCGCCCGCTACAGTCCGAGGCCATCGCGGCCGCCCTTCAGCGGCGCGACTCGCTCGTGGTCATGCCCACCGGCGGCGGAAAATCGCTCTGCTACCAGGTGCCGCCCCTGGTCGACGAGTCCACCACGGTCGTCGTCTCGCCCCTCCTCTCGCTGATCAAGGACCAGGTCGACGGCCTGCGCGAGGCGGGCGTCGCGGCGACCGCACTCCACGGTTCGATGGACGCCGCCGAACAGCGCGAGGCAGAGCGCGAGCTGCTCAACGGCCGCGTGCGGATTCTCTTTACGACGCCCGAACGGGCGCTCTCGCGAAACATGCCCGGCCTGCTGCGTCAGGCGGGCGTGCGCTCCATCGCCGTCGACGAGGCTCACTGCATCAGCCACTGGGGCCACGACTTCCGGCCCGAGTATCGCCGCCTGCGCGAGCTGCGCGAGGCGCTGCCCGATGTCGTGTTCCACGCCTTCACGGCTACGGCCACGCAGCGCGTGCGCGACGACATCATCGCGGAACTGGGCCTCCGCGATCCGGCCGTGCTCGTGGGCTCGTTCGACCGGCCGAATCTCGTCTACCGCGTGCTGCCGCGGCGGGACGAATACCGCCAGGTGGTCGACGTCCTGAACCGGCACAAAGGCGAGGCGGCGATCATCTACTGCATCACCCGCCGCGAGACGGAGTCGCTCGCTGCGGCGCTGACGGCCGACGGCTTCAATGCCGCCGCGTATCACGCGGGCCTCGCGCACGACGTGCGCCATCGGACGCAGGACGCCTTCGCCCGCGAGACCCTCGACATCGTCGTCGCCACCGTCGCCTTCGGCATGGGCATCGACCGCAGCAACGTCCGCTGCGTCATCCACGCGGCCATGCCCAAATCCGTCGAGCACTACCAGCAGGAAGCGGGGCGCGCCGGTCGCGACGGCCTGCCCGCCGAGTGCGTGCTCCTCTACTCTCCGGCCGACGCGATCCGCTGGGAATCGATGCTCTCCCGGCCGCAGGACGAAACGCCGCCCGGCGAGGCCCCGTCCTCCGGCGCAAGCAACGGTTCCGCGGCTGCGTTCGCCGCCGCGGCGGCCGAACTGCTCGGGCACATGCGCGCATTCTGCTGTGCGCCCGGCTGCCGGCACCGGCGATTGGTCGAGTATTTCGGCCAGGCCTTCGACCGGGAAAACTGCGGCGCGTGCGATGCGTGCCTCGGCGAAATCGAGCTGGGCGGCGACGAGCGTGTCGTCGCCCAGAAAATCCTCTCCTGCGTCGCGCGGGTGAAGGAGCGGTTCGGCGTGGGACACGTCGTGGACGTGCTCACGGGGGCGAGCACCGCCCGGATCGCCCAATTCGAGCACGATAAGCTGTCTACGTACGGCCTGCTGCGCGATCTTGGCAAGCCGCGCGTGACTTCTCTCGTGAACCAGCTCCTCGACCAGGGGCTTCTTGCGCGCCGGACGATGGAAGTAAAGGGCATGTCCGTGCCCGTGCTCGCGCTGAACGACGCCTCCTGGGAAGTCCTTCGGAACGAGCGGCCCGTCCACTTCCGCAAGGACGCCGAGCCGGTGCAGGAAACCGCCTCCGAGGCCGCGTCCTGGGAAGGCGTCGACCGCGAGCTCTTCGACGCGCTGCGCGAGCTGCGCCGTCGCCTCGCGGAGGAGCGCGGCGTCGCGCCCTTCGTCCTCTTTCACGACTCGACGCTGCGCTCGCTCGCCCGCGTGCGACCGTCGACGCTCGCGGCGCTCGGCGCAGTCCGTGGGATCGGCGAGCGGAAGCGCGAGGATCTCGGCGGGCCTGTGCTCGAAGTGATCAGTCGTCATGTGCACGAGCGCGGTCTTGCCGTCGACCAGCCCGACCGCGCCCCCGCCCCGCCCGCCGGCCCGCGAAAGGCGTCGACCTCCGACTTCGCGGCCGCGGCGCTCTTCGCGAAGGGCGCCAGCGTGGCCGAGGTGTGCACGCAGATGGGTCGCGCGCAGAGCACGGTCTACGGCTACCTGGAGCAGTACATTCTGCGCTCGAAGCCCGCCCGAATCGACGCGTGGGTCGACGACGCGTCGTATGCGGCGATCGCGGCGGCGCTGGAGAAGGATGCTTCCGGACTGCTTCGGCCGGTGTTCGAGGCGCTGGGCGGGACGTATTCGTACGAGCAGATCCGAATCGTCGGCGCGCATCGCCGCGCGCTCGCGGGTCCCTGAACGGATCGACCCCGCGACGAGCAATGAGGTTCGTTCGCGGGGTCTACTGTTTTGAACTCGTTGACTGGGACGTCGCCAGGAAGAACTGCTTCTCACCTCCGCCGACGACAGGCCGCCCGTTCGGGCACGCAACTTACCCGCACGCAGTTAAGCGTGCGGTGTCGTGCCAGTCGAAGGGCGGCCAAATGCATCCACTCCCGAAATGTGCTTTTCAACGCACTCAGCAGTAAATGCATCGCCTCAAACTCCCGAGCCGAGCTTCACTCGGCACCTCTAACCATAGCACGTCTTTCGCGCGAATCAAAGAAAATTCCCGAATTCGCGCCGCGTCCGCGTTTTCTCGGCCGAACGCGATGGATTATAGCGCGCTGGATCGCCGTGCGACGCGTCGACGGCGTTTTTTTCGCCCCGCCGGTCACGCCCCGGACCGCAGCAGCTCATCCAGCGCATGGAGCGCCTCGTCACGCGTCCGAATCGTCTCGTTGAGCTGCCGCTCGTAGAGCGCGTCCAGGATCGCCTTGTAGAGCGGCCCCGCCGGCAGCGCCCGCGCCCGCAGATCCTCCCCCGTCACCAGCGGCGCCGGGCGGACCGCCCCCGGCGCGATCGCGTCCGTCCGTGCGTGCAGCGCCGCCGACCGCGCCTCCGCGTCCGGCCGGTCCAGCCACCGGGCCTTCGTCCACGCCACGAGCCACCGAAATTCCGCGTGGTGCATCAGTGTCTTGAGCTGCGCCAGCGAAGGCGCGGCCGGGTCGAGCAGCGCATCGCGCCAGCGGACCAGCCACAGGATCGCCTCGCGCTGCTGATTCGAGCAGGTCAGGTCGCGGCAGATTCGATCGATCGCCTCCGCCGGCGAGCCCGCCAGAAGAACGGCCAGCGTCACTTCAAAATCGGCGTCCATCGGCAGCCGTTCGAGGATCAACTGCGCCGCGTCGAGCGCATCATCCGCCAGGGCCGCCGCATCCCGCCCGGAACTCGCCCACAGCCGCGGCAGCAGACCGAGCCGACGCATCTCCGCGACGGCCGCCGCCCGCGAAGGATGCCCGAACATCCGCTCCAGCTCTTCGCGGACGCGCTCCGGCGCCACGCGCCGCAGCGACTCGGCCGCGGCGACGATCGCCTCCGCGGTCGCCGCCTCCAGGTGAAACTCCATCCGCGCCGCAAATCGCACCGCCCGCAGCATCCGCAGATGGTCCTCCGCAAAACGATCCGCCGCGACGCCGATGCAGCGCACGAGACGGGCGTCAAGGTCTGCCCGGCCGTCAACGTAGTCGATGACGTCGCGCGACTCCGGCTCGATGAACATGCCGTTAATCGTGAAATCGCGCCGCCGGGCGTCCGTGCGCGCATCGACGAACGTCACGCTCGCGGGCCGCCGGCCGTCGAGATACGGCCCGTCGGAGCGGAATGTCGCGACCTCGACCCAGACGCCGTGACTGCGAACGAGAACGACGCCGAACGCCTGGCCGACCAGCCGCGTCTTCCGGAAGAGCGACTTCACCCGCTCCGGCGGCGCATTCGTGGCGACGTCATAGTCGGCCGGCGTCTGGCCGAGCAGCAGATCGCGAACGCAGCCGCCCGCAAGCAGCGCTTCGCAACCGGCCTGGTGGAGCGTGCGTGCGACGTCGAGCGCGGGCAGCGCCTCGGGCGGCAGGTCAGCGAGTCGATCGACGACGGCCATGCCGGCCATGATAAAGGCAGCGGGCACAATCGCCCGTTGTTCGGAAGATCGGCCGGACAAATCGGAAACGCGGACGTCCGGCTGCGAACCCCGCGGAGAGTCAGGGCAGCGTCGAACTCAGCGGCGTGACGACGCAGGGGTCGTTGAGCGTGACCGTGAGATGGTCGTAATACTCGGCCCAGCGCACCCACAGGTAGCTGTACGTGCACAGGAGGAACCAGCAGCCGAGCTCGGAAATCCGTCGGCGGCGGTACTTGATCAGGATGAACGAGCCCATGAACACCAGCGAGACCTTGTACGTCGCAAGGGCGAACGGGGTATCCAGGAGCTGGGCGGCCATCGGATTCAGCTCCCGGAAGAACCGGCCGTTGGACTCGATGATCGTGAAGCACAGGTCGAAGGCATTCAGGACCCAGACCGCGGCGAGCAGCAGGATGACGCGCCGCGAGCGGTCGAACTGGCCGGCGATCGCGACGAGCGCCTGCCAGGCGGCGGCGCGGCGCGAGGGCTGCGGGCGGTCGATGGCCCCTGCCAGCTCAACGCCGGCGAGCGACATCGTCGATTGAAGATCCCGCTGCTGCATGACGACTGAATCCCCGAGAGGATGGCCGTCGGTACCATCGGCAGCTTCCAGTCGCCGCCTGAATAGACACTTCATCATGTCTTAACAATCGCGGATTCGTTGCAAGGTCCGTGCCGGAGCCACTTGTTATGGCGCCCGGATCGGCGAAATGTCCGGAATTCAGCGAATCGCGAGCGCGGACAGGCGCTCATAACACGCGAGGCACTCGTCCAGCAGCGGCCGGAGCGACGCGGGGACGGGTTCGTGCTTGGGGCGGTAGGATTCAAAGCCGGTCGATTTTTCGACCGCAGCGTACCAGTGCGGGGCCCAGTTGCCGTCGGTCTCGCGCCGGCCGGGCGGCCAGCGGAGCATCTCTTCGCGGAACGGGACGCCGAGGGCGTCGCAGAGCTTGCGGAGCATCGCGGGCGGATCGGTGAGAATGTCGCGGGCGCCGACGACGGGCGGCGTGCGGTGCGTACGGGCTTTCACGAGGTCGATGATCTCGAGCTGCTGCGGGAGGCCGGTGTCGGCGAGCGTCGGGTTGGGGATGTTGCGGATGAGCGAGGTGAGCATCTCCCGCGGGTCGCGGATCAGAAACGCATGCGTGAGATCGGCTAGCCAGCGGCGGTCGATATTCGGCAGCAGGTGGTGCGACATGTGCTTCTGGTAGTAGATCGCCCGGCCGCCGGGGACGGGGCCGGTGAGTGCGGCGACGACCTTACGCCAATCGGACTCGTGGCAGCGGATGACGTCTTCGCGGCCGGGGTGGTCGAGGCCGGTGGTTTTCAGGTAGTGCGCGTAGAGGGGTTCGTCGACGACGGCGGTGTCGGGGCGGTTTTCCCAGGAGCGCATCATTGCCGTGGAGATATTGCGCGGGCCGGACCACATGGCGATGCGGATCGGGGGCATGGAGGCTCCGCGGTGCGGTCGCGCGCGGTTACCGACATCGCGTCTTGACCGCGTTTGCTATGATAGGGGATATGAAAGCGACAACGGCAAGGCGGCGTGCGCTGGCGATCCTTCGGTCCATGCCGGACGAGGCATCGGTTGATGAAGTGCTTTCCGACCTGTACTTTCGCTTGAAGATCGAACAGCGTCTTCAAGAGTCGCGTGAAGGCCGGACCGTTTCGCATGCAGAGGCCAAGCGCAGGCTGCGACGATGGCTGTCTCGATAGAATGGCATCCGCGAGCGATTGCCGACCTGCGGGAAATCGCCGCGTTTATCGCCCGCGATTCCGAAAGCCGTGCCGCCCACGCAGTGAACGACATTGTCGGCGTGGTCGATAGGCTTTCGACCTTCCCTCGTTCCGGCAGAATCGTGCCGGAGTTCGATGACCCATCAATCCGGCAGCGAACGTGGAAGGACTACCGGATCATCTACTCTATCGAACCTGGGCCGCGCGAATCCGTGATCGTACTCGCGGTTGTTCACGGGTTTCGTCGCCTCGAGGATGCCCTCGGCCTGGACCTCAAGTAATCGCGAGAAAATCGCCCGGCGCCCTCGTCATCCTCTGAAGAACCGCCGCGACCTCGCACGCGACGACCTTTGGATCACCCGCCCTCGTCCAACTCGGCGCACGAGAGCTTATGCCCGCCCGAGTTGAATACTCCCGACTCACCGATTCGCCGAATTGCCGCGAGCGATTCGGTGCGCGTGAGCCCAGTCGCGCGGACGAACAGTTGCCGGAGAATCGCGACCCCACGGGTGCCATCGGGCAGGTTTATCGGCCGATCGGGACGAGGCATGCCGTCCAAGAGCGTGAACGAGAATTGGTCGTCATGATCCATTGCAGAGGATTCTCGCAAAATGCCGGTAAAGCGAAACCCTCAACCGGCGCGGCGATTCGTGTCGGCACTCGGCTTCCGGAGCTCAGAAGGTTGCAGCACCCTCAAACCAAGCCGATCCGCGATCTCCCTGACCCGGCGGTTTCTCTCGTCAACTGTCTGATTCACCAGCTCGGCGGCCACTTCTTCGCGCCATTGCCTGACATCGGTCAGCGCTTTGGAATCAGGCTTGATCGTTGCCATACTGCACCTCTGCCGGCGAGACGATTGTCATTCCATTAGTGTAGCCCCAAAGAACCGCGATAGCATTGAATTTCTCCGTGCGCCGTACATTTGCGATATGCCTGAAATTCCAGGACACGAGAACGTCGCATTGTCCGACGAACGCCGTCGCCACGTGAGCTGCATCCGATGGTTTGCTCGGCGGAACCGCCCCCAGTCGTACAAAGGCGGCCGCCAACTCATCGGCCTCGGGCGAAGCGGGGATGATCGAGGAGCCAATTTCTGCGATCAGCGCCTCCATCGCCACGCGTCGGTTCGCTGGAGCGCGGGCAATCTCCTCCACAACTACACCGCTGATTCGAGTCTCGTACTCGCCGGAACGACAGCGATCAAAGAATCGCAGCGTGTCTGCCGTGTAGTCAGGCGAGTCATCTGCGAACGCAAACGACCAGACGGTTGTCTCGACGTAGATCACTGCCATCGGATGTTCCCAGACGTTCTACTTCAAATTCTCCGGATTCAGCGGCTTCAGGTCATCCGTCAGGAAGATGCCATCCTTCCGAACGCACTGACCGTCAAACCACATCTCCCCGCCGCCGTAGTCCGGCCGCTGGATGAGCACGAGGTCCCAGTGGATTTCGCTCTCGTTGCCGTTAAATGCTTCCTCGTACGCCCGCCCCGGCGTGAAGTGAATGCTCCCCGCGATCTTCTCGTCAAACAGGATGTCCTTCATCGGCTTTTCGATGTACGGGTTAAAGCCGACGGCGAACTCGCCGATGTACCGGGCGCCCTCATCGCTGTCGAGCACCTCGTTCAGCGCCTTGGTATTGCTGCTCGACGCATTGACGATCTTGCCGTCGCGGAACTCGAACCGCACGTTCTCGTGTGTCACGCCGCGGTAGAGCGTCGGGGCGTTGTAGCTGATCACGCCGTTGACGCTGTTTCGCACCGGGGCGGTAAAGACCTCGCCGTCGGGGATGTTCAGCTTGCCGTCGCACGGAATCGCGGGGATGCCCTTGATCGAGAATTTCAGGTCCGTCTCGCCCGGCCCCTTCAGATGAACTTTGTCGGTCGCCTCCATCCGCTTCTTCAGCGCCTGCATCGCCCGGCCCATCTTCGCGTAGTCCATCGTGCAGACGTTGAAGTAGAAATCCTCGAACGCCTCCGTCGACATGTTCGCCAGCTGGGCCATCGACGGGCTCGGCCAGCGCAGCACGCACCAGCGCGTCTTCTTCACCCGGACGTCCCCATGCACCTGCTTCCAGACCGTCGATTCGTAGATCTTCTGCTTCTCGGCCGGCACATCCGACAGCTCGTTCACGTTCGGGTTGCCGCGGATGCCGAGGTAGCACTGCACGTTCTCCATGCGCAGCTTCTCGACGTCCTTGATGAGGTCCCACTGCTCGCGGGTGCCGCCCATCATCAGCGCCCGGTTGATCTGGTTGCTCTTCAGCGTGACGAGCGGATGGCCGCCGGACTTGAATGCGAGGCGGACGCACTCGGTGGCAATCTCGTGGGGCACGTCGATCGCCTCGATGAGGATCTTTTCGCCGGGTTTGACGGTGCAGGAGTAGTTCACGAGCACGTCGGCGAGACGGGTGATACGCGGATCAATCATGGAAGCCTCCTCGGGCGGTCAATACGCCCGCGAAAGTGCACGATCTCCGCGCTGCGGCGGAATGTCAATTCCCGCAAGAATACGTCGAGAGATCGATTACGCCCCGCCGCGCTGGCCGTAGTAGGCGCCCCGGCCATGCTTGCGCTCATGGTGAACGTCGAGGATGTGCGGCTCCAGCACCGGCGCGTCCTCGCGCAGGCGCAGCGTCCCCAGCGCCATCTGCGCGATCGCTTCGAGGGCGATCGCGTTTTCGAGGCTCTTCGCCGGCGTCGGCCCCCAGGTGAACGGCGCATGCCCCGCGACCAGGACGCCCGGCGTCGCGACCGCGTCGATCGATCGCATCCGCTCGACGATGACCCGGCCGGTGTTGAGTTCGTACGCCTCGCGCACCTCCTCCGGCGTCAGGGCCCGCGTCACAGGCACCGGGCCGTAGAAGTGGTCCGCATGCGTCGTCCCCAGGCAGGGGATTTCGCGCCGCGCCTGGGCGAACATCGTCGCGTACAGGCTGTGCGTGTGCGTGATGCCGCCGATCTGCGGAAACGACTTGTACAAGTGCACGTGCGTCGGCGTGTCGGTCGACGGGTTCAGCGTGCCCTCGACAACCCGGCCGTCAAGGTCGACGACGACCATCTGTGCGGGCGTGAGCTGTTCGTACGGCACGCCGCTGGGCTTGATGACGACGCGCGAGCGATCCGCCGCGATGCCGCTCACGTTACCCCACGTGAGCGTGACGAGGTTGTGCGCGGCAAGATCGCGGTTCGCCCGGCAGACCGCCGCGCGGAGTTCGTCGACCGAATTTGGCTGCGCGGCCGCCGTCATTCGATCTTCCCCGCGGCACGGCGGATATCGAACAGCTCCTTCATCACGTTCGCGAGCGACACCGTCGTGCCGCGAATGCCGAACGCGTCGTGGAGCTGCGTGTACAGCGCGTACAGCTTCCGATAGACGGCCGTGTGCGCCGCGATCGGCGAATAGACGGTCGACTTGGTCCCCGTCATCGCCCGCTGCGCCGCCGGGACGTCGGCGTGCGCCCCGCCCACGACCGCGCCGAAGATCGCCGCACCCAGGGCGCACGTCTGCGCCGACCGGCTAATCTGCATCGGCCGCCCCGTCACGTCGGCGTAGATCTGCATTGTCAGCGGGCTCTTCTCCGCGATGCCGCCGCAGTTCACGATCCGGGCGACCTTCACGCCGTACTCCTCGAGCCGGTCGATGATCTTCAACGCCCCGAACGCCGTCGCCTCGATGAGCGCCCGGTAGATCTCCGGCGGCGTCGTGTGCAGATGCTCGCCGACGATGAGACCTGTCAGGCGCGGATCGACGAGCACCGTGCGGTTTCCGTTGTGCCAGTCGAGCGCAACCAGGCCGCTCTCGCCCGGTCGCAGTCTTTCAGCCGCCTCGGCGAGCCTCCGGTGCGCGTCGGGGCCGCTCCCGAACGCGCCGGGCGCGATCCGCCGCACAAACCAGTCGAAGATATCCCCCACTGCCGACTGCCCGGCCTCGATGCCGTACATGCCGGGGAGGATCGATTCTGGGACGATCCCGCAGACGCCGGGGATGTCCGGGAGCTTTGACTCCAGCGGCGCGACCATGCAGTCGCAGGTCGACGTGCCCATGATCTTGACCAGCGTCCCGGGCCCGCAGCCCGAGCCGACCGCGCCCATGTGTGCGTCGAAGGCCCCGACCGCGACGGGAATGCCCGCCGGCAGGTCGAGCTGCGCGGCGATGTTCGCCGCCAGCGCGCCGGCGCGGCGATCGGACGCGACCGCCGGAGTCGCGTAGCGAAAACGCGACAGATTGCGCGAAATCCCGTCCAGAAACGCCGCCGCGGGCAACCCCTCCCACGCCGGGTGGTACATCGCCTTGTGACCGGCCGCACAGATCGAGCGCTGGATCCGCGCCGGGTCAGTGTCGCCGGTCAGGTACGCGGGGATGTAGTCGCAGAGCTCGACCCAGCCCTGCGCCGCGGCCGCGACCTTCGGACAGGTCCGTTCGCAGTGCAGGATCTTCGACCAGTACCACTCGGACGAGTACGTTCCGCCGCATTTTCCGAGATAGGGAAAACCCCCGGCCGCCGCGGCCGTGGTGATCTCGGCCGCCTCGGCGAAGGAGGTGTGGTCCTTCCAGAGCCAGGCCTGCGCGCCGGGGTCGTTCTTGAACTCGCTGGTGAGCGCCAGCGGCGTGCCGGTTTTGTCGACGGGAATGGGCGTCGAGCCGGTGGTGTCCACGCCGATGCCGACGATGCGATCCGGCGAGAAATCCTTGTATGCGGCGGCAGCGGAAAGGGCTTCGCGGACGGTCGCCTGGAGGCCGGTGAGATAGTCCTGCGGATTCTGGCGCGCCAGGTTCGGGTCGCGCGCGTCGGTGATGACGCCGCCGTCGCCGGTCGGATAATCAAACGTGCTGGTCGCGACCTCCGTGCCATCGCGCGTGTCGACGATCAGGGCGCGGACGCTGCCCGTGCCGTAGTCCAGTCCGAGTGCGAACATCGGCGCCGACATCGCGAGATTCTCCTTTGGAATTGGGCGCGCTGCGCCTTTGAGCGGCGGCGCGCTTCAAGCTTATACTCCGCCTGCGGGGCTCGCCACCCGCAGAGTGCGGATCGCAAAACGGAGGGTTTCGCTCCGGATTCCGGCGAATCTGAAATCCGAGCCCGACGCGCGAGCGAGGATCCCGCGAGCCGAATCCTCGCTGAAATGGAGAACGACATGTTCCGACTGACATCCACGAATCACCGCCGCCTGCTGCTCCCGCTCATCGCCGGCTGCGCGGCGCTGCTCGGCCTGATCTCGACCGCGTGCGACAAGCCGGCGGAGAAACCGGCGGGCGACTCATCGACCAGCGCATCGACCGATTCAACCGCCACCGGGAAGACCGACAAGATCGTCGTCGGCTTCAGCCAGATCGGCGCGGAGAGCGGCTGGCGGACCGCCAACACGAAATCGATCAAGAGCGAGGCCGAGAAGCGCGGCATCGAGCTGAAATTCTCCGACGCCCAGGGCGAGCAGGAGAACCAGGTCCGCGCGATCCGCTCGTTCATCCAGCAGAAGGTGGATTTCATCGCCTTCAGCCCCAAGACCGAGGACGGTTGGCAGGCGGTGCTCGAGGAGGCCAAGAAAGCCGGCATCCCCGTCATCCTGACCGACCGCGCGGTGAAGGTCGACGACGACTCGCTCTATGTCACGTTCATCGGCTCGGATTTCATCGAAGAAGGCCGCCGCGCGGCCGAGTGGCTCGCCAAGGCGACGGGCGGCAAGGCGCAGATCGCCGAGCTTCAGGGCACGCCGGGGTCCGCCCCGGCGATCGACCGCAAGAAGGGCTTCGAGGAAGTCATCGCGAAACATCCGGAGATGAAGATCATCAAGAGCCAGTCCGGCAACTTCGAGCGCGGCAAGGGCAAGGAAGTGATCGAAGCGTTCCTCCGCTCGCCCGAAGGCCCGCAGATCACGGCGCTCTATGCCCACAACGACGACATGGCGCTTGGCGCGATCCAGGCGATCGAGGCCGCGGGCAAGAAGCCGGGCACGGACATCCTGATCGTCTCGATCGACGGCGTGCACGACGCGTTCCAGGCGATGCTCGACAAGAAGCTCAACTGCTCGGTCGAGTGCAACCCGCTGCTGGGCCCGCAGCTCTTCGACGTGATCGAAAAGCTCCGCAAGGGCGAGAGCGTGCCGAAGCGGATCGTCACCGAAGAGGGCGTTTTCGAGCAGTCGCAGGTAACGCCGGAGGTGCTGGCGGGGCGGCAGTATTGACGCGTCCCAGCGTGCAGGTCATTGGAGCCGCCGCGGCGCTCGTCGCGGCGGCTCCTCTTTCTTGATGCGGAGAGAGTGGGATTCGAACCCACGGGTGAGTTACCCCACCACCGGTTTTCAAGACCGGCTCCTTAAGCCGCTCGGACATCTCTCCCGGCTGCGAAAAGTGTAGCGGCAACGCGCACCGACGCGAAAGCGGAGCCCTCGCGTGCGGATGCCCGGAGCCGCGAAGCGGCGAAAGAACGTAGCCCACGGCGCAAGCCGTGGGAAAAGCGACGATAGCCACCAAGCCCCGGATGGGGCGAAAGAGCCGCACGCGCGCGAAACAACGGAGTTCGAAAACGCCTCTCCAAACGTCGGCGCTCTGCCTCCGACGGTGCTTTGCCGCTACGCATTCGGCGCAAGAACCGTACTCGCCACCCGCCCCAGCGCGTCAATCGCCGCGGCCACATCGTCGGTCGTGTGGAACGCCCCCAGCGACAGCCGTGTCGTCCCGCCGCCAGCCTCGGTCCCGATCGTGCGATGCGCAAACGGTGCACAGTGCAGGCCCGCCCGCGCGAGCACGCCGAACCGTTCTTCGAGGATCGCCGCGAGTTCCGCCGGCTCAAGCGATTCCACGCGGATGCTGAACACGCCCACGCGGGCCGCCGGATCGCGCGGGCCGAACCACTCGAAGCCGCCCCCGCTCCGTTCCGCGATCGCCTCCAGCCCCGCGATCATCTCCGCACAAAGTTGCCGCTCGTGCGCCCGCAGCGACTCCACCCCGCGCTCCAGCAGCCACTCGACCGCCGCCAGCAGGCCCGCGAGGCCGACCGCGTTATGACTGCCCGCTTCAAACTTGTCCGGCGCGTATTCGGGCTGAAGCGCGATCTCGCTCGCCGAGCCCGTTCCGCCCTCGCGAAACGTCTGCATGCCCTGCTCGACGCCCGCACGGATCAGCAGCACGCCCGTCCCCAGCGGCCCCAGCAGCCCCTTATGCCCCGGCGTCGCCAGCAGATCGACGCCCAGCCCCGCGAAGTCGATCGGCAGATGCCCCGCCGACTGCGCCCCATCGACCGCCAGCAGCACGCCGCGGCGACGGCAGATCGCCGCGATCTCGCCGATCGGCTGGATCGCGCCCGTGACGTTGCTCGCGTGATTCACGACGACGAGCGTGGTCCGCGGCGTGATAGCCGCCTCGATCGCCCCGGCGTCCAGCAGCGTCGTCCGCGGATCAACCTCCA
Source organism: Planctomycetota bacterium (assembly GCA_045863555.1). Classification (GTDB taxonomy): domain Bacteria; phylum Planctomycetota; class Phycisphaerae; order UBA1845; family Fen-1342; genus JACRLV01. The sequence continues at coordinate 140,452 of BTUU01000002.1, read as the reverse complement.
CGGCCGTCCAAGTGATGCCCCGCTGCGCCTCCAGCGCCCCCAGCGGCCGGAGCACGGAGTTGTGATCGAGCGCCGTCGTCACCGCATGATCGCCCGGCCGCAGTACGCCCTTGATCGCGATATTCAGCGCGTCGCTGCCGTTGAGCGTGAAGATCACCGGGTCCGCCGGCGTCGCCCCGAGCAGGCGGCGGATCGCCCCGCGCGTCCGCTCCAGCATCTTTCCAGACTCGACGGCCTCACGGTACGCCCCGCGGCCCGCGCTGGCCCCGACGTCGCGCATGTACGCGACCATTGCCTCGGCCACGCCGGGCGGCTTGGGAAACGACGTCGCGGCGTTGTCGAAGTAGCGGCGGATCATCGCGTTTCGTCTCGTGCCTCCGATTCGCCGGCCCGCGCCGCGGCCCGCGCCTCCGCGCGGATCACCTGCCCCAAGTGCAGCCGCAGGACCATCTGCGGCGGATGCTGCGTCAGTTCATGAAAGCCAGGCGGACAGTCCGCCGCCAGCCCGTACACCCGCCGCCCCTCGATATCCAGACGATATACCGCGAAATAGTCATCGTCGCAGCGAAACAGCGCCGCCAGCTCGACGTTTTCGACGCCCGCCCCCGGCGCAGCGCTCGCGAGCATGTGATCGAGCGACGGCCGGGCGTTCGGCGGCGCAGCCTCCGGCTCGACCTTCTGGACGCGCATCACCAGCATGAACCGCGTCCCGACATGAAAGCTGTACGCTTCGTCGGGGCCGAGACCGTAGGCGGGAAAAAAATTCGGCGTCGTCTCGCCAAATGCGACGTAATGCCGCCGGTCCGCGTCGCTGCACTCGGGCGCACCGCTGCCCGGTTCCATGTCGAACGAAAAAAGTAGCGTGCGCCCCTCGCCCTCAAGCGGCGATTCGCTGAACTCGCGTTCAAACGTAAGCGCTCGCGGCGCACGCGGGCCGAGCTGCTCCGCGAGGTACGCGAGCGCCCCCGTTTCCATCGCCCCCCGATCGCTCACGCCGCACCCGCCCCGATCCGCGCCAGCGCCGCCGCGCCGATCACCCCCGCATCCCCGCCGAGCGTCGCAAAGTCGATCGTCGGAAAATCCTTCGACACGCGCCACGTGAACTCATCGAAGTACTTCCGCACCGGGTCGAGCAGCTCCGCCCCCGCGTTGATGAGCCCCCCGCCGAGCACGATCTGCTCCGGGTTGAGCAAATGCTGAAGATTCACGCACGCGATCGCCAGGTACAGGCACGCCTCATCCCACACCTGCGCGGCCGTCGAGCAGCCGCCCCGCCGCGCATCCGCGACATCCTTCGAGTTGATCGCTTCGCCCCGGCGGATTTTGTCGGCCAGAAGCGATTTTTCGCCCGCCTCGACCGCCTCCACCAGCCGCTCCGCCACCGCGTTCGCCGACGAATACCGCTCCAGGCAACCAAGCTGCCCGCAAGGACACGCCCGGCCACGCGGGACCACGATCATGTGCCCCGCCTCGCCCGCATTGTCGAAGAACCCGCGGTGCAGCCGGCCGTCGGCGATGACGCCGCCGCCGATGCCCGTCCCCAGCGTAAGGAAGACCATGTCCGACGCTTCGCGGCCGGCGCCCGCCAGGAACTCTCCGAAGGCGGCGGCGTTGGCGTCGTTTTCGAGCGTGACAGGCATCCGAACCAGCGCCCGCAGGTCGTCGCGCACGGGGACGTTCACCCAGCCGGGCAGGTTCGGCGCTCCGTAGATCAGCCCCTGCTTGTGCGACATCGGCCCCGGCACGCCGATCCCGATGCCTTGAAGGCCCGCCCGCCCGCCGGGGCTCTCGGCCGCGATCCGCTCGACCAGCTCCGCGATCCGCGCGAGCACATGCCGGTACCCGCCATACGCCTGCGTCTCGATCGACCACCGCCCGGCAAACCCGCCCGCGGGGTCGATGAGCCCGGCCTTGATGTTCGTGCCGCCGAGGTCGATTCCGATGGTAAAGCTGCCGCCCATGCGTGCCTTTCGTGGCGCCCCTCTCTCGTGCCAGACGGCGCATTGTGAGGCGAGCGGCGGCCGGAGTCTACGCGCGTGCCGCACGGGCCGCGAACAGAACCTGCTATGCAACACTGCGTAGATCGCTACGATACCGCTCAATGGCCACTCTCGACCGCTACCTGCCCCCGCTCAATGAGAACTCCGCCCGCTGGGCGCGCTTCGCCGGCGTCATCGCCAGCATCCTCGTGCTGCTCTGGCTGATTCTCGGCCTGCGCGAGGTCATCACGCCCATCCTCGCCGGCTGGGCCATCGCCTACATCCTGAACCCGCCCGTCACCTGGCTCGAGAAAAACCGCGGCATCGGGCGCATCACGTCCGTGACCATCGGGCTCGTCGTGCTGCTCGCCGTCGCGATCATCCTCCTGTTCGCCGGCGTCGTGCAGCTCATCGAGCTGACCACGAATATCCCCGGCTACGTCGAGCGGCTGCGGCTCTGGATGGCCCAGATCCAGGAAAGCACCCCCGACCCGATGGACTGGCTGCGCGGCCTCGTCACCTCCGCCCCCGCATCCGAGCCCGTCACCCGGCCCGCCGCGGACATCTCCGCGCAGCTCTCGAACATGATCACGCGGTTCGGAACGGCGGCCGCGGAAAACGGGTTCCAGTGGATCAGCGGCACCCTGTCGAATGTCGTCTCGTGGGTCACCTTCGGCGTGCTCCTGCCGATGTACGCGTTCTTCTTCCTGGTGCACTTCAACGACATCATCAAGACGGTGCACGACCACCTCCCGGAGACGAGCCGCGCGACCGTCGTCAAGGTCGCGTCCACGATCGACGGCGCGATCGCGAACTTCTTCCGTGGCCGGCTCATCGTCTGCTTCTGCGTGGGCGGGCTGACTTCGATCGGCTGGGCCATCGTCGGCGTCGACTACAGCCTGCCCCTCGGCGCGATGGCCGGTGCCCTGACGCTGGTGCCGTTCATGTCCGTCCTGTCGCTGCCGCCGGCGCTCTTCTTCGCGTACATGGAGGCGATGCAGAACGGATCGCCCTGGGTGATGCCCGTCGTGCTGACGATGGGCGTCTACATGGCCGTGCAGGCCATCGAGTCGTTCGTCCTGTCACCGATCGTCGACGGCAAGTCCTCCGGCCTGCACCCGGTCACCGTGGTCGTCGCCCTCATGGTCGGCCAGCACATCGCGGGCCTGCTGGGCATGCTCCTCGCGATCCCGATCGGCAGCACGGTCAAATCCCTCGCGAAGACCTACCTGATGCCGGAGGTGCGCCGCCTCGCCGGCATCTCCGACCTGAACCCGGCCACGGCCATGCCCTATGATCTGGAGACCAGCCAGGCGCAGAAAATGCCCCCCGAGGAACCAAAATGACCGACCGTCGCTCCGACGCCCAAAGCGCCGCCGCCGCACTCCCCTTCGGCACGGAAGTGAAACGTCCGCAATGGCCGATGACGATGCTGTGGACACTCTACTTTCTGTGGGGCGCGGTGCTGATCGCGCTGGCGATTCAGAAGATCAGCACGACGCATGCGTAGGCGCTCCGCGCTCGTTTGATCTCGCGCCGGCGGCTCCGCTCAACGCTGCCATCCTCGAATCGAATCTCGCCGCGCTGCTCGAAACCCACGCGGCGCTGGCGGAGCGCGTATCCGCCGCCCGGCTTCCCAATGACTGGCGCAGCGTCACCGCGCTCGACGGCTCGACGACCTTCCGCACCGGCGCTGCGCTCGACGCCGCCTGGTTCGACGGCACCGCGGCGCCCGCGACGCGGGCTTCGGGTTTGCTGCGCGAATTCCGGCCCGGCGACCGCTGCATCGCACTGGCGTCCATCGGCACGGGCGAGGAAATTCTCCGCCTGCTCGAGCAACTGACCGCGCAACTCGCCCTCTTCGTCTTCGAACCCGATCTCACGGCCGTCCGGGCCGTCATGGAGCGAATCGACCTCGCCGCCGCGATCCGGAGCGGACAACTGCGTCTGCTCCCCGACCCCGCGCCTGACGCCGCGCTCCGCGATCACCTGACCGCGCATCCCGGCGTCCGTTCGCCGCAGGTGCTCCTTGCCGTCCCGACGGTCGAGCCGCAGCGCGTCGAGGCGACGCGGGCCGCGATCGAGACCGTCGGTCGCGAGATCGAGGCGCGGCGGGCGGCGCGGATTGCAGAGATCACGGCCGGGCTTGAGTCGGCGTGCCCCGACCGCGAGGCGCCGGGGCGCATCGCCTTTCTCTCACTCGCTCCCCTGCCGGACGCACACGCCGCCTGCCGCGAGTTGGCGGGCGGAGGCGCGGCCGCCTTTGTCGTCGATCGGCCGGACCTCGGCCACCCGCTCGCGGCCGCGGAGTTTCTGCACGCCGAGCGGCCCGACATCATCGTGTGGACCGGCGCGGCCGCACCGCCCGTCGGCGGCGACCGGATCGTCAGCGCGTGCTGGCATACATCGGCCGCGCGGCTTCCCGAGTCGCTCGCCGCGGAGACGGTCCACCTCGCGGCCTCGCCACCGCTGCTCGACGAGCTGAGAGAGACCAGCCCGGCCGCCCGCGTGCTGCCGTTTTTCTGGCCCGCGCCGACCGTGGATGCATCGCGACAGAAACCCGATCCCGCCGTTTTCGTGATCGGCGACCTTCCCGACGACTCGGCGGAAGCGTGCGGAATCCTCCAGGCAACCCACAAGACGCTGTGGAACGAAATGCGCCGCCTCGCGCGCGAGCACTGGGCGGAGCCCGCGTTCCAGCACCCGGGTCATCTCCTCGCAATGACGGAACGCCGGACGGGCCTGAAAATCAGCGAACCCGCCATCCGCCGCCAATTTCTGAGAATTATCCGCCACGTCTTGATTCCCACCTGTGGCCTCGGAAAAATACGCGAGAGCGTAGAAAGGACCGGAACCCGTCTGAAACTGGTCGGCCGCGGCTGGCGCCGCCAAGGCGTCGAAGGTGAACTTGTCGCCGCGGACGATCTCTCCCGCCTGGGCACATTGGCTGTGAATACCCGGCCGGCGGCCGCCGTCTTCAGTCTTGTGGGTGACGCTTTTTCGCCTGCACTGCTGACGGCCCTGAGCGCCGGTTGGCCCGTGATTCTCCACGCGCCGGAGGGCGTGCGGGGCCTCGCGGGCATCGGAAATGAGCACGTGCTCTCCTTCGGGGACGAAGCAGGCTTGCGGCGCTGCCTACGATCACTTGAGAATGGTCAAACGCGCCGCCGGGCGGAGATGGCTCGTGAGTTTGTGCAAACCACGCATTCAGCCGGCCGACGGCTCGCCGACCTCAGGAAGCTGCTGAGTGGGTGAGTTTGTGCCTGCGTTCGTTCGTCGCCCCCTGCCGACACTCCTCGGCGCTCTCCTTTTCGTTTCCGCCGCCGCCGCCCAGACCGAACCCGTCGTCACGGTTCTCTCCGACTTTGAAGAAAACGACATCGTCGCCTCGCTGAGCGAGATGCGCGGCACGATCGCACCCGATTGCAGCGTCCGGTTCATCCCCAACCCCGCCCGCGGGCTCACCAGCCTTTCCGTAACGCTCGCCACGACTGCCGAGGCGAGCGCCGTCTGCAACCTCGGCTTTCAGTTCGCGTCGCCGTTCTCGCAGGTCGACCGCATCGCCACGCAGGTGTGGATCACCGAGGGCGACGCCCAGGTGGCGTTCCGTTTTCGCGATGCCGCAGGCGTCGTCTTTGAGTCGCCGCTGGTGGGCACGCGCCTGCGGAAACGCTGGGCGCGGCTCGCGGCCGAATTCAAGGACTTTCGCCCCCTCGGAGACGCAAACGCGGGAAAGAGCCCGGTATTCCCGATTGAAGTCGAGGCGTACCGCATCACCACGCCGACGATCGGGCGGCAGACGGTCATCCTCGACGATCTCCAGGTCGAGCACGCGGCGATTCGGCGGGGCTCGGTCGACATCCGGTTCACGTTCGATCATCCCACGCGGCTCTATTCACCGGGTGAGACCGTTCAAGCACATTTCACCGTCGAGAACAAGTCACACAAGCGGGCCATGCCCCAGGTCGAAGTCGTGCTCACCTGGCGCCGCGCCGACGGTTCCCAGGCCGCGACCAGCCGCCACAACCTGACGCTCCCCGCCAGCCGCGAGGATTACCGATCGCGCCAGGCGGTCGATGTCTCCCAGCGTTTCGCCGAGGCGGGGCTCTACCGGCTCGTCGCGAGCGTCCGCGAAGCATCGTGGCCGAACGCGGCCGAGGCCGAGACGACGGTCGCCGTCGTCGAAAACAACCGGACCGCCTCGCGCGGACGGTCGCTGCTCTTTGCCGCCCGGTCGAACCTGATGCGCGAACCGCTCCGCGACCAGCTTCTCGAGATCGAGCTGGCCCGCGAGATCGGCGTGCACCTGCTCGCGCTCGAACTGCCCTGGCGGGCAATCGAATCCCGGCCCGGGTACCCCGACCTGGAAGCCCTCGTCCCGCTCGTCGACCTGGTCGCGACGCGCGACCTGGCGCTCATGCTCATCGTCATGGATCCGCCGGACGCCGCGACGCGCGACACCGCCGCGCTCGAAGCGGGCCAGCTCAACCTCATCGAGTCGATCACCCGCCGCTTCGGACCCAAGGCCCGGTTCGTCCAGCCCTGGCTCCCGCCCGACGGCGCGGAGAGCCTCGCCCGCATGCGCCAGAAGCTCGCCGCCCTCGCCGGCAGTCCCACGCTGGTCGCCGCGCCGGTGGACGTGCGGACGCTCAAGGGCGCGAAGGCTCCGCCCGAGCCGAGCGCCGACGCCCCCTTAGTCTTCTGGGCCGACGGCGACAGCGCCGATTCTCTGCGCGAATTCACCGCGTTCCAGAAGCAGACCGGCGTCCGCTGGACGGCGAACCACTGGTGGCTGCACGTGGCCCAGCCCCAGGCCGGACCGGGCGGTTTCTTCGAAGCGACCGAAGTTCTCCGGCAGTATGTCGCCGCCGCGCGGGCCGGCGTCGGCGTGCTCATGTGGGGCGATCTGCGCGACGATACGAACGACCCGCGCCGGGCCGACCAGATGCGCGGCCTCGTCCGCCGCGATTTCAGTCCAAAATCCCAGTTGCTCGGATACTCGAACGCCGTCGGCATGCTCGCCGGCCTCATCTATGCCGGCGAGGTCGCCAACACGCCCGCCGAGTACGACTCGGCGCTCTTCGCGGCCGGCGAACGGCAGGTCGCCGTGCTCATGCCGCGCCCGAATCGCGTGCTGCCGGCGGTCATCGCGCCCTCTGCACTGGTCCCGGGGACGATCGAGGCGTTCAGCTTCGAACGCCGCCCGCTGACGCCGCTGACGGAGAGCCCGATGCTCCTTCACAGCCTGACGCGCCCCTTTTTCGTCCGGCTCACAGCCGCCGCTTTTCTCGACAAGCCGCAACTGGGCCTGTCGCGGCCCTGGCTGCGCATGCCCGCGGAAATCGCGCTGAGCGAGAGCGCGACGCTCGAGGTCGAGATCGACGTGGCCCCCACGGCCAATCTGCGCTACGCCCAGCTCGTCCTGCCGCAGCGCAGCCCGGTGACGTCGACCTTCTCGGCGAAGGATCTGCGAAGCGAGGCGGGAAAGACGGCGCGGATCGCGATCGAGCTCAAATGCGCCAAGCCGCCGCTGGCCCAGCCGCTGGAGGCGATCCTGCGCATCTCCTCCGCCGACGGAAACACGGATATCCCCTTCACGATTCGCCCGCTCGCGCAACTCGCGGCCGCGGCCGGAACCGACGATGTACTCAAGAGCGCGCCGCTGGCCGTGCTGCGCGCGGGCAGCGACGAGCGTTCACCGCAGACGCCGCTCCGGGGCGGGGCGAGCGGCGATCGCCTGCGGCTGGCGCTGGAAATCCCGGACAACGCCGACGACCTGACGACCTGGCGCATCGGCGTGGCCGCCGAAGGCGCGGATCAGCACGTCGAGGCCGACATCCGCGGCCTGCTCACGAAACCCGTCATCGCGCCCGCCGCCGGTTTCGACGCGGCGCTCACGCAGGGCTGGAAGATCGAACGCGTCGCGCCCCGGTCCGGCGGAAAGCCGCAAGCGGTCCTCGAAATCCCGCTCGCGGCGCTGCGCGCGGACCTGCCGGCCGCGCCGGCGCGGCTGCTGACAGCGTCGCGGGTCGTCTACGAGGTGCAGGTCGGCAAGCCGACGCCGCCGACACTCCGCTGGGGCGGCGGGCTGGAGGGCGATCGACGCTCAGTCGACTTTGAATGGGTGGCGCTGCCGCCGTCGAAACCCTGACAGGCGGAGTCGGGCGTGAAACGAATCGGGCTCTGCCTCGCGGTCCTCCTCGCCAACGGCATCCCGAGTTACTTCGCCGCGGATTTTGAGCCCAACGTCGCGCTTCTCGCCGGATCGTTGCCCGTCCTCGCTCTTCTCTGCATCGCCGCGTTCTCGTCGCCGATGGCCGTGCTGTTCGCGGACGCCGAGTTTCGCACGATCCTCGGCGCGGCGATTGCCTGCCGCATCGTGTTTCCGCTCTGCTGGCTCGTCGACTCGGTCGTCGCCTTCATCGTGACGATCGTCGTTGTTCCAAACGCCTTTTCCATTCCGCCGACACCCTCGACCGACAGCGCGATGATGCAGCAGGTTCGAGAGCTGCTGCGCGTCTTCCTTCAACTCCTGCTCGTGACCGCGCTCTTCGCGCTTGGCTGCTGGTTGCTGTGGATCAGCGCCCGGTCGTCGCGGGTGCGCAGATTCGACGGCCGCTGCTTCGAATGCGGCTACGACCTGCGCGCCAGCCCCGTGCGCTGCCCCGAATGCGGCGCGCCGCACCCGATGCTCCAGACACCCTCAAAAGTCCCGCCGCGCGAGTAACATCGCCCCCGAAAGCGAACGCGGCGGGCAATTCACCCGCCGCGCCGCATGATCATCTCGCGCTTCGCGGTTCGCTCTTCGCTACTTCCGCGCCACATACGTCTGCGGGATCACCGTCACATCCGGCGGCAGGCACGCCGCCACGCTGCTCGCATACGTCGCAGGCTCGATGTCCGGCCCCGTCGCGAGTTGCCGGCTGTTCAGGCAGTCGAGGAGCTCATTCGCCTGATCCTGCGTGACGCTCACAAGCGACGCCCGGTCCTTCGCCACCGCGATCAGCAGCACCTGCTGAATCGACGGCTGATCCGCCGACGCCAGCTCGATCCTCACCGGCTCGCCCGGCAACACATCCATCACCAGCGATCCATCGCGCCATTCGTGAACCTGCCACGCCAGGCAGTCGCAATCCTCGCTCCACGTGCGCAAAATCGCCACCAGCGTCGTCGGCTCCGTGACGCGCGGCTCAAACGTCTCCACGCGCGTCGGACCATCCTGCATCGGCGGCAGATGGCACACCGAGACGCCGTGCGGACGCATCCCGACCTCGACCGCCCTCGCGCCCCCCGTCCGCTCCGGCCGGGTCGGCGTCGTCGATGGTCCGCGATTCAACGCAAAGACCAGCAGCGCGGCCGCAAACCCCACCGCCAGCGGCGAAATGCGGATTCCCCGCGTCCGAGGATGCACGCGCCGCGGCAGTGCGGGCGCAGCCTGACTGTCCAGCCGCTCGGCCTCAAACGCCATGCGAATCAGCGCTTCAAGATCGCGGTTTTTCATGAGACGGCGCTCCTCGCCCTCTCTCCCTTCCATACCCGTTATTCACCCGGCTCGGCCGCCTGCTCGCTCGGGAGCCGGCCGAAGCCCTTTAACGTCAGGCACATACGGAGTTTATGCATCGCCCGCTGCTTCCGGGCATTGAGCGTGCTGGGGGCACAACCGACCTGTTCCGCCAGGTCCCGTTCCGATAATCCCGCCGCCACCCCCTCCAGAATCGTCCGCTCCTCGCCCGTCAGGGCATACCGCGTCCCCTCGGCCATCAGGCACTCGCGGACGGCCTCGAGCTGCTCGCACCCGGCAAGAAAGGCGTCCGGCGAGCCGCGCTCGTCAAAGAGCGACCGCGCGGCGACGTCGAGCTCCGTGCTCGTCTCCGCGCGCCGGCCGTCGAGATGCTGGAGCCAGATCTTGTACCCGACGCCGTAGAGAAAGGTGGTGAAGGCGGCCCGCTCGGGGTCGTAGCGATCTTTCCGAAGGGCGTCCCACGCCGCGACCCACGTGCGCTGGGACAGTTCCTCGACGAGTTCCGGGTTGCCCTTCAGCCGCCGCGAGAAGAACGCCCGCAGCCCCGCGGCCAGGCGGTCGTGGAGGGTTTCGTATGCGCCCATGTCTCCGTCGAGCGCCTGCGCGCAGAGCCGGCGCAGTGATTCCGCGCGCTCGCCTCGATGTGCGTCAGGCTCCATCCGCGATGCCTCGACGGGAACTGTACTGCCGGAGCAGCGGCTGCGCGACGAAAAGGCGCGTCCGAGCGCGGTTCGACGTCAGCGCTATGTTCCGTTGTTCGCCCGAGCATGAATTCTGCTCGCGGCGAGGATCCGATCCTCGCCGGACACCCGGACGAAATCAACACGCGGGACGGGCGGCATGATCTCGCGCCGGCGCTCGCCGCGCGCATCGCCGCCCGCCGCGCCGAAAGCAGCCCACGCGCCCCCCCGGTATAGTCCGACGTATGCAGGGTCCCTGGTTCCACTGCGCCGACCTCTCGCCCGACCTGATCGCCCTCGACGACGCCGAGGCCGCGCACGCCGCCGCCAGCCGCCGCCTCGTCCCCGGCGATCGCTGCGTCCTCTTCGACGGCCGCGGCAGCCTGGCCGACTGTGAAATCGTCGACGCCGCCGGCCGGGCGGCCGGCCGGCGCAGCGATCGCGAATTCCGCGTGGCCGTGCGGGCCCGCACGCGGGTCGATCGCCCCCCGGCCGGGCTCCGGCTCTTCGTGGCCGCACCGAAGAAAGACCGCCTCGAATGGCTGGTCGAGAAGTGCACGGAACTCGGCGCGTCACAGATCACGCTGACCGAATATGACCGCAGCATCGTCCACCCCGGCGGCGGAAAATTCGACCGGCTCGCCCGCACCGCCGTCGAGGCCTGCAAGCAATCCCGCCGCGCATGGATGCCGATCATCGACGGCCCCGTCCCGTTCGACGCCGCGCTCACGGCCGATCGCCCCCCCGGCGCCGCGGCGTTCGCCGACGCCGACGGCGATTCGACCTTCTCCGATTGGCTCCGCGAGAGCGCGGCCTCCGTGTGCCTCTTCATCGGCCCCGAAGGCGGATTTTCCGATCGCGAGCGCTCCGCCTTCGCCGCGCAGCGCACGCCGGCCGTGCGCCTGGGCCCGGGCATCCTCCGAATCGAGACGGCCGCGATCGCCGCAGCGGCCGTCTGGAGCGAAGGGAGGCGGGCGTGACGCGCGGATTGGCGAATTTCGCCGCGATCTGGCTGATACTGTCCGTCGCCGCCGCCCCCGCACGCCCGCAACAGGCGCCGGCCATCCCGATGACGCCCGACGAGCTCCTGTGGCGGCAGATCGAGCCGCTCAAGGTCCCGGTCGCCGCCGCGGAGCCCTTCGCGGCCCGCTTCGACGCCGAGGTCCAGCGTCTCGACCGGCTCATCTCGCGCCTCGCCAGCTACCAGCGGCAGTTTCCCGGCGGCGGCCGCTACGACGAGGCGATCGCGCTGGAACTGGGGGCCCTGTTTCACCTGGCGACGCTCGTGCGGTCGAGCGAGCGGCTCGCGCGGCGATGCGAGGAACTGCGAAAACAGCCGATGAACGAACCGACGCGGGCCCGGGTCGAGTATTTCGCGCAGATCGCAACGCGACTCGCCGAAGGCCCGGCGCTCCTCGCGTCCCTACGCGCCGCGCCGGCCGCCGGCCAGGGCGCGGCGCCTGCCGCGGGTGACGGGCCGTCGGACCAGGACGCAGACTCACCACCGCAGCAGCCCGGAAGGTTCACCGTCTCCGGCGAGCGCGTCGCCCCCGCCGCCTCGCGCGAAGGCGCGCGATCCTCGCCGTTCACGCGCGTGCGAACCGACGCGATCGGCGCCGCGCTCGAATTCGACGCCGCCGGCGAACTCACGGCCGGCCTGCGCGCCGCCGGTCTCTGTCAGCGCCCGGTCGTCGTGCTGATCTGGGCGTCGTGGGACGAACCATCGCTCGCCGCCGCGACGTCGCTCCGCTGGTTGCGAGCGCTTCACCCGGACCTCGGCACGCTCTGCGTCAGCATCGATCTCGACGCGACTCGCATGCAGGACGCAGTCGACGCCTATGCTCTTGAAGGCCCGTGCATCCGCCTGACGAGCGGGTGGGCGTCGCCGCTGCTGACCGCGTGGGGTCTGCGGCGGCTGCCGGCGATGCTGCTGATCGACTCGCACGGCGTGTTGCGGGCAGTCGCGGAGGACGTCACCGTGGCGGATCTCGCGGAACGGCTCAACGCGGCCGAGCCGCGGTAGCCGCCCGCGCGAGGCCCCGAAATCCGGCCGCCACCGGGCACAAGGCCCCTGTCAAGGAGTCAGACCATGCAGACCGTCGCCGTCGTCGGCGCATCCGCGGATCGCAGCAAGTTCAGCAACAAGGCCGTGCGGGCGTATGTGAAGCGCGGCTGGAAGGTCTTCCCCGTGAATCCGAAAGGTGAGCCGATCGAGGGCCTGGCCACGTTCCGCAGCGTCCGCGACATCCCCGAGAAGATCGACCGCGTGACGATCTACCTGCCGCCGGAGCGCGGGATCACCCTCCTCGCGGACATCGCGGCCGCAAAACCGACCGAGTTCTACGTCAACCCCGGCGCGGAGAGTGACGAGTTCGTCGCCGAGGCGCAGCGTCTCGGCCTCGACCCGATCCTCGCGTGCAGCATCGTCGAAATTGGCGAACGACCGTCGAGCTATGCGGGGTAGTATCTCTGCCCAGCGCTGAAGGGGAGACGCTTGACCGTGGCAGGTCGAACGGCATCTCAACCACCGGAGAAGGAGGCTGTTCCGAAGGACGGCGCGGTCGCTCAGACGGCAGCATTCGGCGGCGTGGCCCATGTCGACGTCCCCATCGAATCATCGACCGAACTCGCGCGGGATGTGATCCTCGGCGTGCTGTTCGTCCTGTTTGCGGCGTTCGTGGTCGCACTGGTGCTCAGCTCGTTGAAACCGGGTGCGATATGGATCCTGGCGTTGCTCGGTGGGATCGCAGCGTTCGGCGGTCTCGTCGCGTACGCACTCGGCCATGAAAAACGGGTCCGAGCCGCAAAACGCGAGATTCTCGCCGCTGATCCGAGTCAACCCGTTCCCATCGGCCCGCTTCAATCGATGGTTCAGGGTCTGCGGCGGAATCCGAGCTTGGGTGTCATTGCCAGATCGCTCGCCCGATGCGGCTTCCGCGGCATCGCGGTTCGATATCACGATCGAGATCGAACGGCGCCGCTGATCGAACCGCTGACGATCCCCTTCGAAGCGTGCCCGTTGAACGAAGTCGACGCTTCTTTCCGAGGTGTCGCGATCGACACCGCGGACCTCAACGAGGCGGAAGAACGCTCCGAGACACTGCGGCGGCTGCGGCGGGGGTGGCGGCTGGGCGGGCTGGGCTTCGTCGTGCTGGCGGGGGTGCAGGTATTCATGAACGGTTTTCGCGCCTGGATGTCCGGAACGCTGCTCTGGGAGTTGCTTGTCTGGATCGCGGTGCTCGGCGTGGCTTTTCTCGTGCTTCTGTCGCCGATCAAACCCGGCGAATACACCTGGCTCGTCCCTGGTGGAATCCTCCATCGCCGCCCGCGCTGGCTCTCCGCGAAATCCCGGACGCATCTCTACGCGGCCGGCGCGAGCGTTCTCGTCGCTTTTCCCATGCCCGGCCGGAAATGGAGCTGGGCGGTGGCCGACGGCGAGCGATCCCTGACCGGCCTCGCCACCGAACTCGAAATCCGCACCCTCCTCCGCGCCTGGCTCAGCCCCCTGCCCACGCCGACGCCCGAAATGCTCCGCGGGCTCGCCGGCGAGTAGCCCCACCGGGCGATTTGACGGTACCCTCCGCTTCGTCCTCGCAATCCGAAACTCGGCACGGGCCGCCGCGCACCACGACCAGGACTGACCTGTGGATCCAGCATCGCCGCAACCAGCGAACACGCAACGCACTTCCGAACGGGTCGACCCGGCCATCGAGTTCCACGAAATCGAAATCCCCCCGTGGCCCGCGGTCTCACGAAGCTATGTCGTCCGGATCCTGATCGGCGCAGTGGCCGCGGTGACCCTGATTTCGCTCGCGAGCCTGCTACCCGCCGGTGGCGGAGTCCTGCTGTTGCTGGCGATCGGGCTGCTCCTGGCGGCGCTCATCTCATCGCTCATGGTCAGTCAGCGCGACGTCACGCGCTCCGTCTCTGCGGCAATCAACTCACCGAGTCCCGGGCAGACGCTCCCGGCCGACATCGCGCGGATTCTCACCGAGTCGCTGCCGAAGCGCAGCTACCCGGGCGGATTCACTTTGGCCGCACGAAAACTCGCCGAGTGCGGATTCCGGGGGCTCGTGATCCGCTGCCACCTGAAGGACAGCCCGCCGATCCGGCCCTTCACCGTCGAATTCGAGCCGTGTCCCCTGGACGAAGTGGACGTCGCGTTTCGCGGGATCGCACTCGACACCGAAGAACTCATCGACTCTGACGAGCGCGTTTCGGAGACGTGGCGGCGGCTGCAACGACTGTGGCGCGCCGGCGCACTGTGGTTCATGGTTCCTTTCGTCGTTTTCTCCGCCCAGGCATTCCACGATGCATGGCGGTCTCAGACGATGACCGGCGCCTCACTCGTCTGGGTGGTTCTACTGCTCCTCATCGCGGGGTATTTGTTCGTTGGCGGAACCCATTCGAGTCACTTCTGGATCGCGCCGGGGTGCCTGATCCGCCGGATGGCGCTCTGGGCGACCGGAAAACTCGGCGTGGACATGTTCTGTCCAGGCCAGTGCGTGCTGATTACCTATGCAATAAGAGGGAAAGCAGTCGGCTGGACGATCGCTTCGAAGACCGATGAACTCGGAGACACGGGCACAGAGCTGGAAGCCCGAACCCTCCTCCGCGCCTGGCTCAGCCCCCTCCCGCCCCCGTCGCTCGCCCGCGTCCGCAGGCTCTTCGCGGGCGAGTAGCGCACTCTCCGCCCGCGGCCCCTGCACATCCCTGCACAAACGCGCCCAATCAACCCGCCGACCTCGAAACCCCCGTTCCGACGCTACACTTCGCCTGTCCGCAGGTACGAAATGCCATGCGGCAGTGATCAGCTCAGTCGGGTGGCCGGATGGACGCAAGCCTCGACAGCACCAGGCCCACGCAGAGTGCGATCCCCTCGGCCCAGCCGTCGGCCGCGCCGCCGCAGCCACCCGACCTGCCGATCATGCCCGGAGAGAACCGCCCGCCCGCCAGCGCCGACCCGCCCCGCTTCATCGACCTCGCCATCGAGCCCGCCGCCGGAACAACCTTCAAGGGCGTCATGCTCGTCCTTCTCGGCGTCGCCGTCTTCATCGCCCTGATGGTCGCAGTCGCGAATCTCCTCTCCACCGTCCTCGCCGTCATCGTCGCGGTGGCCGGAATGCTCGGCACGCTCATCGCGATCGCCATCCGCGCCGAACACAAGCGAAAACGCCAGATCGACGAGTGCATCGAAAAATACGCCGACCCGGCCGCGCTCCTCGCCACGCTGGCCGAACTGCTCCGCCGCGGCGACCGCAAGAGCGGCTTTCAGGAAGCCGCGAAGCGCCTGGTCGAGCGCGGCCGCACCGGCGGCGCCGCCCGGCTCTACGTCGAGGCGCTCCCGCCGCCGATCGAGCCGCTGACCGTCGAATTCGAGCCCTGCCCGATCAGCGAGATCGACGCCTCCTTCCGCGGGATCGCCCTGAGCGCCGACGAAGTCAACGAATCCGACGAGCGCTCCGAGACGCGCCGCCGCTTTCGCCGCGCCTGGCGGATGGGCGGGCTCTGGGTGAATGTCTACGTGCTGTTTCAGGTGGTCGTGCAGGGATTCGAATCCTGGCGGGCGCAGTGGTTTACGACGCGCTTCCTGATCTTCCTCGCGATCTTCGTCGCCCTGCTGGTCATCCAGTTCACCCGCGTCTCGCCAAGCTCGAACATCCTGCTCATCCCCGGCGGCCTCGTCCGCCGTCGGCCGCGCTGGCTCAGCGCCCGCACCGGCCTGCACGTCTTCGATCCGCGCACCAGCGTCCTCATCGCCCACGCCCACCACGGCCACCAGTGGGCGTGGACGGTGGCCGACGGCCAGGAGCAGCTCAGCGGCCTCGTGACGGAACTCGAAGTCCGCACGCTCCTCCGCGCCTGGCTCAGCCCGATCCCCCCGCCGACCCGCGAGATGCTCGAAAGCGTCATGGGCAGCGCGTGATGGATGAGTCGATCCGCAACGCCGAGTCGAACCCTCCTCAGCCGGGCGCTGTGGGCACGGTTCGGCTGGTCGATATCCCTGCTCCAAAGGCTCGGGTTCAGTACTGTGTGTCCATCGCATGGCTGATCGCGCTGATCCTCGGCCTGGGCGGCGGCATCCTGGTTGTTGTCGTGCTTGGACTCGATCTCCTCCGATCGATGCTCGTTTTCCTCGCTATCGTTTTGCCGGCGGCGCTCCCAAGCTGGTTCGAGACGAAATCTCGCGAAAGACGAGTTCGCAACACAATCCGCACGGCGGGCGATGATCCGGCCTGTCTCGGCGCCGAATTCGGTCGGGGATTGCAGCCCCCCCAGTTGATCCCCCTCGCAGCGCGTGAGCTCGTGAAGCGCGGCCATCGCGGCCTCGTTGTTCGGGTCTGCACGGGCGCCCTGCCCGGTCCGGTGGTCCCGATCGAAGTTCCCTTCGAGCCATGCGGCATCAACGAATTGACGAGGCGACTCGAGCACACTTCCCACACGGCATCGGCTGAGCGCATCCAACCGTGGTCCAAACGTCACCAGCGGACAATCTCGATTCTCGCGCTCGGCGTTCTCTCCCTGTTTCTTGTCGTATTCCCGGCGATCGGGTTCTTCCTTGGGCACCTGCCGGTTGAACGGGCATTCGGGGCACCGGCTGCGCTGATCGGGCTCTTCGGTTTCCTGTGGCTTTTGCAGCTCGTCGCGCCCGATCGACTGCTCATTCCTTCTGGCATCGTCAGGGTGCGGCCGCGCCTCTTTGGCCACTCCGCCCGCCTCCAGCAATTCTTCGCGCGCGACTCGGTACTCGTCCTCATCGGCAGCGACAAGAATGGCTGGACTTGGGCAATCGCGAACGAGACCGGCGAATTGCGCGGAACCACGATTACGAGCGCTGAGCGAATGGCCGCGCTCCTTGGCGCTTGGTTCAGCCCCCTGCCGCCGCCAACCCCCGAAATGCTCGCCTTCCTTCGCGGCGGTTGAAGTCCACGCCTACCGTCGCGCGTTATTCCGATTCGGTCGCTCTCTCAAGCTCCACCACCACCGCCCGATGATCCGCAACCACCGAGTCGTCGCATCGCACGCTGCGAACCCGCAGCATCGACGAACAGAACACCCGGTCCAGTTCCAGCACCGGCAGCGAACTCGGAAACGTCGCCCCGATCCCCTCGACCCGCCTCAGCACACGCCCCAGCCGCTCGACGCACTCGCCGCTCACCGGATTGAAATCCCCCGCAATGACCAACGCCTCGTCGCCGCGGCCCGCGTCCCAGCGCTGGGCAACCCACCCCGCCAGCCCCGCACACTCCGCCTCGCGCCGCGCCGTCGTCTCCGCAACATGCGCCGCCTCCAGCCGCCACGTCCCCGCCAGGTGCACGCTCACCACCCGCACCGCTCCCCCCGGCCCGTCGACGACCGCCGACACGCCATACGCCCGGTCCTCCGCCGTCCGCAGCAGTTCCCCGTCCCGCAGCGGCGTCTTCGACAGGATCGCGATGCACTGCACACGGTCGTCATCCAGCCGTCCGCAATCGGAAAACGCGTACATCGACAGATCGTCCGCGATCCGCCGCGTCTGATCCTCGATGCCCCCGCCGCCCGCAGTCCCGACGAGTTCCTGAAGGCAGACCACATCCGCGTCAATCACCCGCAACCGCTCGACAATCGCCTCAACCCCGCCGACACACTTCTGCACATTCCACGTCGCGATGCGCAGCCGCGCGGCATTCCCCGTCGCAGTCTCCGCGGGCCGCTCATCCACCTCGGCGACTCCGTCGGGCTCCGCAATCGCCTGCCCCCCGTGCGGCCGACTGTTTTCCTCGGCCCCTCGATGCGCCGCCCCTGACTGCGCCGCCTGCGATTCCGGCGTCGTCCCCGTCACCGTCGCAAAGCCCGGCCCCATCACCTCCCACGCGATCCCCGCCACCGCCGCCTGCCCCGCCGGCGACAGGTGCAGCCCGTCGCTCGTCGCCCCGCCGCCCGCGAGCGCCAGCGCCAGCCGCCACCGCGGAATCAGGACAACGCCATGACGCCCCGCCACGCGCCGCTGCGCCGCGACGTACCCGTTGCCGCCCGGCAGCACGGGCAGTTCAAACATCACAACCCGCCGCCCCCGCGCAGCCGCCGTCGAGACCGCCGCGTCCAGATCACGCTCAAAGTCCCCCGCCGGTCGCCCTTGCAGGTAATCATTGCCCCCGACGAGCACGGCCACGATGTCTGCATCAACCGAAATCGCCTCCGCCTGCCGCCGCGCGCCCTGCGTCGTGGCCCCCGGCGCGGCGAGATTCCGCACCTCGATCGCATGTTCCCGCGCCAGACGCTCCGGCCAGGTCTCGACGCCGTCACCGATCCCCGCCGTCAGCGAATCGCCGAGCACGACCAGCCGCCGCGCCTCGCCCGAGGGCAGCCGTGGGGTCAGGGCATGCGGAATCTCCAGCCCGCCCGCACAGATCGCGACCAGGACCAGCAGAATCGCACAACCTGCGGCAATTCTCCGGCCCGCGCTCGAAGACCACCGGCGCGCAATCAGCCAGCCGACCGCCGCCGCGAGTTCCGCAACAACGATCGGCCACGCCACGGGCGTCGCCGAGATCGCAACCCCCAGCACGCCGGCCGCGAGCAGCGGAATCACCAGCCAGCGCCGACGCCCGCCGAACCGGTCCGCGGCGGGCGCCAGCGCGCAGCACGCCACACCGACGAAAAATGGAATCCCGGTTGCCAGGTAGAGCGCGAGCGTCACAGGAAAAGTGTACGGCAGCGGCCCCAAACGTCACGATCACCCGCCCGGAAACGGGACGCTCGCCGACGGCCGCCTCCCCCCGGGCAGGCAAAGCGGTGCACGCAAGCCGTCCCCCGGCCGGCACTACCGCCAGTTGCCGTCGCGCCCCCGCTTGGCCCCGCCGGTCGCGTTGCGCACCGTCGTAACCGCCCAGACGATCGCGACCACAATGGAACCGACGAAGAGGATCGGCCACGTCCACTCCGGCCGCCCCGCGAGCCGCGACGGACCATCCTTGCCCGCGAGATACTGCACGGGCAATGTGATCCCGTCGGGAATCTCGCCCTCCGGATCGAACAGGAGGTAACCCTCGCGTTTCATCCCGTCGGCGTCGGTGAAGCGGTAGTCGAGCCGCATCTTCGTCGTCGTGCTGCGGCGATTGCGGACCTCCACGAGGCCGCGATCCGTGATCTGTGCGTCCGTCGTCCGTCCCCACATCGCGTAGCTGATCTCGCGGCAGGACATGAACGCGGACATGCAGAAGAACACCAACACACCGATCGCCATGCGGATCTGCCGCGTGCTGAAAGGCTCCATCGGCCCGTGACTCCTCGAAACAGAGTTCATACGACGACAAGCGTGGACAGAGTATACCGCACCCGCCGCGCGGAGCGACGGCGTGCCCTGGGCGTTTTCAAAATCGCTGCGTCGCGACGACGCTCGAGGGTGGAGAAATGAAATCACCGCGCGTCACGGGTTTCTGTGCACCGGCCAGGCGACCGCGAAGCGCCACACCGCTTCACAATCAGCAACCCGGTCGCCCGCCGCGCCGTCGGCGCCGTGACGCGCGGCCACAGCTTCCATTCGTTCCTGCCGCGCGCGGTCCTGCGGCTCCGCGCCGATCACACTCCGCTTCCGAAATTCGCCAGCAGCCGCGCCAGATCGCTCAGATCCACGTCCAGGTCGAAATCGAGGTCGCCGTCTTCATAGCGGGCCGTGCCGATCGTTCCGAAATGGCTCAGCAGCATCGCCAGGTCCCCAAGCCCGACGACGCCGTCAAAATCAACATCACCCTCGGGAAACGGCACGACGTGCAGCGCGTCGAGCCCGAAATTCGCCGCATCCTCCAGCGGGTGAAACCGCTCGACCAGCCGCAGATTGCGATAGACGATCCAGCCCGAGTCGCTGAGCAGGTCGCCGTCGCTGATCCAGCCCCAGCGCATGTCATCGAACCCGTCGCGCAGCAAGAACCAGAACTCCCCGGTGTCCCAACGGTAGTGGTAGGCGTCGAGCCCCAGGTCGACCGTGGGATGCGCCGGCTGAAAATGCTCCAGCAGCTTCGCGTTGCGGGCCATGATCTCGCCGTGCTCGGCCAGCAGGTCGCCGTGTCCCACCATCATGCCCAGCGATTCGGACCAGAAGTCCTGTTCCACGCTGAACCAGAGACACCGGCACGACCCGTTTCCGATGGCGTCGAGCCCGACATCGCGCGGGACTGGCCCCGGCTGAAAGGCGGCGATCAGGTCCGCGTTTCGCCGGACGACGTCTCCGCGCTCCGAGAGCAGATCGCCGGCATAGAGCATGCCGATGCGCTCGCTGAAGACGTCCTGGTTCGCCGAGAACCACTGTTCCCAGCCGTGCGGCGTGTCGACCTCGACGGAAAGCAGCGCATCAAGCCCGATGTCCGGTGGAATCGGCATGATCCCGAGGTTCCGCGTCAGATGGTGATTCGTGGCAACCACGCGGCCGCCGTTGTTGATCAGATCGCCCTCGCTCACGTACCCGCCGGTATCGGGATGGAAGCCCATTTCCGTCGAGAACCAGACCTGCTCGATCGGAGCGGCGATGATGATCAGTTCGTTGTCGATCGGGCCGGGCACCTCGGCCAGCCGGATCTCGATCATCGGGAATCGGCTGAGCCGCGGTACGACGCCGCTGTCGAAGTGGCGGATGCCGGCGTCGCTCTCGATGTCGAGGATCATCTGGTGCGCCGCGTTTCCGAGCGGATCGACGCCGATCCAGTATTCGCCCGCGCCCTCCAGCGGCGGCTGGAGCGGCCCGACGGCACGAAAGCGAATGACGCGGTAGCGGTCGGGCACGGGACCGCCCGGATCGGGGACAAGATCCATGCGTCCCGTCAACGGAATCGCCGGGTTCACCGGCGAACTGATCTGCGTGCCTTCGAGAAATCGATAGAGCGTCGGCGGTCGCAGGTCCGCGAGGGCCGTCGCGCTGACGCCTGCGATCGTCAGCGCGGCACAGAGCCGGAGCCAGACTGGCAGATGGGACATGATGCACCTCCACTTCGGTGTGTTGATTCACGGTCGAATGTCAGGAGGACTACGGGATTGGAGATACGGTCCGGCCCCGCAGCGGTGACGAAGCGGGCGCGGGCTGGCACCGCAGAGCGCATGGGCCGACTCACTCAGCCCGAACACGCACGATAGAGCTGATAACTAGAGTATTCCTCACACCGCGCCGGAGGGCAAGGTTTGGCGAGCCCCGCCCTCAATGCCCCACTGAACGGAATTCGACGCGGGTTCAAGGCCTCGCCGACGCCGCTACGGCCGATCGAGCAGCGGGATTTTCGCGTGAACGAGAAACTCCCGGACGATCTGCCAGTAGCGATCCTCATTCACCGCCGGAAAATCGGTGTGCGCCCCATCGTATTCTTCCAATCGCACGTCGCCGCCTGCCTTCGTGACGATCTCGCGCAGCCGCCGCGAGTGCGAAACGGAGATCACCGGATCGCTCCGCCCGTGCATCAACAGGATGGGCACTTTGAGAGTCGGCAGCACGCGGTCCGTGCGCCAGTGATCGCGAACCATGAACGACGGAGCGAGATAGCGGGCCGCCATCGAATCCATGCTCGAAAACGCCGATTCGAGAATCACCGCCGCGAAGGGCCGCACCGCCGAAACCTGCGCAATCGCCGCCCCGCCCAGCGACCGCCCGTAGCCGACGATCCGCGCGCGGTCCACCTCCGGCCGCGCCGCGAGCCAGTCGTACATCGCCAGAAAGTCGCGCGTGATGCCCGCCTCGCTCGGTTCGCCCCCCGAGCGGCCGTAGCCCCGGTACTCGGCCAGCAGCACCGATACGCCGAGCTTTCGGTACTCCTCGGCGTGATAGACCCCCTCGTGGATCCACTCGAAATTGCCATGGCCGATGAGTACCGCCGGACCGGGTTTTGCGGCCGAGCGGCCCTCGCCCGGAACAAACCACGCCTCCACGCGCACGCCGGGCTCGGTCTCGACCCAGATCGACTCGACCCCGAAGGGCGGATTGGCGGCGGCACCGGGTTTCTCGTACGCGCCGGGGTAGATCATCCGCGTCTGGAAGAAGGTGAGGAACACGATCCACGCAATGTACAGGATGAAGACGGAAAGCAGCCGTCTGAGCCACCATCCGCTCCAGGTTCTCGGACGCGGTGCGGCTGCGGCCCGGGCGACCGGGCCGATCTCGACGGCGTCGGAGACCGATCCGCTGATTGCGGCTGCACCGGGAACATGCGACGGATCAGGAGCGTTCATCTTTACCTCCGAACGACCTCATTCACTTCGCGCACCGCGCCGGATGCGTCGACCCGCACGCCGCCGGCCGGCGAATTCTACAATCGGACTGTCCGCGGGGCGGCAGCGGTGGTACCGTCACGTGAACAAGTGCGGCCGCACCGGGCCGTGTAACGCCCGCCGCAAGGAATTCGCACGATGTCTCGACGCCGGCGCGTCTTCTATCTCGTCTACCTCGTCCTGCTGATCGCGGGCGGCGTCGTGCTCTGGAAACTCATCCCGCCCGAGACGCTGAAACTGATGAAAGAAACGTACTACGATCTTGGGCATGAAACGCCCGCGGCCGACGGGGCTTCGAAATCGCCGTGAAAAGGGGAGCGCCGCTTGGGCGCGTCCCGCGATACGAGCCCGGCCGCGGAACTCGGGAGTGATCGATGTCAAAGGTCTCGTCCGTGCTGGTATCGCTCGCCCTTGTCGCGGGCGCGGCGTATCTCATCCTGGCGGGCGGCCAGCGCTCCCTGGTCACCGGCGTCGGCGGCTCGGGCAGCGGACCGGAGACCATCGCCGGACTGAGCGCGACAACGCTGAAGGGCGAAACCGTCGCGCTCGAATCGCTCGCGGGCAAACCGATGCTCCTGGATTTCTGGGCGACCTGGTGCCCGCCCTGCATCGAGCAGCGGCGCGAGCTGGAGGCGCTGACAAAGGAACTCGGCGACAGGGTGCGGGTAGTCGCCCTTTCCGTCGATGATTCGCCCGCCATCGTCCAGGGATTCCTCGCCCGGAGCCCCGCCATGCCGCACGAGCTGATGGCCTCGCCGGAGATCGCGCGGGCGTTCAACGTCCAGGCCATCCCGCTGCTCGTGGTCGTCGATTCAAACGGCAACGTCCGAAAGGTGGCCCGCGGCCGGCATACCGCCGCCGAGTTGAAGGAAATGCTCGCGGGCCTCTGATCCCGTCACGTCCACGCCTTCGCCGGGACGATCAACCGTCGCCCGTCGCTCGCCTGCGCCTCCACGAACTCCACCCCGTAGATCTCCCGAAGCCGCGGCGGCGTCAGCACCTCGGCCGCCAGCCCATCCGCCGCGATGCGCCCCGCGGCCAGCGCGATCACGCGCCCCCCAAGCGTCGCCGGCAAAGTGAGATCGTGGCTGACGATCACGACGGTATGCCCGCCCGCGTGCAGATCGCGAAGCAGGCACGTGATGTCCTGCACGACGGCCGGGTCCAGCGACGTCGTCGGCTCGTCCAGCATGAGGATCGGTGCATCCTGGGCCAGCGCCGCCGCGATCAGCGTCTTCTGCCGCTCTCCGGCGCTCAGCCCGTCGAGCGGCCGCTCAACCAGCGGCTCAAGCCCGCAGCGGGCGATCGCCGCGCTTACGGCCGCGTCATCTTCGGGCCTCGGTGGGCGAAGCGGTGCGCACCAGGCGTAGCGCCCGCCCGCGACGACGTCGCGCACGCACAGACCCGTCGCGCGATCGATCGCCTGCGGCACGTACGCGGCCATGCGCGCTCGGCTTCGCGGGTCGAGCCGCAGCACCGGCGCGTCCCCGAACATCACGTCGCCGTCCGTCGGCCGCAGAACGCCCAGCAGCGTCAGCAGGAGCGTCGACTTGCCCACGCCGTTGGGGCCGATGATCGTGACGAGTTCGCCGGGGCTGACCGAAAAGTCAATCTGGTGCAGCACGGGCCGCCCGTCGCGCGAGACGCTCAACCCCCGGCTGTGCAGCGCGGGTGGCGCGACGGCCGCTTGTCGAGGTTCCGTCGGTGCTGTCATGGCGAGACCGCCCGCGCAGGCCGCGACGCCGCCGACGCCCCCGCGGACGACGGAGGCACACCCGACGTAAGGCGGACGATCTCAGCGAGCGTCCCGGCGATGCGCGGTCCGAGGATGTAATGCTGCCCGCCGCGCAGTACGTGCACTCGCCCTTCACGCACCGCTGAAAGCGACCCGACCTTTGACCAGACGGCGAGCGCGCCCGCGTCACCGGCCGGCCGGTCCTCCGCCGGATCGAGCTCAAAAATGAACCGCGGATCGGCCGCGAGGATGAATTCGAGCGAGACGGGCGCGAACGCGGCCGTGGAATCGGTGACGACGTTTCGCAGACCGGCCCGCCCGAGCAGATCGTCGTAGAACGAGCCGGGCCCCGCCGCAAACGGCGGGCGCGGCGGATCGGCCAGCGTTCCCGTCAGCAGCAGCGCGGTCGCGCGAGTCTCGGCCGCGCGAACGCCCGATGAGACCGGGCCCGCCGCGGCGGCGAGTTCGCGCTGAATCCCCGTCACCAGCGCCGCCGCGGTCCTCGGCCGGCCGAGCCGCTCGCCCAGGCGCGTGATGGTCTCAAAAAGATCGTCGAGCGATCGATCGGGAAGCGATTCGAGCTTCAGCCCGAGCGGCGCGAGTCGATCGGCCAGCGCGCGGCTCGTCCCGGCGATGAGCACGACATCGGGCTTCAGCGCCACGAGCGATTCCACGCTGCCGTCGATGAGCCCGCCGATCGCGGGGACCGCCTCGACCTCCGGCGGATAGGTGCAATAGCGCGTGCGCCCGACGAGCCGGTCGCGCAGACCGAGGGCGCAGCAGATCTCCGTCAGGTTGGGGGCGGCCGAGACGATGCGCACGTCCGGTACGGCCCCCTCAGCCGGGTCGACGAGCGGCTCGCGCGGCCAGTCGCGGAAGGTCGGCGTCGACGAAGCGCCGGAAACCCCGGAAAGAGCCGGGGCGGCTCCCGACTGCTTGTCGGGCGACGCCGCGGGCCGCTGGTCGCATGCCGCAAGGAGGATCGTCAGCGCGAGTCCGGAAAATCGGAGCGTGCGCCACAATCGGCACGGCGGGCGCATGGAACGGCCGGGTGCTTCCAGGCTCACCGCCGAGGCGTGGCTCACTTCGGATTCTCGCCCAGTTCACGCGTCATCTGCTTCTCGAAGTACGCACTTAGGTAGACCGCCTGCTCCGGAACCGCGATCGCATCGCCGCGGTTGCCGAAGATATCGAAGAGCAGCCGCCCCTGACGATACGCGACGCCGTCGTCCGTCCAGAAGCCCTCGTCGCCCGCGTTGAAGGGCTGGGCCTCGCCCGGCGCGAGCACCCGCAGCGCCTCGCCGGCCCGCTCCGCACTCTCAAACGCGAACACGCGGGCCGTCAGCCGCCGCATCGAATGCGTGTCGTGACCATACACCGCCAGCCACACGCGCTGCACGCCGAACGGCTGGAGTCGCTCCGCATCGGTGCCGAGCCCCGCCGCGGCTGCGTCGAACGGGCCGGACCAGACCTCGCCGACGAGCACCCACGGCGACGCCTGCCCCCCGACGGGGAACAGTTCAATGACCGTCACCTGGCGCGCACAACCCACCAGCATGCAGAGCGACAGGCACAGCGCCGCGCGCATCACGCTCCCCTTTCAAACTGGGCCAGCTCCCACCCCAGCACGGAGTTGAACCGCCGGATGTCGCCGATCGTCGCCGGCGGACCATGGCCGCTGTAGATCGTCGTCTCGTCCGGCAGCGAGAGCAGGTTGCGCCGAATGTTCAGCAGCAGCTTCTCGCGGTCGCTGTGCGGAAGATCGTACCGGCCGATCGACTCGGCAAAGAGCGCATCGCCGGCGATCGCGACGCCCGCCTCCGCACAGTAATACGCCATCCCCCCCGGCGAATGCCCGCGGACGTCCAGCGTCCTCCAGGTCAGCTCGCCGAGCGTCAGCGTCTGTCCCTCGTCGAGCAGCACGTCAGCCGGGGCGGCCGTGATGGGAAATCCCATTCCGGCCGAGAGATTCGCCTCAGCACTGACCAGCAGTTCCGCTTCGTCGCGCGGGCAGATGATCGGAACGGGCCCCAGCACCGACCGCAGCGGCTGCACGCCGGCGATGTGATCGGCGTGTCCGTGCGTCAGGACAATCTTCGTCGGCGTCAGCCCGCGCTCGCGGATCGCGGCCGCAAATCCCTGCGGCTGCGGCGGCAGCCCGGGATCGATGATCCAGCACTCCGGCGCACCGTCGATCCACAGGAGATAGCCGTTCTCCTGAAACATCGGGTCGTTGAAGATCGTCAGACGCAGCGGGCCGTGTGAGTACATATGTCATCCAGCCCGTGTGCGTTCCCGCGCACGATGCCACAGTGCGCTCTGGTCGATGAATTGTGAACCAAGAACTGTGCACCGTGAACCGTACACTGTGAACTCTGCACTGTGCACTGTGAACTGTGAACTGTGCACTACCACTCCATCTCCCGCATCCGCCCCAGCGCCATCTTGATCCGGTCGACATCGACCGTCATCGCGAACCGCACGTACCCCTCGCCCTCGGGTCCGAACCCCGTCCCCGGAACCGTGATGATCGCCGCCTCCTCGATCAGCCGCACGACCGTCTCCATCGACTTCATGCCGCCCGGCAGCCCCGCCCACACGTAAAACGTCGCCCGCGGGTCCTTCACGCGGAAGCCGAGCTCGCGCAGCCCCGCGGCCATCATCAGCGCCCGCTCGCGGTACATCGCCCGCGCCTTGCGGATCTCCTCGCGCTCAATCCCCTCATACGCGGCCGCCCCGGCTTCCTGGATCGCCGTGAACTGCCCGCTGTCCACGTTCGACTTGATCTTCGCCAGCGCCGCAAGCACGTCCGGGTTGCCGACCGCGAAGCCGAGCCGCCAGCCGGTCATGTTGAACGTCTTCGAGCAGGAATGCAGCTCGACCGCGACCTCCTTCGCCCCCGCGACTTCAAGGATGCTCGGCGCCCTGTCCGCGTCATCAAAGTACATCTCGTTGTACGCCGCATCCGACGACACGATCAGGTCGTGCTTCCGGGCAAACGCCACGACCTCCTCGTAAAACGAGCGCGGCGCCACCGCCCCGGTCGGGTTGTTTGGATAGTTGATGTGCAGCAGCACGGCCTTTTGTAGCACACCGGCGGGGATTTTCGACAGATCAGGCAGGAACCCGTTCTCCTCGCGCAGCGGCAGGATGTGGCTGGTGCCGCCTGCGAAGAGCGTGCCGGACGAATAGACCGGATAGCCCGGACTGGGCACGAGCACGACGTCGCCGGGGTTCACGACCGCCAGCGCGAGATGCCCGAGTCCCTCCTTCGTGCCGATCAGGCCGAGGATCTCCCGCTCGGCGTCGAGCTTCACGCCGTAGCGCTTCTCGAAGAACGCGGCGACCGTGCTCCGGAAGACCGGCGCGCCGATGTCCGACGGATAGCGATGGTTCGCCGGCGTGTCGATCGCCGTCCGCATGCGGTCGATGATGAACCCGTGCGTCGGCTTGTCGGGGTCGCCGATCCCGAGGTTGATGACGTCCTTGCCGGCCGCGATCGCCGCCCGCTTGCGGCGGTCGATGTCCACGAACAGATACGGCGGCAATCCCTTGATCCGATCAGCAGGTTCAAACAGCATGGATTTCCCTTCTAACGGCCATCGCGCAAGCGGCGCCAGGCCGAACATGCGTGCGTACTGCAAAGCTCCGCTTTGCGGTTCCTCGCCCGCGCCCGCGCCCGCGTACCCCAAAGCTCCGCTTTGAGCGGCAAACCGGAGCTTTGCACTACCCAAGCAGGTTCCGCGCAATCACCACGCGCTGAATCTCGCTCGTCCCCTCGTAGATCGTCGTGATCCGCGCATCGCGATACAGCTGCTCGACGCGAAACTCGTGCACATACCCATACCCGCCGTGCGACTGCACCGCGCGATAGACCACCCGGTTCGCCGCCTCGCTCGCGAACAGCTTGGCCATGCTCGCCGCCTGCGTGAACGGCCGCCCCTCGTCCTTCAGCCACGCCGCGCGATCGATCAGCGCCTGCGACGCCATGATGTCCGCCTGGCTGTCCGCGATCATCCACTGAATCGCCTGAAAATCCGTAATCGGCTTTCCGAAGACGACCCGCTGCTTGCTGTACGCGATCATCTCGTCCCGCGCCGCCGTCGCGATCCCCACCGCCTGCGAACCGATCCCGATCCGCCCCCCGTCCAGCGCCGACAGCGCGATCCGCATCCCCCAGCCGTGCTCACCCAGCAGGTTCCGCTCCGGAACGAACGCGCCCTCGAGGCTCATGTCCGCCGTCTCAGAGCCGCGGATGCCCATCTTGCCGTGAATCGGCCGCCGCTTCACGCCCGCCTGCTCCGCGTCCATGAGCAGCATCGAGAGGTCCTTCGACGTTCCCGAATCGCCCGTCCGCGCCAGCACGCAGATCCATCTGCCCGCGATCCCGTTCGTTACCCACATCTTCGGGCCGTACAGCTTCCATCCGCCCGCGACCCGCTCCGCCCGCGTCGTGGCCGAGCGCGCGTCGCTTCCCCCGTTCGGCTCCGTGATCGCGAAACACCCCAGATTCCCCGGCGTCGCCAGCAGGGGCAGCATCTCGTCGCGCACACCCGCCGCCGCGAAATTCTTGACGATCTCCGCGACCATGTTGTGCACGCCGACCGTCACGGCCACGCTCGCCGACGCCCACGCCAGCTCGCGGATGATGTGCCCATAGGGCACCATCGGGCATTCCAGCCCCCCCGCCGCCTCCGGCACCCGCAGTCCCATCAGGCCCATCTCGTACACCGGGCCCAGCTCGACGCAGCAGGAGGTTTCCGTCCGATCCCAGTGTCGGTCGCGTTCCACCAGCTCCGCCCGCGCGAAGTCCCGCACCGCCGATACCAGGACCGCGTGGTCTTCGCTCAGTTGAACGCCCATGCACCGCCTCGATGGGTTTTTGGGGTGGCCCGCTCGTCGCCGTCACCGGACACGCCGACGAGGGTAAGATTGTACGTCGAATCGGCGGCCGCGCCATGCCGACGAAAGGAGCTTCTCGCGTGTTTGCGACCGCTGACCCATTCCGCACGCTCGCCGTCATCGCCCTCCTCGCCTGCACCGCCGCCGCACCCGCCCAGACCGCGCCGCCGGCCGCGTCACAGCCCGCCGCCTCCCGGCCCGTGGATCGCGAGATCTACGGCCGCCTCCAGCGCGCCTACAACGTCCCCGTCGTCGAGGTCTGGGGCACCCCCGAGCAGGCCGGGTTCGCCCACGGCTACCTCCTCGCGCCTCAGATCGTCGCCCTCTTCGACGACTACGCCTCCAACCCGATGATCTTGGGCGCAACTGACGGCTACGAGCAACTACTGAAGGCGGCCTCCCAGCGCCTGACCTGGAAACCCGAATGGCAGCAGGAACTCGAAGGCATCCTCCGCGGCATGCACGAGCGAATGGGCGCGGACGCGGTCTACTCCCAGCGGCTGAAACGCCCGCTCACACTCGACGACCTGAAGGCCGTCAACGCCTTGAGCGACTTTCGCGGCCTCGGCTGCTCGACCATCTCCGTCTGGGGCCCGCTCACCTTCGACGGCCGCACCCTCACCGCCCGCAACCTCGATTTTCCATACACCGAACTGATGATCCGCAGCCAGATCCTCCTTGTGCGTCGAAACACCGGCGACCGCCGCTCCTGGCTCTCCGTTACCTGGCCGGGCCTGATCGGCGTCTACACCGCGATGAACGACAACGGCGTCACCGCCATGATCCACGACGCCCCCGGCCTCCGCCCTTCGTCCGCCGACGGATTCTCGCCCCGCTCCCTGGCGCTCCGCGATGCCCTTGAAACCAGCGCGGCCGGCACCTTCGCCACCGATTTCCAGACCAGCCTCGCCCGGCACAAATTCATCCGCGGCAACTCCTTCCACGTCAGCGCCCCCGCCCCGGCCGACGGCTCGCCCGCCGCCCTCGTATTCGAGTGCGACGGCAATGAAAAGGACGGCGGCATCACCCTCCGCCGCCCCGCCGGCGTCGAAAAACACCTCTCCGCGATGTACTGCACCAACCACATGCGCGCCCGCACCGATCCGACCAAGTGCAAGCGATTCGAGACCTTCGAGGCTACTGTCCAGCAGGCCATCGACCGCGGTCAGACCTTTGACGGTTCGAAGATGCTCGCCACCATGGACTCCGTGCGCCAGAGCGACACGATCCACACCGTCGTGGCCGAGCCCGAAACGCGCGTCATGTACGTCCGCATTCCGGGAGTCGCCACAACCGCCCAGCGCTTCCAGGTCGGCGAGTGGTTCCGCCGCCCGGCCGACAAGCCGGTGAAAGCCAAACTCTAGGCTTGAGCCTGATTCACGCTCTCGCCCCGCGACCCACGGACGCAGTTTCGGACGTGTGAACGGACCTCGGCCCATCGCCCGCCCCGCAAGCGCGTACTGGCCCGTCAATTGCTTCTCTTCATGGCAGGAGACCCTGCCATGCCGCCCGACGCCGTCAAGCCAATCGTCCGCCGCCGACTCGACCTGCGCGGCCGCGTGCAGGGCGTCGGTTTTCGGCCGTGCGTTTATCGGCTGGCCGTCGAACGCGGCCTGACGGGGCATGTTTCCAACAGCCAGCGCGGTGCGACGCTCGAAATCGAGGGCGATCCCGCCCAGGTGGAGCAATTCCAGACCACGCTCACCGCCGCCCTCCCGCCCGAAGCCCGAGTTTCGGCGATCCGGGTGCGCGAAATCGCGCCACTGGGCGCGCGAGAGTTCCACATCGCCCCCAGCGCTCCCGCCTCGGGTGACGCCACCGGCGAAATCTCTCCGGACCTCGCCATCTGCGCCGAATGTGCGCGAGAAATCGCCGACCCCCTCGCCCGCCGCTATCGCTATCCCTTTACAAACTGCACGCACTGCGGCCCGCGCTTCTCGATCATCCGCGGCCTCCCCTACGACCGCCCGCTCACGACCATGGCGGCCTTCGAAATGTGCCCCGACTGCCGCCGCGAATACGAAGACCCCGCCGATCGCCGCTTCCATGCCCAGCCGATCGCCTGCCCGTGCTGCGGCCCGAAATGCCTACTCGAAGTGGCCGATGGTCGAGCCCCCGCCGGCGATGCGATCGTCGCGGCCGCCAATCTGCTGCGCCGCGGCGTGATCGTCGCGATCAAGGGCATCGGGGGCTATCACCTCGCCTGCCGCGCCGATGACGATCGCGTCGTCCGCCGCCTCCGCGCCCGCAAAGGCCGCGAAGCCAAGCCGCTCGCGGTGATGGTCGACAATATCGACGCGGCCGCGCGACTCGCCCGGCTGAGCAGCGCCCACGCCCGCGCGCTCCGCAGCATCGCCGCGCCCATCGTCCTCGCGCCGCGCCGTCGATCGGCCGAAATCGCCCCATCCGTCGCGCCGCACTGCGCGGAACTCGGCCTGCTCCTGCCATACACGCCGCTCCACCTGCTCCTCATGGGCGAGGACCTCCCGCCGCTGGTGATGACGTCGGCCAATTTCTCCGGCGAGCCGCTCCTCTTCCGCGACGACGAGGCCCAGACTCGCCTCGCCGGCGTCGCCGACGCAATCCTCTCCCACAACCGAGACATCGTCCGACCCATCGACGACTCGGTCGTCATGATCTTCCGCGACGCCGCCATCCCCCTCCGCCGCGCCCGCGGATACGCACCCGAACCTCTCGCACTGCCGATCCCGGACGACGCCCCCTGCGTCCTCGCCGTCGGCGGTGAAATGAAAAACGCGTTTTGTCTGCTGGGCAGCGGAGACGCGATCCTCAGCCCGCACATCGGCGAGATGGATGTGCCCGCAACGCTTCGACGCTTTCACATCACGGTTACCGACATGCAAGACCTGCTCCGCCGTACGCCGACCACCGTCGCGCACGACCTGCACCCCGCCTATGCCTCGACCCGCTTCGCCCGCCGCTCCGGCGTGCGCTGCTTCGGGGTGCAGCACCACCACGCCCATCTCGCCTCGCTCATCGCCGAGCACGCCATCGACCACCCGCTCATCGGCCTCGTTTGCGATGGAACCGGCCTCGGGATCGACGGCGCGGTCTGGGGCTGCGAATTGCTCTGGTCCGACGGCCCCAGCTTTCGCCGTCTCGCCCACCTCGATTACTTCCCTCTTCCCGGTGGAGACGCCGCGGCCCGCGAGACCTGGCGACCCGCGGCCGGACTCCTCTGGCGCTTCCTCGGCGACGGCTGGCTCGACATCATCGGAACGCGACTGCCGGCGCTGCTGCGCCGCTTCACCGAAACGATGCTCCAGACGAGCGACGGCCAGGCCATCGCCATCGTCCCCTGGGCCCCCTTCGACCAGGCGCCCCGCTGCTCCAGCCTCGGCCGACTCTTCGACGCCGCCGCCTTCATCCTCGGCATCGCCGACGTGAACCGCTGCGAAGCCCAGGCCGCGATCGCTCTCCAGGCGGCCGCGGCCGAGTTTCACGGCCAGCCGCGCGCGGTCCGCCTGCACATTCGCCTCGAAGAGGACGGCTGGATCATCGACCCCGCGCCGCTGCTGCGGGCCCTCCTCGACGGTCTCGTCGAATCGATCCCCGTACCGCAGCTCGCATTCGAATTTCACGCGGCCATCGCCGACGCCCTCGCCGCGGCCGCACACCGCGCCGCCCGCGAATCCGGCTGCACAACCGTCGGTCTCACCGGCGGCTGCTTCGCCAACAGCCTGCTTCTCGAGCGGACCGTCGCCGGCCTCGAAGCCCGCGGCCTCGCGCCGCTCGTTCATCGGCACGTTCCGCCCGGCGACGGCGGCCTCGCCCTCGGACAGGCCAGCGTCGCACTCGGCCAGACCGCCGCCCCCGGTCAGGTCGCCGTCACCGCGCAGCAGAACTCGGACACGCCGGCGCAACTGGAGGCATCATCATGTGCCTAGCGCTACCCGGAAAAATCCTCACCGTGGAAGGCGATGACGCGGTCGTCGACCTGCACGGAAACCGCGCGAACGTCAGTGTCGCGCTGACCCCCGGCGTCGCAGTCGGCGCCTGGGTCCTCGTGCACGCCGGTTTCGCAATCGCCGCCATCGACGAAGACGAGGCGCTCAAGACCTGGGGCTATCTCCAGGAGGCGGCCGACGCCTTCGCGGATGAGCTGCACGACGGCGCGCTGATCGCGTCGAACTTCCGCCTGCCGCGCACCCGCGGCGAGGAGGCCCCGACGTGACCACGGAAGACGAAACCGGCGACAGGTCGACGCCTCGCACGGCGCCGCACGTCAACATCCCGGCCGCGATCGACGAACTCTCGCGCCTCTGTGGCGCCGTCCGTCGCCGCATCCGCATCATGGAAGTCTGCGGCACCCACACCGTCAGTTTCTTCCGCAGCGGCCTCCGCAGCCTCCTGCCCGCCAACCTGCACCTGCTCAGCGGACCCGGCTGCCCCGTCTGCGTCACGCCGCAGCGGCATATCGACGCCGCGCTCGATCTCGCCGCCCGCCCGGAAGTCATCATCGCCACCTACGGCGACATGCTTCGAGTCCCCGGCGAACGCGGGAGCCTCGAACGCCTCCGCGCGGCCGGCGCATCGATCCACGTCGTCTCCAGCGCCCGCGCCGCGCTCGACCTCGCCCGCCGCCACCCGCGCCGCGAGGTCGTCTTCCTCGGCGTCGGCTTCGAAACCACCGCGCCCGCGACCGCCGCCGTCGTCCTCGAAGCGGAGGCGCAGGCGATCCCGAATTTCTCCGTCCTCATGAGCCACAAGCGCGTCATCCCCGCGATGCGCGCCCTCCTCGATGCCGGCGACGTTCCCCTCGACGGCTTCCTCTGCCCCGGCCACGTCAGCGTCATCATCGGCGCCCGCGCCTTCGAGCCGCTCGTGACCGAATTCCGCAAACCCTGCGTCGTCGCGGGCTTCGAACCGGAGCAGATGCTCACCGGCCTCCTGCACCTCGTGCGTCAGGTCATCGACGGCCGGCCCCGGCTTGAAAACGTCTACGCCGCCGCCGTCTCCGATCTCGGAAATCCCGTCGCCCAGGCGCTCCTGGAGCGCGTGTTCACCGTGAGCGACACCCCCTGGCGGGCACTCGGCCAGATCCCCGCCGGCGGCTATGAACTCGCGCCACCCTACACCCGATTCGACGCCGTGAAACGTTTCAATCTCGACCCCGGCCCCGACCGCGACCACCCCGCCTGCCGCTGCGGCGAGGTCATCTGTGGCCGGATTGACCCCCACGAATGCTCCCTTTTCGACCACGGCTGCGACCCCCTCCACCCCCTCGGCCCCTGCATGGTCAGTTCCGAGGGCACCTGCGCCGCCTGGCACCGGTTCCGGCGACGCCGTCCGGCCGTGATTGGCGCTCCAATTGCTTGTAATACCGGCGGAGGTGGCCCATGAGAGAACTCGGGGCCCTGCTCGCCCAGGAGCGAATCGTCCTCGCCCATGGCGGAGGCGGTGAACTCATGCAGCTCTTCATCCGCGAGCGACTGCTGCCCCAGCTTTCCAATCCAACGCTCGACCGACTGACCGATTCCGCGGTCCTCCCTTGGACCGCGGACAATCTCGTCTTCACCACCGATTCGTTCGTCGTCACGCCGCTGGAGTTCCCCGGCGGCGACATCGGCCGGCTCGCCGTCTGCGGCACCGTCAATGACCTCGCCGTCATGGGCGCCGAGCCGATCGCCCTCAGCCTCGGCCTCATCCTCGAGGAGGGCCTGCCCCTCGCCACGCTCGACCGCGTCCTCACCTCGCTCGCCGATGCCGCGCGCGAGGCCGGCGTCCGCATCGTCACCGGCGACACGAAGGTGATCGAACGCCGCGCGCTCGCCCCCGGTGATGAGGACCAGGGCGAACCCGTCATCGACGCCGGCATGCTCATCAACACGTCCGGCGTCGGACGCATGCACCCCGGCGTCCATCTCGGTCTCGAACGCATCGCCATCGACGACCGAATCGTCGTCAGCGGCCGCATCGCCGAGCACGGCCTGGCGGTCATGGCCCAGCGCGACGGCCTGCGCCTCGACACCACCCTCGAAAGCGATGCCGCCCCCTTGAACGGACTCATCGACCAGATGCTCCGCTCCGGAGCGGACATCCGCTTCCTGCGCGACGCCACCCGCGGCGGCCTCGCCGGCGTCTTCGCCGACATCCGCGACGCCACGCAGCGCACCCTCGACATCGACGAATCCGCCGTCCCCGTCTCACGCACCGCGCGCCGCGCCGCCGACTGGTATGGCATCGACCCGCTCACCGTCGCCAACGAGGGCGTCGTCGTCGCCGTCGTCGACCCGCCCGGCTGCGATCGTCTGCTCGCGGCCATGCACGCCCATCCGCTGGGCGTCAGCGCCCGCTGTATCGGCCGCGTCTGCGACGAGACGCCGCCCCTGATCGAACTACGAACCGCGCTGGGCGGCCGGCGCGTCCTCGAACGTCCCTACGGCGAGGACCTGCCGCGCATCTGCTAGCGCGCCTGAGGAGAAGTCTGTGTTCCAACCCGACGATACCAAACTCACCCCCGCGGACGACGGCTCGCTCGTCACGATCCCAGTCATCCGCAAAGTGCTCGAAAAAAACGCCGCGGCCGCGAATGAGAACCGCGCCTGGTTCCGCCGCCACGGCGCCATCTGCGTCAACATCCTCGGCGGGCCCGGCTCCGGAAAGACCGCCCTGCTCGAAGCCGTCATCCCCCGCCTGCGCCAGTACGTGAGCATGGCCGTCCTCGAAGGCGATCTCGCCACAACGCGCGACGCCGAGCGCATCGCCCGCCTCGGCGTGCCGACCGTGCAGCTCCTCACCGAGGGCGGCTGCCACCTCAAGGCCGAACACGTCCAGCGGGCCCTCGAAGGCCCCGGCATCGCCGACGCCGACATCGTCTTCATCGAAAACGTCGGCAATCTCGTCTGCCCGGCCAACTTCGACCTCGGCGAGAACCTCCGCGTCGTCGTCCTCAGCGTCGTCGAAGGCGACGACAAGCCGAGCAAGTACGGCCTCATGTTCCGCCGGGCCGACCTCTGCGTGCTCAGCAAATGGGACCTCCTGCCATTCGTTCATTTCGACGCCGACCGCGCCCACGCCGACCTGCGACTGCTTCACCCCGAACTTCCGATCGTCGAGACCGACATCCACTCCGGCCGCGGAATCGCCGCGGTCGCCGAATGGCTGCACGCCCGCCGCGCGGAAGCCGTCGTTTCGAACCTTTCGACCACTGGAGTCACACGATGATTCGCACACTCAACCGACCCGCGACGCCCATCAGCCCCGACACGCGCGGCGTCGCACTGCTTCAGGACCCGCGCCGCAACAAGGACGCGGCCTTCACCCACGAGGAACGCATGCGCCTCGGCCTCGTCGGCCTCCTCCCGCCGCGCGTCCTCACCATGAAGGAGCAGGTCGCCCTCGAACTCGAACACGTCCGTGCCAAGCGCGACGACCTCGAACGCCTCATCGGCCTCATGGCCCTCCAGGACCGCAACGAGACCCTCTTCTACCGCGTCCTGTGCGAGAACCTCGAAGAGCTGATGCCCATCGTCTACACCCCCACGATCGGCCTCGCCTGCCGAACCTACAGCCACATCTTCCGCCGCCCGCGCGGCCTCTGGCTCACGCCGCACGACCGCGGGCGCATCGCCGAGGTCCTGCGCAACGTCCCCGACATCGACCGCGTCCGCCTCATCGTCGCCACCGACAACGAGCGCATCCTCGGCCTCGGCGACCTCGGCGCGGGCGGCATGGGCATCCCCATCGGCAAGCTCTCGCTCTACTGCGCCGGCGCGGGCATCCGCCCCTGGCAATGCCTGCCCATCAGCCTCGACGTCGGCACCGAGAACGGCGAGCTCCTCGCCGATCCCTACTACCTCGGCGTTCGCGAACGACGCCTCCGCGGCGCGGCCTACGAGGAGTTCATCGAGGAATTCGTCGACGCCATCCACCAGGTCTGCCCGCACGTCCTCGTGCAGTGGGAAGACCTGCTCAAGGTCAACGCCTTCAACGTCCTTGACCGCTACCGCAAGCGCATCGCCAGCTTCAACGACGACGTCCAGGGCACCGCCGCCGTCACCATGGCCGGCATCTGGGCCGCGCTCCGCATCACCGGCGGCCGCCTCCGCGACCAGCGCATCGTCCTCGCCGGCGCCGGCGCGGCCGGCATCGGCATCGGACGCCTCATCCGCTCCGCGATGCTCACCGAGGGTGCGACCCGCGAAGCCGCCGCCCGCGCCCTCGTCTTCGTCGACACCGCCGGCCTGCTCGACGAGACCCGCACCATCCGCGAAGAGATCAAACGCGAATTCGCCCTGACGGAAGTCGACGCCCGCGGCTACGGCCTCTCGCCCGACGCCCGCCCCGGCCTGCTCGAGGTCGTCCGCCGCGTGAAGCCGACCATCATCATCGGCACCAGCGCCCAGCCCGGCCTCTTCGGCGAGGAAGTCGTCCGCGCCATGGCCGAGCACACCGAACGACCCGTGATCTTCGCCCTCAGCAATCCGACCATCAAATCCGAGGTCACGCCGGCCGAGGCGATCCGCTGGACCGACGGCCGGGCGATCATCGCCACGGGCAGCCCCTTCGAACCCGTCCCGCACAACGGCCGCACGATCGAGATCGGCCAGTGCAACAACGTCCTCATCTTCCCCGGCCTGGGCCTCGGCGCGATCCTCGCCGAAGCCCGCGAGGTGACCGACGACATGTTCATGGCCGCGGCCAAGACGCTGACCAACTTCATCACGCCGGAGCGCCTCGCGGCCGGCGCGATCTACCCCCACGTCAGCGTCCTGCGCGAAATCAGCGCCGCCATCGCCGCCGCGGTCATCCGCGTCGCCCGCGCCAGCGGCGTCGGCCGCATCATCGCCGACGACCGCATCGACACGCTCGTCCGCGAGTCAATCTGGCAACCGGACTACGCCCCGATCGAAATCGAGGAGGAGGAATAAGCGTACTGGCCGACTCCTCGGGCGGTCGAATCCGAACCCACCGCGCAAGTGGTGGCGTGCGCTGCGCATGCAACACGGATGCGCCACGGCCACGGCGGCCATGGTATGGCGCTGACAGCCGAAGATCGCCTCACTGGCAGCGCAGCGCCCAGTTCGAGAGCAGGTTCGCAAGGTCCTGAAGATCGGTGTCGCCGTCGCGGTCCAGGTCGCCTGCGCCAGTGACGCCGAAGCCCGAAAGCAGGATCGACAAGTCGCTGATGGCGATCTCGCCGTCCAGATCGAGGTCGCCGCGGGCCAGACATTCGCAGATGTCCATGACACCGTTGTCGTTCTCATCCGGACCAACGGCAAAGACGTACGCGGCGCCGGCGAGCGGCAGCGGATTGCCTTCTTCGTCGACTTCGGTCTGGTAGGGCGCGCCGACGACGGCGAGATTGCCGCGCAGCGCGACTACGCGGCCAAACCGGCTGAGTTCGTGAGGATCGTCGGCCATCAGGAGCGACGAGAGTTCCCAATCCCCGTCGACGCCCCGCTCATACAGAAAGGCAGCCCCGAGGTGGATCGGTGTGTGGTTGCTGTAATTCTCGGCGCCGATCAAGGCTCGGGACTCGTCAACCGTGATGGATGTTCCGAACACGTCGGAATTGGCGGGATAGGGCGCATAAAGGCGCTGACTTTCGACCCACGTCCCGGAGCCGTCGCGCGCGTACACGTAGACAGTGCCTGCGTTCGGCGCTTGAGTCCCGTCCATCGGCGCTCCGACGAAGATCGTGTTCTCGCTGATCCCCACGGCACGGCCAAACCCCAGGCGGTCTCCCGGGCTTGGCAGCAAGCGTTGCACCTGCGCCCAGGTCCCGTCGGACTGCCTTTGAAAAACGAATGCCGCTCCGGAGCCCCACCCAACGGAGAAATCATTTGGCGCGCCCGCCACCGCCGTATCGCCGAGCAGCGCGACGGAATAGCCCAGGTAGCCGGTGGCGGGACTTCCCGTCAGTCGAGCAGACTGCATCCAGGAACCATCGGCGTCGCGATCGAAGACATAGGCGGCGTTGTCGAGATACGCGCCGATGAGAATCCTGTCTCCGTTCACGCACATGGCTTCGCCGAAAAGTTCGTTTCGCCACGGGTCGGGATCGGCCTGATTCGCGATGATCGTCGCCGCCTGTCGCCAATCCCCAGTCGAGTCGCGCTCGAAGACGAAAACGCTGCCGTCGACGAGGCCTTCATGTTGGTCGCGGGGCGCGGCGACGAAAACCCGATCCCCATCGGCCGATATCGCGACGCCATTGCCGATCTCGCTATCCGGACCGGCGTCGGGCGGAGCGAGAGCTGCCTCATGTATGTGAGACGAGAGACCAAAGAGAAACGCAGCGCCGTCAGTGCCAAAATCCGTCACATTTGGGGCGCCGACGAGCACCTTGTTACGACTTGTCGCAACGGCCCAACCCCAAAGTTGCTCTTGCTCGGGAACGCGTGGCAGCTTCGCAACCTGACAGGAGGCGGTCTGTGCTTCCGAGGTTCTGGCAAGCGCGCAGGCCAAAATGGGCAACAGGCTGAAGTGAAGTCGCATTAATCCCACACCTACCACGGAATCCGCGTCGACCAGATCAGCGTTTTGTCCGCGTCTGGGTCGGGATCGCGGACGTCCGAGATTCCCATGAACGTGGTCCACACGTCACCGTCGGGCCCCACGTCGATGCCGACATGGTCGCGAAACGAGAGCGACGACTCTAGGTACGCGCGGATCGGAAATTCAGCCAAAAGATGGTCACAGGCCATGGTTCTACTCGTTCCGAATGCCAGACCTTCGACCTACCATGACATTATCGGCGAGATATGATGTGATGTCAAGTCTTATCGACGCCATGGTCCCGCGAATCCATCTGGCAGCCGGAGTACGCACCCATCGAGGTGGAGGAGGAGGAATAACCGCCGCATCGGTACTATTCGCTTGCGGGCGAGGTGAAGCCGATGACGAGTCGAGTACTGACCCTCTGCATGAGCGCCCTTGCAGCGCTCCTTTCGGGCTGCGTGCTGGGCGGCGGTCGACAGTTGCCGCCGCCCATCGCCGCCGCGGACGAATCGAGAATCCGCCAGGCACATTTTCCGTACACCGTCGGAGTCCGACGACCTGCAGACGCTCCGCAGTGGTATAGCAGCGAAGTCGACAAGCTCGTGCGGGCCTTGCAGAACCTCCGCATGTTCGATCGCCTCGGGTATGTCGACGACTTCTCGGCTCCCCCGGATGTCGAAATGAAAATCCGGTATAGCGAGGGCATTCCGAACGTCATCCCAATCTGGTCGGTCGTTACGTTCGGAATCGTCCCGACCTTCTGCTCCGGGACGGCGGGCTACGAGCTTGATTTCGGCAGCGAGTTCGGGACCACTCCGACCCGGGTGGAGTACAAATTCAAGCAGGAGTTCGTGTTCGGCTGGGGTGGTCTGCTGATTCGTCCAGACGTCAGCTGGGAGTTCATTCCGTCGTTGATCTCGCCGCGCTACGACCGCTTCGCCCGCCAGCTCGCGCTCAAACTCGTCGATCGACTGCCCCCCGCGCCTGCAGTGTCCGATCGCGACCGTCCGAAGCCATAGTGCCCGGACCCGGCCGCGATTGGGGAGCCCATCTCTCGCTTCGCTCTCCCTCGGATCGTTGAACGCTGCTGTCTCTCGCCCGATCCTCCACCGATCTCGCTATAATGACCTTGCGATTGCTGGCGACGTACCGGGAGCACCGAATGACAGTCAGGGGCCGTGTCCGCGGCAAGACGATCGAGCTTGACGAGATGTTGCCGTTTCCGCAGGGACAAGCGGTCGACGTCGACGTTCGACCTCTCGAAGCCAGCTCGCTTCCCGGTTCCCCATCCCGTCTCCTCGACGCCGTCCGCAGCGCGCCGCACATTTCCAACGACGATCTAGCCGAACTCGAATCGGCGATTCAGAGCGGTAAGCTGCCGCCGAGCGATCGCGCCGTCTTTGATGAACCCTTGTGATCCGTGTGCCTTGTGACCTACCTGCTCGATACAAACGCAATCAGCGATCTCGTCGGCGAACAGCCGCGCCTGACCGCGCGCATCGCCGCCCTCCCCGGCGCGGATCGCGTCTGCACATGCTCGATCGTCCGAGGCGAGATCCTGCATGGACTGATGCGACTCCCGGCGGGCAAGCGACGAACGAGCCTTGGAACCAAGGTGACGACCATCTTGGAAGCACTCGCATGCGAGCCCATCTCGCCGGCTACGGCCGACGCATACGCTGCCGTGAAGTTGACGAGGCAACAGGCGGGGCTTCCCCTCGACGACAACGATTGCTGGATCGCCGCAGCGGCGATCCAACTCGGGGCAACGTTGATCAGCCGCGATACCGATTTTCAGCGGATCGAAGGATTGCGAGTTGAGGATTGGTCGATCTGAGTTCCCCCACCCTCGCCCGCCCGTGACTGCGGAACCGGGGAACCCCCACCCGCCGGATTCTCACCCCCACCTCACAAACGCCTCAATCGCCTGATACTCCGGCAGCCCCAGCCGGTCATACGTCTCCGCCGTCGCCCGGTTCCGCTCCTCCGCCCGCTCCCAGAACTCGCGCGTATCCCACGGTCCCGGAAACAGCGCCCGGTCCTTCTGCGACTGGTGTTTGAAGATCGCCATGCGCTTCCGCTCCACCTCGTCCGGGCTCAGCGGAACCGCCATCTCGATCGACTCCGGCTCCCACTCCTGCCACGCCCCCCGATACAGCCACACATCACACTCCCGCACCCACGCCGCCGCCTCGTCGCCACGCGAGGCCGCCGCCCGCACCCGCTCCAGCGCCGTCAGCACCGCCCGCAGGCACACCCGGTGCGTCCCGTGCGGATCGCTCAGATCCCCCGCCGCGTAAACCTGTTGCGGCCGCACGCGATCAAGCAGCCCCAGGATGATCTGGATGTCCTGCTCGCTCAGCGGTTTCTTCCGCACCCGCCCCGTCTCATAGAATGGCATATCTAGAAAGTGGATATTCTCCAGCTTGCACCCCGAGTACC
The DNA here is from genome assembly GCA_045863555.1 of Planctomycetota bacterium. Classification (GTDB taxonomy): domain Bacteria; phylum Planctomycetota; class Phycisphaerae; order UBA1845; family Fen-1342; genus JACRLV01. The sequence continues at coordinate 98,497 of BTUU01000002.1, read as the reverse complement.
GCGCCGCCGCCCGCGCCTCGCTCCGCCGGATGAACGTCTTGATCTTCTGCAGCTCCGGCGTGTCGATCTCCCCCGCCCGCTTGCTGTGCACGAAATGCCGGATCCGCGCCTCGAGCTGCTCGCCCGTCTCGCCCCCGCCCGTCTCGCCATTCAAGGTCTTGAAATCCGCCGCGAACTCCGAAATGAAATCCGCGTACCGCACCGCCTCCTCGTCAAACACCGCGATATTCCCCGACGTCTGATACGCGACGTGCACATCGTGCCCCTGGTCGCACAGCCGGATCAGCGTCCCGCCCATCGAGATCACGTCATCGTCCGGGTGCGGACTGAACACGACCACCCGCTTCGGAAACGCCTCCGACGCATGCCGGATCGCCCCGACCACCGACGTCGCCTTCGTCTTCTCCTTCGGCTTGCCCCCCGGCCAGCCCGTGATCGTCCCCGACAGCGCCCGGAACACGGCGATGTTCACGTCATACGCCGCCCCGCGCTCCGAAAGCAGCTCCTGCAACCCGTGCTCGTTGTAATCCTCCGCCACGAGCTTCAGGATCGGCTTCTTCACCTCCTGCGCCAGCCAGATCACCGCCCGCCGCGTCAGCTTCGCATCCCACGTCAGCCCGCGCTCCGCGAGCGGCCCCAGCAGCCACGGCGTCTTGATCGGCGTCAGCTCGCTCGCCGACGCCCCGTCCAGCACGAACTCCGCGTTCCCGTGCTCCTGGAGGAAGCTCGCCGCGACCGTCCGCGTGATCGGCCCTTCCAGCGCCTGCCGAATGATCTTCGCCTTCGACTCCCCGAACGCGAGCAGCAGCACCCGCCGCGCCGCGAGGATCGTCCCCACGCCCATCGTGATCGCGCGCTTGGGCACGTTCCACTCGCCGAAAAAGTCGCTCGCCGCGTCCATCCGCGTGACCTTGTCCAGCGTGATCAGCCGCGTCCGGCTGTCCCGCGGCGACCCCGGCTCGTTGAAGCCGATATGCCCCGTCCGGCCGATCCCGAGGATCTGGATGTCGATCCCCCCCGCCCGCTCGATCCGCCGCTCATAATCCGCGCAGAACGCGACAATTTCGTCCTGTTTCAGCGTCCCGTCAGGGATATTCATATTCCCCGCCGGGATGTCCACGCGGTCAAACAAATGTTCCCGCATGAACCGCCGATAGCTCTGCAGCGCATCCGGCTGCATCGGCCAGTACTCGTCCAGGTTGAACGTCACGACGTTCTTGAACGACAGCCCGTCCTCGCGGTGCAGCCGCACCAGCTCCTCATACACCCCGACCGGCGTCGACCCCGTCGCGAGGCCCAGCACGGCCGTCTGCCCCACGGCCGCCTTCGCCCGGATTGCGGCCGCAATCTCCGCGGCCGCCCCCGCGCTCGCCAGATCACTCGACGCATACAGGGAAACCGGCGTCCCGCGCGGCCCGGAGGCCTGCCCGTCAGGATAAATAACAAATCGGCTCAGATTCGTGCTCATGCCGGCAATAATACGCCCCGCGCCGGACGGCTGCGAGATTGGCAGGTCCCTGCGAAATTCGCCCGACTTGCCGCGTTCCTTTCTGCATTCTGCATTCTGCATTCTGCATTCTTCATTCTGCATTCGTTCCCCCGCCCGGCCGCCCAATTTTCCACCCGAATGTGAACCACCCGTCACGCCCGCGAGTACAAACTCTGTGACCACCCCTCCCGCTCCATCCGGAGACACCCCATGCCTCGCTGGCTCTCCCAACTCGACGACCTCCTCCGCGGCCGCCGCACCGACCCCCAGAGTCTCGCCGACGGCCGCGTCCCGATCTCCGCGCCCGGCTTCCTGACCCTCGCGATCGTCCTCGGCGCCCTCTACGGCCTCTTCATGGGCCTCTTCGCCGTCATCAACCGCTCACCTACTGAGCTCATGCAGCTCGTCGCGTCGATGGTCAAGCTCCCGGCCCTCTTCCTCCTCACGCTCCTCATCACCTTCCCCTCGCTCTACGTCTTCAATGCCCTCGTCGGTTGTCGACTCACCGCCGCGTCCATGCTCCGCCTCCTCGTCGGCGCAATCGTCGTCAATCTCGCCGTCGCCGCCTCCTTCGGCCCCATCCTCGGCTTCTTCACGCTCTCGACGACCAGCTACTCGTTCATGGTGGTGCTGAACGTCGCCCTCCTCGGCATCGCCGGCGTCGTCGGCCTCGGCTTCCTCCTCCGCGTCCTCCGCCGCCTCGCCGACTGGCAGGCCGCGCAGTCCTGGTTCGAACAAACCGCCGAGGCGGCCGCGCCGCCGAAACCCGACGCCGCAGTCCCACCAGGCGGCGACGCCGCAAGCCCGGCCGCTCAGCCCACGCGCGCCAAACTGCCGCCCCCCGCTGGCGGACCCTCCGACCCGGCCGGGATGATCCTCCGCGTCTGGCTCCTGATTTACGCCATGGTCGGGGCACAGATGGGCTGGATCCTCCGTCCGTTCATCGGTTCGCCCAACCTGCCCTTCGAGTGGTTCCGCCCGCGATCCGGGAACTTCATCGAGGGGCTCGCCGGGGCGATCCGCACGCTCGTCGACGTCTCTCACCGCTGACGGAGCCGCGACGTGCACGTCCTCGACACGATCCATATTCCGGGTGATTTCCTGCGGGGCCGGCGCGGCTTCGCGGCGGAGATCACGTCGACAGATCGCTGGCGCTGGCTCCTCGCGATCATCCTCATCTTCGGCCCGCTCTACGGCCTGAGCATGGGCAGCTTCAGCGCAACCGAACCGGCGCGCGGGTGGCTCGCGGTTTACTCGGCGACGAAGGTGCCGCTGCTCCTCGGCGCAACCACGCTGCTCTGCCTGCCGGGTTACTTCGTGCTCAACACGGTGCTCGGCCTGCGCGACGACTTCCGCGCCGCGCTTCAGGCGATCCTCGCCGGCCAGGCCGCCCTCTCCATCGCCCTCGCCTCACTCGCGCCGCTCACGCTCGTCTGGTACGCCAGCGACGTCTCCTACCGTGCCGCCCTCCTCTTCAACGCCGGCGCATTCCTGATCGCAACTCTCGCCGGCCAGGCGGTGATGCTCCGCTACTACCGGCCGCTGATCGCCCGCGACACCCGCCACCGCCTCGGCCTCGCCGCGTGGCTCGGTCTCTACGCCTTCGTGGGAATCCAGATGGGCTGGATGCTCCGCCCGTTCATCGGCGCACCCGGCGAACCCCCGCAATTCTTCCGCCCCGAGCCGTTCAGCAACGCCTACGTAGTCGTCGCCCGCCTGCTCACGGGCAGTTGACAGCGCCTATCGACGCTGTTGAGGAGATCAGGAACGCACGACCAATCTGATTGAAAGAGCGGGCAGGGACGCCCGCGCCAGTTCTTCGGTTTCAGTGGGGCGGGCCTCCGTGCCCGTCTCTGCGCGCCACAGTCCCAGTGGGGCGGGCCCCCGTGTCCGACTCTGCGCGCCACAGTCCCAGTGGGGCGGGCCTCCGTGCCCGTCTCTGCGCGCCACAGTCCCAGTGGGGCGGGCCCCCGTGCCCGTCTCTGCGCGCCACAGTTCCAGTGGGGCGGGCCTCCGTGCCCGTCTCTGCGGCCACCTGCGGTGGCCGTCTCCCGACTTCGTCTCTACCCGACCAGCCAGAGGAGTCAGTGAGCGGGCAGGGACGCCCGCACCACTTCCGCAGGGGGCGCCGCACCTTCAGTGGCGCGCGGCTCTTGTTGTTGCCCCTTATCCGTATCCTCTGTGCCCAACCTTCAAACCAACTTCGGCGGCGAGACGATCTTGCGCCCAGGTCCATTGGTAGACGGAGATCTCCGGCCAGCGTTTGAACGGATTGTTCAGGATGTAATACAGTTTCTCATAGAATTCACTTGAATCGCGCACGATCCGGTCGAACGTTTCGTCCTGCCAGAGTGCCCTTTTTCTGGGGACTGCACCCGCTTTTCCTTTCTGAAGCTGGTTTGTCGTGAACGACTTCCATGTGTGCGTAAGCTGCTCAAGCTTCCAGTCCGCGTGCGGGGCGACCAGAACGTGAACATGGTCATTCATGACGACATAGGCATAGAGGAAGTAGCGCGTTCCATCGAAAAAACGCAGCGCGCCGGCGACAAAAGTCCGCTCTTCGGGCGTGAGATCGTGCTGACCGGCGCAGATTCGCCACGTCAGAAAGTAGGTCGCGCCGTCAAGCCGCCAATGCGGCAATCGGCGGCGGTACCCTTCGAATTCGCCCCATTCTTTTCCGGGAAACTGTGGCCCCATATCAAGCCGTCCCTGCGGAGTCCGCACCGATCCGGCGTCCCTTCTCGTCCGGCGGGAATCAGTAGCGGAGGCTGCGCGATCGGTGGAATTGTGCACGAAAGCGGGCAGGGACGCCCACTCCACTATCCCATGCGGGCGGGCCTCCGCGCCAGTGCGACGCGCCAGTGCGACGGGCCAGTGCGACGGGCCAGTGGGGCGGGCCTCCGTGCCCGCCTCTCCGCCCGGCTCCATGCCGGGCGACCAGGGCACCGGAAAAGTCTCAAAGCAGGTCGTCGATCTGTAGCCGGGTACCGTGGCGACGGCCGTTCGCGTCGCCACGCTTCGCGATCACCCCTTTCTGCATTCTGCATTCTGCATTCCGCATTCCGCCGAGCTCCCGCCAATCCCCGCCAATTCCCGCCAGAACCCTCCCCACCCCCTCCCCGCCTCCGCCCGCGCCCTATCCTCCCTAGATATGATAGACTACCGCCGCGACCACGACGCCGACCGCCCCCTCGCCCCAAACCTCCACTTCGCCTCCGCCCTCGAACCCGCCCCCATCCCCTGGCTCTGGCCCCTCCGCATCCCCCACGGCCACCACACCCACCACGTCGGCGACCCCGGCGTCGGAAAATCCCACCACCCCGCAGATAACGCCGCCCCTGTCTCCGTCGGCGTCCCCTGGCCCGACGCCCGCCCAATTCCTTCAGTGGCGCGGGCCTCCGTGCCCGCTGTCGTGGCGCGGGCCTCCGTGCCCGCTGTCGCCCTCGCCGCCTGGGAATATCCCGCCCCCGACGAGGGCCGCCCCGCGCCCCCGGACGACGAACTCGCCGGCCCATTCAAGTACAACCTCGGCAGCGTCATCCTCGTCTCCCACGAAGACTCCCGCTGCGCCGGCATCCTCCCCCGCCTCCTCGCCGCCGGTGCCAACCTCGACCGCGTCGCCATCCTCGACGGCCTCTACCACCCCGCGCCGCGCCCCGTCGGCGCAGCCCCGACGCGCCGCGACCCCGATGACGCGCCCGACCGCCCCCTCCTCCTCCCTGAGCACCTCCCGCTCCTCCAGCAGGCCATCCGCTCCGTCGACGTCCCGCGCCTCGTCATCCTCGATACCCTCCACTCCCTCCTCGGCCCCGGCGCATCCACCAGCCCCGACACGATCAGCACCCTCCTCACCGGCCTCGCCGAAACCGCCGCGATGTACAACGTCGCCATTCTCGCCATCCACCATCTCACGAAGACGGCCGCCCCCCGCACCCTCTACCGCGTCCGCGGCTCGATCCCCTTCGTCGCCGCCGCCCGCGCCGCCTTCCTCCTCTCGACGGACCTCGCCAGCCCCAACCGGCGCTTCCTCTCCACCCTCAAGTCCATCTACGCCCCCGACGCACCGCCGCTCGCCTTCGAGATCATCCCCCGCGACCTCGATCCCACCCCGTACTTCGAGCGCCCCGTCGACGGCCGGCCCCCGACGCCCCACGACATCGAGCTGCGCCGCCGCTTCGAAAACCCGTTCCGCCGCCCCGTCCCCGCCATCCGCTGGTCCGACCCCCACGCCCCGCTCACCCTCGCGGCCATCGCATCCGCACCCGCCCTGTCCGCCGCCGATGCCGCCCCGCTCCCGGAGGAACTCCTCGCCGATTGCCCCGCCTCCCGTTCCGCCCTGCTCGAAGCCCGCCTCTGGCTCGCCGACTACCTCGCAGCCGGTCCAAAACCCGCCGCCCCCCTCATCCGCGACGCCCGCGCCGACGGCCACTCGTTCCGGACGCTGCATCGCGCAAAGCGGATGCTTGGCGTGATTTCGAGGAAGTTCGCCGACCAGGAACCTTGGGTTTGGTATCGCCCTTCTTCGGAAGCGAATTTCGCGGAAGCGTCTGATAACCAACATTGCCAACCCAGCACGCGCGAAACAGGAAGTTTGGCAACCTTCGGCCAGAACGCTGAAAACCGCGTTTTTATAGGACCTCTAGAAGCAGGAAATGATGTTCACGACAGCGCCCGCGAATAACCAGCCGATCGCACGCAGACCTCTCGTGCGCGCTGGCATCGCTGCCCGCGCCGCCGCGCGTGGCGCGAACCCGGATTCATCTGCGTCCATCGGTGTTCATCCGTGGATCGACATGCATTTCAGGCGTCAATCGCCCATGCACGTCCCGATGGCGCGGGCCATCGCGATGAGCGGATCATCGAGTTCCATCAGCCGCTGGCGGTTTGCGACTTCCGCGATCGGGGCCATGCTCGTCTCGCCCTTCTGCATCGTCACCAGGTTGTTCCAGTCGCGCGTCGCGACCATCGAGATCGCCTTGTGGCCGAAGAGCGTCGCCAGCACCCGGTCATACGCCACCGGCGTGCCGCCGCGCTGGATGTGCCCCAGGATCGTCGAGCGCGTCTCCAGGTGCGTCCGCTTCGAGATCTCATCGGCGACGACCGTGCTGACGCCGCCGAGCCGCACCGGATCGGGGCTGTCGTGGACGATCTTGTCGACGACCTGCTGGCCGCCGCGCGGCTTGGCGCCTTCCGAGACCGCGATGATCGTGAACCGCTTGCCCTTCTTGTTGCGTTCGACGCACGCCGCGCAGACGTGGTCGATGTCGTACGGGATTTCGGGGATCAGGATCACGTCCGCCCCCGACGCCAGGCCCGCGTGCATCGTCAGCCAGCCCGCGTTGCGGCCCATCATCTCGACCAGCATCACGCGGTGGTGGCTCGAGGCTGTCGAGTGAATCCGGTCGAGGCACTCCGTCGCCGTCTGCACGGCCGTCGTGAAGCCGAACGTGATGTCCGTGTGCATCAGGTCGTTGTCGATCGTCTTCGGCACGCCGATGCAGGGGATGCCGTTCTCGATCAGCTTCGACGCTCCGGACATCGTCCCGTCGCCGCCGATGCAGATGAGCAGGTCGAGGTGCTGGTCGTGGAAGTGCTCGATGACGCGCTTCGTCACGTCTTCGAAGATCAGCTTGCCCTCGGCGTCCTTGCCGACGGCGAAGCGCGTCGGGTCGGCCTTGTTGCTCGTGCCGAGGATCGTCCCGCCGACCGTCAGGATGTTCGAGACGTTGTCGAGCGTCAGCGGGTGCATCCGGTTGCGGATCAGGCCGAGGAAGCCATCCTCGATCCCCACCACCTCGATGCCCAGCTTGAGGATCGCGGCCTTGGTGATCGCCCGGATGACCGCGTTGAGCCCCGGACAGTCGCCGCCGCCGGTGAGAATCCCGATCCGTCGCACTTCCTTCGTCTTGGACACGCCCGATCCTCCGGGCCGCGCTTCGGAATCTGCCGAGGCGGCAAGCCGGTATCTTATCGGGCTTTCCGACGGGATGAGTTGACCGGGATTCCCTTGGCGGCCGCGATTCGTCAGGCGCCGAAATTCGCCAGAAGGATCGCCAGGTCGCTCAGCTCCACGCAGCCGCTGCCGTCACCGTCCGCGGCGGCGTTGAATCCCGCATCGCCTGCGCACGTCCCGAATGCGCTCAGCAGCAGCGTCAAATCACCCAGATCGACGTCCCCATCCCCGTCCACGTCGCCCGGAGTAGTCATGTCCATCGGCGACATCAGGATCGCGCCGATCAGGCCGCTTGCGCCCTGCCGGGCGGCCGCCACGATCTGGTGGCGGTTGTTGATCGCGTTCGCGCCGCCGGGCTGCACATACCACGCGCCCTGCGACGGATCAATCAGGCCGCCGAGCCCGAAGTAGCCGTCGCCTACGAAGTCGACGCCGGACGCGGTCGTTGAGTAGTACATGAGGACGTCGCCATGGTCGTTGATCGCGTTCGCGCTGGTCGTCGTGCCGCAGCCGCCGACGAACTCCCAGCCGACGCCCTGGCGATAGCGGATGGGGAATGTGCTGCAACCCGAATAGCCGAGGATGTAGCCGCAGAAGTCGTTATTGTTGTTGATGGCCGCACTCACGACGCCCTGCCAGTTTCCGGGCGGCAGCGGCACGTTCGTAACGACGCCGGTGTCGAGGTCGATCAATTGCGAACCGGCGACGACGACGCGCTGGTCATTGATGTCGGAAGCGAGCAATCCGCCCGGCAGCGGCGTCGGGCCGGCCTCGGTGTAGAGGATGGGGTGATCCGGATTCCAGCCCCAGAATCCGGACGCGCCGATGATGTCGCCGAGGTTGTTGACCGCCCAGGCGATGCTGTAGGCATCGCCCGGCAGTCCGCCGAGGACCTCGACGGTGTAGCCGCCCGGGCCCGGCCGCCAGACGGCCGCGGTCGGCTGCGTGATCACATACTGGTTCGGACAGACGGCCCCGACAATCACGCCCGCGTCGTTGATGTCGAACGCCCGCGACGTCTGCATGCCGGGTGGCAGCGGCAGCAGCTCGAATGGCTGGCCGTCGCGCGAGACGCCGGCGCGGAGCGCCGTTCCATCCGGCGACATGCTGCCGCAAACCTCGCCGTACTCGTTCATGCCCGTGCCGGTCCAGCCGGCGCCGAGGTATTGCACGCGATAGGTCGGGACGGTCGCCGAGGCCCCCGCGGCGATCATCGAGAACGCGATACCCACGAGATATTTGCCGTACATGATTCTGATCCCCTTTTTCCGAATCGAATTGCTCAAGATTCCGCTACGGACCCCGCAGCGTTTGATTGTCGTTCCACTCACGCGCCGAAATTGGCCAGCAGCACCGCCAGGTCGGCCAGTTCCACGCAGCCGCTCCCATCGAAATCAGCCGCGGCGTCGAAGCTCGGATCTCCGCTGCACGCTCCGAAACTGCTGAGCAGAAGCGTAAGATCGCTGAGATCGACGTCACCGTCGCCGTCCACGTCGCCGGCGGTCGCTGACGCGGAGAGGCGTTCCACAATCGTCGTCGATGGCGCGCTTCCGTCGAGCGCCAGCACGCTGCCCGCCGCCCAGAGATCGCATGGCCCGACCTGCACGAAATCGCGAATCTGCGTGAACCGTCCCGACGGCGGGGTGAACGGCGACGGCACGAAGGACCACGCCGAGCCGTTCCAGTGGAAATAGCCGCCCGTCATATGTGCGATCCAGATGTCGCCGGGCCCCACCGCCTCGATCGCGGCCGAACTCGCGCCGGCGGGCAGCGGCATCGACTGCCAGGCCGATCCGTCCCAACGAACCATCACGGAAGCGCCGAGGGCCCACGCATGGGTCGGGGAGACGGCTGCGATCGAATCGAACGAACCTGTCAGTCCGGCCGGCGCGGCGTGATATGTCCAACTCTCGCCATCCCAGTGCATCGAATATGGAAGGTAAGCGCCGGCGATGTCACGGCGCACGCCCACGGCCCAGATGTCACTCGGGCCCGAACCGTCGGCGGCGATGAGCTGGTTCGTTCGGTTGCCGACGATGGGAGTTTCGTATTCCGTCCATGCGGAACCGTCGTAGTGAACGGCCATTGCCACGCTGCCGCCGCTGCCCATGCTCGCAGCATGGCCAAAGGCCCAGATGTCGTTGGGGCCGGCGGCCACAAGGTCATAGACGAGGCCGCCGCGCGCGCCGTACGGATAGACCGTCTGCGGCCGCAGCGTGATCCGCATGACCTCCGCCCACGCCGAGCCGTTCCAGCGGGCGACAAACGGCTGGTTGTCGATCGGATAGGACGTACGCACGTCGCCGCCGACGAGCACGTCTCCATCGGGAAGTTGCGTGATGGCGTTGAACTGGGGCAGCGAGCCGAGCGAACTCGTGTCGGGCAGCGGGATCGTCGACCAGCCCGCACCGTTCCAATGCCAGATCATCGGCGTGCCGGGATACGTCGCCCCGGCGCTGCCGAGGAGCCAGAGATCGGTGGAACTGCGCCCGGCAATGTGCAGGACGCGGTTTACGACGGCCGGATTTGGACTCGCAACGCCGCCCCAGTCGCCGCAGACTTCGTCGGCTCGCGCGCCGGCGGATGACAGAATCACACTGAGCAGCAAGCCGCCCAGAACTCCGTTTCGGCTATTTATCATTCTCTCTCCCCGATTTCAGATTGGTTCCGCGGCATCACGCGCCGTAATTGGCCAGCAGCACCGCCAGGTCGGCCAGTTCTACGCACCCGCTCCCGTCGAGATCAGCCGCGACGGCGAAGTTCGCGTCGCCGCTGCACGCGCCGAAGCTGCTGAGCAGGAGGGTGAGGTCGCTGAGGTCGACGTCGCCGTCGCGATCGATATCGCCGGCGACAATCGGCCGCAAAACGTATCCCTTGTACATCCCCCCGCCGCCGTAGCCGTAGCCGGCGATCCAGCCGGCGCTGTTCACGCGTACGGCGGTCATCATCGTGAACGTGGACGGCGCATCGGAGACCGTGTTCAGGTCGCGGATACCGTGCGCCTCGTCGTAGACGAACGCCCGGCTCGAGCCGCTCATGTCGTAGATCGATCCGACGATGACGCCGCTGCGGTTGAGGCTCGTCGGCCGCACATGCGGCTGAAACCCAGCGGGCGGCAGCGGCAGCAGTGTGACGCCGGTCGCCGGCGACCACGTGTAGCCGTAGGTGACGTTCCCGTTGTTCTCGCGCCGCGCGCCGACGACCACGCCATCCTCGGTGACGTCGGTCGCGGTGGTCTGGATGTTCGGACTCGAAAACACGTCGCTCATGAGCGTGTACTGGCCGGTCTCGAGGTCGTAGAGAAAGCTGTTCGCCTGCGAGTTGCCACCAATCCAGCCGACGACGAGACCGCTGTTCGTAATTCTCGCGAGTCCATTCGCGCCGGGAACGGGCAGGGTCCGCGGTCCGCTCGCGGCGTCCCAGACGTACGGAATCTGGAGAAAGCCCTGGCTGTTCGAGCAGTTGCAGATCTGCACCGAGCCGACGGCGACGCCCGCGTCGTTCACGTCGTGGAGGATCAGCGGCATGTACGTGTTGGGGAGGAGCGGGACCGTCGTCGGCTGCCGCGTGTTGAGATCGAAGATGGCGCTGACCCCCGCGACGAGCCCGGTCTGGTTCAAGCCGTGCGGCCAGGAGATGTCCGCGGGCGTCTTTCCGCTTTCCGGCGTCCAGGTGAAGCCCGTATAGGTGATCATCGTCCCGCCGGACCAGCGAATCTCGATGGTGGCGGCCCCACAGGCCATGCCGTCATCATTGATGTCGTAGAGATAGCACTCGCGAAGGCCGTAATTTGGCGTGAAGGCGTCGACCAGCGTGAAAGTGTAGTCCGTCGCCGACGCCGCGGGCACCAGGAGCGCGGCAGTGAGCAGCGCGAGCCTCCGACCGTCATTCGAACTCAAGCGTCTCATGGGCGACCTCCCCATCGGTCACGTGCGGGACGAACCGAGGCCATTTGCGCACGATCGGAGTTGATTCCCTACCAATACGGCCCCGGAACCCGTTGGCAAGCTGGAAAGCGAAGCAAGTTCCATTCCCGCTCGTGCCTCGGGGAACCGTATGGCCGAAACCGGCACCCAAGGGGATCCGGCGTGTCCTTGCCGCCCGACTGCGGGTTTTTGCACACATCTGGGCGGTTTTCCGCGATCGGCGGCGACCCTGGGGCCGGGCGAATGCAAGTCGACCCCTCCACCAGCCTCAGAGAGCGGAGGGGCGCGGCGAGGCCGCGGATACGCAGGAGGAGCACCGGCGGGAAAACGGCTCAGAATGCGCGAATTCGCGCGAATTTGCGGGCGAGCGCTTCGTCATCGGCCGATTTCGGCGGGTAAAGCGCCCGCTCCCACGAACCGTACGCGGGATTCGGGAGGAGGATCCAATTCACGCCGAAGCGCTCGGCGTGCTTTTCGGCGGCCGCGCGGCGATTTTCCGGCGTGTCCTTCGCGCCGGACAGGAAATCGCCGAGGTCGTCGCCGATCAGCAGCAGCACGCGGTACTTCGACGCGATCAGCACGCGGCGCGCCGTCTTGTCGGAAGTCCAGCCATTCTCGCCCTCCGTGAGCACGACATCCGTCGACGATGCGAGCGGGAACCCGAGCGCCGCGAGGTTTCGGCGGGTCGCGTCTTCGGAAGCGGCCGAGCGGTTGGTCACGTAGAAGACCGCGACGCCGCGCTGGGCCGCGTCTCGGAGGAACTCGACGGCGCCGGGGAGCGCCGGGGCGCTCGCCTGACTCACCCACTGCTGCCAGAGTTGCGGCGAGAAGCGCGTGCGCTCGCGCACGACGCGGCCCTGGAACGGCGAGTTGTCGAGCACGGTCTCGTCGACATCGACGATGATCGCGGGCGGCATGCCGTCGCTGACGGTCGTCTGCTCGAGCGACGCGGTCCACGTCGGATCGCCGAGCGCGCGATCCAATGATGCGGCCGCGCCGCGGTAGGCGGCCCGGCAGAGCATCTGGTACTCGGCGGATGTCTGCATCCACAGCGTGGCATCGAGCCCCTCGTGCGCGTCTCGCGGCGCCGCAGCCGGGGCGACCGCGGCGCGATCGGAGGTGCAGCCGGTGAGCGCGGCGGCCAGCAACAGGCTCGCCGCGAGTGAACATCGTCGCATCGTTGTTCCTCCGAGACGCGGGCGGGCTACCAGATGAGGTTGCGGTATTTCGCGTGACAATCCGAACACGTCTGCTTCAGCGCCGTCCAGTTCCGGTCCAGCGCCTCGGTCGAATGCCCGCCCTTCAGCTCGCTGCGGATACCCTCCGCCGCCGTCTCCGCAGCGTTGAGCCAGTCGCGGTAGTCGGCGGGCCACTCCTTTTTCTCGTCTTCGCGCAGCAGTTCGTGGAATCGCTCCATCAGCAGCGTTGCTTCGTTCGCCCCGACGAGATCCGGATGCTCCGCCGACGTCGTCCAGCCCGCCGTGCGCACGATGTTCAGCGATTCGAAAGCCCGATCAATCTCGGCCATGGCCGCGACCACGCCGCCGGTCTGCCATTGCTCCGGCCATTCGCATTGAAACGCGTCCAGTTCGGCCGCGGTCGCCGTTTTCGCGCTCGCGACGTCGCCGAAGAGTCCCGGGTAGTTCGGCGATGTGCCGGCTTCGTGCAGGAAGGCCGTGCCCTGCTCCGGCGTCATCCGCCCGAGCGTCACCATCGCGGCTGCGACGGCCGCGGGGCCGCGGTGAAGCCCGTGATGGCAATGCACGTAGACCGTGCCGGGAAGATCGCGAATGGCCTTTGCGAGCGCGAGTCTGCGTTCGGCGGGGACGCCGCGATACTGGATCGGGAGATGGACATAGCGGATTCCATACTGCCGCGCGAGCACGAGGTCCGGCTTCATTCCGTCGACGGAGATGATCGTCCGGACGCCCTGCTGGTGAAGCCACTCGAACGCTGCGACACCCTCCGGTTCGCCGCCGCTGATGACCCCGGGCGCGACGGTGTGCACGTGTTCGGGCTCGATCGGCATCAACTTCGCGTCCGCCGCCGGGCCGGGTCGGGCCGGCTGGTTCTGTCGGCAGGCGGTCAGCGTGGTCGCGATTCCCATCAGGACCGCGATTACCGTCATCGTGCGGAATGTCATACGGCCCCCCTGGGTGGAAGTCTCCATCACGCTTGCGCTTCCGGCGCGAGCGCCGACGGGCACTCGCGGGAAATCGGACAGTCGGTGCAACGCGGCTTGCGGGCGATGCAGATCGCGCGGCCGTGGTCGATCAGGGCATGGGAGATCCACGTCCAGTCCTCACGCGGGACCAGAGTCATCAGATCCTGCTCGATCCGCACCGCATCCTTGTCGTCCCGCGCGGTTTCGAGCAGGCCCAGGCGCTGGGCGAGGCGGCCGACGTGCGTATCGACGACGATCCCCTCGTTCGTGCGAAACCAGGTCCCCAGCACGCAGTTGGCGGTCTTCCGCGCGACGCCGGGGAGCGTCAGCAGGTCATCCATGGTCGCGGGAATGTCGCCGCCGTACACCTCGCACACGCGCCGCGCCATGCCGATCAGGTTCCGGGCCTTGTTCCGGAAAAAGCCGGTCGAGCGGATGATCTCCTCGAGTTCGGCGGAGTCCGCCGCGGCGAGGGCTCGCGCGTCGGGATAGCGCGCAAAGAGCCCGGGAGTTACAAGATTTACGCGCACATCCGTGCATTGCGCCGAGAGGATCGTGGCGACGAGGAGCTGGTAGGCGCTCGCGTGCCGCAAGGCGCAATCCGCCTCGGGGTAGGTCGCGTGAAGCTGCCGCAGGATGGCGGTGATTCTCGCGCGGCGCGGCCGCGGGGACTCGCGGCGCTGTGAATTCGCTCTTCGCTCCGGGTTTCCAGTCCGTTTGCGCGGCGCCCGCGCGCGGGTCGAAGGGCTTGATTCGGATGGGCGTCGGCGCGCACGCATACCTACGGCGCCGAATCGGCGGGGCCCGTCGGGCGGGGCTGGTGACGGATGATCGATCCGGTTGTCAGGTAGATCACATCCTCGGCGATATTGGTCGCGTGGTCCGCGATGCGTTCGAGGTTCTTCGCCACGGACAGAACGTCGAGATGGGCGGCCATGCAGCTCGGCTCGGCGGCGGCCTGCTCAACGACGCGGCGCACGATCGCGGCGTAGAGGGTGTCGACCATCTCCTCCTCGCGCCGCACCTGGTGGGCGACGTTGGCATCCTCCATGCTGTAAGCGTGGATCGCGTTGCGGAGATGCTTGCGGACGAGCGGGCAGAGCTGCTTGATCAGCGGGTTTTCGTTTGCGAGCGCCTGCACTTCCAGATGTCGAGCCCGCTCGCCGATGTTGATCGCGCAGTCCGCGATGCGCTCCAGGTCGTTGTTGACCTTCAGCACGGTGCAGAGCAGGCGGAGGTCGACGCCGACGGGCTGGTAGAGGGCCATCAGCCGGATCACCTCGGCTTCGACCGCGACCTCTTCGGTGTCGACCTCGGTGTCGCGGGCGACAATGCGGCGCGCGAGCATCTCGTCGGTTTCGAAGATCGCCTCGCAGGCTTCGTGCACGATGTCCTCGACCATGCTGGCCATGCGCAGCGAGCGGCGGCGAAGATCGTCCAGCAGATTCACAAAATGCGCGGTCATGGCTGCGGGATTTACCACGCTGCGGGTGGAATGTCCAATTTCCTTTCGACCGCGGCGGCCACGCCCGGGGTCCGCGCGGCGGGCGCGCCGGGAGTCCGCACGCCGGCCGATCCGGGCAGCGGCGGGTGACTCAGCGCCAGCGCCGACCCGCGAGCGCGCCGCCGATCAGCAGAAGGGCGAGCGACGCCGGTTCCGGCACCGGCTCGAAGCCGACGGTGTAGACCGGGCTGTCCGCGACCAGGCCCGCGCGATCGCGGAGCTGGATCTGGAGGTGGTAGTGCTCACCCGGCGTCCCGTCGGGGCTGTGCCAGACCGGGTGCGCGTGAAAGAGAGGCACGCCGATCGAGAATGTTTCGCCGATGAGCATCGGCGCCGTGCCGGTATCGTTCCAGACCTGGATGTGGGGTTCCGCGCCGATCAGGACGAATTCGATATCCGAGGCGTCGGGCAGGCGGAAGCGATCCGTGCCGGGATCGTCGACCGCAAGGGCGACAAACCCAGGATCAAACGAGACGAAGCCCGGAAACTCCGGAAACTCCGACGGCTCGAGGTGGTAGATCGGCCCGTTGATCATCTCCATCCGGATCGCGTTCTCCGGCGTGCGACTCACGAGCAATTCGTGGGCGAAAACCGGGTCAATCGTCAGAGCGGCGAGTGCGAAGCCGGCGATCGACTGGATACGGAATAACCGGGTTGCGGACATTGGGATAATCCTCGTGATGACGCGTGTGGTCGGCTCGAACGAATCCGCCGGATCGTAGGAGCGCCGATTTCTGGAATCCACTCATCGGGCGGCCGAAACGGGGATCCGATCCGTGCGGCAACGGAAGTCGGTTCCAGAGGGATGGTTATGGCGACTTGCCGACGAATCGGGCGGCGCGGAATTGTGACGGTTTTCTCGGGAACGCAGCGCACGGAATACAACCGGTCACTCACTTGTTTCTGCGAAGAACGCCGGCCCGTATCGCACTTCTCGCGGTGAGTGACTCAGGGGCACGGCGTGCCGAACTGCGCCAGCATGGCCGCCAGGTCGGAGATGTCGACATCGCCGTCCGCGTCGAGATCGCCGTCCTCCGGATCGGCATCAGTCGAACCGAAATGGGCCAGGAGTATCGATAGATCGGTCAGACTGACCTCGAGGTCGCCCGTCAAGTCGGCCATGCACGGCCCCAGGGTGAGTAGGCCCTGGTTGCTCGTCACTTCGCCGCACGGGTTCGAGAAGATGCAGCGGTAGGCGCCGGCATCCGACGCCTGGGCTGCTTCGATGACCAGCGCGGCCGGGACGCCGCGCGTCGGCGAATCGAGCACGCCGGTCGATCCGCTGACGGTGCCGCCGCCGCTGCCGGCGCCCCCCGGTCCATCGACAACATCGACGCCGTCGCGCTGCCAGCGCCACGCCACGTCGTCGTATCCGTTGGCGGGCGTCGCGGTAAGCGTCACCGTGCGGCCGATCGTGCGGAATTGCGAGAGCGGCGGAACCGCGACCCACGGCATCGCATCGAACGACCAGTGGGCGAAGTACGGCGAGATCAGGCCGTTGACGGTGAGGAAATGCCCGCCGGCCACGAGGTCGCCATTGGGCAATCCGCCGAGCGCGCGTACCCGCGGGAATGTTACTCCGCCGATGCCGGGGGCAAGGGCGCGCCACTCCGTACCATCCCAGATGGCCACACGGTCGACCGGGACGCTGCCTGCCTCCGTGAACGTTCCGCCGGCGGCAAGTTCGCCCGTCGCGAGCAGGGTGAGTGAATCGACATAGCCATTCGTGCCGTCGCCGAGCGGCAGCCAGTCTGCGCCGTTCCACAGCGCGATGTTATTGACGACGTTGTCGCCCGCGTACTGAAAGCCACCCGCGGCGACGAGTTCGCCGCCCGGGAGCGCGAGCAGGGACTCGACGCCGCCGGTCATGCCCGAATTCATGGGGTGCCAGTTTGACCCGTCCCAGCGAGCGACGCGGTTGACCGGCAGGTCGCCCGCGAAGGAGAACACGCCGCCCGCGACGAGATCGCCGCCGGCCAGGACGGCCAGCGCATTCACATCGCCGTTGAGACCGGGGCCGAGCGGAAACCACTCCTCTCCGTCCCAGCGGGCGATATGGGCCATCGGGTCTCCTCCGGCGAAGGCGAACGCGCCGGCCGCGATGACATCGCCGTCCGGCATCGCCACGATGGCCTTCACGTCACCGGACACGCCGCCGCCCAGCGCGTGCCACTCGTCGCCGTCCCAGCGCGCGATTCGATCGGCGCTGATCGACCCGGCCGTGCGGAAATCGCCACCCGCGAGAATGTCTCCGTTTGGCGCGAATGCCAGGTCGAACACGGACCCGCCGACCCCTGACTCGAAGGGTAACCAGGACGCACCGGTCCACTTCGCGATGCCGCGGTTCGGAGCCCCACCGGCCACCGAAAAGCTGCCTCCGGCGACTACGCGGCCTTCGGGCAGCACGAGCAGGGCATAGACCTCCCGGTTCAGGCCCGATCCCGCGCACTTCCAGGCCGTCCCGTCCCAGACGGCGATGCCGTAAGCGCCGGCGCCGCCGGCGCTGGAGAAGCTGCCGCCGCACAGGAGCCGTCCGTCCGGGATTTCGAGCAGCGTGAGACCGGCCACACCGATCCCCGTGCCGAGCGGCAGCCACGAAGCGCCGTTCCAGCGGGCGATGTTGCTGAGCGTGACTCCGTCGGCGGACAGAAAACGCCCGCACGCGATGAGTCCGGATTCCTCGATGTACCGGAGCGAATCGACGCTGTTGAGCGACGATCGCGCGATCGACCCGAGCGGCGACCAGTTCGCTCCGTCCCAGCGGGCCACGTAATTCGCCGTTGCGCCGCCAGCCGTCGTGAACCTTCCACCCGCGATGAGCTCACCTTCGGGTGTGGTCGCGAGGCTGGCCACGGCTCCGCCCATGCCCACGCCGAATGGAGACCAGGTGGTCCCATCCCAGCGCGCGACACGGTTGAGGCTGATTACTCCGGACATCAGAAAAGCCCCGCCCGCGATCAGCTCGCCGCCGGGTGTGACGTGCAATGCGAGAACCTCATCACTCATCCCCGAACCGAGCGGAAACCAGGCGCTGCCGTCCCAGCGCGCGATCCGCAGCGCGGACCGACTCCCGGCCCATACGAACTGCCCGCCGGCAACCAGGTTTCCGTCGGGCATGACGACGAGCGCCTTGACGGTTCCACCGGTTCCCTGCGCGAGGGGCGACCAGGTGTTTCCATCCCAGCGCGCGATATTCGACGCGGGCACGCCGGCGGCGGAGGTGAACGATCCGCCCGCGATGAGACTACCGTCTTGAAGCACGGCCAGCGCGCGGACCTCGCCGGTGAACGTGCCGAACGAGTGCCAGGATCCATCGGATGGATCCCAGCCGACGATGCACGTCCCCATCAGCGGGCCCGCAGACTGAAACGAACCGCCCAGGACGACGATCGGCCTGCGCGGCCCGGCGCCGTCGGGATCCCAGAGGGCGCTCGCGTGGACCGACTCCGACCCGCCGAACACACCCGGAAAGCTGTCCGTCTGGAGCCAACCGGGCTCACATTGGGCCCGGGCGGGAGACGTCAGCGCGACGGAACTCGCGATGGTGAGTATGGCGAGGAATCGAACCGGCAACCGTGCGGTTCCGGTGGATTGCGACGTCATCTGCGGACTCCCGGTAAGGATGGCAATCAAACATGGCGAGGGGTCGCGGGCGACGGTGACGCAAGTCCAACTCCGCGAACCCGCCGCAGAAGGAAAGGGTCGGGCCACCCCGAATCTGAATCGGGATGGCCCGCACCGTTCTTCGATCAGACCGCCTTCCGGATTACGGCACCAGGACCGTTACGAACTGCGTACCCGGGCCCTGCGGACCGCTGAAGTCCAGCAGCGGCGGGTTGACCGTGTCGAAATTGGCGAGATTGCCGTTTCCGCCGAGGCCCGGCAGCGCCTGGTTCGAGGCGTACCCCGCCCGGAAGCACGGCCCCACGCCGCCGCCCTGCGCGTTGTTCGTGATGAACGAGAAGAGCGTCACGTTCGTATTCGGCGTGAGACTGATCAGGCTCCTGGGGATCGCGATCTCGATGCCCGATTCCGCAGTCTCCGCGTCGCCCGGCAGCGGCGTGGGCGCGCCGTTCCAGTCGCCCACGCCCGCATCGTTCCGGTTGTCGATAGCGATCTTCACGCCGGAGGTGCCCGTGAGCAGGCCGGAACCCGGCGTCGTCGGCTGGCCCGGACGCGAAGTCACGGCGCCGATGCCGAGGGACGTCGTCTCGTTGTTGGTCAGGTTCGTCAGATCGCAGGCCATGACGAGCTGGTAGTCGCTGTGGCCCGGGAACTTGCCGACGGAGATCGTGAGGGCCCAGTTCGGGTTGAATCCGTCGCCGGGATCGGTGTCCGCGCCGTCGTCCATCGTGGTGCCCGAGAACATCCGCAGGATCGTGGGATTGTCGCCGGGGCAGGGGCCGGGCGGATTGGTGTTCAGGACCGCGCCTGTGTCGCCGAGGGGCGTGGTCTGAATGAAGATTGTGAGCGCGTTGTTGTCGGCCAGGTTTCCGGTGAGGCCGATGTACATGAAGCCCGAATCGGACGTCACGAACATCTGATTCAGCTCGTTTTCGTTGTTGCCGAACTGCGTGTTCGTGTCCTGGACGGAGACGGCCGCCGAGGCAAACTCGGACGGGATCGCAAGTCCGTCGATCGTCGGCGTGGTCGCGAGCGCCGAGGCCGTGACCAGCAGCGCGCTTGCAGTCAGGAATGATCGCATGGAACAGAACCTCCAGAATGGATCAGCGGCATCTGCCGCGATGAGTCAGTGAAAGAACGCCACATCAGCTGCAAATGTCGCCAAATTGGCCCAGCAGGAACGCAAGGTCCTCAAGACCGACCGAGCCGTTGCCGTTGAAATCCGCCGCGGCCACGAAGCCCGGATCGCCCGCGCTGAGACCGAATGTCGAGAGGAGCAGCGAGAGATCGCTCAGTCCGACCTGGCAGTCGCCGGTGATGTCGGCCGTGCAGAAGTTTCCGGTGCCGCCGCCGTTCGGGCAGCCGCCGCCGCTCGTGATTTCGTAGCAGGCGAATTGCGTGCCCGCGAGGAAGTTGAAATCGAACGGACCGCAGGCCAAGTTGAGCAGTTCGGGATCGATGTCGCTGGTGGGCAGGAACTGGTTGCTCATGTAGCCGTTGTCGCCGCAGACCATCGCGAAGAAGCAGACGCTGTCGCCTTCGCCGACGCCGAGGAGGCTCAGCGGGATCGCGAATTCGAAGCCCTTGGTCGCCGTGTTTGCGATTTCACTCACGGCCGAGCCGCCCTCGACGCCGTCGGCGTTGGAGTTATCCGCCGCGCCGCGGATGCCGAGGTTGCTGGTGGACAGGAAGCTGCCCAGCGTGCCGTTGGATCCTGACGCATTTGCGATACCGGCGGTCATCATGCCCGCGACCTCGTTCGTTGAGCCTTCGCCGCCCGCGGGGTCGAGCGTGGTCCAGTTCACGAGGTAGTAGCTTCGCGTCTGCGACCCGAGAGGCGAACCGCCCGAGAAGCCCAGCGCGTAGTCGGCGGCGAAACCGGTGTCGAACGTGATTCCGTGCAGCCCGGCGCAGAAATCGGGCGAGCCCGCGAGGTAGCGGGGCCGGCCGAAGATCTGGCCGCCTTCGGGGGCGTTGTCATCGCGCAGGCCGGGGACGGGGTCGTTGTTGAAGTCCTTGGTCACGAGCGTGTTCATGCCCGTCGTCGGACCGTTCACGTCGAGGAAGATGACGACCGCGTTGCCGCTGTTCTGAAGGTTTCCGGACAGGCCGATGTACAGGTAGGTTCCATCGTTGTCGGCGAAGAGCTGATCGAGTTCGCTGCCGCCGCCGAACTGGCCCTGGTCGTCGTCATTCCCGAACTGGGTCATGAACCTCTGGGTCGCAACCAACGACCCGCTGGCGAAATCGGTTGGGATGTTCCGCCCGTCGATGTCGATCGCCGCGAGGGCCGCGGGTGCGGCCAGCAGCATCGCGGCGAGGCGCATCTCCCGCTTTGAAAAAGCAACCATCTCTCGAACCTCCGTGGGGTTGAAATGAAAGCAGCCAAGAAAACGCTTTCAGCCTGAGTATATCCGGCGCGCCGGCGCGGACAAAACCAATTTCCGCACGTGACAGGGCGCCGGCGACAACCGAAGTTCGCTCTTCCGCACATCCATTTCCCTGCGCGCGACAGCGGTTTCGCGGAGCGCTGGACCGAATCCTTGACAATCCATCGCCGCGCTCGATAGCCTCCTCGCGGGTTCGCGCGACAACGAATCGCCGTGTGAAACCGGTGGCAAGCGGCGTTCCGTACTGTGGGGTAGCCCGCAAATGGCCGGTTGCGCCGTGCCGCACGGGCCAGACCGGCCAATGCAGCGGCGACCGGCTGGCCGAGAGCCCGGCCGTCGGCGGGTAGAACCGCTGAGGCCACGTGAGGCGGGACCATGGAAATCCGGATGGACCTTTCGCAGGTCGTCATCTCCGACACGTCCGATACGCAGTATGTCGTCCTCCGCGAGCGTTCCGGGACGCGGCACTTGCCGATCCTTATCGGAACTCCGGAGGCGTACGCGATCGACCGCCGTGCGAAGGGCGACCAGCGGGCGCGGCCGTTGACGCACGATCTGCTGGCGAACGTGCTGGAGGCGCTGTCAGCGGAGCTCGAGAAGATCGTCATTAATGACCTGCACGATCACACGTTCTACGCAAAGCTGGTGATTCGCATCGGGGGCGAGATCGTCGAAGTCGATAGCCGGCCGTCGGACGCGATTGCGCTGGGCGTGGCGACGGAGGTGCCGATTTTCGTTGAAGAGCACGTGCTCCAGGAGGCGGCGAAGTAGCGGCGCCGCGGCGTGGGCTGGGCACGTCGAGGCGCGTCTGCGGCGACTTGATTCAGGCCTGATTGCTCCGTAAGCTACGGGGACGTCGCCGCTTCGACGCGACGCCGATGTAGCTCAATGGCAGAGCACGGCTTTCGTAAAGCCGGGGTTATGGGTTCAACTCCCATCATCGGCTTTTCGACGCATGTTCACGGTCAAAGCCCGGAACCCTCGCGGGCCCGGCCGGCTGCGCGGGCCGGGAGCGGGTCGCGGCGGGGCGGTCGCCCGCTATTATGGCGGGATGGACTTTTCGCATCGCGACCACCTGCAGAACGGCGCGCCGGACCACCCCCCTGACCATACACAGAACCGGCCGCTGTACTCCCGACAAACCACGGCCGTTGCGACACTGGTGGCGCTTGCGGCCGCACTTGCCGCGCCCGCGGCCGGGCAGCGGCCGCTGGGAAAGTTCGAGCGGGAACTCGGCGGGTTGCGCGGGCCGACGAGCGTGCTGTTCATCGACGAAGAGACGCTGCTTGTCGTCGAATCCGAGGGCGATCGAATCACGCGTGTTTCGCTTGCGGGGGGAGACGCCGCGCGAACGTCGTTTGGCGGGCGAGGCTCGAGCGACGGGGAGTTGATCTCGCCCCGCGCGATCGCCGTCGGGGTCGATCCGGGACCAGGAAATATCGCCGAGAGCCCGACGGCCGGGGCGGCCGCGGTTGGTTCCCGTCCGTCGGGGGAGGCGGGCCGGCCCGCGCCGGCGACCGCGCCGACACGGACATCCCCAATTTCGGGAGAAGGGGACGCCTTGTCGTCCACGGCCCCCGCCGGGAACGGTGCGGCGGGAAGCGCGGAGCGGTTCCTTTTCGTGACCGATACAGGGAATCACCGCGTGGTTGTGTTCACGCTGGAAGGGCGGTTCGTTCGGCACTTCGGTCGGCGGGGTTCTGGACCGGGTGAGCTGGTGCGCCCGGCGGGTATCGCTGTACGGGGAGGCCTCGTGTACGTGGCCGACGAGGCCGCCGGCCATGTGCAGGTTTTTCGATTGGATGGGACGTTTCAGCGAACGATCGGACGGTTCGGGACGGGCGAAGGAGAATTGACCCGGCCCATCGATGTGGGCGTGTCGACCGATTCGGCGGCCGATGGAGCGACGGGCATCTTCGTGGTCGATGCGGATGCGAATCGGGTGCAGCGTTTTCAATTCGACGGCGCGCCGGCGGGTCGCTGGGGCGATTGGGGAACCGCGCGGGGTCTCCTGGGCGAGCCGACCGGCGTGCTTGTCCGGCCCGAGGGCGTCTATGTGACGGAATGGGTGAACTGCCGCGTGAGCCTGTTCTCACCGGACGGGCGGTTTCTCTCGGCGTGGGGCGCGCACGCGCTGCGGCCGCGCGAGGGCGGTGGAAAGCTGCACTACCCGATGCGGACGACAATTGCCCCTTCCGGCAACCGGGCGGTTCTCTGTGAGCCGACCGAGGACCGATGCCAGGTCTTCACCCGCTACGCGCCGGGCGAGACGATCGAGCGCGTGATCCCGCCGTCACCTGATGAGATTTCGTCGCACTTCGGCCCGCGGGCGGCGACGGCCGCGGACGTGGCCGTGCTGATCGACCAGGAGGGTCGGGGCGTCGCGGTCTATGACGTGACGGGCGCGAGCGCGATCGACATTCACCGATTCGGCGGTGTCGGCGACGAACCTGGGAACTTCCGGCGACCAACGGCCGTCGCGGTGGACGCGAAAGGCCGCAAGGTCGTCGTGGCTGATGCAGGCGCGCGACGACTCAGCTTCTTCGAGCTGGAACGGCCGGAGGGACCGATACGCCAGTTGCCGGACATGAGCCGGTTCGTGCGGTCGGTGACGTTTGACGCGCTGGATCGGCGGATCACGCCGCGCGTGGAGGGATCGGCGCTCGATATTGCCGATCTCGCCCTGCTGCCGGATGGCGGGCTGGTGTGCATTGACGCCCTTAGCGGCCGGCTGGTGGTTTTTGATGCTGAGCTCGCCTTCGTGCGGGTTATCGGGGAGTATGGCGACCGCGACGGCGCGTTTCTCGCGCCGGAGACGGTCTCGGTCACTGCGGACGGCGGCGGTGCATGGGTCGTCGATTCGCGGCGGCGGTGCGTGCAGCTTTTTGACGTGAAGAGCGGCGTCTTTCAGCGAAGTGTCGGCGGTGACGATGCGGGCTTTACAGAGCCATTCGGCGTTGCGGCGACGGGGGATGGGGGAATGTTTGTCTCGGATGCCCGCGCGGCGACGATCAGCCGCTTCGACGCGTCCGGGAAACGGGTCAAGCGTTGGGGGGCGCCCGGCCTGGGAGCCGGAGAATTTGCCAAGCCGCGCGACGTGATGATCGACGCCCGCGGCCGACTGCTGGTGGTGGATCACGGAAACCACCGCGTGCAGATCTTCAGCCCCGGCGGAGAATTCGAGTCGGCCTTCGGGGCGCGGCTGTTCGTCGTGCCGACGTTGAAGCGGCCGGTGCGTCCGTAGGCGTACACTTCGAGGGGGCGAATCATGCGTATTTCATTTCTGTTGCTGCCGGTGATGTTCCTGCTGACGGGGTGTGCGGCAAATCAATCAACGGGCGGATCGTCGCGGGCGACGGGACCCGAGCGCAAGGCCCCGCCGCCGACGCCGAACGCGCGCGGCGAGTATGAGGCGGCCGGCAAGTCGTTTCGCGTGGTCTTTACGACGGCCCCCCTGCCGATTCCGATGAACGAGCCGTTTGAGATCCGGGCGCGAATCGAGCCGATCGGCGGCAGTCCGCTCGGCGAGGCGAGCCTGCGCGTCGACGCGGCGATGCCCGATCACCGCCATGGAATGAACACGCAACCGCAGGTGACGCGCGAGGCGGACGGCACCTGGCGGGTGCGCGGGATGCTGCTGCACATGCCCGGATACTGGGAACTCTACTTCGACCTGGAGCGCGACGGCGAGACCGAGCGGGCCCAGTACAACTTTGAACTCGAATGACCACGCTCCTGATTCTCGCGGCGATGCTGCTGCTGCTGCCGGTTCCCGGCGAGCGGGTGGCGTTCACGGACGACGAAAAGGCGAAAATCCTTCGCCATTCGCCGCTGCCGCCGCTGCCGCCCGATCCGACGAACCGGGTCGCCGACGACCCGGCGGCCGCGCACTTCGGTCGGTTTCTCTTCTTCGACACGCGGCTGTCGAGCAACGGCAAGGTGAGCTGCGCGACCTGCCACGACCCCCAGAAGGGATACTCCGATGGGAAGCGTGTCGCCGAGGGGGTCGGCGTGAGTACGCGGAACTCACCGACGGTCTGGAACGCGGCCTACAACCGCTGGCAGTTCCTGGACGGCCGGGCTGATACGCTGTGGGCCCAGGCGGCGCAGCCGATCGAGAATCCGAAGGAGATGGACTTTTCGCGGCTCGAGCTGGCGCATTTCATCGCCGATCGGGTCGATGTGCGGGCGGCCTACGAGGCGATCTTCGGGACGCTGCCGGACCTCTCCGATCGGACGCGTTTTCCGCCCGCCGCGCGGCCGCTGCCGGATACGCCGGATCATCCACATCACCGTGCGTGGGAGGCGATGCGCCCGGAGGATCAGGAGACGGCGACGCGGATCCTCACGAACGTGACGAAATGCATCGCGGCCTACGAAAGGCGGATCATCTCGCGGGATTCGCCGTTCGATCGTTTTGCCGCCGCGCTGCGCAGCGGCGATGAGCGCCGCCAGCGCGAGTACCCCGAATCGGCGAAGCGCGGCCTGCGGCTCTTTGTCGGCAGGGCGAACTGTCGCACCTGTCACACCGGGCCGAATTTCACCGACAACGAGTTTCACATGATCCGGGTCCCGCCGCTCGACGGCGGCGAACCGACGGACTCGGGGCGCTACGAGGGCATCGCGAAGCTGAAGGCCGATCCGCTCAACGCGCTCGGGATCTTCAGCGACCAGCGCACCGGCCCGGCGGCCGAGAAGATCGAGTTTCTGGCCCGCAAACCGGATACCTGGGGTCAGTTCAAGACGCCGACGCTGCGGAATGTCGCGAAGACCGCCCCGTACATGCACCAGGGACAGTTCGTGTTCCTGCGGCGCGTCCTGGTTCACTACTCGATCTTCCAGGATGCGCTCCCGCCGGACCATCACGGTGCGCGCGAGACGATCCTCCAGCCGCTGAACCTCTCCGAGGGCGAAATTCGGGATGTCATGGCGTTTCTGGAGACGCTGACGGATGAATCGATCGACGACAGACTCAAGAGCGCGCCGGAGTCGCCGCGGATGATCGGCGCAGGGGTGATTCGATGAACGACGAGACCACTCGCGTCCTCGCCCGCGCGGGCCGCACGCCGCGGACGCGGCGGGGCATGACGACCCGGGACGGCATCATGGCCGCGGCGGCGGTCGTGCTCCTCGGCGTAGCCGGCTGGTACATGTGGATGTACGGCGGCGGCGGGGAGACGATCCCGAACGATTCGTCCACGTGGGTCAACTTCCGCTGCGAAGGATGCAAGGCAGACTTTCACCTCGGGGCCCGCGACCTGGACACGGCGCTGCGGACGAAGGGAATGACGGCGCCCGCGTCGGAAGGCTCGCGGGACCTGCTTTTCAAGTGCCCCACGTGCGGTGAAATCAAGGGCCGGCAGGTGAACTGACCGCGCTCAGGCGCCGCGCGCTTCGCGCATCAGTTTCCGCAGTTCGTCGCGCCGGTCGTTGATCAGGCGATGCGGCGAGACGTGGTGCGGCGTGATCGAACCCGCGGGCGTCATGATCATCCAGTCGCTCAGGCGTTCGACGGGGTGGCGGCCGCGGTCGCCCATTTTCAGC
Organism: Planctomycetota bacterium; assembly: GCA_045863555.1. Classification (GTDB taxonomy): domain Bacteria; phylum Planctomycetota; class Phycisphaerae; order UBA1845; family Fen-1342; genus JACRLV01. The sequence continues at coordinate 71,903 of BTUU01000002.1, read as the reverse complement.
CGCGCGATGTTGAAGGGCGAATTCTCGAGGGTGGCATCGATGGCGTCGTCGTCGAGTCCATGCACGCTGAACCAGAGATGCTCGCGCCCGCTCGAACCATCCACTTCATAGCCGAGCTTGACGATCGTCGGAAATTCGAACTCGGCGAGGTCCGCGGCGATCTTTCGCAGGAGCGGATAGGTGGCGCGGGCACGCCGCTCCATCAGCTCGGTGGCGCCGTCCGAGAACCAGATCAGGCCGCCCTCGAGGTCGTCGCCGGAGAGCCGCTTCGACGGCTGGACGCGGCTACCCAGACCGAGGAAACCAGACGACGGCTCGCACAGCACGACGCGATTGGGCGTGTGGGCTTCGTCGTCCTCCCGCAGCGCTGCGTACTCGCGCGGGGCCTTGCGCTGGAACGTCGCCGCGTCGACGAGTTTTACCGGAAAACCGAGCGTCTTGACCACCGCGCCCGGTTTCAGATCGCCTTCCACGCTCGCGAACGCCAGCGCTCGAAGCGGGTCAATTCCGGAGGCCGACGCGATCGCGTCGCCGGGAGCAACGATGTCGAAATCGAGTCCGCCGACATGGCCGAGACCGTGCGTGTGCAGCCACGTCCTGCGTTCGTCGTCGCCCACGGCGTGGATCACGTGCAGCGCGGAGATGTCCACGTCGGCATCGTGCGCGAGCTCGTCCTCCAGCATCGAACGCGACCAGAGCAGCTCCGACGCAAAATCCGTGGCAAGCAGGCCGTCTTCGCGCATCAGCACGTCGACGTAGCGGAGCATGTTCTTGCAGTCGCGGAGGACATTGTCGCGGGTCGATTCGAGGCGGACGGCCAGTCCGGCGCCGGCCGCGCGAGCCAGGACCATTTCAGATTCGGTGAAGCCGCGGGCGCAGTACCCGAGCATCTCCGGCGGAGGCGGTTGCAGGTCGCGGGGCGCCATGATCGTGGCCGGGCCCCACTCGGCATGCTCGACCTTGAACGCCCAATGCGTGTCCGGAAGGGTCTCCTTCGAGACGATGCGGATGCCGTGGCGGGTGATGTCCTTCAATTCGCCGGGGCGGGGCGGGAGATTTCCGCGGTAAAAGACGCCCGCGAACCGGGGAAGGGCCTTCTTGTACCAGGACATGCACAGTCTCCGCACCCGGGCTTTCGCGTCGACTCAGGGAAACCGCAGTTCCCGACGATCGTCGACCGCGGCGCCCGCGCGGACAGCGAGGGCGATATAGGTGTCGTCGATGGGCGGCGCGGCGTCAAGTCCGAGGTCCGCGGCCGCCGATTCGACCGCCGCCTGGGTCGGGCCCTCGATCTCGGCGAACCAGCCCAGAAACGGCAGTTCGTCGATGACGATCTCGCACGCGGCGCAGCGAAACGTCTCGCGCCGTTTCTCGTAGATCACGGCCGGGCGGTACCCCAGCGCCGCGAGGATCGAAGCCATCGCGGGGGCGTCGGCGACGTCCGTCTCGACCTCTTCGCGGATCTTCGCCGATCCGGTTCTTCCCGCCGGCGCGACGCCTCCCACCCGATACTCCGTCTCGTCCACCGGCCGTTTCAGCGTCAGGACAGTCCGCAGCACGCGGGCCTGGTCGGCGGAGCGGATTTCCCGGAGACGCAGCGCCAACCGCGCTGCCCGTAGCCGGCCGTCGGCCGTATCGAAGATCCAGTTGACCTCGAAGACCGGCGCTTCGCCCGCAGCGCCGAGCGCTCGCAGTCGCGATCGGAGGCCAGCGGGGTCGATCAGGGCAACCTTGATCTCGATCTCGCGGGCCACCGGCGTGGTCTCCTACGGTTGACTTTCCGCGCGTCACGCACGATCCTTCGTGGAGGGTAATCGGCTGCACAGAGTCGAGAAAGCCCACCCGGCGGATCGCGCGGCCGCCGGGGGACACGCCCCTCTCCGGAGCGACATGGCATGAGGCCTCATCGCGGCACGCTTCAAATTGGCACACTGATCGCCGCGGCGACATGCGGTTCCGCAGCGATCGCCCAGTCGCGATCGGACTCGCCCGACGTGTCGACGGCGCTGCTCCAGCAGCAGCGCGAACTCGACCGCCAGCTCGAACAGCAGCGGCGGGAGGCGGCCCCGCTCGACGCCCTGCTCGACTGGCAGTGGGGCGGCTGGGTCGAGTACTACGTTTTCCACTTCAATGACGGGATTCAGTCGCAGCGGGTTCTTCAGCGGCCGTCGACGTCGATCTGGACGCGGCTGCGGATCGACGACGGGGCGCACGAAGTGTTCGCCCGCATGCGGCTCGGCTTCAGTTATTTCAATCCGGACGACGAATACGACCGGCAGCAGGACTGGATCGGGCCGAATCTCGACCGCGGCTGGTACCAGATCGACGTCGGCCGGGCGTTCCGCATCAACCAGCCCTCCGATCCGGTGCAGGCGCGGGTGCGCGTCGGCCGGCAGGAGACCCGGCTCGGCACGGGGTATGTGCTCGACCAGCCGCTCGACGCGGTGCAGATCTTCGGGGAGCTGGGTGATTTCCGAATCACCGGTCTGATCGGCAAGACGATCGCGAGCTATCCGAACATCGACCGCAGCGAGCCGGTCGACTCGCACAGCAACCGGCACATGTTCGGCGTGCAGGTCGCGTATGAGGGATTCGAGCATCACGTGCCGTTCGCGTACGCGCTCTGGAACAACGACCGGACGGATGAGCGGCCCAAGGACTGGCTCCAGGATTACGCGTACGACTCGCAGTATTTCGGATTCGGCTCGCGCGGCTCCATCGTGAAGAACCTCAACTACTGGGGTGAGTTCGTTTTCGAGCAGGGCCACAGCTTCAGCAGCGGCAATTTCATCCGCCGCGACCCGATCGACTCGTACGGCTGGGATCTGGGCCTGGAGTATCTCTTCGAGGGTCCGATGCGGCCGCGGATCAGCGGCGAGTACATGTTCGCCAGCGGCGACTCCGACCGCATTTACAGTCCCACGAACGCGACGGGCGGCCGCCAGCGCGATGGTGAGGACAGCAGCTTCGCGGGATTCGGCTTCCGCGACACGGGCATCGCCGCGGGGCCCGTGCTGAGCAATCTGCACGTCTTCCGGGCGGGCGGAAGCCTCGTTCCGCTTGAGAAGCTGGAGCTGTTCCGCGATTTCGAGATCGGCACGAACTGGTTCCTCTATCACAAGCACCACTCGCGCGGGGCGATCAGCGATTCGACCGCGGGCGACTTTCAGGGCTACGTCGGCTGGGAAATGGACTATTTCGTGAATTGGCGGCTTGCCTCGGACATCGCGTGGACGTTCCGCTGGGGTACGTTCTTCCCCGGTGATGCATACGATGACCGCTCGAACCGCAATTTCTTCTTCACCGGCATCACGTGGAGCTTCTGATGATTTCCCGTAGGCACGCATTCAGGTCCGTCGGGCTGGCCGCCGTGACTGTCGCGGGGTTCGTCGGGTTCGGCGGGTGCGCGTCGACGCAGCCGACCGCGTCGCAGCCGGCCGCTCCGGTGGATTCGAACGCCGAGCTCACCGAGTTCATCTCCAACCAGGCGTTTGTCACCGCTGAGCCCGCGTATCGGTCGATCCACATTCTCTGGAAAGGCGAGCCGTTTCCGGGCGGCTTCTCGGAGCTGGCGGCGGCGCTGGAGCAGGGTGGAATTATCTCGCCGCTCTGGAAGCACGCGCCGAACACGCGCCTCGACCGGGCGGCCGCCGGGTTCATGCTCTGCCGCGCCTGCGACATCCGCTCGGGGCTGAACTGGCAGCTCACCGGCCTCGGCCGCTACGCGTGGAAGGAACTGCAGTATCGGCGCATCGCCGGGCCGCGGAGCGAATTCGGGCTGGTCAGCGGCGGCGAGTTTCTCGGGCTGCTGATCCGGGCCGAGGATTACCTGGCGGGCCGGGGCGAATATTCAGACCGCCTCGACCTCGGCGAAGAGCCGACGCGGTAGCACTCTCCCGTTCGGGGGCTTCGGGGTTCGCCTCCACAGCGCATTGATTATCACACCCGCCCGCTTTTCGCGCACAAAATCCGCGAATCGGTTGCCCTCCCCGCGCGCAATTTGAAGAGTTCCCCTGTCTCGCATTCGAGCCAGTCGGCACGGAGCGAGGCGGACGGGTTCGGCGGGTGTTCCGACGGGCCGGTTTCTCTCCGACGCGCAGGGGTTGCGAAGTCGGGCTGGTAAGGGCGGCGGTTACCGCCCGGGTTTGTGAGGAGAAGAGAATGAACGCTATCTATCGTCGCGTCAAGGATTTCATTCGCAGTGAAGACGGCCCGACCGCGACTGAGTACGCCGTCATGCTGGCCCTGATCATCGTCGTCGCGATCGCCGCGATCACGACCCTCGGCCAGAGCGTCGACGCGACCTTCAGCGATGTGAACAGCCAGGCGTTCGGCTCGTAAGTCGGCGCGGCAACGCCGCATCGCTTGGACTCGGACGGCGACGCCACGGTTTTCGTCGGCGTCGCCGTCCGGTTCGCTTATCGGGCGCACCGGCCGGTTCGCGTTCGCCGCGGGCGGGTCAAATCGTGTCGGACCTCCGAATTCGCCGGCTCGGCCGCCGACGAATTCGGAGTTGCGGCACAACCGGTCCGGCAGGGTCGGTCAGCCGATGACTCAGTGATCGCGCCGCGGGGGGCGGCGCACGGACCCCAAAACAAACACAGGGACACGAGGGCGAAATCATCATGCAGCTTGGATACTGGGAACTGACACTGGCGATCCTGATTCCGGGCATTCTCTATGCCTCCTGGATCGACTTTGCCGAGCGGCGCGTGCCGAACTGGCTGAACGCAGCTCTTGCGCTGGCCGGCCTGGGCGCACAATTCGCGTTCGGCGGGTGGAACGGGCTGGGCGTCGCGATGCTCGGCCTGCTGGTCGGCTTCGGCGTCCTGATCGTGCCGTGGATGATGCACGGCATGGGCGCGGGCGACGTGAAGCTCATGGCCGCGATCGGCGCGTGGCTCGGCCCGTGGCTGACGCTGCTCAGCTTTGGTGCGGGTGCGATTATCGGCGGCGTGGCCGCGATCATCATGATCCTGTCCACTGGCCGCGCGGCGTATGCGGTGGTCAATCTCCAGACCATCATGACGAAGATGAAGAAATTCGACACGGCGTTCGGTGAGTACGGGGGCGCAAAGACGTTCGGGACGACGAGTCAGCTCCTGCCGTACGGCGTGCCCCTTACGGCCGGCACGATCTGCGTGCTCATGACGTACTACTTCGGAGGGTGGCTTGGATGAAGCGATTCAGATCGCGCACGCGCGGCGTAACGCCGCGGTCCCGATGGGCGGCACGTGCGACCGCCGCGGTGGAAATGGCCGTTGTGACGCCGCTGCTGCTCACGATGCTCTTCGGCATCATCGAGTTCGGGTGGCTGTTCACGGTCCGAAGTTCGATGGTGAACGCGGCCCGCGAGGGCGCCCGGCTGGGCGCCTTGCCGGGAACGAGCGAGTCCGAAATCGTGACTCGCGTGCAGTCGCTGCTCGAACCAATGAACATTGATGATAACGCGACGATTAACGTCACGATGCCAACGTCCGATGATCCTATCGTGACGGTCGTCGTGACGGTCCCGCGGGCGCAGGTTTCGCTCGTGGGGAACTTCTTCGGCTTCACTTCGGGCAACGTCGAAGGTCAGGCTTCGATGCGTGCCGAAGGAATGTAAGCCGGATCGGAGTCGCGACCGGCGTCTGTCGTCGCCGTCCGCCGGGCCCAGTGCCCTCCGGACGGAGATGCGGACGCCGGCAGCATTACCCGAACGTCACGCGGGCGGCGCGTCGTCGCCCGGCTGGGCAATCTTCGATCGAAGGCGCGGCCGCACACGGCGGCTGAGCGTTTTCGCTCGTTTGTGTCGTCGCCTGTTTAGCGGAGCAAGGCAGCATGAACACGAAAGCGATGATCCCGTTGATCGCGGGCCTCGGCATCGCCGGCGTCGCCGGCAAGCTGGGCTACGATTATGTCAAGAAGGCCCAGGGAGCGCAAACCCAGCGCATTCAGCTCTGGGCCGTCATGGAGGATGTGCCGCGCGGCCGCGCGATCGGCGAATCCGATCTCAAGCCGCTCGCATTTCCCGCGGAACTTGCGCCCCCCGGCGCCCTGGCCGACAAATCGAAGATCCTCGGCCGCATCCCGCACACGGGCGTCCCGTCGGGCGTGCCCGTGCTCGAGACCATGCTCCTGCCCGCGGGGACGCCGCCCGGCATCCATGTCCCGCCCGGCCTGCGCGCGGTGGCGGTGAAGATCGACGAGAGCTCCGGCGTGGACAACCACCTCCAGCCGGGCTGCCGCGTCGACGTCGTGGGCTACTTCACGGTGAAAACGCAGAACAACCGCAATGAGACGATCGCGCGGACCATCGTCGAGAACGTCGAGGTCGCCGCCGTCGGCCAGCGGCTTGCTCCGGACGCGCCGGAGCGGCCGTCGAACGATCCCAAGGCCAAGAAGTCCGCTCCGACGCGCGACAAGCCGGCCCGCGCCGCAACGCTTCTGGTGACGCCGGAGCAGGTGCCGCTCATCCTTCTCGCCGAGCATCGCGGTGAGATCAAGCTGAGCATGCGCGGACTTGAAGACTCGGCCAAGCTCGACAAGTACGAGACGATCCGCGAAGGCGACGTCACCGGCGCGCCGGATCCCTACGCGGAGGCGGAGAAGGCCCTTGCCGGCAAGACCGGGGATGAGAAGGCGCCGGGCGGCCTGGCCGGGCTGGTGTCCGGCTTCTTTGGCTCGATGACGAAGGCGGCGGGCGATGCGCCCGCAGGTGCAGCAGCCGGCGCTGCGCCGGATGGCGAGCCGGTGGCCGAAGCTGAGCCGGTGAAGCCTGAGTATGAAGCGACGATGGTGATCGTCAACGGTACGGATCGTCGCACCGTCGGCTGGGTCAAGGATCAGCCGCTCCAGCCGATCGACATCTCGCCGGACGGTCCGAACATCTTCGAGAAGCAGCCGCCGAAGCGGAGCAAGCCGAAGTCGGACGCCAAGCCCGGCGGCAATACCGAAACCAAGACGGAACCGAAGAAAGACCCGAAGCCTGAACCGCAGCCCGAGCCGACCGGCCCGGTCGAAGAGATCATTCCCGTGTCCGAAGAGGAAACGGAACAGCCCAAGGAGCTCATCGGATGACATCGATTCAACGGATTGAAGCGGCGAGCCTGCGCGCTCGCCGGCGCTCGAACCGCGGGATTTTCACAGCGGGGCTGGCGCTCGCGGCCGCGACATGCGGTCCGGCCTGGGCGCAGACCGGCGGCGGAATGCCGACGACGCAGGCGAAGATCTCGATCCGGGACATGGCGGCCGAAGGGCAGCTGATCCGGGTTCCGGTCAACAAGTCGGTGCTGGTCGATTTCGGCTCGGCGGTCAAGGAAGTGCGCCTGGCCAAGCCGGAGTTCGCGGAAGTGAACGCGGTCTCGCCGCAGCAGGTGATCCTGACCGGCAAGGCGTTCGGCACGACGCAGCTCATCGCGTTCATCAGCGAGAACGACCAGCGCGTGTTCGACATCGCGGTCGATCTCGAACTGGAACGGCTCGTCGCGAGCATCCGGGCCGCTGCGCCGCGGGCGCGGGTGAATGCGCACGCGCTGCTCGACTCGGTCGTGATCTCGGGCGACGTCCCCGACGCGGAGACTTCCGAGCGGATCATGCAGATCGCGAGCGTCTTCTCGTCGAAGGTCATCAATCAGATGAAGGTCGCCGGCGTGCAGCAGGTGCTGCTGCGCTGCACGGTCGCCGAGGTGAACCGCAGCTCCACGCGGCAGCTCGGGTTCAACGGCTGGATCGGCGGCGACAACCTGCCCGACGTCTTCGGCGCCAGCAACCTGAACCAGATCAACCCGACCAACATCGGGGCCGCCGCCAACACGAACATCACCGGCCGCGTTCCGTTCCTGACGGGAACCGAAGGCATCCCCGTCACGGGCAACACGACGCTGACGTTCGGCTTCCCGCGCGTGCAGATGCAGGTCTTCGTGCAGGCGCTGCGTGAGAACGGGCTGCTGCGCGTCCTCGCGGAGCCCAACCTGGTCGCGATCAACGGACAGACCGCCAGCTTCCTCGCGGGCGGCGAAATCCCGATCCCGATCAGCACCGCGAACACGATCGACATCACGTTCAAGGAATTCGGCGTGCGGCTGAACTTCACGCCCGCGGTCCTGAGCGATGACCGGATCCGCCTCCACGTCACGCCCGAAGTGAGCGAGCCCGACTTCACCACGTCGGTGACGTTCGGCGGTGTGAGCGTGCCCGGATTCTCGACGCGCCGCGTTGATACAACGGTGGAAATCGGCAGCGGCCAGACAATCGCGATCGGCGGCCTGCTCAACGAGCGCGTCCGGGCGATCAGCCGCGGCGTGCCCGGCCTGGGCGACATCCCGGTGCTCGGGGCGCTGTTCCGCTCCGTCGAGTTTCAGTCGAACGAAAGCGAACTGGTCGTCCTCGTCACTCCCGAACTGGTCCAGGCCGTTTCGCCCGACCAGGTCACGAGCGTGCCGGGTGCGAATTACGTCGAGCCGAATGACTTCGAGCTGTTCCTGTTCGGTTCGCTGGACGGTCAGCCCAGCACCCCCCTGCCGACGCTCCAGCCGCGCGTGAACCACACGTGGCCGGTCAAGCAGGGCGATCTTTATGGGTCATCGGGCGCGGCGAAGGTCCGCGGACCCATCGGTCCGGCCAGCGGCGATGAAGGAATGTAATCCTGAGGCGCATTGTTTGCAGCGTCGGTCCGGCTTTTGAATACTCCACACCGGGGGTTCTCACCGGAGGTGGATCATGTCGAGAGCGCGACCTGATCGACTTGCAGCGTCTCGTCGTGGTGGTGTGCACGTGTTCGTGACCGTCTCATTGACAGCGATCATTGGCTTCGCGGCTCTCGCGGTCGACGTCAGCGCTCTCTACTCCGCGCAGGCGGAACTGCAGCGTGAAGCCGACGCTGCGGCGCTGGCCGCAGCCGCTGAGATGGTGACGGGCATCGACGACGCATCGCGCACCGCCGTGCTGGATAAAGCGGATCTGTACGCGCGGTTGAACTCGGTCATGCGCGTCTCGGTCGGCCTCGACAGCGAAAGCGACGTCGAGTTCGGCCGGGCTCTCTATGACGGCGCTACGGGCAAGTTCACGTTCTCGCCGGGCGGCGATGTTCCAGACGCGATCCGCGTCACCGTCCGCCGCACCGAGGGCTCGGCGGGCGGTCCGATCTCGCTGGCGTTCGGCCGGATGTTCGGCCGCGAGACGCAGGGGCTCGAGGCCCGCGCGGCCGCGGTGCTCGTGCCGCGCGACATCGCGTGCGTGATCGACCTTTCGGGCTCGATGACGTGGGACAGCGGGCTGCTGTACTGGAATCGAACAGACGGCGGCTACGCAAACCTGCGCGACTGCTGGGCCGCGCTGAACGGACCCGAGCCCAGCCGCCCCTATACGCCGGCCGTCGAGACGGCCAGCGAATACGCGAGCGACACGGGGCCGGCGATCGGAGCGATGAACCTCTGGGGCAGCCCGCTCATCCCGGGCAGCTATTCGGCGTCGAGCGACCCGGGTCTCTGGTATGTCAAGAAGGGCTCGAACACGTCGAACGCGTCGATCAGCGCGAGCCTGACGTCGCGCGGTTATTCGGCCGACGAGATCTCGATCATCATGTCCGCCTCGAAGGACGGCACCGTCGCGAACCAGTTCCGGTATCGCTGCGCGGTGATGCTCGGCCTCGCGACGTGGAACAGCGGGCGCGCCGGCGGCCATCCGGGCGGCGACGGCGACTCCACGATGGAGTCGGCGGAAATCTCCTGGACGGGCTACCCGTCCTTCCGCGGGTCGTGGTCGTGGCTGAACTACGTGGACTTCATGCAGAACAGCCAGTCGAACGACGCGTCGTCATTCCGTTATCGCTACGGGCTGAAGACGTTCATGCACTTCCTGCTGGAAAATCAGCGGGCGTACACGCAGACGAACAACCTGTGGGCGACGCCGCAACTGCCGCTCCGTCCGATCAAGGACGCGGTGCAGTCGATGATCGACGTGATCACGGAGCAGGACAGCCTCGACCGCCTGTCGATGGAAATCTTCGCGACGACCAGTCGTCACGAAATCAACCTCACGGACGATCTCCAGATGATCGCGGACACGCTCTATGCCCGGCAGGCCGGACACTATGACAGCACGACGAACATCGGCGGCGGTCTGCACCAGGCGATCGTCGAGCTGAGTTCGGCGCGGGCTCGGCCGAACGCGAAGAAGGTGATCATCATCCTTTCGGACGGTCTGCCGAATATCGACGAATCCGGCAATTACGTCGGCGACGGCGCGTGGGCGGCGACCGACTGGGCGCTGCGCCAGGCGCAGGAAGCCGCGGACATGGGGTGCACGATCCACACGATCAGCGTCGGATCGAACGCCGACCGGACGCTGATGCAGGAAATCGCCGCGATCGGCGGCGGTACGGAGTTCTACGCCGGCGGAAACCCGGAAGAGTACACGGAGCAGCTCCGCGACATCTTCCGAACCCTCGGCGGAAAGCGCCCCGTGCAGCTGATTCAGTAGAAAAACGAACGCTTGAATAAACCGGGAGGTGAGCTGACGCCGAACAACAAGCGACCCTGCGACGGCCCCCGTGCTTCCGCCGTCGTTCGTCGCTTCCGGCGCCGGCTCGCCTCCGGTCGTTCGAAGGGACACGATCGCTCGTGAAAACCGTCCGAGTCATCATCGTCAACACCGACGAAGCGGTCGCCGCGGACCTGCGGGCCGTTCTGCTCTCGCTCGACGGCGTCAAGATCGTCGCCGAGATCGACGAACCGTCGCTGCTCGCGCAGGCGCTTGACTCGTTTCCCGCGGAAGTGCTCCTGGTGCATCTGGATCCGATTCCCGGCGCGATGATGGACGTCGTCGCGCCGATCATCGAAGGCCGGAAGGATCAGATCGCCGCCATCGGAATGACCGAGGACCGGGACGCGGAACTCGTCATGCGCGCCATGCGCGCCGGGATGAAGGAATTCCTCTGGAAGCCATTTCCGCCCGAGCAGCTCCGCGACATCCTCGGCCGCGTCGCGGCGGACGCCGACTCGGGCGGGCGCCGGCTCGGCCGGCTCATCACGGTCGTCGGCACGGCCGGCGGTGTCGGGGCGACGCACCTCGCAACCAATCTCGCCGTCGAACTCGCGACGCTCGAGAGCTGGCACGGCCAGCCCGACAACGGCGCGAAGCCGCGCGTGGCGATCGTCGACATGGACTTCCGGATCGGGCAGGTCGCGATGCAGCTCGACGCCGCGCCGCCCTACTCGATCGCTGAACTGACGGAATCGCCCGAGTCGATCGACGTGCAGATGATCGAGCGCGCGATGTTTCGCCACGCCACGGGCGTGCATGTTCTCGCCCGGCCGCCGGAGTCCGTACAGGCCGAGCGGATCAGCGGCGGCGCCTGCGCCGCGGCGCTCGCAGCGCTTCAGGAGCACTACGACTTCGTCGTCACCGATCTGCCGTCGCGCTTCGATCCGACCGCGCGGGCGGTGTTTGACATGGCGGACACCTATCTGCTCGTCCTCCAGCTGATGGTGCCCTGCGTCCGGGCCGCCGACCGCATGCTGCACGATCTGGCGATGACCGGATATGCGATGCAGCGCGTCAGCCTGGTCTGCAACCGTCACGGACGGGAATCCGGGTATCTCGGCATGGAGGACGTCGAATCCACGCTGAAGCGCAAGTTCGACCACGTGATTCCGGATGAGTGGCGCACCAGCGCCGCCGCGGTGAACATGGGCGCGCCGCTCCTGCTGCACGCGCCGAAATCGAAGCTCCGGGCCGCGATTCGCGACGTGGCCGTGCGGCTCGCGGGCGATCCCGCCGCCGCGGCCGAACCGGCCGTCCGCCCCGCCGCCGAGCCGGCGCGGAAGGGGCTCTTCTCAATCTTCGCCGGCGCCGCGGCAAAAGCCTGACCGGGAGGGAGATCGACCGCATGGGCCTGTTCACGAAGAAACCCGCAGTCGCCGAAACGCCGCCGAAGGCGGCCGCGACGCCGTCCATCGCCAAGCCGACTCCGACCTCCGCGCCCGGCGAACCGCCGAAGGCCGGGGAGGGCACTCCGGTGTCCGTCGTTCCGGTGAAGGCCGCGGCCCCGCCGGCCAAGACCAAGGAGCCGCCGGACGAGAAGCGGCAGCGCTGGAACGAGCTGAAGACCAGCATCCACAAGAAACTGGTCGACCAGCTCGACATGAGCAAGCTCTCCGGCGAGCAATCGGGCGAGCTGCGCGAACAGGTGCGGCAGGTCGTGGAAGCGCTCTGCGAGGAGCAGGACGCGCTGCTGACGCTGGTCGAGCGGCAGCGGCTCGTGCAGGAAATCCTCGACGAGACCTTCGGCCTCGGACCGCTGGAAACGCTGCTCAAAGACCCGAAGATCTCGGACATCCTGATCAACGGGCCGTTCCAGGTTTACATCGAAAAAGGCGGCCGCCTCACGCTCACCGACGTGAAGTTCAAGGATAACGCGCACCTGCTGCACATCATCGACAAGATCGTCTCGCCCCTCGGCCGGCGCTGCGATGAAGTGTCGCCGATGGTCGACGCGCGCCTCAAGGACGGCAGCCGTGTCAACGCGATCATTCCGCCGCTGGCGATCGACGGCGCGTCGATGTCGATTCGCCGATTCGGCAAGGACACGCTGACCTGGAACGACTACGTCAATTTCAAGAGCTGCGCACCGGAAATCGTCGAGTTCCTGCATGCGTGCGTACACTCCGGGCTCAACATCCTGATCGCCGGCGGCACGGGCTCCGGTAAGACGACGCTGCTCAACAACCTCTCGTCCTTCATTCCGGAAGACGAGCGAATCGTCACGATCGAGGACGCGGCCGAACTTCAGCTTCGTCAGCCGCACGTCGTGCGCCTCGAAACGCGCCCGGCCAACCTCGAAGGCAAGGGGCGGATCACGATCCGCGACCTGCTGATCAACGCCCTGCGCATGCGGCCCGACCGGATCGTCGTCGGCGAGTGCCGCGGCGGAGAAACGCTGGACATGCTGCAGGCGATGAACACGGGCCACGACGGCTCGATGACCACCATCCACGCCAACAACACGCGCGACTGCGTGCAGCGCGTCGAGACGATGGTGATGATGGCTGGCTTCGAGCTCCCGCAGAAGGCCATCCGCCAGCAGTTCGCCAGCGCCGTGAATCTGATCGTGCAGGCGGGGCGTCTGCCCGGCGGCCGCCGCAAGATCCTCGCCGTCACGGAAGTGCAGGGCATGGAAGGCGACGTCGTCGTCATGCAGGACATTTTCAAATTTGAACAGGAAGGCACCGACGCGGACGGCCGGGCCTACGGCAAGATCGTCTCGACGGGCGTCCGCCCGATGTTCATGGAACGCCTGCTCGCACACGGGGCGAAGATCAGCCCGTCGATGTTCGAGCAGCGGGATCTCATTTCGGACATGTGATTGGAGGCACGACGCCCATGAGTCTTACATTGCTGGCGCTCGGCGATGACGCACTGCTGATCGCGCTTCTTGTCGTCGGCCCCCTGCTCGCCGCCTACGGCGTGATGCAGTTCGTCGGCGACCTCAAGACCACTCCCAAGGCGAAGATCGCGGACCGCCTCAAGGGCCGCTCGACGCGGAACATGGAGGCCGCAAAGCAGAAACTGACGCTCGAGGACCTCCGCAAGACGGGCCCGAAGGCCGTCGGTTCGCTCAGCCAGTGGCTCGCCAACATGAAGTCCACCGAGCGGCTCCAGGCCGTCCTCGAGCAGGCGAACGTCAACATCAGCGCCTCGCAGCTCCTCGTGAACCTGACGCTCGTCGCCAGCGTGGCGCTGGCCGGGTTCGCGATGCTCGGAATGCTCGTCGCCGGCCTGGGCGTCGCCGTCGCGGTGTATGTCTTCCCGATTCTGTACTTCGTCTGGAAGCGGAAAAAGCGTCTGACGCGCCTCGTCAACCAGCTCCCCGATGTGTTCGAACTGCTGAGCCAGGCGCTCCGCGCCGGCCACTCGCTGGCCAGCGGCATGCAGGTGGTCGCGAACGAGCTTCCCGAACCCGCGGGGACCGAATTCGCGCGCGTCTTCCAGGAGCAGAATCTCGGCCTCAAGATCGAGGAAGCGCTCCAGAACCTCGCCAACCGGACCGACATGCTCGACGTGCGGTTCTTCGTCACGGCCGTCCTCATCCAGCGGCAGACGGGCGGCGATCTGGCCGAGGTGCTCGACAAGATCTCCGATGTCATCCGCGACCGGATCAAGCTGCACGGGATGATCCAGGCGCTCACCGCCGAAGGTCGTCTTTCGGGCTATGTGCTGCTCGCGCTGCCCGTGCTGGTCTTCGGCGCGATGCTGAAAATCAACATCGACTACGCCATGGTGCTCGTGAATCACCCCACGGGCCAGATGATGTCCACGTTTGCAGTCGTGTCCATGATCATGGGCTGGGTCATGATCAAGAAGATCATCAACGTCAAGGTCTGACCCGGGAGGTTTGTCCATGGAACTCATCAGCATCGGAGTGCTTGTCCTCCTCGCCCTCGGTCTTGTCGCGTACAGCGTGCTGCCCAGGCGCGGGGGCGGTCAGGACGCCGTTCGGCGCCGCCTGGAGGGCCGCAAGGAGACGGACAGCGGCGACGACATCCGCCAGAAGGCCAAAGAGCAGGCGACCCGGCGCATCGTCCAGAAGGCGACGCCCTATCTCTCAAGACTCATCATGCCCGCGAAGGAAGATGAGCTCACGCAGCTCCGCGCCAAACTCATCGCGGCCGGCTACCGGCAGCCGCAGGCGCAGACGCTCTTCCTCGCGAGCAAGACGATCGTCGCGGGCGTGCTGGCCATCGTGGGCCTGTCCGTCGGCGCGGCCATGGGCTACGGCGCCGGCGGCGTGATCGGGGCGACGGCCCTCGGCGCCGGCCTGGGCTTCGTCGGTCCCGGCGTATGGCTCGGCTCGGTTACGAAGGGCCGGCAGGACCGCGTGCGCCGCGGGCTGCCCGACGTATTGGACCTGCTCGTCGTGTCCGTGGAGTCGGGGCTCGCCCTCGACGCGGCCATCAAGCGCGTCGGGGAGGAGATGGCGCTGGTGCACCCCGACATTTCCGACGAATTCCGCATCGCGACGCGCGAGGCGCAGATGGGCATCCCGCGCTCGGCGGCGCTCGACAACATGGCCACCCGGTGCGGCGTGGATGAACTGCGATCGCTGGTTTCGGTGGTCGCGCAGGCGGAGCGATTCGGAACGAGCGTGGCGAAGGCCCTGCGCAACCAGGGCGAGTCGATGCGGGCCAAGCGCCGCCTTCAGGCGGAGGAGCGGGCACAGAAGACGGCCGTGAAGCTCATGATCCCGCTGGTGATGTTCATTTTTCCGGCGATGGGCATCGTGCTCGCCGGCCCGGCCGCGATCAACCTGATGGAGGCGTTCTCGAAGTAATCGGGGACAAGGGGACAAGGTAACAATGTAGCACGGTGGCGACCGGTCAGAACCGTTACCGGCGTCCCCGTCAATGCTCAAACAGGTGAAAGGTGACACAGTCCGGCAAATCGGCCGGCCCTTGTCACCTTTCGCCTTGTTTCTTTGTCACTTGAAATTGGTGGCGGGCGGAGTCGAACCGCCGACCTAGGGGTTATGAATCCCTCGCTCTGAACCAACTGAGCTACGCCACCGGCGAACCTCGAACCACAGAGTATAACCGCCCCGCCGGCGCGACAAAAGACGGCCCTGAGCGGATCACGCCTCCACACCCAATTGCTCCAGCAGCAGCGCCTTCTGACCGTGCAGCCGGTTTTCCGCCTCGTCGAGGATGAGCGACCGCGGCGAATCGATCACCTCGTCCGCCACGACCACGTTCCGTCGAACCGGCAGGCAGTGCATGAAGTGCGCGTCATCCGTGCGGCGCATGATCTCGCCGTCGACGATCCAGCGCGCCAGCCCGCCCGCCTTCCGCTCCGCCAGTTCCTCCGCCTCGCGGCCGTACCGGTCGATCCGGCCCCAGCTCTTCGCGTAGACAAACCGCGCGCCCGCAAACGCCGCTTCGCGATCCGCGGTGACCTCTACCCGGCCGCCGGACCGCGCCGCGTGCTCGATGCAGCGCTGCATGACCTCCGCCGGCAGATCGTAGCCTTCGGGGCGAGCGATCGTCAGGTCGAAGCCCATCTGCGTCATGGCCAGCGCGAACGAATTTGGAACCGCGACGGGCAGACACTTCGGATGATCCGCCCAGGAGAGCACGATCTTCCCGGGACGCCCCACCTCTCGCGCATCCCCCCCGCCGGCCGCGCGGCGGATCGTCAGGATGTCAGCCAGTGCCTGGCACGGGTGATAGAGCGAGCTTTCGAGGTTCAGGACGGGCCGGGGCGACCAGCGCTTGAACGCGTTCAGGATCGGATCCCGCGCGTCTTCCTCCCAGCTCCGGCGGGCAGGAAACGCCCGCACGGCCAGCAGGTCCCCATACCGCGCCAGCACGCCGATCGCGTCCTTCGCGTGCTCGACCGTCTCCCCGCGCATCACCGCGCCGGCGTTGAATTCGAGCTTCCAGAGCCCCGCGTCTTCCTGGAGCGTCACGCAGTGGGCGCCGAGCTGCCGGGCCGCCAGCTCCATGCTCACCCGCGTCCGCAGCGACGGACTCAGGAACAGGTTGATGATCGACCGGCCGCGCAGCAGCTCCAGCGCGGACTGCCCGCGCAGCCGTTCAGCCCGGTCAAGGATCTTCTCGAGCCGATCGCGGGTCAGATCGTCGAGCGAATGAACATGCAGCGGATTGGACACGTCGACTCCCGCGGGGTTCTCCCCTGCCGCCGGGGTTTCAGGCGGTGCTGAATCCCAAACGTCTCGCCTCGGGCAGCCGGTCACTCAACGGATGTCGGCTGCGTTCCCGAATTGAGACCGGCGGCACGGGCCTTGCGCTGATCCCGCCATGCAAAGTATCCGCCGATCGCCGCGGGAATCAGCGACACCGCGATGATCGCCAGCACGACCAGCGAGAAATTCTCCTTCACGATCGGCATCTGGCCGAAGAAATAGCCCGCCGGAACGCAGACGCCGACCCAGATGAACGCTCCGAGAATATCGAACGGCAGGAATGCGCCGTAGTTCATCCGCGCGATGCCGGCGACGAACGGCATGAAGGTCCGGATCAGCGGCATGAACCGCGCGAGAACGATCGCCCAGGTGCCGTATTTCTCAAAGAACGCGTGCGTGCGGTCGAGGTGCTGCTTCTTGAGAATCCGTGCGTTCGGTTTTCCGAGGAACCTCTTCCCGATCGTCCGGCCGAGCCAGTAATTTGCATTGTCGCCGACGATCGCGGAGGCGATCAGCGTCGCCGAGAGGATCCACGGATCCAGCAGGCCCATGCCCGCGATCGCGCCGGCCCCGAAGAGCAGCGAGTCGCCCGGGAGGAACGGCATGATCACGACGCCCGTCTCGATGAAGACAACGCCGAAGAAGATCACGTAGCTCCAGGCGCCGAAATAATCGACGATCTCCCGCAGGTGCTTATCGAGGTGGAGAACCCAGTCGAGCGCCTGTTGCAGCAGTTCCATTTCACCGTCCTAGATCGCAGCGGCCCGGGCCGCAATTCCGCCTTCGAACCTACAGCCGTCCGATCTCTTCCATCACCGCATCCACGAGCGGCCGCAGCGTCTTCTCGCTGAAGTCGAACTTCAGGCCGGCGGCCGCGAAGAGCTCTGGAAGCGGGCGCGAGCCGCCGAGGGCAAGGCCGTTCCGGTATTCGGCGACGGCCTGCTCGTATTTCGCGCGATCGACGCCGCGCGATCCCGGACAGCCCGCATTCAGCCAGACCTGGAGCGCTCCTAGCTGGGCGATGCCGTATTCGACGTAGTAGAACGGCACTTCGAAGAAGTGCAGCTTGCGGTGCCACGAATGGCGGTCATCCGATTCCAGGTCGGTCATGTTCACCCACGGCTGGAAGCGGCGCCGCAGGCGCTGCCAGTCGTCCTTCCAGCGCTCCAGGCGCGTGTTGGGCGTCGTCAGCTTCGGCGGTTCGCCCGGCCGGGCGGGCGCGAGCGCGTCGATACTCGTGTAAACCTGATGCTGGAGCGCGTCGACCATCGCCATGTATGGCAGGAAGTTGATGATCTCCGCGAAGAAGCGCTTGCGGGCCCGGTTCACGTCGCCCGCGTAGAATTCCTCCAGGTGCGGTAGGCTCAGACACTCCATGCCCATCGACGCCACTTCCGCAAACTCGGTCGGATAATGCCGGTACGGGAGCAGCGGGTCGTTGCGGCACGACCAGGTATGAAACGCGTGCCCGCCCTCGTGCAGCAGCGTCCGCACGTCGCTCTCGGTCCCAACGGCGTTCATGAAGATGAACGGCAGCCGTTTTTCGTCGTAGTTCGCCTGGTAGCCGCCGGGCGCCTTGCCCTTGCGGCTATCGAGGTCGAGCGACCTGCGGTCGCGGAGCGTGTCGAAGATCGCGCCCAGGTCGCCGCTTACCTTGTGAAAAATCCTCGAACTCCCGTCGATCAGACGGTCGACCTTGTCGAACGGCCGCAGCGGCTTGCGGCCGTCGGGATCGACGGCCATGTCCCAGGGGCGCAGCGTCTCGACGCCGAGCTTCCTGCGGCGCTCGTTCGCAAGCGCCGTCGCCGCGGGCACCACGACCTTCTCGATCGCGTCGTGGAACGCGAGGCAATCCTCGGGGGTGTAGTCGAATCGCTCCATCGCCTTGAACGCGTACTCGCGGTAATCCTTCAGGCCCGTGTTGAGCGCCATCTGGTGCCGCACCGCGACCATCTGGGCGTAGATGTCGTCCAGCGTCGCGGAATCAGCCAGGTAGCGGTTGCTGATGAGCCGCCACGCCTCCTCGCGCAGGGCGCGATCAGGCTCCTCGACGAATTTCGCGGCCTGCTGGATCGTCAGTTCCTCGCCCTGGATCTCGACCGTCATCGCGCCCGTGGTCTTCTGGTAAAGCTGCGCGAGCTTCGCGTCCTCGACCTGGAGCGGGATGTTCTCGTCGCGGAAGATCTCGATCGAGTTCCGCATGCTGCGCAGCAGCACCTCGTAGCGCTTCGCGGGGAGGGGAATCCGGTCGGCGGTCGCAACCAGCTTCTGCCGCAGCGCGTGGTGAACCGGCTCGCGGTGCGGCCGGACGCTTTCGACAAATTCGAGGAACCGTTTCTCGCGCTCCGGATCATCGGTCGCGCACGTCATCGCGATCTGGCGCGACGTGCCCTCCTCCTCAAACGCCGAATCCAGCTCGCTCCAGTCGAGCAGCCAGCGCTCGAATTCGGCCGCGTCCGCGATCGGCCGGTCGACCAGGGCCCTGTAATAGGACTCGACGCCCGCCCACGAACCGAAATCCGCCTCCGGGGCGACGAAACGACGCGGGAACTCTGCTACTGCGGACATGTCACCTTCCATCAAGTTGATGCAGTGGAATCGGGTGAAATACTAGCGGAACTCACGCTTTTCCGACAGGCTTACCAGCGCCGATCGGCGACCGGAACCGGAATCGACCCGTCGATCCACCCCACCGCGATCTTCACGAACCAGCCGCCCAGCGTGAGGATCAGAAGCGCGAGCATCAGGCGATACGGCGTCACGACATGCCAGGGCACGCGCGGCCAGCAGCCTCGCACCAGCGCGAAGAGCGAACCGGCCGCGACCGCCGCCGTCGCCAGTGCGAGTATGAAGCCGGAGACCTGCGCGTGAACCGCGCTCACGAAGTGGCCGCGAACGGTGTGGGCATAGGCGGTCGTCATGCCGCAGGTGGGACAGGGATAACCGGTCATGATGAGCATGCCGCACGGTTGCAGGCCGAGTTGCTCGTGCGTGCCCATCCCGTGCGGATCCGGCTTCAGCCAGACCGAAACGGCGAGCAGCGCCGCGCAGGAAAGGAACAGCGCCGCCGCCGGAACGCGAACGGCCCACGGACGTGCGTGGAGCGCGGCGGCGGCCGGGCAGCCTGGGTCGCCGACGAATTCGGCCGGGAGCGGCGACGCGGATTCGATCGACGGTCCGCGAATCTGCGTGCGCTCTTCGCTGTCCATGCGGTGTGCCTGCCTCGGTCGTGCTACGGTGTCCAGGTGTTGGAGATTTCGGTTGCAACTCCGCCCGTCACCTGGACGACGATTGTATGCGTAACACTGTCGCCGACGAGACGTGCGGACCGGGAAAGCGTGTAATTCAGGATCGCGGCGTCGAGCGTGACGTCGGCGGTCCGGTTGAGCCCGCTGAGGGCACAGCCAATGCGATACTCGCCGTCGGCGACGGTGCTGCCGGACGGCAGGTACACGCGCTGGCAGCCTTGAAGCGCGAATGCCTGCGTCGAATATGGCGTACGGACTCCGTTGACGTAGAGATCGAGCGCCACGCTCACATTCGCTGAAGCGTCTCGCCAGGCGCCGACGACTTCGACCGGGTGAACGCCGGTGACGCCCCCCGCGCCCGACTCGCCTGCCTGCTTCCATCCATCGAAGAAAACCCGGGCCGTTCCGCTGAAGACGTCGAGACCGATCAGACGCCGTTCGGGGCCGGTGATGCGGCGATCCACGCGCGTCGAGAATCCCGGAAAGCTCGCGAAGTAAGTGACATCCGCACTGCGGCCCGCGTCGGCCATTTCGAACGTCAGCCAGTAGGCGCCGTTTCCGAGGGCTACGCCCTGCGGGAACGACGCACGCTCGAAACCCTGAAGCGCCGCGCCTTCACTCGATGTCGGCAGCGTCGTCAGCGGCGTGGCGAAACGGATGTCCGCGTTCACCGGCTCGGTGCCGTTGCGCCAGGCGACCTGCGTCTCGGCGATGACGGTCCCCGTCGGTCCGCCCGCGTCCGGATCGCCCGCGGGGAGCCAGCCGTTGAAGAGAACGCGCGCAGAGCCGGTCAACACTTCGATCGCGATCTCGCGCCGGAGCGGCGCTGCGAGACGTTCGGAGACGCGGTATTCGAAGCCGAGGATCGTCACGCCGAACGAGACGTCGGCCGGACCGCTGCCGGAAAATTCGAAGATCAGCCGGTGCACGCCGCTGGCGATCTGGTTGTTCGCGAGAGTGCCAAGCGCCTGGCCGGTCGCCCCCGCCGGATCCGCCGTCAAACCGTCCGATGTCCCGGTCGGCAATTGCCAGGTAACCACGACGCGCGAATCCGAAGCTCCGTTTTTCCACGCGGCCGCGACCTGTCCCGCATCGGCCGGCGGCGCCGGTAGTTCGGGTCCGATGGGCGTGACGGTGATGGCGACGTCGTCCCAGTTTGCGAGATCGGATTTCGAGATCGTGAGGCGAAAGAGGAGCGTCGTTGCCGTTACGACCGAAGGCGCTATGAACGTCGGGGACGCGATCGAATCGTCGCTCAGCGCCACGGTCGGGCCGTCGAGTTGTTCCCACTTGAGCGTAAGGCCTGCGTTTGAGCCGCGAACGGAGCCCGAGCCCGCGAGCGTGACGAGCGACTGCGCGACGACCGTCTGATCGGGCCCGGCGTCGACAGTCACGCGGGAATCGCCGGAACCCGGCGGGTCCGGATCTCCCGTCGAGCCGCCGTCCGAGCCATCGCCCGGGTCCCCGCCAGTCGAATTCGTGTTCGCGTTGGTGTTGGTGTCCGTTCCCGGCGTCGAAGGGCACCCTGCCAGGAGCACGGCGAGAAAGAGGCTGAGGATGAGCGGATATCGAATGAACCACATGTTCGAGCACCTCCATGGCCCAGCGGCGTCAGGGTTCCGTCCCGACGTGCGAATGGTACAGAAGCCGGGGAGGTCCCGATAGCGAAAAAACCGCGCCAGACGGCGTCAGAATCCGCCGCATCCGCGCAACCGCGCGCCGGGGCCTGGCGACGCACGGGTTGCGGGAGAACACTTCGGGCGTGCGAGCGTGCTACTCATTGGAACCACCCGGAGATTCCGGCGGCCGCCGGGAGCCGCGGAACGAAGATGCGCAGTTCACGTTTGAGAGGTGCCGCTGGAAGGCCGCAGAGGCTCGTTATTATCGGAAGATGCGCACCGCGAATGTATACACGCGCTGCGAACCTTCCAATATAAACCCGGCCGGCGCCGAAGCGCCGACCGGGCGATGGGCGTCTGGGACGCCAGATCAGGGATTGAACAGCCGTCTACGGGCAGGTCTGGCCGAACTGGCTGAGCAGGCTGCTGAGGTCGCTCAGGTCGACGTCGCCGTCGCCGTCGAGGTCGCCGTCATCGGCGCCCGCGCCGCTCGGCGTGCCATAGTTTGCGAGGAGACCGGCGAGGTCGGAGATGTCGACATCCGCATCGCCGTCGAGATCGGCCGAGAGATCGCACGGCGGCTGGAACTCGAACGCGCCCTTATCGACGACGACGCCGCGGACGCGGTTGTTGCCGAGATAATCGAGGGGCAGGCGCTCGGCCGTATTGCCGTCGAGGTCGAGGTCGCCGAGGTCGAAGGGCACGCGGTCGGCGCTACCGGCCTCGATGCAGGGCGACGCGGCCTGGAGCTGGCAGTTGTCGTCGAAGTCGCCGTAGACGTTGTTCGCGCCGTTGGCGTCGACGAAGAGCGGGTTCAGGCCGGGCGATCCGGCGGCGCCCTCGGCCGTCGTGGCCCAGACGGCCACGGTGCTGCCCGAACCGCTGGCGAGGTACTGGCGATCGAGCATCGGGTTGCCGGAGTTGTCGTCGTTGTCCCAGAAGATGTTGTTGTCGATGGTCAGGTCTGCGCCCTGGAGCGCGTACGCACCGCCGCAGATCGAGCCGGCGTTGTTGCCGACGACCGTACAGTTCGCGATGGTGACCTGCGCGCCGGTTCCGCGGGCGGCCACGGCGCCGCCGTAGCTGCCGGCGTAGTTGCCGTGGATGAAGCAGTTCGCGATCACCCCGTCCGCACCCTCGAAGAAGATGGTGCTTTCAAAGCCGTCGTTGCCGAGGACGTTGCAGTTGTACATGCGGAGGACTCCGGGGCCCTCGTGATAGAGGGCCGAACCGCGGAAGGCCTCGTTGTTATAGAAGGTGCAGTCGACGAAGGTCGGGCTGCCCTGGCTGCTGTAGACGCCAGCGCCGTAGTTCAGGGCCCAGTTGTTCGAGAAGCTGCAACCGCGGAACGTGGCGGAGCCGTTCTGAAGCCGAACGCCCGCGCCGTCGCCGCCCGCGAGGCCGCCGTCATTGCCGTAGCCGTTGACGACGAAGAAGCCGTCAATGAGCGTGTCGGCGGCGGTGTTGTCCGCGACGACGACGTTGTAGCAGTTGTCGGTGTCGCTGGATGTGCTGCCGATGTCGCCGTTGAGGTACGAGAGCGTCGACCCGGGGCGCTGCGAGAGGTTCGTCTCGGTACCCGAGAAACCGCCGTACATCCGCAGGTGGCTCGGAATGTCGAAGCTGGCGTAGCGATCGACGCCTTGCGGCTTGTAGAAGCCGTTGGCGACCCAGATTTCGCTGTTTGCGCCACCGGCCAGCCAGGCCGCGCGGAGCGCGGTAGCCGGATTCGTGAACGCGTTGGTCCAGCTTCCGCCGTCGGCCGCGCCAGCCGCGTCGTCGTTGACGTAGAGACGGTAGCGCGTGCCGTCGACCTTCCTGATCTGGAGCCCGTTGCAGTAAGCGGTCGTGGAGGCATCGGCAGCGGCGACGGTGACGGAGATGCTTCCGCCCGCACCGATCGTGATCACGTGTACCGCGTGGGTCGAGCCGGGGAAAAAGCTGTTGGACGTCAGGCTGCCGCCCACCTGCTGGCCCTGCTGGCTGCTCGAGCCGGTCACGCTGACGAGGCTGGCGGGCGCGAACTGGGTGTCGGGGTAGACGGCGCTGGTCACGACGGCGTAGGTACCGGCCGGGAGGTTCGCAAAAGTGTAGATCAGCGAACCGCCGACGGCCGAGCCCTGGTAGTCCTCGAAGAGCTTTTCGTAATTGCCCGAAACGAGAGGATTGCTGACGCTCGAAAAGCCCGTGCTGCGATTGCGGGTGAAGGTCACGCCGCTATTCGCGCCGTTCGCATCGACGAGGCCGGTGGTCATCGCCGAGGCGCTCGTCACGCTGTTCCACGTTCCCGCCGTCCCGAGCGGGCCGCCGAAAGCGCCGGCGGGCAGGCCCGCGCCGCTGCCGGAGGTCACGTCGAGATCGACGTTGTATGTCTGCCCGAACGCCGCCCCGGCGAGCACGATCGCCGGCACAATCGCAAACCGCTTCATGATGCTGCTCCTGGTCCGAATCCGCTGGAAGTCCACTCAGATCACGCTTCAGCAGGCGTAAACAGCGAATGGCCGCTGGAACCTCAGTTTTTTTGTCCGCGAGCGTCCAATTGTCGGTTTCGAGGGGCTATTGACTCCGCAAGGCCGGCGTCGGCCGAGGAATGGAAGTTTCGATCGCTGCGGAGGTTACGCCATGAACGCCACGGTTCGGACCATGCTCGGAGTGATGGGTTTGTCGGCTGGGCTGCTCTCGGTTGCGGGGTGTCCGACGGGCGGTGACGGCTTGCCGGGCGGCGGTTCATTCCCCGGTGGAACCGCGCCGCCGGCCGACCGCGGGGCGGGGCGGATCAACGACGGCAGCTCGAACACGATCCTGATTGGCGAGGACGGCGGGCGGACGCTGGGAGACGGATCGGTTCGATCGATCGGAAATGGTGCGTCGGGTTCTGACGGGTCCGGCGCGGGCGGACTCCCGGCGGACGACCCGACGTCGGCCCCGAGTCCGTCCACGGTGCCCGCGGACAACTCGGCGGCGCTCGCGGCGATCCGGGCGGAAATCGCCGACAGCCTGTTTCACTTCGCGAGTTCATCGGGGAACAGCGGCAACGACGCATTCGTGACGGGCGTGACCGACCTGCAACTGTGCGGATTCGGTCGTTTCGGGATGCGTGAATTCACCTCATTCGCGTCGTCGGTCGGCGACTTCTCGTCGGAGCATTTCCTCGTCGGCACCTGGACGTTGCAGGAGTCGCGCGGAAACATCTTCGTCGTCCTGACCATCGAACAGAGCACGCGCGAGAACGAGGACGCGACGCGGGCGCTGCTGCTCCAGCGTGACGGTGCGGGCAACTTCGCCTTCGACGGAGCGCTGGCCGAGCGCGAGAACGCGGCGGCGGACTGTGCGGCCGCGCAGCAGCAGGGAGCGCCCTGACGCTGCACCTTCCGAAAACCATCCCGCCCGCTGTGCCTCGGGGGAGCGCAGCGGGCGGTCGCCGTTTGCCACTGTTGGGAGAACGACCGGCCCGCCCGTTACCCGCGCGCCGCGCGGGCGGCCTTCCGAAAGCCCTCGAGCCCGCGCTCGAGCGTCTCCGGCTCGACCGCGAAGCTGATGCGGATGTGGCCGGGGCGGCCGAAGCCGCGGCCGGGGACGACGAGCACGCGCTCTCGGAGCAGGAGTTCGACGAAGGCCGCATCGTCGGGAATCGGCGTCTTCGGGAAGGCGTAGAGCGCACCGCCCGGCTCGTTCAATTCGTAGCCGAAGTCGCGCAGGGCCCGGCAGAGCAGGTCGCGATTCGCCTGGTACGTCGACGAATCGCAGCAGGCGTCGGCGCAGCGTGCGATGACGCGCTGCATGAACGCGGACATGTTCACGAACCCGAGCGTGCGGTTGAGCATGGTCATCGCGCCGAGCAGTTCAGCGCGGCTGGCGACCCCGGGCGGGACGGCGATGTAACCGGCGCGCTCTCCGGGGATGCTCAGGTCCTTCGAGTAGCTGGAGATGATGATCGTGCGGTGATAGTGGGCTGCGACGCTCGGACAGTCGGTTCGGCCATAGAGAATCCGCCGGTACGGGTCGTCGGTAATCAGGTAGATCGGGGCGTCGTCGCGGTCGTGCTGCCTGACCGCTTCGGCCATCGCCCGGCACGCGGCGTCGGAGTAGACCGCGCCGGTCGGGTTGTTCGGCGAATTCACGATCACGCCGCGGGTGCGCGGGGTGATGGCGGCGGCGAGCTTGTCGGCATCCGGCTGAAACGCGGTATCCGTGTCGACGATGACACTTCTCGCGCCGGCCTGCTCCACGTACGGGAGGTACTCGGGAAAGTAGGGCGCGAGCAGGATGATCTCGTCGCCGGGGTCGCAGATCGCGCGCAGCGTGACGTTGAGTCCGCCGGCGGCCCCGGAGGTCATGATGATCGAACCGGCATCCAGTTGAAGCCGGTATTCGCGGCTGAGGAACTTCGCCACGGTGGCGCGGGTGTCGTCAAAGCCCGCGTTGGGCATGTAGCGATGCAGCTCGGTGTTTTTCTCGGCGGCGACGGCGCGGAGGGCTTCGAAGAACGCGGAGGGCGGCGTCGCAGTCGGGTTTCCGAGCGAAAAATCGAAGACGTTGGCATCGCCGAACTCGGCCCGCAGC
This sequence comes from Planctomycetota bacterium, assembly GCA_045863555.1. Lineage (GTDB taxonomy): Bacteria > Planctomycetota > Phycisphaerae > UBA1845 > Fen-1342 > JACRLV01. The sequence continues at coordinate 45,795 of BTUU01000002.1, read as the reverse complement.
CGCCGGCCTTTCTCGAACATCTCGCGGATGAACGACGCGGTCTTCACGCGGGCGGCGACGGCGGAGGCGATGGCGGTTCTGGACAACGCAATCCTCCCGCGCGGGGCGGCTGCGACCCAGCCGAGGGGGCAGCCCGGGGAGGCAGTCCCGAAGGCGGCCGCGTGACCTTCGACAGCCGAAGGCGGCCGGCCCGCATCGAGCGCAGTCTATTGCGTTCCGGCGAGATCGGGAAGCACTTCGAGCTTGACGCTGAAGCCGGTCGGCGCGGTGTCGTCCTGTGAGAAGGTGATGATGAGCTGGTCGAGGCAGGTGAAATCGACGCCGAGAAGCGCCTCGAACGACGGACCGATTCCGTCGGTCGGGAGGTCGGCTGCGTCGGAGCCCGGCGCGGCGGAGGAGAACGCGATCCCCTCGATGAAGAGGTCGGGATCGAACGTAGCCACGTTGGTCGCACCGGTGATGAGCGTTCGTTCCAGAAATTCCTGGGTGCCGATCGCGAAGTTGCGGCGGCAGCCGATGGTCTGGGTCGCGGAGGTCGTGAAGGCCTCTACGCGCTGTTGCTGGAACGCAGGGGCGGACGGCGGATTGCGGTCGAGCGAGTCGAACGTGCCGAACGAGAAGTTCGCGCGGAAGGGCGTGTTGTTGATGAAGACGACCGTGATGTTCCCGGTTCGCTCCTCGGTCAGGTTGGCGATCAGATCGCCGGTGCAGCCGCTGATGAGGGGGGCAGCGAGCGCGGCGACGGCAAAGCAGCGGCAACGATGCATGATCGGTGGTTCCTTCCAGTGTCGGCGACGGCAACCGGCCGCGCTCCACTCCCAGAAATCATAGCGACCCCGCCAAGGGCGCACGAACTCATGGCTTTCTATCGGCGGGATTGCCGGTCGGCGTCCGCATGGCTCGCAGGGTCATTTCACGGAAACGGGCGAGCTGGCCCCTCGCCACGCGAACCTGCTCGTCGGTCAGGCCCGGCACCGTGCCCGAAAAACGCTGAATCTGCTGGTCGATGTACTCCAGGAGGGCCGGGAGCCGCCCCGCGTCGCGCTCGATCCGCATGACGACCGGCAACGATTGCGTGACGTAGGCCGGATCGGCCTGTGCCGCCGACTTGAAGCATCGAAGCGCGGCCTCAGCATCCGGCGGGGCGAGGTTGAACCAGACTTCGCCGCGCGTCGCCATCGCATCCGCGGTGTCCGGGCGCCACTCCTGGCCGGCTCTCAGCCGGTCGCCGAGCCTTCGAAACGGGTCGGAGTCCTTCCGCATGTAGACGAAGCCGCGACCGGTCCGGAACACGAGGACCCAGGTCCGGCCGATTTCTCCGTCGAGGGCCGCCTGCAGATTTTGCGAGAATCCGGCACGAATGATGACGATGTCGACGGGCGGCCGCGTACCGGTGACGCTTCCGACGGCCTCGCCGTCGAGCAGCGCGAGGATCTGGTCGGCGGCGATATTGTTCGAGAGGTCGATGGCGATATAGGCGCGGAACATGTCCTCGTCGTAGAGCTGCTGGGCGCGGGCGTCCTTGAAGACCTTCGCGTCCGGGTAGTGCCACATCACCATCGCGGACTGACCCCACTCGCAGAAGACGCGGCCGGCCAACTCGTTGCGCTTCAGGAACTCGATTTCGGCAAGCGGGGACTGGTACGCAAGCGTGAAGCGATCGAGGAGCGTCGACGCGGGCTCGGCGGCGTGCGCGTCGATGAGCTTTTCGCGGGCGTCGCGCACATTCTGCACAACGAGAGCCACTGTGGAAACGAGCGCGGCGAGCGCGAGTGCGATTCGGGTCACGCGGCGGAGGAGGCCCGCGGGCCTGCCGGCAAGGGCGACAATCCAGGTTGCGAGAATCGGTCCGCCGAAGAGCATCAGCACGGGGCCGAATCGCCGGGCCCACAGCGTCATCGAGAGGGCGACGCCGAGAATCACCACGTCGAAGAGGAGATTGGAGACAACCGGCCGGCCGACTGCGGACGGCGGCACGGCCTCGCGGCGTCCGGCCGGCAATTCCATCGCCCGGGAAACGAGTCGGAGCGCGCCGGCCAGCGCGGCGAGTACCGCGCCGACGGCGATCGCCACACCGAAACGCCAGACGGACGGGAACGTCACCGCGGCGAGCGTCGCGCGGTCGCCAAGGGGGGGATACCACTCGTTGACATGCCGGAAGACGTCACTGGCGCGGATTTTCTCGCCGTGCATGAGGTTTTCGAGACCGAACGGGCTCAGGAGGACCGCTCCGGCGATGCCCAGGGCCAGGACGGCCGCGAGAGCAGCGATCTGGGGCATCGGCAGGCGAGTAACGGCAGACTGCGGATCGCGAATGATGAGCCGAAGCACTCCGGCCTGGACGATGAAAAGGCCAATGAAGGCAAATCCGAACGAGAAACTCCCGTGAACCTGCCCCCAGGTCAGCAGCGCGGCGGCGATGACCGGAAGCGGCCACCATGGCGGTTTCTCGCGGCGGGCAGCCAGGGCGCAGAGCATGGCCCAGATCGCGGCCATGCAAAGGAAGCCGAGCGTGGCCGGGCGCGGGCTCAGGTAGTCGCGGAAGGCGAACGCTACGATCCCGGCGGCGAGCATCGCCGCGATGGCTGAGCGGGTGCGCCACCAGGTCGCTGCGGCCACGAGGGCGTGAATCAGGAAGACCGTCGCCCAGTGGAAATAGATGACCGAATCCGGCCCGAAGTTGGCGTAGAACCAGTACTGGATTCGATGCGTAAGCCAGTTCTGGTTGTACGATGGCTGCCCCGCGGCCGTGAAACTGAACGTATCGTTGACCGGAAACTCGGGGGACTCGGCGATCTGCCGGCCGCAGGCCAGGCCGATCCACGTGTCGGTCGAGGCGTGGATTTCGAGGCAGCCATAAACCACGGCCGCTGCAAAGAATAGGAGCGCGGCGGCGAGGGCGAGTCGGTGCAGGACGGGACGGTCGGCAACGTCGCTGGGCATCAAGTTCCTCGCGCTGGGCGGCCGGGGTACCGGGCCGGATCGTATTCTCGCGATCGGCGGATCGCCAGATGCGGCTTGACGGTCTCCTGTGGCCACAAATAATGAGCTGGAGGCGGTTTACGGCGCTCGGAGCAGTTCGGGCGTTCCGTCCAGAAAGCCGATAATAGTACGAGGTTCTCCAGAACTGTCGGCTCGGCTGAAAGAGGTGGTTCGATGCGTTGGATGAGCATTGTCGTCGTGGCGCTATCGTGGACACTGGCAGGCACGTCGTGCGGCCCGCTGATCGATCTCGATCGGCAGGAGCTGGTGGCGGGTCTTGCGCCGACGACCGACTTGGCGATCACGCTGCGGACGCCGGCGAGTTCTCGCACGGTCCCGGTCGGGACGGTGGTCGACATCTCGTGGAGCGGCGCGAACAAGACCGGCGACGACGGGATCCTGACGGTCTCGGTGCGAAAACGCGATGACCGCGTGGAGACGATTCTGCGCGGCGGGATCCGTGTCAACGGCATCGGCGTCAGCGACGGGCTCGACTGGGATACGAGCAGTTTTGCGCCCGGCCGGTACAACGTGCTGCTGAGCCTGACGGCCGGCGAGCAGACGAAAGACGTCGTGAGCACCGCGGTGATCACGCTGGATTCTGCGCCGGCGTTTACGTTTACGGAGCCGACCTCGGATTCCGTGCTGGAGAACGACGCCGACCCCTCGGACGATGAGACGCCGAAGATCGTGATCGGGTGGAGCGCCTCCGACGAGGAGAACAACGGAAAAGCGTCGATCGAGCTGGACTCAGACCTTGACCGGAATAACGATAACGAGATCGTGCTCGCGACGCGGACGCTGACGGCGACGAGCAGCTTTGATTCGCTCGATTTCGGCGGCAACGACAACGACGGCGAGCGGGTGGCGGAGGGTGTGTATCACCTGTTCGCCCGGATTTCGGATGACGCGCACGACGAGCAGATTGTCGAAGCGAACGTGACGATCACCGTGCCGGCCGCACCGGACGACGAGGAGGTTGAGCTCGCGGTGACCGAACCGGCGGCAGACAAAGTGTTCCTGGCCTCCGATGCGCCGGTGACGATTGAATACACGCTGAATGAAGAGGACGAGGTGCTGATCGACCTGAAGATCGACACGGATGACGCCCATACGAACGGCAACGAGCAGACGATTCTCTCGCAGCGGCTTGTGCCGAAGGGGACGAAAGAGGGGACGTTCGACTGGAACGGAACGGACAGCGACGGCGCTGCCGTGCCGGACGGGATCTACCGGACCTTTATCCTGGTCAACCGCGGCAGCGGAACGCCGCCGACGGCGGAGGCCGAGGGTCTCTTTTTCCGGCGATCGGATGCCGACAAGCCGCTGGTCGGCGTAACGGCGCCGACGACGGACGTCACAGGGCGCGCGGGCAGCTTCGTCACGATCACGTGGCGCGATGATGCGCCGAGCGCGGCAAACGTGTTCCTGTTCATCGACGACGACGTGAATCCGCAGGAAGACACCGAGACGGGGGCGGCGGAGATTCAGATCCTGGCCAACCGAACGGCCGGCGGCGATGGCGTCCAGGACACGTTTGCGTACCAGATTCCGTCGTCGCTCGGACCGGGGACGTATTACATCTTCGCGTACATCGACCGTGACAGCACGCGGCCGTTCGATCACTCGAGCGTGGCGGCGGGGCGGATCAACATCGCGGATCCGAACAACTGACGAAGGACGTCGGGGCCGTCTGATTTGCCGGCGCGTGGCGCGGATTTGACGCCGCCGAAAACACGTCGGGTTTCGCGAAAAGACCGATAATCCGAAAACGCTGATCGGATTTGACATATGCCAAAATCGGCGGCATACTTCATCATGTTGAGTCGGCGTCGGGCCGGAAGTAATGTCCCGGGCCATGCCGCAGGAAACGGATCGCGCCAGGCTTGAGTTGATCGCCCGCGTGCTGCTCAGCGCGCCGCCGGACGTGCTCGGCGAGGTCTGGTTTGAGGAAAGAGCGCATGCGGGGTCGGCCGCCGAGCCCGACGATATCGGCATGACGGCCATATTTCCGGCGAAGATCTCACGAATTCGCCAGGAGCGACTGGTGCGTGAGGCTCTTGCGGAGCACATTCGCACGGGTCGCAAGGTTACCCGCGTGGAAGTCGCCGGAGACGCTGCGTGGGAGAAGGACCCCGAATTGCGGTACGAATTTCGCATGGAGCTTCGGGGGCAGCGCGTTTATGTAAAGATCGTCTTCGACGGTGATGACACCAATGAACCGGTGATCATCGTCAAGAAGGTTGGACGCTGGAACTGATGAGTTTGCTCGACGAAAAGCGGATGGCTCGACTTCGGTGCGATGCCTGCGGAAAGCGGCAGATGCACCGGACGCGGATCGACTATTCGTATGAAATCAGCCATGACGGCCGAACCCCCGTGACAATCCGGATTCCCGATCTCGAAGTCATTGAATGCGGAAATCCGGAGTGCGATCGTGCGAATCCTGACCACTCGCTGATCATCGGCGACGAGAGTAGCCGGCGCATGACGCTCGAGACCTACCGACAGCTCGGGCTGCTCACGCCGGACGAGATACGGGCAGGCCGCGAAAAGCTCGGGTTGAACCAGCAGGAGCTACAGACGCTGCTCGGCCTGGGTGGAAACTCGCTGTCGCGCTGGGAAAACGGGCGGGTGTATCAGTCACGGGCGATGGATACGCTGCTCCGACTCGTTTTCGAGCACGAGGGGACGATTGAATTTGTCCGAAGCCTCCGCGGCGAGGCCGCACCGCCCGAGCGGCGGCCGACCCCGCGCGTAGTGAGCCGATAGGATGAGCAGCGAGACTTGACGGCCTTATATTGAGACGGGATTTGAATCCCGTGCGCCCCCTCGCTATCCTCCAGCCTCACAACCAGGGAAAGGAATTCCTGATGTTTCTTCAATCGCCTGTCGCGCCAGGATGGCGCGAGCGGAGCGACTTCCGCGACGCACGCATTCACATGATCGGCGTCGGCGGAAGCGGGATGTGCGGCCTGGCCGCTGTCCTGCTGCGTCGCGGCGCTCGAATCACCGGAACGGACCGAACCCCCAACGCCTGCATCGCCAAGCTGATCTCAGACGGCGCAATCATCGGGTTCGATGAGACCGTCGCGAACGTCCCCGGGGACGCGGAGGTCGTGGTGGCGTCGGCGGCGGTACCCGATACGCATCCGGGGATCGTCGAGGCGCGGCGGCGGAACATCGGCGTCATGAAATATGCCCAGTTCCTCGGCGTCGTCATGGCCCACTCGGAGGGCGTGGCGATCGCCGGGACGCACGGCAAGAGCACGACCACGGCCTGGCTCACGTATCTGCTGCGCGAGGCCGGCCGCGATCCGAGTTTTGTGATCGGGGCGGAAGTCGAGCAGCTTGGCGGCGGAAGCGGCGTGGGCGACGGGCCGCACTTCATCGCCGAGTCGTGCGAATATGACCGTTCGTTCCTGAATCTCGCGCCGAAGTATGCCGCGATTCTGAACATCGAGGAAGACCACCTCGACTACTACAAGGACATTCACGAGATCGTGGGGGCGTTCAGCGACTTCGTGCGGCTGGCGCCGGCCGATGGGCTCGTCGTCGTGAACGGCGAGGACGCCCATTGTCGGAAGGTCGCCGAAGCGAGCCACGCCGCCGTGGAGACGTTCGGCCTGAGCGAGGGTGTGAACTGGCGCGCCACCGACCTGGCACTCCAGGATGGACGCTACGAGTTCACGGTGCAGCGCGACGGCGAGACGATCGGGACGGCGGCGCTCGGGCTTTCGGGCCGACACAACGTCATGAATGCCCTCGCGGTCATCGCGCTGGCGAGTCGCTGCGGCGTGAAATGGGCGGATATCCGGAAGGGACTGGCGACGTTTCACGGGGCGCGACGGCGTCTCGAACGGCGCGGCGATGCGGGGGGCGTGATCGTCTGCGACGACTATGCGCACCATCCGACCGAAATCCGGGCCACGCTCCGGGCGGCGCGGGAGCGCTACGAGCCCCGGCGGCTTTGGTGCATCTTTCAGCCGCACCAGCACTCGCGGACGCGGTTTCTGCTGGAGGATTTCGCCCGCAGCTTCGAACACGCAGATCGAGTCGTCGTGCCGCAGATCTACTTTGTTCGCGACAGCGAACGCGAGAAGGATCTCGTCTGTTCCGAGGACCTCGTCGAGCGCATCCGCGCCGGAGGGGTCGAGGCGAGCTACATGCCGGGTTTCGACGTGATCGTCGAACGCATCGTGAACGAGGCGGAAGACGGCGATCTGGTGGTTACCATGGGCGCCGGAGACATCTGGAAGGTCGCCGATGAGCTGGTACGACGGCTTCGAGCCCATCATCCGGCATGAAGTCCCCCTGGGCGAGCACACCTGGTTTCATCTCGGTGGCCCGGCGCGGTGGCTGGCCGCGCCGCGCGACGAGGCGGAACTCGCCGCGCTGGTAAACCGCGCCGAGGGCGCAGGCGTGCCGTGGCGGGTGCTCGGGCACGGGGCGAACGTGCTCGTGCGCGACGAGGGTTTCCCCGGCGTCGTCATTCGACTCGAAGCGCCAACGTTCAGCCGCGTCGAATTTGGGGGCGAAGCGGCGCAGTCGCCTTCGCCGCCGACGCCGAACCTCGTCCGCGCCGGCGCCGGCGCCGACTTTCCCAAGTTCATCCGCGACACGCTAAAACGCGGCCTCGTCGGCCTCGAAGCACTGGCGGGGGTTCCCGGGACCGTCGGCGGCCTCGTGCGCATGAACGCCGGCGGGAAGTATGGCGAGGTCGGACAATTCGTCCGGACCGTGCGGATTCTCGACAAAGCACGCCAGATTGCGGACCTGTCGCGCGAGCAGGTCGGCTTCCGCTATCGCCACACCGACCTTGACGGCTGCATCGTTCTGATCGCGACGTTCGAACTGACGCCGGGCGACGCGGCCGAGGGGCTGGAGCGGCATCGGCGGATCTGGACGGAGAAACATGAGAGTCAGCCGGCCGTCGCGCAGCGAAGTGCGGGGTGCATTTTCAAGAACCCGCCGGGCAATTCAGCCGGACGATTGATCGACCAGGCCGGATTGAAGAATACGCGGATCGGCGGCGCCACGATCAGCCCTAAGCACGCGAACTTCATCGTCGCCGACGACACCGCAAGCGCGCAGAACGTGATAGACTTGATCAGGCTTGCGAAGGACCGCGTCCACAGCGTCTCGGGCGTGATGCTCGAGACGGAAATCGAGATCTGGTAGTCCCGGCCGGGCTGCGGCGCGAGCGATCGGCGCTTTTCGCCGCTGACCGGCACCGGCGGGCAGCTCCCGCCCTTCGAGAACGACGATGCCCAACACCGTAACCGCCCCGCTGCCACGGCCCCAGACCGGCAGGCAGCTTCGCGTAACTGTTCTGCTGGGCGGGCCCAGCGCTGAGCGCGAAGTATCGCTCCAGTCCGGCCGGGCGATCGCCGAGGGGCTGCGCAAGCGCGGCCACGAGGTTTTCGAGTCCGACATCGGGCCGGACAACCTTGTCGCACTCGATCGCGCGGCGGACGTCGTGTTTCCGGCGCTCCACGGGCCGTTCGGTGAGGACGGCACGCTGCAATCGATCATGGAGCAGCGGAGGCTCCGTTTCGTCGGTTCGGGCTCGCGCGCCTCCGCCACCGCGATGGACAAGGCGGCCACGAAACGGATCGCCGAGCGCGTCGGGGCGCTCACACCGGAATATGAGGTCGTCACGGCCGGCCAGATCCCGTCCATCGCCCCCCCGATCGTCGTGAAGCCGATCGACCAGGGAAGCAGCGTCGGCACTGCGATCGTGCGCCAGGCGGCAAACCTGGGAACGGCCCTCGAAAACGTCATTCGCCCCTACGGACGAGCGCTGATCGAGCGGTTCATTCCCGGCGATGAGATCACCGTCGGAATCGTGGGGGAGGAAACGCTGCCGCCGATCTGCATCCGTCCAAAGCGGGAGTTCTACGACTACGAGGCGAAATATCTCGCGGACGACACGGAATACCTGTTCGACGCCGGCTATCCGCAGCCTGTGCTGGACGAAGCGCGCCGGCTGAGCAAGCGTGTTTTCGACGAGTTGGGGTGTCGTCACCTCGGCCGCGTCGACTGGATGATCGATCGGGATCACCGCCTTTGGTTTCTCGAAGTCAATACTCTGCCTGGGTTTACGAGCCACTCGCTGGTTCCGAAGGCGGCCGCGCATGTCGGGGTGCCGTTCGACGAGCTGGTGGAGCGGCTGGTCTTCCTGGCGGCGACGGGCTGACCGATGGCGGAAGCGAAATCACGCCGCAGCTACACCCGGCCGATCGGCATGAAGCCGAACGCGAAGGGGTCGAGCGCGCCGCCGCGCGCCGCCTCGGGCGTTCCGCCGGCCTGGTGGGGCTGGCTGCTGCTGTGGATCGTCACGTTGTCAGGGGTGGGCTGGGGGCTGACGCGCCTGGATGCGCTGGCGATCCGCCAGGCCCCGGAGCGGCTGCGGATCGAGTGGGTCGATCTTCCGGACTGGCTCGCGGCTGCTCGCAAGGACGATCCGAGGGGGCATTGGGCGAGCATTCTCACCGAGCTGGAGAACGCGACGGACCTGCCGAACCGGAAACTCTACGACACGAATCTGTGCGAGGTCGTCGGGCAGCGAATTGCACAATCGGCCTGGGTGGAGCAGGTTTCGCGGATCACCAAGACGACCGACGGACTGATTCGCGTGCACGCACGGTTTCGAAAGCCGTTCGGACTGATCGAGAAGGGCAACATCGCGTACCTGATCGACGAGTCCGGGACGCGGCTCCCGGATGCTTTCGACCTCGCGCGAGCGCCGATCGACCGGATGAACTGGTACTGCCTCGCGGGTGTCTCGGCACCGCCGCCGCGCGAAGGCGAGCCCTGGCCGGGCGAAGATGTCCGGGCGGGTCTCAAGCTGGCGCAGTACCTGAAACGGATGATGCCGTCGCCCGCGCCGCCGATCCGGGCGATGATCACCGCGATCTCCGTCGCGAACTGGGATGGAAAGAGATTCAGCCATGCCGGGAAGCTCCGGCTGGCTACAAAAATTCCCGGGGTTTCGATTCACTGGGGCATTCCCCCGGGGGAAGAATACTCGGTGGAAGCTCGGGCCGAACAGAAGCTGGCGAATATGCTTCACCCGCAAACGCTCCGGTGGATCGAGGAAGGGAAATCCGTCGACCTGCGCGATGAGCGCGGCGCGACGCCTGTCGCCGGAGCGGATGCGCCGATACCGTAACGCCGAAGTTGGAGGCGAATCATGACGTTTGAACAGGCACTCTCGGCGATCGTATCCGCCGCAACGCAGCACCTCTCGCTGCCGGAAAACCTGGCCTGGACCCCCACCGCCACCACGGCGGCGCTGTTGATCGGGGGCTTCCTGCTGATGATCCGCGGAGCGCGCTGGGCACCCGGGATCGGGGGCCTCGCGTTCCTCGGGCTCGGAGGGCTCGGCGGGTCGCACCTGGCCGCGTGGCTTGGAACACCGCTCTGGCCGACGGTCGGCGTGGCCGGTGTGGTCGCGCTGGCGGGCTCGCTCGTGCTGTTCCGCGTCTGGCAGGCTCTGCTGCTGGCGATTTGCTGCGCGATCGCGGGGCTTGGCACATATTATGTGATGCAGCTTACGCCCGAGGTCAGCAACTGGGTCGCGGACGGCACGTCGGTCACGCTGCCGGTTGCGGCGACAACGCAACCGGCGAATCTCCAGGCCGTTGCCGAACGCGCCGGAAGCCTGTGGACGCACCTGAATTCGAGTGTGCCGAATTTCTCGATCAACTTCTGGGCGATCTTCGGTGCGACGTCGCTGGCCGGCCTGGCTTTCGGACTGTTCCTGCCGCGCGCGTCGCGCTCGCTGGGTGCGGCGACGATCGGGACGGGCCTGTTCGGCCTCGGCCTGACGGCTGTGCTCAGCGCCCAGGCGCCTGCCGCCCTTGACTGGCTGAAAGAAGACAATGTTCGCGCGTGGGGGATCGTCGGGGCCGTCTGGCTCGCGTCGCTCGCCTACAACCTGATCAACACGCGACAGCCGAAGGCGAAGATCACCGTCGAAGATGAACCGGCGGACACGCCGGCCGCGTAGCCGCCGACGGCGGCTAGAAACGACGAAGCCCGCGATGCGCATTCTCGCGTCGCGGGCTTCGTTGGCTTCGGGGTATTCGAAAAGAATCAGGGCCCGTCGGGGACTTCTGACATCTTGAGCTGGATCGTGTTCATGTACGCGACGAACTTCTTCGTCCATTCGTCATTCAGCTCGCCGAAGAGCTTCTCGAACTGGGACTGCTTGTCGGTGACCGAGACTTCCTCGTCGTCCTCGCGGGTGGCCATGAGCTGCATCCACTTGCGATAGTTTTCCTTGTGCTCGGGCGACTTGCTGAGGTAGTGATTCAGCGCCCAGCCCATCGGGTATGCCGAGGCGCCGAGGCTAAACCACCAGCCGTCGTTGAGGATGATCGTGCGAATGTCGCCGATGCGCTCGCCGTTGGGGCCGTAGATCTGTCGGAACTGGAAGAGCCGGTAGTGGTTGATCGCGCCCCAGCTCGCTCCGGCCTCACCGGCGACGACCTCGAACATCTGCGCGAGGCCCTCGGTCATCCAGCGCGGCATATCCCCTCGCTTCGGGAAGGTTCCGAGGTTGAAGTGAATGTGGTGAGCCGCTTCGTGCTGAACGACTTCCGCATTCAGGTGCTCCATCTGGCGACGGATCCGGTTCTCGATCCGGCGGCGGGCGTCGGGCGGCGCGTTTTTCAACTGCTCGTGCAGGTCCGCAACCGGCGGCCAGGTGTGCATGTTGAAGAACGCGGAACGGTTGTTGGTGCGCATGTAGAAGCCGATCGCGCCCATCTGGATGAAACCGTTTGTCGACTGATACGCCTGGTATTCGTCGTAGGTGCCGAAGAAGAAGATCTCCAGCTTATGATCCGGGCGGGTCGAGCGGACGCCCATCAGGTCGTTGAATTTCGCGACCCAGCGGTAGACGCGCTCGAGATTCGCGGCCATTGCCTTTGCGAGTTCGAGTTCGGATGTGTAGACGAAGACGAAGTGCGGCGTCGTGAGGCGTTTCGCCTTCGGACCGGCAATGCGTTCCATGTCCTTGACGGAGGACTCGTTGATAGGGAGTTCGCCGAGGACGTCGACGGACACGGCATCAAAGACGTCGACGGCGCCGATCTCGATATTGTCGCTGCCGAGGATCTCCTCGATCATCGCATCGGTGACGATTCCGCGGGCGGCCCGGGGCGCGGTGGGCGACGAACCGTCCGCGGAAGGCTCGGCGGCGTCGAGAACCTCGATCTTGCGGACTTCGGTTTTCTGAAGCGTGAGGGTGTACGAGCCCTTGCCGCCTGACCCCTCGATCTTGACCTGGTACTTGTCGGGATACTCGATCAGTTCGCCGATCAGCGGCTGGCCCGTGGTGCGGTAGATCTTGCACCGGCCCTTGGACTCCTGCGCGTGCGCTGAAATCGGAGAGAACGCCATCGCCGCGGCCAGAATGGCGGCGGCTGCGACAAAGAGACGGTAATGCATGGTGGCCCTCAAGACAGCTTGGGTTCGGCGGTTTCCGGCAGCCATTTGATAGTATAGCGGACGCTCGCGCGGGGGCCCAGCCGTTTGGGCGCGGATTCTCGGACGGAGTGGTTTCGCGCAAACATCGCTCACTCCGGATGTTACGGTTGACTACGGCGTTCCGCGGTGTTTAGCATCGGGTGTACAGGAAGCTTTCAGGAGCGGGAGGAGGAAGCCCCCCCAGACGGGTCTCGTCGCTCACTTCCTAGGTCCGGGGACCGGACGTTTTTTCGCGCCGCGCGCGAGTCCGCTGTGCAGTTCCCGGGATCAACCCGAGCCGCGCCGGGAGAATCGCGGCGTCTGAGGAGGAGTGATGATGAAACGCTTTGCATGTCTCGTCGGAATCGCCGCGCTGTCTGCCGCGGCCCTCGCCCAGATTCCGGGCGGCGGCGCGCCGGTCCTCACGGCAATCGATGCGTTTCCGGTCCTCGACGGCTCGAACGGCGAGCCGGGGCCGCGGACCGTGACTCGCGTCTACGACAACTGGACCAACCCGCCGTCGGTCCTCACGAGCATCTTCCGCACGGGCGGGGATGAGATCGCCGACGATCTGACGCTTTCGGGCGTCGCCGGCGTCGGACGCCTCAGCTCAATGGGCATCAACCTCGCGAACATCGACGCGGCCAGCGTCCTTGTGACCGGCACGATGGCGGTCCGCTTCTATCGCCTCGATGATTCCAGCTACATCGGCGGCTTCAACGCCAACTACAACCTGGGCTCGCTGTCCGGCGGCGGCCTCGCGGCCAACAGCAGCATCCGCCTCAATTTCACGACCGGGTCGCTCGAGAGCATGAACATCGACCTCCCGGCGAGCGGCGTCTACACGAGCCTTGAGCACACCGTCGCGACGTTCGCGGGCGCCGGCGACCTCTCGAACCTCGGCCTCCAGACCCGCAACCCGGCGGGCATAGGTTCGAGCACCGACGGCATGATCAACGTGACGACGAACACGCCGATCAGCTTCGGTGGACAGCCGATCGCGAACACCGGCATCTACATCGAGACCAACGACGTTCCGGAACCGGCGTCGCTGGCGCTGCTGGCGCTCGGTGGCCTGGCGATGCTTCGCCGGCGGTAAATCGACAATCGTTCCTGTACTCCGCTGACGACCCCGGCATCCGGTTCGGATGCCGGGGTCGGCTCTTTTCGGCCACCCTGCTACGATTCTCACGGACGATGATCCCGCAGCCCTCCGACAATCCGAGCCACCGGCCGCGGGGCGAGCAGCGCCTCATCGACGCGATCTTTGCTCGAATCCGCGGACGCGGAGGCCCCCCCCCCGCCGTCGGACTCGGCGACGACATGGCGTCGATCGCGGCGGACAGTCCACTCGTCTGGACGACCGACATGCTCATGGACGGCGTCGACTTTCGCTCCGGCGAGCACGACTGGCGGACGATCGGGCGGAAAGCGATGGCCGTGAATCTGAGCGACTGCGCGGCGATGGGCGTGCGGCCGGTCGGGGCGCTGGTGGCCGTCGCACTGTGCGAGTCGCTCTCGATGGACGATGCGATCGCGATTCACGAAGGGGCCGCGGCGATCGGCGAGGAATTCGGCTGCCCGATCACCGGAGGAGACACGAACAGCTGGACCTCCCCGACCGTCATCTCCATCACGGTCGCCGGGCGGCCGGACCCGGGTACGCAGCCGATCCTCCGGAGCACGGGCCGGCCGGGGGACATCGTGTATTGCAGCGGACCGGTGGGCGGGTCGATCCTGGGGCGGCACCTCACGTTCACGCCGCGGGTCGAACTCGGCCTCGTGCTGGCGCGGCTGCCCGCTGCGGCGATGATCGACATCAGCGACGGGCTGGCGCTCGATCTCTGGCGGCTGTGCGAGGCGTCCGGCTGCGGGGCGATCGTGGCGCGGGAGGCCGTCACGGGACTCATACATGAAGATGCAGTCGCGCTGTCGCGGCGGAGCGGGCGGCCGGCGATCGAGCATGCGCTGCACGACGGCGAGGATTTCGAACTGCTCGCGGCCATGCGAACCGCGCTCGATCCTGCGGCCGCGGCCGGGCTTGGCCTCACGCGCGTGGCACGGCTCGTCTCCGAGCGCGGGCTCTGGCTGGAAACGGACGATGGAGCGCGGCAGCCGCTGGAGCCGCGCGGCTGGGAGCACTTCCGGTGAACTCGCTGACCTTTGAATCGTCATCGGAGGAAGCGACACGGCGCTTCGGCGAGGCGCTGGGCTATCTCCTTGTCGCGGGCGACTTCGTCGCGCTCAGCGGGCCGCTGGGCGCGGGCAAGACGCGCCTGGTGAAGGGGATCGCGCGCGGGCTGGAGGTGCCTGAAAGCGAGCCGATCGTCAGCCCGACATTTGTGCTGATCCGCGAATACGCCGGGCGGGTGCGGCTCTATCACGCCGATGCGTACCGGCTGACGTCGCTGGACGAACTCGCCGCCCTCGGCCTCGAGGATTTCTCGGGCGAGGACGGCGTCGTGGTGCTCGAATGGGCGGATCGCTTTCCGCCACTGATCCCGCCGACCGCGATCCAGATCGATATCGAGTCGGTCGACGAAACGCGCCGCCGGATTCGCCTTACAGCGCCCGAGACGATCGTCCGGGCGATGTCGGCGTTTCTGACCGGCGAATGAACGCCTCCTGCCGCGAATCCGCCATTCCCGAACCAGAGCATGCTGCCCCGGCGCTCATCGCGTCGTCGCGTCAGCAGGTCGTGCCGAATGCGCCGAGCAGGATCGCGAGGTCGGAGAGATCGACGTCGCCGTCGCCGTCGAGATCGCCTTGGTCGGGCGTCGCACCGCCGGGCGTGCCGAAGTTCGACAGGAGCGCCGCAAGGTCGCTGAGGCCGACCTGGCCGTCGCCGTCGAGGTCGCCGGGGCAGGGCGGTGCGCCGCCGCTGATCAGCGAGAAGGCCACGTCGTTGCCCTGCTCGGTAAAGCCGCCGGGGTTGAAGAACCACTGATGGGCGCGCGGCGGCGTGATCGTGCTGGAAGCGATCCAGCCCCACTGCGGCTCAGTCGAGCCGCCGCCGCGGGGGAGGATCGCGACGACGCTGATCCAGTACGTCCCGCCAGTGTCGATCGTGTACGCCGGGCTCAGGTCGACCGTGTAGCGGTAGCCCGCGAAGCCGAGCGACGGGTGCACGTAGTAGTTCGTCTCGGTGAAGGCGAAGACATCCTGCTCGAAGACGCGGGTACCGGGCCGGCCGCCATCATCCGTGTAGAACCGGATCGTGAAGCCTTCGGTGTTGCCCTCCTGGCCGAGCGGCGTCGCGTAGCCACCGTAGAACTCGACCTGGTCGACGGACCAGCCGGCCTGGCCGTCGAAATTGTCGGCGACTTCGCTGAACCAGCCGAGGCCGCCGGGGTTGCGGGCGTCCTGCGAGGAAAGCCCGCCGAAGGAGTCGACCTGGGGCTGAGTCCAGAGCACGTCGGCGCTGGCCGTCGAGAGTGTGAGGCCGGTGAGCAGACAGATTGTCGATCGAAGCATGTGGATCCCCTCTTGTTGATGGTGGCGGTCGCCGGTGGAGATCGTACCCGAGGGCGGGGCCGGGATGGAACATTTTTTCGTCGCCGGGGCGGGCGGCTGGTAAGGAGCGGGGCGTGACGACTTGAGAAGATGGCGAATCTGTCCCGGCGGGCGGATAGTCTAGGGATTCTATCGAGACCCGGTTTCCAGCAAACGGGCCCAAGGTGCTCAAGTTTGCTTTTTTGAGTGTGCCGGGTTGAGCACCTTCGTTATCAGACGTTGGGGTGGCGCGGGCGTGAGAGGGTGGGAACGTGGGAAGGTGGGAAGGGTGGGGTGCGGCGGGTGTCGTGATGTGCGGTCATGTCCAGTAAGTCTAGAAACACGTGCGGCGGCGGCGGGTCTGCCGGCCTGGAGTGTGACGGGCTGGCGGGGATTGGCGGGTTTTTGCGATGATCCACAGAGGGCACGGAGAGCACGAAAAAAACTCAGGAATTGGGGCGGGTGATTGGTGGGCGGCGGCGAATTAAGAATCGCGACGAACGAGTTGCGCGGGCGGCGGCGCGGAGTTGGGGCGCCCTTTCAGGGCTTTGGTTGGACGGGCGGTTGCAACCCAGGGCGTTGCCCTGGGCTCGGGCTGGGACGCACCTTTGGTGCTGAATGCCGCTTGCGGCGGGTCGGAGACAACGACCGGGCTTGCGGAGGCGTACGACAAGTTCGCGCGGACGCATGACGCGCTGTGCTGAATGCCGCCGGCGGCGGGTCGTGTACACGGACCGAATTCGCGGGGGCCTGTTGCGCGCTGTGCGGAATGCCCCCCTGCGGTGGATCGGGTACTCGACCGGGTTTGCCCAGGCGTATGGCGTGTTGTGCTGAATGCCGCCTCTGGCGGATCGGGTACAGTCTGGCGAGATCGCAGCATTTATCGCCCTGTACGCGACAGATTCCGCCATTTTCCGGTTATCCGGCGGCGGCGACACGCGCGGCGGCCTAGAATTGGACGCCCGCGGCTCTGCGGGCACCTGCGCTGGCGGAGCGCGCCGGCGCGTAAATCCATTCCGCGGCGTGAGTTGGCGCGGTAGACTGAAGTCGTAGCCGGGGAGCGACGGCGGAGAGCGTAGTCAGGGATCGTTTCTGGCGATCGTACTCCGAGATCGCTCTCGGGGATCGAAGGCGGAGATCGCACTCGGGGGTCGTGCCCGGCGATCGTACTCGTGGATCGCAATCGGGGTCGTACTCGGGGATCGCAATCCTGGGCTCGGGAGTCCTAGTCGTGAAACAGCACCGAATCGTCTGTGCCGCGCTCGCGGCCATCTGCATGGCGGCCAGCGCCGCGGCGAGCGTCATTTACGTGAATTCCGAGGCGACCGGGGCCAGCAACGGTTCGTCCTGGGCCGACGCCTTCGTTGACTTGCAGGATGCGATCGACATCGCGCAGTCCGGGCAGGAGATCTGGGTCGCGGGCGGGCCGTACTACCCGAGCCGCAACCGGTTCGGCCAGCCGACGCTGGGGCCGGATGCGACGTTTTACGTCGGGCCGTCGGCGGCCGGCGTGAAGATCTTCGGCGGATTCCTCGGCAACGAGGTGGAGCGGTGGAAGCGGAACCCGTACACGTTCGGGACGTGGCTCGACGGGCGCGACATCCTCTACCACGTCGTCACGATCGAGGGCGTCGATTCCTCGGTGCAGTTTGACGGGTTCAACGTGACGGGCGGCCAGGCGTACGGCGATTCGTTCGACGACTGGATCGGCGCGGGGCTGCTGGGCGTGGACGCGTCGCCGGTGATCGCGAACTGCACGTTCGTGGCCAACAGCGCGCTTCAGGCGGGGGCCGGCGCGTACATCGCGGGCTATACGCCGCGGATCATCAACTGCCGGTTCATCGACAACAGTTGCGGCGACAGCGAGTTTTCCGGCGTCGGCGCGGGGCTCGCCGCGGGCTACAACGCGAAGGTCATTGACTCGCTGTTCGTGGGCAACGTCGCGGCGGGTTTCGGCGCGGCCGGGCACGGGGCGCACCTGCTCAGCGACGTTGAGGGAACATCCTATATTCGGGGCTGCACGTTCGTGGACAACGGCAGCGCGGGCGGGAACGGCGCGGGCGGCGGCGTCTTCGTGTCGGGCTGGGCGGACATTTACGGCTCGATCTTCTGGAACAACCGGGCCGCGTTCGACTCGCAGATCGGAGTGGAAGACCCGAACCAGCCGGCGTATGTCGATACGTGCGACGTGCAGGGCGGATACCCTGGGAGCGGCGTTCTGGACACGGACCCGCTGTTCGTAAATGAGGCGGGGCGGAACTTCCGGCTGCGGGCGGAATCGCCGCTGGTGAGCCTCGCGAATTCCGAATCGCTCTTCGCCGATTACGCCGACCTGGACGCGGACGGCGACGTGGATGAAGCGACGCCGCTCGACCTCGAACTGGCCGAGCGCTCGTCTGGCGGGTACTTCCACCTGGGCTGTCACCAGGCGTTCGACTGCCAGGGCAATGACATCGGCGATTCGATCGAGATCATCGCTGGGCTGGCGCGGGACTGCGACGGCAACGGCATTCCCGACGAGTGCGACATCGCGAACTGCGACGGCGACCCGGCGTGCGCGGACTGCAACGGCAACGGCATCCTCGACCAGTGCGATCTGGCGGAGTGCGACGGTTCGCCCGAGTGCGCGGACTGCAATGGCAACGGCGTGCCCGACGGGTGCGACATCGACAACGCCCAGCCGTGGGACTACGAGTTTTTCGACTGCAACGGCAATCGCATCCCGGACGGATGCGAATTCGGCGACTGCAACGGCAACCTGCTGCTCGACACGTGCGAAGGCGCGAGCGGACGGCTGTACGTGAAGCAGGGTCTCAAGAACCTCCCCGACGGCGCGTCGTGGGAGACGGCGTACGCGACGATCGGGCAGGCGCTGTGCGTCGCCGCGGCGCGGCCGGAACGGCGCTTCGAGATCTGGGTGGCGGCGGGGACGTACACGCCGTCGTACGTTCGCGGTGTGAACCGGGCGTGGTCGTTCGAGCTGCTTGAGAACGCGGAACTGATCGGGGGATTTTACGGCGATGAAGACTCGCGCTCGCAGCGCGACATCCTCGCCAACCCGACCGTTCTCAGCGGCGACTTCTACCAGAACGACGGCGAAGGGGGACGCGACGACAATGCGTATCACGTCGTCACGGCCCGCAACGTCGGCCCCGGCGCTGTGCTGGACGGATTCTTCGTCGTGGGCGGCAACGCGGATGATGTTGAGAACATCGGCCACGGCGGCGGGCTGCTCGTGCGCGGCGCGTCGCCGACGATCACGAACTGCTTCTTCAGCGGGAATTCCGCCCGGTTTGGCGGAGGCGCCATCGACGTTGCGAACGCGGGCAGCCCGCGCATCAGCAACTGCCGGGTTCTCGGGAACGACGCGGCGGTCGGCGCGGCGATCCGCATCGCCGGCGGGAGCGCGGCGACGATCGTCAACACGGTGATCGCCGGCAACGGCTATTTCTCGACCGGCACCGGCGTGGCCGTGGACGCCGCGGCAAACGTGAGCGTGGTCAACTGCACGCTCACGCAGAACTCGCGCTCGCCGTTCTCCGCGGCGGCGGGCTCCGCATTGACGATCGTGAACTCGATCCTGTGGAACAACGGACTTCCGCCGATCAACGGGACGGCGACGGTGCGGTACTCGCTCGTTCAGGGCGGGTACTCGGGGGTCGGCAACATCGACGGCGATCCGCTCCTGGGCGTCGACTTTACGCTTCTGCCGGGGTCGCCAGCGATCGACGCGGGCGACAACGTGGCGGTCTCCGCCATCGGGGGCGATCTTCGCGGGGCGACGCGCGTGCAGCAGTGCCGGGTCGACATGGGGGCGCTGGAGTCGCCCCTGTTCGCGGACTGTGACGGGGACGGCGCGGGCGACGCGTGCGCGATCGTCGCCAATCCGCTGCTCGATTGCGACGGCGACGGCCGGCTCGATCGGTGCGCGGCCGGCTTTGCGGACTGCGACGGCAACGGCGTGACGGATTCCTGCGAGTCTGACCGCGACGGCGACGGGATCATCGATGCGTGCGACGGCTGCCCCGATGACGCGACGAAGACCTCGCCGGGACGCTGCGGCTGCGGGACGGCCGAGACCGACAGCGACGGCGACGGCGTTCCGGACTGCGTGGACAACTGCCCGACCCGGCCGAACGCCGACCAGGCCGACGGCGACAACAACGGCAAGGGCGACGCGTGCGACTCCCTGATCAAGATCACCTGTCCGGGCGATATCAGCTTCGTGGCGACGGACGAGAGCGGGGCGGTCGTCCAGTTCTCGCTGCCCATTGCGGAAAATGCGTTCGGCGCGGCGGTGGTGACCAGCACGGTGCAGTCGGGCGACAAATTGCCGATCGGCCGGACCGAGGTGACCGTGACTGCGACAGACCAGGCGGGCGGGACGGCGACCTGTTCGTTCGCGATCATCGTGCTGCCGCCGGACGACACCGGGCGGCCGGCGGACGAGGAGTGCCCGGATCTGTACAAGATCAACGGCGGTGCGCTGCGGTTCTTCGGGATTCCGCTCGGCTGCGGCCCCGGCTGCCTGATCGCGGTTCCGCTGACGCTCGCGGGCCTGGGCGGGATGAAGCTGGGTCGGCGGCGGCGGCGCTGAGGGCCGCGGCGGCGGCTCCGCGCACTGCGCCTGATTTTCGATGCGACTGAAAAACCCGCGCCGGAGTCGACTTCGTGACGAGGTCGACATCCGGCGCGGGTGGCTTTCACTCCCTTCGAGTGGTGAATCAGCAGGTTGTGCCGAACAGCGAGAGCAGCGACGCCAGATCGGCCAGGTCGACATCGCCGTCGCCGTCGCTGTCCGCGGCGGCGTTGTAGCCGCTTTCGCACGCGGTCGATCCATAGGCACTGAGCAGGATCGCGAGGTCGGTGATATCGACGGTCAGATCGCCATTGATATCACCGGGGCAGGGCGCCGCACCGACGGGGGCGATGCGGAAATTGTCGAACGCCATGACGTTTCCCGCGCCGCCGGTGCCCGCGGCGCAGGTGCCGCCGCCGACGAAGAGGCGGGTGCCAGTCGGGAGCGGCAGGGTCGGGGTTGAACCGCCGGTCAGCCACCAGTCGGTCGGGTTGACGGTGGTTGTGATGCCGGTGTCGAGATCGGTGATGGAGACTTCGAGGATCTGATTGGTGGTGAAGTTCCAGCGCTGGCGCATGCGGTACCACTGGTTGACGTTTAGGTTGTTCCACTCGGGGCCGGGCGAGAGGAAGTTCGTCGCCGCGCCGGTGGAGTTGTAGGCGTTGTACTGGCCGTTCCAGTTCGTGCCGGTGGCGATATCGGTCCAGACCCAGATGCTCTGGAAGAAGCGCGAGGTCAGCGAGTCCTGCATCGACCAGCTTCCGATGTTCTGGGCCGTGGGAAGCGTGCCGGTGAACAGGGCACAGACGTCATACTCGGCCTCCCACACGCCGGCGCTGCTGAAGTCGACGTTTCGCTGCGCCCGGGCGCAGAAGGTCGTGACGTCCTCGCGGCGGCCGGCGACGAACTGATTGCAGCCGCGCGGATTCGGCGGGATGTTCAGGGTGTTGCCGAGGTAGGTGTACATCCGGAAGTCGGTGGTACCGGTGACCGGGTTGTACCAGTTGTCGACGCCGGGCGGTCCGCCGAAGCCGTTGGTCAGGGCTTCGCCGTCGGCGTCGCCGCTGTAGACCGGGGCTTCGAAGCCCGTGCTGTACTGTGCGAGGGCCGCGGGCGCCGCCGCGATCGCCAGACCGACACAAACTGCCGAACGGATTGTGAATGAGCGCAACATGATCACTCCCTTGGGTGCTCGGCCCAAAATGATGTGAAACAAGGGCAACCGCCAACGATAGGCGGCACGAAATCCGATCAGATGTGCGAACGATCCCTTCGCCGCGGCGCACGCGGCACCGCAGGCGATGAACAAAATCCAGTCCCGGTACGGGCGGTCCTATCCCGATGTGCGGCCAATCGACGAGACGTGGGCTTCTAAACCGCTCCCGGTCCGTGCTGCCATCAGCCAGTCGGCAGTATGGGCGCGCGATTCCCCCGGCGTCAATAGAATTTTCACCGGGGTGGAGCGAGAAAAATGTCCCGGAGGGGTCGATCAGGTCCGATTCGGCGCGACCTTCAGGCAGGCGATGCGGTAGATCGACCGCCCCTCGCGGAGGTACTTGACCTCGAAGTTCGTGCCGAGCCCGGCTTCGTCGACGCCATACTCCGCGGCCTCGAACGGCACCTCTTCCAGGTCGGGCGTCGATCGAAGCAGCCCCTGGATGATCTCGAAGTACTCCGCGTGATCCGTCTGCACCGCGAGCCGGCCGCCGGGGACGAGGCACCGCACGGCCGCGTCGACGAACGGGCGCTGGAAGAGTCGCCGCTTGTGGTGGCGTTTCTTCGGCCAGGGGTCGGGGTGGTAGACGTGCAGGACGGCGATCGAGGCGGGCGGACAGTGGTTGCGGATGAACAGCGACGCGTCCGTCCGGACGATCCGCACATTCGGCACGTTCCAGCGCTGCATGCGATCGACGGAGTAGCGGTAGAACTCGTTGGCCCACTCGATTCCGAAGAAATTCACTTCCGGCAGCGCCCGGGCCCGCCGGAGCAGAAACGTGCCTTTGCCGATTCCGATCTCGACTTCAACGGGCCGGTCGCTGCCGAAAAGCCGCGGCCAGGAAAAATCGGGAAAATCCGCGGGGTCGACCGCAATCGGTTTCAACGCTTCAATTTCTCGGGTTTCGTCGGTCATCTGCTACAGCCCCGGCGACATTTTCGCCGATAACCAGAATAGACTCTCTGCGGCGACGCCGCGTAACGAATCAATCTATTCGGGGCCGGGACCATGAAGCAATCCTCCGAACGCCGCGGCGATCCGCGCCGGCCCGCCGCTTTTACACTCTGGTACCAGCGGCCCGGCCGGGAGGACTGGCTGGGCGGCTGGGCGATGAACATCTCATCGGGCGGCGTGGCGGCGATTGTGCCTCCGGATGAATCGCCCCACCTGGGGGAAGTCGTGCGGCTCGTGCCCCTGACGCCGCCCTCGCCGATCGCGGCCGCCGCGGTGCCGGCCGGATTGCCGGCCGCAGGGCGCGTGGTTCGCGTCGACCCGCGCGACGGGCTGACGCGTCAGATCGCGATCGCGTTCGAGGCGGACGTTGCGTCGTTGCTTGACGCCGACGGCGTTCATGAAGCCGCCGTCTCGAATCGCCGGCCCGAACCCGCCGTGAAGTCCGCCGCCTCGATCGCTTATGGAGCGCGGAGGATGACGCGAGACGCGAGCGTTGATTCCTTCTGACGGGTCCCGGCGGCGCGACAGTCAGTAGGCGAACCGCAACACGGCCTCGTGAAGCCCGTAGGCGACGAGTGCGATCGCGCACATTCCCAGGACGATATTGATGAAGGTAATGACGGTCGCGCGCGGCATTTCCGCGGCGCTGCGGGCCCGCGTAGCGCGATAGACGAGGGCCACGACCGCCGCGAGGGGCAGGAACATCCACAAGCGGGCGCTGTCCGGGAGATTGAGTGGGTGCACGAACGGGACCCAGAGCGCGAGCAACCCCGTTGTCATGCGCGCTCCTCGGCCGGGGTCGCCGGCTTCTGCTCGTGGTGAAACACCGGGAGCCCGTCGGTCTGGGTTCGAGCGATCGCGTCGAGGATCGCGAGGACGTTCAGCAGGCCCGCAACCGAGAGGTAGATCATGGAGATGTCGGCCTCGGGATAGATGCTGAGATAGGGCGAGAACTGGTGCGCGGGGATCGTGGGAATCGCATTCGCGATGAGCCAGAACACGACCGTGTAACCACCGATGCCGAGTTCTGCGAGAAAGAGCCAGCCGTTATTCCGGGGATCGACGGAGCCCTTCGCGCCGCCGACGAGCATGCCCGCGACGTACGCGAACGTGATGGACCAGAAGTAGATGTGCGCGAGGCCGCGGTGTCCGGCGATCCAGTGCCCCCCGCCGGGGATCAGCCAGGCGAGGATTCCCGCCTTCACGCCGAGTTCCAGTGGATCACGCTTTGCCATGTACCTTGCTTTCTTCAATCCGTCGAACGCCGCCGATCTCAAGGGGCGTCCGGCCGGTAAGGGCATTACCCGACTGAGCACGGTCCGTTCGGATCGCCGCAGCGCCCACAACCGCCGCCGCGCGGCAGCGGCGCCGGGGCCGCGGACCCATGCGCGGCGAATACGCTCGGCCGCCGCTCGATCTTGCGGCCGGAACACTTCGGACAGGCGAGCGAGCGCTCATCCTGCTGAGTGCGGATCAACTGCTCGAAGGCCTCGCCGCAGGCTTTGCAGGTGTACTCGTAGATGGGCATTCCCAACCTCCCGAAAGGGGGAGTATAGATGTCGCGCCGAAGCCGGGCAACGAACGCCGGTTTCACGCCGCCCGCCGTCGCGCCGACGCGGGGCGCCGCCGCGCCTGCGGCTTTGAAACACCGTCGCCCCGGTCGTACACTCGCCGTCGAGGACGCGTCGGCAGCCCGGTGCGAACGGGCGTCCACGTGCCGGCACGCGGCAGATACGGAGCCACCATGTCGCCTCTCGTCGGGATCATCATGGGATCGTCGTCCGACTGGGAGACGCTCCAGCACGCGGCCAGGCAGCTCGACGACCTGAAGGTCCCCTACGAGGTCCGCGTCGTCTCCGCCCACCGGACGCCCGACCTGCTCTTTGAATACGCTTCCACTGCGGAGAGCCGCGGCATCGAAGTCATCATCGCCGGGGCGGGCGGCGCGGCGCACCTGCCCGGCATGGCGGCGGCGAAGACGATTCTGCCCGTGCTCGGCGTGCCCGTACAGTCGAAGGCGCTCAACGGCCTGGACTCGCTGCTCTCGATCGTGCAGATGCCAACGGGCATCCCCGTTGGAACGCTCGCCATCGGCAACGCGGGCGCCGCGAACGCGGGCCTGCTGGCTGCGGCGATCGTCGCGCGGAAGCGGCCGGAGGTCCGGGCGGCACTGGAGGCGTTCCGGCGGAACCAGACCGAGGGCGTGCTGGCCCGGCCCGATCCGCGGAGTCAGCCGTGAAAGTCGGCATCCTCGGAGGCGGCCAGCTCGGGCGCATGCTCGCGCTCGCGGGCCACCCGCTGGGTCTGGAATTTCGCTTTCTCGATCCATCTCCCGAAGCCCCGGCGCGCCACGTGGGCCACCTGGTGTGTGCGGCCTACGATGACCGAGAGGCCCTCGCCCGGTTCGCCGACGGGCTCGACGTCGTCACATTTGAGTTCGAAAACGTGCCCGTCGGGTCGCTCGAGTTTCTCGGAAACCGCGTGCGCGTCGCGCCAACCCCGGCGGCACTTGCGATCGGACAGGACCGCTTCGCCGAGAAGTCGACGTTCGCCCGCCTCGGCATCGCCACGAACGCGTTCGCCGTCGCGGAGTCGGCGGCCGGTTTTGTCGAGGCCGCGATGAGCCTGGGCCTTCCCGCCGTGGTGAAGACGCGCCGCATGGGCTACGACGGCAAGGGGCAATGGGTCGCGAGGACGCGTGAGGAGCTCGAGCGCATCGCCGCGGCCGTCAGCGACTGCCGCGGGCTGATCGTCGAGGCGCTGGTCCCCTTTCAGCGCGAACTCTCGATCCTGTCGGTGCGATCGCGGTCGGGGCAGGTGCGCTTCTACGACCTGGTGGAGAACCAGCATTCCGGCGGAATCCTCCGCGAGTCGGTCGCGCCGGCGCTGAATCTGTCCGCAGCCATCGTCGAACAGGCCCGCGGCGCCGCGACGCGGCTGCTGGAACACACGGACTACGTCGGCGTCCTGGCGATCGAGCTATTCGACGTGGGCGGGCGGCTGCTGGCAAACGAGATTGCGCCACGAGTGCACAATTCCGGCCATTGGACGATCGAGGGGGCGGCGATCAGCCAGTTTGAAAACCACCTCCGGGCCGTCTGCGGCCTGCCCCTTGGGTCGACCGCGAGCGTGGGGGCGTCGGCGATGCTCAATCTGATCGGGGAAGCACCCGCGACGGCCGGCATGCTCGCCGTCGAAGGGGCGCATGTGCATCTCTACGGAAAGTCGGCCCGGCCTGGGCGAAAGATCGGGCATGTCACGATCTGGGCGGAAACGCCTGAGGAACTCGCGGCGCGGCGCCGCGATTTTTCGGAACGCGTGGGCATGTGGGCGTAAACCCCGCGCCTCCGCGCGTCAGAGCTCGACGAGGCGGGCCCGCAAGCGGTCGCTGGCCTGATCGAGAACGGCCTGGGCGACGGATTCCGGGTTGTAGCCGCCGGTGAGCAGCACGCACGGCTTGCCGGCCGCGGCGGCGATTTCACGCGCCTCCTCGAGATGGAGGTGTCCCGCGAGTTTGACGATGCCGATCACGAGTGCGGTATCCGGGCGCTGAATGGGCGCGAGCATGGGCTGGCCGGTGCCGTGTTCCGCGAGTTCCACCCATTCGACTTCCGCGAGGTCAAACGCCTCCTCGAGTCGCGCGGCCGCGTCGGACCGCGGTTCGCCGCCGATGATGACGACGCGCGTTCCCTGGAGCAGCGCACGGGCGTCACGGACGGTCTGGCTCCAAGCGCCGGCAGAACCGGCTGGACCGTCGTCGCCCCCGGTGGCGGCGGGTCGAGGCGCGCTGAGGGCGCGTTTCAGGCGACCATTGAGCGACGGCCACTCGCGGAGCGCCTGCGCCGCGGCGTCGCCGATGGCGTCGGTGATGTCGCGGCTGGTCTCGGGGACGCCGAGCTGGACCAGTTCTTCGAGCACCTGCTCCATCTTCGCGAGATGGTTCTGCTGCATCTCGGCATCGTCGGCGTCGCGAACCAGCCGGTTCGCCTCGTATTGGAGCTTCTTCAGGGCCGAGCGGATTTCCTTTTCCATGCTCCGGCGACCGTCGATGCGATCGGCGAGGGCCCGGATCCGATCCTGCAACTCCGGCAGCACGGCCGGATCGGCGGGATCATCGATTCGCATGTGCCGGTCGAGATAGATCTGGCGGGCCGCCGATTCGCGGCGCAGCCAGTGGTGCACTTCCTCCTGGTCGCGGTCGGCGGTAAGCCAGGTATCGCCGAGGGCGACGCGGAGCGCCGAATTCGTCGCAGCGAGGAGGGTGAAGGCTTCGTCGAGATGGGGCGTCTGCTCGGAGACTTGCAGCCCGGTCACGATCCTCCGCACGAGCGCGGCGGCGTCCGCGTGCGCGGCGTAGGCCCGGCCGATGGTGACAAGCGCGGCATCGGACGGGGGTGTGCGGTCGCGCCAGAAGACCCAGAGGAAGCAGTTCGGCAGGGCTTTGGCCTCGGCGATCATTCCGTTCATGCGGTGGAGGATCTCGCGCTCCTCGTCGGTGCCCCACCCGGCCTTCCGCCGCTCGATGAACAGCGCGCACGACGACGCCTTGAGCCGGCAGCGCGTTTCGACGAGCGCGAGGTCTGCGTCGCTGATTGGTGGATATTCACGCCGGCCCGACGATTCGCTTTCGGTCTGGGTCGCGGTCCTGCGAACGCGGGCGATCTCTTCGTCCGTCCCGTGGACGTCGACGGAAACGCGGGTATCGCCGATGGCGAGGTGGAGGCTTTCCTTGCGGACAGGGGGCGCCGGCGGCGCGGCGGCCGAGCGCTGAGCGGGCGAGGCTGTCTCATTGCGCTGCGCGTCAGGTGATGCGCCGGGTCCGGAAGTCCGCGCAGCCGACTGGCGGGCGGCGTCGAGAAGCCAGCGCCCGGCGGCCTCCGCGACAGGGCGCAGACCGGGATTTCGGTCGAGGTGTTCAATGAGCAGATTATCCAGCGCCAGTATCACGTCCCGCAGCGTTTCCGAAGTCACCGACGACCTCCTGTCCTATCTCTAAAGGTCTATGCAATCCCTTCATTGTATCCCGGCGGGCGTGGAAAAAACCGGGTTCGGTTCGCCCTGGGTCCGGCGAATCCGCCCGAGTTCACGGACTGCGCGTGTCGCAAAACGCAGTCGTCGGCCCCGTCCGCGGGCCGGCTCGACTGGAAACGCTGGGGATCATTTCGGATCGCCGCGCTCCTGGCAGCGCGTGAGCGCGCGTCCGCCGCCATGAGCGAGCCTGCGCGGGCGGCCGATCGATCGGCTCGCGGCCAGCGTCAGACCAACTGGAGAGGTCAGGACGGCGCGATATTCGGTCGGGGGATCGACGAACGCGTCGGGGGCGTTCAATTTGAATACGTCTTCGAGAGGCCCGGGCCCAGTTCGACCATCTGCGGCGGGCGGACGACGAGGCCGAGGCCTCGACCGCGCTCGGCACTGGGCTGGACGCCGTCCATGTCCACGATGCGCTGAATGGCCATCAGGCCCTCCAGCACCGTCTCGGGGCGCGGCGGACACCCGGGCAGGTAGACGTCGACGGGGACGAACTGGTCGATGCCCTGCACGACGGCGTAGGTATCGAAGACGCCACCGGTCGAGGCGCAAGCGCCCATCGAGACGACCCACTTGGGCTCGGTCATCTGCTGGTAAATCCGCTGGAGGACCGGCAGCATCTTCACGACCACGCGGCCGGCGACGATCATCAGGTCGGCCTGGCGCGGGCTGAAGCTCGGCCGCTCGGAGCCGAACCGGGCGATGTCATAGCGGCTGGCCGCGGTGGCCATGAATTCGATGCCGCAGCAGGCGGTGGCGAAGGGCATCGGCCAGAGGCTGTGTTTGCGCATCCAGTTGATGCCGTAGCGCTTCACGAGGCCGGTGACGTGGTCGAGGCGCGTGAGGGCGACTCCACCGTCGCCGGCGCCGATGGCGGCGGGAGCATCGCCGGCCGGGCTCAGTCCCATTTGAAAATCCCCTTTCGCCATTCGTAGAAGAAGCCGACCGCGAGGATGAAGAAGAAGATCAGGGCGGTCGCGAGGAAGAAGCCGGGCCCGAAGCCCGCAGCGGCGAGCTGCGCCATCTGGGTGTCGTTCGCGTCGCCGAAACGGCGGTAGAGCACGGTCCACGGGTAGAGGAACAGGATTTCGACGTCGAAGAGCAGGAAGAGGACGGCGACGAGGTAAAACCGGACGTTGAACCGGTGGCGGGCATCGCCGATCGGATCGACACCCGATTCATACGTCGAGTCCTTGATCCTGCCGGAGCGGCGCGGGCCGATGAGCCATTCGGGCAGCAGGGGCATGATGACGTGCGTGAGGGCGATGATCAGCCCGGCGAGCGTCGTCACGAGGAGGATGAGGATCGCCAGATTTCCGTATTCGCTCATGCGGGCAATTCCTGCAATACCGGTCGGCGTTGGTTTTCATCTCCCGTGGAGCCGGCGCTACCGGAACTCCGGATTTTAGGGCCGGCGCCGAGAAAGGCCAAATGGCGGCCGCGGGGCACGGCGCTTAGCGGAGCAGCGACATCGCCGCGATGACGAACGCGAGCACGAGCGCCAGGCCGAGGAGACGAACCCACGCTTTCGGTTGATGGTCCGGGCCGCCCTCGGGGCCGCAGGCGGGGCAGAATTCGCCGTAGTACTCGCGCCCGCAGCGGGTGCACTCCTCGGAGGGCGCCTCGCTGAGGTCATCGTCGTCGTTGTCGAGGTCGATCTCCTGGGGCAGATCGCGGTCGCTCAGGGGCGCGCCCGCGCGCGGCCCACCACAGCCTCCGCCGCTACAGCCGCCTCCGCGCTGGCCGCCGCCGGCGCTGCCGCACGACCCGCCCGTCTGGGACGGAACGCCCGTTCCGTAGAAGCCGCCGCCGTAGGAGCCTCCTGCGCCGCCGGAGGCATCGTCGCCGTAGTCGTCATCGTCATAGCGGGTGCGCGGCACGGGGCCCTCCGGGCGTTTGAAACGGGCTATTTGACCAGCGCGAGCAGCTTCTTGAACAGGTCCGTGCCCGATTCGTGGAGCAGCTCGAAGATCGCTGATTCTACGGTTGTGACGACGACGCCGGCCATGCGCAGCCGGTCGAAGGCGATCGCGCGGTCGAACTCGCGCCGGGAACTGACGGCATCCGCGAGGACGACCGGCTGCATGCCGAACCGAAGCAGGTCGAGGGCGGTCTGGAGGACGCACACATGCGCCTCGATGCCGACGATCAGGACCTGCGGGCGGTTGATCTCGTTCAGCTTCGTCAGGCAGCCGTGGTCGCCGCACACGCTGAAGGTCATCTTCTGAAGGGGCGGGTGTTTTCCGAACGCAGCTAGGACCTTCGGGTGCGTGGGGCCAAGGCCCTGCGGGTACTGCTCGGTGAGCGTCGCGGGCACGGCGAGCATCTGCGCGGCCCGGATCATCGTCTCGGCAGCGCGGATGACCGCGTCGTGGTCGTGGATCAGCGGCAGCAGCTTCTGCTGGATATCGACGACCAGGAGCTGCGCCTGGTCACGGGCGATGCGTACGACCGAACTCGGACTCACAGTAATCCCTCCCAAGAAGGGAAGCCACCGTACGTGCCGCGGTCGGCGCGGTCAAGGTGCGCGAATCGGCTTCGGTGCGGCCGGTCAGACGGGCGGAGACGGCCGCAGCCACGTGGTCAGGGCACGGCTTTACCATTCTCGCTCTCGCCGCTAGTGTCACCGCACGCCTCGAATCGCGCGAACGAGGCCTTACCCCCGACTGGAGCTGCGAAGAATGTCATCGACGGCTGCGATCCATGCCAAGGCAATCGAACTCGGAAAACTGGCCGTGCGGATGACGTCCGTCTCCGGATCGGGGCATCCGACCAGCGCTCTGTCGCTGGCCCATCTCGTGACAGCGCTGATGTATCGCCAGATGCGTTATGACCCGGCCAATCCGTGGGACCCGGCCGCGGACCGGCTCGTGCTTTCGGAGGGGCATGCGGTGCCGATCGTCTACGCGGCGTATGCCGACCTCGGCGGCGCCGTGGGGCAGCGCGAAGGCGGATCGGGGAAGGGCGTGCCGCTGACAATCGCCGAGCTTGATCAGCTCCGCGCCCGCGACAGCGTGCTCGACGGTCATCCCAACCCGGCGGAGGGCTTTCCGTTCTTCGATGCGGCGACGGGGAGCCTGGGGATGGGCCTGAGCGCGGCCGCCGGGCTGGCGCTGGCGGCGCGGCGCGACGGAACCGCGCGGCGGGTCTATTGCATCGTCGGGGATGGCGAATCGCGTGAGGGACAGATCTGGGAAGCACTCGATTTCATCGTCGACCACCAGCTCACCCGCGTGTGCGTCATCTTCAACTGCAATGCGCAGGGGCAGGCGGGCTATGTTTCGAAGCAGCAATCGCACGAGACGCTCGCGGCCAAGCTCACGGCGTTCGGCTATGAGACGGTGACCATCAACGGACACGATCCGGACGCGATCCTCACGGCCTTCGCGCAGTTCGACAAGGCGACCCGGCCGCTGGCGATCGTGGCGAAGACGGTGAAGGGCTGGGGCGTCGAGACGTTTCTGAACGGCAACTGGCACGGCAAGCCGATGCCGGAAAAGGACCTCAAGGACAAGTGCGACGGCGCGCTCGACGCGACGCGGGCAAAGCTGGGCGTGAAGGCGGAAGACGCTGCGCAGCTCGGACGGCCGGCGGCGGCGGCCAGGGCGAAGGAGCCAGTGCGCGTCGAGTCCCGCACGGTCGCGTGGCCGCGATTCGCGGAGGCGATGGCGTCGGCCGGACTCGGGGGCGCGGTGGAGAAGAACGCGCTGGCGACGCGGCGGGCGTACGGGGCGGCGCTGAAGGTGGCGGGCGACCTCATCCCGCAGGTCGCGGTTCTCGACGCGGACGTGAGCAACTCGACGTTTTCCGAGATTTTCGCGAAGGCGCACCCGGACCGGTTCTTTGAGTGCAAGATCGCGGAACAGAACATGGTCTCGGCGGCGGTCGGACTTGCAGCGGCCGGGCACATCCCGTTTGCGAACTCGTTCGCGAAGTTTCTGTCGCGTGCGTATGACCAGATCGAACTGGCGGCGATCACGCGGGCGAACATCAAACTGGCAGGCTCGCACGCGGGCATCTCGCTCGCAGCGGACGGCCCGAGCCAGATGGCGGTCGTGGACGTGGCGTTTTTCCGGTCGCTCTCGACGGTGCGCGGCGACGATCGCACGAGTCCTGTCTGCCGCGTGTTCAATCCGTCGGACGCGGTGTCGGCGTATCACCTGACGCGGCTGATGTGCGAACTGAGGGGCATGTGCTACATGCGGACGTACCGGCCGGATGTGCCGCTGCTCTACGCGGCGGATGCGACGTTCGAGGCGGGCGGTTTCGGCGTGTTCGAGCCCGGCGGCGAGATCGCGCTCGTCTCGGCCGGCTACATGACTCACGTGGCGAAGACGGCCGCGGGGCTGCTCGCCAGGCAAGGGGTCCGGGCGACGATCATCGACCTCTACACACTCCCGGTGGCGGCTGAGAAGCTGGCCGACACACTGCGGCGGACGGGCGGGCGGGCGCTGGCGGTCGAGGACAACTACGGCGGGGGCATCGGCTCGACGGTGGCGGAGATCGCGGCGGCGGACGGGGGGATTCGCGCGGGGAGTGCGATCTGCCAGCGGATTCCGAAGTCGACGCGGACGCCCGAGGAAATCCTCGAGTACTGCGGCGTCGGGGCGGCGCAGCTGGCCGACCGGGCGATGGCGCTGCTGCGGCAGCCGTGAGCGGACGGAGTGATCGATGATCTCGCAGACGTCTGAGTATGCGCTGCGCGCGGTCGTGTGGCTCGCGGGTCAGGGCGGAGAACCGCGGACGGCGCGACAGATCGCGGGCCCGACCCATGTCCCGGTTGGATACCTCTCCAAGGTGATGCAGGCGTTGGTGAGCGCCGGACTGGCGACGTCGCAGCGCGGACTCGGCGGCGGTTTTCAACTTGCGCGCGATCCCGACAAGATCTCGATCCTCGAAGTGATCAACGCGGTCGATCCGATCCAGCGCATTGAGCGTTGTCCGCTGGAGCTGCCCGAACACAGTCAGCGGCTCTGCAAGCTCCATCGGCAGATCGACGACGCGATCGCGGCCGTGGAATCGGCGTTTGCGGAGTGCATGGTGGGTGAACTGGTGGAATCGCGGGGCGGTCCGTTTGGCGCCGGCAAAGCGGTTCCGCGTGCGGCGGCGGAGGGCAACCTGGCGGCGGTGCGCGGACGGCGACCGAAAGCCAGAGGATGAACGCGATCGGTCGTCCGTCCGCGTTCATCCTCCGGATTCTCTTCGACGACGCCTGCGACGTCAGCCGTTTGCGTGGATCAGGATGAACATCCCGATCCACGCGGCGGTTGTCCACCACCAGAATACGCCCGCGAGCAGAACGGGCGGCCCGAGCCTGGCGGTCAGCGGCGCGACCTTCGCAGACTCGACTCCGACGAGGACCGGTTCGTCGCCGGCGACGGCACGGCGGCGACGCCAGGCGGACAGCGCCAGCGCCCCGGCCGCAACCGTGGCGATGAGCACCTGCACGCCGGTCATGTTCGTGGCGAAGAGGTAGACGCCGAAGAACGCCTGTGCATTCTCGGGCGGCTGCCAGTCCGGGCGCGTCCGCGACTGGTGGTATTGAACACCGATCCCATCGGGTCCCTGGGGCGGCGCGGGGACGACCCACTTCGGCACGAGCAGCTGCGCCGCCGCGCGATCCTCCTCGAGCTGCTCGGGGGTCTTCGCGACGGGAGCGGACGCGGTCGTCGGCGCGGCGGCCGGGGCGGTCGCCTGTTGTGCCGGTGTCGCGCTGCTGCCTTGGCTCGCACCCGCCGGGGCGACCGACTGTTGCAGTACGCGAATATGGGCGACGATGTCGCGGATGTCGGGGTCCTTGAGCATCGGATTGCCGCCGCGGCCGGGCATGGCGACCTTGGTCGTGTTCGCGGGGTCCCAGGGCTGACGGCCGTCGATGATGAATTTTGCGAGTTTCTCATCGTCCAGGCTGTGAACGAATTCGCTGATGCGCAGATCCTTGCCCTGTCCGGGCATGCCTTCGCCCTTCACGCCGTGGCAGGTGGCGCAGGTGTTGAGAAACAGCTTGCGTCCGTTCGCGGCATCGACGACGCGCTCGGTTGGAGCGGCGGCGAGCAGCGGAGCCGTCGGCGCGGGGAGTGCTGCGGGCAGACGCTTTCCCATTTTGGCGGCCACCCAGCGTTCACTCGGGCGGAAGCCGCTGCCCGGGAGAAGTCGCCGGTAGTAGAGCGAATCGAAGTCGATCGCCAGGAGCACGAGGTACGCCGCGCCGCAGACCAGCGCGGTGAGCAGCGCGGGAAGCAGCGCGCGGCGGCTTCGGCCGAGAGCAGCGGCCATTGCGGCGGTCATTGCGACGCCGCCCACGAGCAGGACGGCGGTCTGGAGCATGCCGCGTTCGAGGCTCAGCAGCTTCTTTCCCCAGCGGGCGGCTTCCGGCTGGATGGCGGGGATCATCGCGCAGGCGCCGATCGTGAGCAGCCCGACAAAGAGCGTGACGAGCGAGAAAAAGGCGACGTCGAACAGGCTGAAGCCCCGATCCCGAAACCACTCGCGGAGTGCGAGCGGCGCGGCGGTTTCGGCGGGCGGCGTCGGCTGTGCGGACTGCGCCGCCCGTGAGGTCGAGGTCTGAGGAACGCTGAGGGTCGCGGACATGATTCACTCTCCCACGCGGGCCGGCGCCCGCGGTCATTACTTTTTGAGCAGTTCCGGCCAGGTCACGCGCTGGCCGGGGTATTTCTGGAGCAGGGCCTCGGCCGCGGCATCATCGGCGAATGCCGCGATGTGGGAGGCCATGGGCGTGCGGAGTTCTTCGCTGTGCATGAAGAACGCCTTTCGGGCGTCGAGCCATGCCAGCGTGTCGTAATCGTGGACATACGGAATGCAGGCATCGCGGTCGGCCGACTTGCCGAGCCAGTCGACGAGGCAGCCGACGTCGTCGAAGACGAATTTCGTCGCGTCACCGTCAGTGATAAACGCGACGCCCGCGGCGAAACGCTCCTCGCTGACGATCATTTTGCACTCCTCGCACTCCTGCTGGCCGAGGATCAGCTTCGGGGCGTCGAGATTGGGTTTTTCGCCGCAGCCGGCGACGGCGAGCGTCGCAGCGAGGAGCAGCGGACTGAACATCCAGAATCGCGGAGTCATCGCACACCTCGCCGTGAGAAGATGACCATGCCCACAGTCAGCGGCAGGATCGTCCACGCGAGCAGGATCGATATGAGCAGCAGCGGCAACGTGCGGCCGTACGTCTGCGAGGCGTAGAGGCCGGCCGGACCGAGCAGATCGAGCGACTGGTGGATCTGGCCGACGGCGGCGAGTTTGAAGACGGTAAGCGGGTTGCTGAGCGACGCGGCGAGCAGCTCGCTGGTCGTGAGCTTGAATGTCAGCGCCCCGCCCATGAGGCCCAGGTCGCCGAGGAAGACGAACGTCAGCCAGGCGAAGATCGCGATTCCCAGCGCGAGCGTGGTCTTTCGGGCGAGGCAGGAGATGGCGATGCCGACGCTGAGCATCGCCCAGCCGAGCAGGACGCTCAGGCCGAAGATCGAGAAGAACTGAACCGGGTCGCCCGGCGCGCCGCGGGCGGCGAGGACCGCGCCCGTCGTTCCGTACCCGGCCGCGAGCGCGGCCAGGAGAGCGGCGGCGAGGCCAAAGAACTTTCCGATCAACACCTCCGCGCGGCCGAGCGGCTGGGCGAGGAGTGTCTCGAGGGTGCCGCGTTCGCGTTCGCCAGCGAGCGTCGCCGCGCCGAGCGTCAGGCTCATGAGCGGGACGATGAGCAGGACGAGGTTGACGAGGCTCGCAGCGGTGCGTCCGAAGCCGGCGATGCCGAACTTGCCGGTGCCGGCAAGAGCGATCGACGAGAGGCCGAGCGAGAGCGCGGCGAACGAGATCGCGTAGAGGATGAACCAGCGATTGCGCAGGGCGTCGCGGATTTCCTTGCGGGCAATGACGAGCGTGACCGTCGCGCTCATTCGGGCACCGCCCCGCCGGGGCGCGCCCGCGGCGGGTCGGCTGCTCGGAAGGAACGTCGGGATGGTCGGGGACAACTGACTCATGGTTAGGCTCCGACGGTCGCGGTCTGCGCCTGGGCGAAGAGCCGCTGGGCCATTTGGACGTAGTGGTCGTGACGCGCGTGGCCGCCTTCGTTTTCCTCGGCCTTCTCGAATCCGGAACGCATGGCGCGGCGCTCCTCGTGCGAGAGGGCGCGGTTGGCCATCTCGAAGAGGACGTTGTCCTCCTTCCAGATGTGCTTGCGGAGGAGTTCGACGTAGCCGGTCGTCGCGGCGCGGAGGTCGGCGACGGCGCTGAGATCCCCGTGCTCGATTCCGTCGAGGCTGGCGACCATGCGGCGGATGAGGGCCCGGCCCTGCGTGTGCTCGTCAAGCATGCAGCCGATGGGCCCGCCGTCGCGCGGGATGCCGACGGCCTCGAGACGCGGGAAGAGCTCGTTCTCTTCCTTGGCGTGGTGGCAGCCGTCGGCGAAATTGCGGAGGAAGTCGATCGCGTCGCGGAAGAGCGGGACGTCGATGCGACTGCTCGCCGCGCCGCGTTCGATCGCCGAGAGGACGACCTCGATCACGCGGTGTTCGTTCTTGAGGATGTCGATCGGGCTCGGCTTGCCGCAACTGCAACCGCAACCGGACGTGTGATGCTCAGTCATTGGGTTCTCCTGATTCGATTTCGATGGATTCCACAGGGATGCCCGCCTGGGCCAGGTGAAGGAGCGGCGCGGCGTTCCGCGCTGCACTTGTACGAACGAGTACTGCCGTGCAATTCTGCGACGCGTCAAAGCCGGCTCGCGCGAGGGATTCCTGCGCGGCCGCGCGACTTTCGGGGGTCACGACGAGCCGCATGCGGCAGTCGGCGCTCATTTCGGCCGGCGCGATCTCGCGAAGGACGCGGCCGCGTTCGAGAATGACGACGCGGTCGGCGAGGATCGTGACCTCGTCGGCGCGGTGTGTCGTGAAGAGGATCGCCTTGCCGGCGGCCTTGAGCGTGCGAAGGAGTTCGAAGAATGCGCGGCGCGATACGGCGTCGAGGTTCGAGGTCGGTTCGTCGAGCAGCAGGACGGGCGGATCGGCGAGGAGCGCGACGGCCAGGGCGAGGCGCTGCTTCATGCCGCCGGAGAGCTGGGCGACCTGCTTGGACGCGTGCTCGGTGAGGTTGACCTGTGCGAGAACCTCGGGGCAGCGACCACGATCGACGCGCTTCAGGGCGGCGAAGTGTCGCACGGTGTCGAGCACGGTCAGGTCGTCGTAGAAAGCCAGCTCCTGCGAGACGTAGCCGATGAGGCGGCGGGCGTCGCGACCGGCTCGGCGGGCGTCGCTGTCGCCGACGCGGATTTCGCCGCGGTAGCGGTGCAGGCCGAGGATGCACTTGATGATCGTGGTCTTTCCGGCGCCGTTCGTGCCCCAGAGAGCTGTGGCGCGGCCGGGCGCGAGCGAAAGATTCAGCCCGTCGACCGCGGTGTAGCGGCCGAAGGTCTTGCGGAGGTCGCGAATCGAGAGGACGGGTTCGGCCGCGGGAGTCGCCATGTTTTGGGGCGCCGGCGTCGCGATCTGTTCGGGGGGCGGATTCGAGACCGCGGGCGTGGCGGGCTCAGCCGATCCGACGCGACGGAAGCCTACGCGCCGGAGGCCGCCCATGAGGAGCGAGGAGAGTGCGAGCAGCGCGCCGCTTCCGGCGGCGATCGGCCACGCGGCCGCCGCCTGGTGTGCGAGGACCGGCCGTTCGACGGGCTGCATCAGCGGCGCGGCGTCGCGGATTTTGGGCTCGGGACGCATGATCGGAAACGCGCGGCCGGCGAATTCGATCGCCTGCTGGGCGGGGCTGTAGAGGAAGAGTCGCATTTTCGGCTCCCGGTCCATGAGGTTTTCGAAGAGGCTGATCGAGCGGTATTCGACGTCGCCGAGGCCGTCGCCATTCGAGTCGAAGCCGGCGTAGTCGCTCCAGTAGTTGCCGCGGCCGGCGACGGTGAAGTCGTTGCCCTGAAAATCGCCGGAACCGACGATCGCGACCTGCTCGATGTTCTCGTTGAAGGTGTTGTCGTGAATCCGGTTGCGTTTCACGGCGGGCTGAAACGCGAGGCCGACATCGTTGAAGGCCAGCGTGTTGCCGGCAACTTCGCCAAAGCTGTCCACCCGCTGCGGCGAATTGTCGAAGTAGATGCCGACGCGGTTGGCGACGATCGCGTTGTCGACGATCGTGACCGCGTCCATGTCCTTGAGGCCGACGCCATAGCCGCTGGGGCCGCGGTTCCGCGCCAGCAGATTTCCGCGGAGGAGGATGTCGGCGCTGTACATGAGGAAGACGCCGACGGAGTTGTCGACGAGGCGGTTGTTTTCGAGCACGCTGCCGCTGGCGTACATGAAGTGCAGGCCGTAGCGGCTGCCGGAGACGTCGTTTCCGACGATGTGCGTGCCCTTCGAGTACCAGATCACGACGTCGCGGACGTCCACGATCTCGTTCGACTCGATGCGGCAGTTGTTGCTGTTCCAGAGGCGGATGCCGTCGCCGCGGCGGCCGGCGTCGAGGGGCTTGCCCTGGATGCGGTTGCGTCGGAGCACCGATTCATCGGCACTGCGGACTACGATGCCCAAAAGGGCATCGACGATCTCGTTTGATTCGATCAGCGCCCGGGGCGCGGCGACGACGATGCCCGCGTTTTCACGGTCGAGGCTGTCGCCGCTGCCGCGAAGATGCAGGCCGCGGATCGTGACGTCCGGTGCGGTGACCTGGAGCAGGTCGCCTTTGCCGCCGCCGTCGATGATCGCACCCTCGCCGCCGACGAGCGTGACTGTGCGGTCAACGATGATCGGGGCCGGGTAGACGCCCGCGGGGACGTGAATCGTGTCGCCCGGGGCGGCGGCGCGGATCGCGGCCTGGAGATCGAATCGCGCCTGCCCGTCCGCAGCGGCCGTCGTCGCCAGGAGCAAACCGGCGGCCGCGCCGATCGCCGCGCGGGTGCGGGTCATTCGATTACGCATGGGAACCTGCCGTTCTCGCCTCGACTGCGGGCGTCTCCGAAGCCCTGACGGCGTCGAAGAGCGGCTTGTACGCGCGGCGGTGGAACCAGAGGGCGAGCATGACGACGCCGGACGCGGCCACGGCGAGCCAGAAGCCGTCGCCGGGGACCGCGACCGTGCGGAACTGGCCGATGATGCCCTCGCCGAGCACCGGCGGGACGAAAGGCTTGATCGAACTGGAGAGCGCGGCCTTCGGGTCGAGATTCGTCCCGAAGGTCGCGAGCCAGTACTGGAGGTCGGCCAGGAAGCCGACGGGGAAGAGGATCACCGGCGCGGCGAGCAGTGCCGCCCACTTGGAGTGAACGACTACCGCGCCGACGAGGAGCAGGGAGACCGCCACGACCAGCATGGCGGAGGTCTGCCGTTCCAGCTGGGCCGCCTCGTTGAGCGGACGCATGCCGATGTAGTGATTCAGGCCGTCGATCTCGTTCACATCACCGATCAGGCGATTCAGATACGCGGTGACGTGCAGGCCCTTGGGGTACTGCGGGGCGTGAAGCGTCATCTTCCAGTACGGAAGCATGTACGACGCTCCGAGCAGGCCTGCCGAGACGAGCAGCAGCAGGGTCGGAATCAGGTAGCGGCTGCGATGAGCCCGAAACTCGGATTTCGGCACGCGCGGCCCAACGATGGCGTCCAGCTTGGTCATGGCAATTACTCCGCCTGGGCGACGTTCCGCGGCTCGACGAGGAAGTAGCCCATCATTTCGAGGTGCAGCGCCGAGCAGAACTCGGAGCAGTACCAGGTGTAGACGCCGGCGTTGACCGCATCGAATTCGAACGTCGCGGTTTCGCCGGGCTCGAGACTGAGGTTGACGTTGTAGCCCGGCAGCGAGAAGCCGTGCGTCGCGTCTTCAGTGCGCTCGATGTTGGTGATGCGCCAGGTAACGCGGTCGCCCTGCTTGACGTTGACGTGCTCGGGGACAAAGTGGCTGCGCGAGGCGGTCATGAGCACCGTGACCTTGTTGCCGTCGCGGATGACTTTCTCGCCGCCGGCCTTCGGAGCCGTCGGGTCGACCGCCTGCTTGTGCGGGTCCCAGCCGATCTCGGGGTAGATCGTCCAGGGCTTGAGCTTGTCGGCCTTGATCATCTGAGCGTAGTGCGGCTCGCCGACGCCGAGCGGCATGTCGTAGATGACCTGCATTTTGTCGCCCGGCTGCGAGATGTCGATCAGCTGAAGATTCTGCGGATAGAGCGGGCCGGGGTGGAAAAACCGGTCGATCGACCACTTGTTGAGGGCGATCAGGTACTTGCCGTCGGGGTTCGTGACGTCGCCCTCGGCCGCGGCGATGTGGCCGACGTTGTACTGCACGGGCTTCTTGGTCACGAGTTGCCAGCCCGGCTCCGTGTGCAGCGACTGATAGGGGCCGCCGAGCGTCCAGCGAGCGACCGCGCTGTCGAGGAAGAGCGACGTGTAGGCGTAGCCCTTGTCATCGAACTGCGTATGCAGGGGGCCGAGGCCGAGTTCCACGCGGGCTTCGCAGACGGCGTCGTAATTCAGCACAGGCACGCCGAACGCGTCGGGTTCGTGGGCCTTGTCGGCGATGGCCTTCTTGATCTTCGCAATGCTGTAGACGCTGACGTGCGGGTCGAGCTTGCCGGCCACGACGATGAACTCGCCCTTGGGCGTGACATCGACGCCGTGCGGGCTCTTGGGCTCGGGGGCGAAGTAGAGCAGGCCTTCGGCCACCGCTGTCTTCAGATTGATGACCGCGAAGTCCTTGATCTTGTCGACCTTGCCGGCCTTGAAGACCTCTTCGGCCTTTTTCCAGTTGATGATGTGCAGGTAGTCGTTGTCGCGCTGGCTGGCGCCGGCCTCGAAGGGCGGCTTGCCCTGCTCGATGCCGCCGGTGGCCATCTCGGTGTTGATCGAGTTGCCGAAGATCCAGCCGTCGCTCTCGAACTTGCCAGAATCGAACAGATCCTGCCAGTAAGGCGGCAATTCCATGCAGAACGACTGCGACTTGTCGATGCGGCCCTTGGCGCGGTCGAATTTCCAGAACGTCACCAGGCCGCGGTACGACTTCTGGTAGTCCTCGATCGGGGCGTAGGCCCAGCCGAGGGGCTGGCCGTACTGGCCGCCCTCGATGATGTACTCGGTGTTCGGCGTGACGAAGCAGCCGCCGTGGTCATTCATCGCGATCGGGTTCTTGACGATCTGCTTGGTCTCGAAGTCGCGCAGGTCGATGACGGCGACGCGGGAATTGGCCTTGTCGCCGATGAAGAGGAACTGGCCGTCATACTCGGCGTTGGTTTCGCTGAGGCCGGGGTGGTGCGTATCGGCCCAGCGGATCTTGACGTTTTCGACATCGCCTTCTTCAAGAATCTTCTCGCCAGTGCCGTAGCCGTAGCCCTGCCATGGCTCGGGCGTGAAGACGGCGATCGTCTTCAGCAGCCGCATCGACGGCACGCCGATCGCGAAGACCTGGCCGCTGTGGCCGCCGGAAGCGAACAGCACGTAGTCGTCGGGCCGGCCGCTGGGCATATAGGTCTTCAGCGCGGCCGTTACGTCGTCGGGCGTCAGATTTCGCTCTTTGGCGATCTGGTCGGCGAGGCTTCCGCCGCCCCCGCCGCCGGTCGCGGCGACAGGCTGCGCGGCCGTGGGCGCGGCGGTCGGTGCTCCGTCCTCGGGGGCACGATCGCAGCCGGTCCAGGCCATGGTTCCGGCGATCAGTGCGCCGGTCGCGAACTGCCACTGTCTCATGGTTGGGTTCCTTTCACGTGAGAATTGCAGTTGTTCGAACAGGGTGATTTGGAAAGCTGCGATCCGGGACCGCAGCCGACGGTGCGCGAGCAGAAGAGTCCGGAGGCGTCGGACTCGGCGATGAGTTCGGCCAGCGTGCAGTTCGCGAAGGCGTTTCGCGTGTGCGCCAGGGCCTCGTCGAGCCGGGCGTGGAAGGGGCAGAGTGTCTCGGCATGTTCGGGCAGGCCGAGCGGGCAGCCCTCCACGCGGTGAATCGGGTCGGCGGCGTCGATGACGTCGAGTACGGAGACGGCCTCCGGCTCGCGGCTGAGCAGGAACCCTCCGCCGGGGCCGGGCTGCGCCCGGACCAGGCCTGCCCGGCCGAGGGCGCGGAGGATCTTGGCGAGATAGCCGCCGGGGACGGCGGTGTCTTCGGCGATCTCCCGGACGGTGCTGGGCCGGCCGCGGTGGCGCACGAGCCAGAGTGCGGCTCGCACGGCGTATTCGGCGGTTCGGGAGATCATGGTTTTCGTCCTCGAGTCGCTAATTCGGATAACTGTATCCTGATATATTCTGTATCGGAACGGCGGCGGCTGTCAAGGGAGTTCTGGATATTTTTCTCTTGAATTTTTCGCCCGGCGACGATTTAATCTGGGGCAGGCCGATCGTCAGACGGCCGTACGGTCTATCAATAAGGTGGGACGCGGGCCTCCGGCCCGACGGCGGGCGGGCTGCCCGCCCGACCCGCCCAAAGGAGTGCATGATGTCACAACCGCTTTTCCAGCCTGAAGTTGCAGCGTCCGCGAACCTGAAGTCGCTGGTCGAACCCGTACCCGCCGGTACCGTCAGCCGGACGCTGATCGTCCTGCCCGGGTTTCGCCAGGTCATCTTCTCGATGGACGCCGGTCAGGAGCTGACGGAACACCGAAGCCCGTTCACGGCGACGATCCAGGTAATTTCGGGCCGGCTCGACGTGTCGGTCGATCGAAAACCCTACCCGCTCACGGCCGATGACTGGCTGCTGATGCCCGCGGGAGCGCCGCACGCGCTCTCGGCGAAGGAGCCGACGCGGTTCCTGCTGACGCTCGCGGCAGCGCCGAAATCTGACAAGCCCGCCCAAGGGTAATGTGACGCCGCCGCCCGCGGCGGTGATTTCGCACCGGCGAGACCCCGATGTTGCCCGGACCTTGCGGCTACTTGAGCGCCTCGTAATACACCATCCGCCGCGTCCCGCGCATGATCAGCAGCGTCAGCGCGAGGACGATCAGCAGGAGCAGCCAGGCCATCGCGCTTGCGTAGCCCATCTCGCCCAGGTCGAAGGCCTTCTTGTAGAGGTAGAACACGTAAAAATGCGTCGCCGTCCCCGGGCCGCCGCCGGTCATCACGAAGACCTGCGTGAAGATCTGGAAGCTGGCAATGATCGCCATGATCGTGTTGAAGAAGATCACGGGACTGAGCATCGGCAGCGTCACGTTGCGGAAGCGCCGCCAGCCGGTCGCCCCGTCGATGTCCGCGGCTTCGTAGAGATCGCGCGGGATGCCCTTGAGGCCCGCGAGGTAGATCATCATCGTGCCGCCGATGAGCCACAGGTTCAGAATCGCGAACGCCGGCACGCCCCAGGTCTGGGCGTCCTTCTCGAACCACGCCGGCGGCGTCGTGCCGACCCACGCGGCGATCGGTGCAAGCACAGAGTTCAGCAGCCCGTGCTCATGGTGGAACATCCACTTCCACAGGATCGCCATCCCCACGCCGGCCAGCACGCTCGGCAGGTACCACACCGCGCGGAAGAAGCCGATGCCCTTCAACTCCCGGTTCATCAGCAGCGCCGCGATGATCGCGAGCACCTGGCTCGTCGGCACCGCGAGCAGTGCGTAGAAACTGGTGATCCGCAGCGCATCGATGAACGTGCGATCGACCGTCACCGCCTGCCTGAAATTGTCCAGCCCGACCCACTCGGCATGGTCAAGCGTGTGCATCGGGTTCCACCGCGAAAAGCCGAGCAGCAGCGACAGCACGATCGGAAACGCCAGGAACAACCCGAAGCCGAGCACCCACGGCGCGACCATCGCGAAGCCGGCCCGCTCCTCGGCGGCCGCGAGCCGCCCCGGTGAGCGCCTGAGCAGTGCGAGAGCGCCGAAAACCGCCAGAATCGCTCCGACGCCGCCGGACCACAGCGAAATCGTCGTCCACGGCATCCGCGGCGCGGGCGCGTCGAACTCGGCGAGCTTCTCCCACGTCTTCTGCACCCGGGCGAGTTCCGGCGCGGCCGGCGCATTGAGCTTGTAGATGCTCTCGAAGGCGAGTTTCAGCTCATCCATGTACCGCGGGTCCGCCGGCCACTCGATCGGCCGGGCGTCGCGCCCGCCGGCCAGGAAGACGTCGTCGCTCTCGGGCTTGGCATTCGGGTCCGTGAAGCAGGGGCTGCTCGCGACGCTCTGGAGCACGGGGATCGCGAGCCCCATGTCGCAGACGCGCTCCTGCCCCTCGCGGCCGACCAGGTATTTCATCAGCCGCCAGCTTTCGGCCTTGTGGCGGCCGGCCTTCGCCATCGCCCAGGCGACGGTGAGCACGCCATTGGCCGGCGGTGCGCCCTCGGCGTGCGGCATCGGTGCAAAGTCCCAGTCGAACTTCTCCGCCGGGATCAACCGGTAGAGCGGCACCTTCCAGCGGCCGAACGGACCGGCCATGCCGATTTTTCCGCTGAGAAACGGCTCCTGCCCGGTCTCGAGCTGCGTCTTGGCGCTCAGTAGCGTCCGCTCCTCGTCGTGGAACCACGCCCGAAGCTGATCAAGCGCGGCGACGACCGCCGGGTCGGCCAGGTGAAACTGGCGGAATCCGGGATCGGCGACGTCGAGTCCCTGCGAAAACAGGTAGATCCGGACCATC
This sequence comes from Planctomycetota bacterium, assembly GCA_045863555.1. GTDB lineage: Bacteria > Planctomycetota > Phycisphaerae > UBA1845 > Fen-1342 > JACRLV01. The sequence continues at coordinate 1,532 of BTUU01000002.1, read as the reverse complement.
GACTCCCACGTCACGACCTCGGCGCCGTAGCAGCCCTCGAGCCGGCCGATTTTCCGTGCGGTGTCGATGAACTGATCCCAGGTCCAGCCTTCCTTCGGCGGATAGGCTGCGCCGGCCCGGTCGAACAGCGACTTGTTGTAGTAGAACCCGACGCCGGTGAAGTCCTTGGGCAGTCCGACCAGCGGCCCCGAGCCCACGCCCCGCGTCTGCGTGTTGAAGCGAAAGGCGTTCAGCGTCGACGGAAAGAAATCGGCGAGGTCGGGACAGTCGGCAACCTTCGCCGCGCGATCGCGCTCGACGTACGGCTCGATCTCCTCCAGCACGTCCTGCGAGGCGAACGCGGCCACCTTCTCGAAGATGAGGTAGAAGAGGTCGGGCGGCTCACCGGCCGCGAGCATCGTCTGGAGCTTGGTCTGAAGCTGTGCGGGCGAACCGACGTTGGAGCGCAGGACGCGCACGTCCGGGTTGTCCTTCTCGAAATCGGCGATCAGGTCGGCGACGATCTTGTCCTCGGCCTTGTCGCCCCAATGGAGGACGGTCAGCTCGACCTGGCCGGCGCGCTTGGCCTGCTGCTGGAACGGCCGGGCGATGACGCGGCCGAACGAGAAGAGCACGAGCCCGGCGGCAGCGATGGCGAGGGTGATGCGAACGACGATCGCGGCGTTGAACCAGCGCATTCGTGCGGAGTACCCCATTTTCGTGATCTTGAGAGCCGAGCCGATGCGTATGGACCGACGCACCTTCCAAAAATCGTAATGATATCACCAGTGATAATATCTGTGGAATCAAAAAGATTGTGCGCGATCTGAGTCCAAACGACGCACCTACCTCTAGGCGGGAAGCGCGCGGGCTTCCTGCGACCGACCTAATTGTCCAAGGAGTCTCGAATGCGGTTCACCAACTGGATCACCGTCGCCACGATGATTATGCTCGCAGTTCCGATTACCCGAGGGCAGTTGTTCATCGAGAACTTCGAAGGCGATCTTTCTCAGTGGACAAGCGCGCCGTCGACCCCCCATTCCGGACAGATCGTTCCGGATCCGATTCGACCCGGCAATCACGTGCTTGCATTTGGTGCGATTCGCTCTGGGGGTGACATCTTTAGCCGCGAGATTGCTTGCGCGCCTCGTCTCCGCGCAAGCGTTCAGTTCGAATACCGTGGGATCCTAGGGCACGGCTATGCGGGTTTTTCCTTGACCAACGAAATAGGCGCGCCAGTTTGGATCGCGGGCGACGAGCGGTCGGTAGCACCGACATTTGTCCAACTGATCAACGATGGCGAATGGAGACAATACGAGGTTACGGTGAGTCCGGGAACCTCGTTCCGACTTGTGTTTGAGGATCACGGTGGAGATCCTCTCGACGCAATGTTCGACGACATCCGCGTCGGCGGGCAGGGAGAGTCGTTTGATTCAGGAGAAGCCGGCTGGCGGGTTCTCGAAGTCCTTGACAATGGAGGGGATTTTCGGACTATCCTTAGGGATATAACCGAATTTCGTTGATGGCCGGGTGAATAAAGGCGGCGTACTCTC
>BTUU01000001.1:139369-468753 GCA_045863555.1 Planctomycetota bacterium | reverse complement strand
GCCCTCCCGCCACGCCAACGCCGATCGCAGCGGCGAAGTGCGAAAGTTGGGCTAGGACCACTAGACGACCGAATCCCGGTTCAAGAGGCCCAACCGCGCACGCTCGCGCTCCTCCACCTTCCCCACCTTCCCACGTTCCCACGTTCCAACCTTACCACGGTTAACGGGGCGATCGAGCCTCAGCAGAACAGTCGACGGGCGGCCTCATTTCTGCATGATCGGCAGCCGCTTGTACGGCAACTGGAGAATCAGCAGCGACACCGCCGTCCCGTACGTCGTCCCGACGTGGTCGCCGTCCCACGAGCCGTCGTCCGGGCTCTGACGCTCCAAAAGCGCCTGCCGGATGCCCGTGTAGTAGTCATCCCACTTGTCGCCGCCCAGCAGGAACATCGCCTGCGCCATGTACAGGTGCGCGTAATAGAAATGGCCGAAGTAGCGGGCCGCGCTGCTGCTCTTGGGCGAAAGCGACGTCTCGCAGTACTTCAGCGCCTTCTTCGCCCGCGCGTCGTCGTACAGGCCCGCGTTGTAATAGCACACCACCGCCGCCGCCGTGATCGCCGGCCGGCTCGGACCGTTGTCGCTCACCTGGTAGCGGATTCCGCCGTCCGAGTTGGTCGACTTCTCCAGGTAGCTCATCGCGTTGTCGATGACCCGCTTCGGCACCGCCACCCCGCCGTTCTTGGCCGCGCGGAGGCCCTGCACCTGCGTCACCGTCACCGAACCCTCGTCGCCGCCCGAATCCGGTGTGTAGAGCCAGCCCCCGGCCGCGCTCTGGCTGCGGCCGGTGAGTTCGATCGCCCGCGTCAACGCGAGCTTGATCTGCGCCAGCCGCTGCGGGTCCTCCTCCGCGCCGAGGCACTGCGCCAGGAAGAGCATCGCGAAGCCATGCCCGTGCATGCAGTGGCTCTCTTCCTCGACCTGGCAGATGAGCCCGTCCTGCCGGGCGCTCTTGAGGACGAACGTCAGCGCGCTGCTGACGTTTCGCGCGTGCGGCCCCTGCGTCGGCGTGCTCCCGCCGGCCATGAGCGCCAGGGCGCAGAGCGATGTCATCGCGACCGGATATCCGCCGTTCGCCCCTTTCGTGCGCCAACTGCCGTCGCGGTTCTGCGATTTCACGAGAAAGCGGGTGCCCGCGTCGATCGCCGCCTTGGTCGCCGGCGTGATCTCGGCCGGATCGGCGCCCGGCACATCGCCGCCCTCGGCGGACTTGCCGGCGGCCTGCGCAAACCCGGCGGGCGGCAGCGCGGCCAGCGCGGCGATCGCGATCCACATTCCGATGCGTTTCATGGTTCGCTCCGCGCGCCGGGCGGATTTCCCAGCGCGACGATGTTGCCGCTGACCTGCACGATGATCCGGCTCGGCGTGACCAGGACGTTCGGGTCGCACGTGCCGCTCGTGAGCGGATCGAACGTCCCCGCGATATCAATCGGCTCCTGCGCCGCCCCGGTCGCCTTTTCGATCAACTGCACGGACAGGTAGCGGCGATTCTGGGCGGCCGGATCGCGTTCGGCGGGCTCGGCGTCGCTGAGGACAACGACGTACCGGGGATGGCCGCAGAGCTGGGACGGGTTCATCACGGGCAGGCTGCCCGTCTTGACGTCGATTGACCATCGCCGCTCGCCGCCGGCTGCGTCGAAGGCCGAGAATTGCAGTTTGGTCGGGCGCAAATCGGGATCTCCGCCCCGGACGGCGAGCAGCAGTCCCGCGTCGACGGCGAACATGTGCACGTCGCCGAGGCCCTCGGCCCCCTCCGCCCACGCGGCAATCGCGGGCGTCCCGTCGGCGCTTCGCAGCAGGCGCCAGCGATCTTCGCCGTGCACGCGAACCGCGATCCAGTCGGAATTCACGACGCGCAGGATCCGCGCGACGTCCTTGACGTCGCTCTGCCAGACGGGCGCCAGCGTCGCCGCGTCGTACGCCCGGGCGCCATCGGCAGTCCACACGATAATCCGCTCGCCGACGACTTCGATCGCACGGGCGACCGACCGGGGCGGTTCGAGGCGCTGCACGCGATCTCCCAGCGCCGCGTCGAGCGTGAAGACCTGCTGATCCTGCATCTGCACGATGATGCGCGAATCGGCGAGATCGACGCGCTGGATGATCCCGCCGGGAAAATCGCGCCGCCAGCGCAGCCCGCCGTCGTTCCAGCCGACGAGCACGAGGCGATCGGAGCGCGGGCAGAAGACGACGCCGTCGCGCGTGCCGATAGAGGTCTTTGCAATGTCCTGCGGCGGCTGCGTCCAGTCGGGAACGGAAAAGTCCCAGGCGCGCTTTCGGGCGAAGCGCCCCGGGGCGAGCGACGTCCCCACAAGCCCCCCGCGCACCGGCACCGCCGCGAGCTGGTTGTGGACAATCACCGGCCAGGCGCGCGGGCGAACCTCCTCTTCCATCACGCGAAAGCCGGGGCGAACGCCGAACTCGGTATCGACCAGCGGTGCGGTGCTCCCGCTCTCGCCCACGCCGTCCTCGAACTGCCGCCAGGGGAACTGGTTGCGGAAAGTCTCGATTAACTGGATCTGTCCGGCGCCGTAATTCCGCACGGGGATCCAGTCGCGGACGGCGGAGAGGGGATGTCGTTCGTCGATGAGCAGTTCCGCCTTCGCGATCCGCCAGCGGCGATTCTTGAGCGACGGGTCGTAGACGAGCGGATCCGCCCGCGCGGCGCTGATCTTCCGCGTCTCCTGGTCGATCCGCTCGAGCGTTTCGCGCTCGCGCTCCGCTTCGACCGGTGCGATCGAGGCTTCGGCGAACTCGGCCTTCCACGCCGCGGCGTCGCGAGCCGCCTCGTCGAGCATTTCGAGCCCCACGTGCGCCTCCCAGCGGGCGAGCGCGATGCGCCTTCGCTCCGGCGCGGGCAGATCGGCTCGATCGCCGTCGGGTTGCCGATCGAGCGCGAGTTCGGGCGGGAGCCGCCCGTGGAGCATCGCCACGCGGACGAGCGACTCCAGGCTGGTGCCTTCCACGGCGACCCGCAGGCGTTCGAGCAGCCCGAGCGCCTCGGCGACGGGGTCGCAGCGGCCCACCGCGGCCGCGAGCGCCCCGGCGAGTGCATCCGGCCGGCTGGCGGCGAGCGGCCGCAGCCGACCGACCGCGAGAATCCATGTTGCGGCGCGACGATACGGATCAGCCGGGTCCGGCACGACCTGCGCGTGTGCCGAACCGAGCATCTCGAGGTAGTGCGCCGCGGCTTCGTTCCAGCGGCCGTCCTCTTCGAGCGTGCGGCCGATCACGAGCGCCAGGCGCGCCGAGAATTCGCGGTCGCTCGCGAGCGCGGACGCCCGTTTGAGCCAATCAAGCCGCCCGACGCTGGAATCGGTCGTGCGGGCGAGTTCGAGGAACACGTGGGCGAGGACGTGATCCCGCGCGCCGGCGTACGCGGCGTCGAGATTCGAAAGCTGCTCAAGCCTGCGCAAAGCCGCATCCAGGCGGCCCGAGAGCGCATCGCACCAGGCGAGCGGGATCGCGACCCGCGCGTCGGTGTCCGGCAACCCGGTCGCGCGGGCGAGCGACTCGGTCGCGCCCGGGTCCGGGAGCTTGATCACCTTCGAGGGCGTTACCGCGAAGACTGCGCCCGCGCCCGCGACCAGATTCGCGCCGAGCACCGATCCGGTCTCCGAGGCCGCCGCGGGCCGGACGCTGGACGCCAGGAACTCGGGAGCGGCGACGACCTTGCCGGTCTCGATATCGAGACTGACGATGCCCTCGCGCGTCGGCGCAAAGACGCGATCGCCGGCGACGACCGGGCGGCCGACCAGTTCCATCGGCACGCTTCGCCAGCGCACGGGCCGGCCGACCGGGTCGTGCAAGTCGACGCATGCGAGTCCCTGCCCCCCGAGCACGAGCCCGTGGGGAGACGCCCCGGCGACCGCGAGCGCATCTCGCCGGGGAAAACGCCAGCGCTCGTGTCCGTCGAAGCGGTCGAGCGCGAAGATGTCCGTCGAGTCGGCCGGTGCGACGATCAGCAGGTCATCGGCGATGATCGGGCGATCGACGCCGGACTCGACCGGGTCGGCCTGCGGCTGCCACCACATCTGGCCGAGGTGCTCGACAAGCGTACTGGGATAGACGGTGGCCCACTGCCACGAATAATCCGCGCGCCGCAGCGCGGCGATCACACCGTTGCCCGTGCAGACGAACAGCGTCGCGTCATCGGCCGTGAGGAGCACGCGCCCCCCTTCGCGGGTGAAATGCGTCGGCGGGCCAACGACGAGCACCTCCCGCCGCAGGGCGCCGGACGCGGGATCGAGAATCGCGAGCCGGAGCTCCGAATCGCGGACGAAAGGCGCGACCAAGTCGCCGCCGAGCACCAGCGGACGATCCTGGAAACTGACGGTCACGAGCGGATTGCCGCTCTCGCCGCCCGTGCGCCACACGATCCGGCCGGTCGCCGGCGAGCGGGCGACGAGTTCATTTCGCGGGAGCGCTGTCCCCGCGCCGAGGATGTTCTGCCGGAACGGCTCCGCGGCCGGGTCGAACAGCGTCAGCCCTTCGATGGTAAAGAGCAGATTCGGGCCGACGGAAAGAACGTGCCGCAGGTGGTGGGTCAGGGTGAGTTCGGCGTCGGGCGAGAGCCGCGGATCCGTCTCCGCCGCCCGCGGGTTGAATCGCGCCCCCGTCGCGAGGTATCCCTCCAGCCGCTGCTCGGTCGCATGCCAGCGAACCGTGAGCGTCAGCGCATCCAGCGCCCAGATCACCCCGCGCCCGCGCAGATACAGAACGTCACCCGCGACGACGGGTTCCTGGAGGGGCATGCGGCGCAGAATCTCGATCGCATCGGCGATCTCGCGGTCGAATTCGGGCGGATCATCGCCGCGCGTCAGCGGCTGGGTCCATACCCCGACGCCGATCGCCGGCCGGAGACCAGGCGCACGGTCCCGCTCCCCGGCAGCGCGGCGCGCCATCCATTCGCGAACCTGCACAAGGCGTTCTCCGAACCCTCGCCCCGGCGCCGCGGCAAGCCCCCTGCCCGCCTCCTGCAGGGCGGCCTCCGCGGCCGCATCCGCCCCGCCGGCCGCGAGCGCGATCGCCAGGTGCGTGAGAACCTCGGGACCCGCGTCGCCGCCCGCTTCCGCCATTTCCCGCAAGACTTCCGTCGCTTCCGAATAGGCGCCGCCGTCGATCAGCCGCGCGGCCAGTTCGCGACCGACCGCGAGCCAGCAATCCGTCAACGGGTAGGCGCGAAAAATCTCTCGCAGGGCAGCCAGATCCGCACTCCGCGATGCGGCCGCGAATTTCGCCGCAGCCTCGGCGTCGCGCAGGCGCCGGTACATATCGAGCGCCCCCGGCGGGAGCTGCCGCTGCAACCGGAAGACATGGCGCCAGATGGGGATGAGCGTGCGGCTCGCCGCCGGCGCGATGAGTTCGGCGGAGTGGTTCCGCAGCTGATCCAGCAGCTCCAGCGCGAGGCGAAAGTCGCCGGCGGCGAGCGCATCCTCGACCCGGCCGGTGAGCAGAATTGCCTCGTTGCTCTCCGGGAGCGTGGCGGCGGCCTGGCGGGAGCGATCGGCCGGCTGGGCGTGCGCCGGCAGTACTGAAAGGAAAAGTGCGGTTGCGAGAATCGCGGCGAGCGGCGGATGCGCGAACGGCATGATCCTCATGATCCCTCGGCGCTCGCAGGAAACGCACCGACCTCGTGCCGGCCCCGTACGGATTGTACAGGCCGGGCACGAGGTCGGCGCGGTTCTCGTTTCACGAAAACGCGGCGAAGGCTATGGGTTCTGGCCAACGCCGAGAATCGGGTCATTCTCGCAGAACGGCGGGTACGTGCAGAAGATGTCGATCTCCGGACGGACGCCGGGGCCGTCGATGTCGGCCGCGATCAGGCGGTAGAGCGCGGGATCGCAGGCGAGGATCGTGCCGCAGGGATTGACCTGACCCAGGAGGTTGGTGATCCCGGAGCAGCTCAATTGAAACGCCAAGCCGCCCGTGGCGATCGGGGCGGCGAGAGCAGCCAGTTTTGCATAGGTGCGTGGGCGCATGCGTATCGTCTCCGATCGTTACGGGTTTTCCTCGGCGGCCGCGGGACAGTCGATCAGGATGATCGTCTGAGTCGGGTCGCAGAGATTGAAATAAGAGCCGCCGGTGCAGTTCAGGACACCGCAGAAATCGAACGCGGTAATGAGGCCGTTGCTCACGAAGCCGGCACAGCCGCTGGGGAACAGGCCGACCTGGAAAAGCGTCGCGCCCGCGCAAAGGGCGAGAATGCGCTTCCACTGTCTCGATCGATTTTTCATTCGGGGGCTCCAAATCGTCGCGTCAGGCACCCGCCCGTTACGGACTCGTCGGAGGAATAATAACACCGTCCCGGCTGACCGTTCAAGTGACCCGCGCGAGATTTACGGACCGCTCGAAAAAACGCATCAGCAGCGTCAGGGAGAGGTCCGGACGATTGCGTCTCCGGGCGGGAAACCGACGAAGTAGTCGAGGGTGTCGGCGATCCGGCCGCCGATGTTCGGGAGGCAGTTGAGGCCCAGCGCCGGGAGAATCGTGAATCCAATCATGAGCCAGGCTCTGAATCGCGTGCGCACCGGTCACCTCGTCGTGGGGGAAGCAAAAACGGGGCGACGGACATTTCCCGCCGCCCCGTCCTAGTTGTTCGTCGAACGGGATCCCGACTTAGCCGAGGATGCCGCCGAAGAGGTCACCCAGGCCGAAGTTATCCAGGATTCCCTGGAAGCTGGTGCCGATGTTCGGCAGGCAGTTGAGGCCGAGGGCCATCGTGAAACCGCTGGTCATGAGCGCCAGCGTGGCGAACTTGCGAACCATCTGAGTCTCCTTTCCGCAGGACGCGGACTCGGCCGACCGAGGCCGGACGAGAATTCCATCTGTGAGCCGAAACCATCCGTGACGCGTCGCCCGCGACGCCGGGGCGATTCTTTTCGGGTCATCCAACCCGGTTTGGCCTTCGAGGCCAACCAAGCCGCGTCCGGAGCAGATTAGCTGAACAGCTCTTCCTTCAGGACGTCGATACCGATGTTCAGCCAGCGGTTGTTCGTCGGGAAGCCGTTGAGGAAGCCGTCCCAGACGGGCTGGAGGCAGCCGAAGCCGGCGCTGTGGAACAGCGTACCGCCGAGGGCCAGCGCCGAGAGAACCATCCACTTGATCTTCGTCATTTTCTTCTCCATGAAGCGGTCGCGTTGCGCGATCCGAGAGTTAACCAGGAACCTTAGTCAATGCCGCCGAGCCAGAGGGCGTCGCCGAGGGCGTCGCCGATGAACTGGCCGACCCAGCCGATCGAGCCGAGCGAGCAGCCGATGTGGAACACGGACGCGCCAGCGACGAGCGCCAGCGCCATCATCTTCGCCTTGATCTTCATCTGCTTTTTCTCCGTAGTGAGGTGGTTAGCCACAGTTAGTCGAAATTGACCGCGACCAGGATGCGCTGAATGATCGTCGAAAGGCAGCCGCCGCCCATACCGAGCGACAGCACGGTGCCCGTCAACGCCAACGTTGCACCCTTCATCCAGAACTTCTTCATCACAAGAGCCTCCAAGCTGAGGAACTCCACTTTGATCCGTCCTTTGGGATCAACCTGCGCCAGGCTACACACCGGGCGCACCGAATGCGAATTCAATCAAATTGCGGGGTTTGGGAGCGTACTTCTCCTTTCGGAGGACGCGCCCAGACGTGACCGCACCGATACATACCCCCCGCAGAATAGGCGGACCACACCGCTTTGCAAGCCCTCAGCCAAAAAAATCCGCGATTTTTTCCGCCGTAACCGGTTCCAATACCCGCCCCGGAACGATGATTCCCGTGATCAGGTCCGCCGGAGTCACGTCAAACGCCGGGTTCCAGCAGCGCACATCCCGCGCAACCGTACGCCTCCCGAACCCCTCCGAAACCTCGCCCGACGCCCGCTCCTCGATCGGGATCCCCCGCCCGTCGGCCAGCGACCGGTCGAAAGTGCTCGGCGGCGCCGCCACATAGAACGGGATTCCGTGCCGCCGCGCGGCCAAGGCGACCGCGTACGTTCCGATCTTGTTCGCCGTGTCGCCATTCGCCGCGATCCGGTCCGCCCCAACGATCACCAGGTTGACCCGGCCGCTCGCCATCGCCGCCGCCGCGGCCCCGTCGCAAAGCACCGTCACGTCGATCCCCGCGGCGGCGAGCTCGAACGCCGTCAGGCGCGCGCCCTGAAGCAGCGGCCGCGTTTCATCCGCGTAGACCTGGAAGTGTACGCCGCGCTCGCGTGCGACGTACATCGGTGCCAGCGCCGTGCCGTAGGCGGTCGTGGCCAGCGCGCCCGCGTTGCAGTGCGTCAGGATTCCTGCACCGTCGCGGATCAGCCGCGCCCCGGCCTCGCCGATCGCCCGGCACGCGCGCGATTCCTCGAGGCTGATCGCGTGGCATTCCGCGAGCATCGCCGACCAGATCGAAGCCGGCGGCTCCGACCGGTGGGCGCCCGCGACCGCCAAGACGCGATCGATCGCCCAGGCCAGATTCACCGCCGTCGGCCGCGAACTCTTGAGAAATTCCGCGGCCTCGCGCGTGCCGCGGAGAAATTCGAGAGACGAGCGCAACGGCCGGGCGGCCACGCAAACGCCGTACGCGCCGGCGACGCCGATCGCCGGCGCGCCGCGGACGCACAATTCGCGAATCGCGTCGAAAACAGATCGAGCGTCGTCACACCGCCGCACGGCGACCGTTTCGGGCAGGCGCGTCTGGTCGAGCAACTGGAGGAAACCGTCCTCGCCGCCGATCCAGGCCACGGTCGGCGGGAGGTCGGTGAAAAGGGAGTGCTCGAGCCTTCGTCCGCTTGTAACTGCGTCGAGATCCATGCATCCTCGCGTCACGCCGCGCTGCGCGCTGTCTGACCCGGTCATTCGTCGATCTCAACGCGGATCTGACCGAAGGCCGCCTCGAACTCGTACACGTCGTCGAAGTCCTCGATGCAGTCAGATTCCTGGCGGCTCAGGACGTCCAGGCCTACGAGGAACATGACCATTTCACCGAAATCGCGCGTCCGGCGAATCCGCCACTTTCCGAGCACGGCCCGAGCCAGCGGACCCCAGCGGTGCAGGGCCTCGACGCGAAGCCCCTCGCACAGGTCCTGTCCCGATACATGCCGCGGCTGGCGCCCGCGCCGCTCGCCGTGGAGCTGCCGGGCCGCGCGTTCGAGCCCGCGGAAGAGGAACTCGTAGGCGTCGGGCGGATAGCGCCCGTCATGGCGGATCGCCTCCTGGAGCGACATCGGGCCGGCGTCCATGGTCATTCGCCGCCCCCTGCGGGCGCGTCGCCACCTGCCGATCCGCCGCCCGGTCCGTCGCGCCGCGGTCCGCGGAACCGGCGCCGATTCCGGCGTCGTCGGCCCTCCCGACGCCGCCCGCCCTCTGCCGCCCCGCCCGCCTGCCCGGCGTCCCCGCCCGGGGGCGTTTCCGCGCCGGCCTCGACGTCCAGACCTCGGCCGCCGTCGCCCGCCAGTTCTTCGGTCGCCTCGAATGACGACGGAGCCTCCGCATCCGGTACTGCCTCGTTGCCGTCAGGGGCGGGTTCATCCGCCATCCCCGATTCGCCCGCCGGCGCGCGGCGCGGAGGCTCATCCCGACGCGGCGGCCGGTCGCGCCGGCGATCCGGCCGGCCCCGGTCGAGGGAATCCGTGCGCCGGCCGCGGTAACCCGTCTCGAATCCCTCCGCGGGCGGCGGCGGGGGCGCGACGTCGACGGCGCGCAGTTCTTCCGCCGGCACCGTCACAACGCGCCCTTCCGTCGTTCGGATCATGAGCAGCTGCGTAAGGACCTGGCGGTCGATGATCTGTCCGACGCCGAATTCGGTTTCCACCCAGAGCCCGGCGCGCGGCAGCTTCGCATCCAGTTCTTCATAACCCTCGTGCTCGTAGCGCAGGCAGCAGCGGAGCCGCCCGCAGCGCCCGGAGACCTTCGTCGGATCGAGGGTCGATTTCTGAAGCTTGGCCATCTTCATGTTCACGGGCCGGAGCTTCTTGAGGAAATTGCGGCAGCAGCACTCGCGGCCGCAGATCTCGTAATCCGCGACGAGCCGCGCTTCGTCGCGTGCGCCCACCTGCACCATCTGGATCCGCGTCTGGTAGTAGTGGGCGAGTTCCTTGACGAGGTCGCGAAAATCGACACGGCCCTCATCATGGCGGAAGTAGAACACGATCCGCTCGCCGCCGAGCAGGTGCTCAACCGTCACAATCGCGATCTCGAGGCCGACCTGGGCCGCGATCAGGCTAGCGCGATCGATATCCTCGTGCAGCTTGGCGTTCAGCTTCTCGTGCTCGAGCAGGTCCTGGGGCGTGGCCTCGCGGAGGATCCGTCCCGCGCGCAGCTTGTAAAAATCAGCCCCGCTGGCCTCGACGTAGCGCTTGATCTGTTCACGGCTGACGGACTTGGAACATCCGTTGCAGGTCAGGCTGACCTGTTCGCCGATCTCGACGCCGCGGTCAGTCTCGATGACCACCTTTCCGCCGCAGCGAAAGACGCTTCCCGGGCGATAGCGGAACTCCCCCACCCAGCGCATCGCGCCGTAACGGATCGCGGTCGCCGGGTAGATCTTCTCAAGCCCGGCGCCGCAGGATGTTCCGCACCCGCCCTCGTCGCGCGGGGGATTCTTGATCGGCAGTTCCGCCATGGCCGCATTCTGTCACGGCCGGGGAACCTCGACAAGCTGATTCAGGCGCCGATCGCCCCGGATCTCCTGGATCCCCATGTGCAGCAGGCTTTCAGCGAGATCGGAAGCATCCGTAAAGACATAGACCTGCGAAAGGCGTCCGCCGGGCGGCACGTCGATGAACAGCCCATCCGCGCGCTGCCGGTTCTTCGCAACGCAGAACGACTCGAAGCGAACCGGCTTCGTCGAGCGATTCACGAGCGTCTGTTCCACGTGCAGCTCCGTGCCCTGCCAGCGCGGGATGTTGATCACGTCGATGTCCTGCAGCCCCACGGAAAGCCGCTCGGTGAAGTCGAAATCCGCCCGCTCCGGGCTGAGCACGCTGATGTGAACTTTCAGGTCATGAACCGACGCCGGCTGGCGCGGCGGCAGCGTGAATGCGAGGTCGTGCTCCAGTTCCGCGCCCGGCTCCAGGTCAAAGCTCACGCTCGTCGGATTCAGCTCCCAGTCCGGGGGCGGGGTGATCGACATCCGGCCGGCGATCCGCTCGGGATAGGGATTGCGAAAGCGGACGACCGGGCGCGGCTCGGGGGCATGCTGCTGGACGCTCGTCGGGGAAACGCGGAAGCTCGCCTGGAAAAGCGCCTGCGGCGAATCCATCCCGTCGACGATCAGCGGTGCTTCGCCGACTTCGAGCCGCGTGCGTCGCCGCTCCACGCGGAGGGGAATCGGCTGCCCCCAGATATCGATCACGTGTGGCGCGTCGCCCAGGTACAGGTCGAGCGTCGACGTCGCGGCGTCCGCCCGCCAGCTCCACAGCACCATGCACGCCCGCCCCCCGCCGCGAAAGAAGCAGGCGATCACGTCCGGGTTGGGCCGCATGACCGCGACCAGTTCCTTGCCGCCGAGCACGCGCGACAGCGTCCGCAGCACCGGAAACTCGGGGGTCGGCTCCCACGAACCGCCCGGTTCCGCGCTGCGCCGGAACGGCGCGTCGAAGAACAAGCGGCCTGCCCCGCACGCCTTGGCCATGACGAACCGCCGCGTCAGTTCATACAGGCGGCCCGGGTCCGCGCCGCCGCGGGGCGTCTCCGCGCCGGTCTGAAGCGAAATCCAGGCGTTCTCGGCGCCGATTTCCCGAAAATGCGCAAACGCGCGGGCAAGATCGCGTGATGGGATCGACTCCGGAATCCGGATCGAATTCTTGAACGCGCCCGCCGCGGAATCCGCGTGTATCGACGTCGGAACGATGATCTCCGGCGACGTGACGAAGCGACGTAGGTGCTCGCGCACGGCGGCGACGTGGGCGGGCTGCCAGACGGTCGAGGTCGTCACCCCGGCGACCTCCGCGTCGACCTGCCACGACGGCAGCATGCCGCCGAAATGCGCGAAGGCCGGACTCATGAACCGCCGCCAGTCGCGCTCCTGCTGGACCAGATCGAGCGCGGTCCGATACTGCACACCCGCACCCGGCCCCGGAGGCGCGATGACGCCGATCGTCTCGATGCGCCGTTTCGCCGCTTCGTGGACGACCTGTCCGATCGAGAGCAGTCGGGCATTTCCGTTGGGTTCCCCGGCGGATGGCTCCATCTCCACGCCGATCTTGCAGGCGCCGACTCCCAATTCCGACAGGAGGCCAACCAGGCCGTCGCTGGCCCCGCCGCGCCATGCGCCGATGTCCACACCCAGGTCGACCGCCGGCTCGGGCGTATCCGGCAGCGACGCGAGCACCGCGAATCGAAGCCGCCGCTCGAACAGCAGCTCGCTCGCCGCGAAGACGCGCAGATCGGCCTCGTACAGACCCTCCGGCAGTTTCGGCACGGCCGCGCGCGCGGCCCGCTGCTCGATCCGCTCGGCCCCGGGCGCCGGACCTCGCCGCAGCGCCGCGGTTTCCGTCCCGCGCGGCAGCGTCTGCGACGAACGATGCACTTCGTTTCCGGCGGAATCAAAAATCAGCAGTTGGGCCGTCAGGTCCTGCGACGTGGTGTTCGCGACGTCGAAGATGAAGGACTCGGAACGGCCGGGCAGCACCAGGCCGCCGGAGTTCGAAAACCGCAGCCGCGCGCGCGGCAGCCGGAGAACCTCGACGTCATCGAACCAGGCGGTGGCGCGGATGTCCTGCCGCTGGATCGGATCCACCTCCGCCGGATCGGGCGTACGCCAGGCAGACGCCTGGAGAATCCAGAATTGCAGCCGCAGCGCCCGGGCGCTGGGAAATTCACCCGGCACCTCCAGCATGACCCGCTGCCAGGGCTGCGACTCGTCGGCCGTCGACTCGATCAACTGCGAGATCCGTTCACTGCCGGAGATCCGCTGGCCGAACTGATCGACCAGATACGCCGCCATGAACGCCCGGGAATGCCGGACGTTTTCCGCGCGGATGTAGCCGGTGACCAGGTAATCCGAGTCGGACGTCGCGATCAGGTCGGAATGCGAATACTCGTACGCGACGTTGCCGGTCTGGAGACGCAGCGCAAACGAGGGCGGCGCGCTCCGCCCGGCCTTGTCGTCGAAACGCCCGTTGCTGAACGCCGGCAGGCCCTCACCGGCCAGCCGCTGCCAGTGCATCGGGACGTCTTCGAAGTTGCCGAGTTTGCGCTCGTCGAAGTCGAATCGTTTGACCAGCCGGTAGAGTTCATCGCCCCGGCCGGGCGAATCCAGGGCGGCCTCGTGTCGGGCGAGCATTTCCTGCGCCCCCGCGCAGACGACGAGCCCGAACACCGCAAAAGTCAGCGATAGGTTTCGCATGGCCGTTCACAGCCTTTATCGACTGAAAACGACCGTCGGCGCGATTTCGCCGAGCCATTTTCCCGGACCCGGCTAATCGTCGTCGTCGTCGACCGCGCCGGATTCATCGAGCTTGAGCCCCAGCGCGGCCAGCCCCCGCCCATGCGGCCCGGCCCACTCCGCCGGGTAGGGCGTCTCAGCGCCCTTCATCGCGTGCCAGAGGATGCGATTCAGCGTGTCCTCGTCCGCACGGTCGGGCTTGGAAAGGTCCATGGCGCTGCTCGCGTCGGCCAGAATCCGTTCCGCCGGTGACAGCAGCTCCGCTTTCTTGTTCAGTTCGCCCAGTTCGACGGTGATCGGCCGGCAGTCGTACGGCCGCAGGTCCGGCTCCGCCTGGAAACAGTCGGTCATCACGGGCGACAGTGCCGTCAACTGATTGACGGCCGCGATTCCGAAGATGCGGTGGATCGTGTGGACGACCGACGTCTGGTTGTAGAACCGGCTCACCAGCGCGCCGCGCTTGGTGTACGGCGAGATGACGAGACAGATCGAGCGGTGGCCGTCGACGTGGTCGAATCCGTTCTGCGGATCATCCTCGATCACGAAGATGCACGACTTCGCCCAATAGCGGCTCTCCGTGATGGCCTCGACGATCCGCCCGAGCGCCAGGTCGTTGTCCGCGACCAGCGCCCGCGGCGTCGGCTGGCCGACCGACGTGCCGGAGGTGTGGTCGTTGGGCAGGTAGATCGTGACGAAATTCGGCAGGCCGCCTTTCTCGTTGAACTCGCGGAATTCGGCAAGAAACACATCCGCGCGCAACTGGTCCGGGATCGACATGTTCCAGCCGGGATAGTCCGGGTTCGAATAGCGCCGCACGCGCTCGACGCCGATCGACTGCTTCCGCTTGATCCGGCCCGTCTTCTCGCGCCAGTCCTTCAGCACCTCGCTGTACGACGCACTCGGCTCGTACGACGCGTCGTCGAATTCGCCGTAGTTCCGGAAGGAGTATCCCGCCGCCAGGATGTGATCCCACACGAACCCGGAGGACGAATAGGTCAGCGGGTCGTTTCCGAACGTATAGCTCCGTTCGAATCCCCCGAACGAGCGCTCGAGATACGGCGTCACATTGCCCTCGGTCACCCACGAATGTCCGTCGGCCGATAGCACGCCGTTGCAGTAGAAATTGTCGAGCAGCACGAATTCGTCCGCGAGCGCGTGGTGATTCGGGGAGATCTCGCGCGGAAAAATGCACAGCGACTTGTCGCGGTTGCCGCGCTCGATGTCGCCGAACATCTGATCGTACGTCCGGTTCTCCTTGATGATGTAGAACACATGCTCGAAAACCGACGGCTGGCCCGGTTCGGCCGGCACGGGCACGGGCTTCACTTCGTCGCGTTGCCGCGCCCGTTCGCGGTTTCGGAGCGCTTCGGGCACGCGGGCGTCGGCCCGGGCCCGCTCCGTCAGTTTCGCCAGCGTGTCGGCATCGGGCATCGAGACCAGGCTGAGCGTCCCGCGATGCCAGTGACTGTTCCAGCCCTTTCCCTTTTCCCGCTCCGTTCGCGAACCAATGCCCTTGATGTTTGCCACGATGAACGACTCGCCCGAAATCGCGAGCGCCCCCGGATACCACGCCGTCGGAATGAACCCCGCGATCCCCGCCGGTTTCGCACCCTCCGCGGCCAGCCGCACGACCGCGATCGCGTTATTTCCCGCGAGGCTCACCAGCAGCGACTTCCGGTCCGGACTCAGCGACAGCCCGTTCGGCATGCTCCCGAACGGCAGGGCCGTATCCGGCCGCACGACCAGCGTCTCGGCGACGCGCCGGCCCGCGACATCAATGAACGCGACCTCGTCCGAATTCGCCGATGCGACATAAAGCGTTTTTTCGTCCGCGCTCAGCGTCAGGCCGCAGGGCGACAGGCCCACCGCGATCTCCGCGAGGACCTTCTTCGCCGCGATGTCGACCACGGACACCGTCCCGCTCGCCGCGATGCCCCGTTCATCGACGAGCGCCGGCGTGCCCGACGATGGTTCCGCCTTCTCACCGTCGCCCGGCCGGCGCCCGCCCCAGTTGGTCACGAACGCCGTCGTGCCGTCCTTCGTGAGACAGACGGTGTACGGAGCAACGCCGACCGCGATTTCCGCCGCGATCTTCCCCTCCGCCAGATCGATAATTCCCAGCGTGTTGTTGCGCGAGAGGCACACCAGCGCTGACTTGCCGTCCGGCGAAAGCACGATCCCGCAGGGAAATGAGCTGCCCGACTTCGCGGGAAGATTGATCGTCCGGTCCAGCTTCAACCGACCGTCCGCACCGCGAACCGCGTCAATCAAGTCCCCCTTCGCCGTCGTGGCGTACACATGCCGTCCGTCACTCGAGATCGCGATGCCGGTCATCGAGCCGCCGCCGTCAGGGAATTTGATCTCCTGGACCACCGACCATGACGCGACGTCAATGACAACGAGCCCGCGGTTGTCTTTCACGATGGCCTGTGCACCATCGGGCGAAACGACGACGTCCACCGGCCGGCCGGCGATCTCGACGCTCCGTCCCGCGGGATGCACAAGCTGCCCGGTCGCGACGACGGTCCGGTCGTCTCCGGCCGGCCCCACGGTTTGTGTCGCCGCCTGGCCAGATGCGAGGGCGACGCAGAGGGTCAAAAGAATCAGCGGGATGGTGGGATGCATGGCCGGTCCTCCGAAGTGCAGGTCCGGAAGCGAATTCTACCCGCATTGCGCCGCGCGGGCTGGAGCACCCGCGCCGCCGCGCGGCGCCGGCCGGCGCGACATAACCCTCACGGGCGAAACAGGTTGAAGGAAGATTGGCCGCGGCAGCGTGCGCTGGGCCGGCTTCCGCCGCCGCGGCTCAGGGGCCCGGTGTGTCACCGGCCCGCAGATTCGGGTGATTGTGCGTCCTTTCCGCCTCGCCGGTGAAATAGAGCCCGTCCATCCCAGAATTGATACATGGGCCGCGGCTGCCGCCCTCGACCGGGATTCACTCCGTGTTTAGAATGCGGCCGGTACGTCGGTCGAGTCACGACCGTACGGTTTGGCGCAATCAGACGGAGTTCAGGAGCTTCAACCCATGGAATTCAACTGGTATGTTATCGGTGGCCTCGCCGTGCTCGTCGCTATTTTGCTCGTTGTTCGCATGAAGCAGAAAAAGTGATCGAAGTGACGTGGCCGCTTCGTATTCTCGCATCGCTGGCGCTCGTGGTGTCGCTCAGCGCGGGCGGTTGCCCGGTTGACGGCGACTCGGGCGCCGGCGATTCGCTTGTCCCCCCATCCACGGAAACCCGCCCGCTCATCCGGGACGACGACCACATCAAATCCGTCGGCGCTCCGGCGGTGACGGTCATCGAGTACGGCGATTTTCAGTGCCCCGTTTGCGCTCGCTTCTTCAGCGAGACGTACCCGACGATCCTGAGCGAGTACGTCGAAACCGGAAAAGTGCGCTGGGTTTACCGGCACTTCCCGCTTCGGGCCGTGCACCCGGACGCGGAAGCGGCGTCGCAGGCGACGGAATGCGCGGGCGACGAAGCATTCTGGGATTTCCACGACACGCTTTACGCAAATCAGGACGACCTGTCGCGGGATGCACTTGTCGAGTACGCGACCGCGCGGGGACTGGATGCCGACGCGTTCACCGCTTGCCTTGATCGCGGCGACTCGGCCGCGCGGGTCCAGACCGACGTCGACTCGGGAATCACTCTCGGCGTGAGCGGCACACCGACGTTCTTCGTCAACGGCACGCGCGTCGCCGGATTCCGGACCGTCGAGCAGTTTCGCGAGATCCTCGACCAGGCGCTGGCCGAGGCGCAGTAGTTCCGCTTCTCCCGAATCCGCCCCCACCGTCACGAACAGCGATTACGGCCGGTTGCTCACCGGGCTTCCGCGGCCGAGCCGCCAGATCTGCCCGGTCGTGCCGCCGGGCCGCGAACTCTCGCTGGTCAACAGGTAGAACTCGCCCTGGGCATCGACCGCGAGCGAGAGGATATTTCGACCGACGCGCCCATCCGCATTCCCATTTTCAAACAGCAGTTCCTCGATGTCCCAGAGTCCCTCGATCGTCTCGCCCGCGGCGAAGAGCCGACCACCCAGACCCGACGATCCGCCTGCCCAGTCGCCAAAGACGAGGTAGCCGGTCAGGTTGGGGATGTTCACGGCGCGGTAGACGAAACCACCCACGATCGAGTTTCCCTCGTCGTGCCCATATTCGAAGATGGGCGGAATGAGCGGGTCGCCGCGCAGCCCCGTGGCAGGACATTCACCCGTCGCGCCGGCGCTCTCCGGGCTGAGGCACGTCGTGCCCTCCAGTACACGCCACCCGAAGTTGCCCCCGCGCGTGACGATGTTCATCTCCTCGCGGGCCCCCTGCCCGACATCGCCCGCGTAGAGCCGGTTCGTGTTCACGTCGAACGAAAACCGCCAGACGTTGCGAAACCCGTACGCCCAGATCTCGCCCCGCGCGCCCTCGACGCCCACAAACGGATTGTCCGGCGGGATCGCGTACGGGTCGCCGCCGTCCACATCGAGCCGCAGGATTTTCCCGAGAAGCGTCGAAAGGTCCTGTGCGTTGCCGGCCGGTTCACTGTGGCCGCTGCCGCGATCATTCGCCCCGCCCCCGTCGCCGACCGACGCGTAGAGATAGCCGTCCGGTCCGAAGGCCAGCTGACCGCCGTTGTGATTTCCCTGCGGCTTGCCGATTCGAAGCAGGACGCGTTCGCTGCCGGCGTCGGCGATATTCGGATCGCCGGCCGAGATGGAGTATTCCGCGATTCGCACTTCGGAATTCGACCCGGCCTCGACCGCGTCCGTCGCCGCGCCGTTGTAGAACACGAAGAACCGGCCGTTTTCGTTGAACTGCGGGTGCAGGGCGAGCCCGAGCAGCCCCCGTTCGTCGTAGACGGCGCTCAGCGAAACCACGCGGTCGTTCAGATCCAGCAGCGGCGTCGGGTTTACGCTTCCATCCGCGTTGACCACGGAGATGCGGCCGGTCTGGCTCGCGACGAATCCCCGCCCGGTGCCGTCATCTGGAAACACGAGCGCCACGGGCGTCGATAGCTCACCCGCCACGAGTTCGAGCCGGAGTTTCTGGCTGAACGCCGGGATTCCGGTCTGGCCCGCGGGTTCATCGTCCCTGGGGCAGCCCGTGAGTCCGGGAATCAGCAGAATGAGCACACAGATGAAAGAGCGGAGCATGTCGAGTCACCTCGCCGAAGCTGCGGACAGCGCCGGACCCGATTCCGGCGTCGCCGGAGCATAGGCGCGACGCGGCGGGTTGGACAACGCGGTCTCGGAGGTCCGCCGCGGAATCGAGCCGACGCCGTATTTGCGTTTCCCGCCGCCGGGTCGCAAGATACGCCCCGGCGATTGGGCGCACCGATACTCGCGACCACTGCTTCGCGCACGGGCCGAAGCCGGGAAATGCTGCGCCGCCGGGAGATGCGCGTTTGATCTGCAAGCTGGCGCTCGAGGATGGGACTGTCTTCACCGGAGAATCGTTCGGCGCGACCGGCACGCGGACGGGCGAGGTCGTCTTCAACACGTCGATGACCGGCTACCAGGAAATCTTCACTGACCCCTCCTATTGCGGCCAGATCGTCACCATGACGTTTCCCCTGATGGGCAACTATGGCGTCAACGAAGAGGACTTCGAATCCGCCAGGCCGTTCCTCTCCGGATTTGTTGTCAAGGAACTGCCCGCGCGCCCCAGCAATTTCCGCTCGACCGCCTCGCTGCCCGACTTCTGCCGAAAGCACGGCGTCATCGGCATCGCCGGCATCGACACGCGGGCCCTGACGCGCCGCATCCGCATCCACGGCGCGCTCCGCGGCGTCATCTCAACCGAGATCAAAGACGAAAAGGAACTCGTCCGCATGGCGATGGCCGCCCCCTCCATGGTCGGCGCGAACCTCGTCGAACAGGTCGCGTCCCGCGAGCCGGCCGAATGGGCGCAGCCCCTCTGGCTGCCCGAAAGTGAAGCCCACAAGCCCGTCACGACGCGGACGACGCACGTCGTCGCGCTCGACTGCGGCATCAAGCACAACATCCTCCGCAATCTCTACGACCTCGGCTGCCGCGTGACGATCGCTCCGGCCGACGCCACGGCGGAGCAGATCCGCGCGCTCAAACCCGACGGCATCCTGGCCGGGAACGGCCCGGGCGACCCCGCCGCCGTGACGGGAACGGTCGAGACGCTGCGATCCCTGATCGGAGAGGTGCCGATTTTCGGCATCTGCCTGGGCCACCAAGTGCTCGCGCTGGCCCTCGGCGCGCGGACCTACAAACTGCGCTTCGGCCACCACGGTGCCAACCTGCCCGTGCTGAACTCGCCCGCCGGCCGCGTCGAAATCACCAGCCAGAATCACGGATTCGCGGTCGATATCGAATCGCTGGAAGCCGTCGGCGGCACGGTCACGCACATCAACCTCAACGACGGCAGCCTCGAAGGCTACCTGCACCGCGAGAAACGCGTGATGTGCGTGCAATTCCACCCCGAGGCCAGCCCCGGCCCGCACGACGCGGGGCATCTGTTCCGGAAGTTCGTCTCCGTCGTGAAGGGCGAGCGCGAGATCGAGCCCGATCTTCTCGCCGATTAGCGTTCAGGCCCTCCCGTCACGTGCCATACGCCGCCAGAAGCAGCGACAGATCGCCGATGTCGACATCCCCGTCGCCGTCCAGGTCCGCCGCGCAGTCGCCGCTGACGCAGCCATAGTCGGACAGCAGCATCCCCAGGTCCGTCAGGTCGATGAATCCGTTGCCGTCGAGGTCGGCCGGGTGCAGCCCGCCGATGCTCCACAGCCCGCGCCCCTGCGTCGAGACCACCAGCCGATCGCGCGCCACGTCGAGCTGCATGTCGTTCACGACGGCGTTGGGAAGTCCGTCGCCGAAGCGCCGCCAGTGCACGCCGCCGTCGAGCGAGCGAAAGACGCCCACCTCGCTGCCCGCGTACAGCACGGTCGGCGTGAAGCGGAAATCCGCTTCGACGACATTCACCGGGATGTCGGGCAGATCGCCGTCGAGCGTCGTCCAGTTCGCCCCGCCGTCCGTCGAGCGGCGAACCTTCGGAAAACCGAACCGCCACCCGGCATGAAAGACGGTATCCGCATCATGCGGCGCAATCGTCAGCTCGCGCGTCACGCGCGGCCACGTCGACGCATCCGTCAGGAGCGTTGCGAAGGTCGCCCCGCCGTCGACGGACTTTTTGACGAAGCCGTCCGTCGTCGCGAGGTAGACGACCAGCGGATTCGACCGCGCCATCGCCATCGCCCGGATCGCCCCCGCGCCGCCCGTCACGTCGGGGCTGATCGCCGTCCAGCTCGTCCCGCCATTGAGACTTCGATACACCCTGTGCGTCGCGTAGAGCATCCGGTTTGAGTCCGTCGGGTCGATGAGATACGGCGGCAGGAATGCGTTCCGATCGCCCGTGTTGATGCCGGAGCTGGACAGGGAAAAGCCGGCGCCCCCGTTCGTCGACCGGTAGAGATTTCCCGATCCCTGGAATTCGACGAACACACGCAGCGGATTCGCCTGGTCCAGCTGCGTCCAGCCGCCGTCGCCGCCGAGCACCTGCGTCCAGTTCAGCGTCGCCGTATTCCGCCGGTTCGAGCCGTTGTCCTGGAACCCGCCGAAGAAAATCAACGGATCCGTCGGATGCGAAGAAACACCGGCGTAAAACTGGATCAGCCCGAGCCCGTTGTTCAGGGCACTCCACGAGCCGCCCAGGTTCGCCGTGCGGTGCACGCCGCCGTCATCCCCGACGACCAGCCGCCCGGTCGCATCCCAGACCGCGGCGTGCATGTCGACGTGCGGAGGCGTGACCGTGCTCCAGCTCGCACCGGCGTCCGTCGAGCGTCGAAGATCGAGCCCGCCCATGAACACCGTGTTCGCGTTCGTCGGCTGCACCGTGATGATCGAGAGAAACCACCCATACGTCGACTGGATATTTCCCAGCGCCGAAAGCACAGTCCACGTCGCACCGGAATTGTCGGTCCGGTACGCGCCGACCGTCGACGCATTGCCACCCGACGCAGTCGCCTCGCGCGTGATCAGGGCATAGCACCGGCCAGGCTGCGAGGGCGCCGTCGCGAGGCTGATCCGGCCGAGCGCACTCGTCGGCAGGCCGCCCGCGAGTCGCGTCCACGACGCCCCGCCGTCCTGCGAACGATAGATCCCGTTCGCCGTCGAGCCGAAAATGTGCCCGATCGCCGCATACATCAGATTCGGGTCGCCCGCGTCGATCGCAACGTCCGTCGCCACCTCCGCCGGCAGACCGCCCGCCACGAGCGACCACGTCTCGCCCGCGTCGTCCGAACGAAACAGCCCGACCGGCCCATTCGCACTCGGATGATTCTTCGCCGCGGCCAGTGCGGGAAAACCACCGGCCCGCGTCACCGCGGCAAAGAGCGTTTCCGGATTCGTCGGGTGTATCACGAGCTTTGCGAAGCAGCGCCCCGCGAACGTCTCCTCGGCAAGGTGTGCCCACGTCGTCCCGCCATCCGTCGTCTTGTAGAGGCCCAGCCCGAAGCGGCTGTGATTCGCGTAGTTCGCTTCGCCGGTCCCCGCGTAGACGATCTGGGGATTCGTCACATCAATCGCGAGCGCGCCGATCGCGGTCGTCGGCATGTGATCCGTCAGCGCGGTCCAGGTGACGCCTGCATCCGTCGTTCGCCAGATGCCCCCATCCGCGCCGCCGACGTAGTAGACGTTCGCGTCGGTCGGATGGCACGCGACGGCCGACACGCGGCCCGTGTACGGTCCGCTCGTAATCGGCGCCGGTCCGAGCGTCACCCAGTCACGCCCGAAAACCGGAGCCACCGAAAGTGCGGCAAGCGCGATCAGTCCTGCGACAACGCGCTGGCCTGAGAGAGGTCTCATCGCGCACCTCCCTTCCCGCCAATTTCAAATGTCAAGGTTGCGATGTATACCTCGGCATCCGCCGCCGCGTCGTCCGTCAGCAGCCGCACGCCGGCCGCCGCCAGCCGGCACTCTCCGCCGGCCGTGACCGTCAGGTTCGCCACACCCGCCGGATCTGCAACCAGCGGCGCGATCGCAGCGCCGCCCACCCAACCGATCACGTCGACCGAGGCGAGCTTGTCACCGTCCGCATAGAGCTTCAGCGGGACATCGTCGCCCGCCGCCGCCAGCGTCCCATCCGCCCAGAGGCGAATCTCCGCCTGCTGACCGCTCTTGCTCATCGCGATTTCCGACGGCTGCGGCGCTGCATCGGCATTCGACCGCGAGAGCGCCTTCGCGGAAATCCTCCAGCGAACGCGCATCGGCCGCTCGTCGGCGAACTTCCCGAGCGAATCCGCCGCGAGCTGAAATCCCTGCCCGCGCAGCCACGTCCGAAGCTCCCCCGTCGTCAGCGTCGCGACCGTCTGCTTGAAATCGATGCCAACCATCGTCACGCCGCTGCCGGCCGGCGTGAAACCCACTGACGTCTCACCCGCCTTGTCAGGCGCGACGCGATCGCGATTCTCCTGGTAGCCCTCTCCTCGCACGAAGTACCACGCGATGTCAACCGTCGGCCAGGCGGCGGGCACCGCCCCGGCTCCGCCTTCGACGAACTGAACCGCCGGCCCGTGCTCGGCAGTCGACGTGGTTGTTAGAAAAAGCACGCGTCGATCGTCCCCGGAGTCTCCCGGGGGCGGTTTCGAGATTGTCGCCGCCAACGCGGCGAGCACCAGTACCAGTTGCAGCATGATTACCCCCTGCCGTGTTACGAGATGTCCGCGGGCGAATCCGCCGGCGCAGCCCGGATGGCACGGATCAGCCGCACGAACGCTCGCCGCTGTTTCCAGCGGATGCGCCGCAGCGGCCGCGCCACGAACAAGATAACCGCGACGATCGGCGTCGCCGTCACGAAATCGACGATTTCCACATCCCGATTATCGGCCAGTCCCATGAGCCACATTCGTACTCGCCACGTCAGGATCGCCCCGATCCACCACACGCCGATCGGCGTGGCCGGGAGTGCGCAGGTATACAGAAAGTACGCGGTGAACAGGTTCGGCCAGTCGACGCTCGCTGGAATCATCCGCCGGCATGTCCGCAGCGCCTGCTGGACCAGCACTCCGCCCAGCACGAGCAGCACGACGGCGATCACCGTCGAACGGCTGGTCCAGCCGGCAACGACCCCGCCGGCAAGGCTGAACGCGGCGAGAACCAGCGCATCCCCCGCCCCCTGGATCGCCCGAACCCGCCGCGCCGGCGTCACGATGTCGAGCAGATCGGTCAGCGTGTTCAACTGGCCGCACTCGGGGCACCGCACCGGATCGCCCGACAGCCCGCGCAGGTTGTACGTGCACCGCCGGCAATACGCGTCGGTGTCGATTTCCGGCCCGGGCGGTGACGAGGAAGCGGCCATGCGTCAATAGTAGTCGGCCGGTAAGCGCACCGCCCCGCAGCCGCTCGCCTGTTGCGCTATGCCGAGTTTCCGCACTCTCCACCGAGGCGGCGCGGCCGGTTACGATGGCGACGCCCCGTCGTGAATCGAGGACCGCACGTCGTGAACGCCCTTCTGGCCGACGATTCCCGCCTGACCATGTTCGCGCAGAATATCTGCCTGCTCATCTTCCTCCTGCTCGGCGTGGGCGTCCTGCTGATTTTCCTTCTGTCGTCCTGGACCGGGGCCCGGGTCTTCTTCTGGCAGATGAGCCGAAAACAGGCCGAACACCAGCGGCGGCGCGAGCGATTTTCCGCCGGCGGCCGCGAATTGCCGCCCACCAGCCGCGGAATCTGCGAATCCTGTAGCCGCGTGGCCGAGGTGGTTTATCATCTCCGCGACGGTCGGCGACTCTGCGGGCGCTGCTTCGATCCCGAGGCGGAACCCGAAACACCTCCGCCGGCCGAGCCTGAAAGGACCATCGCGCCATGATCACCAGGCCGGGCTTCGAGGAGAAACTCTACGCCGTCACGCCCGAGCGCAAGCTCAGCGTGCGCGATCTGCTCGATTATTTCAGCAAGCACGGCTCGATGCGCGTCTCCGACCTGCACCTGAAGGTGGGCGTACCGCCGGTCTACCGGCTCGACGGCGCGCTTCAGAAGATGAAGTCGCCGCCGCTCGACGCGCCGACGCTCGAAGCGATGGTCCGCGGGTTTCTGGGAGCCGAAGAATGGGCGGCCTTCGAGAAGCACCGTTCCGTCGACGCATCCTTCGTTACCGAGACGATGCAGTTCCGCATTAACTGCTTCCGGGACAATGAGGGCATCGCCCTGGCGATTCGCGCTCTCGACCCCACCCCGCTGCCCGTCGAGTCCATCGGCTTTCCCAACGGCGTCTGGCAGGACATCGTCAAGAAGCAGTACGGCCTCGTGCTCATGACGGGCGTCACGGGCGCGGGCAAGTCGACCACGATCGCCTCGCTCATCAGCCGTATCGCCGAGACGCGACCCTGCCGGATCATCACGCTCGAAGATCCGATCGAATACCGCCTTGCCAGCAAGGCCTCGATCATCTCGCAGCGCGAGGTCGGCCGCGACGTCCCCAGCTTCGAGCGCGGCCTGCGTGACTGCCTGCGCGAGGACCCCGACGTGATCTTCGTCGGCGAGATGCGCGACCAGGAATCCGCCCGCTGGACCATGACGGCCGCGGAAACCGGCCACCTCGTCTTCAGCACCATCCACACGCGCGACACGCGCGGCACGCTGACCCGCATTCTCGATATGTTCCCCACGAGTCAGCAGGACGAAATCGCCAGCCAGCTCTCACTCGGCCTCGCCTACGTCATCTCGCAGAAACTCGTGCCCCGAGCCGACAACCAGGGCCGTGTCGTCGCAATGGAAATCCTGCACAACACGTACGCAGTGTCGAACCTGATCCGCGTCCAGAAGGTCGAACAGATCTACTCACAGCTTCAGAGCCAGACGCGCGACGTCCCCGAGCAGCGCATGTGCACGCTGGAGCGCACGCTGGCCCAGCTCGCCCGCGCGGGCAAGATCAGCCCGCTCGAAGCCGAGAAGCACGCGAATCACCCGACGACCTTCCTGGACGAGATGCAGCGTCTGGAGGGCTGATGGGAGTGTTGCACCGCGCGCACCCGTTTCGAACGCACGCGTGGGGGAAATTCGCGGCGACTACGACGCGGTCGCCGCGGCGGGGTCGGCGGTCGCGCCAAGTTGGGCCTTCTCTTCGGCTGCCGCTCGCTCGTCCTCCTCTGCCCGGGCGAATGCGACGGCCGCGATCGACCCCGAGAACACATCAATGGCAACGTGGAAGATCATCGCCGGAATCAGCGAGCCGGAGACCGCGTACAACCCCCAGCAAATGACACCCGCGGCCCCTGCCTTCGCCGCCCCGGCAAACCCCTGGTAGGCGTGGGCCACGGCAAACGCGACCAGCGCGACGACAACCGCCTGCCAGCCGCCAAGAATCTGCCCGAGATACCAGAGCAGAAACCCGCGCCAGACGATCTCTTCGGCAATTCCCGCCGTTACAGCGCGGGCGATGAACGCGCGCAGTTCGGTCATGTCGTGGGGGAGAATCCACTCGATCTTCGCGAGCACCTTGCGGATCTGCCGCCGTGCCTCGGCATCCCCGCGCGAGATCTGCAACTGCCACACGTAGACGCCGCTCAGAATCAGCGAAACCGCGAGGCCGGCCCAGGTGTACACCGTTCCCGGCCAGGCAAAACCCATCTGCGTCAGGTCGCGCCCCAGCAACCCCCAGATGAGAAGCAGCGCCGTCACCTCCAGCCACTGATAGGTGCCGCTCGTGGCGTAGATCGTGACCCGCGCGACGGAGCCGCCGCGGCGAATCCGTTCGGCCAGGCCCCGGTAGCGCAGGAAGCCGACGACGGGCGACACGACAATCGCAAGCGCGATGATGAAATGGTCCAGCGGGCCGATGGTCATGGCGATCTTATACCGGAGAATTGGAGTGCGAGGGGAAGCCGATTTCAGCAGTCCGACGTGAAGATCTGGTTCCATTCGCCGGCCGCCGACCGGACGCGACGGACGAACGCGATCCGCCGCCCGTCAGGCGAGAGAACGCAGGCCTCGGGCCTCGGCGGCCCTGCGTCCGGGCGCGAGTCTGAGAGCACCTCCGTCGCGCCGTCGACAATCCGCGTGCGGCAGACCCGCGCGCCGCCCACGTACGCAACGAATTCTCCACACGAACTGATCGAAAACGCCGATTCGACGCCGAAGCGGTTGCGCGTGACTCTCTCGATCGGTCCGCCCGTCACCGGCGCACGGACAATCTCCACCAGGCCATCGTCGCCGCGCATCAGCATCGCCACCCAGCTCCCATCCGGAGCGCTCCGGAGCCAGTGCCGCGGGCCTTGAATCCCCGGATACCGTCGATGCTCGGTGCACGTCAGCCGTCGCTGCACGACGCCCCGCGGCGGCCGAGGTCGATGTGTTGCCGTGCCTTCGAGCGGCCCCTCGCCCGCTTGCGTGAGATCGTCCGGCAATTCGAGCACATACGCCTCGACGATCTCGCGACCTTCGACCGTCACGGTCGTGCCCTGAAACGCAACCGCCTTTCGGCAGCGCGTTCCGTCCGCCCGCATGAATCCGTCGACGCCGACCCACGCCTCCTCGCACGCCCGCGAAATCTCATCCGACCCCGGCCGCGGATTCGCATGCGTCCGCGTCAGCAGCACCGAATATGCCTCGCCGTCGTGATTTCGCGGATGACCGCGCCCCACGCGAACCTGCCTGTTCAGGACGGAGACGCCGATGTTGCGCAGATCGACTTCCTGCTCCGCCGTCTCGCGCTCAGACCGCTCGAGCACCGCATCCTGGTACGTGAAAAGGACGAGCTGCCCATCCGGCGAAAACGTGTGCAGGTGCGTCCCGCCGCGCAGCGCGCCCGGCGTAAACGGCGGTGCGAGATCGCGGGCGTCGAGGTTGAACGCCCGGCCCGTCGCCGGGTCGAGCACGACGCCCTGCCGCCTGTTCGCCGCGTAGCTCCAGTCCGGCGTCGGATGCTCGGGTCCGAGGATGAACACGATGCGGCCGGTCGCGGGACAGTACGTCGGCACGCCGCAGCACGCGCCGTTCTTCGATTCAAAAAGGACGTCGACCGCCCCCGTCTCGACGTTGACGCGCTCGATCCGCGTCCCGTCGAAGACGCTCCCTGCCGCATCCGACCGCACGTCGTAGACGAGGTAACGCCCGTCCGGCGACCAGCAGCCCGTATTGGCGAGGATATGCCCATGCGGCGCGTGCGTGATCTGCCGGTCGCGTGGCATCAGCGGCTCTCCGCGGCTCAGCAGTCGTTACTTGTCCGCGAGGATGTCCGTCGAGAATTTCACGTTCTCGTATTTCTTGCCTCGCACCGTGATTTCCGCGATCACGCCCTCCAGCGATGACAGCTCCCGCAGGTGCTCGTGTCGCCCGCGAAATTCCGCCGAATCGCCCGTTTTTTCGCCCGTCAGCGGGTTTTCCCGCGCGGGGATGCTCATGTCGAACGTGTGTTTCGCATTCGCAAAGCCGGGCACTGCCGCGTGAAGCTCCAGCGTCGGCTGCGAAATGCGGATCGGATTCGTGCAGTCGCCGACGTAGACCGCGATCTCGCCGAGATTCGCATTCAGGCAGATCTCGACGAAGACATGGTCCCCGCCCAGTTCCACGAGCTTGCCGCCGTGCGGTGCGACATGCTCGTGCCCCTGGCTGTCCGGCTCGCCGGCCGCGTGCTCGGCGTGTGCCTCGCCGACCGGCTGGCTCGCCGCGTCACCCGCCGCGGCCGCCGGTTTGACCACGTCGTCATGCGAGTGCCCGGCATGGTCATCCGATTTCGCGGGCGGCTTGTCGCAGGCACACAGCGCCAGCAGCGCCGCGATCGCAATCCAGTTCGAGAATCGGTTCATCGTTCGCCCTCGTGCGTCGCCGCCCCTATGTCGTCGGCGACAGGTTCGAAGCCACGTCTGTTCCATACGCCTTGAGCGCCGGTACGACGCCCGCCAGCGCCCCCAGACCGATCATGATGAGCGGCATCTGCCAGATCATCGGATGGCGGAGTCCGTCTCCCAGCACGTCCAGAACCACCCCCGTCTGCTGGCGAACGACGACGGCCGCGACCGCGAGCACCGCCGCGTACACGCCATAGCCGAGCAGCGAGCCCAGCGCCGCGATCGTCGACGCCTCGACCACGATCGCCGAGAACACGGTCCGCCGCCGCGCCCCCAGGGCCCGCAGGATCGCGAACTCCCGCCTGCGCTCGTTGATCGTGTTGTAGATGCTGGCCAGGATCGTCGCGGCCGCCACCACGATCACCAGGTACGCGACAAGTTCGAGAATCCGGTTGACCCAGCCCATTTTGTTGAACACATCCGCGATCGTCTGCCCGATCGGCCAGGCCAGCGTCGCGACGCGGCCCTGCTTGTTGACCTCCTGGTCGAGCATGATTCCGGCCTGCGGCGACCGGAAACGCAGCAGCACCGCGCTCACTTCCTTGTGCTCGTCGGGAATCTCCTGTCCGGCCTCGGCCCGAAATTCCTTTCCGGTCCCGCGCAGCACGTGCCCGTCCATGCGGAAGATGCCCTCGATCGGGATCCAGATCACGCGGTCGGCGGGCGTATTCGTCGGGCTGAGCACGCCGACGACGACGTAATCGATGTCATGAATCTCCGGGTCCGGGTTCGCCGGGTCGAACGTCAGCCCGTGATAGGGCTGGAACGTCGAACCCAGGCGCAGCCCCGTTCGCTCGGCGACGACGCTGCCGATCACGGCCTCGCGGCGCTTGGGGTCAAACACATTTCCGGCCGCAAAGTGGAAGTAGTGCGGGCCGTCCGGCTCCGTGCGCGTCAGCATCTCTGACGTCGTTCCGACGATCCGATAGCCGAAGTAATTATCGCCGACGGCCATCGGAATCGCCTCGGCAACGTAGCGCCGCTTGCGGACCTCTTCGTAGACCTTCCAGGGAATGTTGCCCGGCGATGTCTCAAGGTGGTAGATTGAGTTGAGGACCAGTTGAAGCTGGCTGCCGCGCGCGCCGAGCACGGCGTCGAAGCCCATCGCTCCGCCCGTGAACGCCCGCAGCGCCTGCTCCTGGATGCTGAAGACCGAGACCACCAGGCCGCTGCCCAGCGCCACCGCCAGTACGGTGATCGTCGTCGAGAACGCGTGCTGATGCAGGCTTCGCCGCACCAGCAGCGCCACGCCCCCAATGGCGTTCATGCCGCCACCCCCGATGACGCCGCGGCCCGGTTGATCTCCGAGAGCTCGACCACCCGCTCGAATTGCCCCAGGATTTCCCGATCGTGACTCACCAGCACCAGGGCCGCATTCGCCTCGCGGCAGACTGTCCGGATCAGCGCCAGCGCCTCGCGCGCGTGCCGGTGGTCGAGATTTCCCGTCGGCTCGTCCGCGAGCACGATTTCCGGCGAGTTCGCCAGCGCCCGCGCGACCGCGACCCGCTGCTGCTGCCCGACGGAAAGCTGCCGAGGCCGGTAGTGCAGCCGGTCCTTGAGCCCGACGCGCTCCAGCAGGTGCACCGCCGCGTCGCGCCCCCCGCCCTTTCCGAACATCATCGCCAGCTCGACATTCTCGAGCGCCGTGTACCCCTGGAGCAGATTGAAGGTCTGGAAAATGTACCCGATGTGCCGGCCGCGAAGCTGGTCGCGCCGCGACTCCGGGAGCGATTCAAGGTCGACGCCCATGATCCGCACCGAACCGCTGTCCGCCCGGAGAATTCCCGCGATCAGGTTCAGCAGCGTCGTTTTCCCCGATCCGCTCGTGCCGGCCAGGGCCGTCTGCTCGCCGGCCGCGCAGGCAAACTGCGGCACGTCGACCACCAGCGCGCGCGTCCCATCCGGAGCGACGTAGTGTTTCTTCAGGCGCTCGATCTCAAGCACGTTCATGCGGCGGATTGTAGCAGGCCGCGGCCCGCTATCCCTCGCCCGCTTGCCGTGTCTGCATCCTCAGGCTACATCATGCGCCGGGCGAAGTTCCTGTTCGCCGGGCGTGCAGCCAGGAGATTCTCATGCGCCGCATATCGACACTTGCCGTCGCCGCTCTCGCAGTCTTCGCACTGAGCGGCTGCGCGAAGAAATTCACCCGCGAAAACTTCAACCTGATCACCGTCGGCGTCGACGACCGGATGGACGTGCAGCAGCGAATCGGCCCGCCGCGCTCCACCTTCGGAGACTCCGATCAGTGGTTCTACGAGGACGAAGACGATCACTACTCAGCCCTGATCCACTTCGACGAAGGCAGCGGCAAGGTGAGCGGCAAGCAATGGATGGACGGCATGACGGGCGAATTCTCGGGCAACAACCCCCACCTGAATCCGCCGCCGGAGGGCGAGACGCGGGAAACGCGCACCAAAACCCGCACGATCGATTGAAGCCCATTCGCGCGACGCGGTGATGTGACGGGAGCGGCGAAAGAACACGGGCGGGGTCGCAGCCAACACGACGCCCGCCCGCTTGGTGCCGGACTCCCGATCCACGGGGGAGGCGGCCCAGATCGTTACCCCTACGCTCTATTAGCTATAGGCGATGAAACGAGCCGCGAGGTTCAAAAAAAGGGACGAAATTTCGATTCTGCGAAAAATCGCGCAGCAAGTCGGCGGGGGACCGTCAACTACGCCGGCTCATACCGCGTTCTGCGATCCACCGAAATGACCGACTCCTCCCCGTCATCCTTGCGGAGGCGAATCCGGTTCAACCAGAGCCGATCGTCCTTGCCGTGCGTATTCCAGCTTCCCGTCTTCTGCGGGTAGACCGCAACGATCGTCCCGACGACCGCATTCACCCAGTCGCCCTCCCGCCGGTCGATCTCCTGGATGATCCTAATTCGTTGACCTGGCTTGAGTTGCGCGGGGTTGATCACGTCATCCATCGATCCGCCTCGTGAATCCGGCCTCCGGCGGCCCGCACGATCAGGGGCCGCCCGCGATTCAGATCATAACTCGCCGATTGTACACATACCACTCCAGCAGCAGGATCGCGAGCGCCGCGCCCACGAACCAGCGCCAGATCTCCGGCGTTTGCAGCCGGATCTTCTCACCGACCTCGACCGCCTGGCCGCCGACCGAGAACGACCGCGGCCGGATGTCGCTCTCTGCCGGATCGGCGAGGTTGACCGCGAACGTATCGCGGCCGGGGAGGCCCGGCTCCGCCTTGTAGATGCCGACTTCGCTCGTCCCCGCGAAGCGCGCCATCCGCGTCGGATCGGCAAAGACCTCGACGCGCGAATTGTCCGCCCGCACGACCACCGCCCGCGTCACATCCGGCGGCATCGGAATTCGGAGGGGTTCGCCCGGCCGGGTCGGTTCCTGCTCCGAAAGCAGGTCGGCATCTCCCATGTAGCGGACGGCGTTGTACATGAAGACGGGAAAACTCTCCTTCATCCACCAGGTGCTGTTCTCGATCGCGAAACCGACAATGAGGAACTGCCGCCCCTCGACGCCATAGCGGGCGATCACCGGCCCCTGCTGCCCGTCGGCGAGAACCATCGCCTGCCGCGGCAGCGAGAGCTTGATGCCTTTGGCGATATCGACGTAGTCGAGCTGCACATGCCGCAGCAGGGGATGCGTCTCATCCCACCACATCAGCCGGTAATCCTCGATCTCGCCCTCGCTCTTCACGGCCTCCAGCGGCGGGACGGCCTGGAAGAAGATGAAATTCCCGGTCGGCAGCTCCTTCGGGACGTACTTGTCGAAGATGATCGCGTCGTACACGGACCGACCGTCGATCTGCTGCTCCGCGGCCGCCGCCTCGTATTGCGCGGGCGTCAAGTACTTCCATCGCTCCAGCGGCAGGTTCTTCAGGACGAATTCGAGAAACGGGTTGTTCTCCGTCACAAGCAGCACCGACAGCTTTTTGGGCGGCGGCACGACCGCGTACGCGCGATTGTCCGTCGCGAGTGCATCCCCGCGCGAGATCCGGGCCTCGATCACGGCCGCGCGGTCGAGCGGAAACTGGAAGCTCAGCGACGCCCGGCTCGAAAGCGGCTCCTCGCCCGCGCCGCCCCCGGCCGCCGAGGGGTCGGCGGGCGGACCGAGCGTGATGGTCTCGACGCGTCCCTGGCTGAACTCCCCGTCGACGAAGAGCGTCACGTCGGTCGTCACCGTCTCCGGGCCGAAATTCTGAACCTGCGCGAAAACGTCGAGGATCTCCGGTTTCTCGTAGTTCCGTGCGATCCGCAGCGCCGTGATGCCCACGTTGTCCTTCGATTCGCCGGCGGGAATGAGCGTGACCGGGCCGCCCATCAACGGAACCTCCTCGACGTTCGCGATGCACCCGTCCGAGAACAGCACCAGCCGCGACGACGTCTCCGGACTTACCGGGTTCTGGATGATCGGCGCGCCGCCGCTCGCGCCCGTCGACGCCCCCCCGCCCGCCTCGCCGGTGCCGGTCTCGACATTTCCCCGGCCGGGCATCATGTACGCCTGCGCCAGCTTCACCGCCTCTGTCAGGTTGGTCTGCCCGTCCGTCGGCGTCAGATCCTCGACGAGGCTGATCGCCTCGGACGCATTTGTCGTGAACGGGCAGATCACCTGCGGCCGGTCAGAAAACGCGACCACCATGACGCGCGACTTCACATCCGCGCCGCCGAACCCGAGGAACGACCACCAGCTCTCGCTCGTCCGGTTCAGCGTCTGGAGGTAGCGAACGGCCTGTTCCTTCGCGAGGTCAAATCGCGTCCGGTTTCCCTCGACCGCCTTCATCGACGCCGAGCGGTCGATCATCAGCACGATGCTCGTCTCATCCGCCACGTCCGTCTTCACGATCGGCCGCGCCAGGGCAAAAAGCGCCGCCCCGAGAATGAGCAGTTGCAGCAGCAGCAGCAGGTTTTTCCGCAGCCGCTGGAACGGCGCGTTCACCTGGAGATCCTGCACGGCCCGACGCCAGAGAAACGTCGAGGGTACGCGCTCCTCGCGCCGCCGCAGCTTCAGAAAATAGAGGATCACCAGCGCGGGGATTGCCACCGCCGCCAGGCCGAGTGCTACCCACGGGTTCAGAAAGCTCATCGTTCACCGTCGGGCGTCATCGGACCAGTCCCCGCTGCCGGAGATACGACATCACCAGCGTATCAAACGGCACCCGCGTGCTCGTGAAGAGATACGTGATCCCCCGCCGCGTGCAGTAGTCCTTCAAATCCGTGCAGTACGCCTGAAGCATCGCCTTGTACTTGGTCAGCAGCGGCTTGCTGATCGTCACTTCGGCCACGTCTTCGTCCTCGACGTCCACCAGCTTCAGGTCGCCCGTCAGGGTCGGGTCGATCTCCTCCGGGCTCAGCACCTGGATGACGTATATGTCCATGTTCCGGCCCAGGAGGTAACGCAGTCCGTCCGCAAATCCGCCTTTATCCATGAAATCGCTGATGACGACGACCACGCCCTTGCCGCGGTGCCGCAGCGCGAACCGGCGGGCCGCCACGGCGAAATTCGACACGCCCTCCAGCTCGATCTTCCGCAGGAAGGTGATCATCTGCGACGCCAGCCGCCGCCCGCGGACCGCGCGC
Source organism: Planctomycetota bacterium (assembly GCA_045863555.1). Taxonomy (GTDB): domain Bacteria; phylum Planctomycetota; class Phycisphaerae; order UBA1845; family Fen-1342; genus JACRLV01. The sequence goes on along the minus strand of BTUU01000001.1, from coordinate 435,040 downwards.
ATCTCGTGCACCAGCTTGTCGTTATAACCGTACAGGCTGACGCGGTCGTAGTTCACGAGGCCGATGTACGCGAGCGCCGCCGCGACCCGCTTCGTATAGACACCCTTGTTCGGGTTGCCCCAGTTCATGCTCTTCGACACGTCGAAGAGCAGGCTGACGTTCAGGTCCTCTTCCTCCTGGAACAGCTTCAGCAGCAGCCGCTCCAGCCGGGCGTAGATGTTCCAGTCGAGGAATCGCAGATCGTCGCCGACGACATAATTGCGATAATCGGCAAACTCGACGCTCTCCCCCCGCCGCTTGCTTCTCCGCTCGCCCTTCATCCGTCCCGCGAAGATCTTGCGGCTGATCAACTCGAGCTGGTCTAGCTTCGACATGAACTCCGCGCTGAGAAGATCGTCACGATCGCTGGCAACAGCCCGCGCGGGCGGGGCAGGCGGCGCGGACGCGGGGCGCGAGGGTCTGGTGCTCACGGCCGGATTCTAGCGGGGGAAGTCGAAGATGCGAGTACGGTGGGTACGCACTGCCTTCCCTTATTCGGCCTCGCGAGGTCGTCTGTTGGAGGCTGACCGAGCCTGATTTCGCTCTTCGGTTTTCGCTCTTCGCTCTTTCCCCCCGCCGTTTTCCACGATCCGCGCCTTCACCAGTTTCTTCACCAGAGTCGCCGGCAGCGGCCGCTCGGGCTCAAACCGGATCGTGCCCTTGCTCGTGTCATATTTCGCCAGCTCCGCCGCATGCGCCGGCACGATCGTGCTGCTCATCAGGTAGAAGGCGCAGTGTTTCTCAGTCGCCCCCATCGCCACGAGCATCTTCCCCCGATACCGAAATCCCGCGAGCTGATAGCTGATGCACTCCTCCGCCCCCGGCGCGGCCGCATGGATCGCCCGACGGAGTCTGCGAAGGGCAGCGCGCTGGATCGGCGAAACGTCTGCGAGGTACTCATCGATCGGGCTGGTCGGCGATTTCTTGTTCGGCATGAGCGGTCTCCGTTGCATACGTTCTAGATCCGTTTGCTGATTGGTGGTCCGCGGGAGCGCCGGCCGCGGCCTGGCGTACCACTCGGGATACTGCGCTAACAGCCGGCGCGCCAATCTCCGTCCGCGCGCCGTGAGCCAGCACGCGGTGAAGAGGGGCGGTGCAGGCTTCGCGAGATCTCCGCGCCCTTCGAGCAGCTTCACATCTTCCGCCTCGACCCGCGCCAGTCCGATCAACGTTCGGTACCAGGCGCTATATTCACGGTCCTTTACGTCGCCGTGATACAGCGACGACCAGCGGCCGCGCCATCGTCGATCAGCGGCCCCGGCCGCGGTCATCGCCGCCTGCAAGACGATGAACGAGTTGGCACGCGGGCGTTCTCTGTTCGCACGCGCGTACAAGAGAGCCGCAACGAGTACGAAGTCGCGCCGGCGCGTTTCGTGAGTAGTTGAGATATCCGGCCCCTCGGAAAACACGCTAGGGCAAGAGCGCTACATCCGCTCCACCCGACAATTGAAACACCCCGGCCCCGCGTTATGCACATGCAGATATGCAACTTCCCGTTCCACAAACAGCCCCGCGATCGCGGCCTCCAGCTCCGCCCCCGGCGACACCTTCGCCGCAGCCATCATCCCCTCCGCCGTATACCCGCGCAGCGACAGCAGCCGATGCCGGAACATCACTGGCACCTCGCCCACGCCCGGCGTCGCCGTCTCCGCCCGCTCGCGCACGAAAATCGGCCCGCCCGCCCGGTACGGCGTCTCCACGTCGTGATGCATGAACGGCAGCAGCACCACCGTCTCGCCGATCTCGGCATCTGCGAGGCTCACCCGGCACGGATAGCCCGGCTTGTCATCCACGACCATCCGCCGCGCCCCGCGCGACCGCAATTCCGCCTCGGATAGCGCGAAAAACGCGGCAAAACGCTCCTTCGGCAACGCGACCAGTCGAAATGCCCCGCCCACGTCATCCTCCATCCGCTCAGCGCGGTCCGTTGCACGCATGACTGGTTTTCATTGAATCAGGCCCGGCCGACAGTCTACAATCGATCCTGTCTGTCCACGATCAAATTTCGTCGCGGAACAGCCGCTCCGACCCTTCGAGGCTGAACCCATGAGTCGCATCTTCCATCCGCCCCATCCGGCACTCACGCGGATCCCTCTGCTCACGACGCTCATCGCGCTGACGGCCGCCGCCCCGAGCGCACCGGGCTCCGACGCCCCTCGCGCGTTGATCCAGCGGCCCAGGCTCGCCCCCGGCTTTCCGATCATCCACGGCGGCGGCCTTCAGTTCGTCGACACCGGCATCGTCGACGACGCGCGATTCTCCCCACCCCCCTCCCGGGACCAGCAGAACGAACGACCGCATGGCCCGCACCTCAAGCCGACGAATCCCGCGACCTCGCCGCCCGCGACATTTCCCCGCGGTCTCCCCGACCCCGGCGTCCAGGTCAACGTCAATGCCGACGGCCTGAACATTCTCGGCGATGCCGCGAACGAGCCCTCGATGTGCCGGGACCCGCTCCATCCCAACCGCCTCGCCATCGGATGGCGACAGTTCGATTCGCAGCTGTCCGACTTCCGCCAGGCCGGCTACGCATACTCCCGCGACGGCGGCCACACCTGGACCTTCCCCGGCGTCCTCACGCCCGGCACGTTCCGGTCCGACCCCGTCCTGCGCTCGGATACACGTGGGAATTTCGTCTATTTCTCGCTGCTGAGCACATTTCTGTGCGATTCGTTCACCTCCACCGACGGCGGCCGCACCTGGGCCGGCCCGTTCCCCGCATTCGGCGGCGACAAGGCCTGGATCGCCTTCGACCGAACCGACGGCATCGGCCGCGATCAGGTCTATGCCGCGTGGGACGACGCCGGCTGCTGCGGGCCCGACTGCTTCAGCCGCTCGCTCGACGCGGGCGTGACGTGGTCGCAGCCGGTCGCGATTCCGCAGCCGCCGAAATGGGGCACGGCCGACGTCGCTCCCGACGGCGCGTTCTACGTTGCGGGGCGTTCGTGGGGCAATAGCTCGTCGTTTCGTCTCGCCCGTTCCAGCAACGCTCAGGACGCGGCCTCGACGCCGTCCTTTGACCTTTCCACGTCTCTCCCGTTCGTTGGTTCGTACTCGATCGCAACGGCAGGTGGGCCGAACCCCGGCGGCCTGCTCGGTCAGATGACGCTCGTCACCGATCATTCCACTGGCGCCAATCGCGGCAACATCTACGTCCTCGCCAACATCAACCCCAGCGGCCCCGACCCGCACGACGTCTATTTCAGCCGCAGCACCGATCGAGGCGTCACGTGGTCCACACCCCTTCGCATCAACGACGGCCCGACCGGCTCAAATACCTGGCAGTGGTTCGGCACGCTCTCGATCGCCCCGAGCGGCCGCCTCGACGTCGTCTATCTCGATACCAGCAACGACCCCACGCCCGGCACGCCGAACCAATCCGAAATGCGCTACACACGCTCGCTCGACGGCGGCCTGACCTGGTCGCCGAGCGTCGTCATCTCGCCCGTCTTCGATAGTCACCTCGGCTGGCCGATTCAGCAGAAGCTCGGCGACTACTACGACATGATCTCCGACGACGTCGGCGCCAGCCTCGCGTACGCGGCCACGTTCAACGGCGAGCAGGACATCTGGTTCAAGCGCATCGGCGATTTCGACTGCAACGGCAACGGAATCGGCGACGCGGATGACATCGCGGCCGGAACCTCGGCCGACGTGAACCACGACGCCATCCCGGACGACTGCCAGTGCCTCGCAGACATCAACCGCGATTTCGTCGTCGACCTCGCGGACCTCGCGCGCCTCCTCGCCGCGTTCGGGAACGACGCGGGTGATCCGAATTTCGACGCGCAGTCCGACATCGACGCCGACGGCGAGGTCTCACTCAGCGACCTGACGATCCTCCTGTCGAGTTTCGGCGTTACCTGCCCGTGAACGATCGCAATGCCCGAAATTGACAGCGAACGCTGTGGAGAAAATCGACCCGCAATTCTCGTGCCCGCTCCCCAGCGCCGTTCCAGCGACCACCGGGACGCCGGGGTTTCTGCATTCTGCATTTTCCGTTCGCCCTGCCGCGCTTCTCTCGCTCGCGCGGTACGATCGAGGTGAGCGGTCCTGTCCCGGCCGCCGATGAGGCTCGCGTGGCCACCTGGTTCTTCGCCTCTGATCTCCACGGCGATCCGCGGCGCTACCGTACGCTCTTCGAACGCATCGCCGCCGAACAGCCCGCGGCCGTCCTCCTCGGCGGAGACCTCCTCCCATCCACGTCGCTCGGGACCTTCGACCCGGCCCGCGAGTCCTTCGTCGACGACTTCCTCGTCGCGCGCCTCACACGCCTCCGCGCGACGCTCGGCGACCGGTACCCGCGCATCGCGCTCATCCTCGGCAATGACGACCCGCGCATCTTCGAGGCCTCGTTCCTCGCCGCCGCGGCCCAGGGCGTCTGGGAGTACGCCAACCAGCGCTGCACGCAGATCGCAGGCGTCGACGTCTACGGCTACGCCTGCGTCCCGCCGTCGCCGTTTCGATTGAAGGACTGGGAGTGTTACGACGTCTCGCGCTACGTCGATCCGGGCTGCGTCTCGCCCGAGGAGGGGCTCCGCACGATTCCGATTCCGCCCGAGCAGACGCGCTACCGCACCATCGCCGAAGATCTGGAACGCCTCGCGGCCGGACGCGACATGGCGGACGCCGTGCTCCTCGCCCACGCGCCGCCCTACCGCTCACACCTCGACCGCGCCGCCCTCGACGGCCGCTTCGTCGATCACGTCCCGATCGATGTGCACGTCGGCAGCATCGCCATCCGCCGCTTTATCGAGGAGCGACAGCCGCGGGCCGGCCTCCACGGCCACATCCACGAATCCGCCCGCCTCACCGGCTACTGGCGCGAGCAGATCGGTCGCACCTGGTGCATGACGGCCGCGCATGACGGTCCGGAGCTCGCCCTCATCCGCTTCGACCCCGCCGCGCCGGAAGGAGCGACGCGCGAGCTACTTTGACTCCCCGCCGGCGTTGCCCAGCCGCAGCTTCTTCGCCGGATTGGTCACTGCGCCGATCTTCGCTGCGAAGCTCGATTTGCGGGCGATGTCGTCGTCCGTCACGAAATGCACATCGAGCAGCGATTCCGTCTCGTAGCCCGTCCGCAGGAAGTTCATCTCCGCCAGCGCCCGGCTCCACCCGTCCAGCCATCGCTCCAGTTCGACGCGCTGCTGCTCGCTCCCGCGGAAGTGGACGAGCAGGTCGACGTCGCTGCCCGGCCCCGCGCTGCCCGTTTCCGTGCTGCCGAAGACGTACATCGCCGCCACGCCGAACCGCTCCGCATCCACGTGCGCCGCGATGCGCTCGGCCATCCGCATCCGCCAGCGCCAGAACTGCTGGTACGCCGGCTCAATCATCTTCTCCGTCGCCTGCGGCACTTCCGCGCTTTCGTCCGGCGGCGTCAGGAACGCCATCGCCTCGTCGAGATCGCCGTTCATCAGCACCCGCAGCACCTGCCCGTCCGCCGACGCCGGCACGTCGATCACCCGCAACACATCCGCGAGATGCGCGAAATCCGGCGCGACGTCGGCCAGGATGTTCCTCGACCGCGTCAGGAACGCCTCGTCGAAAACCACGCCCTCGTCGTCCGGGTAGAGCGGCAAATACCGGATGGCCGCTTCGACCAGATCCTGGAAAAAGTGCGTCCCGAACGAGAGATCGGGAGTGTACTGCCCGGTCCGCCGCGCGATTTCGATCAGCAGCGCCGTGTTGTTGATGTCGGAGTACGTCACCCGCACGCCCAGCTTGATGTCCCCCCGGCTGCCCCAGCGTCCCGGCCCCATCAGGATGAACCGGCGCTTGGGCAGCACCTTGTTCAGCCGCCCGACCGCCCGCCCCACGGCGGCCAGCGCCTCCAGGCTGCCGAGATTCGCGTAGCGCTCGGGGTCGACGTAGACGATGTGCGTCGCGTTCGGCACGACGCCGTTCGAGACGAACCGCCTGGCGGTGAAGACGATCCGCTGGTGCGCAATGTCCCGCGGGATCGGCGCCGGCGCCGCCCCCCGCCCCGCCGACTGCGCCCGGCATTGCAGCAGGTACAGGTGCTCGCCGTCATGCGCGAATTCGATATCCACCGGCGTCCGCAGTTCTCGTTCGAGCACTACCAGCAGCTCCGCCAGTTGCTTCACCAGCGGCGTCCGCGTGAGCAGTCCGTCGCAGGTCACGACCCAGTCGTTCTGCGCCGCGTCGATCTGCCCCGGCAGCGGCGAGCGCAGCATGCCGTGTTCGTACGATGAAACGAGCAGATCCACGTGCGGAATGTCCCGTCCGACGGTGCGCAGGAAATCTCCAATCGCGAGCGTCTCAAACCGGTTCGCCTTCAGGTCGATCAGGTCGACGAACCGCGGCGAATAGCGGACGATCTCGTCCGGCGTCGCGTTCGCCCGCAGCGCCGGCTTGCCCGGTGCGATCAGGATCGGGAAATCGTCGCCCACGCGATCGACCGCCCGCGTCCCCAGCCCCGGCACGAGCCGCAGCAGCCCATCCTCCCGGCCGATCCGCGGCGACCAGCGGAATTCGTTTCGACTGAATGCGACGCCGGCCGCCAGCGGAAAGTAGTAGTCGCCGACCCGCCGGCCGACGACCTCCTGTATCAGGATGCCCATCCCCTCCTGGTAATCAAGCAGATTCCGCGTCGCCCGGTACTCGATCGGATCAGGCCCGAGCACCGAGGCGTACACCTCCGCCACCGCGTCCAGCAGCGCCGCCAGGCGTTGATTCCGATCCCCCTGGTTCGCGAGGAACAGGCTCTTGTACTTGCCTGAAAATGCCGCGCCGACCCGATCCTCCAGCAGGCTCGAGCTGCGCACGATCAGCGGACAATCCCCCGCCTCGTCGAGCAGCGAGGAGAGGCCGCGGACGATGTTCGGCGCGAAGTGGGAATTCTTGAAAAGCTGGATAATGTCCGGGTATTCCTGCCGAATCTCCTCGATGTCCTTGTACTTCTGCGCCAGCACGTCTTCGAGGTGATTGTCGTGAATGAACTGGTCCAGCGCATCCGACGCGATATACCACGTCCGCGGCGTCCGGATGTCCGCCAGCAGCGGATGCGTCGCCGCGCACTGCTCGACGATCCGCCGCGCCAGGAGCACACCCGCCGCCTTGCCGCCGATCTTTCCGCGTCCTTCCGAACGGCTCGTGACGTGCCGCAGAACATCCCGCAGGTCCGCGATGTCGAGAAAGTCCTTCGCCACGCTCAGGTACTCGAGCTGGTCGCTCAGCACGCGACGAATCAGCGACGCCCGCAGCCCCTTCATTACCGGCGCGGCCAGCGCAGCCTCTCCCGCAGTCGCGTGCAGGTAACGGTCGATCGCGTCCGCCACGTCCATCAGCGGCGTCCGCTCGTTCTCCAGCGCGTCGACCAGGAACGTCGCCCGGTCATGCCGGATCCACTGGTGAATGCACTCGACGATCTCGGCGTGGCTGAGGTGCGCCGCGGCCAGGGCGAACGCGCGATCCACGACCTGCGCCGGCGTCACCGGTTCCTCTCGCCCCAGCGGCCGATTCCGATCCAGCCGCGGGTCGCCGTCCGGATCCGTCGAGTCCGCAAAATGACGGAAAAGCGAATCGGCCGCGCGCACGCCCGCGCGCCGCAGATGGTTCAGCATCTTCCGCGCCAGCCGTAGCAGCAAGCTTTGATCGGTCCGCGCGAGCAGATCGAGAATCACGCGCCACTCCGGCGCGCCCTGCGCCGCGAGCCGCGTCTCCGCCCGCCGCCACTCCTGCATGTCCGCCAGCAGCTTCCGATGCGTCAGACAGTTGCTCAACCGGTCCGCGATCGTCTCGATCAGCCGCCGCTCTTCCTTGAGAAACGGCCCCTCGTCCGCCCCCGGCATCGCGGTTCGATACGAAACCTCGATTGTCCCCGCCAATTCCCCCTGAACTCGGATTTCCGCGGTCTGCGTCCACGCCGTCTCGCAATACCCCGCCGTCGCGGCCGCGAGCGCCCCGATCCGGATCCGCGCCTGACAAGCGTCCGGAAACTGCCAGCCCGCCGGAATCGCAGCCACGATTCCCTCGATCACGCGCTCCAGAGGCTCATCCGGCGCGCTCGCCAGTTCCTCGACGGCGTACAGGCACTCCAGCTCCTTTTCCCGTTCGCGAAGGTCGCGCAGGATCGTCTGCGCCGCTCCGTCGGGACCCGTCGATGGCTCGGAAGGCCGGTTCATGGTGGCACCGCTCCCTCAAATAGGGCATGGGACCGCGCCGATCCCAGCCGATTGTACGACCTCGGCCGGCCCCCGCCGACCTGCGGAAACAGCCCGGCACGCCGCTTGCCACAATCCTTTCAGAGCCGTCGCCGGCCAGGATTGCGTCAAAATACGCACGCGCGTGAATCCGCCGGCGGCCTCCCGCCCCGGCGACGCGCTGCAAGGAGACAACCGTGTCCGCCAAGCCCTTTAACGCATTCGCCATGGCTCAGGAGCAATTCGACCGCGTCGCCGAGCGGCTGAAACTCGACCCCGCCACCCGCGACCTGCTCCGCCAGCCGATGCGGGAACTCCATTTCAACCTCCCCGTCCGAATGGATGACGGGACCGTCCGCGTCTTCCGCGGCTTTCGCGTCCAGCACAACGACGCCCGCGGCCCCGGCAAGGGCGGCGTCCGCTTCCACCCGCAGGAGACCGTCGACACGGTTCGAGCGCTCGCGATGTGGATGACCTGGAAATGCGCCGTCGCGGATATCCCCCTGGGCGGAAGCAAGGGCGGCGTCGTCTGCGATCCGCACAACCTGAGCCCGCGCGAACAGGAGGGAATCTGCCGCGCCTGGGTGCGCCAGGTCGTCCGCGACGTCGGCCCGTTCAAGGACGTCCCCGCCCCCGATGTCATGACCAACGCCCAGCACATGCTCTGGATGCTCGACGAATATGAGGCGATCCTCGGCGGCCACTACCCCGGCTTCATCACGGGCAAGCCCGTCGGCATGGGCGGCTCGCTCGGCCGCACGGAGGCCACCGGCTACGGTGCGGTCTTCACGCTTCGTGAAGCCTGCAAGCAGCTCAACCTGCGCACCGAGGACATCACCGCCAGCGTCCAGGGCTTCGGAAACGTCGCCCAATACGCCATCGAGCTGCTCCAGCAGCTCGGCGGCCGGGTCATCAACGTCTCCTGCTGGGACCAGCAGGATCAGACCGCCTACTGCTTCCGCCGCACGCAGGGCGTCGACCTCGCGGCGCTGCGCAACATCACCGACCGCTTCGGCGGCATCGACAAGCGCAAGGCGACGGACCTCGGATACGAGGTGCTGCCCGGCCCCGCGTGGATCGAGCAGGATGTGAACGTACTCGTCCCCGCCGCCCTCGAGAACTCGATCACCGGAGACAATGTCGGCAAGATCGGCAAGCGCGTCCGCATCGTCCTCGAAGGCGCAAACGGCCCGACGCGGCCCGAAGCCGACCACGTCCTCTTCGAACGCGGCATCTTCGTCCTGCCCGATTTCCTCGCCAACGCCGGCGGCGTCACGTGCAGCTACCTCGAGCAGGTCCAGAGCAACATGAACTACTACTGGAAGAAGGATGAGGTGCTCGGCCGCCTCGACGCGACGATGACGCGGGCCTTCTACGACGTGTACGACGTCGCCCAGCGCCAGAAGATCCACATGCGGGACGCCGCCTACGTCGTGGCGATCTCACGCGTCGCCCAGGCATGCCGCGATCGGGGGTGGGTCTAAGCCGCGCCGGACGACCCGGACCCGCGGCGACTTCCACATGCGACGAATCCACGCGGACCGGCTGACAGGTCCACCGTGTGAACGTGCGCCCCGGGTCAGCTCCCTCGCGGCGTGCGGCCGGTTGAGAATTAAGCGCTGACTTTCGAAAATCGGCGCGTCGGTCTACTGTTCCCGCTTTGCCGGAGAACACGAATGGACCGACGTTTTCGCACCGCGGCCGCACTCTCATTCCTGCTGGTCGCCTTCTTCGCACCGGGCTGCGCCGCGACCGGGCGGGCCGACGACAACACCTGGACGGCCGAGCACGTCGCGCTGCTCCGAAACGTCGACGCGGCCGCGATCTCTCCGAGCGGCAGGCTCGTCGCCTACGTGCTGCGGGTCCCGCGCGTCCCCGGCGTCGACGACGACGGCCCGCCGTGGACGCAGCTCCACGTCGTCGACCTTGAGGGCAACAGCCGACCCTTCGTCGCGGGCAAGGTGAACGTCGGCCGCGTGGCGTGGAAGCCGGATGGCTCGGCGATCTCGTTCACCGCCAAGCTCGGGGATGACAAGGCCGAAGCGCTTTACGCGATCCCCGTCGACGGCGGCGAGGCCCGGCCGCTCATCACCGAAGAGACCGGTGTCGGCGCCTACGCCTGGAGCCCCGACGGATTGCGGGTCTGCTACACATCGAAGGACTCCGAGAGCGAGAAGCGCAAGGAACTCAAGAAGAAGGGCTTCGACGTCGAGGTCTACGAAGAGGATCTTCGCTCGAACCGGGCGTACGTCGCGGAAATCGCTGATCCGAAAGCCACGCGCAAGCGCATCGAAGCCGTCGGCTCGGTCACGTCGGTTCGCTGGAGCCCGGACGGTTCGAAAATCGGCCTGAAGCTGTCCCGCACGCCCGAAGTCGACCTCGTGATGATGTTCAGCCTCGTCCATGTCTACGATGCCGCCACGCTGGCCAAGATCGGCGAGCCGCACACCGTCGGCAAGCTGGCCGAGTTCGCCTTTTCACGCGATGGCCGGCATCTCGCGCTCATTGGGGCCGAGGATATCCACGACCCGCGCGAGGGGCGACTCTACGTCTGCGACGCGGCGGGCGGGCCGGTCAAGGACGTCTACGCGAGCGACGCCGGCCATGTCGTCGCCTTCGACTGGCAGAACGACAAGCTCATGTATATCGCCCACGAGCGCACGGAGGCCCGGTTCGCGAAGGTCGACGCCGACGGGGCGAATGCCAGGACGATCTTCGCCGCGGGCGGGCCGATCTTCACCGAAGTGAGCCTCGCCGCGGACGGCATGTCGGGCGTGATGATCGCCGAGACGCCCGACCACCCCGCTGAGGTCTATTACGCGAAGCACGGCGACGCGAAGCCGCGCCGGCTGACGCACTCCAACCCCAAACTCGACGGGCTGCGCCTCGCGAAGCAGGAAGTCATCACGCACAAGGCCCGCGACGGCCTCGATCTCGACGGCATCCTCATCCACCCGCTCGACGAGGAGCCCGGCAAGCGCTACCCGCTGATCCTCCACGTCCACGGCGGGCCCGAAGCCCACAACTCGAACGGCTGGTACACGACGTACTCCCGCCTCGGCCAGGTCTTCGCCGCCAAAGGCTACGCCGTCTTCTATCCCAACTACCGCGGCTCCACCGGCCGGGGCGTCGCCTTCAGCAAGCTGGGCCAGCGCGACTACGGCGGCAAGGAGTTCGACGACCTCATCGACGCGGTCGACCACCTGATCGCGACCGGCCTCGTCGATCCGGCGAAGGTCGGCGTCACCGGCGGGTCCTACGGCGGCTTCGCGACCGCGTGGCTGTCGACGAAGTACTCGTCGCGGATCGCCGCGGGCGTGATGGCCGTGGGCATCAGCGACCACATCGGCGCGTTTGGGACGACCGAGATCCCGCAGGAGTTCAACCTCGTGCACGCCCGCTGCTGGCCGTGGGAGGACTGGGAGTTCTACCTGAAGCGCAGCCCGATCTACTACGCCGAGCAGGGCCGCACGCCGCTGTTGATCCTCGTCGGCAAGGAGGACACGCGCGTCGACCCGAGCCAGTCGCGGTCGATGTACCGTTTCCTGAAGGTCCTCGGACAAACACCGGTGCGGCTGGTCGAATACCCCGGCGAGGGCCACGGCAACTCCCGCGCGGCCTCGCGCTATGACTATTCGCTGCGGCTGCTGCAATGGATGGACCACTATCTCCACGCCGCAGACGTCGAGCTGCCGGAGGGGCCGGAGTATCGCCTGGAGCGGTTGAAAGAACTGGCGCGTGACGGCCACGAGTAGCACCACGGCGATTATCCGTCGCGAATCCGCCGACCGAAGAATTCACCGATTTCGAGGCACTTCGACTTGAACCCGCCCCGTCGCCTCGAATTGGAATTGCCAGCCAAGTACGCCGAGAACCTCGGCGCGCGAGCCGCGCGGATCACGATGACGGTCGTTTGGGTTTGCCTGTTCATCGGGATGGTCGCGACGAGTCTGATATTCGGGCGATTTGAAATCGGGATTCTGATCGGCATTGCGTTCGCGTATCTGGCTTCGTATGGGTATTCCCGCGTTGTGCGCCACCTTCGCTGGATCGCGTTCTCGCGTGTCTGGCTGAGCCAACAGCCCGGTTCGCGCGAGATTTTTGTTCGACTGGCGGAGGAACTTGGTAGTCTCAGTCTCAATCCCAGCATGGCGGAAGCGACCGTCGCAATGGCCCGGCGAGGCATGCCAGGTGCTTGCGTACGATTCCGGCCGCAAGGGAAACCCGAGCCCACCTTTCAGACGCCGATCGACGTCCCGTTTGAACCCTGCCCGCTCGACGAGCGCGATTCCGGCTTTCGTGGGGTCGCCATCCGAACGGCCGACCTCGAAGAGCGGGAGCCGTCAGGTTGGTGGAGGACGCTCGTCCGAACGCACCGGCTCGGCCGAACATTCATACTTGCGATTGCGGCCGTGTACCTGATGTCTGCGTTCATCGACCTGATCAGGGGCGGTACTGTTCATCTCCTGCCGATCCTCGTCGGACTGTCGTTCATCGTCTCGTCCGCGCTGATTCTCACGGAGCGCTCCCGCCTTCCACTCCTGGTCCCCGGCGGCCTCGTTTGCCGACGGCCGAAGTGGTTCCGGCCCGCCTTCGACTACCATCTTTTTCGCCCCGAGGCGAGCATCCTCGTCTTGCTCCCAAACGACAAGCGCCACTGGTTCTGGGTCGTCGCTGATCAGGAAGCAAGCGATTCCGGCGACGCGACCACGCTCGAAGTCGAAACGCTGCTGCGTGCGTGGTTCAGCCGCGTCGAGCCGCCGCCGGATCACCTCCTCGGTGCTTTGACTCAGTCGGCCGACTCATAGGAGCTGGCGGGCGGGTGCCCGCCCACACTCGCGCACGGCTGAATCGCCGCAACACCCCCGGTGAGCTATGATCGTCCGTGCACGGGAAACCTGTGCAGCTTGGCCGTAAATCGGGATACGAAATGGAGAATTCAGCGACCGATTTATTCAACAACAAGATTCGAATTCCCCCCGAACTCGATGCGTACCTACGCAGCACCAATCCCTGGTGGGAAGGCAAGCCGGGGCGCGTGCTGCCGAAGTTTCGCCGCTGGGCGTTTCCCGTACTGGTCCGGCGACTCGAAGCACCGCTCGCGCCGGCGATTGTCCTTCGCGGACCGAGGCAGGTCGGCAAGACAACGATCCAGGAACAGTTGGTTGAATACCTGCTGAAGGAACGCAGCGTCGACGCACGCTGCATCTTCCGTGTTCAATTCGACGAGATTCCGAGCCTTGTTGGACTGAAACAGCCGCTCCTCACGCTCTGCGATTGGTTCCAGAACCGAATTCTGAGCCGCACGTTCAACGAATCCGCTCACGATGGAAAGCCGGCGTACATCTTTCTGGACGAGGCTCAGAATCTATCCGACTGGGCACAGCAACTGAAGGCACTCGTTGACCACCATACCGTTCAGGTCGTCGTAACCGGAAGTTCAGCTCTCCGAATCGAGGCCGGCCGCGACAGTTTAGCCGGAAGAATCTCGACGCTCGAACTTGGCACATTCCTTCTGCGCGAAATCAGCGAGCTTGGCGGGCAACCCATCTCGAAGAACCCCCTGGTCCCAAACGGGCTGGAGCCCCTGACGCGGGCTGAATTCTGGCGCGATCTCGCTACCGGCCATCCGGCCGACAGGCCCGCGCGCGACGCCGCATTTGAAGCATTCTCGATTCGCGGCGGCTACCCGATCGTGCACGCGCGGCCGGCGGTCTCGTGGCCCGAGGCTGCCGATCAGTTGAATGAAAACGTGATCCGGCGAGTGATCCTTCACGACCTGCGCATGGGTGAGCGAGGGCGAAAACGCGATGCGCCGCTCCTCGAAGAGATCTTCCGCCTCGCGTGCCGGTACGCGGGTCAATCGCCCGGCCAGGCCACACTCCTCGCCGAACTCCGGCAGACGCTTGGCGCGAACGTCGGCCCGCAACGACTCCACAGCTACCTGCGCTTCCTCGACGGCGCGATGCTCCTGAAAATGATCAAGCCGCTCGAAATACGCTTGAAACGATCGAAAGGGCGGCCGAAGCTCTGTCTGGTTGACCACGGACTGCGCGCCAGTTGGCTGGAAGAAATCGTCCCGATTCACGCGGCCGGTCTCCGAGCCGCGCCCCATCTCACCGATATCGCAGGTCACCTTGCGGAGAGCGTCGTCGGGGCCTTCCTGTCAGGCTTGCCGCACCTTGACCTCTCCCATTTCCCGGAGCGGCCGGTGGAGCCCGAGATCGACTTCGTCCTCACGATCGGTGAGAAGCGAATCCCGCTGGAGATCAAGAACCGCCAGCGCATCGACCCGCACCGAGACACCGTAGGCCTTCGCGCATTCCTTGAAAAGACCACCAATAACGCCCCATTCGGGATTCTCGTGACGATGCTCGACGACGTGGAAATTCCCGACGCACGGATTATCCCGATCGCACTCCCCGCGCTGCTGCTGATGCGCTGATCGATTTTTTCGCTTCGCGGCTGCGATCCGCGTGGTAGCATAGCTGCTTGTCCGAAATGGCGAAGGTAGTCGTGTAGAGGTCAGGAGCTGGCGATGACGGTCCAGACAATGTGCGATCACTGCGGGGCGCAGTTCCGCGTCAAGGCGGAGCACGTCGGCAAACGCGCAAAATGCAAGGCATGCGGCGAGTCGTTCGTCATCGCGCCGCTTCCGGATCCCGAAAATCTCGAATCGACCGCGATCACGGATTCGCACGAGTCCTCGGCCGATTCCGACGGCCCGCCGGACTACATGACCGGCTTCGAGGCCGTGAAAAAGGAGCTTATCGCCCGCTTCGGCCCGGACGACGGCAAGGTGATATTCTCGCCCGTTCCGCTCTACGTCGACCCGGAAAACGGCCTCGCCGAGTCGCTGACGTTCCGCGATTACGTCGAGGGCGTGGCCTACTGCACGTGTGCGTTGAGCCTCTACCCTCAGCAGCGGCCCGGCCCGGGCGGCAACTACGAACTGATGATGTGCAGCCGCAAACCGGCCGACTTCATGCCCGGCGTCATCGGCAACCTCGCCCGCTACACCTTTGAATCCGTCCTGAAGCCGGGCGATACGATGGACCTCGGCCCCGAGCAGCCGAAGGGCTCGACGATCCGTGGTCTGCTCTGCCTCGAACCCGAAGCGCGCGACCTGCCATTCCGCATTTTCGGCCGCGAGTGCACCGTGCTGCTCCTGATGGGCATCACGAAGGCGGAGATGGAGTCCTGCATGGAGCTTGGCTCGGAAGGCGTGACGCTGAAGCTCAAGCGCGACGGCGTGTTCCCTTTTACGACGATGGACCGGCGGTCGGTCGTGTGACGGCGGTTCTAACTCAACACGCCGCCAGATCGCCCGACCTGCCGCCAGAATCCGCGAACTGCCGCGAATGGACGCTCCCCTCGCGCCGCCCCGCCGCGCGCACGCGATAATCCGGGTCAGGCCCCTGTAAGGACTGCAAACATGACCGCCGCCGCCAACCGAAGATGCGCAGTTCACGGTCGAAGATGCGCAGTTCACGATTACCCCATCCCCGAGAGAGTCCCGAAAACCAAGACATTATCGGAAGATGCGCACTTCGCGTGTACACACACCCGTGCGCACCTTCCCCCGCCGAGCCACCTCAGCCGCGCGTTCCCGCCGTCAGGGCTCTGGTCTGACCGCACGCGACGCATTCAAAGCCGCCGTTTGACAACTGCCCTGCCCGGCGTAGAATTCGGGACTCTCATCGATCGGCAAGCCTCACCGCTTGCCGTTCGCTGGGGCCGTAGCTCAATTGGTTCAGAGCGCCGCCCTGTCACGGCGGAGGTTGCGGGTTCGAGCCCCGTCGGCCTCGTTTTTCAAGGTCTCCGGACCCCGGTCCGCGGCGAATCGGGCCGTTGCATGATCCTCCTCATCGATAACTATGACTCCTTCACGTACAACATCGTGCAGACCCTCGGCGCCATCGATCCGGCCCTCGACATTCGGGTCGTCCGCAACGACCAGATCACGCCCGACCAGATCGACGAGCTGAAACCCTCGCACCTGATCGTCTCCCCCGGCCCGTGCACGCCCAACGAAAGCGGCGTCAGCAACGAAGTCATCCGCCATTTCGCGGGAAAACTACCCCTCCTGGGCGTCTGCCTGGGCCACCAGTGCATCGCCCACGTTTTCGGCGGCAAAGTCGTCCGAGCCCCCCGCCTCGTCCACGGCAAGACCAGCCTGATCCGCCACGACAACCGCGGCGTCTTCGCCGGCCTCTCGAACCCCTTCCAGGCCACCCGCTACCACTCGCTGATCGTCGAGCCCGGCACCCTGCCGCCGGAGTTCGAGGTCTGCGCCGCCTGCGACGACAGCCCGACGGAGATCATGGGCCTGCGCCACCGGGATTGGCCGCTGCACGGCGTCCAGTTCCACCCCGAGAGCTTTCTGACGCTGGAAGGCGGAAAACTGCTTGCCAATTTCCTCGCCATCCGCTAAACCTCGCGTCATGGTTCGGCGAAATCGAGCAAGTCGCGGCTTCCTCATCGGTCTTGGACTCTGCGCCTTGGCGCCCCTCGGCTGCCAGTCGGCCGTCGAACCGCGATCGGAGATCACGGCCGCGCCGACGCTCGACGAACTGCCGAACCTGAAGGATCCCTACGAACGGAAGATCGCCGCGAAGATCGACTTCGAGGGCTCGCGCGAGACGACGCGAATCAAGATCGTGCCCGATTTCAAACCCGTCGAGCCCACGCCCGAGGAAAAGGCAATCCTCGGTGAACCGCGAAAGTCGGTCTCGGACGAGCTGCTGGCGTTCTACCGCCCTCCGCGCGGCCCCGAACACGGCGTATCGCCTCGCGAAGGTGGAGCGCAGTATGCGTCGTTCCGGGCCTACGCCGTGGGAATCGACGTCGATCCGAGCCGCGGCGGGGCCAATTATTACGTCTTCGGCGAGGCCGGCCGGCATGCCCTCCCGCACTCCATAAGTCGTGAAGGTGCAGCGGTTTACGGATCCCAGGGGCTGATCATCGGCTACGGACTCGATTACGCCGTCCGCATCGGCTACAACCCGCCCCGCTCTAGAGCCGAGCGCGCCCCGCGTCTCGACTATTAGCAGATTCTGGTTATTCACGGCGGGCTGGTTCGGCGCCGCGTTGGTCGATCGACCGCGCCGGGCAACCGGGGAAGGCGTGGGCCCATCTTTTTTTCTTCGACCCGCGACAGTTGTTCGCCTCAAGTGACGATGGCATAATTTGCGGGTCCAACCACCGGACACACCCGGCAGGCGCGCCGGGGCGATCCGGGTTAATCGTTCGAAGCACGAGCGCGAGATGGAACTCGTCCGCTGCGACCCAGTCCTGAACGACACATCAACTTGAGGGCTACTCATGGCGAAGAAGAAAGCAGCCAAGGCAGGCAAGAAGAAGGCGACCCGGAAAGCCAAGGCCGGAAAGGCACCCAAGAAGGCCAAGGCGAAGAAGGCGACCAAGTCTTCCAGGAAGTCGGCCAAGCCGATGAAGAAAGCCGCGAAGAAGGCGAAGGCCGCGCCGAAGAAGGCGACCGCGGCGCGGAAGAGCGCGCCCAAGAAAACTGCGCCGGCCGCGCGCCGCGCCGCGCCGACGAAGGCCGCGCCGGCGAAGGCCGTGCCGATGAAGGCCGCGCCGATCGCGGCGGTTGCGGCGCCGGTCGTCGAAGCGGTCAAGCCGGCGATCATGGACACGCCGCCGCTCTTTGCCCCCGCGCCCGCGCCGGTCGATGCGCTGGCCGATGAGCCGATGGACGCCGAATTGCCGGTCGAGGGCGACGATGATGACGTCGACGTCGACGACGCGAACGACGCCGATGATGACGGCGAGGACAGCTCCTGGGGCTGATCCCGCCGGGCGGGTAGAATCCCGCGCATGAGCATCCACTACGCAGATCGACTCGAAGCGGCGGTTCGCGGCAAGCGGACCGCCGCCGTCGTTGGCATCGACCCCGTTCTCGAATCCCTTCCCCCCTCGTACCAGTTTCCGCATTCGGCGGCGGCCGCCGCGCGGGGCGTCGAGGCGTTCTGCCGCGAGGTGATCGACCTCGTCGCGCCGCACGTGCCCGCGGTCAAGATCAACAGCGGGTTCTTCGAGGCGTTCTACGAGATCGGCGTCGAGGTCTTCTTCAATCTCATCGCGCATGCACACGCCCGCGGCCTGCTTGTGATCTCTGACGTGAAGCGCGGCGACATCGGCTCGACGGCGAAGCTCTATGCGCGGGGGCATCTCGCGTCGCCTGCGTTTCCCGACATCGCACCGGAGCGCATTCCGGATGCCGTGACGCTCGCCGGTTACCTGGGCGAGAACGCGGTGAAGCCGTACATCGAGATCGCGGCGCGCGAAGGCCGCGGGATGTACGTGCTCGTGCGGCCGTCGGACCCTGGCGCGGATCGCGTGCATGAGTTCGGCGGCGCGGCGCCGTTCTACCAGCACATGGCCTCGCTGGTGCAGCAATGGGGTACGGGGCCGGGGCTGGTCGGATCGTGCGGCTTGTCGTGCGTCGGCGCGGTGGTCGCGGCGAAGGATGCCGAGTCGACGCGGGCGCTCCGGGCCACGATGGCGACGACGCCGTGGCTGGTGCCTGGCTTCGGCGCGCAGGGCGGGACGGTCGACACTGTGCGGCCGTGCTTTCTCGAAGGCGGGCGAGGAGCGGTTGTGGCGGCGTCGCGGTCGGTGATCTTCGCTTATCGCGATGCGGCGTACGCGGGTCGGTTCGGCGACGACTGGCGGGCGAGCATCGACGCGGCGTGCCGGGCGTTTGCGGCCGAAATCAGTACGATTCGCTGATCCCCCGCGTCGAACCCGCACCACAAGTATATGATTCGCACGTGGAAATTCTCGCTGAGACTGCATTCCTCCGGGTTATGATGGAGCGATCCGGAGGAACAACATGCACACGCGATTCTTCTCCGCGCTTTCACTCTTCATCCGCGAGATTCGCTGCACTGTGGCGATTGCCGCCGGCTTTGCGGCGATGACGGGCTATGCCCAGCAGCCGCCCGGCTATTCGCCGGAGTCGCCCAACGATCCGCCCGGCGTTCCGGCGCGGGAGGTCGGGCCGCCGGCGTCGCCGCGCGGGAACCTCGACCCCGGTTTTCAGGTCAATGTGAACGCCGCCGGGCTGAACATCCTCGGCGATGCGGCCAACGAACCGTCGATCTGCGTCGATCCGACGCGGCCGAACCGGATGGCGATCGGGTGGCGGCAGTTTGACACGGTCGCGTCCAACTTCCGGCAGGCGGGCTACGCGTGGAGCCGCGACGCCGGGCGGACGTGGACGTTTCCCGGATCGCTCACGCCGGGACTCTTCCGCAGCGACCCGGTGCTGCGCTCGACCTCGAGCGGCGTGTTCTATTACTACAGCCTGAGCACGCTGACGTCGTGCGAGTTCTTCCGCTCGCTCGACGGCGGGCGGACGTGGGGGCCGCCGCTGCCGGGCTTCGGCGGCGACAAGCAGTGGTTCGCGATCGATACGACGGGCGGAGCGTCGGATGGGAACATCTACGGCTGCTGGAGCCAGTACTACGGCTGCTGCGGCAACAACGTCTTTACCCGTTCGGTCGACGATGCCGCTAGCTTCAGCACGCCGATCAGCCTGCCGCAGGGGCACGTCTTCGGCACGCTGGATGTCGGCCCGGATGGCGAGGTGTACCTCGTCGGCGGCGATGCGCCGACGCGGTCCACGCAGATCGTGACGCGTTCGAGCGACGCGGCGAGCGGCGGCGCGATCACGTTCGATCGTTCAACGCAGGTCCCGCTGGGAGTGATGGTCCTGGGAACGCAGTACGTAAATCCCTCGGGCCTGCTCGGCCAAGCCAGCGTCGTGGTGGATCGCTCGAACGGGCCGCGGCGCGGCTGGGTGTACGTGCTGTGCAGCGTCGATCCGCCGGGCAGCGATCCGCTCGACGTGCGTTTCGCCCGGAGCACGGATGGCGGCCTGACGTTTTCGACGCCGGTCCGGATCAACGATGATCCGGCCGGGACGAATGCGTATCAGTGGTTCGGGACGATGTCGATCGCGCCCAGCGGGCGGATCGACGTGGTCTGGAACGACACGCGCCACGCGGCGAACCCGAGCCAGCCGGTGACGTCGGAGCTCTACTATTCGTTCTCGAACGACGGCGGCGTGACGTGGTCGGCGAATGAGCAACTGGCGCAGTCATGGAATCACCTGGTCGGTTTCCCGCAGCAGCAGAAGATCGGCGATTACTACGACATGTGGTCGGACGATGTGGGCGCCAACCTCGCGTACGCGGCGACGTATAACGGCGAGCAGGACGTCTGGTTCCGGCGGATCGGCGACTACGACTGCAACGGGAACGGCGTAGGCGACGGCGCGGATGTTTCGAGCGGAACGTCGAACGACGTAAACGGCGACGGGATCCCGGATGAATGCCAGTGTCTCGGTGATCTCGACGCGAGCGAGGAGGTCGATCTCGCCGACCTGGCCGGGCTGCTGGCCACCTACGGCCTGTGCGAGGGCGATCCCGGTTTCGCGGCCGGTGGCGATCTCACGGGGGACGGGTGCGTCGGACTCGAGGACCTTGCGGCGCTGCTGACGGAGTTCGGGCGGGAGTGTCCGTAGCCTGCGTACGGCCAGCGCATGCGGGCGGCGGCTGCGCGGCGGGCATGCGTACGGCACCGCGGGATGCGTTATCGGCGGAGGCGAGAAGAGTTCGCGGTGTGCCGGAAGCACGTCGGGCGACTGACTTACCGGTCCTCCCGGCGCTCGCTTCCGTGGGCTTCGGGGGCCGGATCGCCCCGGAGCACATGTGATCCGCGCGTTTGCTTGGACGATTCTCCGGGTCGAAACGGCGCGGGATCAACTACCGGCTGTCGAATGGCCTGCTATACTTCAAGTGTATGGGTAAAGCTGAGATCATTTCCGCGTTGCCGGGTCTCACCGCGCAGGAACGTGCCGAGGTGCGCGCCAAGCTCGATGAATTGGCGGACGCGCCGGGCGCCTCGCCCGAGATGGTGGCACATCGGAAGGCCGCCCTTCAGAGGCTGCGGGCACTGGGCGGATTACGCGAGGTAATTCCCGATCCAGTGACCTGGCAACGAGAGCTGCGCGAGGATCGGCCGCTGGATCGACGCTAATCGAGGCGCGATGCTCTGCGACAGCAATATTCTCATCTACGCCGCCGACCCGCATGACACGCGCTGCGCGCAGTTCGTTGAACGTGACGACGCCACGATCGCCAGCGTCTCGCGAATCGAGGTACTCGGCTTTCCCGGATTCGCCAATCTGTCTCCGGACCAACAGCAGCGACTGCGTGAGATGATTGCGTCCATGATCGAGCTGCAACTGGACCAACCGGTCATTGAGCGGGCGATCGTCGTGCGGCAGCAGAGACGAACGACCCTGGCCGATGCCGTCATTGCCGCCACGGCGCTGGTGCATGGCCATCCCCTGGTGACGCGCAACACCGCCGACTTTCAGCACATCGACGGGCTCCGCCTGATCAATCCCTTCGACAACGAGTCACGATGACTTCAATCGCGACCGGAGATCCTTCATCCCGATGCAGGCTGAACGGTCCGCTTTCGGCGCGAGGTCGAAAGCGAGCGTAGGACGATTGGCCGAGACGCTTGCATAATCCTTCAGCGGAAGTCTCTGCGGCAGTCGTGCGGCGAACCACGCCGGGCAGGGCCATCTGCCGGCCTCACTCGCACTCGCACGCCCCCGCCGCGACGAGGTGGCCCGGGCCCGTCTTGCGGACGCCGGGCGGCCAGTCGCGCGTCGGGTCGTACCATTCGTCCAGCACCGCCAGCCAGCCGTCGCAGTTGCGGGCGCGGATGAAGGCGTCGCGGACCTGCTGGCCGAGCGGGTGAAGCTCGCTGTACTTGATGCCGAACTTGCGCATGAGCCGCGGGGCGAGCTTTTCGCCGTGGTGGGCGAGCGAGAGGTCGAAGTGGCGGCGGATGACGCGGCCCTGCTCGGCGACGGCCGGCGGCTCAGGGAGCGGGCGGCCGGCCATGAGGGCCCGGGTTTCCGCGAAGATCCACGGATTGCCGATGCAGCCGCGGGCGACGGTGACGCCGTCGACGCCGGTCTGCTCGAACATGCGGACGATGTCCTCGGGCGTGAAGAGGTCGCCGCTGCCGAGGATCGTGCGCTCGCCGGCGATGCGCTTCACGCGGGCGAGGAATTCCCAGCGGCTCGGGCCCACGTACTTCTGCTCAACCGTCCGGCCATGCACGGTGATCGCGGCCAGGCCCGCCTCCCACGCGGCGTCGAAGATGCGGAAGAAATTCCGCTCGCTCTCAGGGCGGTCGTCCATGCCGCGGCGCATCTTCAGCGTCACGGGGACGTGCGGCGGGACGGCGGCGCGGACGGCGCGGATGATCTCGATGGCCATCGGCGGCGTGCTGAGCAGGTATCCGCCGCGGCAGCGTCCGAGGACCTTCTTCACGGGGCAGCCGAAATTGATGTCGACGACGTCGAAGCCATTTTCGGCCATGAGCGCGGCGGCGTCGGCGAACTGGCCGGGCTCGGAGCCCATGAGCTGGCCGCCGACGGGGTGGTCGGTTTCGGCGATATCGAGCAGCTTTCGCTGGAATTTGCCGTTCTGGAGGACGAGCTTGTCGAGGACGAGTTCGTGGACGGCGTAGGGCGCGCCAAATTCGCGGGCGATGACGCGCATGGGGCCGTCGCTGTAGCCGGAGAGCGCGGCCTGGACGACGGGGTATTCGAATGTGAACGGCCCGATCCGGAGCATCGAGAGATTGTAACGGCGTCGGCGCGTTTTCCGGTAACGGCGCTGCCGGCCGGGCCGCGCGCGGCGCCGTGCGAACCCGAACCGGGATGCCGCGATTACAATCCCGTCGATGACTCCCGATCTTCCGCAATATTCGATCGTCGGCGGCGGCCTGGCGGGCGCGCTCATGGCCGTTTACCTCGGCAAGGCCGGCAGGAGCGTCGAGCTTTTCGAGCGCCGGCCCGATCCCGCGAGCGGGACGATCATCGGCGGGCGGTCGATCAACCTGGCCATCTCGGTGCGGGGGATCCACGCACTGGAGCAGGTCGGCCTCGCCGACCGCATCATGAAGCTCGCCATTCCCATGCGCGGCCGCATGATCCACTCGGTCGACGGGCACACGCACTTTCAGCCCTATGACAAGGACCCGCGGCGGTGCATCAACTCGATTTCGCGCGGCGGGTTGAACGCGGCGCTCATCGACGCGGCGCGGGAGTGCGCGAATGTGCGCGTGCAGTTCGACTGGAAGTGCACCGACGTTGATCTCGATGCGCCCGCGGTGGAGCTTGCCCATGCCGTGACAGGCGAAACGCGCCGAGCCCCGGCCCAGGTCGTCCTCGGCATCGACGGCGCGTTTTCGGCGGTGCGGCGATCGATGCAGCGGCTCGACCGGTTCAACTACAGCCAGCGCTACCTCAGCCACGGCTACAAGGAACTCACGATCCCGCCGAAGCCGGGCGGCGGATTCGCGATGGAACCGAACGCACTGCACATCTGGCCGCGGCGCAGCTTCATGATGATCGCGCTGCCGAACCCGGACGGCTCGTTCACCTGCACGATGTTCCTGCGATTCGAGGGGCCGGACAGCTTCGGCGCGCTCGGGACGCGCGAGGACGTGCGCCGATTCTTCGAGCAGAACTTCGCTGACGCCCTGCCGGCCATGCCGACGCTGCTCGAGGACTTCGAGCGGAACCCCGTCGGCTCCATGATGACCGTCCGCTGCGGACCGTGGTCGCACGCGGGCAGGGTGGCGCTCGCCGGCGATGCGGCGCACGCGGTCGTGCCTTTCTACGGACAGGGCATGAACGCGTCCTTTGAGGACTGCGCGGCGCTCTTCGAATGCCTCACGCGGCACACGCGCAGCACCGCGGCGGCTTTCGAGGAGTATGAACAGCGCCGTAAGGCCAACAGCGACGCGCTGGCCGACCTGGCGATCGTCAATTTTCTCGAGATGCGCGACAAGACCGCGTCGCGCCTCTTCCACGCCCGCAAGAAACTCGAACGCACGCTGCACACGTGGCTGCCGAGGCTTTACACGCCGCTCTACACGATGGTTTCATTCACCCGCACGCCCTACGCCGAGGCCCGCCGCCGGGCGAAGACGCAGGACGTGCTCGTCGGCAGCATCGCCGGCTTTCTCGTTGCGGTCCTGCTCGCCGTCTTTTTTCACCTGGTGTGCGGCGTCACCGTCGTCGGAGCGCTGGCCGAGGGAGCATTGATTACGATCCTCGCAACGGCCGCGTACCGGACGCTGCACGACCGCGACCGCACGGATGCGCGCGAGAACGGTGCACTGCTGCCATGAGCCGCATGCCGATCAACACGGGGAGCCGCCGATGGCACTGACCTACGCCGATTATCTGAAGATCGACGATCTGCTGAAGCTCCAGGAGCCGCGCTCGACGCCGCCCGAGCATGACGAGATGCTCTTCATCGTCATTCACCAGGTCTACGAGCTCTGGTTCAAGCTGCTGATGCAGGAGTTCGACAAGGTCAAGCGCGATTTCTCCGCGGGCGATCTCTACGGCGCGATTCACACGTTCAAGCGCTCGCGCACGATCATGAAGACGCTGGTCGGCCAGATCGACATCCTCGAGACGATGACGCCGATGTCGTTCACCAGCTTCCGCGACCGCCTCGAGACCGCGTCCGGCTTTCAGTCGGTCCAGTTCCGCGAGCTGGAGTTCGTCCTCGGCTACAAACGCCCCGAAATGCTCAAGTACGTTCCCGAGGGCACGGCCGCGCGCACGCTGCTGGAGCGCCGCCTCCGCGAACGCTCGGTCATGGACCACTTTTACGACTTCCTCGAGACCCGGGGCGTGAAAATCCCCGGCGAAGTGCGGCAGAAGGACCCCACGCAACCGACCCAGCCCTGCGCCGAGATCCAGGCGGCCCTCCTCCGCCTCTACAAGTCCGAGCCGAGCGTCGGCATCCTCTTTGAACTGATGACCGACTACGACGAGGGCCAGCAGGAGTGGCGCTATCGCCACGTGAAGCTCGTCGAACGAACGATCGGCGCAAAAAAGGGAACGGGCGGCTCGCTCGGCGTCGAGTTCCTGAAGCGCTCGCTGTTTCTCCCGATCTTCCCCGACCTCTGGGCGATCCGGCACGAGCTGTAACGGATGTTCCGCTTCATCCTTCGACGCCTGCTGACCTTTCCGCTCGTCCTGCTCGCCGTCTATGGCGGCGCGGTGCTGCTCATCATGGCCGCGCCCGGCAGCGGGCTTGAGAGCGAGGGCAAGGAGCTCGCGCCCGACGTACTCGAAGCGAAGGAAATCGCCTTTGACTACAAACGCCGCATCGCCGACCCCTCAACCGGCGCATCACAGGTCGTCGACGTCCCCGCCCTCGAGCGCTACTTCTGGCTCTGGCCCCGGCGCCTCCTCTGGGACGGCGACCTGCCCACGCACCGGTACGAAGACTGGACCGTCGTCGACATTCTGCGCGGCACGCTGCCCGTCTCCTTCCAGCTCGGCCTCCTCGCCCTGGCGTTCGCCGTGCTCATCGGCATCGGCGCGGGTGTCGTCGCGGCCGTGAACCGGGGCCGGTGGATCGACCACGCCTCCGTCGGCCTCGCGCTCGTCGGCGTCTCGCTGCCGTCATTCGTCGTCGGGGCGGTGCTGCTCATCCTCTTCGGTCTCTGGCTCCGCGTCGCGCCGGTCGGCGGCTGGGGCAGCGCCGCTCAGGCGATCCTCCCCGCGCTCACGCTCGCACTCCCCTACGCCGCGTACATTGCCCGCCTTACCCGTTCGTCGCTGATCGAGGCGTACTCCGAGGACTACATTCGCACCGCCCGCGCCAAGGGCCTGTCGGAGCGCCGCATTCTCTTCGAACACGCCCTGCGAAACGCACTCCTGCCGGTCCTCAGCTACCTCGGCCCGGCCGCAGCCGCAATCTTCACCGGCTCTTTCGTCGTCGAGAAGATCTTCACGATCCCCGGCGTCGGCACGCACGTCGTCGAGGCGATCAATAACCGCGATCAGAGCCTGATCCTGGCGATCGTGCTGATTTACGCGACATTTCTGTCGGCGTTCAACCTGATCGTCGACCTGCTCTACGGGGTTCTCGACCCTCGGATCCGCGTGAATGCAGAATAGGCTCACGCAGAGGCGCGGTGGCGCAGAGGTGTGGAGGAATCCGCAGCCCTTGCCTGAGTCTCCACCGTACGGTGCCCTCGAATTCCTGCTCGATCGGCGGATCGGTACGAGGGCAACCGACCTATGTGGTGTCTCTGCGCCTCTGCGTGAGATTCCGCTTTTCGCATTGAGTTTGGCGTCCGGTCGTGGAATAATCCCCCCGCGGCCATTTCCAGCCATGATGGAGGATCAAACGCATGAGGTTCTTACGACTGGCGGCAGGGGTCTTGCTCCTCGCCGCCGCCCCGCTCACGTGGGCGGGCGATGATTTCGAGTCGCTTCAGAAGGAATTCCGCGAAGCGCAGCAGACGTGGTATCAGAAATACTCGGAGTTGCAGAAGGAGGCCGGCGAGGACAAGCCTGTCGACCAAAGCAAGCTCCCGCCGCGGCCGGAGAAGGAGTTTCGGGCGAAGTTCAAGGCGCTGGCGGACAAGCTCGCCGGCAAGCCCGACGCGATCGCCCCGCTCGTCTGGCTCGTCAACAACGCCGAAGCCGCTCCCGGCGGGAAGGACGAAACCGCGACCGAGGCGCTCGCGACGCTGACGAAATCGCACGCGGCCGACAAGGAAATCGCCGCGCAGCTCCCGCAGCTCATGTACACGTACTGGCGCATCGGCGCGGAGCCGCTGAATGCATTGTACGAGAAGGTGATCAAGGAGAACCCCGACAAGGACGCGAAGGCCGCGGCGACGTTCAACCTCGCCTTCACGCTCTACTCGTCAGATCGCGGCGGTAAGCCGGGTGAGTCCGCCGGCCGCGACCGAGCCATCGCGCTCTTTAGGTCGATGGCGAAGGACTTCGCCGACACCAACGCAGCCAAACGCGCCGAAGGCTACGTCTTCGAAATCGAGAACCTCCAGGTCGGCATGAAGGCCCCGGATTTCTCCGGCGAGGATGTCGACAACAAGACGATCAAGCTCTCCGATTTCAAGGGCAAGGTCGTGGTCATCGATTTCTGGGGGTTCTGGTGAGGCCCCTGCCGTGCAATGCTGCCCCACGAGCGTGAGATGGTCGAGCGGCTCAAAGACAGGCCGTTCGTGCTCCTGGGGATCAACAGCGACCAGAACCGGTCGGCTCTGAAAGACATCATGGCGAAGGAAAAGATCACCTGGCCGAACATCTACAACGGCACGCCCGGTGCGAAGGACTCGATCGCGGCGAAGTGGAACGTCACCGGCTGGCCGACGATCTACGTCCTCGATCACGAAGGCGTCATCCGCCACAAGGATCTGCGCGGCGACGACCTTGAGAAAGCGGTCGTCGAATTGATCAGCAAGGTACCGAAGTAGCTCGCGGCAGAGATTGCCGTACCGCGAATGCAGAGAGGACGCCCGGCCGCGGCGACCTTTCTGCATTCTGCATTCCGTCCGCCCCCGCGATACCATGTCTGCAAATGTTCAACCTCGACCTCGCCCTCGAAATCTGCGACATTGGCCGGCGTCTCTCGGCCGCCGGCTACGTCGTCGCCAATGACGGCAATATCTCGCACCGCCTCGGTCCCGACGCGTTCCTCTGCACGCCCACGCTCATCAACAAAGGCCGCATGACGCCGCGAGACCTGTGCATCGTCGACCTTCAAGGCAAACAGCTCTGGGGCGTCCGAAAACGCACCAGCGAGATCCTCCTCCACCTCGAGGTCTACAAGGCCCGGCCGGACGTGAGCGCCGTCGTGCATTGCCACGCACCCTGCGCCACCGCGTTCGCGCTGGCCGGGGAGAAGCCGCCGTCCGGCATCGTCCCCGAAGCCGAGATCTTCCTCGGGGAGGTCCCGCTCGCGCCCTACGAGACGCCGGGCAATGCAAACTTCGCGGCCACGATCCAGCCCTTCCTCGCCTCCGCCTGCGCCGTCGTCCTCAGCAACCACGGCACGATCACCTGGGGTCCGAATCTCCAGCAGGCCATCTGGAACACGGAAGTGCTGGAGGCCTACTGCCGCATGCTGCTCCTCGCCAAGCACGCGGGCGGCGTGAACCGCCTTCCCGACAAAAAGGTCCTCGAACTTCTTGCCCTCCGCCCCGCGTTCGGCCTGCCCGCCGATCCTCGCACCGCCGGCGCAATCCCCCTGCACGCCAACCCCGACTTCGCCCGGCGAAATCACTGACAGCCCGTCGCTGCATCGCGCCGCGTTTGATAGACTCCCCGTTTTCCGCCGGCGGATGCACCGACGCGCGGATATGAACAGGGGAGCCGCTCGATGTTCCGACGCTTTCTGGCCGCCTTTACGATCGCCCAGTGCCTCCTGCCTGCCGGCTGGGCCTGGAACGCCCACGGCCACCGCACGATCACGTACCTCGCCCTCGACGGCATGGGCGAGAAGACGCCCGCGTGGCTCAAGGACGCGAAGGTCCGCGACCGCGTCGCCTTCCAGTCGAGCGAGCCCGACCGCTGGCGCAGCACCCCCTTCGACGCCCTCAACCATGAAAACAAGATGGACCACTTCCTCGACATCGAGGATCTGGAGGGTTTCGGCCTGACGCTGGAGACGATTCCGCCGCTGCGCTACGAGTACATGCGGGCGCTCGCCGTCGCCAAGCACGTCCACCCCGAGCAGATCCGCGAATACGACGCCTCGAAAGACGCCGACCGCACGAAGGAGTGGCCGGGCTTTATCGCGCACGAAATCGTCGAGCACTACGCCAAGCTCCAGTGCGCGTTCAACCAGGTCCGCATCCTCGAGCAGATCAACGACCCGAACCGTGCGTTCCAGCTTGAGCAGGCCCGCGAGAATGCGATCTACCACATGGGCGTGCTCAGCCATTTCGTCGGCGACGCCGCGCAACCGCTGCACACCACGAAACACTTCAACGGCTGGGTCGGCGACAACCCCGGCGGCTACACGACGAGCAACAAATTCCACGCGTACATCGACGGCGGCGTGCTCGAAAAGCACGGCCTGACGTACGCGAGTCTCAAAGCGGGCACGAAGTTCGACCGAAAGGTCGACGCCCGCGATCCGTGGAACGACGTCCTGGCCCACATCCGCCGTTCGCACGAGCAGATGGAGCCGACCTACAAGCTCGAAAAATCGGGCGAACTCGACGGTCCGCCCGGCAAGGAGCACATCGAAGCCCGCCTCCGCGACGGCGCGACGATGCTCGCCGCCCTCTACGCGGCCGCCTGGGACCGGGCCGCGCCGAACGCCAAGCAGATCGCGGATTTCCAGTTCTACGACGAGCTGAAGGTGGAATCGCTCCCGGGCCGCGAGCCGGCCAGATAGTCCGTTTGCGCCCGCTGAGAGAGGACAGCCCGTCGAGATGGTCGACCACGCCCAATCGGAACCGAAAGGTCGCGTCACTCTCTTCGAGCGCCGGCAGCATCACTTCATCCGCGCGGCCGTCGTCGGCCTGCTCGCGGGGGCGGTCGCCCTGCTCTTCCAGTGGTCGCTCTATTCCGCCGAGACTGCGCGGCAGGCGCTGCTGAACTCGCTCCACGTGCATCCCATGTGGGGCTGGGCCGTCCTTCCGCTGATCGGCGGCGTCGTCGGCGGGCTGGTGGGCTGGCTGACCGTCGCGATCGCTCCTGAGTCCGCCGGCAGCGGCATTCCCCACGTCAAGGCCGTTCTCCTCTATCTCCGCGAGTTCCGCTGGGCCAGGGTTCTGCCCGTCAAGTTTATCGCCGGCGTTCTGGGCATCGGCGCGGGCCTCTCGCTCGGCCGCGAAGGGCCGACCGTTCAGCTTGGCGCGGCCGTCGGAAAAGGCGTAGGCGTGCTGCTGCGCGTTCCGCGGCGGTCGCGCATGCACCTGATCACGTGCGGCGCGGGGGCGGGCGTCGCGGCGGCGTTCAACGCGCCGCTGGCCGGGTTCATTTTCGTAATCGAAGAGCTTCGTCGGGAGCTCTCGCCGGTGACGTATGGAACTGCTCTGATCGCGTCCGTCACCGCCGACATGGTCACGCGCACGTTCCACGGGCAGATGCCCTCGTTCGCGATCCACGGCTACCCGATGCCGCCGCTCTCCGCGCTGCCGCTCGTCGCGCTCGTGGGACTGGTCTGCGGTCTTCTCGGCGTCGTGTTCAACCGCGGGCTCATTTTCGGCCTCGATGCGTACGCCCGGTACGTTCCCGGCCCGCGCTGGATCCACCCCGCGTACGCCGGCATCCTGGCGGGGCTGGTCGCATGGTGGCTGCCCGATGCCGTCGGCGGCGGACACCAGTCGGCCGAGCGTGTACTGACCGGTGCGCTCGGCGGCATCGGCGTCATCCTCGCGCTTTTCGTGGCGAAGTTCGCGCTGACCGTGATCTCGTATGGCTCGGGCGCTCCCGGCGGCATCTTCGCCCCCCTGCTGCTCCTCGGGGCCCTCATCGGACTCATGATCGGCCAGCTCGCGGCGCTCGTAATCCCGGGATCGCCGACGCCCGCCGCGTTCGCGGTGATCGGCATGGCTGCGTATTTCAGCGCCATCGTCCGCGCGCCGCTGACGGGCATCGTGCTGATCATCGAGATGACCGGCAATTACGAGCAGATGTTCGCACTCGTGGTGGCGTGCCTCACCGCGTACCTCGTCGCCGAGCGGCTGGGCGACGTCCCGATCTACGAGGCGCTCCTCCAGCGCGACATCGCCCGCATCCCGAACGCGTCGCTCGCGACCGAAGGCGCACGCGAGTCGACGATCCTCCATAAGGTCGTCGAATCGGGGTCGAAGCTGGAAGGAAAAACGCTCCGCGACGCCGGCCTGCCCCCCGGCTGCCTCGTCGTCGTCATCGAGCGCGCCGGGTCGGAAATCGTCCCTGACGGCAGCACGCAGCTCGCGGTCGGCGATGAGCTGGTCCTCGCACTGCATGGCGCGACGGGCAAGATGATGCTGTGCATCGACGAACTCACGCGCGGAACGTGACCCGGACGCGGCGTCCGTCCGATTCAAACGCGCACGTCCGCGAAAGCGAATCGCCCCGGCGACCGATTCCTCGGTCGCCGGGGTGATTGCTGGATCCCAGTCGAGACTCTCTCCAACCTTTCGAGAACTGGAAGCGACGCCGAGCGCTCGCCCGGCATACCCATCAGTTCTGGTCACCGTCCGATAATAACCAAGCACAGAGCCTGTTGGAACCCTCGCTCCCGCGGAGCCCACCAACGAACGGATGACCCTCGCATCACCGGCCGTCGCGCCCCTGCGAGCGGCCCTCAGCGGCATCCCGCGATTTCCGGCTCCTCTCGCGTAAATCCCGCTGATTTGCGCCGCCGGGCCATCATTGCCGACCTTTGGCATCGCCCTTGCTATGTCAGTAGGTTCAGTCGAAACGGGGATCTAACATGCCACAGCCATTCTCGCGGGCAGCACTCTGCCTCTTCGGGTGGATATCCTGCACCGCGCTCGCCGGAACCATCTATGTGAATCCATCGACCGGCAATGATTCCTGGTCGGGCCTGTGCGAGGTCTGGGACGGGGACGCCTGCGGGCCCCGGCGGACGATTCAGGCCGGCGTCGACGCGGCCGCCGACGGGGACATCGTGATCCTGGCCGACGGACTCTACACGGATTTCGCCGACCGGTGGATCCGCTACTACGGCAAGCGGATCACGGTCCGAAGCGCAAACGGCCCCGCAAACTGCATCATCGATGCGCTCGATAACGGCCGCGCCTTCCAGTTCGACAGCGGCGAGACGGCCGAATCGGTGCTCGAGGGAATCACCATCCGCAATGGTCACGTTCGCGAAACCCCCGGCCCGGGCGGGGCAATCCTCTGCACGAGTTCCAGCCCCACGATCCGCAATTGCGTCTTCACGAACAACCGCGGAAACGTCAACGGCGGCGCAATCCACGTGCTCGTAGGCGCCCCGCTCATCACCGGCTGTACGTTCACCGGCAACTCCGCCGATTCCAACGGAGGCGCGATCTCGATCGGGAATGGCAACGCGACCATCGTCGACTGCACCTTCGAGGACAACCACGCCGCGATCGAAGGCGGAGCGATTCGGTTCAACCAGGGCAGTTCCGAGGTTCGCGGCAGCGTCTTTCGGCGGAACTACGCCGGAAACAATCCGCCCGGAATCAGCGATACCGAGATGGGCGGCGGCGTCTCGCTGCGGCTCGGCACGGCGACCATCCGCGAATGCGAGTTCTACGAGAATTCAGCCGCCCGCGGCGCGGGCGCAGCAGCGAACGGCGGGACCCTCAGCATTTTCGACTGCCGGTTCGAACACAACGGCGCGCAGTATTTCACGCAGGCCGCCTTCGGCGTCAACGGCGCTCACACCGTCGCGCGCTGCACGTTCCGCTACAACAGCAACGCGCTGAACCTCGCGGGAACGATCGAAGACTGCACCGTCGAGGACAATTCCTCCGAAGCCAATACCGTGAAGACCGAAGGCAGCGCCGTTCTCCGCCGCTGCACCGTCCGGCGGAACACCTGCGCCACCGCCGTCTGGGGAGACTTCACGCTCGAGGATTGCAGCATCACCGACAACCTGGGCTCTGCGATCGGCGGCAGCCTTACCGCCCGGCGCTGCGAATTCCGACGCAATGGCAGCACCCGGGCGCTCATCGGCAGCTCGTTGTTTGAAAACTGCATCTTCGAAGGCAATGGCCGGGAACTCGAGTTCGTCGGCTCGGCGACGACATTCCGAAACTGCGTGCTGCGCGGCTTCCCCGACCTGATGGCCATCGCCACCGGCGACACCGTCCTGACGTTCGAGCGCTGCACCCTCATCGAAGACATTCAGCAGACGCCCGATTACGTGCTGCGCGCCTATGGCGCCCAGATTCGCCTCGTCGGAACGATTCTCGCGCGGGTCGAGGCCTCGGAAGCGCCCATCGCCTACGCCGACTCGGACGGATCGCTCGACGTCCAGTACAGCGCCATCGAGGGCGGCGCGGCGCGGATCCTGGTCGCGCCCGACAGCGCGCTCACCTGGGGCCCGGGAAACATCACCACCTCGCCGGGTCTGCGGCGCAACGATCTGCACCTCCGCGCCGATTCACCCTGCATCGACGCCGGCCCCACGGGCGGCGCGGGGCAGCTCGATCTCGACGGTGAACCGCGGATCGCGGACGGCCGCTCCGACATCGGCGTGGACGAATTCAACGACGCCGACGCCGACCGGATGCCCGACTGGTGGGAGCAGCAGTATTTCGGTTCGCCCACCGGCGGCGATCCGGCCGCCGACCCCGACGGCGATCTCGCCACCAGCGCGGCGGAGTACAACCGTTCCAGCAATCCACTCGTCCCCGGCCGGACGATCTGGGTCTCGCCGACGGGCAACGACGCCTACGATGGGAACGCGCCGACCTACGACGGCACCAGCGGGCCGAAAGCGACGATTCAGGGCGCCCTGGACAGTTCGCAGCCCTTTGAAGGCGACGCCGTCGTCCTGCTGCCGGGCACCTATTCCGGTGCTCGAAACCGCGACATCCTGCTGCGCGAGCGATCGATCACGATCCGCAGCTCCAATCCGGCCGATCCCGCCGTCGTCGCAGCCACGATCATCGACCCGCAGGGCACGTTCGCCGAACCGCACCGCGCCTTCACGCTCGGCCCCGCGCTCGGCGACGACAGCAGCCTGCAGGGCATTACGTTCCGCGGCGGCGTGGGTCGAATCGAGGGCAGCGGCGGTGATACCGTCGAGACCGGCGCGGCGATCCACGTTTCCCGCAGCGAAGCCCGGCTCGAGAACTGCGTATTTCGCCAGACCGGCAGCGCCCGCGGCGCGGTCACCATCTATCGGGCGGATCCCGTAATCCGGAATTGCACCTTCACACTCTGCGCCGGCCCCGGCTTCTACATCGAGGACACCGGCGCGTCTTTCGAGGACTGCACCGTCGACAACTGCGGAAGCTGGGGCGCGCAGGCCATCGGCGAGATCGAATTGCGCCTGGGAAACTGCGCGTTCCTGAACAACTCGGCCGCGGGTCTGCTGACCGAATCGCTCACCGGGATCCTGAAGATCCGCGACTGCCGGTTCGAGAACAACGGATTCAGCGCCACCGGCCGGCGCGGCGCCCTGGAGTTGCGACAGGCCGGACCGCTGCACATCTCGCTCCAGCGCTCGCGGTTCATCAACAACGCCGCGACCGGGCGCGGCGCGGCGTTCCATCTCGTGGGCAGCGATGCGTCCGCCGAGATCGAGGATTGCATCTTCGAAAACAACCGCCAGAGTTCCTGGGGCGGCGCGATGTACCTCAGCAGCGGACCCGTCACCGTGCGCCGCTGCCAGTTCCGGGGCAATCAGAGCTCGTCCTCCGGCGGCGGCGCGGTCTATGTCGGCGCGGTAGCCCGCTTCGAGGACTGTCAATTCACGGAGAACACCGCCAACGCGGGCGGCGCGGTCGATGGCAACGTGTCGTCGGTCGAGTTCCGCCGCTGCCGCTTTGAACGCAACCGGACCACCTGGGTTACCGGGCGCGGCGGCGCGGTCCAGGGCGGCGGCACGTACACCGACTGCATCTTCGTCGGCAACAGCGCCTCGACCTCGGGCGCCGCGGTGGCTTCCGTGCGCAACTACGCCCCCCCGGCCGCGCCGCTGGTTCTGCGTCGCTGCACATTTGCCGACAACCGCGCCCCGGAAGGCGCGCTGCTGCACGTCGAGGGCAGCGTCGTCGTCGATCAATGCGCCGCCGCCGCAAACATCAACACCCGCATCGGGCCGGCCGCGAGCATCCTGATCCGAGCCGCCGGCGACAGCCTGACCGTTGATTACTCGCTCATCGAAGGCGGCCAGTCGGCCATATCGATCGCGGCGGGCGGCATCCTCAACTGGGGGGCGGACAACCGCGAGGGCGACCCCCGCTTCGTCGATCCGCTCGGCGGCGATGTGCGGATCGACGCCGCCTCGGCGCTGCTCGACGCCGGAAGACCGGGAATCCCCGATTCGGACCTCGACGGCCGCGGCTGTCCACGCTTCAACGACGGCGATCGCGACGGGACGCCGCGCAGCGATATCGGCGCGGTCGAATACGCCGGCTTCATCGTCGACGACGACGGCCCCGCCGACTTCGCCTCGATTCAGGCCGCCATCGACGCCGCAGTCGATCCGTGCGGCCGCGTGATCCTGGTGCGCGCCGGCGTCTACCACGAGCATCTGCGCCTGCTCGCCCCCGATCTGGCCGTCATTTCCGAACCCGGGCCCGGCTCCACGCTTGTGACCGCGCCGACGGCCGGAACGGTGCTCACCATCGAATCCGTACCGGCCGCCGTGGTGCGCGGTTTCAGGTTCATTCGCGGATCAGCGGAGGAAGGCGGCGGCGCGTCCGTCCGTGCATCCACGGCCGCCCTGCTCGACTGCGACTTCGCGGAGAACACCGCGACGCGGCTCGGAGGCGGGCTCTTCGCGTCGGAGTCAACGCTGCGCGTCGAACGGTGCACGTTCGAGCAGTGTGCCGCCGCCGTCGGAGCCGGATTGTTCGTGGAAGCATCGCACGCGACCGTCGACGCGTGCAGCCTGCTCGAGAACCGCGCGGCGCTCGACGGCGGCGCGGCCGCCGCGGCGGACGATTCGACGCTGACGCTCTCCAACTGCGTCGTGCACGCCAATTCCGCTCAGCGCGGCGGCGGGCTGTTCGCCCTCGGCGGCGCGTTGAACCTGGTCAACTCGACGCTCGCCGACAATCTCGCCGACGCCGCGATTACAGGCGGCGGAATCACGGCCGAATACGCCGCGCTGAGCGTCCGCAACTCGATCCTCTGGGCGAACGGCGGTGTGAAGCGCTTCCATCAGATTCAGCACGTGGGCGGGACTGCCGCCGTCACCTACTCGTGCGTCCAGGGCGGCTGGAGCGGGTCGGGCAATACCAGCGCGGATCCGCGTTTCCGCGACCGGTCGAGCCATGAGCTCGATCTGCTCCCGGGTTCTCCATGCGTCGACGCCGGTAGCAACAGCGCGTACGACGGAACCTCTCGCGTGGACATCCTCGGTTCGCCCCGTTTCGTAAGCGACCCGACCGCTCCCGACCGCGGCAGCGGCGCGCCGCCCATCGATATGGGCGCTCATGAACGGATGTGCGGCGTGGATCTGGATGGCGATCGGGACGTCGATCTCCTGGACCTCGCGATCATGCTCGCTCATTACGGCGAGACGGACAGCTCCGCCGCGGACGGCGACATCGATGGCGATGGAGATGTCGACATTCAGGACCTCGCGTTCCTGATGACCGCGTACGGCGAGTTCTGCTGGTAGCGGGTTTCCGCCGGCCCGGACGCGTCGCGCGATTCAAAACGCCGCCCCGCCGCGGCTCAAAAGCGAATCGCCCCGGCGACCGATTCCTCGGCCGCCGGGGCGATTGCTGGATCCCAAGTCGAGACTTTTTCTAACGCTTCGAGAACTGGAAGCGACGCCGAGCGCCCGCCCGGCCGTATTTCTTACGCTCGACCTTGCGGCTGTCGCGCGTCAGGAAGCGGTGCTCGCGGAGGACCGGCTCATACCGGGCGTCCGCCTTCACCAGGGCTCGGGCGATGCCCAGACGGGCCGCGTCGGCCTGGCCATGAGGCCCGCCGCCCGCGATCGAGGCGGTGACATCGAGACCCTTGAGGGTCTTGGTCACGTTGAGGGCATCAAGCACGACGCCGCGCGTCTGCTCGAGCTTGAAATACTCGTCGTACGGCCGGCCGTTGACCGTGATCTTGCCGGAGCCCGGCGTCACGCGGACGCGGGCGACGGCGGTCTTCCGCCGGCCGGTGCCGATGAACAGTCCAGTGCTCGGTGCGGGCGGGAGGGCCGATTCGACTTCGGCCGGCTTTTGCATCGGTTCGCTGCTCACACGACTCTCCGTATCCTCTTAGAGGCTCAGGGGTTCCGGCATCTGGGCCTGGTGCGGGTGCTGGTCCGTGTTGTAGAGCTTCAGCTTCATCAGCATGCGGGCGGCCAGTGCGTTCTTGGGCATCATCCGCCGCACGGCCGTCTGGATCACCCGCTCCGGGTGCCGCTGGAGCATGACCCGCATCGGGGTCCGCTTCTGGCCGCCGGGGTAGTGACTGTAGGCCTGGTAGATGACCTCATCCTTCTTGGCCCCGGTCACCTTCACCTTGTCAGCGTTGAGGACAATGACGAAATCGCCGGTGTCCATGTGCGGCGTATACGTCGGGCGGTGCTTGCCCGTGAGAACCGTGGCGATCCGGGCCGCGAGCCGGCCGAGGACCTGGTCCTTGGCGTCGATGACCCACCAGCGGCGCTGGATGTCGGCGGTCTTGGCCTGGAAACAGTTGTTCGCAGTCTTCATGGCACGATCCTTGACCGGCAGGGCATGTCCGCGCCCGAACCGGGAATCCGTCAGTATAGGCCGGCAGAATCCCGCGTCAAGGAACCTCGACGCGGGGGTCGCGGCGCCCGAATTCCCGGGTGTGCCGGACCGGCGGCGGCCGCCGCCCTCCCATGCAACGCCCAAATTGCCTCGTCAAGGGCTCGAACCTTGGACCCGCTGATTAAGAGTCAGCTGCTCTACCAACTGAGCTAACGAGGCCCAACCCCGGGACGCCGCCCCGGCGTGGATTTTGAATCGTACCAAAATCCGGCCGGGAGGCAAGGTTGATCCCTAACGGCAAAAAGCGGAAGCCCGATCCTAGCCTGACGAGTCTCTTCCGCTGTCGCAATAGGCTGCCTTGACCTGGCCGACGATTTCGGCCCATTCGTTCCAGTAAATTACATCAAGATCGACGGACGATTCGATGATGGCTTCGTATGGATCGGCCGCGCCTTCGATTGCTGAGTCCACGAGCGCCGCAAAACTGGCAAAGGCCGGGCTGACCGGCCCCACGATCGCACAGAGCCGGTTCCATCGCTCGATCGGGTTATTGCAGAAATACTGTGAAACCCCGCCGTTCCGCTGTTGTGTATCGAACTCCCAGAACTCGAACAGGAGCCACTCTCGCACCGTGAGCGATTCCGGGCCGCGGTAGTGGTGCTTTTCGATGACCCCATCGGCTTCCGTGAGCCAATCCTCAAGGTCCCAAGGTCGTTTGTCCGACATCGGCGATCTACTCTTTCAGTCCGGATGGTCTCACTGGCGCTCATCCGCCGAGATCGGAGCTCCGCACTCCGAACATCGGTCGCCTGCGGCTCCGCGCAGGTCATAGCCGCACGAGGCGCAGCATCCCTCCGGATAGCGATGTCGGCGCACGATGTACCGCGTCACGAGGTAGGACACGACGACCAGCGGGACCACAAAGCACATTACCCCGGCCGAGTAACCGCCGGGTCCGTAAAATGAGAGTTCAACCGCGATTGGTACAATGATCAGCGTTACCGCGCCAACGAGCGAGAAGAGTGGGGTCCGACACGCCGCACCGACAGCGCCAACCAATACGCTCAAGCTCAGCCAGCCGAGAAAAACGACGACGACGAGCGTCTGTGACGAGAATCCATGCCCTGGTGCAAACACCCAATAGGTGACTGCTGCGACGCCTAGCAGCACAGGTGCTTGCCAAGCCACTGTCACGACGGGGTCTGAACTTGACCGCTGAATTGAAATCTGCGCCAAGCCTCTCGTGTCGGAACCTGCGCGCGGTTACCCCTTCCGTCTGCGTTTCTTCGCCCCCGCCGCCTCCTCAAACAGCGGCTCCGGCTCCGCCGGCGCTTCATTCTCCGGCACGACCACCGTGCTCTCGTCCGCCGCGAACAGCTCCGCCGTCTCCTCTTCGACCTTCTTGATCGGCTTGCCGTCCTCGTCGTACTCGACGTCCGCGTCCGCCGTCCGGCTGCGGGCGATCGCCTGGAGCGTCGTCGCCAGCTTCTCCGCGTCCGCGCCCGCGATGTTCCCCAGCGCCTCGGCCACGTCCTCGATGTACCGCTCAAAGATCGACCGCCGCTCGCCCTCCAGCTTCTGCTTGCGCCGCTTGCGGATGTACGTCGCCAGCTTCCGGCCGCACTCCTGCATCGCGAGCTTCATTTCCTTGCGGATTTCGTCGTAATCGGCGATCGCCTCCTTGCTCTCGCTCGTGAAGGGCACCCAGACGCTCGCCATGTGCACCATCACGACCAGCGGCCCGACCGGCTGCCCCCCGCCCGGCTGCGAAAGCCCGTAATTCCGCCAGTCGACATCGAGCACGCTTTTGAACGCGGCGCAGGCCGACTGCTGATACAGCAGCGGCACGCGGTTGGCGAAGCGGATGACGCGGGCGGCGTCCTCCGCGCCGAGCGAACCGCCATACGCGATCGCGATCTCGATCTGGAACGGGTTCCCGCGATAGACCGCCGGGTCGCGCGTCGTCGCGGTGTAGAACTCCGCCTTCACTTCCTTGAGCAGGCCCGCGAGCAGCGCCCGCACGCCGATCGGCGCCAGGCAGTCCGTCGGCGGGGCCATGATCTTCACCGACTGCATCGCCTGGTAAAGCCGCTCGGCCTCGGCGGGCTCCAGGTTCTCGGGTTTCGACCGCTCGGGCAGCTTGGCGACGGAGCAGATTTCATGCGCGACGCGCGCCGTGACGCGGGAGAACTGTTCCTGCAGGAATCCGCTAAGCGTGCGTGCCTTGTTCCCTTGTTCCCTCGTCCCCTTGTTCCCCGCCTCCTTGAGCAGCTTCATCAGCACGCCCAGTTCGATCCCGTGCGGGTGCGGCTGGATCTCCTTCGTCTCCGGCGGCAGCTCCTCCGTCCCGCGCGGAAACTCGCGCAGCTCACCGGTCGGGGCGCGGTAGACGAAGATCGCGTGCGGATTCGCGATCGCCGTCTGCTCGATGTACTCGTCGACGGACTGCCGGCCCTTCTGATAGCTGGCGACCAGCTCGATGGCGACCTGCGTGCCCGATTCCCAGTCGACCTCCTGCTCCTCGTCGAAGATCACATCCGGGCGGTTCTTGGTGGTGTCGATCGCGATCTGAAAATGATGCGCGGGCTTCTTCGGGCTCGTCCGCGACGTCACGTGAATCGGCTTGCCCGTGGTCAGCAGCCCGTACATGCCCGCCGCCGAAATGCCGATGCCCTGCTGCCCCCGCGACATCTTGAGCCGGTGAAACTTCGAGCCGTACAGCAGTTTCCCGAAGACGTTCGGAATCTGCGCCTTGACGATTCCGGGCCCGTTGTCGCGGACGGTGACGCGAAATCGCTCCTCGGCAAGCTGGTCGATTGTGACGTGGATTTCGGGCAGAATCCCCGCCTCCTCGCACGCGTCGAGCGAGTTGTCCACCGCCTCCTTCACCGTCGTCAGCAGCGCCTTGCGCTTGTTGTCGAATCCCAGCAAATGGCGGTTCTTGGCGAAAAATTCCGAAACCGAGATATCGCGCTGCTTCGTCGCCATCGTCTCGGCCGTCGCCCCCTTGCGCGGCTTGCGCTCCGGCGACGGCGAGGCGGGCGGCTGCGCGGCGGACCGATCGCCATTCCCATTGCCGCCGGCTCGCCCCGCTTCGGCCGCGGCCGGCGTGAGCAGCGGCGCGGGCGGCGTTTCGGCGACGAGTTCGACCGTCTTCGGGGGCCTGGGGGTTGAATCAGCCGATTTGGCGGATTTTACGGCGCTCGCCGGGACGTCGAAGAGGCCGGGCGCGTCGGACTTTCCGGTTTTGTTGCGTTTCGAAGCGGTTGCAGCCATCCGTGGCACCCTTTGCGTGTGAGTCCTCGGTTTCATCGTGAATTTCAGCCTCTATCGTAGCGAGACAACGCCGCGCGTGCGAGATTCACGCGCCTGGCCGCTGCGTTTTGATCTTTTCACGGGAGTG
The DNA here is from genome assembly GCA_045863555.1 of Planctomycetota bacterium. Lineage (GTDB taxonomy): Bacteria > Planctomycetota > Phycisphaerae > UBA1845 > Fen-1342 > JACRLV01. The sequence goes on along the minus strand of BTUU01000001.1, from coordinate 394,186 downwards.
TCGAATCACGCTCACCGGTCGATGCTCCGTTTGCTGCCGCGTCGTACGGCCATCGGCACACTGTCATCGCCGATCGCTACGGGGTAGGCTCTCGCGTCCTGAAGGAGCGCTTGATGCCACTACGGAAAATCGGACTGGGCCGTCTGCTGCCTCTCGTCGCCGGGTTGCTGCTCATCCCGGCGTGTCTCCAGAGCGTCGTCGACCTGATCATCGAAGGACAACTGAGCGAGACGCAGCGACTGGGGACGGATCCCGGCGCGCGCGTGTACGAGCCTCAGGCTTTCGTGAACTGGGAATCCGGCCATGTTTCGCCGCTCGCGATGACGAGCGACGGCGGGCGGCTTCTGGCGGTGAATACGGCGGACAACCGGCTCGAGGTGTTCGACCTCTCGAGCGGCACGCCGGTGAGCGAGAAGCGCATCGCGGTCGGGCTCGAGCCGGTGAGCGTGCGGCTGCGGACGGACCGGGAGGCGTGGGTCGTCAATCACATCTCCGACAGCGTCAGCATCGTCGATCTGGATGCGGGCAACATCGTGCGGACGTTAACGCCTGGCGATGAGCCGTCTGACGTCGCGTTTGCGGCCGGGCGGGCGTTCGTGACGTGCACGCAGCTCGACCAGGTGACGGTCTACAACCTCGCCGATCTCAGCGCCGCGCCGGCGGTGCTTCCGCTCAAGGGCGGTGCGCCGCGGATGGCCGCGGCGTCGCCCGACGGCGCGCGGGTGTACGTCGCGTTCTTCGAATCGGGGAATGCGACGACGATCATCCCGGCGGCGGTCGTTTCCGACCCGAGCGGACCGTATGGCGGCGTGAACCCCCCGCCGAATCTCGCCGACTCGTTCTCGCCGCCGATGGCGGAGGGGCTTCCGAAGCCGCCGATTTCGACGCTCATCGTGCGCAAGAGCGCCGACGGCGCCTGGCTCGACGGAAACGGCGTGGACTGGTCGGAGTTCGTGACCTGGGACGTGCTCGACCATGATCTGGCGGTGATCGACGCGGCGACGCTGGAGATCGGATATGTCGATCGGCTGATGACGACCGACATGGCCCTGACGGTGCGCGGCGACGGCGCCGTGACGGTCGTGGGAACGGAAGCGCGGAACGACGTGCGTTTCGAGCCGAACGTGAACGGCGACTTCGTGCGGACGATGCTCGCGATCGTCCGTGCGGATGCGGCCCCGGGCGTGGTCGATCTGAATCCGCACCTGGAGGCCGTGCGGGACGCGGGCATCCGAACGCTGCCGGCCGAGGAACGATCGCGGTCGCTCGCGGACCCGCGCGCGGTGGCGTGGTCCTTGGACGGCGCGATCGGCTACGTCGCGGGCCTGGGCAGCAACAATGTCGCCCGAATCCGCGCGGACGGTTCACGGATCGACCAGATCGACGTGGGCGAGGGGCCGACGGGCCTCGTGGTCGACGAGGCGCGCGGCGCCGTTTACGTGCTGAATCGGTTCAGTGCATCGATCTCCGTCCTGAGTGCATCGTCGTTTTCCGAAGTGCAGCGCGTCGCGTTCTTCGACCCGACGCCGGCCGTGATTCGCGACGGGCGAAAATTCCTGTACGACGCGCGGCTTACGAGCGGACTGGGAACGGCGTCCTGCGCGGGGTGTCACCTGGATGGAAAGATGGACGGGCTCGCCTGGGATCTCGGGGACCCGTCCGGCGCGGTAAAGCCGTTCGACGGCGAGTGCGAATCGGCGATCGGCGATTTTCTCGGCACAACGTGCGCCGATTTTCATCCGATGAAGGGTCCGATGACCACGCAGACGCTCCAGGGCACGGCGGGGGTCGAGCCGCTGCACTGGCGCGGCGACCGGCGCGACCTGGCGGAGTTCAACGGCGCCTATCTGAGCCTGCTCGGCAACGACCGGATGCTGACGGACGAGGAGATGGCGGCGTTCCAGGCATTCGTGCGGACGCTTTCCTTTCCGCCGAATCCCAACCGCAACCTCGACAACTCGTTGAAGACGGAACTCGACGGCGCCAATCCCGTGCGCGGGCGGGAACTCTATCTCACCGAGCCGATCGACAGTCCGCATGGCGTCATGGCGCCGGGTGGCGGCAAGATTCTGACCGCGGTCATCTCGCGCGGCGGGCCGGTCTTCTCCTGCAACCACTGCCACCAGCTCCCCGAAGGCACGAACCGCAAGATCACGTCAGCGGAAGATCTCGGCCGGGCGCAGGGCACGAAGGTGCCGCAGCTCCGCAATTCGTATCGCAAGCGCGGCTTCTCAAAAGGCGCCGAACCCGGCTATCGCGGATTCGGTTTCGCCCACACGGGCGAGTTTCCGACGGCGGCCGACCTCCTGAGCCTGCCGAATTTCGACTTCGGCCCCGGCGACGAGGGGATCCGCAGGCGGAGCGACATCGTGGCGTTCGTGATGTCGATGAGCAGCGACACGCACGCGGGCATGGGAATGCAGGCGACGCTGCGCACGCCGGCCGCGGATGATCCGACGGCGGCCGCCCGGATCGATCTGATGCTACAGCTTGCGGACAGCGGCGACGTGGGGCTGGTCGTTCACGGCGTGCAGGGCGGCGCGGCCCGCGGGTACGCGTACATCGGCGGCGGCGTGTTTCAGGGGGATCGCGCCGGCGAGAAGATCTCCGCGAGTGAGCTGCGCGATGCGGCGAAGGCCGGCGCGGAACTGACCTGGACGATCGTCCCGCACGGCTCTGAACAGCGTGTCGGGATCGATGCGGACGGCGACGGCGTGCTCAACGGAGATGCGCCGGCGGAGTGATCCGCGTAATTCGACTTAGACGCTTCCGCTGAATACTGCAGGAGCCGCACGTTCCGGCGATAGCGCGCCGACTAACCACCCCGACCGTTGTGCGTTCGGGCTAAAAATCGGCGGGTCAGTGTGACGCCGACTCCCGACGGGGACGCGTGGGTCGTCGGTCGCGCTTTTCGATTGCCGCGCGGCCGCGGCCCCGGGTATCGTGCGGAGAATGGCAACCTGCCCGCGTTGCAATCACAGCGATCCGCGCACTGCCGCATTCTGCTCAAGATGCGGCGCCATGCTGCGCGTTCCGCGGGCAACTCCAATCCGAGAATTCAAAGGAGATTTATTTGGGGTATTCCTGATCGGTTTCATCTGTGCGCTCTCGATATTCGCGTTCGTACTTTCGGCCGCTCTTCCTTGACCAAAGGCGAGCCGAACACGTCCAGAGGAAATCGCGGACAGGCGAAGTGATTGGGCCAGGCGGGAGTCGAACCCGCACTGAAGGGATTTTAAGTCCCCTGCCTCTGCCATTGGGCTACTGGCCCGGGCACGCGAGCGACTACGATAAGTACCGCGAGGCGATTTCGCGATAGGCGGCCGCGGCGCGGCGGACCATCTCGACCGACACGAACTCGTCCGGCTGGTGCGACTGCTGGCCGTCGCCGGGGCCGATGAGGATTGCGGGCACGGGCCCGGCCGGGTCGGCCACCAGGAAAAACAGGTCCGAGACGCCGCCGAACGGCCGAAGCTGCGCATCCGGCAGGGCCGCGCGGGCCGCCAGGATGATCGGATCCTCCGGGTCGGTCGAGACGGGCAGAAACCGGGCGGATTTCACCTCCAGCTCCGACCGGACCACGCTTCGGATCGTCGAGATCGCGACGTTGTTGCCCCAGAAACGCGTCGTCCGGACGTCGAGCGTGATGTCGCAGCGGTCCGGGATCACGTTTGGCGCGGTTCCGCCCGCGATGACCGTGCACTGGATCGTCGGCTTTCCGGCCGCGGGATCCTGGTAATCCTCGCCCACCTCCGCTGCCAGCCGCTTGATCGCGAGAATATCCTCCGCGGCCTTCTCGATCGCGTTCGAGCCTTCCCACGGGCGGGATGCGTGGCCGGCCTGCCCTATCGCCCGCAGAAACGCCCGGACGAGGCCGCGCTGGCCGTTGCAGATGTTGAGCTTCGTCGGTTCCCCGACGATCCCGGCCGAGATTCGGCCGAGCGTGGGCAGGACCGTCTCGAGGCCGTCGGGGCCCGATGCGCCGCCGGTTTCCTCCTCCGTCGTCGCGGTGAAGATGAGACGGCCGCGGTCGCCGGGATCGGACGCGGCGGCAAAGGCGGCGGCCATCGCGGCCACGCAGGATTTCGCGTCGGTCGCGCCAAGGCCGTAGAGGCGGCCGTCGACGATCTCGGGCTTCCAGGGATCGCGCGTCCAGCGATCGGAGGCGGGTACGGTGTCGAGGTGGGAGTTGAAAAGCAGCGTTTTCGAGCCGCGGCCGCGTGTGCAGATCACATTGTGTCCGATGCGCTGCGGGGCCAAGCCGGCGCGTCGGAGGGCAGCCTCCATGACGTCGGCTGCGGGCCCTTCCTGACCGGAATAGCTCTTTGCAGCGACGAGATCGGCGAGGAGCCCGATCGGATCGATCGAAAATTCAACCATGCGCGAAAGTGTAACACACGCGGCGTGCGCGGCGCGGGGGCCGTCGCGCGGCGCGGACACGCCGCCGCCGGAAAACCGTGGCGGCAGTCCGCCCTCATCCGATCAAGCCGACCGGCGCGGCTAGTCGGCGCCGCTCAGCTTCTCCGCCTTGTAGCCGCCGCGCGCCCGGTCGATCGCGTACATCGCGCCGAACACAACGATGATGAACGCAGCAAACGGTGCGATGTACCGGAACGACATGCGCCCGCCATAGTTGTCCGCCGGCTGGATGATCGCGTTGATCTTCTTCTGCACGGCCGCCGCCGCGTCGCCGGGTGGGACGTCCCGGGCGGCGGTGCGGAGGGCGTCGATCGTGTCACCCTTGGGCAGGGTACCCGTGCGGCTCGCATCCGCGAGGACTTTGGAGGTCTTGTCGAGGGCGCCGGAGACCTCTTTCCTGCGAACGGGGTCGGTCATGGTCTCGCGGGCGGCGCCGTAGACGAGCTCGACTTCGCCGAGGACCTTGAGCGTCGCTTCGCGGCTTTCGGTGACGAGCTTTTCGTGCAGATAGTTGTCGGCGATGTGGCCCATCTGGGGCGACGTCACGAGTCCGGTGACCAGCATGCCGGTCCCGCCGATCAGCGCGAGGCCCAGTTCGCCGCTGCGCGGGACCCGCTCGGACGTAACGCCGAGCATGGTCGGCCAGAAGTAGCAGACGCCCAGCGCGAAAACAGTCGCCGAGGCGAAGGCCATTTCGATCGTCTCGGCGAAGCTGAACCAGTAGAGCCCGACGCCCGACAGAATCGCCGAGCAGACAAGAATGCCGGTGGGCGACAGGCGATGGACGACGGGCCCCGCGAAGAACCGAAGAATCGCCATCAACCCGTTGATGTACGCAAGGACCAGGATGCCCGCGATACCGCCGGCCTCCAGCACGGCGGGAATCCACCGGCCGGGACCGAGCTCGAGCGATGCGGTCACGGCCATGCAGGCGATCAGCACGTAGAAGAGCGGCCGACCAAGCGCCCCGCCGACCATTCCGCTGAAAGAAACGCCGGATTGGACGCGCTCGGTTGCGGGAAATTTCTGGCCGATGAAGCAGATCGCGTAGAGGACAGTGGGCACAAGGACGAGGCCGATCTGAAGCTGCCAGACCTTCAGCGCCCCGAGCTGGGCGGCTTCGACCTGGCTCAGGAGGTAGCAGCCGACGCCGCCGAGGACGATGCCGCCGGGGAACCAGACGTGGAACTGATTCAGCTTCTTGGTCTTCTGGTCAGGATAGAGCGTCGCGATGAGCGGGTTGCAGACGGCCTCGACCGTTCCATTCCCGAGCGCCGTCACGAGCGCTCCGAAGAAGAGCATCCAGAATCCGTTGGCGAAAATCATGAGCAGCGGACCGGCGAAATGGCAGAGCATCGCGAAGCGCAGGAGATTGCCCATGCCGAGGACGTTGCAGAGCGGTCCGAGGACGATGATCGAGACGGTGAAACCCCAGATCGCCGCCCCGCCGATCCAGCCGGCCTGCTCGTTCGAGAGCAGGAATTGAGCCTTCAGCGCGCCCATGATGGCGCCGACCGCGGCAAAGCAGACCGACGTCGACACGAGCGACAGGCAGCTACCCAGGAACAATCGACCGGGATGGACCGCGGCGTTCATTTTTTCTTCCTCGAGGTGGGACGAGGCAAATACCCAGACCGCTGATCGCAGAGTAGAAACGCGCTGCGGCACAGGGTCAAGCGAGCTCGACGGCGACGCCCTTCGCGGACCGTGTAACTGTTACGCACTCCCCGGACGCCCCCGGTCCCGGAGACCGCCCATCGGGTATGATCATGCCCCGTTCGGGATGCGAGTTGAAGGGAGCGGCCGGCGATGGAGCGCGAACCCGCCCGATTGCTGATCGTCGAGGACGAAGAGGAGATCCGCGAGGCGCTGCGCGAGCGGTTCGCCGGCGAATCCTGCCATATCGTGTGCGTCGATGACGGCCCGGCCGCGCTGGCGGAGGCTGCGGCCAGCGACTTCGACCTGGTGCTGCTCGACGTCGGCCTGCCCGGCCTCGACGGCTTCGAAGTCCTTACGAAACTCCGCGAAACATGGTCACCGACCGCGCTGCCCGTGATCATGCTCACCGGCCAGGCCGGGCGCGACGCGATCCTGCGCGGCCTTCGGCTCGGCGCCAACGACTACGTCACCAAGCCGTTCGATCCGCCGATCGTCATGGCCCGCGTGCAGACACAGCTCGCGCTCAAGCGGGCGGCGGAGCAGACGCTGCGGCTGGAACTGGACATCGCCTGGCACAACGGAGAGCTCCAAATCGCCAACGCCGCTCTGTCCGAGGCCAATCAGCGGATGCGGGCGGATCTGGAGCTGGCCGGGCGGCTTCAGCGGGCGATGCTGCCGACCGCCCCGCCGCGCGTGCCGGGGCTGGAGTGCGTCTGGCGATTCGAGCCGTGCGAAGCGCTGGGCGGCGACATGTTCAACGTCGTGCGGCTCGATGACGACCATCTCGCCCTCTACATGCTCGATGTCAGCGGTCACGGCGTCAAAGCGGCGCTGCTCAGCGTCTCGGTACAGCGGCTGCTGATGCCGATCGCGGATCAGCCCGGGGTCGTGCAGCGGCGGAATCCGCGAACGGGCGGGCTGGAGCCGACGCCGCCGGCGGACGTCGCGGCGGAGCTGAACCGTCGATTCCAGCTCGAGGATGACATCGAGCTCTACTTCACGCTTTTTTACGGCGTGCTCGATCTTCGAACGCGGCGACTCCGGTTCGTGAGTGCCGGGCTGCCGGGGCCCCTGCTGCTGCCCGGCGACGGCCCGCCGCGGGATCTGACCGAGCCGGTCTTTGCAATCGGCTGGCTGGAGGGCACGGAGTATGTTGAGCGGTGTGTCGATCTGCGCAGCGGCGACCGGCTCTTCGTGCTATCCGATGGACTCCTCGAAGCCCGCGGGCCGGGAAGCGAGTACTTCGGCACCCGCCGCGCGATCGAGGTCCTGGCGGCCGGCGGCGCTGCGAATTCGCTGGAGGCGGCGCTCGCGCAGGTCGCGGCCGCGGCCGAGGCTTGGGCGGAGGATGGCCTCGACGACGACGTATCGGCGCTGGCGATCCGGTTCCGCGACTGACTCTCCCCGCGCAGCACCACGGGAGTCGCCGCGTGCGCAGCGCATCCGCCCCGCCGGCTACTCCTGGAGAAACCCCTGCTCCGACGCTTTCACCGTCAGTACCGGACACATCGCGTGCTGGACGATGCGCTCAGCCGTGCTGCCGATAAGGGCGTGGCCGAGGCCCGTCCGTCCGTGCGTGGCGATGACGATGAGCTCGACGTGCTTTTCCTTCGCGTAGTCGCAGACGACCGTCCAGGGATTTCCGAACCGGACCTCGGCGATCGCGTTTGGGAAGCCGCTGAATTTCTTGTCGATCAGATCGCGGATCGCGCGGAAGGATGCGGCGCGCAGCTCGGGCTCGGAGACGGGGATCGGCACGTCGCTGGGCAGGAGCACCGCCACATCCGGGTTCAGGGGCGGCGGGACGACGTGAAGGATGTGCATCTCCGAGGCGAAGAGCTGCGAGAGTCCATGGGCATAACGCCCGGCGCGGAGCGAGAGCTCGGAGAAATCGGTCGGCCAGAGGATTCGCTTGGGTCTGCCTAGCATGGTGGCACCTCCCTGCCTGAAGACCGCCGCGGAGGGCCGATCGCACGGCGACCGGTTGGCCAATCCGCGCAGATACGAGATTCGTAGCAAGTCGCGTACCGGCGGGCGATCCGTCGCGAAATCGCGCGAATCGAGCTCGCAACCCCGCCTGCTGCGCGGAATCTCGCAGGATTTTATTCCGCCGTCTGTGCGGAGAACGACGCATCTGGGGATTTTCGCCCAACCCGGCCCGCGACACCGTCCCGGCGGTAGAATCTGCGGCCATGCAATCACGCTTTGTCGAACACGTACTGCCCAATGGCCTGCGGGTGATCTGCGAGGAGCTGCCGCGCGTGAGTTCCACCGCGCTGGGCTTCTTCGTGCGGACCGGCTCGCGGCACGAAGCGCGGCACGAGCACGGGATCAGCCATTTCCTCGAACACATGTGCTTCAAGGGCACGGCGAAACGCGACTGGCGCGAGATCAATGTCCGGTTCGATGAACTGGGCTCGATCTACAACGCGTTCACGGGCAAGGAACACACGGTCTACTACGGCTGGGTGCCGTCGGGGAACGCGGCTCCCCAGCTCGAACTGCTCAGCGACATGATGCGGCCGTCGCTGCCGAGCGGCGATTTCGAGACCGAGCGGAACGTCATTCTCGAAGAGATCGCAATGAGCGGCGACAGCTTCGAGACGCACGTCTGGAATTTCATCCACGAAGTCGTCTTCCAGGACCACCCGCTGGCGCACGAGATCCTCGGCGAAAAAGAGGCCATCGAGGGCGTGCCGCGCGAGGTGATGGTCGACTATCACCGGCGGCGGTATTCGCCGGACAACGTCATGCTGCTCGCGAGCGGGGCGCTTGAACCGGAAGCCGTCTTTGCGGATGCGGCGCGGTTCTGCGGCGAATGGTCGCGAAACGGCTCGGCCGTCGCTCATCCGCCGCCGCCACCGGGGCCGATCGCCGGCGTCCGAAAGCGCACGCTGGAACAGTTCAAGCAGCAGATGGTCATTCTGCTCTATCCGTCGGTGCCGGCGACGTTCAAGGACGCGGAGTCGATCGAAGCGTTCACGTCGCTGTTCGGGGGCGTGAATTCGCGCTGCTACTGGAACATCGTGCAGAAGGGCATCTGTTCGCAGGCCGGGGCGTCATGGCTGAGCTACGAGGATTTCGGCATGATGGCGCTCTACGCCGACGGCGAGCCGGAGAAGGCCGAACAGATGGTCGAGGCGCTGCGGCGCGAGGCCCGCACCGTCACCGAAAACGGTTTCCGGCCGGACGAGGTGCAGCGGGTGAAAAACCGGCGTCGGACGCAGCTTGCGCTGGAGGCGGAGAATCCGCGCACGCGGCTGATGCAGTTGGTGGACGACATCGAGACGCAGGGGGCGGTCCGCGGCGCCGACGCCCGGCTGGCGGCGGTCGACGCGGTGACCGAAAGCACGATCGCCCGGTACCTTTCGCAGTACCCGATCACCGGCGACGGGCTGCTCCTGTCGATCGGCCCCCGCGACTGGCCCTAGGCGCGGCACGGATCGTGCTTGTCAAACGGGCGGCTTTCTTGGGATGCGCGCATGAGTTGGCTCGAAAACCGGTTTGAGGACAACCTGATCATCACCAGCATCGACTGGGCCCTGAACTGGGCCCGGGCGGGCTCCATCTGGCCAATGACCTTCGGGATCGCCTGCTGCGCGATCGAAATGATGGCCACCGGGGCCAGCCGGTTCGACCTGGAGCGGTTCGGAGCCGGGGCATTTCGCGCAACCCCCCGCCAGGCTGACCTGATGATTGTCGCCGGCACCGTCACCTACAAGATGGCCGAGCGTGTGCGGCGGCTCTACCACCAGATGGGCGAGCCGAAGTATGTGATGGCGATGGGCGCGTGCACGATCGGCGGCGGCCCCTACTACAAGCACGGTTATCACGTCGTGAAGGGCATCGACCTCGTCGTTCCTGTGGACATCTACGTGCCCGGCTGCCCGCCTCGCCCGGAGTCGCTGCTCGAGGGCATCCTGCGCCTCCAGGACAAGATCCGGAACCAGACGCTCGCGCGGCGGCCGGCGGCGGTGGCGGAGCTGGCGGGCTAGCGCCGGCGCACCGACCGAGTGCCGGGCCTTGCCGGACCGATTTCTTCCTTTCGATCCCGGATTTCGCTGGATTTTGAGCGCGGCAGACGCGAGAATCCACATCCGGATGGGAAGCGTGACGAAGCCATTCGCGGCGAGCGAGTTCTTCGACGTCACGGTGCAAGCCCGTCAGTCCATTCACGCGTCATATTCTGGAGGTATCGCGATGCAGAGAATCGTACGCGCGAGCGCGCTGACGCTCGCGGCAGGTTTCGCGGGCGCAGCGGGAGCCGATGTGTTCCCGATCGCACTGAACTACAACTTCAACGGCCTCGTGCACGCCGGCGAGGCGAATCAGCCGGATGCACCGGCCGGCTACCGGTCGATTTCCGACCGGGCCCTCAATCTGAACGCGGGGCCGACCTCGTTCGGCGCGAGCCCGATCGTGGGCGGAAATGGCCTCACGTACACGCACGTCGCGACGAGCGGCGTGTTTGACATCGTGCACATCGGCAATCGGAACGCGGTGGACGGCGGGAACTGGATGTTCGACGTCGTCGAGGATGGCGACAATATCGGGATCCAGCCGACCTGGCTCATCGATCCGGACCAATCGGCATCGCAGGTCACCACGCTCTCGACGCCGATCACGCTCGACGCCTCGTCGCAGGTCGGCGTGCTGTACCAGGTCAGCAACGGCGGCGGCAGCTTCGACGTGCGCCTCGGTTTCTCGGATGGGTCGAGCGTCTCGGTCTCCCTGGTCGCGCCCGACTGGTTCCAGAACCAGTTTCCGCCCCCCGGCGGGCCCGGCGTCACGCTCCAGACGCAGCTCGGCGTCTACCCCGGCTCGCAGAACGTCGACCGGGCCGCGACAGGTTCGCCGCTCAACGTGACCGAAGGTGTCATCGGGATCCAGCGCCTGATTGACGACGGCTTCGGCGATTTCACCGGCCGCGAACTGACATCGATCACGTTCGAGAACCGGTCGAACTTCAACGCCGGATACGCGATCCTCGCCGCGTCGGTCAGCACGAATACGGTCCCCCCGCCGCCGCCCGCGAATGACGACTGCTCCGCGGCCACGCCCGTCGGCGAAGGCAACTTCACGAGCACGTCGATCGGGGCGACCGGCAACGTCGAATCCGGCTGCGCCTTCAACGATATCTACGACGTCTGGTTCGTCTACACGCCGTCCCTGACCGGCCAGGCCCGCATCCGCACCTGCGAAAGCGGCTTCGACACCGTGCTCTCGGTGTACGACGGCTGCGGCGGGAACCTGATCGACTGCAACGATGACAACTGCGGTCAGGGCTCTGAAGTGCTCATCAGCGTCACGCAGGGCGTGCCCTATTACATCCGCGTCGCCGGCTATGACGGGGCGCGCGGCGTCATCGCCCTGACCATCGCGAATCCGCCCGATATCCTCCGCGGCCCCATCGTCAACCCGGCGAACGGCCACACGTACTACCTGCTGCCGCCGACCGACTGGGCGACGGCGGAAGGCGCGGGAATCGGGCTCGGCGGGCACCTCGCGGCGATTGCCGACGAGGCGGAAAACGACTGGGTCCGGCTCAATATGCTCTCGTGGGACGGCCGCGCCCGGACGGCGTGGATCGGCTTCAACGACGAGCTGAACGAGGGCGTGTTCGAGTGGACGAGCGGCGATCCGGTCACGTACTCGAACTGGAACGAGGGCGAGCCGAATGACGCTGTCGGCGGCGAAGACTACACCGAGATGCAGTCGAGCGGCGGCTGGAATGACCTGAACGGCACCCAGCTCCTCTACGGCCTGATCGAGGTGCCGACGACCGGCGGCTGCCCCGGCGACCTTGACGGCAGCGGCGCCATCAGCATCCAGGATCTCGCGCTCCTGCTGTCGAATTTCGGGACGACGTCGGGCGCCGGAGCGGATGACGGCGACCTCGACGGCGACGGCGACGTCGACATCCAGGACCTCGCGAACCTGCTGAGCGTCTTCGGCACGGACTGCCCGTAATCGACGGTGTCGGCCGCGAACCGTCGCAGCCGAGTTGAATTCCTCGCCCCCGGGGCCCGATCACGCTCGATCCGGGTTCCGGGGGCGAGCCTTTTCGCGGGTGGCGCAGCGCCCGCCGGGTCGCGGCTGCCGCACGCAGCCCGCACGGGCCGGGCGGACCGCCGGCGGCTGTGCCATCCTCGCGGCCGACGGCTAGAATTGAGCGTCGAGTTGCGGCGCCCGGTGCGATGGTCAATCATCCGCCGGGCCGGCCTCGTCGGGGATGCCGAACATGGGTCTGTGTGAGCGATGCAAGCGGGCGCAAGCGACCTTCCACATTCTTCAGTTTGACCCGGGAGGCGAGAAGAGCGAGCGCCACCTGTGCGAGCGGTGCAGCATCGAAGAGGGACACGTCCAGGTGCAGAAGGCCGTGGCGCCGGCCGAGTTGCTCGAGCAGTTCATCGCCCAGAAGACGGCGGCGTCGAGCCTCGGCTCCCTGGTCTGCGAAGAATGCGGCCTGAGCTACCTCGAATTCCGCAACCAGGGTCCGCTCGGCTGCCCGAACGACTACGACGCATTCCGCGAGGGGCTCGCCCCGCTGATCGAACGCGCCCACGACGGCGCGACGCATCATGTCGGCAAGAGCCCGCGCTCGACCGGCACCCAGCGCACGACCGAACAGGAGATCAACCGCCTGCGCCGCCAGCTCGACGAAGCGGTCGCCGGCGAAGACTACGAACGCGCGGCGTCGATCCGCGACCGGCTTCGCAAGCTCGAGGCGTGACCGCGCGCGTCCGCCCCGTCGGTCTGCGCGCCGTCCCAATCGCCCGGTGGTGCATGTTCGAAAAGACGCAGCCATCCCTGCTCCTGCGACTGCGCGACACCTCCGACCATCAGGCCTGGGCCGAATTCGACGCGCGCTATCGCGGCCTGATCCAGGCCTACTGCGCCGCCCGCGGTCTCCAGGCATCGGACGCGGACGACGTGCGCCAGATGGTCATGGCCAATCTCGCAAAGTACCTGCCGACGTTCGAGTACCGGCCTGAAAGAGGGCGGTTCCGCGGCTACCTCGGCTGCCTCGTGCGCACCGCCATCGCCCATTACTACTCCCGCCAGCGCGGCGACGACGCCGTCGCCTTCGACACCGCCGTGGCCGCGGTGACGCCCGCGAGCGCGGCCGCGGACCAGGACGAGCTGTGGGAGCGTGAATGGGTGCAGCATCACTTTCGACTCGCGATGTCGAGGATCCGCGAGACCTTTGACGCGCGGTCGATCACCATCTTCGAGCGGCTCCTCGCGGGTGAGACGCCCGAAGCCGCCGCAACCGCCGAGGGCATCAACGCGGCCGCCGTCTACAAAATCAAGCAGCGAGTCCGCGATCGACTGAAGGAGCTGATCGACGCCCAGGTCCGCGAGGAGGACGGGGCCGATGGATGAGCCGACCCGCATCTCGCCGGCCGGGCGGCTGCGGGAGGATGACCCATTCGGCTTCGAGAACGACGCGTGGCTGGCGCTCCTGCGCGCGGGCGAACACGGAGCCGCCCGGCAGCGCATCGGCCCGTACGAATTGCTCGGCGAGGTCGGACGCGGCGGCCAGGGCATCGTCTACCGCGCACTTCAGCCCCACACGCATCGCCAGATCGCGGTCAAGCGGCTGCTCGAAGGGGCGCTTTCGACGCCCGCCGCCCGGCTGCGGTTCGAACGCGAAGTCGAAACCGTCACATCGCTGAATCACCCGAATATCGTCACCGTCTTCGCGATGGAGATCATCGACGGCATTCCGCTGCTCGCGATGGAATGGCTCGACGGACAGCCGTTTCATCGCTGGGCGCTCGACGGTTCCGGCCGGCCGCGCGAACCGCGGGAGACCCTCGCGCTCTTTCTTCAGGCGTGCGACGCCGTTCACTACGCCCACCAGCGCGGCGTGATCCACCGCGATCTCAAGCCCGCCAACATCTTCGTCTGCGAATCGACCGAGCCGGTTTCGCACGCCGCGCCCTCGCCTCCGTCGCGCAGCGGCGCCCCCGGCGGCGGGCCGGTCGCGAAGATCCTCGATTTCGGGCTGGCCAAGCGCTTCGACGAAGCGACGCCGTCGAACGTCACGATGAGCGACGAATTCGTCGGCACGCCGGCCTACGCCTCGCCGGAGCAGATCCGGCTGGACCACGCGCAGATCGACGTGCGGACCGACGTCTATTCACTGGGCGTCGTCCTGTTCCAGGGGCTCACGGGCCAGATGCCCTACGAGCTGCCGCGAAACCTGGCGCAGCTCATCGAGACCATCGAGCACGCCCCGCCGCGCCGGCCGTCGTCGCTGAATCCGCGCATCGACCGGGAACTGGACAACATCCTGCTGAAGACGCTCGAGAAGGACCGCGCACGCCGCTACCAGTCGGTCGACGCCCTCGGGGCGGACATCCGTCGCTATCTCGCGGGCGAGGCGGTGCTCGCCCACCCGCCCAGTGCCCTGTACCAGTTTCGCAAGCTGGTGCTGCGCCATCGCGTCGCCTCGGGTCTGGCGGCGGCGCTGCTGCTCTCGCTGATCATCTTCGCCGCCGTCGGCTGGAAGCTGCGCGGCGACGAGCGCGCGGCGCGGCTCGCGGCCGAGGATGAAAAGGCGCGGCTGCGGCAGGCGTCGAGCTTTCCGCTCGACGTCTTCGGAGCGCTGGTCCGCGCCGGCGGCGAGACGATGCGGTCCGCGGCGCTCGCAGCCGTCGCGGAGGCCGAGCGCCGCTTCCACGAACGGCTGATCGACGCGGGTGGGGCGAAGATCGACATCGGCGCGATCGTCGGCCGCTGCTTCCTCCAGCTCGGCGAGCCCGAAAGAGCCCGCGCGGCGTTCCTGGCCGCGCTCGATGCCGCGCGCGCGGCCAGCGGGGGCGAAAGCGAATCCGCCGCGGAACTCGAAAACGAACTCGCGCAGATGTACGCGCTGGAAGGCCGGCTGCCGGAGGCCGAGACGCTGCTCCAGCACGCTCTCGCGACTCGCACGGCCCGCCTCGGCCCCGCGGCGGCCGAGACCACGCAGACGCGAATCAACCTGGGCGTCGTACTGCACATGCTGCGCCGGTTCGACGATGCGGAGGCGGCGCTGGACCGGGCGCTGCGCGATCTGGAGAGCCGGGGCGGGCGAGACGCGCGGAACATCGGCATCGTCCACAGCAATCTCGGGCTCATCGCCCGCGACCGCGGCGATTTTCGCCTGGCCGATGAGCGGATGCACAAGGCGATCGAGCGATTCCGATCGCTCTCGCCGCGGGCCGACGCAGACCTCGCCGAGGCGCTCTTTCAGGCGGGTCAGCTTCGCCTCGCGATGCGCGGCGCCTCGACCGACGCAGCCCGCTTGAGCGACAGCGCGGTTTCGCTGCTCCGCGAGTCGCTCGATATCCGCCGCCGCCTGCACGGCGACGCGAGCCGGCCGGTCGCTGTGTGCGCCCACGCGCTCGGCGCGGCCGCGAAGGCGGCGGGCGACTTCCGCTCGGCCGAGGAGGCGCTGCGCATCGCCGAGACGGCCTGGCGCGCGGCCGCCCCGGGCAGCGTCGACCTCGCCCGGACGCTTAGCGACCTGGCGGATGTCCTGATCGCGCTCGACCGTCCCGGCGAGGCCGAACCGGTGCTGCGCGAGACGCTCGCGATCTCGACGAAGCTCTTCGGAGAATCGCACGAGCAGAC
This sequence comes from Planctomycetota bacterium, assembly GCA_045863555.1. Taxonomy (GTDB): domain Bacteria; phylum Planctomycetota; class Phycisphaerae; order UBA1845; family Fen-1342; genus JACRLV01. The sequence goes on along the minus strand of BTUU01000001.1, from coordinate 378,487 downwards.
GCGCACCCTCGCCGAACGACTCGCCCAGCTACGGTCGCGCATCGACGCACCGTAGGCCGCGCGGCTTTCCGAGCCGGCGAAGGAGGCGCATCGGGTGCGGTGAGCACGTTCGCGGTGGACCCGTAGTGCCCTTGCCAGATTCCGCTCCGCTCCGCGCCTGCCGCGGACTTACGGACACGTCGCCCCGAACACGCCCAGCAGCGTCGCCAGATCCTGCAAATCCACGTCCGTGTCGCCGTCCATGTCCCCGTCCGCAGCGCCCGCGCCCGACGGCGTGCCGAAGTGCGAGAGCAGAACCGCCAGATCGGCCAGCCCCACCGCTCCATCGCCGTCGAGGTCGCCCGTCAGCGTCGTCCGCCAGATCCACGTGTCGTCCAGCACCAGCCCGTTGCCCGCGTACCCGCCGAAGAATGTCAGATGGCCGCGGGCTGCGTCGTAGACCATCGCGTGCTGATCGCGCAGGCTCGCCTGGCCGTCGCCGAGCAGCGTCCACGCCGTGCCGTCCCAGCTCCACGTGTCGTCTTCGCGGCAGAGCGAGCACGACCCCGTCTGGCCGCCGTAGATCACCGTGCGCTGCGTCGCCGGGTTGTACGCGAGACCGAGATACTGGCGGCCGCTGGGCCCGGTCGTCGAGCGCTGCGACCACGCGGTGCCGTTCCACTCCCACGTGTCGCCGAGGCGCGCCCCGTTGAAGCCGCCGAAGAGGACGACGACGTCGCGCGCATCGTCGAAGGCCATCGCGTGGCCGTTGCGCGGCGTGCAGCCGGTCGTCGCGACCTGGGCCCAGTTCACGCCGTCCCAGGTCCATGTGTCGCCCTCGCGCACACCGCTGTAGCCGCCGAACATCACGGCCACGCCGCGGGCCGCGTCAAAGGCCATCGCGGCGTTGTAGCGGGCGGTGGGGAAGGTCGACGGGAAGACCTCGGTCCAGGTCTGCGTCGGGCCGTCGTATTCCCACGTATCGCCGAGGTACGCGCCGCCGGGGCCCGCACCGCCGAAGAGCACGGTCTTGTTTCGCGCGGTGTCATACGCCATCGCGAAGTTCCCACGGGCGGAGGGGCCGGTGGTCGTGACCTGCGCCCAGTTCAGGCCGTCCCACTCCCAGGTGTCGTCGTAGAAGCCGAAACCGCCGCGGTAACCGCCGAAGAGGACGACGACGCCGCGCTGGGCGTCGTAGACCATGCCGTGATTCTGCCGCGGCGGCGGTCCGCCCTCGCCGACGCTGGACCAGTCGCCGGTGCATTGGGCGGAAGCGGCCGCGGTGAGGGAAAGCGCGAGGAGTGCGAGTGTGGTACGCATGGCGGGCTCCTTTTCCGTGGGCACGAAAGATGATGAGCAGCCCACAGCGTCAGCGTAGCCGAGGTCCGGCCGGCGCGCCAACAGAAAAAGCGGTCGAGCCGACCGGCACGGCTTTGGTTTCGGAGTCTGGCGACGGGTCAACATCCGAGCTCAGGCAAGAAAAACAAACAACACGCCCCGGGCGGACCGAGCGCTGTTTTTGGCGGAATCGTGCGCTTTCGCTTGACATTTGGACGAGTTTGTGGAATGATTGCGGGGCTTGAGGAGTTTGCCATGCGCCTGTACGCAATTCAGCTTCGGAGCGCTCGCCGGCGGTGCGATTTCAGTTCGCACATGCCGCTCCTCGGCGCTGCATAATCCCGCCGCATTTCGCGGCTCTTTTGTTTTTGACCAGATTTGAGGCTCAAAAAAACACGGCTATCCGCCGCTGCGCGCCGCACCGCCGCCGGTCGATCGCCTGGATGACAAGACGCATGCATTGATGATGGGATTTCACATGGAAGAGACGAGACTTGATGTAACCCGGCCGCTCGCCCCCGAGGATCTCGAGGCCGGGCAGTTCGTGGCCGTGCTTCAGCGGTTCAAGGAGTTCATCTGGCCGTGCGCCGCGTTCGACGTGTCCGGCGCCGTCCGGACGATCCGCTATCGTGAGTTGCCCGAAGAGACCGACACGCCGCTGAAGATCGTGGAGGTCTGCCTGCCGTTCGTGCTGGTCCGCAAGCCGGACGGCAGTCATCTGTCGATCGACACGCGGCAGGTGCAGCTCACCCGCGTCTCCGACCGCTTCGGCCGCAAGTGCTTCAAGCGGCTGGGTCGGAAGGAGAAGTCGACGGCCGCGTCGACGCTCGACGATTGAACCCCGGCGATAAGCACACGCCGAGGGGCAAATGCGGACTTTCAGTGCGGCCGCGGCGGATCACTCCCGTCGCGGCCGCGTCATTGTTCCAGCGTGGTCTGCTCGATTTCGCGGCTGCCGATGCGGCCGAGGCCGCTGTCGCCTGCGACCGTGAGATACGGCACGGCGACGGGGTCTTCGAGGCCGGCCGTGCGGCGCTCGGCGGTGAGCAGGTCGAGGCCGATGCGGTCGACGGCCACCGGGTCCTGGCCGAGGAGGACGATCCCCGCTTCGATCGCGTCGGCTTCCGCCGCCTCGGGGCCGTTGCGGACGAGGACGTGCAGGCCGTTGACGATGTTCAGGCGCAAGCGGTCGGCAACGACCTTCTGGCCGATGATCTCGGCGACGGCCGGGCTGCAATGGTTGGCGTGGAAGCGGGCCGGGCTGCGGATGATCGCGTGCGAGATGTTCTTCATGCAGCCGGACATCCCCGCGATGCGGTGCGTCTTCAGGAATCCGACGTTGATCACGGCGTCGGCGTCGAGAAACCAGCGGGCGAGATCGACCGGCCGGCCGCCGACGTCGATCGGCTCGCCCCAGCCGGCGGCTGGTGGTTTGAGTTCGAGTTCGGTCGTCAGAAAGTCAGGCGCCTCGACGAGCTTGATTTCATCGGCCATGTAGCCCGAATCGGCGAGCAGATCGACGAGGACGCGGGCGAAGGTGTCGCTGCCGGAGAGGACATCCGCGCCGACGGAGTTGAATTTAATGGCGATCTTTCGGGCCGGACCGAGAATCGCCCGCCAGGCGCGTTCGACGACGACCTCGTCGGTAAGGCGGCGGAGTCCGGAGGCGAGGAGGGTTCGGAGCTGGATGCGGTCGACGTTTGAACCTTTGAGGACGCTGCGCGATCGAAGGTCGATGACGCGCGATCGCTCGCGGGCATCCATCCACCACGGGCGCGGCAGCTTCAACCGCGGCGTCTCCGCCGGTTCCGCCTTGGCGGTGGGGGGATCGCCGCGAGGGTGATGCTCCTGCGCCGCGAACGCAGCCAGGGGAAGAATCGGCGCGGCCGCAACAGCGCGCAGCACGTCGCGGCGGGAAATCGCGCTCGCAGGCGTGGTTTTGACCGATCGGCGCGCCATCGATAGGCTCTATCGGCCGGTTTTCGACCGCAAATTCTGCTGGAATGACCATCGGGGAATGCCATGAACGACCTTTCGCACCGCCACGAACAGCATGCCGCGCGGCTGAAATCCGCTGGCCAGGACCACCTGCTCCGATTCTGGCCGGAGCTTTCGGCGGAGGAGCGTGCGGCACTGCTGGACGACCTGGATCAGGTTGATCTTGCGCGGTGCGGTCCGCTGATCGGCCGGTTCGTGACGCGTAAGCCGGGGCTGGAAATGCCCCGGACGATCGAGCCGGCCGCGCCGCTGCCGGCGCATCCGACGGCGGCGCTGGAGCGGCAGTATCGCGAGGCGGCGGCGCTGGGCGAACAGCTCATTCGGGACGGGCGCGTGGCCGCGTTCACGGTGGCGGGCGGGCAGGGAACCCGGCTGGGATACGACGGGCCCAAGGGCGGGTTTCGCATCAGCCCGATCCGCAATGCTCCGCTGTTTCAACTCTTCGCCGAGAGCCTGCTGGGCATCGAGCGGCGCTATGGACGCCGGCCGCGCTGGTACATCATGACCAGCCCGTCGAATCACGCGGCGACGATCGCGATCTTCGAGCAGGCGGCGTGGTTCGGCCTGCGGCGAGAGGATGTGATGTTCTTCCCGCAGGCGCAGATGCCCGCGTTCATGCCGGACGGCCGGATCGCGCTGGAGAAGAAGCACCGGATCGCGCTGTCGCCGGACGGCCACGGCGGCAGCCTTGCGGCGCTGGCGGCGAGCGGGGCCTTGAAGGACATGCGCGACCGCGGCGTCGAGATCGTCAGCTACTTCCAGGTGGACAATCCGCTGGTGAAGACGATCGACCCGCTCTTCGTCGGGCTCCACCGGCAGACGGGCTCGGAGATGTCGAGCAAGGCGGTGACCAAGGCGCATGATCTCGAACGCGTGGGAAACTTCTGCCTCGCGGACGGGCGGATGACCGTGATCGAGTACAGCGATCTGCCGGAATCGCTGGCGACGGCGCACGAACCCGACGGCCGGCGGCGGTTCGACGCGGGGAGCATCGCGATCCACGTCATCGACCGCGCGTTCATCGAGCACCTGACGACGCCGGGGTCGGCCGTCGAGTTGCCGTGGCATCGGGCGGACAAGAAGGTTGCAATCATCGACCCCGACACGGGCGCGGCCGTGAATCCGACGTCGCCGAACGTCGTCAAGCTGGAGATGTTCGTCTTCGACGCAGTGCCGCTGGCGAAGAACCCGCTGGTGCTGATGACGCCGCGCGAGGAGGAGTTTTCGCCGGTGAAAAACGCGGAAGGCGCCGATTCCCCCGCCACAACCCGCCGTGACCTCATCCGCCGCGCCGCCCGCTGGCTGGAGAGCGCGGGCGTGAAAGTCGCGCGGACAGCGGACGAGGAACCGGACGCGGTGATCGAAATCTCGCCGCACTTCGCTCTCGACGCGGCGGATCTCGCGAAGCAACCGGGCGTACCGAAGGCGATCGAGCGCGGTTCGAAACTGCTGCTCGCGTAGAGCGATCTTCGAGCGAGTCGACTCCGAAAGGCACGCATGAAATTCACCGGCTGGATGATGGACATCGCTCGCGACCAGTCGCCGCGCGAAGATTGGCTGCACGCAACACTCTCGCGCTCCGCAGCCGCGGGCTACGGCGCGGTCGGCCTCTACCTCGAGCACCGCTACGCGTACCCGTCCGCCCCGTGGGCCGCCGGCCCGGGGGCCGTGACGCCCGCTGTCGCCCGCGGCCTTGTCGAGAAGCACCGCAACCTCCGCGTCATCCCATTCCTCAACACGCTCGGCCACATGGAAGGCTTCATCCGCGCCGAAGGCGGCCAGTGGCTCGCGGAGACGACGAACTTCTGGTCGCTCCAGACCTGCCCGAGCCGCACCGAATGCGCCGACTTCGCCCGCGGCCTCGTCGCCGACGCCCTCAAGGTCTTCGACGACGAATGGGTCCACATCGGCGGCGACGAAGCCTGGGAACTCGGCAACTGCCCGAAATGCAGCGAGCGCGCGAAGGAAATCGGCAAGGCCGGCGTCTACGGCGTCTACTTCGGCGAGCTCTGCCGCTGGGTCCTCGCCCAGGGCCGCCGGCCGTGCATCTGGGGCGACATGCTGCTCAACCATCCCGAGGCGATGCAGCACATCCCGCGCGAGACGATTCTCTTCGACTGGCAGTATTTCACGCGCCCGCTCGAATCCTCGCGGAAATTCCGCGACGCCGGCTTCGACGTCGTCTGTTGCCCGAGCGTCCAGACCTACAACAGCGCCTGGTGCTTCTGGGACGCGACGCGGCGGAACATCGACGAGCACGCGGAGGACGCGGCCGCGCTCGGGGCCCTGGGCGTGCTCGTGACGAGCTGGGAGTTCAGCTACTTCACGCACTACGCGGGCGTCATGCCGCTGATCTTCGCGGCCGGGCGACGACTGGCACGCGGCGAGGCGTGGGCGGCCGCGGTCGAGGCGGAATCGGACGCGAGTTACGCGGCGTTGGCGACGCTCGTCGGCGAACGCATCCCCACGTGCGGCGAGATGATCAAGGCGGGGACGTGGCGGCTCATTCGCGACCGCCTCATCATCCGCCAGAATCCCTTCGAACTCTGGCGGACCTGGCGCAGCGAAGCCTGCGGCCCGGCCGGCGATGCGATCCTGGCGGCGTGCAGCGAAGCCGACGCGATTCTGGCGGCTTCTGCGCCGAATTCGACGGCCCGCGAACTCGCCCTGCCCATCGCCCTCTACCGCCTTGCCGTCCGCTGGGTCCGCGGCGTCGAAGCGGCCCGCGAGCACTACGCGGCCGGCCGCCTCGCCCCGGCCGCCGACGGTATCGCCGGGCTCCTCCACCTCTTCGAAGACCTCCGCCCCGAACTCACGCGCATCGCCGACGCCGGCGGCTCCCGCGCCGACCTCTCGCGCCTCGACCGCCTCAAGGAAAAGGCCGAAGCCGTCGTCCGCCGCCTCGGCAACCTCCCAGGCGGCAGTTACAGGCCGTCCTTCGAAACGCTCGTCCACGACAACTACATCGCCGGCGACCAGGCGGCATGGCGGACCGGGCCGCTTTCGGCGTAGAATTCCCCCCGCGTCGCTTGGCGAGCGGCCGCATCTGTGCGAGAAAAGGAAAGCATCGTATGTTCACGTTGGTCAAGTTTCTTGGCGTGGGGACGGTCTGCCTCGCGGGTCTGCTCTGGGCCCCGCAGGAGCACAAGGACGGGCACGCGGACGCGCCCAAGGCGAAGGCGGCCGCGAAGCAGGACGCCAAGGCCGACGGCAAGCAAGAGGGCAAGCACGAGCACGCGCCCAAGCCCGCGGAGTCGAGCCCGCTCTTCGAGAAAATCAAGGGCCTCGCGGGCGAGTGGGTCTGGGACGGCCCGCCTCCGGAGGGTTTTGACGCCAAGGGCGTCGTCATCAGCTACCGCGTCACCTCCGCGGGCAGCGCCGTGCTCGAGACGATCAACCCCGGCGGCCCGCACGAGATGATCACGGTCTATCACACGGACGGCAAGAACGTCGTCCTCACGCACTACTGCGCCCTGGCCAACCAGCCGCAGATGAAGGCCGGCAAGCTGGAAGGCAACACGGTCTCGTTCGAGTTCTGCGGCGGGTGCAACATCGATCCGGCCAAGGACATGCACATGCACGACGCGAAGATGGAGTTCGTCGACGCCGACCATCTAAAGTCGTGGTGGCGGGCGTACGCGGACGGCAAGCAGACGGAGGAGATGGCGTTCGTTCTCAAGCGGAAGAAGTAATCGCCGGTCGGCAGGTGAAAACGTGATAACGTGAAAAGGTGAAAACAGAGAGGGCTCGCGCCTTTTCACGTTTTCACCTTTTCGCTTTTTCACGCCGCCTCCGACTTCGGAGCCGTGAATGTCCGACGCGGATCGACAGCCTGGCCCCGCCGATGTTCGAGTCGCCGGGCTCAGTATCTGGGTCTTCGGTCGCCAGTTCGAGGACCTTCACGACTTCTGGGACGGCAACTGGCTTGAAGTGCTCGCGCGTTGCGAAGCAGAGAGTGCTTGCGTGCAGGCCCGCGGAGCGATCATCCACGCGCCGGAGCTGTATCGCTGGCTTGAGGAAGCCCGCCGGTGCCATGAGAGCCTGAACGGAACCGCCGAACTCGTCTGCCTTGAGCCGCACGTGAATGCAAGATTGTCGCTGGAGCAGGGCCGCGGAGAACTAATCGTCGACATCACTCCGGATCTGCTGAATCAACAACATCGATTCACGTTTGCCATCGACCAATCGTACTTGCCGGCGCTGATCTCGGGGCTGGAGGGAATCGCCGCACGATTCCCGATCCGCGATCCAAGGTGACACACACTCTGCGCGGGCGAACCGGTCCGCACCGCGGACCCTGCGCGCTGATTGCATTCATCTGTGTCAATCTGTGCAATCTGTGGATCAGTATTTTCATTCGCGTCCGACGGCGAAGAGTATGATCCGCAGATTAACGCAGATTTTCGCAGATGAGACCAGCCACCCCTCGACTATAGTGACGCGGCTATGTGCTACCTCATCACACTCGTCGTGGGCGGCGCGGATGCCGGCTCGATCGACCCGATCCTCCGCCGCCATGGTCGGCAGGCAACGTCGGTTCGCAACGCGTCCCTCGCTCGCGTGCTCGCGGAGGAAGAGCGGCTCTACTTGACGTGCGCTGATCAGTGCGACTGCAGCTCCGCGCTCGTGCCCCGCGAGACAGGCTCCGCCGCGCGGGACAAACGAGCGGTCACCCTTCGGAAGCGTGCTGCCGCGCTGGCCAGGCAGGGGTGGTCGCAGGCGAAGATCGACCGGTGGGTGAGCGATCATGTCAACGCCGACGCCTGGTCCGAGGCGCAGCGCCAAACGGCCCGCACCGACACACTCAAGATGTAGTTGGATATTATTGCCGACCTCGTCGGGCTGCCCGACGTCCGGGAGGCGGGATTACTGCTGCACTCCTACTCCGGCACGATCGAGGATGAGATACTGAAGCCGGTCCGGGAAACCGTTTCGATCGAAGACTTCGAATCACGGCTCCGAAACCTGAGCGAGGATCAGCTTCTGATGGCATGCAAGTCGGTGACGCACCCGGGGCGCCCGTCCGCACCGCCGCGGCGGTGACCGGAACTCCTTGGGCTGGCTGTGCGGATTCTCAATAGGACCGCCCTTTCGATCCCGCTTTGGCGAAGGAGAACGGCGGATCCCGCGCCGGCGGCGACTTGCGTAGCGGGCGAAAAAAGAATGGGCCCGGCGGGTGGTTCCATGTCTGAGAAATGCTCCGCAACGAGCGAGAATCAGGGCACAACCTGACAGATTGCGGGCTCGTCTTCGCGGATTGGGGGCTGAACTTCACAGGTTGCGGGCCGAGCGCAGCAGAACGAGGGCCCAATTTCTCAGATCGCGGGCCCGACATCGCAGGGTGCGGGCTCGATCTCGCAGGTTTTGGTCTCAACCTCGGAGAATCAGGACTCCCGGCCACCCGATGTTTGAAGCGCCCGGCCGCACTGGGTTATCATATATGAAGCCGGTTCAGCAGGTGGAGTTTGCGCATGAGCCCGCAAGGGTGCCCGATACCGCATAGCCACGACAAGCTGACCGAAGCATATTATTTCGCCTGCCGCGCGGCGGACGAATACCATATGCCGATCACTTTTCGCTATAACGTAAACGCTTGCTTGACCGCACTGCGTAGCACCCGTGACTACCTACCCCAGGAAGGCAAAGCGATTTCCGGTTTCAAACCATGGTGGAAGGAAGAGAAGCGTAAACTCGAAGACGACCCGATCCTCAAGCTTCTGACCGACGCACGTAACGTTGTCGTTCACCGGGAAACACTCAGTCCGAAGAGCACGGCTTCCGTGGGCATGTTCCGCGGCCGAGAGTTCAAACTAGGTCTTAATGTTGACTTGGACCCCTTCGAGCCGAGCCGTTCCATTTTCAAGCGCGTTGTGCCTCTTATGACGGGGGTGTTTGTGGACAACGCACACGCGGCGATTGGGGAAGAACTCGGGATCCAGCGCGTTTGGATAGCGGATCTACTCGGCGACAAAGAGGTGATAGCGACGCTCTTCGATGCGTTGTCGCGCGTTGAGCGAGGAATCATCCACGTGCATAATCTGGCGGGTGACGCGTCAGCAACGCCCGTGATCAAACCGCCCCGCGCTGGCGACTACGCCGTTATGCTGGAAACCGATGTGGACCCTGGCCTCCCGAAAAAGTGGGGATGGACTGACTAACTGGGCGAATCATGCCAATCGACTGGGTACTTCTCGGGGTATGGGCAGGCATCAATGCACTGCGCGTCTACGCGAGGCAGCAGGAAGAAGAGGAGCGCCGCAAAAACATCGTCGTTGGCGTTAGCTGGACTCTCGCCGACGAGGTCGGAGGCGCGCCAAGTGCGGTGTCGTCGCAGTTTCGACAGCTTCTCAGCGGCGACTTCGGCTGGCACGTCAATTACTCAACGGACGGCGAGCTAAGTCTCTGGCGAGGCGAGTTCTCCCTCAAGACCGTTCCGACCGACCGCGATCTTTCGTGGGACGAAGTCCCGATCACTCTGACCGCCAACTTCTCGCGGGCGGGGCTGTCCAAGACGCGCGTTGAGCTCAAGTTTGCAGCCCCATCGGCCGTCGAATTCAACCGAGAATGCCAACAGTGGTTCTACGACTGCGCCAAGCACGAATCGTCGGCCATATTTGAGCATGGCCGCCATCGCTGCCCCCTCTGGGTCAAGGTCGGATGGAATGGCCGGCTCACCTTCCCACCCGGATGGCCAGAGAATCGGACGGCAGTCCGCAGCGTGCTTTGTAACGGACTCCGATGGTCGCATGAGCGATCGGATCCACACCGCGATGCTTTCCGGCGGGGCAACGCGATTCTCTTCGCGGCGTCCTCGAACGGGCGCGTGAAGTGGGTTGACCTGCCAATGACCCTTGAGGTTACTGTGGAGAGCACTTCTCCATCGCAGTGCCTGGTTTTCAGATTTCTTGCTGATGAAGGCGTTGAGTTCGATCACGACCTGAACGCGTTCTTCGAAAAGTCCGCAGAGACTGAGCTTGACTCGATTCTCGAGCGCCTGAAAGAGTTCCATCGCCGGACGCAGTACGAGGCTGAGGAGGAAGAAGAGGAGGACGACGAGGATCCGGCTGATGATTCAGATGAAGAGGTGGAAGACGACGCCGACGACGATACTAGTAATGATGATGACGATGGCGATGACGATCTCGACGCCGAACTGACATCCGCGCTCGAAACCCTTGGCTTGACGGACGCGGCTACTTGGCGCGAAGTGCAGACCAAGTACCGGCAGCTCGCCAAGAAGTATCATCCCGATGCACACTCGTCGCGCGGGCTCACGCCAGAGCAACGGAAGAATCTCGAAAGGGAGTTTTCCAAGGCAACGGCAGCGTACGATCGCCTACGCGACTTTTTCCACGATTGACGCAGCAGGGAGCGGTGACGGTCGGGTTGCGCCATTTCACTTTTCACCTTTCACCCTGCCGCCCCCTTCGCGACGCCGTCGCTCGCTCGCTGTATCGTTACGGGCCGGTCAGGTCGATTCGAGCGAGTGGAGACTGCGCATGAGCGAGCGGATCAGTCGGCGGGAGTGGTTGGGCGGTGCCGCGGCCGGGGCGGCGGCGTTCGCGATTGTCGGGTGTCAGCCGACGGGGAAGCGCGATGAGAAGCCGCTGGCGGAAGGCGGCGCCGCGTCGCAGCCGGCCGGGCTGGATCGGACAAAGGTCGACGACTGGACGGCGATGATCCACAAGGCGTCCGGCGCGGAGGCCGTCGAGGTCAAATTCTCGCAGAAGCTCGTGCGCCGGCAGCGATTCACGACAGATTCGCTCGGCGAGCCGGGCGGGGATGGTCGGGCCGGCGCGGGCTCGACTGATACCGTCCGCATCCGCGCGATCGTCGGCGAGAAGCGCGGCGAGGCGGTCGCGGAGTCGTTCGACGAGGAGGCGATGGCGGCGGCGGCGAAAAAGGCGGCCGAGGCGGCCGCGATCGCCGATGCCCCGGCCGCACTGCCGAAGATCGAGCCGCAGTTCTACCCGATCCTGCCGACAGACCGCTTCGAGACGCGGCGGGCAACGGCCGAGCGGCTCGCGGCCGATGCGGAGGCGCTGCGCCGGATCCTCGCGGAGGCGAAGGTCGCGGCGCTGGGCGACATCAGCACGTCGCTGGAGGCGGTCGGCGTGGGGACGTCGTACGGCGTCGTCGCGTTCGAACGGCGGACGGAGGCGCGGCTGGAGCTGCGGATCGGCGAGGGGCCGGGGCAGCTCGCGGTGTCGTTGGCGGACCGGTCGATCGACGACCTCGGGGCGATCGAGGCGCTGCGGGCGACGCTGCCGCTGGTGGCCGCCGCGGGGCATGCCGCGCCGCTGCCGTCTGGCGAGTTCCCCGTGATCTTCGCCCCGGCCGCGACGGCGTCGCTGATGCGGCTCGTCACGCGATCGATCGCAGATACGCCGGATGCGGTGAATTCGTCGGTGCTGGCGGACCGGCTCGGTGACGAGATCGTCGACTCGCGACTCACGCTGCGCCACCGGCCGGACCACCCGTCGCTGCTCGGGTGCAGCTTCGACGACGACGGCCTGGCGTCGGAATTTCATACGTGGATCGACAAGGGCGTGCTGCGCAGGCTCCGCGCCGGCCGCGGCCGCTCGGATGGTCCGCCGACGCCCTCGCCGCATGCGTGGATGCTCAGCTACGAAGGCGCGACGGCCGCGGCGGCCGCGGCGTCGGGTCCGGACGGGGCCGTCGGGAGCGGTAGTGCACCGCAACCCGGCAACGACGCGACGCTCCTCGCCTCACTCGCCGATCTCATCGCCGCGACCTCGCGCGGCCTCGTCGTACTCGACTTCGCGGTCCTCGCGACGACGCAGGGCGCGGATCTGCCGCTCCTGGCCGCCCGCGTCGGCGGTCCGGCGCTCGTTGTCGACGATGGCAAGATCGTCGGCGGCGTCACAGGCGTCGCGCTGGAAGAGTCGGTGATCAGCCTCTTCAACCGCATCGACGCGGCCACGCCCCCGCTGCCGACGCTGGACGTGACGCGTTCGCAGAAGTGGCTGGCCCCGGCGATCCGCGTGACGGACGTGGCGTGCGCGGTGGCGTAACTGCTACGGACGCCTGCCTTGCACAACGCGGGATTTCCTTACGTGAACAGGAACGCGGCATCGTCCTCCTGTAGAATCGCCCGCCATGCGGCTCTATTTCATCCGCCTGAAGATGTGCTGGGATACGCCCGACTACTACGAACGCCGTACCGACGTGTGCGTGTTCGGTGACGTCGCGGGATACGCTTATTTCATCGAGCAATTGGGCCGCGCGAAGAAATTGACAACGAATATTCATGTCGACTGCTCCAGAAAGCCACCCAACAGCATGCGGGTCGTCATCACACCTGCCCAGCGTCGACTCCGCAAGCCACGGGTGAAAATCGTTGAGCGTGCGGTGTTGTGCGGTGGCTCATTCGAGATGGAACTGGTGATCGCCGGCAACGTCGCAGGCTATTCGTGGCTCAGCCGCGTATTCAGGAATGTCAGCGATCACGACCATGTTGACGACATCACGTGTTACGACCTGGTCGAGCCGCGAAGCGTCGGACTGAATATCCGGGAACCGCTGAAGCGGTGGTCTCGGAAGGGACTGGAGTATCATGACTCGCTCGTCCACGTGCGCCAGGCGTCGTTCCTGCCAGACGGACTTTGTACGCCCGACGCGGCACTCAATCGCTATGAAGAGGCCGACCCGACGCGCTGGCCTCTCAGATTGGGAGAGTGGCGTACCTGACGTATCGCGATCGGAACTGGACTGAACGGAGTATTTCATGGCCGACGACGACTTCCGCGAAAGCATCACCTGCCTCCGCTGCGAATCCGAGATGGAATTCGCTGGCACGCGGCAGTTCCACGAAGGCACGCGCCTCTGGGATTTCCTCGGCGGTCTCTTCGAACTCCTCAAGCACCGCGAGGCGCTCGACGTCTACGCCTGCAAGCTCTGCGGGAAAGTCGAATTCTTCTTGAGCGGCGTCGGCGAAGAGTCGCACGGCGGCGGACCGTCGCTGCGGGAAGTAGCCATTGACATCGAATCGAAAGCGGGGCCGGTCGCGTCGACAGTTCCGGCGATTCCTCCGCCGCCGCCCCCGGATGCGCCGGCTCCGCCCGGTTCGGAGGCCGACGCCGCCGCAGCCGGTTGGACCTGCGCACAGTGCGGCGAGAAGAACCCGGAGAACTTTGAAATCTGCTGGCGCTGCGTCACGCCACGCAACTGACCCGGAGGTGTCATGAGTGAATCAAGGCCGCAACGCTTTTCCGGCCGCCGCGTACTCGTGACCGGCGCAGCGTCCGGCATCGGGCTGGCGACCGCGCGGCGTCTGCTCGACGAAGGGGCCCGCGTGGCGATGGCCGACGTGCGGGCGATCGAGAGCAGTGCGGGAGCGGACCTTGACTCGCGGGTCGGCGCGCCCGGCGCTGATCCCGGGCCGCCGGGGCGCGTGCTGCCGCTGCTGCTCGATGTCACGCGCGAGGTTCAGTGGACCGCGGCAATGCACGCGATCGAGTCCCGATTCGGCGGACTCGATATCCTCGTTCAGTGCGCCGGCATCACCGGCATCGACCGGCCGCAGAATCCCGATCAGGTTTCGCTCGACGATTGGCGGCGCGTCTTCGCCGTGAATCTCGACGGTGCGATGCTCGGCTCACAGGCCGCGCTGCCGCTGCTGCGAAAAGGCACGCGGCCGGCCATCGTCATCGTCGCGTCGCTGGCCGGGCGACTCGCGGCGCCCGGAGCGGCCGCGTACGCCGCGAGCAAGGCCGCGCTGGCGAGTTTCTCGCGCTCGCTGGCGCTCCATGCCGCGGCCGACCCGCCCATCCGCGTAAATTGCGTGCTGCCGGGGCCGATCGAGACGCCGATGTGGGATGCCTTTCTTGGCCATGGTGCGGACCGCGCGGCGAAGATGGCCGGCGTGGCCGCGGATGTGCCGCTGCGGCGATTCGGTCGCGCGGACGAGGTTGCCGCGGCCATCGCGTTCCTCGCGTCCGACGAGGGCGCGTTCATAACGGGCGCGGAGCTGGTCATCGACGGCGGGCAGTCGCTGCGGAGCTGAGGACGAGCGGCGGCCCACACTTCTTGGCGAAGGGAACATCGTCTCAAAGGAGACCCATGTGAGCATGACCGCGGTCGAAATGCTGATCCGTTACAACTCATGGACAACCGGCGTTCTGATCGATGAGGCCGCGAAGCTGGCCCCGGAAGAGTATCACCAGCAGTTCGAGATCGGCCTCGGAAGCGTGCACGACACGCTGCGGCACATCGTGGGGGCGATGCTGCGCTGGGCGGATCGAATCAGCGGGCGGCCGCTGCGCGACTCGATCGAGTCCGGTGAGCCTCTGCCACCCGCACGGCTGCGCGAGTTGCTCGCGCAGGCAGACGCCGAACTCCGTGAAGCAGCGGCGGTCGCGGAATCGCATGGGTGGGACTCGGAGATCGAGTTCCCGCGGGAAGGCGGACCGCGCTACCACTTCACCCGGCTCGCGGCGATGCTCCACGCCCTGACGCACGGCACGCATCACCGGGCGCAGGTGCTGAACATGCGACGGCAGCTCGGCCTGCCCGCGCTGGGGCTCGATCTCGACGTCGTCGAATGGGAGTGCATGACGACGGGGCAGCTCGGGTAACCGTCGAGGCCCGGGCGTCAAAAACCCCGGGCGGGGATCGGGATCACCTCGACGAATATCGAAGCGACTCGCCGAACCCCGCCCGACGTGCAGAAACAACGGTCCGAAGTCCGGCTCACTTCTGCAAATACAGCCAGACAAAACCGGTGCGATCTTCCGTCATGAACTCGCTGCGGCTCTGGTAGAGGTTGTTCATCTTCTCATAGAGCGGAGCCCGCTTTTCCTCGTCCGTCTCGGCCTGCGCCGCCTTGGCCGCATCCGAGTACGCCTTCTGCCACTCCTCGCGGCGCTTCTTGTACTCCTCTTCACTCACGCCCGCGGCGGGCGAGACGAGCGAGATGTTGTCGCCGACGAGGATGTCGAGTTTGCCGTCGCCATTCACATCGGCCACCCAGACGCGCGTCGATCCGGTCGGTTCCTTCACTTCGTCCGGCCGGCACTCGTGGATGCGTTCTTCGCGGGGCTTGATGATCGCGGCGAACTGCTTGAGTTCCGGCTTCTTCTTCGCGCCGGCCGTGTTCTCCGCCCAGAAAACGCCCCCGCCGTCCGAGCCGCTGACGATGTCGAGATCGCCGTCCTTGTCCCAGTCGATCACGAACGGATCGCCATGGTGGCCGGGGACGAGCAGCGGCTCCTTGCCGGCAAGAATCGGCTCGGATTTCGGCTGGAACTTGCCCTTGCCCTCGCCGGTGAAGAGATGGAACTTGCCGGCGAAGTTGCCGACGACGAGGTCGAGGTCGCCGTCGCCGTCCCAGTCGGCCGCGAACGGGCGCGTGCAGATCGACTCGACGATGTCGTCCTCGCCCTTGCTGGGAATGATGAGCGGCTCGCCGTCGGTGCCGCTCAGCGTCTCGGCCTTTTTGAATGAGCCGTCGGGTTTGCCCCAGAGCACCTGGAACGTCCCGGCCATGGGCTGCTGACCCATGCGCGAATAGGAGCCGGAGAGAATGTCGTTATGACCGTCAGCGTTCAGATCCACAAACTGTGGAGTGGAGCTGGTGCATCACCAGACCCCGGGCACTTCGGCCACGGCTCCTTCGGCTTTCAGCCAGTCTCCGGCGGCGAACTTGAACTCGCCCTTCGCGCCGACGCCCTTGAAGACGCGGATCTTGCCCTTGTTGAACTGACCGACGAGCAGATCGAGCTTGCCGTCGGCGTCGATGTCCGCGAGGCCGGGACACGCCCAGCCGGGACCTTCAACGCGGATGAACTCGTCGCCGCCTTTCAGCCGGACAGCTTTCTCGAAATCCGCCGCCGTCGCGACGGTCGCTCCGGAGAGCGCGATCGCGACTGCAAACGCCCTGCGCTTCATACGTGTGCACCTCGGTGAATCGGCCCATTGGGTCGGTCGTGACCCGGTATGAGGAAGTAGCGTACCTCGCGTGGCACTTCGCCGCAACTCCGCGATGACGGGCGCGCGAGCCCGCACGGCCGGTCTGCCCCTCGCTCGCGCGTCGGGCTCTGATTCGTCGGGCTCGCGCACGAAGAATTGCTGCGCCCGCCGCTACGGACAGGCGACGCCGAACGTCGACAGCAGCACGGTCAGGTCTCCGAGATCGACCGCGCCGCTGGCGTCGAAGTCGGCTGCCGCGTTGTAGCCGGGATCGCCGATGACACTGCCGAAGCTGGCCAGCAGCATCGCGAGGTCGGCCAGGTCACGGACGCCGTCATCGTTGACGTCGCCGGTGCAAGGCGGAGACGACGGGCAGCCGACGTCGGTAATGGCAAAGTCGTCGACGGCCGCCTCCACGATCGAACCGGCGGCCGCGTCGTCGGCAATGAACTGGAAGCGCACCGTGGCCGGCAGCGAGGGGACGAAATCGAGGAGCCGTGCCTGGTGGAAGAACCAGCCGCCGCCGGCCTCGACGCCGGCCGGGCCGACGACCTCGAGGTTGGCGTACGCCCCGCCGTTCACCTGGATCTGCACCGTGAAAACATCGGCGTTCGGCGCGGCGCCCTGGTTGTTCGAGTACCAGCGCCAGTAGCTCACGTACGGATCGGCGAGGTCGGCGTCGAGCGAAATCACGGGCGAGCGAAGCGTCGTAAAGCCGCCATCGACGTCGGCCGTTCCCACGCCTCCACCCACGGCGCCCTGCCCCGTGACCCAGGCGGTGACGCCCGGCGCGGGCGTGTGATCATCCTCGGGCTGTGCGGCCGTGCCGTTCGGATTCACGCGGACCCACTGGCCGGTGGTCGCCGTGTCGCCCGTGACGCCGCCGGACCAGCCAAGGTCGGTCTCCATGTCATCCGCGAAGACGACCGTCGTCTGGACGGCTGCGGCTGCGTAGGTGGTGGTCGGGGCGTCGAAGGGCGCGCGGACGATTTCCGCGAGCGTCGACTGGGCCTCGACATAGAACTGGATCGTCTGGCCGCAGGTTGCGCGCGGGAGCGTGAGCGTGAACGAGGAGCCGCCGGCGGGCGCGAGAGCGCTCTCCGTGAATGCGCCGGTCGTGCCGATGCGGACGAACTGACGCGCCGTCCCGGTCTGGTACAGGCCGGTGTTGTTGACGATGGCGACCGGGATCGAGGTCGGCGCGTCGGCGTCGACGGTCGCGGGAATACCGGCCGGGAACGTGATCGAAATCGGGAATGAGACGTAATCGAAGAGAACGGAGACGGCTTCCCAATTTTCCTCGGCCGTGGGGATGATCTGATCGGGCGGGAGGACGAAGCCGATCCCGGGATCGATCGGACGGAGTTCGATCGTCCAGGAGAGCGTGTCGCCGGCGTCGTACGCCCAGTCGACCGCGCCCCCAGAGGCGAGGTAGAGGGTCGTGCTGATCGGGCCGTAGGTGTAATTCTGGCCGCTAAAGTTGAAGATGGCGTCGCGCATCCGGACGTTGAGCGTGTTGAAGGTGGTGCGGTCGGGCTCGGCGGGCTCGCCGGCGAAATAGCCGTAGGGACTGAGAATGAGCTGGCCGTAGCTATGGAAATCGATATGCGCCTCGATTTCCGGGTGAGCCAGGATGAAATCGCGGATGCGCGAGGGCTCGGGCTCGGAGAACGGCGCGGTTCCCCGGTAGGTCTCGGAACTCGGCGTGCCGCTGGAGCCGCTGTTAAGCCCCCACCCCACGGACCAGTTTCGGTTCGTATCGACGCCGAACGTGCCGTCGCCGTTGTCGCGACGGTTCTTTCGCCAGAGGCGATTGTTCGTCCAGGTGTAGACGTAGCCGTCGGGGTTCACGATCGGCACGACGTACACGACCGTGCTTGCAAGCACCGCGCGGATGTACGGGTCGGTGTCATATTCGCGGATCAGCCGGTCGGCGATGTACATCGGGACGGCGACGGCAACCCATTCGCGGGCGTGCTGGCAACCGTTGAAGAGCACGGCCGGCTTGCCGGCAGGGCCGTCGGGGCCGGTGATGCGG
The DNA here is from genome assembly GCA_045863555.1 of Planctomycetota bacterium. GTDB lineage: Bacteria > Planctomycetota > Phycisphaerae > UBA1845 > Fen-1342 > JACRLV01. Next base: position 360,204 of record BTUU01000001.1, on the reverse strand, counting down.
ATGCCGAAGATGTCGCGGTTTTGCAGCGAGGTGCCGGTCGTGAAACGGGCGGCCAGGTCAGGGCGCAGGGCCACCAGTTCATCGATGTACGCGCTGACTTCGTCGTACGGGTGATAGGTAGTGAACCATCCGCCGCGCGGCTGCGCGATGGCGGCGCGTTCGGCGTCGAGGAGGACCTGAACGTCATCGCAGAGGACGCGGAACGGGATGCGGCTGGCCTTGAGGGCGTCCATCCGCTCGGGCGGGACGCGGAACGGGACGAGGCCGAGCTGCGGCGAGCAGGACCAGTGGTCCTCGCTGATGGCGAGCATGCGGACGAGGTCGAGCGGCGTGTCGAGGCGGACTTCGACGAGCTTGTGGTTATCGAACCGCGTCGGGACATCGTCGGCCGCGGCGGAGAAGGTAAACAGGCACGCGAAGGCCGCCAGCACGGCCAGATGACGGGTCGGATTCATGGCTTTCTCTCCCAAATCGCCGAAAGCGGTCGCCGAATGGCTGCGTCCAGTGTACCGCGCAGGGGGCGGCGATCCCAAGCTTTCGAACGTCACGAACGAACGGAAATGGCCCGGCCAGTTGCCTTCGCTATCATGGCGCTCGACTCCGAGTGCAGGTAGGCCACCATAATGCACGACCCGCGGGATCAGCTCGATTCGACGACGCGACAGTACTTCATCCGCTGGGCGGCGATTTCAGCGGCATACATGCGGCGACGGGGCTGCTGAGCAGTTGCATCACGGGCGGAATCGTGTTCGCTGCAGCGGGCGGGTTTGCGGTCTACTGGCGGGCGTGACGCGTGGCACTTTATGACACGATCGGCCGGGGCTATGCGGCGCTTCGGCGGCCGGATGAGCGAATCGCCGCGGCGATCGAGGCGGCGCTTGGCGATGCGGTCAGCGTGGTGAACATCGGCGCGGGCGCGGGTTCGTATGAATCGGCCCACCGGACCGTTCTCGCGGTCGAGCCATCCGTGGTCATGCTCCGGCAGCGGCCCGCGGGCGCTGCGCCGTGCGTGCGGGCCACGGCGGAGGCCCTGCCGCTGAAGTCGGCCTGCGTCGACGCGGCGATGGCGATTCTCACCCTCCATCACTGGTCGAACGTCGCGCGGGGGCTGGCGGAGATGGTGCGGGTCGCGCGAAAGCGCGCTGTCGTGCTCACGTGGATCCCGGACCTCGCGCCGTTCTGGCTGACGGACGACTATTTTCCGGAGATCGCGGCGTACGATCGGACGGTTTTTCCAGGTGTCGCCGCGCTTCGCGCGATGCTCGGCGGTTCCGGCGGACGAGTGCACATAACGCCGGTTCCGATTCCGCACGATTGCACCGACGGCCTGCTGGCCGCGTACTGGCGGCGGCCCGAGTGCTATCTTCGCGATGACGTCCGAGGCGCGATGTCCAGCTTCTCGCGGATCGACGCCGGGCCGGGTCTGGAGCGGCTTCGCGCGGACCTCTCCAGCGGTCGTTGGGCCGAGCGCAATCGTGAATTGCTGGCGCTTGATGCGCTGGATGTGGGTTACCGACTGGTTTGTTGCGAGATTGATATGAGTCGCGGCTGACTTGCGAGATTTTACTCTGGTAGTTTGTCGCTACCCTGCACGCCCTGCCAGAGCTCGCCGAACCTGGACCGGACAGACGGGTCGCGTTGCGCTGCGAAGTCCGCCGGCAGGGCAAGCACGCGGATGAGTTCCTGCACGTCGGCCAGATCGCGCAAGCGGCCGGGGCCGGTCATGCCCTGCATTGCCGTCCGTGGCTGCCGACGGACGCAGCCATGCCACGCTGCCGACGCTGTGCCGAGAACCTGCTTCGCGCCGAGATGAACCACGTTTTTCTCAATCTGGCACGGGAATCAGCCCGATATGAAGAACGGTCCTGCCCTGCCGCGATCTGCGGCGCTACGCTGCTTTGAACCGAGACTGAAATTTGGAGAAAATAGACATGCTCCCAAACCGTACGTTCTCGGCTCGGATGCCTTTCCACGCGAACGTCAATATTCACGCGCTCGCGGCGCTGCTCTGGTGCGTGACAGCTTTCACACCGCCCGCCTCCGCCGACGGCCCCCTCGAAGTCGTCGGCCAGTGGGGCGGCGGCAGTTGGTCCGTGCTGGCGGACGGCAACGTTGCGTACGCCGGGGTCGGGCCGAATCTCTACGTGCTGGACATCGCCGATCCCGCCCATCCGGTGCGCATCGCCTCCCTGCGGCTCACGGACCGGCTGTATGAGATTCACCGCTTGGGTCAGTACCTTGTGATTGCAAATGGCCGGGGCGGGCTCCAGATCGTCGATGTAAGCAATCCATTGGCGCCGCAGCGCGTGGCCGCGCTCTCTGACCGTCCGTGCCGAAGCGTCGCCATCTCCGGCTCGACGGCATACCTATTCGATCAATACGTGCGTGTCGTCGATATTGCCGATCCGGCGAATCCGACCGTGCTTGGTGAAGTCGATTCCGGTCTCTATCCAGGCGAGCTGAAAGGGGCGTTTGTTCAGATCGCCGCCGGTGACGACGGTTATGCGTATATCGCGGGCCCGCTCGGCCTCACCGTCCTCGATGCACGAAACCCAGCGCAGCCGACGCTGCTCGACGCTCTCTCCACGTTCGGGAGCGGTGCGGCCGCGAGCGTCGTGGGTGAACGCCTTGTCGTCGCATTCCAGGAACTGCTCGTGATTTTCGACCTTGGAGATCCGGCCAACCCCGCCATCCAAGGCTCGCTTGGAGACCCGCTCTTTTACCCCTATACCATGACCATCGACGGTGAGATTGCGTATCTCGCGCACGTGTCGATGGGGCCCGCGATCGTCGATATTTCCGACCCCGCCGCCCCGCGATTCCTTGGCGAAATTGAAACGCAAGCAAACTCCATGGGGATGTCCGCGCAGGCGGGTCGGCTTTTCATCGCCAGCCATGACGGCGGCGTGTTTGCGATTGACGCTTCCGATCCAGCGCATCCACTGGAAGTCGGGCGATTCTCCGAGTCAACGGGTCAGGGTACGGGAATCGCGGTTGTTGGCGACCTGGCGTACATGACCGTGAGGCGCGGGGCGCTGCGAGTATTTGACGTGTCGCAACCCGAAAACCCCGCTGTCATCGGTACGGCCGCTCTGCCGGGCACCTTCAGGCCCCGGCTCACGGCGATCGGCGACCGTCTCTATGTCGCAGATGGCACGAGCGGGGTCGGCATCGCCGATATCTCCAACCCTGCCCACATCACATCGACGACATGGTATCCGGGGCTCATCAGCCCCCGCATGCTCGTAAAGGGAGACAGTTACTATTCCTACCTGGTGGGAGGCGGTTATTCACTCGACATGCTGACCGTGCGGCCGCGGGCGAATAGCGTCCCGGAGTTGCGGGGGGGATGTCCACTCTCCAACTCCGCCACTGTCGGCGCGATCGCGGCCGGGGGAGACTATCTGGTCGTCGCGACGAATTCCGGCCTGTCGATCGTCGATGTGCATCTGGTCGTGAACCCGTTCGAAGTCGCGAGCCATCCGAATCGCGACATCGACGATCTCATTGTCATTGGTAATCATGTAATCGCCGTTGGCGACGGGATCAGCTCAATCGACATTTCCAATCCGCTCGAGCCTGTGGTTGTCGGCGGCTCGGATCGAGATGCTCACCGAATTGCAGCGAGTGGTCGCTACGTGGTCGCCGTCGATCACGCCGCGAACGAACTCCTGCTGCTCAATGTTCAGTACCCAACGGCGCCGCGCATCGTCGCCTCAATTCCGACCAATGGCGACAGCGAGAATTTGGCGGTCGAAGGGAACGTGGCGTACGTCGCCGACGGCGAGGGCGGCCTGCTGATCGTGCGGCTCCCCGACCCGGCGGACTTCAATTTCGACGGCCACGTCGACACGACCGACCTCACGACGCTCCTGTCCAATTTCGGAATCCCAGCCGGTGCGGCCTGGTGGCAGGGCGACGTCGACGAGGACGGCGACGTCGATCTCTCGGACCTCGTCAGCCTTCTCGGGGCATTTGGACGATAAGCGCCAAGGGCGGCCAGTATTCGCGGCTTCGCAGAGGCGCTCGCCAAACGTAAGATCAGTCTTCTTGCACGCGGATGTTCACGGTACATGGCCTGGAAGCTATCGACGACTATAGGCTTACGAAAGGCAGGCAGCCGCCGCAAGCCGCCCCTGCCATTATCCACAATTCTCAACCGAAATTGCCACCCGCCGAGGCTGTTTCTGATGGAGAGTCGCGACGAAAGGCGTGGAAAGAAACTGCGTGACACCGGCATCGAGCGAATTGGGCTGGGCTATCCAGAGATTTCCGCCCGGTTCGTTCGCGGTTGCATCGTCGAATCCCAGGGTGATGCTCATTTGAACTGCGACGTCATCGAAATCGGAGTCGTCGGCTGTCAATGAAACCTGTCGCGTCAGATTCAGGTATTGGAGGTCCCGAGAGTCGAAGCGAGTCGCATCGTCTCCCATGCCCCGCAGGTCGGTTGGCTCCGCAAGGATCAGCGGCCTCGTCGAACCCCACTGAAGCAGGAGCATATCCCCGTCAGCATCAAGTTCGGCGCCCTTCACGCGTGTCTCGCGATACCAAGGCAGTACTGCCGCGATCATCGCATCGCAAGTTGGCGGGCCCGCCGATGTCAAGCGCTTTCCGAGCGAAAGAAATTCAGCAACTGCTGCTTCCAGGTCGATCGTTGCCATCCGAATCCTCGCTTCGGTTCGGTCCTACGGATAGCCTGATTGCTCCGAATCAAGCGTAACTACCGCCGGCCGCCCTTCGACAAGTAATCCTGGAGCGCCGCCGCGCGCATCTCGCCCGCGCGGAGGGCTTTTATTGCGCCGACCGCCGCCTTTGCCCCCGCCAGCGTTGTGATCAACGGGATGCCGAGCTGGATGCTGAGCACGCGCCAGCGGCCTTCTTCGCTGGCGCTGCCGGTGTGGATCGGCGTGTTGATGAGCAGGTCGAGCTTGCGGTCGCGGATGAGGTCGATGAGAAACGGGGCGTCGGCGCCGTCGTGCTTCGCGACGAGTGTCGCCGGGATGCCTGCGGCCACGAGCGTGTCGCGGGTCTTGAGCGTCGAGAAGATCGTGAATCCCATCTCGTGCAGCTCGCGGGCGATGCTGACGACGCGCGGCTTGTCCGGGTCATTCACGCTCACCAGCACGTTGCCCTTCAGCGGCAGCGGCGTACCCGCGCCGAGGAGCGCCTTGGCAAACGCCAGCGGGTACTCCGCGTCGATGCCCATGACCTCGCCGGTCGAACGCATCTCGGGCCCGAGCACGAAGTCAACGCTGCGGAGCTTGCGGAAGGGGAAAACCGGCGTCTTCACGGAGACGTGCCGCGGCGTGAGGACTTCGCGGATGCCCTTGCTGCTGAGGGCCTCGTCGAGCGATTCGCCGAGCATCACCCGCGTCGCGATCTTCGCCCACGGCACGCCCGTCGCCTTGCTGACGAACGGGATCGTGCGGCTGGCGCGCGGATTCACTTCGAGGACGTAGACGACGCTGCCCTGGATCGCGAACTGCACGTTCATCAGACCGCAGACCGCGAGCCGCCGGGCCAGCAGCTTCACCTGGTACTTGATCTCGTCGACGATCGACGGCGAAAGCGAGTACGGCGGGAGCACGCAAGACGAATCGCCGGAGTGAATCCCCGCTTCCTCGATGTGCTCCATGATGCCGCAGATATCGCAGCGGCCGTCGGATGCCCGGCCGGGGTAGCCAAAATCCGCGATCGCGTCGACGTCGACCTCCGTCGCGTCGAGCAGAAACTTGTCGATGAGGATCGGATGCTGCTTGTCGATATTCAGATCGCGGTCCGTCGCCGCGAGTGCCCCGTCGATGTAGCGGACGAGGTCGGCGGCGTTATTGCAGACCTGCATGCCGCGGCCGCCGAGGACGTACGACGGACGCACGAGCACCGGATAGCCGACGCGCTCCGCGACCTCGACCGCCTCCGCCCGCGAAAACGCGATGCCGTTGGGCGGCTGGCGCAGGCCGAGTTCGCGGAGGATGGCCGCGAACGCCTCGCGGTCTTCGGCCAGGTGGATCGACGCGGGCGACGTGCCCAGAATCGGCACACCCGCCTCGAGCAGGCCCTGGGCGAGGTTGAGCGGCGTCTGGCCGCCGTATTGAACGATGAGGCCGCGGACGTAGCCGGCGGATTCCTTCTTTCCGAACGGCCGGCCGTTGAGCCGCTCGCAGATGCTCAGCACATCCTGATGCGTCAGCGGCTCAAAAAAGAGCAGATCGCTCGTGTCGTAGTCGGTCGAGACGGTCTCGGGGTTCGAGTTGATCATCACCGTCTCGTAGTCGAGCTCGCGCGCCGCCATCGACGCGTGCACGCAGCAATAGTCGAATTCGATGCCCTGGCCGATGCGGTTCGGCCCGCCGCCGAGGACGATCACCTTCGGCCGGTCGCTGACACGCAGCTCGTCGTCGTGCGACTCGACCAGCAGATGCTCGTCATCGAGCGTGCGATAGCGGAACGGCGAGTCGACGCCGAGATCACGGATCGCCTCGCCCAGCTCGACCTTGCCGCGCGACTGGTGATGCGCCCGAAGTTCCTCGACCGCCGCCCTGCTCCTCACGACCTGCGAGAGCGGCCGCTCGTGCGTCGAATAGTAGTACGGCGTGTAGGCCTCGAATTCCGCCGCACATGTGTCGACGAGCTTGTACTTCGGGCGGTCGAGGGCGGACTTGAGCTTTCCAAGCGTCTCCGCGTCGATCCGCCAGACATTCCGAAGCTGCATGTCGCTGTAGCCGAGTTCGCGGGCCTCGACGAACGTGTCGGCCAGTTCCGGCGAGATGCGGAATTTCGGCCCGCCGTTGATCGTCGTCGCGAGCAGCCGCTTTTCGAACGCGACCAGTTCGTGCATCTGGTCGAGGAACCAGATATCGATCTTCGACAGCTCGTGCACGCGTTCGACCGTCCAGCCGTGCTTGAACGCGTAGCGGATGTAATACCAGCGGCCCTGGCAGGGCTTGGCGATCTTCTGCGTCAGCACCTCATCAGGGATCGGCCACTCGCGCACGCGGCCCTCGCGTACGTCGGCCGGCGGCTCGGCCAGCGATGACCCGCCGAACGTCGGCGTCTGCTCCTCGCCGAACGCGTTGAACCAGATGGCCGTGTCGCCGGAGTCCGCGGCGGCGTCTTCGAGGACGTGCTGGAGCCAGCGGTCGTCGGCGTGCAGGCCGTAGCCGTGCCGCTTGATCTCCATCGAGCGGATGCACTTCTGGAATGCTTCCTTGAACGTGCGGCCGATCGCCATCGCTTCGCCGACGGATTTCATCGACGTAGTGAGCGTCTCATCCGCCTCGGGGAATTTCTCGAACGCGAAGCGCGGCATCTTCACGACGCAGTAGTCGATCGCCGGCTCGAAACAGGCCGGCGTCTCGCGGGTGATGTCGTTCTGGATCTCGTCGAGCGTGTAGCCGATCGCGAGCTTGGTCGCGATTTTCGCAATCGGGAAACCCGTGGCCTTGCTGGCGAGCGCGGAGCTGCGCGAGACGCGCGGGTTCATCTCGATCGCGACCATGCGCCCGTTGGCCGGATCGCAGGCGAACTGGATGTTGGATCCGCCGGTCTCGACGCCGACGGCCCGCATGATCGCGATCGCGGCGTCGCGCATGCGCTGGTATTCCTTGTCGCTGAGCGTGAGCGCGGGGGCGACGGTGACGGAATCGCCCGTGTGCACGCCCATCGGGTCGACGTTCTCGATCGAGCAGACGACGACGACGTTGTCGTGCTTGTCGCGCATCATCTCCAGCTCGAATTCCTTCCAGCCCGTGAGGTCCTCCTCGACAAGAATCTGCGAAACCGGCGACGCGGCCAGGCCGTCCTTGGCGATGTACTCAAACTCGGCCATCGTCCGGGCCATGCCGCCGCCGGTGCCGCCGAGTGTGTAGGCCGGTCGGATGCACGCGGGCAGCTTCACGGTCTTCAGAACTTCGAGCGCCTCTTCCCAGTTGTTCGCAATGCCCGAGCGCGGCACGTCGACGCCGACAGAGAGCACGGTGTTCTTGAACTCGGCCCGGTCCTCGGCCCGCTTGATCGTCTCGGGGTTCGCGCCGATGAGCCGCACGTTGTGCTTGGCGAGGATGCCCTTTTCGTGCGAAGCCATCGCGCAGTTCAGGCCGGTCTGGCCGCCGAGCGTCGGCAGCACGCAGTCGACCGGCGTGCCGCGGGCGGCTTCGAGGGCGAGGATCTCGTCGATGACCGCGGGCGTGACCGGCTCGATGTACGTCCGGTCGGCCATCTCGGGGTCGGTCATGATCGTGGCCGGGTTGCTGTTCAGCAGCACCACGCCGATGCCCTCGCTGCGGAGGGCGCGGCAGGCCTGGCTGCCGGAGTAATCGAATTCACAGGCCTGGCCGATGACGATGGGGCCGCTGCCGATGATGAGCACGCGTTTGATGCTGGGGTCTTTGGGCATGTCCGCCGATGGTCGCGAGTCCGTGCGCGGCGTGCGGTTTGATCAGAGCCCCAAGAGCGAGCGCCTGTATGGCTGGGTCGCTTGGGTGGCATGCTTTCGCGGTACTCCGCGTAAGCATGAATCCGGGTCGGGATCCAACCCGCCCGAGGGCCTCTCAAACAGCATCCGCACCGCCAGCCAAACAAGCGTGAGCGCGGCATTGCTCCGCCGAAACCCGCTCTGACGGCGTCCCTGCCGCCCGCTCGCGTTCCAGCCGTCCGATGGCTCGGCGCCGGCGTCAAAAGTCGCGAATTCGGAGGAGGATACGAGAAATTCGTAGTGATCTCAAGCCCGTGATAATGAGGGATGCTCCGATTGCATCCCGATTCTCAATCCAGTTTCAACGCTCTTGGATCGACCTCCAGCTTCGTTCGGGTCGTAGAGCCGTCCGGATTCTTGTCATGCCAGAATAGGTCGTTTCGGTACGCGTAGATGCCCTGATCGGCGCCGCGTTCCCAAGGTCCCCCGAATACGGCTCGACTTACCTTGCGAGTCTGATTTGACTCGAAATCGAACGCGAAATTTCCTTCAGGCGATCGATAGAACAGTTCGTTCCCACGAATTCCGGTGAATTCACGCGTTGTCGCGACATGTATGTAATCCCCCGATGGATGCCGTACCCAAAGCTCCATGGGGATTGACGGGTCCTGCGCCCAGTTCCTATTGCGGTTTTGAAGCGCCGCGGTTCGAAACATAAGGGTCCCGTCCCCGCAAACGACTCGTATCCAACCCACTGTCATCCCATTCGATTCCATCTCCTCTTGCAGCGGGATCGCGATCAAGCTTCGTAATGCCGCGTCGAACAGATAGTAGGGACCGCCCTCGGGCAACGAGCATTCCTGCGAGTCCTTCGCATACAAGAGGAGTTTCTGGCCGCAAGAACTGAGAATGCTTACCGCCGTTCGCCCATCTGCCCCTTTCCGTTGCGTCGCGCGATAAAGCGCCCTGAACTCCAATCGTTCAAAATCGAATGCGCCAATGATCACGTCGTTTTCAACGTGATATGGAGTGCCAAACCCGAAGAGACCACCATCGCCGCGCGATTTGTACCTTGACGCCGTGTAGATGAATACGCCGGTACGACCGTCATCCAGATTCGCGTAACCGGTAAACTCGCTGTCGTCCCATGAGCCGTCGGGCTGTCGCCCTTGCCGACCCGACTGAGCGTTGTTCGCAGCCTTGCACGACAGAATTGGAGAGGCAACCAAAAGAGCGGCGATAAGGGTTGTGATCCCCATGAGCTTATGACGCATAAAGGCGACTCCTGGCGTATACTACACCGTCACATTGTAGTGCGTCGCTCGTCGCCTTGCGCAGGCATGGTCAGCAAGGCAATGGGCCCTGACGAGGCTGTGAAGCCTATGTTCATCTGCTCGAATTGTGGGCATGCCGAGGCGCGTCCAACCGCGCATTGCCCCAAGTGCAGACATCGAATGCGCGATGAGTGGACCGTGGAGAGGCTCGGAGTCCACCCAAGCAAACCGAGAACGAGTATTCCGCCGGGACGGATGATCGTCGTGCTGGTGCTGATCGCCATCGCGATGGCGAGCCTCTGTCTCACGGGAGCTCGCTGGCAATTGTCAAAACTAAGCGGGATACCAGGGTAGAATTAGCAGTCTGCTTCCTCGCGATTTCCGCGAAGTGGGGCAAGCCTCAATTCGCTTAGACGCCTCGCCGCACCGCCGTCACCAGCTTGCGAAAGTCCGCTCGCAGCGAGCGATCCAGCTTCGCCGCGAACACCGCGGTGAGTTTGCAGACGCGAATGAGCGCGATGACGTCGGCGAGGTCTTGCGCGCGCACGATCGACTCGAGCCCGCTGCGGAGCTTCATGTTGACCAGGTCAGCCAATCCGACCGTCTGGATGCCGTCGATCGTCGTGATCCGCGCGGGCGGGCCGCCGGTTTGATCGTCAGTGACGATGTGGATGGGAACCGCACCAAGGCGGAACTCGCGCCGCCGGGCGTTGAACGTGCACCCCGCCGCACGAAGCGCCGCGCCAAAGTCCTCCAGCGGCTCGGGCACGTAAACATCCACATCAAGCGTCGACCGCACGTGTCCATGCAGGCCCACGGCGATCCCGCCCACGACGGCTCCGCGAATGCGCGACTCGCGGAGGATGCGCGTGACCGCTCGGGCCGCGTCCAACACCGCGCTCTCGCCGTCCAGCACGCGCCACGCCTCCGTTTTCAGTGATCCGGCCATGCTGCCGCCTATCGTAGCGGAATCGGAGTGAAGCACCGCCGCATTCTGCTCGCAACGAGTTCGAGGCGAGAACGGCGGTCTGGCAATGTCGAGGATCGACACCGGCCCCCTATCGGGCCGCCGCACACGCCGCCGCTTCGGCCGCCCGCGCCGCCCCCCCGAAGACGCCTTCAATCGCCTCGCGCCGATAGTCGAAGATCGCTTCGAGATCCGGCCGGACCAGCAGCGGATGCAGCGGCGACAGCAGCGGGCCGAGCCGCAGGCGGTAGCGGACGACATCCGTCATGCGCGTGCCGGCCCCATCGGGCTCAAACGTGTGCGTGTGGTGCCAGAGGCGGTACGGTCCGCTGATCTGCGTGTCCACGAAGCGGTGCGGGGGCTGCCACGATTCGATGCGGGTGCGCCAGCGCAGCGGGACAATCTTCCAGCGGATGCGGTAGTCGATCAGCGCCCCCTCGGCCATGGGGATCGGCAGCGGCGTCAGGATGCGGAAGTGCAGCCACGGCGGCGTGATCCGGTCGAGGTTGGCCGCGTCGGCGAAGAACGCGAAGACCTCCTCGACGGGGGCGGGGATGAACTGGCGACGCTCGATGCGGTATTCGGGCACGGAAACGCTCTCCCCTTCCTGGACAGGACTGTAGCGCGGCGGCGGGACGGCGGCCACCGCGTAGCCGGGCCGGGCAAACCGGTGCAGTGAACCCCGGCGAACCGGCCCGGCGTTCGGCCGAACGAGGGCATTCGACGAACATTTCTTCCGGAACAGGGAAAATCGGATTGAATGCCGACGGCGCATCGGTTAGTTTGCCAGAGGTTCCCCTACACCTGGAGAAAAAGATGGACCCCGCCCGCCCTGCCGGCCGGATGGCCGCGATCGACGCTACCGGCACGATCACGGAGGACGTCACCTGCCGACGCTGCGCGTACAACCTGCGCGGCCTGCATTACGAGGGACGCTGCCCGGAGTGCGGGACGCCGGTCGGCCGCTCGCTGCTGGGGGATCTGCTTCAATACTCGGACCCCGCGTGGGTCAAGCGCGTCTCGGACGGGTTGAATCTGATCATCATCGGCGTCGTGGTTGGAATCCTTCTGGGCTGCGTGCTGGGCATTGCCGGACGCGGCCCGGGACGATCAAGCAACTCGATCGTCCAGTTCGCGGTCTCGGCAGTCGCGGGACTGATCGGTTTCGTCGGGGCGTGGATGATGACGGAGCGCGACCCGAGCGGAATCGGCGAAGACAAGGACGTCAACGCCCGGAAGATCGTGCGGTTCACATTGGTGCTGGGTCTCCTGGCCACCCCGCTCACGCTGGCCGAGGACGCGATCGAGGACCCGAACCTCGGGCTGGCGATCGTGCTGGCCGCCGGTGCCCTTTCCCTGATCGCGCTGGTCGGCGAGTGGTACAAGTTCGTCTACTACGAACAGCTTGCGCGCCGAATCCCGGATGAGATCGTCGCCCGGCGGGCCCGCCTCGTCCGCTGGGGATACGTGATCTGCATGGGCGCCGGCGTCGTCGGGGGGGCGATCGCCGGGGCAACCGGAGGGACCACGGCCGGCCCCGGAGGGGGCCCCGCCCTGTTGGCGCTCCTCCCCTGCGTCGCGGCGCTGGCGATCGGGTTCATCATCTTCGGCATCATCACGATCCTGCTCGTCCTGCGGCTGCGTCGACTGCTGATCGAGCAGGCCAGGGCGGCGGCCGTGAACTGGAACATCCCCAACGACGCGGTCGTGCGGGCAAACCCGGCCGCGTTCAAATGACGCAAGAGCGCTGCACGCTCAAGATACGGTATTTCGGTCCTCAGGCAGCCCAATAAGTCGGGGGCCGGGCATGGAGCGACCGTGAACCGACATTGACGATCCGCCGTCACCGCTCCTTGACCGGCCACGCCTACGCCCGTAGGATGCCGGCTGGTTGGGTTCATCGTCGCGTCGCAGAGAGAACCCCAACGGAGAGCCGATGCGCTCCCCCTCGTCGTCGCAGCGGGGTCTTGTCAGAACATGATTGTCGATTGCCACACGCAGATCTGGGATGCCGCGGCCCATCTTGGGTTCGGCAGCGCTCCCGCCCACGTCGCGGATGCTGCCCGGCACATCGAGGCGGTCAACCCGGTCGACCGGGCGATCGTCCTCGCGTTCAAGAGCAATTATCTCCGCAAGGAGATCCCGAACCGGTACGTCTCCGAATACGTCCGGCGGTATTCGAGCAAACTGATCGGATTCGCGGGGATCGACCCCACCGACAGCCACTGCGTCGACGAATTGAAGCACGCTCACGAAGACCTGGGCCTCAAGGGCATCGTCATCTCGCCGCCCCTCCAGAACTTCCACCCGACCGACAGCCGGGCCATGCGCCTGTACGACGAGTGCATCCGCCGCGGGATCCCCGTGTTCTTCGACCAGAACGTCCGCGACTCCGCGGCGAAGCTCGAATTCGCCCGGCCGCTGCTGCTGGATGAGGTCGGGCGGGAATATCCCGAGCTGCGGTTCGTGATCGGCCACCTGGGCTATCCGTGGGTCGACGAAACGATCGTCCTGCTCGGCAAGCACCGCTGCGCGTATGCGGACATCGCCGGCCTGCTGCGGCAGCCGTGGATGGCGTACAACGCGCTGCTCGCGGCGCACAGCTACGGTGTGATGGAGAAGCTGCTCTTCGGCAGCGACTTCCCCTACCGCAGCCCCGCGGCCTGCATCGAGGCGCTCTATTCGGTCAACCAGATCGCGCAGGGCACGAGCATGCCGGTCGTGCCGCGCGAGCAGCTTCGCGGGATCGTCGAGCGCGATGCGCTGGCGCTGCTGGGGATCGCGTCGCGCAACGGGACGCGGATCGAACCGGCGGTGCGCGAGGACGAGTGAGCGGCAGGCCCGGACGCAGGCGCGGAATGCAACGGCTTGGACATCGCATCCACCAGCGAACGCTGATCGCGGCCATCCTTACGGCGGCGAGCCTGCTGACGGGCTGCGCGAGCCGCGGGCAGGTGCAGCTCACCTCGTTCAAGGACCCATACTTCCCCGAGAATCAGCGGATCGCATTCGACGAGTGCGTCTTTCGCAAGGACGGCGGCGGCGACTTTCTCGTCGTCGGCTATCTCGGCGCGTGGCAGCCGCCGGGCATGGACCAGCCCGTCGAGCAGTGGCTGGAAATCCGGACCTTCTGGCAGCCCAAGCCCGGCAAGACGCGCGACGATCCCAGCGGGACGACGGCCACGCTCCGACTCGTGCTCGCGGACGAAAACGGGTGCGTCGTCTACACCGGCGCGGGGTTCGTGTTTCCGAGCACGATCCGGTTCAGCAGGCGGATGGAGTTTTCGATCGAGGGCGCGCGGCTGAGCCCCGATTCGACGAGCGGATCCACCACTGAACTCCTGGGCGAGATCCGGCTCCAGGGGAAGATCACCGCCGATCCGGACGACCACCGGGCCATCGATCTCTCGCGCCAGGTCGACCTGCTGACGCGGCCCCGATAGCACGCGCGCCGCAGTGGACGGCCCGCCGCGCCTCCGCGCTTACCCCTGCCCCCACACCAGCGAATACGCCACAACACCGAGGAGCGCCGCGAGTTCCGCGAGCGCGACTCCATGCGCGGTCATCGCCAGGCCGCGGTCCTGGCCTTCGTTCATGGCGCGGCGGCTGAGGATCAGGGCGGCGGGCAGGCCGACGAAGATGAGGCTCGGACCGAGCGGCTGGAGCGGGTGGCCTCAGCAGAAAACCTGTGAAAGCCAGAAGCCGAGCGGCGGCAGCGCGGTCAGCGCCAGGGCGAGTTTTCCGGACACGGGCGACCTCCGGGGCGTTTTCCTTCCCGAGGAGTGTACACGGCCGCGCCGGGCAGGACGCGTCGCCATCGGTGGGGATCAGCGGGTGTCGTCATCGCACTCGGCCTCGACCAGACCGAGCGTCTCGAGCGCCAGCCGGGCGGCCTTCTGCTCGGCCTCCTTCTTGCTCGGGCCCCAGGCGCTGGGAAACGTGCGCGATCCGATGGAGACGGCGATCTCGAAGCACTTGGCGTGATCGGGCCCCTTCTCGTCGAGCAGCTCGTACTCGGGCGTCGCGTTCAGGTGGCGCTGGGCGTGCTGCTGGAGCTGCGATTTGAAATTGAACTGGTGCTCGGAATCCGCCGCGGCGGAGATCGCGTCGCCGAACGTGCGGAGGATGAACTCCTCCGCCGCGGGCAGCCCGCCGTCGAGATAAATCGCCGCAACGATCGCTTCCAGCGTGCCGGCCGCGAGCGATTTGGGGAGCTGCTCGCCGGGCTCCATCCCCTGTCCGAGAAGCAGCGACTCCGTCAGGTGAAGCTCATCGGCGATCTCGGCGCAGGTGCGGCGCGAGACGACCGCCGATTTGATCTTCGTCAGCTCGCCCTCCATCGCGTCCGGCAGCCGGTCGTAGATGTCCCGGCAGATAACGAGGCCGAGGACCGCGTCGCCGAGGAACTCGAGCCGCTCGTTGCTCTCCTTGCGGACGTCGGCCGAGGACGAGTGCGTCAGGGCGGCGCGCAGGAGTTCCTGATCGTGAAATTCATAACCGATGTGCTGTTCGCACCGGCAGAGGCGTGCTTCGCTCATCTCGAACACCCATGGTCGAGCCGCCGTCGCAGGGCGTCCCGCAAACGCTGCGGGGCGACGTGCGTCGACGGCTCGACGGCGGCCGGCGCGAAGAGGTGAACTACAGCCGGCCAGTGTCAGACCCGATGATAACAACTCACGGCGGCCCTTGGAACCCTAATGCCTGCCGCGGACTCGGCTCAGTTCGTGAGATTTTTCCCCTCGGGTCCGCCGGCAAAGACGTGCACGCGGTCCATGTCCACCCGAAACGTCGCCGCCGACCCTTCCTTCACCGCCGAGCGGGCGTCGACGCGGCAGACGAGGTGCGGGTGCTTCGGCGTCGATAGGTGGAGATCCACGCGGTCGCCCAGCGGCTCGACGACGCCGACCGACGCCTTGAACGTCGCCCCAGAAGTCTCGTTGGCCGCCTCGCCGGGGTGCAGCATCTCCGGCCGGATGCCCAGCGTGACTTCCTTGCCGCTCTGATTCGCCAGCTTCTCGCGCTGGCGCGGGCTGATCGCCAGACGGCACTCGCCATCGGTGAAAATCAGCTCGCCGCCCTCGGCCTGGAGGCGGCCTTCGAGGAAGTTCATCGGCGGCGTACCCACGAAACCCGCGACGAACCGGTTCACCGGGTGCTCGTACACCTCGAACGGCGTCGCGACCTGGTGGATCACGCCGTCCTTCATGACCACGACGCGGTCGCCGAGCGTCATCGCCTCTTCCTGGTCGTGCGTGACGTAGATCGTCGTCGTCTGCACGCGCCGGTGCAGCCGCTTGATCTCCGCCCGCATCTCGACCCGCAGCTTCGCGTCGAGGTTCGACAGCGGCTCGTCAAACAGGAACGCCTGCGGCTCGCGGACGATCGCCCGCCCCACCGCGACGCGCTGCCGCTGACCGCCGGAAAGCTCCTTCGGCCGGCGGTTCAGCAGCGGCTCGATCCCCAGCATCTTCGCGGCGTCGCGGACGCGCGTGTCGATCGCCTGCCGCTCGGTCTTCGCGGCCGCGTACTTGCCGGGGGCGAGCAGGGCGAAAAGCGGGTTATCCCAGAAGCCGTGCCGCCGCCGCAGCATGAGCCCGAACGCCATGTTGCGATAGACGGTCATGTGCGGGTAGAGGGCGTAGTTCTGAAAGACCATCGCGATGTTGCGGTCCTTCGGCTCGACGTCGTTGACGACGCGCGGGCCGATGGAAATCGTCCCCTCGCTGATGTCCTCCAGCCCGGCCACCATCCGCAGCGTCGTCGACTTGCCGCAGCCGGACGGCCCGACGAGCACGACGAATTCGCGATCGGCGATGTTGAGGCTGACGGCATCGACAGCGCGGATGCCGCCGGGATAGACCTTGGAGACTTTGTCGAGTGCAACCTGGGCCATGGAAGTTCTCTCGCGCCGTTCCGTAAGTGGCGCGGGCCTCCGTGCCCGCGTAAGTGGCGTGGGCCTCCGTGCCCGCGTAAGCGGCGTAGGCCTGTGCCCGCGTCCGCGCGTCGCGCCTCTGTGCCCGCGTCCGCGCGTCGCGCCTCTGTGCCCGCGTCCGCGCGTCGGGCCTCCGTGCCCGACGCCGGAGTATGCACCCGCGGCCGATTCCAAGCAAACCACGCGCCAAGCGTCTGGCACGGCGCTCCGAAGAGCCCCCGGGATCCCCCCTTTGAAGGCCTGAGGCCGCCGAAGGTGCGCAGCGTGTGTGTACACTCGATTTGCGCATCTTCCAATAATATCGCGGTTCCCGGGGGCGCCGCGGGGGTCGCCAATTCGTGAACTGCGCATCTTCGGTCGGGTGGTTGGGGTGGCATGCTTTCGCGGTACTCCGCGTAAGCATGCGACGGCTCGAGAACTGACCGCCTCGGTTCGTGGTTGAGGTTCGGTGGCATGCTTTCGCGGTACTCCGCGTAAGCATGTGACGGCTCGTGAACTGGCCGCCTCGGTTCGTGGTTGAGGCTGGAGTGGTCCTCGGCTGCGTGCATAGCACGAATTATTCGCGATGCACCGCGGCCGGGTGGCGATGACCCACCCAATAGCGGATTCGGGCGGGGATTGGCGAGCTGTGCGCAGTTCTGCGAAGCCCGGCGATACTCAGGCTCGTCGGGGGCCGGGAATCAACGCACCGTACGCTTGAGACCCAGCTTGTCGCGTAGCGCCTCGGCGATCTCCCGTGCCCGGTCGGCCAGCCGGTTCACATCGTCGTTGGCCTCCTGACTCTGTTTCGTGCGTACGCGCCGCACGTCGTCTACCGGAGTCTCTTCCCGCATCCGCGGCACGTCTTTCACTTCGTTCATTCGTCGATCTCCATCAACAGGTCGGGCGTGACGATTTGCGGCGGAATCAGGCCCAACCGCAGGCACACCGTCGCAAAATGCGTCCGCTTTTTGGGATTGGCCAGGTGCTGCACGTTCCACGTCAGCACATAGTCCATCCTGTGGACGGTCGCCGCCGCAACGTGGATTGCGTCACCCGCCACGGACGGGCGCGGCATCACTTTCTCGAGGACCAGGACCTCCGCAAACCCGCGCACTTCCGGTGTGAGTTCCAGCAACCCTAAGCCGCGGAGCATCGTCAATGCCGCCGGGCCTTGAGCGAACACGGGACTGGACAACTCGGCGACGACTTCATCCGAGACAAACAACTCATGGCGCGCGGTCTGTGTTTGCCACCATTCTGTGCTCGTTTCGCGCCAGGCGACGGCTTTGGCGCTTGGCCGCGTGCTGACGCAGGCACTGAAAAAGCTCGTTTCCAGATAAACGCGGGCCATCAGCAGGTATTCTACGCCGCCATACAGCCGAAACCAATCTTCCGGCCGCACAGACCCGATCGTCATGGCGGAAGCCGCTTGATCAGAGCCCCAAGCGCAAGCGCGCGGGTCAGCAAAAACAGCCCAGGCCACAATTTGCCCCGCGCCCCGATCGAGACCGTACTGCGAAGCTCCGCTTTGCCTGTGCAAACCAGAGGTTCGCACTACGCAGCGATCGTCAACGGACGCCCCCTACGCCCCTCAGCGCAAGAGCACGTACAGAACCTCGCGGACCCCGTCTTCGCCGGCGATGCCGGGATCGTGTTCGCCGGCCGCGACGAACCCGCATTTCTCCAGAACCCGGATGGAGCCGACGTTGTGCGTGGCCACGAAGGCATGCAGCGGCCGCTCTTTGACTTCGGCGACGAAGGCGGCGAGGGCGGCCGTCGCCACGCCCCGGCCCCAGAACTCGCGCCCGATCCAGTAGCCGACGAGCTGCCGGCCCCCTGCGGTCCAGCTTCCGATGTTCCCCGCCGCCCGCCCGTCGCAGACGATCGTGCGGATGATGTTCGAGCCCTCACGCCGGAGCCTGGCCCAATGCGTCGTAAAGGCGTCATGATCCCGCGCGGCAAACGCCGCCATCCGCACGGCTTCCGGGTCGCGCTGCTGCTCGAAGAAGATCGGAAGGTCGGCGTCAACGACGTCGCGCAAGACCACCCGGGGCGGATCGCTCATGCCAGGAGTGAATCGCGAAAACGGCAACGCGTCAAAGATGGGAGTCCAGTGGCGTCGGACGTCCCCGTCCGACACCCGGCCCGACAGCGCGGGCCCAGTGGCGTCGGACATTCCCGTCCGACACCCGGCCCATCAGGGCGGGCCCAGTGGCGTCGGACATCCCAGTCCGACACCCCGCCCATCAGGGCGGGTCCAGTGGCGTCGGACGTCCCCGTCCGACACCCGGCCCGACAGCGCGGGTCGAGTGGCGTCGGACGTCCCTGCCCGACGCCCCGCCCGACAGGGCGGGTCCAGTTGCATCTCTCCGCCCGGCAGGGCGCACGACCGTAGCCAGGGGCCTTCAGCCCCTGGGACCGCACCCCCCATCCAACCGGCCGACACGCCTCCGCGCCCGTAAAGGTGTCAGAGCCCCAAGCGCCAGCGCGCGGGTTCAGTGGCGTCGGACGTCCCCGTCCGACACCCGGCCCGACAGCGCGGGTCCAGTGGCGTCGGACGTCCCTGTCCGACGCCCCGCCCGACAGGGCGAGTCCAGTTGCATCTCTCCGCCCGGCAGGGCGCACGACCGTAGCCAGGGGCCTTCAGCCCCTGGGACCGCACCCCCCATCCAACCGGCCGACACGCCCCCGCGCCCGTAAAGGTGTCAGAGCCCCAAGCGCCAGCGCGTGGGTCCCGCTGCGTCGCACGTCCCAGTCCGACGCCCCGCCCCGCAAGGACCATTTCGCGCATAATTCCGCCATGCCTGGTCGGAGCAAACCATGACGTTCCAGCACGACGGCCATGAATACGAAGCAGTCATCGGAAGCGATCTCAAGCGCGACGGCATGTTTCT
This sequence comes from Planctomycetota bacterium, assembly GCA_045863555.1. GTDB lineage: Bacteria > Planctomycetota > Phycisphaerae > UBA1845 > Fen-1342 > JACRLV01. The sequence continues at coordinate 340,742 of BTUU01000001.1, read as the reverse complement.
GGAAGTCCGCGCGCGGCCGGGCGTGGTGGAACTGCTCGAAGTCTTCTACTCCGATCAGACGGAGCAAATGACATTTACGGGGTATCAGCCGGACATCCCCCTCGAAGTGGTCGAATGGGCCGCGTCGATGGCTCGAAAGCGGCTGATCCCGACGACGAATCGCGCCGACGGCGACCGTGACTAAACGCGCGGCCCGGCCGGCGGCCGCCCCCGCGACGAAACCACCCAGCAAGCGCCCGGCGCCGCCCCGCGCCGTTCCGAGCCCGCCGCGCAAGCAAGGTCCCGGCACGTCGAGCCCGCGACCAAGGTCGGTGCCTCAAAGCGCTTGCCACCGCCCGCCTTCAACGCCCCTCACTGTCGCGGCATCCGGAATCGCGACCTGTCCCGAAAAAGCGACTTCGACCACGTTACCGGGTTTGCCATCGAACCGCGCCGCCGGAACGAACGTGTCCGGCCCCCGCGGAGCATGCTTGCGTCGCGAACACCGGGGCGCACCCGAATTACAACGGGAATAGAGGCTCTCAGCCCCATTCCCAATCAGTTCACCGCTCGGGATTCGAATGATCACGGGTCCTTCGTGGCGATAGCGCTCAAAGTGCCGCGCGCCGTAATCGATCGGCTGCTCCTCGCTCCCCGGCCAGAAGAAAACGAGGCTGTTGACGTGCGCGACGAAGTCCTCGTACGTCCAGCCGCCCTCAAGCCGCATCGGCCCGCGGTGCAGCGGCTTCTGATCGCGCAGCGACACCGCCTCACCGTCAACCTCGATTGCGAAATGATCCACACGACGAATCGTGTTGAGCTCCATCCGCCCCGCGCGTTCGAGCAGCGATGCTGCACTGTGAAGCGTGCGCAACTCCCGGATACGGCCGAGATTCTGCCGACTCGTCAGGTGGAAGAGGTAGGGTCGCGTCCGAATGAATCTGGACTCATCGAGAGGCATGTGTCACTCTCAATCGATCGACGCTGGGTGCCGTGGCCACGCTGTTCGCGTGCCCGTGATTTGCGGCGGCGGCGAGTGGTTCGCGGTGCCGCGTGCGAACTCGAAGGGACACATACCGCGGGGACGGCTACGAATTGTACAAACTCAGCTCGGATCAAGATACGTCAGCGCTGGCGGCGCGGCGACATGCTACCCGACGCATTCAATCTACTGCTTTGGGGACGCCGCCATTGCCTTAGCGACAGCGTTTCTTGCATCGTCGGGTAAGAGGTCGAAATGAGCCGCTTCACTGATCAACTTCTCAAATCCTCTGAAGAGCATAGTCATCTTCTCTAGAAACTCTTCCCTTGAAAAGTCAATCCCTTCTAAGTGCGACAATCTCAATTCCTCCATTGCTTCTCCAGTCGCACTCGCAATCGCGGCTGTGACGAATACCCAATCGGTTAGGAATCCTGTCGAGTCCAAAAGAACTCGGCCGGTACTGGTGGGTTCGTCATGGAGGAGGTACCTGATCATCGGTACGGGCTTTCCATCTCGCCAAACGATGAACGGCATCGGCGTCAGGCCAACAATCCTGTTCATTACCTTGCTCAGTTGGACCGCGCGAGCCAGTTCGGCTGTCTGAACGCTCTGCCCCGCCTTGAGTTGCTTACCCCTTATCGCCTCAACGACTGGGTTTCCGCAAAGTCGCGGCATCAGCGTTGTTAACCGATCCCGTGCAGCCGAAACCTCGGTATGACTAGATGGGGAAACCGTCAGGAATACTCTTTCGAACGTATCTGGAGTCCCGAGTCCAATGGCGAGTCGAACTAGTGCGCCGGGGACTACGCCGAGTTCCTGATGGGTTTTGGCGTTCGAAGCTAGCTCATCAAACCGCGTAAGCTCGTCGTCCAAAAAGCTAGCAAGACTGACTAGATCTGCGTCAATGTCCGGATTCCCAGTGGGCGTCATCGAAGATCCTCTTGCTCAAGCTGCATCGAGGTACTCATTTTCCAACTTGGGCCATGCCGGGTTGCCTGAGGGATTCAAAATCGATTTCTTTGCAAAATAACGCTGGAAACCAATGTCGTGCGCCTGTGAAGCCCAGGCGATGTAGGCCCCGTAAGTTCCGCCAAGGCTGTCATACCCGCCAAGCGACGAAATTTGGTTGCTGCTCAGCTGGAAATCGCTGCCTGATAATGTCCCGCCAGTCGATGAGTTTCGCCGTCGGGAAGAGGCTCTGCACGTGATCCATTGCCACGCAATGAGGTCGCGCAGCCATTCAAAGCCAACCGCCTCTCCCTTTACCTTTACTGGCCTGTCGGGCGCGATCGAGCGCTCGCCACCCGGTTCGCTCTCGCGTATCGACTCCATCTGCCGCCGCGCAAACTTCCAGTAACGGGGTATCGTGGCGAGACGTCCCCACAAATACAGGTCATTCTGCGTCTGCGGATAACTCGCGTACGCGGAGGCAATGTCCCAAGCGAGCCTGCCAAAATGGTTCGGTCCCTGTAATACGTACGTCATCATGGCGGCCGTGTCGGCTCGCAACTCCGATGCCCGTGACAGTTCTATAACTCGGCATAGACGTTCTATCAGCTGCTGGTCTTTCTCCCCGGGCGGTTCTGACTGAGCGATTCTAGAGCAGACTCCGATAGCCGTTCGAAGCACGTCTCGGCAGGCATCCAAAGCGCCCTCGCGCGTGTCGTTTGCCACGGTCGCCGAGAGCATTCTTACAACGACGTCCTCCGGCGGTGTGAAGTCGTGCGGCGACGCGTTGATCGGCGTCGTTTCGCCCGCCAGCAAGCGCCGCGCATATTCGTTCGCTGCGTCTCGCTTTGTTGGAGTGTTCATGAGATCCTCAGGATTTCCAGCTCTGACAAGTCGACGACTACCGCACGATGCACAGCCTCCGCGTAACCGACCTCGCCCGATTTGGATTGGGTTCGACCGAAGTCTGCTCCGCAATCATTGTTCGGAGCGAACATTGCAGAGTCAATTGCGTCGAGCGCCCGCGGAACCCGAAGGCCGGCCGAGTTCTTATTTCGATCATAGACAAATGCGACGTAGATTGAGTCGAGGTCCTCATCAAGTCCGAGCAAAGAAACCAAGGTCCTTGGGCGACCAAGATCCGCCCCGATTTCGGCGAAGTCCGCCACCCAAGTAACCCCGAGTTTGTTGCCCATTTTTATCGGCTCTTTTTGCAGCCACGCGCTTATTGATTCTATCTCCGCGGGGCTGAGCCGCGCCGCGAGCGGCTGGTTGCGGGAGACGCCCCAACGGCTGGCGAGTTCGTCAGCTTGTTCGTCAGTTAGGTGGTATTTCAGATTTCTCTGTTTTACGATTCGCGCGACGGTTTGGAAGAGGTCACTCGGAACTGGTTTTCCTTGACAGATTAATCGATCTGGGTTCGCCTGGATCAGCGCACATGCTATCGCGTGAGCGTCCAAAGCGCCTTCGGCCGGACGTGAAGCCCGAATTCCCTCAAAGAAAAAGGTCGCCGCTTCGGCGGGAATACAGGCATCCCGCTCGAGGTTATTGAGAATCGCATCCGTCTCGGGGGCTTCTCGCATTCGATTGGCCCAAGCCTCAGATCCTCGTGGAATCGTCACTGCCTTCACCTCGTGAACGTCAATCATACTGCAAAACGGCTTCCCTGCTGCGCGAATCGTGCCAGCATAGGATCGCGCCTAAATCCTCCCTATACTCGCTATTCGTCCCTATACTCGCTATTCGTCGCCAGATTCCGCCAGTATCCGCTTCCGACCGCCTCGACTGCCTCCGATGCATAAGAATCCCAAGCATGCAGACCCCGCTCGTCGATTTTTCGGCCTCGCCCGCCCGGCCGGTCCCCGTGCCGGACGGCCGCGGACGCGGCGGGGTTCGGGGGCCGGAAACGTCTGATAACGAAGGTGATCAACCCGGCACACGCGCAAAAGAAAACATGATCACCTTCCGCGGGCGAGCTGGAAACGGGGTTTTCGATGGTCTGATAACCAACATTGCCAACCCGTCGCGCGCAAAACGAGAAGTTTGGCAACCTTCGGCCAGATCGCTGGAAAACGGGTTTTGGGAGGTGACCCGATGCCGGAGAACGGGATTCACGGGGAGGGCGAAGCGAGTTTGGCAACCTTGCTCCGGGCGCGAGGCCGCTCTCCGGCCGGTCGCCCGGCGCTGGCGCTTGGGCCGTCCTCGCTGGCGCCTCGGGCTCGGAAAAGGCGGGCCCCCTGCTGCGCGGCCGATCGTCGGGCAGGGACGCCCGACGCCACTGGTTCCATGCGCCGGCAGAGACGCCCGACGCCACTGACCCGCGCGCTGGCGCCTGGGGCTCTGATTCGCGCGGCCGCCCGGGGAAAAGACCGGACGGAGACCGGCCTCTATCGCAGGTGGCTGTAAAAAGTCGAGGCACGGGCAGGCTGAAACGGCCCAGCCTGCCCATGCCACCCGAAATTGTACAAAACCCGCGTTACGTCTTGATCGTGACCGTCTTGACCTCGGTGTAGTTCGCCAGGCCGTATTCGCCCAACTCGCGGCCGATGCCCGACTGCTTGAAGCCGCCGAACGGGGCGCCGGCGTCGAAGACGTCGTAGCAGTTGACCCAGACCGTGCCCGCGCGGACCCGGGCGGCGATCGCGTGGGCCTTGGTGATGTCCTTCGTCCAGACGGCCGCGGCCAGGCCGTAGTTCGAGTGGTTCGCCCGGCGGACGACCTCGTCGATGTCCTTGAACTTGATGACGCTCAGCACGGGGCCGAAGATCTCCTCGCGGCAGATCTTCATGTCGTCCTGCACATCGGCGAAGACGGTCGGCTCGACGAAGAAGCCCTTCGACCCGACCCGCACCCCGCCCGTGAGCAGCTTCGCGCCTTCCTTCTTGCCGGCGTCGATGTACCCCATGATCTTGTCGAACTGGTCCTTGTCGACCTGCGGTCCCTGAGCCGTCTCGCGGGCGAACGGGTCGCCGACCTTCTTGCTCTTGGCCTTCTCGACGATCTTGGCCGTGAACTCGTCGTAGCACTTCTCCTCGACGAACAGCCGCGAGCCGGCGCAGCAGCACTGGCCCTGGTTGAAGAACAGCGCGAAGTGCGCCCCTTCGACCGCCTGCTCCATGTCGGCATCGGCGAAGACGACGTTCGGGCTCTTGCCGCCGAGCTCCAGCGTGACGCGCTTCAGGTTGCTCTCGGCCGCGTACTTCATGATCAGGTGGCCGACCTCGGTTGAGCCGGTGAAGGCGACCTTGTCGACGTCCATGTGCCGCGCGAGGGCCTGGCCGGCGGTCGGGCCGTAGCCGGGGAGCATGTTGATGACGCCGGGCGGGAAGCCGGCTTCGAGAGCCAGCTCCGCGACGCGCAGGGCGGTGAGCGGCGTCTGCTCGGCGGGCTTCATCACGACGGTGCAGCCGCAGGCGAGGGCGGGGCCGAGCTTCCACGCCTGCATGAGCAGCGGGAAGTTCCACGGGATGATCTGCGCCGCGACGCCGACGGCTTCGTGCCGCGTGTACGTGAAGTACGGGCCGGCGACGGGGATCGTCTTGCCCTGGATCTTGTCGGCCCAGCCGGCGTAGTAGCGGTAGCAGGCGATCGTCAGCGGCAGATCGGCGGCGAGGGCGACGCCGTAGGGCTTGCCGTTGTCGAGGGTTTCGAGCGCGGCGAGTTCCTTCTTGTTCGTCTCGATCAGGTCGGCGAGCTTGTAGAGGAGCCGGCCGCGGTCGGCGGCGGACATCGTGGCCCACTTGCCGGTGTCGAAGGCCTGGCGGGCGGCGGCGACGGCGCGGTCGGCGTCGACCTTGTCGGCCTCGGCGACCTCGGCGATGACCTCTTCGGTCGCGGGATTGATGGTCTTGAAGGTCTTGCCGCTGGCGGCGGCCTGCCATTCGTTGTTGATAAGCAGTTTCGTCGGCCCGATCTTCACATCTGCGGGCGTAAACGTCGCACTGGCCATGGGATGCACCTCCGGCTCGGGAATTGGGATTTCGCCTCGGGCGCTTTCTACCGCGCGGCGGATGGAGGGTCAATCGGTCGGCAATTGGGGACGCGGGGACGGGCGACGGCGGGAACTCGAAGCGGTGTTCATTCGCATTTCGCGTTGTAACCGCACCGGCTCTTGGCGTAGGCTGGCATGGTCATTTGCTGGTACGATCCGGGCAGGAGGAACGGCGGAGATACGGAGGCATGTCATGCGCCGCCCTGTTCACTTCGCCGTGTTTGCGCTCATGCATCTCTGCGCGCTCGCGCCGGCCGACGTCACGACGTGGGTTGATCTCGTGGACCCGAGCGACAACATCCCGCAGCCGCCGCCGGGGATTATTTCGGTTGATGTGATGGTCGACGTCTCACTCGACGACCTTTGGGCGGCCAGCGGCTTGCGCGGATTGATCACGCCGATCGGCGAGGCGGAGAGCGTCTCGATCCGTTACGCAGCGATCCCGGATGACCCCAATACCCCCGGACCGGATAACCTCTTCAACCCCGGCTTGAGCGACCGGTTTATCACGTTTTTCTCCATGGACCGCCGGCGAGGTTCAAACGGTCGCTATACCAACGCCGGTGCGGCCTACGCGGGTCGGTACAGTCCAACCGGACCGCTCCCTGTTGCGACATCCCATGAAATCAATCTAGCGTGGTTCCAGTCGCCGCCCGAAAGCGATCGCGTGTCGGGGATCGGCGCTGTCGGCCGCGTTTCCCTCGACGTTGCGGCGCTGCTCGAGGCGCACCCAGCCGCTGAATTCGTCGTCGGCGCACCGGAGACCGCTAATGGGCCGATCATCTTTCTGAGCACAACCGACGAAGGCACTCCGGGAACCGTCAGCGCCAGCTGGAACAATCCGAACATCACCGGCGTCGACTGGGCCGTGTGGTACGTCCCCGAGCCGGCGTCGGTTGTCCTGCTGGTGCTCGCATTCGCCCGGAGACCTCGGAACACTTGATGGCCTTGGCGTCGATCACTCGACGCCAAGAGCGTCAGGTCCACCCAATTCTGAGACCCTGATAGAGAACGCTAACCAAGTACCCAATCACTTCGAGGCAGAGCCAGCATCCAACCAACTGCAGCACGAAGTACGCGATCGCTCGCGTTCGGATGTATGGCGCGCGCGGTCCCGGAGATCCGCCCATCCGTGCAGCGATGACGCTGCGCGGCCGTAGGTGCTCTCGCCAACTCAATCCTCGCCGACGACCCATTCGCCCGGTTCGACGAACCACATCAGGCGGCGGACTTCGCGTTCGAAGAACTGGACGGCCGTGTCGCTGCCCGTCGGGCGCAGGAAGGCCGGCGCGTCGTGCCAGTAGGCGCGGGTATTCGGGAGCGGCTCGGCGTGGCCGTCGACGAAAAGCGCCGGCGAGCGGAGCAGTGACGCGTGCGCCGGCACGGTGTCGTGCGGGCCACCGTCGCCGGGGTCGTAGATGAACTCCTCGGCGCGGCCGATCGATTCGCGGGCTTCGCGATGAGTGTGCGTGTAGACCTGGTAGTTCACGTTGTCGAGGATCGCGACGATCTGGCCGGGTTCGCGGATGCGCTCGATCTTCCGCCACTCGGGCCGGCCGAAACGCGGCTCCCAGCCGAACGGTGCATCGGCGTAGACGGCGAGGCGGCTGTCGGCCGGGTAGTAGTAGGCGTCGTTGAAGAGCCACATATTCGGCGCATGGTGCAGGTACCCGTGGTGGGTCCAGCGGGATTCCTCATCGGGAACGTCGGGGCAGCGCCAGATGCCGTGCGGCCGGTCGAATTCGTGATCGGGCTGGCCGGGGTGGCGCTCGAAGGGTTCGCCGAGGAAGGCCGCGAGGATGCCGTTAATCAGCAGGATTTCGTTCGACGCGCCGCGAACGCGCCAATACTGCTTGGGCGGCAGGCTTCCACCGTACTCGACCGTGTAGGCATGCATCGCCTGGCCCTGGGATCGGAGATTCGAGACGCAGAGCGTGAGGCGGGCGCGCTGGCGGGCGGCGTTGAGCGCGGGCAGCAATATCGAAATCAGCAGGCCGATGATCGCGACGACGACGAGCAGCTCGATGAGCGTGAATCCTCGGCTTGGTCGGCGGTTCATGCGGACGATTATCCGACGGCGGCCGCGGAACGGCAATGCGCGCGGGCAGGCTGAAACGGCTTAGCCTGCCCGCGCGATGCTCCGGTTGATGTCAGACGTCTGCACTTCGCACGGTTCGCCCACCACTTGCGTGGTGGGTTCGGTTTCGATGGCTCACCACTTGCGTGGTGGGTTCGGAACCGCGCGGCGTGCCGCGCGTCAGTTCAGGTTCGGCTCCATTCCGAGCGTGCGGACGAGGAACGCCCACCGGTCGGCGACTTCCTCGATGATCTTCGTCGTCGGCTTGCCTGCACCGTGCCCGGCCTTGGTTTCGATGCGGATGATGACCGGGGCGTCGCCGGCGTGGGCGGCCTGGAGGGCGGCCGCGAACTTGAAGCTGTGGCTGGGGACGACGCGATCGTCGTGGTCGGCCGTGGTGATCATCGTCGGCGGGTACTTCGTGCCGGGTTTCAGGTTGTGGAGCGGGCTGTACTTGATCAGCGTCGCGAACTGGTCCTTGTCGTCGCTGCTGCCGTAGTCGCTCGTCCACGCCCAGCCGATCGTGAACTTCTGGAAGCGGAGCATGTCCATCACTCCGACGGCCGGCAGGCACGCGCCGAAGAGGTCCGGCCGCTGCGTCATGCACGCGCCGACGAGCAGGCCGCCATTCGAGCCGCCGCCGATCGCGAGCTTCTTGTTCGTGGTGTACTTGTTGGCGATCAGCCACTCACCCGCCGCGATGAAGTCGTCGAAGACGTTCTGCTTATTGGCGAGGCGGCCGGCGTTGTGCCAGTCCTTGCCGTACTCGCCGCCGCCGCGGAGGTTCGCCTGGGCATAGACGCCGCCCATCTCCATCCAGACGAGGTTGGCGATCGAGAAGCTCGGCGTGAGCGAGATGTTGAAGCCGCCGTAGCCGTAGAGGTAGGTCGGATTCGTGCCGTCGAGCTTCAGGCCCTTCTTATGGGCAATGAACATCGGGACCTGCGTGCCGTCCTTGCTCTTGTAGAAGACCTGCTTGACTTCGTAGTTCGTCGGATCGAAGTCGACCTTCGGCTGCTTGTAGAGCGTGCTTTCGCCGGTCTTGAGGTCGTAGCGGAAGATCGTGGGCGGGTAGTTGAAGCTCGTGTAGCTGTAGAAGGTCTCGGTCTCGTGACGCCGGCCGCCGAAGCCGCCGGCCGTGCCGAGGCCGGGGAGCTTCACGTCGCGGATGTGCTTGCCGGCGGTGTCGAAGATGCGGACCTGCGTGGTGGCGTCCTTCAGGTAGGAGGCGACGAGCATGTTGTTGTTGAGCAGGCTGACGCCCTGGAGCGTCTCCGCGGTCTGGGGAATGATCTCCTTCCATTTGGAGGGCGACGGATCGGTCGAGTCGATGGCGACGACGCGGCCGCGCGGGGCGCTGTTGTCGGTGAAGACGTAGAAGACAGGGCCGTCATTGCCGATGACGCTGTACTGGGCGTCGAAGCCGTCGAGCATCTCGACGACCTTTGCGTCGGGCTTGGTGAGGTCCTGGTAGTAGAGCCGGTTCTTGCGCTCGGTGCCCTGCGAGATGTAGATCAGCAGGTACTGGCCGTCCTCGGTGACGCTGCCGCCGAAGCCCCAGTCCTTGTGGTCGTCGCGCTTGTAGACGAGCTTGTCTTCGGATTGCGGCGTGCCGATCTTGTGGAAGAAGAGCTTCTGGAAGTAGTTCACGTCTTCGAGCTTGTTTCCGTCGGATTTCGGCTCGTCGTAGCGGCTGTAGAAGAAACCGCTGCCGTCCTTCTTCCAGGACGTGCCCGAGAATTTCACCCATTTCAGGTGGTCGTCGAGGTCTTTGGCCGTGGCGACGTCGCGGACCTTGATCTCGCGCCAGTCGGAGCCGGACGCGGAGATCGAATAGGCCATCAGCTTGCCGTCTTCCGTGAACTCGGCGCCGCCGAGGGCGATCGTGCCGTCGGCCGCGAGCGTGTTGGGGTCGATGAGGACGCGCGGCTCGGCGTCGAGGGCGTCGGCGACGTAGATGACGGACTGGTTCTGGAGGCCGGAGTTGCGGGAGTAGACGTAGCGCGGGCCCTCCTTGCTGGGGAGGCCGAAGCGCTCGTAGTCCCAGAGCTTGGTGAGGCGCTTCTTGATCGCTTCGCGCTGGGGGATGGAGGCGAGGTAGCCGAAGGAGACCTCGTTCTGGGCGGCGACCCAGGCGGCGGTGTCGGCGCTGTCGAGGTCCTCGAGCCAGCGGTAGGGATCGGCGACCTTCGTGCCGTGGTAGTCGTCGACCTGGTCGACCTTCTTCGTCTCGGGGTACTTGATCCGCGGCTTGTCCTGGGCGGATGCGGCGGCGGCGATCAGTGACGCCGCGGCGAAGGATGTCGCGGCGAGGGATGCGAACCTGACAAAGCGTTTCATCGTGCGTGCCTCCGATCTGTGCTCGCGTGAGTGTTGACGGCCATGGTAACGGAAGGCGGGCGGAATGTGGGAGCGGAGGACGACGAATCGTGTCGAATAGGGACGCGCAGCGACAAAGAGTAGATTGCTGGCGCTGTGAGCCACGGGCGCGGAAGGATAGGGGGCGCGGCAAACATAGATTAGCCCATTACCCGTCGCACGGATGGCGCCGAATAAAGAACCCGGGCAGCGCGGGTCGGGCTGCCCGGGTAGTATCTTGACTCGTGGTTCAAGCGATCAAGGAGGAAGCGGCGTTGCGTTTCGACCAAGGAACGCCGCTCTGTGGTGGCCAGGCAGAGAGAGGTGCAATACCTGCACGGCAATGTGCTCTGCATCGTTGATCGAAACCGCTTCAACCGCGGTCCCGAATAAACCCACAGTTACGTCATTCAGGTCAATGAATGTGCCCCCGGGTGTCCATAGTGCCGCGTGACGCTCTTCATTCGGAAGTTGCGTGTATCCTACGATGTACCCGTCGTTGTTAATCGCCCATGCTTGCGACTCAATACAGAACTCGGGAAGGGGCAGATCGATCGGAACTCCATTAACCCACTTGACGGCTCGATAGGTGACGCTGTATCGCCACCCAACCACAACGTCACTTTCGTTGATGTCATGAGCCGCGGAGAGTTCATCCGGATGAAGTACGGTCACTTGCCACATTCCGAATTCATCACGACCCCAGAGTAGGGCACGCCCCGGCTCGAACGAGTAACCGACAATGTGCCCAGCGTTGTTGATCGCGTTCGGAATTCCTTTCGACTCCCAGTTCGTCGCGGGGAGCCATTCGAAACCAGTTTCCTCGCTCCAAAATGCCGCGCCGTCGAGAGTGACACACATTTGCCCGAGATCATTTACCCCTCCAACGTCACCGACCGGCACACCTATCGGTGGAATGATCTGGATTACTTCACTGTCTGGAAAGAGGATGCCATAGTACTGACCATTGATTTCGCACCACTCTGTTTCGCCGGCCACAACGCCGTTGCGACTCACGGCGGTGCGCTTAAGGACTGGGAACCGCCCTTCGGGATAGCAGGTAAGTACACATCGCGTGGGTGGGATGGAAACCTGTGATGGCGCTGCCGGAAAAGTGAATCGAAACGTGGTGTCGACGCCCGTAATGCATGGCTCACATGACACATCGTCCTGATCGATACTCCGAATGTGATACAGCCGAGATGTGTAGATCGATCCATTGGTGAGCCCAATGGCTAGTGTCGGGGGATATCCGCACTCGCCCCCCGGCGGCGGGGAGATTTCGCGAAGGCGGTAGTACGATTGCGCTGAAGCGCTGCCAATGACTCCGAGGAGCAAGGCGATGAGAACCGGCCGAGTCATGACTGAATCTCCTTTTAGCGGAATACTCCAAGCGGTGTCTGACCGGACAACATCTTAGACCTTGCTAGCAATCTCCATTCCACACGTATCTCACCCGAGCGGATTTGGCGACAGGCCATCCCTACGGACGATCATGCGTATTTTGGCGCAGGAAAAAGGCGCAGGCGAGCAGAATTGCTCAGTCGTCAATCACGCCGCGGATGGACCGATCTCGCCGGTATCGATCCGGAGACGGGGACGAAATGAAGCTTGTGAAGAACGGAGGAGAATTGCGCGCACCGAGCACTCATCCATGGCCCGTTTGAGCTAGGCGCGACCTAGCGCATAAAAAGACTCGGGCGACCAAAGGATGGCCGCCCGAGCTGTCTGGATCATGAATTCCGTTCGCGAAGCGTTACGGAACCAAGAATGAATCCGTGTTGGTAATCGGGGAGAAATTGTCTCCCGGAGCAGTGGGGTTCTGACCAACCATGTAACCGCTCTGGTTGCCATACGCGGCGGCCGTCGGACCGGCGACCGTGTAGATGTTGTCGTTGTTCACGCCGGCGATGGGCTTCTTCTGGAAGTCCGCGTGGCTGTCCGCGTACAGAATCTGCTGACCTTCGCCGTTGTGGTTCTGGCTGTTGTACGGACGCCAGTCATCGTTGGTCTTGCGGAGAACATCCTGCGGCGCGAGGCTGCCCCACGCGGCGGGGATGGTCACCTGGCTCCACTGGTCCGGCGTGCCGCGGTCGGTCGTCCGCTGCGTGCCCGCGCTGGTGTACGGGCTCTTGTCGGCCGAGAGGGCCATGCGAACGTCGAGCTTCGTGTTCGGGCGAGCGCGCTTGCCGTACGGAAGCTGGTACGCGTAGCTCAGGTTGTCCCAACCGCGGAAGTCGTAGCGGTTGCGGCCGGGCTGAGCAGCGGTTTCGGTCGCGCCGGCGAAGTTGCGGAGCGTGTCTTCCTGGTCACCCGAGCTGGGGCAGATGAACTGGCCGGGGGTCGACTGACCGCCGATGATCATCATGAACAGCGAGCGGCTGGGGTGCGAGCTGTTCGCCCAGGCTTCGTACGAGCCGGTCGTGGAGTTGATGGTGTTGGACACCATGTTCGACGAGAGCGTGCCGACCCAGCGGACGCTCGTGAGGGCCGGAACCGTGCCGGTGTACGTCGGGTTGACCGCGTGCGCCGGGTACGCTTCCGTGTTGTCATTCGCGTAGATGACCATCGCCTGGCCGAGGCCGCGAAGGTTCGACGCGCACACCGCACGCTTCGCGAGTTCGCGAGCGCGCGACAAGCTGGGCAGCAGGATGGAGATCAGCAGTGCGATGATCGCCACCACGACCAGCAGCTCAATCAGGGTGAATGCCTTCTTACGGTTCACAAGAGCCTCCCAATACGTTTGCCCAGGACCACTTTTCGGACTCGACCCCTCGCCGAGATCGCGCCAAGCCCTCTCACAGATAGAATGAGAGCACTTCGCATCAGAGGGCGCGAGCGCCCCGCGACGAGATACTCGAGGCCGCAACCGCGCTGACGGCATGAATTCCAACACAGAATTCAAGCTGGGGCCGCCGCCTGGGCGACAGCGATCCGCACGGACGAACTCGCAAAATGTCAACGTAATCGCCGAAAGCGACCAAAACGGTACCGCCAATACAGTCGCTTTGCAACGGGGGAAGGCGTGTGGGTTCAGAATACAGCGGTTATTACGGCAGCGAAATCGATCTATCGGATGAAATTATGATGACGGTTCGCTATGAATAACCCCCGCACCACTCCCGGTCTTTCCAAACGACCTACCTATAAGATAACCCGCCCCGGGTGCATGTCAAGCCAAAAGTCGGGCTGTTTTTTTGCGGACCTAGACGGACGGCCTCCCAGCGTGGATGACTTGCGTTCATGCGTGGATGCGTGACAACTCGACACGCCCGCGCGGCGAAGGCCGACGGGCTGGCCGGGTGCGCGAATCGGATTCGCGCCGGTCATTTCGCCTTCGGCTTGGGCTCCGGCTCAGGGACGAATTCGACGGCGCGGGGGGAGCGGGCCGGCAGGCGGCGGAGGAGCAGCAGGCCGACGGCACCGAGAACGCTCAGGATGATGCCGATTTCCTGAGAGATCGTGAGGCCGGATGACTCGATCGGATTGTCGGTCCGGATCAGCTCCAGCAGAATCCGGGTGACGGGCTCGATGAGGAGGAGCGTGAGGATGACCTGGCCGTCGCGTTTTCTTCGCCAGTAGAGGGTATTGAGGAGGATCGCGATCAGGCCGGCGGTGACGGCGGAGTAGATCTGCGTGGGGTGGACGGGGAGCGAGCGGTACTGGGCGGCGAGATCGCGGATCTGGCCGGCGGAGGCGTTGAATTTCCGCATGTTTGCGCGGATATCGCGGAATTTGGCGCGTTTGGTGCGGAAATCGGCCTCGGCGGCGGCGAGTTCGCGGGATTTTCCGCCGTCGGGGGCGGCCGCCTGCAACTGCTCCAACCTGGTGCGAGCTTCGTCCTCGGCCTTCTGGGCGGCGGCGACGTCGGCGTCGGTGGCGAGGAGGTCCATGCGGTCGATGAGGGTGAAGCCGGTGGTGATCGCGTCGGCACGGGCGACGATCAGTTCCTTGGGATAGGCCGCGCCAGCAAGGCCGAGCTTGAACTGGTCGGAGGCGACGGGGCTGCCGTAGGGGAAGGAGAGGGCCCAAGGCAACGTGCAGACCGCGCCGTAGCAGCAGCCGTTGAGGAAGCAGCCGATTCGCCCGAAGGCCAGACCGACGACGGCGGAAGGGGCGATGATGTCCATGTACCAGCGGAGGGAGACTTTTTCCACGACGACGAGCCAAAGCGGGACCAGGATCGTGGAGAGGATGAAGCCGCCGTAGAACTCCAGGCCGCCGGAGCTGACATCGAGGATGGCCCAGAGGGTGGCGATGAAGCCGTCGTGGTGGCTGAACTGCGACCAGTTGTGCCAGACGTACATGCCGCGGCAGCCGACGACGCCGGCGATGAGGGCGACGAAGCCGCAATTGAGGATGACCTCGGGGTTGGCGCGGGACTTCTCGGCGCGTTTGGCGGCCCACCAGATCGCGAAGAGAAACGCGATCATCATCATGAGGCCGAAGCCGGGGATCGACCAGTTCAGGCCGGGAATCTTGAAGATCACTGGGTACATGCGGGGTGGTTCCTGCGGCAAACCGGGGGACCGCACCGCCGCGACGGCCGCGCCGCGGGTGCCGCGGGCGACGTTCGGGGCGGGTGAGCCCTTCGAAAACAGCAAACGAACGCGGGCGGCGGCTCGTGCAGAAATCCGCGCCGACGGGGATGTTAGCCCTGGGCCCGCGGAGGGTCCAACGTCAGATTGTCGATGAGGCGCGTGGCGCCGAAGCGGACGGCGAGGGCGACGGTGACGGGTGCGCGGAGGTCGGTGACGGGCTGAAGTGTTTCGGCATCGACGACGGTGATGTAATCGACGCGGGTCGGCCGGGCGGCAGCGATGATCCGCGCCATTTCCTGCTCGATCGCCGCGGCGCGGCGCTCGCCGGCGTCGACGAGCGACTTCGCGGCGGAGAGGGCGCGGTAGAGCGAGAGGGCGCGGCCGCGCTCGTCGGGGGTGAGATAGCGATTGCGGCTGCTCATGGCGAGGCCGTCGGGCTCGCGGACGGTGGGGCAGCCGATGATGGTGACGGGGAGGTCGAGGTCGGCGGTCATGCGGCGGATGATCGCGAGCTGCTGGGCGTCCTTCATGCCGAAGTAGGCGCGATCGGGCTGGACCATGTTGAAGAGCTTGCAGACGATGGTCGCGACGCCGTCGAAGTGGCCGGGGCGGTGCGGGCCGCAGAGGTGATCGCCGAGGCCGCGGACGTGGACGGAGGTGGCGGCGGCGGGCGGGTAGACCTCGTCGGTCGCGGGGAGGAAGACGGCGTCGACGCCGGCCTTTTCGCAGAGGGCGAGGTCGCCGGCTTCGTCGCGCGGGTAGCGGGCGAAGTCTTCGTTCGGGGCGAACTGCGTGGGATTGACGAAAATGGACACGACGGACCAGCAGCGGTCGCGGCGGGCGGCGTCGACGAGGGAGAGGTGGCCCTCGTGGAGCGCGCCCATCGTGGGGACGAAGCCGACGGTGCGGCGGCTCTCGCGGGCGGCGCGGACGAGGCGGCGGATTTCGGCGATGGAGCGGGCGAGCTGCATGCGGGCATTTGAATCGGGGACGGGCGGCGTTGCCAGTTGTCGCGGGGTACGGGGGATTGTTTTATGATCCCGGCCCGCGATGCGCGGATGGATGCGGCGAATCCCATCGACGACGAATGAGCCGGACGACGAATGAGCACGCCCACGCTGAACACGCAGCCCCCCTACCGGATCGGCGCGGGGGCGCTGCTGAAGGTGCTGATCCCGCTGGCGGCGGCGGCGCTGGTTCTGCGGTGGCCGTTTGAGGTGTTCGTGCAGGCGGTGCTGCCGACGCTGAGCCCGTTTGAGGCGGTGGCGATCGACGGGCCGTTCCAGATGTTCAATGCGCTGCGGCGGCTGGAGGCGGGGCAGACGCCGGGCGTGGATTTTCAGTATTTCCACGGCATCGGGCACGTCTACCTGCACTATCCCGTGTTCGCGTGGCTGGGGCGGGACGTTTTCGCCTCGGAGTACGCGCGGGATCTGCTTTCGCCGCTGCTCTACGCGGCGGCCGTGGCGGTGTTCGGTTTCGCGGCGACGCGGAGATTCGGCGCGGGCTGGGTCGTTGCGGCGTTCATCCTGATCGTGAGCGATCTGGCTGCGTTCGACCTCGTGGGGCACGACATCAATCCGCGGAGCCTGCGCTGCACAGCGCCGATTTTCGCGTTTGCGATCATGCTTTCGAAGCTCCGGCCGCTGCGCAAGGCGGTACTGATGGGGTGCGCGACGGCGCTCGCGGCGGGGCTGGGAACGGAGCACGCGCTGGCGCTCGTCGGGGCGACGGTGGTGGTGCAGCTTTTCGTGCTGGCGGGGCATTGGCGGCGGGCCTCCGTGGGGGATTGGCTGTTTGTGCCGGTGTTTCTTGCGGCGACCGTGACGGCGACGGGGCTGCTATTCGTCGCGATGGGGCACGGGTTCGCCGGGGCGGCCGGGGCGCTGCGGTATGCGCTGATCGAGACGCCGCGGGACCAGTTCTGGTACTTCGGGACGCCGCCGAACGCGTATGTCGGCGAGTGGGCGGACCTGTTTCGATCACCGCGGGTGCAGGCGATGCTGCTGCTGGGCGTGCCGGCGGCGCTGTGGGCGCTGGAGCGGGCGGTGCGGTGCGAGCGGGCGACGCTTCAGGGAGACCGGCCGGTGGTCGCGGCGACGATGCTGGTCTACAGCCTGGCGGCGTCCATCGGATACCTGGGGATCGCGCGGGACCAGAACATTGTGCACGTGTTCCGGACGCTGGCGATGGCGGCGGCGCTGTTCGCGGCGCAGGCGTGGGAGCACCGGGATGGTACGCGGGCGCTGCTGGCGTATTTTTCCGCGCGGCCGCTGCTGAGGCTGGGGGGGATCGCGCTGTGCGCAGGGCTGGTGGTGCTCAACGTGCGCGTCGTGCGGCTGGGGGTGAAAGACCTGGTGCAGAACCCGCCGCGGCTGGGGCCGCTCTGGCAGAATTCGATGCGGGCGATGGGCGCGGCGATGCGCGACGCCACGCCGGAACAGCGGCGGTCGCTGTGGTCGACGTACGGGGGGATGCTCGAGGCGCGACTGGGCATCTTTCCGCCGGCCGAGGATTACATCATTCTGGCGCTGGGGCCGCAGCGGCGGCGGGCGTATCTGGAGAAATTCCGGGCGATGCGGCCGCACTTTGTGCAGACGATCGACCGGGGGTACACGAGCTTCGAGGAGTGGCTCCAGAACACGTCGTGGGATTTCTACGAGGACGTGCTGAACAACTACACGATCGTGGCGAACACGGCGTATTCGCTGCTGTGGCGGCGGACCGAATCGCCGTGGCGCGAGGCGGGCGGGGATTGGACGCGGGTGCCGCTGGGGGGCGACGGGACGTTCACGGTGCCGTTTGTCGGAGACGAGCGCTATCCCGCGCCGATTCTCGTCGTGCAGGTGAAGTACACGATCCGCAATCCGCTGGCGGCGGTGCCGGTGCTGGGGGCGACGCCGCGGTGTTTCGTGCAGGTGAAGGACGCGAGTTCGACGATCCCGGTCTGCGTACCGCCGTATGAGAACGTCGTCCGGTTTCCGGTCGTTCCGCGGCCGGGCAAGGCGCCGCGGATCACGTCGAGCGTGAGGTCGCTCGTTCCGGGGGTCGCGTTTGAGATTGAATCGGTCGAATTCCGGGTGCGCGACGTGCCGCTTTCGGACGCGGCGTTCATCAAGCACCTTCCGCCGTGGACGCCGCCGGACGAGGACGACGGGCTGACGGGCCGGTAACCGGGCGGGCGCCGGCGTGCGATCCGCCGGTATTCGCTCGGCTCGAACCCCTTCCCGACGGCCGGACAGGCCGTCGGCGGGCCGGAGTCGGCGGCCTCGGGTCCGGCCTTCGCGATCGGCCCGCCGGCGTAGGCTGGCGCCGATTCCACGCACGCGGGCCCGGATTCCGCGTACGCGAGCGCCGATTCCGCGTAGGCTGGCGCGCATGCAGCGTACGCGGGCCCGGCCTCGGCGTACGCTGGCGCTCATTCCGCGTAGGCTGGCTCTGATTCCGCGTACGCTGGCTCGGCCCCAGCGTACGCCGGATCGGAGGTTTTGGAGCCCGGAACGCGGCCCGGCGGCGTCACGGACGATTTTCTCGGCCCGCGCACGGATGACGCGGCCGCACCGGAGCAGTCCCAAAAACCCGGGGACGCGCAACGATTGAAGAGTGGCGCGGGCGTCTCCGCCCGTCCACAGCGGGCACGGCGGCCCGTACCCCCCAAACCGCACCAGTCCGCGAAATTCGGCCCCGGGGCTTTCTTCTTCGGGGTTTGCGGGTAGGCTTTCATCATGGAGACGAGCTTCCTGCTTGCCTTTCTGCGTTTCGAACACCCCGGCTACCTGGTCCTGCTCGCAACGTTGCCGCTGATCGTCGTCCTGTCGTTCCGCTCGCTGTCGGGCCTGGGGCCGGTGCGGCGGTGGATGGCGATCGGGCTGCGCTGCGCGGTGATCCTGGCGATGGTGCTGGCGCTGGCCGGCGCACAGCGGACGCAGTCGACCGACCAGCTCTCGGTGATTTTTCTGCTGGACCGCTCGGCGAGCGTTCCGAATGCGCAGCGATTGCAGGGCTTTGAGTACATCAAGAGCTCGAAATCGGCGCTGCGGGCGACGAAGGACCGCATGGGCGTCGTGGCGTTTGCCGGCGATCCGGCGGTCGAGCAGTTGCCGATGGGCGATCTGGGCATCAGCAACGTCGGCGAGCCGGTGCGCGGGGACCAGACGGACATCTCCGATGCGCTGAGCATGGCGATGGCGCTGTTCACGGATGATGCGGCGCGGCGGGTCGTGCTGCTCTCGGATGGAAACGAGAACGTCGGGCACGCGCTGGAGGAGGCGGATCAGTTCGCGGCGGCGGGCGTGCCGGTCGACGTGGTGCCGCTGCGGTACAAGCATGGCGAAGAGGTCGTGTTCGAGCGATTGAGCGCGCCGCCGACGGCGAACTCGGAAGAGACGATCGACCTCCAGATGGTCCTCCGGGCGACCGAGCACACCACGGGCAAGATTCTGCTCTATCACAACGATCAACTCGTCGACCTCGACCCGGCCGGGCCGGGGGCAGGCTACCCGGTGACGCTCGAAGCGGGGCCGAACCGGTTCAAGCAGTCGCTGCCGATGCGGACGGCCGGGGCGCACCGCTTCAAGGCGGTTTTTGAGCCGGACGACCGGGCGAGGGATGTCCTCACGGCGAACAACGAAGGGCGGGCGTTCACGATCGTCTCGGGGCAGGGAAAGATCCTGATCCTGGCGCAGTCGGATTCGCGGGACGACGTCGAAGGGCGCTCGGCGATCATCCTGGAGCGGGCGCTGGAGATGGAGAACCTCGACGCGGAGATCGCGATCGCGGGGGCCGCGCCGCTCGACCAGGTACGGCTGCTGGAATACTCGCTGGTGATCCTGTCGAACGTGCCGGCGAGCATGGTGAGCGATGACGACCGCAAGGCGCTGGCGACGTATGTGCGCGATCTCGGCGGCGGGCTGGTGATGGTCGGCGGGCCAGATTCGTACGGCGCGGGCGGGTGGATGGACACGCCGGTCGAAGAGGTGATGCCGGTCAGCTTCGACGTGAAGAACGAGAAGCAGATTCCCAAGGGCGCGCTGGTGCTGGTGATGCACTCGTGCGAGGTGCCGCAGGGGAATTACTGGGGCGAGCGGTGCGCCATCGCGGCGATCAAGACGCTGAGCAGCCGGGACCTGATCGGCGTGCTGAGCTACCAGTGGCAGGGCTCATCAGACAAGTTCTGGCATATTCCGCTGCAGACGGTGGGTGACAAGGCGGCGGTGATTCAGCGGGTGAAGTCGATGCAGATGGGCGATCTGCCGTACTTCGACGAGATCATGCGGCCCGCGGTGGATGAACTGGCGGCGCGGAAGGACGCGAAGGCCAAGCACATGATCATCATCTCGGACTTCGACCCGCAGGCGCCGAAGGCCGACCTGATCCAGAAGATGAAGGACAACAACATCCACTGCTCGACGGTGGCGATCGGCTGGGGCGGGCACCCGATCGACGTCGCGAAGGCGAAGTGGATCGCCGACTCGACCGGCGGGAAGTACTACACCACGCAGGACTACAGCGAGTTGCCGCAGATCTTCATCAAGGAGTCGCAGATCGTGCGGCGATCGCTCGTGCAGGAGATCCGCTTTACGCCGTCGATGACCAACGTCCCCTCGAATCTGGTCGAAGGGCTGCGCGACGGCGGGATCCCGAACCTTGACGGCTACGTGCTCACGACCGCCAAGCCGCTGGCGATGATTCCGCTCGTTCGCGAGACCGACAAGGGGCCGGACCCGATCCTGGCGCACTGGCAGGTCGGTCTCGGTAAGACGGTCGCGTTTACGAGCGGACTCTGGCCGCAGTGGGGCGCGGACTGGTCGCAGTGGCCGCGCTTCAGCAAGCTCTGGGCGCAGATCGCGCGGTGGGCGTCGCGTCCGGCGGCTTCGACGGCGCTGGATGTCTCGACGAGCGTGAACGGCGGCAAGGGGCGGATTCGCATCGAGGCGCTCGACAAGGATGCGGCCGCGATCAACTTTCTGAACATCCAGGGCGTGCTGGTCGATCCGCGGTCGGCGTCGAAGCCGCTGCAACTGACGCAGACCGGCCCCGGGCGGTATGAGGCGGAATTCGACGCACAGGATTCGGGCAGCTACGTATTGAACCTGTCGTACCAGACGAACCAGGGCGGGAAAGCCGTGGCGGGCACGCTGCAAACCGGTGTTTCGGTGGCGTACTCCACGGAATTTCGCCAACTGGAGACCAATGACGCGCTGCTCGACCAGATTGCGTCGCGAACCGGCGGCCGGGTATTGACGTTGTCGCAGGCGAAGGAGCCGTTTGACCTCGGCACGCTGCCGAAGGCCGAGAAGCGGGCGGCGATCTGGGAAGACCTGCTGCGCTGGACGCTGCTGCTGTTCCTGCTGGACGTGGCGGTTCGGCGAGTTGCGGTGAATCCGATGGAACTGCTGCGGAAGCTGCGACGGCGGATCGCGGAGGCGGGCGACCGGCGGGCGGCGGCCGAGGCGAGCGCGGCGACGCTGAGCACGCTCAAAGGCACGAGCAAACAGGCGCGGGACACGCTCGGGACGGCGTCGGACGCGGGGCCCGCGCCGGCGCGGTCGGCACGGTATGAGCCGCCGGTTCCGGATTCGAAGGTGAGCGAGAAGCTGAGCGAGGCGCTGGGTGGAGCATCGGAGATGGACCAGCCCGTCGTGGCGAAGCCGACGCGGAAGCCCACGGCGACGAGCGAGGTTGATTTCGCGTCGCGGCTGAAAAAGGCCAAGCAGGCGGCGCGGGAGAAGATGGAGACGGAGGACGAGGAGAAATAGCCGCCGCTTCCGGCCAGGCCGCTAGAAGTCGCGGCACGCTCGTCGAATTTTTGCTATCGGTGTCGACTGGGCAGCGGTGGCCCAGTCTGAGGGTGTGGCGATTCTCGAGTTCTGATGCCCAAGCCATCTTATCCGTCGTTGCACCCGCTGGTTCTCCTTTACATCGTGCTGTCCGGCGCGCTGTACGCTCCGTTCGCTCCGCTACAGGTCGCGGCAGTACTGGTCTGCCTCTACTGGCTGCCGGGGGCTGCCTTCGTTCATATCGCCGCATGGGACCGTGACTGGAGTCGAATCGGACGCGTCATTCTTGCCGTCGCGGTTTCGATCGTCCTCGTTCCGCTCGTGCTGAATCCGGTCTGGCACTTGTCGAGCGATGCCCGACTGCCTTGCAGCGCGATCGCCGCGATCAGCATTCTCGTTCTCCTCCGGAAAGGCGGGCGGTCTTACGAGCCCGGGGCTCAACGGCGAGCGTTTTTTCGAACGCGCACAGCGATGTACGCGCTCTCCGGCATCGTCGCCTGGGTGGCCGCATCGACCCTGTTTTCGTACTGGCCGAATGACATCGGCACGGGACCAATCCCGCAGACCGGCATCCACGATTACATCAAGCACCACGCGATACTCCTGGAGCTTGAGCACACGCTTCCGCTGGGCAACCCCTTCTTCGCCGACGGGGCGCACGAGCCGGTCTACTACTACCACTTCTTCTACCTCGCGCCCGCGGCGGTCCGATCCACGACCGGGGGCGCGGTTTCGATCGCCTTCGCTTTCGGACTTTCCGCGGCGATTGTCGCGGCGGCGCTCGTCGGGATGGCGTACCTGTTCATCAAGCGGCTGACGGATTCGGATGCCGCGGGCGTGCTGGCGGCGCTGCTGGTCGGGCCGATCGGGGGATTCGACATCCTGCCGCTGCTCGTGCAGCAGAAATTCGTCGTGACGCTCGATGCGTGGGCCGATACGCCGCTGCGGGTGCACAATCTGCTCACACAGCTCGTCTGGACGCCGCAGAATTCGCAGGGGTTGCTGGTTGGGCTGGTCGGGGCGTACGGGTTGTCATCGCGGGGCGTGTTCTGGCGCGGCTGGGTGCTGGTCGCCCCCCTGCTCGCCGCGTCGCTGCTGGGCACATCGGTCTGGGTGTCGGCGATGGTGCTCCCGGGGGCGGCGATCATCGCGCTGTGGCAGATTCTGAAACGGGCCGCCCGGCCGTCGGTCCGGCTGAAGCGGTTCGGCACGGCCGCGGGCATCGCCCTGCTCACCGTCGGGCTCGCCGCGCCGACGCTGGCGGGCTATCTGGAGACCTCGCGGCGGCATGGCAAATCACTGACGCTCGTGTGGGATGCGCATTCGAAGAACGCGGTGCTCGGCACGTGGGTGAAGCCGGGGATGACGGCGAACCTGCTCGACCTGCCGTGGATTCTCTTCTTCGAATTCGGACCGCTGCTGGTACTGCCGGTGCTGCTGCACCGCGAATCGTGGCGGCGGGCGAATGCGGACGCGGGCCTGTCGCTGCTGATGATGACGTCAGTTCTGGCGCTGGTGGCGTTTGCCGGCGTCCGGAGCCATTTCACGTACAACGACTTCGGGCATCGCGCGATCATGATCCCGCTGCTGACCGGGGCTCTGCTGGGAAGTCTGGTCGCGTGCCAGTTTCGCTCGCGGAGCACGGGATCGCGCGAACCGTCGCCGGGCGGGCTGCACGATTCGGGCGACGCTTCCACTCCGACGGCAACGGGGCGATGGGGCCGGCGGATCGCGGTCACGAGCCTGCTGCTTGGATTGCCGGTGGGACTCTGGCAGGCTCCCGCGACCGCGGCACGGAGGTTTGTTGAATACGGAGACTCCGTGGCGGCCAAGGAAGCTGGCGCGCTTCGGTATCTGCGTGACGCCTTGCCGCGCGACGCGGTCGTGCAGGGTGCGTGCGACGATTCCGAGCGGACGCGCAGCACGCGGCTGAGCCTGTGCCAACTGATCGACAGGCAGATCGGCGTCCTGGAACTTCAGGAAGACACGCACGTCTTCCAGGGCCGCGACGGGAGTCTGCAGGCACAAGCGCTGGCGGAGTTTCGAGGCGTGCTGGAGCGGCCCGCGTCGGCGGCCGATCGGCATGCCGCGCTGCGCCGGCACGGGGTCACGCACGTTCTCCTGGGCGTCGCGGAACGGGAGCGGTGGGTCGATCTGGGGACGTTTGACGACGCGGCGTTCTTTCGAACGATTTTCGGCGACGGCGGCGGCCGAGTCGTCGAGCTGCGCTGATTCGCCGGCCGAGCCGCCCCCCGCCGCCTTTGCCGAATTGGCTCATCGGGTTACGATGCCGAACTCGAATCGCAGGCCCAGCCCGTCGATGACCGCCCGCGCGGCCGTTGGCGGACGACCGGCCGGCGCAGGGGCGTTGGAATGGCGAGACGGCGGAAGAAACTCGGCGAAATTCTGCTCAGCTGGAACCTCGTGACGCCGCAGGCGCTGGCGGATGCGCTGGCGTATGCGACGCAGCAGGGCAAGCGCATCGGGGAAGCGCTGGTCGAGCTGGAGCTGGCGACCGAGGACGACGTCACGAAGGCGCTGGCGACGCAATTCGACCTCGAATACGTCGATCTGGACAAGAACGTCGTGGTCTCGTCGGCGATCGGGATGATCCCCGAGTCGATCATCAAGAACGACCGCGTTCTTCCGATGAGCTTCGAAGACAACCGGCTCAAGGTGATCGTCTCCGACCCGCTGGATCTGGAACTGCTGGACAAGCTGCGTTTCCGGCTGGGCATGGAGATCGACGTCGCGCTCGCGCCGCGGGCGAAGATCCAGCGCTACATCGACACGTTCATCTCGAGCAAGGTCGATGCGAGCATGGACGAGGCGATCGAGCAGATCGACCGCGACAAGGACCTGCTGGCCAAGGAAAACGAGGCGATCCGGAAGGCGAAGGAGGACGAGGACGAGGAAGCGCCGGTCATCAAGCTGCTCAACCTGCTGATTGACAACGCGGTCCGCAGCCGGGCCTCCGACATTCACATCGAGCCGATGGCCGACCGCGTCCGCGTGCGCTATCGGATCGACGGCGTGTGCATCGTCCGCGACAACATCCCCAAGTCGATGCAGGGTCCGGTGCTGGCGCGTCTGAAGATCATGTCGGGCATCGACATCGCTGAAAAACGGCTGCCGCAGGACGGGCGTATCAAGCGCGTCATCGGCAACCAGCAGATCGACTTCCGCGTCAGCGCGTGCCCGGCCTATCACGGCGAGAGCGTGGTGCTGCGTATTCTGCGGCCGGACAGCGTCCGCGTCGGCATCACGAGCATGGGATTCGAGCCGGACGACTATGACCGGTTCCAGCGCATCATCCGGCAGCCCAACGGCATTTTCCTGGTGACCGGGCCGACCGGCTCGGGCAAGACGACGACGCTCTACGGCGCGCTCCAGGAGCTGAACCGGCCGGACAAGAAGATCATCACGGCCGAGGATCCGGTCGAGTACATGTTCGCGGGGATCAACCAGTGCCAGGTCCGCGAGGACATCGGACTGTCGTTCGCGAAGATCCTTCGGTCGATGCTCCGCCAGGCGCCGAACATCATCCTCGTCGGCGAGATTCGTGACCGCGAGGTCGGTGAAGTCGCGATTCAGGCCGCGCTCACGGGTCACCTGGTCTTCAGCACGCTGCACACGAACGACGCGCCGTCGGCGATCACGCGCCTGATCGACATGGGCATCAAGCCGTTTCTGGTGGCGTCGTCGATCCAGGCGATCATGGCTCAGCGGCTGATCCGCGTCATCTGCACGGAATGCAAGGAGATCGACCCGGCGCCGGACCGGTTTACGCTGAAGCTGCTGGGCATCACGGACCGCGACCTCGAAGGGCGGCACATCTACAAGGGCCGCGGCTGCCAGCGGTGCAACGGCATCGGGTATCGCGGCCGGCAGGGCATCTTTGAGATGCTGGAGATGAACAACGAGCTGCGCGAGCTGGCGTTCCAGCGTGCGCCGGCGAACCAGCTTCGGAAGGCGGCCCGGGCGGGCGGGATGCGGAACCTGCTCGAGGACGGGAAGCTGAAGATTCTCCGCGGCGTGACGACGCCCGAGGAAGTGGCGCGCATCGCGCAGCTGGAAGGCATCGTCGCGGAAGAGTGACCGGGGGGCGAGGAATGCTCGCCGCGAGCGACGCGGGCGTGCTAGACTTGTGGTGAGGACGGGGCCGACGCCACCCGGGCCCGCAAGAAAGCGAAGGAACCTGACGTGTCGATTCACATTGACCGCCTGCTGGAAACGTGCATCCGCATCAACGCTTCGGACATTCACCTGACGTGCGGCCGGCCGCCCGTGCTGCGGGTCGACGGACGGCTGCGAAACCTTGAGACGAAGGTGCTGGAGCCGGATGACACGGTCGCGCTGATGAAATCGGTGACGCCGGAGCGGAACCAGCAGGAGTTTCAGGAGGAAGGCGGGACGGACTTCGGCTTCGCGTTCGGCGACAAGGGCCGCTTCCGCGTGTCGGTCTTCCGCGCCAAGGGCAACGTGTCGATGGTGCTGCGGCTGATCCCGTCGCGGATCCTGACGTTCGAGCAGATCGGCCTGCCGAAGCTGATCCGCGATCTCTGCCGCCGGCCGCGCGGGCTGTTTCTCGTGACGGGTCCGACGGGCTCGGGCAAGACGACGACGTTGGCGACGATGCTCGACTACATCAACCGCGACATCGGCGACCGGCACATCATCTCGATCGAAGACCCGATCGAGTATTACCACCCGCACGTGCGCTGCATCTTCTCGCAGCGCGAAGTGGGCGTGGACGTGCCGAGCTTCGCCGAAGCCCTCCGCCGCGCCCTGCGCCAGGACCCGGACGTGATCCTGGTCGGCGAGATGCGCGACCTGGAAACCATGGAATCGGCCATCCGCGCGGCCGAGACGGGCCACCTGGTCTTCGCGACGCTGCACACCACCGGCGCCCAGGGCACGATCAACCGAATCATCGACGCGTTTCCGGTCGCGCAGCAGGAGCAGATTCGCGTTCAGCTTTCGACGAACCTGATCGCGGTGCTGTCGCAGGCGCTGCTTCCGAAGATCGGCGGCGGGCGCGTGGCGGCGTATGAATTCCTGCTGGTCACGCCCGCGATCTCGAACCTGATCCGCGAAAACAAGACGTACCGCATCGACTCGTCGATCCAGACGGGCAAGAAATACGGCATGCAACTGCTCGACGAGCACCTCTGGAACCTCTACGACACGCAGGTCTGCGAGGGTGAGGAGTGCCGCGAGCGGTCGCGGTTCCCGGCCGAATTCGCCGCGAAGATGCAGGAGAAGGCGATGGGTCAGGCGGGCGGCTTTGCGCGGGCGGATCAGCTCGCCGAGGACGAAGAGAAGAAGAAGCGGGAGTAATGCCGCGGAGCCCGTCGCATGGGCGTGAAAACGTGCCCGGAGTGCGGCCTGCTTATTGATGAACGGTTCCGCTTCTGCGAGTGCGGGTATGACTGGCTCGATGAGCCGCACCCGCGGCGAAAACCCCAAATGGCAAAAACGGACCTTGGTCCGCTCGCGACCACGGTCATCGTGCTGCTCGTCGGCGTTGCCGTCACCTTCATCCTTGCCTTTGTTCGTCTCGTCGTCTTTTACGGTTGAAGCGATCGCGAACCATGGCCAGCGCATTTCCCGAACCGGTCAGCCTGCCGGGACCGAATTGAAGAAGAAGCGGGAGTAGCTCATCTCCGCGCGAGGAAGATGCCGGCATGGCCGATCGCGCGGCCGTGCCCGTTTTTTTGCGTTTGCAGCGAAAATTCTGCTTAGAGTGAATCGACGGCCCGGTACAATCCGGTCGAGCTGGGCGGGCGAATCTCAACTTTGGGGAGAGACCGATGCTCAGCCGACTCATTCCGATCGCCGCCGCGGCCGTAATCCTCGATATCGCCGGCTGCCCGTCCGAAAGCGTGGTCAACGGGCTGATCGCCAGCGGATCCGCGAATATCAACGGGCAAATTGCCGATCAGCCGCCCGCGGGCGGCGACGGCCTGGAACCCGACGGTTCGGCCAACGCCAACGAAGCGGGGCTCGATGAGGCTCCCGGCGACGGCGATGGACTCGAGCCGAACGGCTCGGCGAACCTCAACTCAAACGGCGCAGATGACTTCCCAGGCGACACGGGCAATGAGAACGTCAACTCGGCGGGCGAGATCCCCCCCGCCACGACGCGGGTCATGATCTTCCTGCACGGGCGGCCGACGGACGGCTTTTCGGCCATCAACGTCAGCGTGACGGAGGTGGAGTTCGTCGGCGATGAAGGGGCTGCGTTCCCTCTTCCGATCGCCGCGCGGGCCAACCTGCTCTCGGAAGGCACATCGGCGTTCCTGGTTTGCCTCGACGATGCTCCGGTTGGCGAATTCTCGAAACTGCGGCTCACGATCTCCTCACCGGAGTTCATCCGGGGCGACGGCTCGGTTGTCCCCGCATCGCGGACGCGCGTGCTCGCGAATGGGAAACTCGACCTGAACGCGCGGGATGCCCTGATCGAAATTCGCGAAGCCATGACCAATGTCATTGAACTGAGCATCGCAGACGAGGCGAACGCGCTGAAGGTGAATGAGACCGGCAACGGCATGGTCTCGCTCCGCAGCCAGGTTTTTATCACGCCGCGAAATGCGCTGAGCGCTCCCCTGGAAATTCAGACGGCCATCGTATTGTCGACCGATGGCGGAGACGGGCCCGGTAGTACGGATGAGAACCTGATCGAGATCTTTGACGGTCAATGCGAGAAGCGGGTCGCGCTGCGGCCGGCCACGGCGGTTGAAGATTCGGTTCGGCCGCGGTCGATCGTCGACCTTGTTCCGGACACTACCGTTCGGATCATCGGCCAGTACGACGCGGTCCGGGGTGTGGTCGTGGCGGAACGGATCCTGATTCTTCGGTAGACCCTGAGACGGAAACTCCGCGGGCCGGCGACGTGCATCGCCGGCCCGCGCGTACCGGATGGTGATCCGGCGCCGGTCATCGATCGGGATGACGGACCGCCTCGACTGACTCCACTTTCACAGAGTCGCGGGCGGCCGGGGCGTCGGCCGCCTCAAACCGCCGCAGCGCCGCCTCGACTTCGCCGCGTCGCGGGTCGCTGCCGCACAGCTTGAGCGCCTTGCGCTCGAGTTCGATCGCCTTGTCGCGCTGGCCCAGCGCGAAGTATGCGTGCGCCAGCGTATCGACGTACATCCAGTCCGAGTGGTCCGTCAGTTCGTTGGACCGCCGGCTGCATTTCAGGGCCAGTTCGCCGTAGCGTCCCTGGTACTTCGATTCGGTCAGAAGCGCCCACGCAAAATCGTTGAGCGCCCGCGCGTCGCCGCCGGCCGCCTGAAAGAACCGCTCGCCCGTGGCGGATGCGTCGCCGCCGCCGCGGACCTGCGATTCGAACACGCGTCGAATCGGCTCGAAGTTCTTCGGGTTTTCGGCGAGCTGTGCCTCCGCGGCGTCGATCGTCGTCATCGGCGCACGCATCACGCTTCGCGTCGCCATCCCGCTGCGTTCGCGCTCGATGAGCTGCGCGACCAACCCACTCACGTTCGGCAGGCCCGTGACGCGGAGCGACAGGCCCAGCGACGTCGGCGAATGCTCGAGCACGACCGCGCCCACCGTTCGCGACGCCATTTCGGCGAAGGGCTTGATCTCCTTCACATCGCGCTCGCGCATGAACCCGCTCGCGAGTTCCATGCAGCGGCCGGCATGGGCGACGGCGGCGAGCGCGGAGTCGGGCGTGATCTGCGAAATCGCGCGGGAGAACGCCGGGTCGTCGGCGATCGACTTGCCGCCGTTCATCGTGGCGAGCGTTCGTTCGAGGGCGGCCTGGCTGGCCGTCAGAACGACGGCGTTGCCGTGCGTGGCGAGGAAGATTGACCCGCCGGTCTCGGGAATGGAGTACTTCCGGGCGGCCGCGCCGGCGAAGGTCACTTTTGAGCCTTCGATCGCACCGCCGCCGGCCAGGTTCATGATGCCGAGGAACTGCTCCCAGAGGGCGATGGACTTCTTCGGATCGTTCACGGTGAGGATCGCGGCCGCGTCGGGCATGGGCTCGCGCTCGCCGGGGATCGGGGAGACGCTCGGAAGCGTGAAGAGCGTGACGCCGACGAGGTTCCCGAAGACTTCGCGGCCGAGGTCGAGGAGCGTCACGGGCGGCGGCGCGACCTCCTCCGCCTCGGTGTAGATCGGCCGGAGCGGCTTGTTGCTTGGATTCAGCGAGAACGTGAGGAATCCCGCGGCGCCCTGGGGGACGTAGCGAAGGGCCGTCTGGTCGACGGGCGGGAGGCGGAGCAGATTGAAGATCAGATTGCGGTGGCCCTTTTCGAGTTCGAGCGATCCGCTGGCGAAGATTCCGTCGCTGGCCACGCCGGCCCTGAATACGAACGTCTTCAGGCTGCGCACGTCAGCGAGGGTGCTCATCGCCGCAAGTTCGGGCTCGTGTGCGGAGGCCGCGGCGATGCCGGCCTGGATCAGCGGAATCAGCGGCTTGAAATTCACGGCGGCGACGAGCAGCGCGTCGGTTCGCTGCCTGAGCGCGTCGGCCATCTCGGGATTGGACGCGAGCGAATCGCTCGTATCGCCGCCGAGCCTGCGGACGACGCCCTCGATCTCGGCCTCGCTGGGGCTGACGACGATCAGCCGATTCGTCAGCGTCACGTAGATGCCTTCGATTTCGTACGTCGTGAAGCCGTCGATGGGGTCGGACGGCTCAAACTGAATGGGCAGCGCGGTTTCGAGGAGCGCCCGCAGCACATCGAGCCGGCCGGGATGAATGACGGCGACGCCGGCGGGCCGCTCGTGGACGGCGTCGAAGCCGGTGATGCAGGCGGCGACGCCGCGAACGCCGAGGAGCTGCTCGACGATCTCCGGGCTGATGGCAAGCTGGCGGGCGGCCTTCTGGCCGGCGTCCGTCGCACCGCGCAGCAGGCCGAGCTGATCGAGCAGGCGGAGGACCTGCTCGCTGGGCCGATCGAGCTGGACATACGCCCAGGCCGACGCGGGCATGAGCTGCGCGAGATCGCCGGTCGCGGCCTCCTCGCGGCAGGCGGCACTACGGCCTTTCGCCTCGCTTCGGAGCGCGGCGTCGGCCGAGCCGTCCGCGGCGACTTCGGCGTAGAGCTTCTGCGCCGCGGCGAAGTCCTGCTTGTGCTCTTCGAGGAAGAACGCCCGTTCAAACTTCTGCTGGGGGGTGTCCGCGAGCACCGCCACGGCCGAGAGCAGCCAAAGGACGGTGGTTCGGGCGGCGGTTCGGGGAAGCAGCGGTTGCATGGAGTGTCTCCGGTTGCAAGGGTCGACGCGTGTGCAGCGGCTCGCCGAGGTCTGAGAAAAAGACACGGCGTTTCGTTGTTCGATGGGGGATTCGGCGGCGGGCGGCCGATATTCGCGACAAACGAAGATTCTCTCCGCACAACCGGGCGGCATCCGTGAAATCAGGCGGGTGCGGCCTGCACAAACCCGGTGGCCGCGTTTTCCCGGGCGTTACCAAATCTCCCCCGTACGGACGCCGATAGCTCGTGTACGCAGGGATGCCGGAGCGTCCGTTTTGGAGAGGATGCCCAGGGCGCAGGATGCGTCGATCCAGGCCGCATTGGAGAACACATCGTGAAGACAGTCTTCCTGACCGGCGCCGAGGGCTTTACCGGACGCCTGCTGACCCCGTTCCTCAAGCAGCGCAATTACGACGTGGTCGGCGGCGTGCGAAATCGCGCCCGCAAGCTCGCGTACGAGAAACAGTGGGGACGGGCGCTGGTCTGCGAAGCCAGCGACGCCATCAACGTCGCCCGGGCCATCGCAAGCGTGAAGCCGGACGTCGTCGTGCACCTCGCGGGTCCGGTCGGGCCCGACGCCGAGCATGACGACCCGCTGGCGGCGTACCAGTCGATCGTGACGGGATGGGCGAATATCCTCGACGGGGTGCGCCGGGTGACGCCGCGGGCCCGGGTCGTGCTGGCCAGTTCGTGGGAGGTCTACGGCGGCAACCAGACGCCGACGGTGCGCGAAGACACCGCCCTGAACCCCAGCGACGCGTTCGGCAGCTTCAAGGCGAATGCCGAGTCCGTCGCACAGACGTTTTTCCAGAACTATCACCTCAACGTCGCCATTGCCCGGCCGTTCTGCTACACGGGAACGGGGCAGAGCGAACGCGGCTTCTTCGGCGGCATCGCATCGCAGCTCTCCAACGGCCGGCAGACGGTCAACGTGCCCGGGCTCGGCAGCCAGCGCGACTTCCTGCACGTGCAGGACGTGATCGAGGCCTACGGCCGGATCATCGAGGCCGACAAGCCGAACGAGATCTACAACATCTGCAGCGGGAAGACGTGGTCGGTGCGTGACCTCGTCAGCAAGCTCGCGGGCTTCGGCCGCTGGACGGGGAGTTTCCAGCAGGCGGAAGGCGACGAAGCGTGGCAGGGTTCCTACTGCGGCGACAACACGAAGCTGCGGCAACTGGGCTGGACGCCGACGCGCTCGATTGAGTCGGCGCTTCAGGAACTCGCCCACTGTTACGCAAAGACGCCGGTGGAGTCGGCCGCGTAAGCACCGGGGAACTTGATTGCGGAATTGCAGACGAGGCGGTCGCGAGCCAATCGCGACCGCCTCGTTCGCTTGGTTACCGTTCCGCCCGCGTGATCCACGGCTCGATGGGCGGAATCTGCGTCGACCGCAGGGCCGCGAGCAGCGCATCGGGGGTCTCGGCAGTCACGATCAGGCGGCGGTTTTCCGGCCGGAGGAAACCCTCGCCGACCGCGTGGTCGAGAAAATCGAGCAGCTTGTCATAATAACCGCGAACATTGAGTAATCCGCACGGCTTGGCGTGGATGCCGAGCTGGAGCCAGGTGACGATCTCCAGGAACTCTTCGAAGGTGCCGTAGCCGCCGGGCATGGCGATGAAGGCGTCGGCGCGGTCGGCCATGGCCGTCTTCCGTTCGTGCATGGTGTCGACGACGTGCTGCTCGGTCAGGCCGGCGTGGCCGACCTCGCGGACTTTCAGCGAATGGGGAATGACGCCGATGGCGCGGCCGCCGAGGCTGAGGACGGTGTCGGCGACGATGCCCATTAGGCCGACGCTGCCGCCGCCGTAGACGAGGCCGAGGTTTTCCTCCACGAGGCGGCGGCCGAGGGCCCGGGCGGCCTCGGCATAGGGTTCGCCGCGGCCGGGACTGGAACCGCAGAAGACGCAGACGTTTCGAATGACGTGCGGCAAGTCTGACTCCATCGCGGGCGGCGGAGGCGGTCTTCCGTCGCCCGCGATCGCGCCGCCCGGCTCGATTTCCGCGCTCGGGTTGACAACCGGGCGGAATGCGGCAAGATTACCCTAGGCGTTACCAAGCATCCAAGGGGTTGTTTCATGCGCAAGTGGGCGTTACTCGGTCTGATCGCAGGGGCGTTCATCGCTTCGGCCGGCTGCAACGGCGTCGTCAAGAATTATGACGAGCGGATGAACATCTACGGCCAGGTGATGGACATGGACACCCGGCAGCTCGTCGACGACTGGGATCGGCTGTGGCTCGCGGATCGGCAATACCGCCTGACACGCTGGCAGCTTCGCTAAGTCCCGCTCGACGACCCTTTTGTAGCCGAATCTCGTCGCCGCCGACCGGGGCCTCACAGGCCCGCGGTCGGTGGGGCATGCGCTGACGGCTGTGAGAATTCCCGCGGCTACCGCAAATCGGAGAGTTGCTCGATCGGCGGCGGTGCAATCGGGCTGAGCCACGCGCGGACCGCGATTTCGGCCTCGGGCTGACGCATCATCGTCTGAATCACGGCCCCGTCCCGCGCCACCACGGCCAGCAAGCCGCGCTCCCGCCAGTAGATGACGACGCTATCCGGCCTCGCGAACAGCCTGAGCCGCCAGGTGGTCTCGTGGCCGCCGGCGCTGCGGACCACGAGTGCACCGGGTACGGCGAAGCAGTTTCTTGGCCGGAATAGACGCCAGGCAACGATCGCCGCCAGGGCAGCGAGCGGAAACACCCACATCGCCAGGTTCATCGGCATCATTCCTTGCCATAGTGCGACTGCCGTTTCAACAAGCTGCCCGCCGAGACTGAAAACAGCGAAGATCAAGCCGAGGATGAACAGCACGCGGAGCGATCGCGACGAGATCCGGCCGTCCATCTCTCGCCAGAATTTTCGGATGCGATCCTGCACTGTCGGCGAAGGGGGTTCCCCGCTATCGGGCGGGCGCGCGCCCCGCGCAAGCAGGATCGGTTCGAATGGATCCATCAATGGCTCAAGACGGGGCGATTCGGCCTGCGCGCTGGAAATCCAATAGCACCTGCCCGCGCCGCCGGACCGGAGGAGCCCCTGCGCCAGAAGTTTCTGGCCCGGCGAGATCAGGGATCCGCCGCCGAACAGGTGTCCTTGCTTCTGTAAGAGAGCCTCGGCAGCGCGTTCGATGCCCTCGACGCCCGTCGCGGACTCGATCGCACGCTCCAACGCCCGGGTGTTTTGAAGCTGATTGATAGCCTCGGCGACGACCATTGCGATGGGGATCATGACACCGCCGACGTAGGGCCCGGCGCCGGTGTTCCCGAAAAGTGCCACCGAGGCGATGCCGAACGCCGCGGCCAGGACGACGAACAGGGCAAAACCTCGGCCCGACACGTGCATCTCGACACGCCAGAACCGCACGGCCGTCCGGGGTTCGCCCTGCGCGGGGGGAAATGAGCTCATGGTTGGAGATATTAGGTGCGCGGCGTGTCCTTTGTCACGGACTCGACCGACGATACAGTCCGCCGGGAAGCGATTTCAATCGGTCCGACGATGCGGTCGCCACCGAGCGTGGCTTTCCTTAGCGGAGCTTCGATGAATGCGAGCGGAATTGAGTGGACTACTGCCGGTCCTGTCCAACTTCGATCCCCTCTTTGTGTGGGGCAACCGCGCCGAAGGCGTGCTCTGGACGTCGATGGGCCTTGGGATCCTGCTCTGGAGCCGCCGGCGCGATGCCCGGCAGCGGAGGCTTTCGGCGCAGGCGATGATCGTCCTCATCCTCTTCGGCGTGTCAGATTTCGTGGAGGCGACGACGGGCGCGTGGTGGCGGCCTTGGTGGCTCTTCGCGTGGAAGGCGGCGTGCGTACTCCTGCTCATCTGGGTGTTTGCGAGGTTGCTGCGGGGCGGCGCCCGGTCCGGGTAGTCCGTAATTCGGCGAGACGTGAGGTCCTCACATCCCCATTCGCGCGTTGAACGCCTCGCTGCCGCCGGGCGGGATCGAAACATATTTCCACGCGTCGCCGCGCAGGTGCTTTCCGATGACCTGGATCTGGCCGACGTGCAGGCTATAGTGCGCGAGCTGGCAGACGAGGGCGCGGAGGACGGTGTGCGGCTCGCGGCGGATGTGGACGGTGCGCGAGAGGTCCGCGTCGGAGAGCGGCTGGAGGGCCTCGAAGAGCGCCGTCCAGCCGCGATTCCAGAGTTCCAGCAATTCGGTGCGCGAGAGATGCCGGTCCGCAAACTCGCTCTCCCGATGGCGATCGGGTTTTTCACCGTCGGTCATGAGAAAATCCGTCCAGCGGGAGAGCATGTTTCCCGCCATGTGCTGCATGATGACGGCGACGCAGTTCTGAAGCGGGTTGATCCGCGCGTGCAGTTCGTCGTCGCTGAGCTGTTCGATGCACTGCTCCGCGACGAGCTTGGTCTTCTGAAACTCGTTGACGAAGGCCGTCAGCGTTTCGGACGTCGGAGCCGACATCGAACGGATCCTCATGGGCAGACCGCAGGCACGCCGAAACCTGCCTGGCGCGACGCGCTACCCTCGACAGCGTATGTTGATCCGTCTGCGGGCTCAATGGAAAAATGCAATTCGCTTACCACGGTCGGCGGCTGATCTCGACGCGGCAGCGGGGCAGGGAATCGAGAAACTGGCGGCCGTAGGGTTTGGTGACGACGCGCGGGTCGAGGACGACGACCTGGCCGGAGTCGGCGCGACTTCGGATGAGGCGGCCGAAGCCCTGGCGGAATTTCAGGATGGACTCGGGAAGCTGGTAGTCGCGGAACGGATTGCCGCCGCGCTGGCGGATGAGCTCGATGCGGGCCTCGACGGTCGGCCGATCGGGCACCGCGAACGGGAGCTTGACGATCGTGACGTTCGAGAGCGCCTCGCCGACGACGTCGACGCCCTGCCAGAAGCTGTCGGCGCCGAAGATGACGGAGCGCGGCGTTTTTCGAAACTGCTCGAGCATCTTCGTCCGGGGGAGCGACTCGCCCTGGACGAGGATCTCGTAGCCGTCCGCGTTGAGTTCGTCGCGCGCGGCCTGCGCGACCTGACGAAGCATTTCGTAGCTCGTGAAGAGGACGAATGCGCGGCCCTCGGTCTCGCGGATCGAGTGCACGGTGGCGCGGCAGGCCGATTCGACAAA
This sequence comes from Planctomycetota bacterium, assembly GCA_045863555.1. Lineage (GTDB taxonomy): Bacteria > Planctomycetota > Phycisphaerae > UBA1845 > Fen-1342 > JACRLV01. The sequence goes on along the minus strand of BTUU01000001.1, from coordinate 304,778 downwards.
CTCGCGGTTGAACGACGGATCGGGCATGCCCGCCTCGACTCGGACGACGGCCTGCTTTTCGAAATCGAAGGGCGAGCCGAGCTGGAGAACCTCAGCCTCGGGACCGCCGACGCGTTCGAGGATGTAGGCGAAGGGGCCGGCATCGTCCGCCGGGGGGGGTGACTTCTTCGGGGGCGGCCGACGATCCGGCGGCTGCGCGGCCGCCGCCACAGCGCCCGAGGCCTGTCCCGCGGCGGCGTTTGACCGGGCGTCGGCTGCCCGAGCGGCCGCGCTCAAGGCGAGGGTCGCGCTCGTAAGCACAACGCTGCGGACACGGTCAAAGAGGAGCATCTTCAGCGCCGGGCCGGGGTCGAGCGGGGCACACGCGAGCGTGACCCGGCGCATGCGCGGCGCGTCGATATCGACCCAGTAGACGCTGTTTTCCAGGGTCTGCTGGAGGACGGTCGAAACATCGAGCGCGAGGCCGCGGGCGCGGTCGAGGTGGGCGTCGAGTTCGTATTTTTCGTCGTCGGTGGCGAGGTCGTCCTTGAGCTTGCCTACGACGTCGACCATCTCGGTGAGCGCGGGCGTCAGGTGATTCTCGATGACGTCGGGCCGGATGATCCGGCCGTTTGAGCGCCCCTGTGTTCGCTGCCAGTCCATCAGATCGGCGAAGAACTGGGCGCTGGCCTGGGCGGCGGCGATGACGGCGCTGCGCTGCCGGTCCGAGCCGACCGATCCCAAGAACCCCTTTTCGGTTTTTGAGTTGTAGAGCTGATTGAGGAAATACTGCACCTGCGTGCTGGTGATCGACACGCCGATCTGGTCGGCGGCGACCTGGTCGAGCGTGTGGGCCTCGTCGATGACAACGAAGTCGTGCTCGGGCAGCACGCTCGCGCCCTGACGCCGCAGGACGAGGTCGCTGACGAGCAGGGCGTGGTTCACAATGAGCAGGCTCGCCCGCTCGGCGCGGCGGCGGGCCCGCTGGTAGAAGCACTGTTCGTAATACTCGCACCGCCGGCCGAGGCAATTGTTCGGATCGCTGAGGACGCGCTCCCAGACTTCATAGGGAGGTTCCTCCGGCAGATCACTGCGTGATCCATCCTTCGTGTGGTAGGCCCAGGCCTCGATCTGGCGCAGCACCTGGAGCTGCGTCGAGCCCGAGAAGAGGGTCGCTTTCTTCGCGCTGGCCTGGCGCAGCCGCCGCAGGCCAAGGTAATTCGTCCGGCCTTTCACGAGTTCGGCGTCGAATTCCAGGCTGAGCGCCTTTTTCAGGAACGGGATGTCCTTCTGGACGAGCTGCTCCTGGAGCGCGATCGTGTGCGTGCTCACGACCACTTTGCGGCCCGCCAGCACCTGCTCGATCGCGGGGAGAAGATAGGCGAACGACTTGCCGACGCCCGTGCCCGCCTCAACCGCGAGGTGCCGTTCCTCGTCGAACGCGCGCGCCACGGCCGCCGCCATCTCGCGCTGCTGCGGCCGCGGCTCGAAACCGCGCAGGCGGTCGGCGAGCGGGCCGTGATCGGCGAGCCATTGGGCGACGGACATTTCCTGGCTCCGTGGAAGGCGGGCGTATCCCGCTTCCGGGGTTCAGACGCGCGTCAACTGCACGACGAAGTCCCAAGTGAACACGAATACCGCCGTGGCCGTCACGAGCACGACGATCGTCCCGAACGCGACCAGAAACGTGCGTCCGTTGATCCAGCCGTCGCGCATCGTGGCGATGATGTGCGGCCGGGCGAGGACGAGCATGCTGATGATCATCGCGGCGGAGGTGACGAACACCGAGATCGAGTGCAGGTAGCTGTAGATCCAGAGCGAGGCGTTGACCTCGCGTTCCTGCCCCTCGATATCGCGGATGAAGTGGCCGCGAACGAAGTACGCGTACCGCGGCCGGCCGTCCCTATCCGTCACGCGGCGCCGTTCGCCGTTATGGGCGTCGCCGCCGAGGGCCGCGTAGACGACTGTATAGAGCAGAAAATTGAGCAGGCCGACGTAGATGATCCGCAGGCAGAGGCGGTTCCGGCGGATCGTCGGCAGGCGGTCCACCGGGCAGGGCGGCCCGCCGAGCGCAGATTCGTTCGGCGGCTCCAGGCTGTGCTTGTGCACGCGGTCCATCCGGGGGATTTTCGTCGAACCGCGACGTGCGGTCTACCGCCTTCCCGGGACCGGGCGTGACACCCGCGCATGAACCCGCTACAAACCGCTGTCGGAAACCCCGATCGGATTCAAGGGTGGCATGTCCCAGGGAATGAGCAACTCTCCGGCGGCGATGGCGAACGACTCGCCGGCCCCACAGGGCGGTTCCGCCGCCGAAGTTGACGAGTCCGCGACGAATTCCCGCTCTGCGCCCGGGCGGCTCCGGCTGGTGGAATTCTTCCGGTCTGATCTTCAGTCGGGCCTTACGGTTGCCCTGGTCGCGATACCCCAGTGCATGGCATTCGCGACGGTCGCCGGTCTGGCGCCGGTGGCCGGGCTCTACGCCGTCGTGGTGATGAGCCTCGTCAGCGCCCTGCTCAGCAATTCGCCGAAGCTGGTGGTCGGCCCTGCAATCACCGCCAGCACGATGTGCCTCGCGATTCTGAACACGGTCGAGCCCGGCAATCCGGATAGCTGGCCGTCGCTCGCGGGCACGCTGGCGATCCTCGTCGGTGCTCTCACGCTGCTGGGAGCGTTCCTTCAGATCGGGCGGTTCGTCCGGTTCGTTTCTCGGAGCGTGATCGTCGGCCTGATGGTCGGATCGGCAATTCTCATCTTCGGTTCGCAACTCGCCCCGGCGCTCGGAATTCCCGCGGCAACCAAGACCGCGCTGCTGGCCGGAATGCTGTACGAGACCGCCGGCGGACTCGGCCGGACGCACCTGCTCTCGCTGCTGGTGTCAGCCGGCACCTTTACGCTGATCCTGCTGGCCGGCCGGATCGGCCCGAAATTCCCTGCGGCGTTCGCGGTGCTGGTGCTGGGGGCGGGCGTGGAGTGGCTGCTGGAGATCAACAGGCTCGCGACGGGTCTTGAGACGATCGGACAGATTACGTGGACGTGGCCGACTTCGCTCACGCCGCTCTATCCTGAACTCTACAAGACGGATCTGCTGGTCGGCGCCGGGGCGATCGCGCTCGTGGGGATCATCCAGAGCCTCGCGATCGCGAAGGCCATGGCGCACCGGGACGCCGCGGCGCTGGACTCCAAACGCGAAATCTGGGCGCTCGGCGCGGCGAATATCGCGGCCGGAGCGCTCCACGGATTTCCGGGATCGGGAAGCTTCGCCCGCTCGGCGCTGGCCGACCTCGCGGGGGCACGGACGCGGCTTTCCGGCGTTGTCTCGGCGGTGGCGACGATTCTCATCGTCGCGCTGGGCGCCGCGCTGACGCAGCACATTACGAAAGCGGCGATCGCCGGACTCCTGCTCGCCACGGCGATTTCGATGGTCGATTGGCGCGAGTTCATGCACGTCATGCGGCACGACCGGCATGACCGGATCGTGCTGGGCACAACGCTGGCCTGCGTCTTCTTCCTGCCGATGCACTGGGCGATTCTGCTCGGGCTGACGGTGTCAATCCTCGTCTTCCTCCACCGCGTCAGCCAGCTTCATCTGGTCGAGATGGTCGTCGGCACGGGACGGCCGTTCGTCGAGCAGCCGATCGACGAGCAGACGGGGAGGTCGGCGGTCACGATTCTCCAGCTCGAGGGCGCGCTCTTCTTTGCCCACGCCGACGAGCTGGCGACTGCCGTGCGCGACGTGCTGAAACGCGGTCCGCGCGTGCTGGTGTTTCGCATGCGCCGGACGCAGCATATGGACTTCTCCGTCATCGTGGCGCTCGATCGCGTTCTACGCGAGTACCTGGCGCGCGGCGGGCAGGTGGTCATGTGCGGCCTGGCGCCGGAACTGCGGTCGGCGCTGCGGGAAAGCCCGCTGGGCCGCACGATCCCGTCCGACTACATGCTCGAGACGACGCGCGAGGTCTTTGGTTCAGCGCACCTGGCGATCGGACTTGCGGAATCGATCGCGCGGTTCGATCCGCACGACGACCGGCCGATGTACCGGGTGCTCGAGCCGACCCGAACCCCCTGAAAGTCCGAGGAGCCGCGGTGGCTGACGGTTTTGGATTCGAAATCCTCGCCCGTGATGGCCGGGCCCGCCGCGGCCGGATCACCACGCCGCATGGCGTCATCGACACGCCCGCGTTCATGCCCGTCGGCACACGCGCGACCGTCAAGGGCGTGACGCCGGCCCAGCTTCGCGATACTGGCAGCCAGATCGTGCTCGCGAACACGTACCACCTGCTGCTGCGACCGGGTGCGGACATCGTCGCGCGGCTCGGGGGGCTTCAGCGGTTCATGAACTGGCACGGGCCGGTGCTGACCGATAGCGGCGGGTTTCAGGTGTTTTCGCTGGCCGATCTGCGACGGCTGGATGAGGACGGCGTCGAGTTTCGGTCGCACATCGACGGGGCGAAGATCACGTTGACGCCCGAGGTGTCGATCGCGGTGCAGAACCAGCTTGGGGCGGACATCATCATGTGCTTCGACGAGTGCCCGCCGCTGGGCCTCGATGAAAGTGGAGCGGCGGCCGACGTCGCGCCCGTTCCGCCCCGGCCGGGCAAGCGAAGGGAACGACGCACGCAGGTCGAGATCGTGCGCGACGCGGTGGCGCGGACGGTCACGTGGGCGCGGCGGTGCAAGGCGGCGCACGGACGTTCCGACCAGGCGCTGTACGGAATCGTCCAGGGCGGACTCGATCTCGGCCTGCGCGGCGCGTGCCTTGACGCGCTGGTCGAAATCGGCTTTGACGGCTACGCGCTCGGCGGGCTCTCCGTCGGCGAGCCGCCCCCGGAGATGTGGGCGCTGCTGGATGGCTTCGCGGATCGCCTGCCCGCAGACCGGCCGCGGTATCTGATGGGTGTCGGAACGCCGATGGACCTGGTTCACGCGGTGGCTGCGGGAATCGACCAGTTCGATTGCGTGCTGCCGACCCGGAACGGCCGGAAGGGCTACGCCTTTACGAGTATGGGGACGCTGCGGCTTCGAAACTCGCAACACCAGCTCGCGGAGGCGCCGCTTGACCCCGCGTGCAATTGCGAGGCATGCAGCGGCTACTCGCGCGGGTACCTTCGGCATCTGTTGATGAACGGCGAGGTGCTTGGAGGGACGCTCGTCTCGATCCATAATGTCGCGTTCTATCAGGGGCTGATGCGGCGGATGCGCGAGGCGATCGCCGCGGGCACGTTTGAGGCATGGCGAAAGGACTTCCTGGCGGGGCCGCTGGCCGCGCCGGCCGATGAGGATGACGAATGACTGATCTGGTGTTGAGTTTGCTGGCACAGGCGGGCGATGCGGCGACGGGCGGAGCGCCGGCGGGCGGCGGTACGGGTACGCCCGCGCAGCCCGGCGGAGGCGATTCGTTCTTCCGGTTCTTCCTGCCGCTGATTCTGATGTTCGTGATTTTCTACTGGCTGATGTACCGCGGCCAGAAGAAGGAACGTCAGAAGCAGGTTGACATGCTGAACTCGATCAAGAAGGGCGACCGCATCCAGACCATCGGCGGCATCCTCGGGAGCGTCGTCGAGGTGCGCGATCACGAGGTCGTCGTGAAGGTGGATGAGAGCAACAACGTGAAGATCCGGTTCAACCGGGCGGCGGTCAAGGAAGTGCTCGCCGATGGAGCTGCGCCGGCTGCAATGGAGAAGAAGTAAAGAAGGGTTCGGGGTTCGCGTATGAGCTCGATCACGCAGTACCTGAACCCCGAGATCATCGCCCAGGTCAACCGGCTCGACCTGCGGGCGCGCTTCATCGTCGAGGGATTTCTGGCGGGGCTGCATCGCAGCCCGTTTCAGGGGCTGTCGGTCGAATTCAGCGAGCACCGCAAGTATGTCCCCGGCGATGACCTGCGGACGATCGACTGGAACGTGCTGGCGCGCACGGATCGGCTCTATGTCCGCAAGTACGCGGCCGAAACGCATCTGGACTGCCACATCTTCGTCGACGCTTCCGCGAGTATGGGGCACGTCGGGAACTGGTCGGCGTCGGATGCCGATGAGGGCGGCCACTCGGCCAAGATGTCGTACGCGATCCACCTCGCGGCCGCGCTGGGATACCTGATCACGCAGCAGCAGGACGCGGTCGGGCTGGCGATCCTGCGGGAGGGGCTGGAGTCGCGGCTGCCCCCCCGCTCGCGCCGCAGCGATCTTGTGCACCTGCTCTCGACGCTCGCGGCGCTGAAACCGGCCGGGCGGACGGGGCTCGCCGCGGGCATTCGCGACGCGCTCACGTGCATTTCGCACCGCGGCGTGGTAGTGCTGCTGAGTGACCTGCTGACCGATCCCGCCGAGCTACTGAACGCGCTGCACGCTGTGCGGTTCCGCGGCCACGATCTCATCGTCATGCACATCCTCGACGCGGCCGAGGCGGCGCTGGCGTTCACCGGCGCCGTTCGCCTGGAAGACCCTGAAACCGGGGCGGTCATCGAAGTTGACGCCGACGAGGCCCGAGCGCGCTACCGCCGGTCGATCGATGACTGGCGGGTGGAGTTGAAGCACAGGCTGGGGGCGATGCGGGCGGATTACCTGGCGCTGGACACTTCGATGCCGTTCGACAAGGCGCTGGTCGAGTTTCTCGTGCAGCGCAGCCGGCGGCGCTGAAGCGCGCGGTCGGCCGCGACCGGCCTATACTCTCGCTCTCGAAGCATCGATTCCCGACTGCAAGGAGCCTCGCGTGCCTGCGCCAGATCTACAGACCTTCGTCGCCGAACTGACCGAGCGCCGGATGCTCAAACGCATCGCGGCTCCCGTCGACCCGATCCTGGAAATCACCGAAATCTACGATCGCGTCGTGAAGGCCGGCGGCCCCGCGCTGCTGTTTGAAAACGTCAAGGACTCGCAGATACCGGTGCTCATCAACACATTCGGCACGAAGGAGCGGATGTGCCTGGCGCTCGGCGCGAACTCGCTGGACGAGATCGCGGAGCGCGTGAAGTCGCTCATCAAGCCGGAAATTCCGACCACGTTTCTGGAGAAGCTCAAGAAGATCCCCCAGCTCGCGCAGCTCGGCAGCCTGCCGCCGAAGATCGTCCGCCGGGGAGCGTGCCAGGAGGTCGTGCATCGCGAGGACGCCGATCTGACCGCGCTGCCGGCGCTCAAATGCTGGCCGCTGGACGGCGACGTCTCGACGCATGTGTCCGATGAGGCCTACGCGTCGATGGGCGTGCTGGACGCGCTGGCGATGCGGTCGATCACGGCGGTGCCGTTCAAGAAGCGCGAACTGGACCGTGATGATCCACGCTACCCAACGTGGGAGGGCACCGTTCCCGGCCGCTACCTCACGCTTACCAACGTCTCCACGAAGAACCCCGACACGGGCGACCGCAACATCGGCATGTACCGCGTGCAGATCTTCGGCCCCAAACTCGCCGCGATGCACTGGCACATGCACCACGACGGCGCGCGGCATTTCCGCCGCTACCAGGAGCGGAACGACCGCATGCCGGTCGCGATCAGCTTCGGCGGGCCGTCGGTGATGCCCTATGCAGCGACATGCCCCCTGCCGCCGGGGATCGATGAGTGTCTGTTCGCGGGATTCCTCAACGGCGGCGCGATCGAACTTGTACCGTGCGTGACGCAGCCGCAGATCGAAGTGCCCGCGAATGCGGAGATCGTCGTCGAGGGGTACATCGACCCAAGCGAGCCGCCGATCCTCGAAGGCCCGTTCGGCGATCACACGGGCTTTTACTCGCTGGCGGACTTCTACCCGCGGCTGCACGTGACGGCGATCACGCACCGAAAGAATCCGATCTACCCGACGACGATCGTGGGCAAGCCGCCGCAGGAGGACTACTGGCTCGGCAAGGCGACGGAGCGGATCTTCCTGCCGATGCTTCAGATGCTCATTCCCGACATTGTCGACTACAACCTGCCCATGTTCGGCTGTTTCCATAACTGTGCGTTCGTGAAGATCCGCAAGGAGTATCCGTGGCAGGCGCGGCGGGTGATGAGCAGCATCTGGGGCGCGGGGCAGATGGCATTCACGAAGATGATCGTCGTCGTCGACGAGGATGTGGACGTGCAAAACGAGCAGGAAGTGCTCTTCCACATGCTCGCGAACTGCGACCCGCGCCGCGACTGCATGATCATCGACGGTCCGCTCGACATCCTCGACCACGCAGCGCCCGCGATGGGCGTCGGCAGCAAAATCGGCTGGGACGCGACGCGGAAGCTGGCGAGCGAGGGGCAGGTGCGGGCGTATCCGGAGGAACTGCGGATGGCGGGCGAGGTGCGCGAGCGGGTGACGCGGAGGTGGAGGGAGTTCGGAATCTAGCGATTTTCGATAGAATGAGAGAAGAGGTGATCGCATGGATTGGAAACTCTGGATCGAGCGAAAGCCCGGCGTTCTGGGCGGCAAGCCCGTCGCGAAGGGCACACGAATTTCCGTGGAGCTGATCCTCGAGAGGCTCGGCGACGGTTGGTCTGAAAAGGAACTCCTCGACTCGTTTCCGCACCTGAAAAGCGAGCACATTCGCGCCGCGCAGCTGTACGCAGCGGCCGCCCTCAGCAGTGAAACGCTCATTGACCTGCCGTCCACCCCGCAATGAGACTGCTTGCCGACGAGAACGTCGATCACGCCATCGTTGAATGGCTCCGATCTCGGCCCCTCGACGTAGCCTGGATCGCGGAACTCGATCCCGGCGCAAGCGATCAGTCCGTCGGAGCCCTGGCCATTCTGGAAGCGCGCGTGCTGATCACGTTCGATCGCGATTTCGGCGAAATGGTCTTCCGGCACGGACTTCGCCTTCCGGGAGTTCTGTTCGCTCGGCCGCGTGCGGCGCGGACCCAAGCACTGGTTCATTGGTTCGCGAATTTGTGGCCCCAAGTCGAACCTCACCTACCTGGTAACTTCGTGATCGCGTCTCCCTCACGACTTCGCGTCCGGCCGATTGAGCCTTTCGAATGACCTCGTTCGCGAATCTCCAGCCCTTTGTCCTCTGCCGCTGCATCGTCGGCTCGCGGGCGTATGGTCTCGCGACCGATGATTCCGACCACGACTGCCGCGGGTTCTATCTGCCGCCGGCGGAGATGCACTGGTCGCTTGACGGCGTGCCGGAGCAGATTGAGCGGCCGGAGACGGAGGAGTGTTACTGGGAGTTCGAGAAGTTCCTTCGGCTGGCGCTTCAGGGCAATCCGAACATCATCGAGTGCCTCTACACGCCGCTGGTTGAGCACGCGACGCCCTTGGCACAGGAGGTGCGGGCGGAGCGGCGGGCGTTTTTGTCCAGGCGAAGCATCGGCGCGTTTCGCGGATATGCGGAGGACCAGTTTCGACGGCTGGCGAACCGGCTGGCGCGGACCAGCGAGGTGAAATGGAAGCACGCGATGCACCTGCTGCGGCTGCTGCTCTCCGGGATCCACCTCGCGCGCACGGGCGACCTGTGCATCGATGTCGGGCCGCATCGCGGGCGGCTGCTGGAGATTCGCGACGGCGGCCGGCCCTGGGGCGAGGTAGAGGAGTGGCGGCTGGCGCTGGAGCGGGAGTTTGACGAGGCCTTTGCCACCTCTCCGCTGCCGGAGACGCCGGACCGGACTGTGGCCGAGGGGTTGCTGCTCAAGGCGCGGCGGATGGCGGCGGGTTGCAGCGCAGGCACGCACCACCCTCCGGTTGCGAGTCGGGCCGCTGATGCTCAGAAACGTACGGATGCCGTGCAATGCCCGCCGCGCGACTCGGCAGCGTGTGCGCCGGGGAAAATGTCGAAAAACGCGGCCGAGATTGCCGGCATCGATTCGGCCGCAGCAGGCGTCCTTCGCGGCGTCGTCGCGCCGATCGCCGATTCGCTGCTCTTCGCCACGATCAGCGGGGCGCACCTCTACGGCTTTCCGTCGGCGGACTCGGATTATGACCTTCGCGGCGTTCACGTCCTCGGCCTGCGCGAGGTCGTGGGCCTCGATGTTAAGGATGAGACGCGCGAGCGGTCGTGGGTCGTCGACGGCGTTGAGCTGGATCTCGTCACGCATGACGTGCGCAAGTTCGCGCTGCTGATGCTCAAGCGCAACGGGTACGTTCTGGAGCAGTTGCTGTCGCCGCTGGTCGTCCATACGACGCCCGAGCACGCCGAGCTGCGCGAGCTGGCCCGCGGGTGCATCACGCGGAACCATGCTCATCACTATCTCGGCTTTGCGCGCACGCAGTGGTCGCTCTTTGAGAAGGACCGCCGCGTCAAGCCGCTGCTGTATACGTTCCGCGTGCTGCTGACGGGCATCCACCTGATGCGCACGGGCGAAGTGGAGGCGAACCTCGTCCGGCTCAACGGCGAATTCCGGCTGCCGTATCTCGAGGAGCTGATCGGCCGCAAGATGCAGGGCAGCGAGGACGGCGAGCTGGACGCGCCGGCTATTGATTTCCACCGCGGCGAGATCGAGCGGCTGACGCGGGAACTCGAAGCGGCGCGGGAGGCGAGCCGGCTGCCGGAGGCTCCGGGGGTGCGTCGGGAACTGGATGACTTCGTCGCGCGCATCCGCCTTCGCGGCGTGAATCGGGATTCGGTGCAGGGATGATCACCTTGGTCGGGTTTGGAGCCGTCGAAACCGCGTTTCCAGCAAACTGACCGAAGGTGATCATCGTTTGTTATTTTTGCGCGCGGGGTTGATCACCTTCGTTATCAGACGGTCCGCCTCGGCGGAATTGACCGTTGTCGGCGGCGGCGAAGGCGGTAGCGCGATTGTTGATTGAGACACATGTGGGGGCATCGTTTCACGCTCCAGACGGATCACTGATGGAGTCTGCCGCGCCGACGACCATTGCTGATCGTCGCCGCCTCGACCGGGCGATTCCGGCGCGATTTGCGGTCTTCTGGCGGATTCTGGGGCCTCGGCGCGGCATCGCGCGCGGCTGTGCATGATCGGCCGGCCCATCGAGCGCGATCTGGTTCCAAATCGGCGTGATTTTGGTAGTAGCGTCGGCGCGGCCGATGCGGCAGACTGACCTGCATGATCCGATCTGCGCGGGTCATTGGTGTTCGCCTTTCGGGGCTCGTGGTTCGCGATGCCAGCGGCGATGTGTCGCTGATTCCCTGGGCATACACCGAACGTATGCTGCCCGGACGTCTTCGCGTGTCGCCGGCAGTCCGGGAAGCGATTCCATCGCTTCCAGATTTGATCAGGGGCCAGTATTGGCTCGGGCTCGAAAACGTGGAAGCGCTGCGTCAACGGGCAATCGCGCGCGACCTCCGCGACGGCATCCACGAGCGTGTCTGGTCGGTCGAACCCCCGATGAATCTCTGGCGCGTTCTTCTCGTTTCGCTGGCCGGGTTCGCGATCCTCTTCGTGTGCCTCTATGTCTATATTGTCATGAATCTCAACGCCATGGCCGCCGGCGCTCCCGAAGCGGTAGAGCTCCGGAGTTTTGCCGTTGGTGCCGTGAGGATGGGAACGATCGCGCTTCTTGGCAGTACGGCAGTGCTCGCTCTCGCACTGCGCGTCGCCCGTTGCTTCGGCAAGGCGATCGTGGGCGTTCGAACGACGAGCGCCGGTGTCACTTACGTGGTCGAGGACGGGCGCGAGGTGTTTCAGTCGTGGGCGGAGCTCGTCGCGAGCAAGCGCGACGCATCCAGGCCGATGAAAGGGCTGGTTCTCACAGGTTCCGTTTCTCCGTCCGGGGACTGGATGGCGCTCAAGCGCGCGGCGCGGTCTGTTTTCGGTCCGAAGCGACCCTGGAAACTCTCGCGATGGCGCAAGTGGGAGCACTTTCTTGGGGCTTTTATCGCCCCGACTGGGATCGCATTGCTGATCCTCATTGTGTCGATACTTGCGCCGGACCGCCCCGTCCGTCGTGGAGGCCAACCGGCAACAATGCCGGAACTGCTCCAACTGGCGACGGCGATGTGGCTGTGGTTCTTCGTGTTGATGTCATTCGTCAACATCTTCGCCGCCGGTTTGCATCGGTACATCCAGATTTTCAATCGCCGGTTCGCGAGGCCGAAGCGATGAACGCCTCCATTACGCTCGTCGGCATCCGCCTCGCCGGCCCGGTCGTTCGGTGCACGGACGGCAGCAGCGTCACGATCCCGTGGCAGGTCGTCGCGGGGCCGGCGGCGCGACTACGGACGACCGAAGCGGCGCGGCTGCTCCATCCGGGCGTTCCCGAGCGGCTCGTCGGGTTGCGCGGCGTCGGTTCCGTCACAATCGACGGGCTGCGCACGAGGGCGCTTTCCCGCGCACTGCGCGATGGGACATACGAGCGAGTCTGGAGAGTCTTGCCCGTACGTGACCGTGCGTTGTTGATCAGCATGATCCTGTTCGTCGCCCTCCTGGGAATCGGCGCGCAGTTCGGCTTGGGCCGCTGGCTGATGGAAGACGATCCGTCCGGTTGGACGCCGATTCTGAACATCGAGAGGAATTCCAGGCTACTTGCCGGCATCGCCCTTGCGATTGCTACCGTCGGACCTTTACTCGTCGTGACGCTCGGGCGATTCGGCAGACGCCCCAAGGCGCTGGCGCTGAAGACCTCGGCCTCAGGTATTACCTGGCACCTCGACGACGGCCGGGAATTGACGCAGCCGTGGCCGGACGCGCCGGTGCCCCAAGTTCGAGAGGTCATCTGGCCCAAGCCTCCGAAGGGCGTGCGATTCAGTGGAGCGGTCGACGGGAAGCACGATTTTGAGATTCTTCGACTCGTGATGCGAGGTCGCGCAGCGGGCAAGAAGAGCGGCTCTCTTGAGCGGCGCGCAAGAATTGCGGTCAGGGCGATATTGTGGATGAGTGTGATTTTTGGCGTTCTGCTGGGGCTCCATCTGCTGCTTCGAGTGGTTCTTCCGAATCCCGTCGAAACGCCCTACACGCGTCCGCCGCCCATGCCGCAGGCCGCAATGCTCGCAGCGGCCGGGTGGATTCTCTACGTGGCGTATTTTGGAGGCAGGGTGGCGCGGAGTTTCGGCTGGCGAGCGGTGCGTCGCGCGCTGGTGCCGCGAAAGAGAAGGCGAGGCCGGCCATTACTCGAAAGCTGGGCTGAGCCCGGTTGAGCGATTCGGGGAATGGGCGCGTTTTGGCGGGCTCAGCCCAGCCTACCGGTACGCTGATTAGATTCTCGCTTGCGCTTCGGGCTCTGAAATACCCTCGCTGCTCTCGCATGCGGCGGGCTCGGGCTGTGGCGGCCGCTCTGGCGCCTGCCGCACCACTTGCGTGGTGGGTTCGGATTCGCTTCGGTTTTCGCTGATCCGTCGCATGCGCGTTGAGTTCGACCCGCGCTTGCGCTTGGGGCTCTGATTTCCTCGCTTGCGCTTCGGGGCTCGGATTTTGCATGCGCGCGAGCAGCTGCCGCACCACTTGCATGGTGGGTTCGGATTAGCGGGCGTACTCCACCGCACGGATTTCGCGCAGGACCGTCACCTTGATCTCGCCCGGGTACGTCATCGACTCTTCGATCTTCTTGGCGATGTCCCGCGCGAGCTTCAGCGAGGAGCGGTCGTCCACGCGGACCGCGTCGACGATGACGCGGATTTCGCGGCCGGCTTCGACCGCGTAGGCCTGGCGCACGCCCTCGAAGCCCGTGGCGATGCCCTCGAGTTCCTGGAGCCGCTTGATGTAGCGCTCCAGCGACTCGCGGCGGCCGCCGGGGCGTGAGGCGCTGATCGCGTCCGCGGCCATGACGAGCGTCGTGTAGGGGCTGGTGATCGGGACATCGCCGTGGTGGCCCTCGACGGCGTTGACGACGGCCGCGTGCTCGTTGAATTTGCGGACGAACTCTGCGCCGAGCTGCGTGTGCGTGCCTTCCTGCGTCGAGTCGATCGCCTTGCCGATGTCGTGCAGCAGGCCGCATCGGCGGGCGAGCGCGCCGTCGAGCCGGAGTTCGTCGGCCATGACGCCGCAGAGGTGCGCAACCTCGATCGAGTGCTGGAGGACATTCTGGCCGTAGCTGGTGCGGTAATGGAGCCGGCCGAGCATATCGACGAGCTTCTTGTTCAGGCCGTGGACGTTCGCGTCGAGGACGCCCTGCTTTCCGTATTCGACGATCTTAGTCTCGATCTCCTTCTCGCACTCGGCGACGAGTTCCTCGATGCGGGTCGGGTGGATGCGGCCATCCTTGATGAGCCGTTCGAGCGTGAGGCGGGCGACCTCCTTGCGGACGGGGTCGAAGACGCTGACGGTGACGACGCCGGGGGTGTCGTCGACGACGACGGTCGCGCCGGTGGCCTTCTCGAAGGCGCGGATATTCCGGCCTTCGCGGCCGATGATGCGGCCCTTCATCTCGTCGTTGGGCACGTCGACCGTGGCGACGGTGGTTTCGCAGGTGTGCTCGGCGGCATAGCGCTGGATGGCGTCGATGGTGATCTGGCGGGCGCGTTCGCGGGCCCCCTCCTGGGCCTCGGTGAGGATCTTTTCGACGAGCTGGCCGGCTTCGCGCTCCAGCTCACCCTCGATGCGTTTCAGGGCGATCGCCTTGGCCTCGTCGGGGGTCAGGCGGGCGATGCGGAGGAGTTCCTCGCGCTGGTCGGCGAGAAGCTGGTTGATCTGCGTGCGGCGCTCGGCGATCTCCTTCTCGACGCCGGCGATGCGCTGCTCGGCTTCCTCGATCTTGCGTTCCTTGGTGTTGAGGACGTCCATCTTCTTGTCGATGCCGTCCTCGCGCTTGGAGAGGCGCCGCTCAAGGTTCTTCAGCTCTTCGCGGGTCTCGGCGGTCTCCTTTTCGAAGCGCTCCATGACGCCGATGAGCTTTTTCTGCGCCTCGACCTCGGCGTCGCGGATGATCTCATCGCGGCGGGCGAGGGACTCGGAGCGCTGGCGCTCGATGTCCGCTTTCTGCGTGTCGTAGAGGGCGCGGAACTTGGTCCGAAGAAAGAACCAGGCCGCTGCACCGCCGACTCCGATTCCGAGCGTCGCGGCCAGCACGTAGCCGACGGTCGCGCCCTCGGCGAGAAGAAGTGGAACTGTCTGAAACATGATTCATCCGATCCGTCGCTGGTTGTGAATGAGCGCAGCCGGACCGAGCTCCCTGCGTCGGGATGGAATGCCTGAGCGGATCGTGGCGTTCCGCCGCGGCGGAGGCCATCAGGACAGCGTGAGAACAGCGAGTGGCGGACTGTTACAACGTCGTGTGCGCGCCTTGCAAGATGAATGAAGTATGAACGAAACGCATCGGCCCGAACACTCTATCGACCTTCGCGGCCCGCCGACGCCCGGCGAGCGCGACCAAACCCATCCACCACGCCGTTCGATGCAGCCGTTGTCAATAAGACCCAGCTTAGGGCAAACCCGGCCCATCAAATGGCTACAAACTCTGGCGGGAGTATAACTTCAGTCCAATGCGGCGGCCAGTGGGGCGTGAGGCCGCTCGGCCCGGTATTTGCTGAGCCTCCGAGCGACTCTGTTTTTTGAAGGGCGGCGGGGATCCGCCGGACTTCGTGAACTATATTCACATCGGAGCATTGCGCCATGCGTTACCTCCCTACCGCGATCGGTTTCGGCTTCCTCTGTGGTGCGGCGCTGGCCGACTGGCAGGGGTATGCCCCGCCGAACCCAAGCCAGACCGGGCATAACTTCCTGCTCGGCGTGTCGGCCGCGTCGGCGAACGATGCGTGGGTGGTGGGCTACTACCAGACGCTGGAAGGCACGTCGCACAACACCTATCCGCTGGCGGTTCACTGGGACGGCCAGACGTGGACGCAGGTGCCGACGCCGGCACCGTCGATTCCCAACATCGGCACGGACTGCGCGCTCTACGCGGTGAAGGTGATGGCGGCCGATGACGTGTGGGCGGCGGGGTACAAGGTCGTGCAGCATCCTGCCGACGGGGTGGTCGGGATGCAGTTGTTCGTGCTGCACTGGGACGGGGGTTCGTGGACGGAGGTGGCGGCGCCGGTGACTCCGCAGGGCGGGACGGGCGCGTATGTGCGCGACATCGAGGCCCGCGGGCCGGGGGACATCACGTTTGTCGGGCTGTTCAATTTCGTCGACGTGGGCGGGTCCACCGGGCTGGTGATGCACTGGGACGGCTCGGGGTTCACACTCCACCGGACGCCGAACATCAACACGAACAACGAGAAGAACCTCCACGTCGCGCCGACGGCGGATGGGCAGACGTGGGTGGTCGGGATGAACGGGCGCGGGGGCTGGGGCTCGATTCCGTACGTTTTTCGGGGCAGCGGCGACGACTGGCAGCTCATGGGGCAGTGGTCGCAGTACGCCTACACGGACACGCACTCGATCGTCGCGTTCGCGGCGGATGATGCGTGGATCGGCGGGGCGAAGATCGAGAACTTCACGTTTGCGGGGTACGTGTTCCTGCACTGGAACGGTTCGGCGTGGGTCGAGGTGCCGGTGAGCGAGACGTACCATGAGCCGCACCTGGCGGCGGCCGGGCCGGACGATATCTACTCTGCCGGCGGCGATTCGCTGATGCACTACGACGGGACGGGGTGGTCGGTGGTGGGCTACCTGAGCGGGTTCGACAATCCGAACATGAACATGGTCACGATCGCGCCGGACGGAGCGGTGTTTGGCGCAGGGCGGTACTTTCCGGGCGGAAGCGGCAATGGGCAGACGCTCGCGGCGCGATATGTACCGGCCGGCGGCGCGGCGGGCGACATCGACGGTGACGGCGACGTGGATTTGAGCGACCTGACGCTGCTGCTTTCGGCGTTCGGGTCGTGCATCGGCGACGGCGGGTTCGATGCGGCGGCGGATTTCGACGCGAGCGGGTGCGTGGAACTGGCGGACCTGGCGGTGCTGCTGGGGGCGTTCGGGGCGTAGGTCGGCGCTCGGGGCCGGGCGATCAGGGTTCGGTCGGGCTGGACTGGCTGGTCGCTCGGGCCGGTTCGTTCATAAGCCTCGGTTTTCCGTCCACGACCTCGACTGTCCCGAGCGTCAGGACGGCGTTGTCCGACGGTAGCTCGTTTTCAAACCACTTTCGGGAGAGTTCGCCCCTGACTCTTCCTTTGGAGGTCGACGCGGCAACCGCGACGGTCAATCGCGAGTTGGGGTTGACGACGATCGTCGTCGGCACGTCGAACTCGAAGTAGTCCGAAGCACCGAAGCTACCCGGCCGGCTCGCACTCCAATATGGCTGCGATTCGAACTTCACCTCCGCAGGTAATTCCGGTTGTCGAACTGTAATCGTCCGAAGTTCGACGGTGGGAACCGACAATGCCAGTTCCTTGAACTCGCCAGCGCGAAACAACTGGAAAGGAATACTCGCCAAACGGACGAACTTGAGTTTCAGCTCGCGGTACCGGTCCTCCGCCGTATACTCGCCGAGCGGCAGCGGACCAGTATCGACCCAACCGTCCGCGTCCGAGGTCAGTGACCCAGAGTACGTCGCCCCCGAAAGCTGTGTAGATTCGCGGGTCCCCATGATCCAGATCACGCGCCCCGGCCGTGGCTTGCCGTTCTCATCGACGATGCGAATCCGCGCCGAAGCCGTCGGCATTCTTTCCTGCACCGCCGCGAGCGCGGCCTGCGTCTTCGCGGCGAGTTCGGCGGCGACCGCCTGCTGATGCTGGAGCATGATCTGGTATTGGCGGTTCTGCATGTAGAGCGCCGCCATCAGGGCCAGGATTACGCACACGACGGCCACCCACATCAGGCGCTGGGTCATGATCCGGTCTCCGTTGTGAAGCCAGAAGAGTTCGCGCGCGATGCGCGCGGGATTGCCGAATTGCCGCTCCGCCTCGGCCGCCGCGGCGTCCGGGGGCAGCCCCGCCGCCTCGAGTTCGTCCTGGCGGCAGGCCAGATGGTCGCGCAGTTCGTCCTGAATGTCCGACGAGGACGGCGGCGGCCGGTCATGCATGCCCTTGTCGGGGGCAGCTTCGGAGGATGTCGCCATGCCCTACTCCCAAAACGGGCGCGTCATTTTCCTTGTGACGCGGCCGGTTGCGTTGCCGTCGGTGTTGAGACAAACCGTGCTCTCTTCTCCGCAAACTCGACTCGCCCGAGCGTGACGACATCGCGGTGCGCCGGCAGATGTCCCGGCTCCCAGTTCCAACTCAAACCACGAGTTGAATCCACATGTTCCGCCGGAAGGTGTGGATTGCGTATGCTGAATCTCATAAGCACCGATGACATATCATTGACTAGGATTCTCTTGTAACCGTTGAAGACAAACGACCCTCTCGCTCGGAAGTGCCCCGGGCCAGTCACAGTCCACTCTGTATTGACGACCTTCCATCCTGGAGGGATTTCGGGCCGGTTGATCTGGATCGCGCGAGACTCGATGTTGGGCACGACGAGTTTGACGTCGACTACGTCACCGAGTCGAACCAGCTTGAAGCCCAGCGAACTAATGTGCTCGCCAGCCCCGAGTTCCGGATAGCGATCGGCGACCCAGTAACCGCCGAGCATCAGCGGTCCCGTGTCGATTGTTCCGTGCGCATCTGACGTAACTGTCGCAGCGTACTTCTCACGCGAAGTGTCGTCGCTACTTCCGATTTCCACAGTTCGTCCGGCGCGTGGGTTTCCGGATTCGTCGACTATCTGAATGCGCGCGGAAGCGGTCGGAATTCCATCTTTCAGTGCACTCAATCGCTCATCGCGCCTGGCGAGATCGGCTTCGAGGACGCTTCGTTCGTCCAAGAGGACGCGGTACTTTCCGCTTTGAATGAACAACGCGATGCACAGGGCGACAATGATCGCGGCACCCGTCCCCCAAATGAGCCGGTGTTTCATGATTCGGCTTCCATTGTGGAGCCAGTTGAGTTCGCGCACGATGCGTTCGAGGTCGCCGAACCGTCGAAGCGCCTCGGCCGGGGCGTTCGTCGCGGAAACGCCAGCAGCTTCCAATTCATCGCGACGGCACTCAAGGTGATCACGGAGTTCATCGTTGATGTCCGCGGCGATCCCGGTCGGTTGGGTCTGCGGGCCTTCGCCGCGCGCAGCGTCCGAGTGCGTCGCCATCGAAGACTCCCGGAATCAGGTCTGGGGTAGCAACCCGACGAACACACGCGCACCTTCCACGATCGCGTTGACCGCGCCGGTGAACGCCTGCCATTCGGCGCGGCGGCGGGCGAGTTCTTTCGCGCCGCCCGGCGTCAGTTCGTAGTATTTACGCCGACGCCCCTCGTCGGATTCACCCCACCGCGCGGCGAGGAGCCCCGCTTTTTCGAGTTTGTGCAGGGCCGGGTAGAGGCTGCCCTCGCGAAGTTCGAGCGCACCTTTCGTCCGCTGCTCGACGAATTTGCAGATTTCGTAGCCATACATCGCCCGGCGGCCGACGACTTCGAGCACGATCGTCTCGAGCGTGCCGCGAACGAGTTCAGGATTGAGAGCCATGCCTATACCTCGACTGACTATGTATATGATACATCGGCTCCCGAGGTATGCAAGCCGAAATTGTTTTTTTTCCTGGCCGCGACGCTGACATCGGTCGCGCAGGAAACAAGGCCGCCGCACTGGGGAAGCAGTGCGGCGGCCCGCTCAAAACGCAGCCGAGGCGGCTGCGCCATCATTCACATGGGCTGGATTCCGCAGCCGGAATCTCAGGGTTACGGGCAGGTCGTCCCGAAGGCCGACAAGAGCAGCGTCAGATCGCTGAGATCGACATCGCCGTCGCCATCGACATCGCCGGCCAGATCTGAACCCGCCGAACCGAACTCGCTTAGGAGCAGCGCGAGGTCGCTCAGGTTGACGCTGCCGCTGCCATCGAGGTCGCCCGGACAGGGCGCTCCCGCAGGCCGGAGCAGAACCGCGAAGGGCCCGCCCGGTCCGTCGGCCGTCGCGGCGATCAGGCCGGTGTCGCTGATATCCCACGCCTCGGTGATCTGTCCGGGCGCATCGGTCGTGATCGCATTCAGGTCGTAGACCGCCTCGCCGGTGTAGACGAAGCCGCGGAAGTCGGCCGGCGGCGCGGGGTTGAAACTCACGCCGACGACCCAGTCGCTCTCGTTCAGGTCGTACCCGTAGCTGTCGGTGTGGCCGGTGAGTCGGGGAATCAGCTGCCACGCGCCCCCGGCGGGCAGGATCGCCGCCTGAAATCCGCCGTCTGGAACGGCCGGGCCGCTGAGATAGCCGGCGATCGTGCCGGCGTCGGTAACGTTGTGCCCCTGGGCGAGGCTGAACTGGCCCGCGGGCGTGATGTCGACCTGCGTCGAGCCGTTATGGAAGAAGCCGTGTTCCGGCCCGCCGAGCGTGCGGTACGCAAATCCGACGGACTGGCCGGTGTTGTTCACGCCGAGTCCCTGGCTGTAGGCCAGCGAACCGGTCCATGCGAGCGTGCCGAGGTCCGTGCGCGCTCCGTCGAGCCAGCGGAACGCGTGATACGAGCCGGCGTCGACGGCCGCGTAACCGACGATGTAGCCGGTATTGCTGATGCGCGTGGCCCAGCCGAAGCCGCCATTGTCTGTGCGGAACGTGCCGAGATCGTCGATGTGCCACTGGCCGGCCTCGTCGCGTGTCCAGCGCACGGGGCGGCTGATCGCGGCGGCGTTGGTCGAGCGCCCGACGATGACCCGGTCGTTGTTGATGCTGAACGCCGTCGATGCGTCGCCACCGGTCAGCGTGCCGAGGTCGGTGGGTACACCATCGATCCAGACGCAGGCGTGCTGACTGCCGTCGGGGAGATTCGACGCGCCGACGACGTCGCCGGCGTCGTTTACGCCGTACGCGGCCGCCCCGGGGCCGCCGAGCGTCGGCAGCGTCTGGGCTGTAAAGGACTGGGCGGACGCGGCCGAAACCAGCATTCCACCGGCCAGGGACAGAAAACCGGACTGTGAGAGGGAGAACTTCGTCACCAGGTACCTCCAACGGTAACACAGGAAAACCGCAACGCTTGGGTGCAGGATTCGCCGAGCGGGTAACGCCCGCCGACGGATTTCGGACGCTGCGTACGGTTATTCGGAATCCCGGGGCGGCTCGCCGAGGATTTTCCGAGGATCGAGCCCTTCCGCCCGAATCAGCGCGAGAAATTCCTCGTGACACTCCGGGCAGACCTTCAGGTGCTGGGCCACCTGACGCAGGCGGGCATCCAGTTCCGTCCGCGACTCCAGGGCTCGCAGATAGACGGCGATGCGCTGCAACAGCTCCGCGCAGTCGATCTCCGCGTCGACGGTGGCGCCGACAAGTCGGGCGAGCTGCTCGAGCTGGCGGTCGGTCACGTTCATTTCGCCATTATTCTATCCGCCCTCGGCAAGGATCCGCCCGATGGAATCGGCGTCAAATCCCCGACGGACTAACGCGGACCTCAGTTTTTTTCGCGCATCGTGAACCAGCTTGTAGATCGCTCCCGGCGTGGTCGAAAAACGGGCGGCGATCACGACGGTCGGCGTTCCGGCGAGCTCCGCTTCGATGACCTCGCGCTGTCGCGGCGTGAGATCGTCCGATATTGCGGTTTGCAGCGCGGCGAGCATCTCGGCCCGGTCGCCGAGCGCGGTCGCCGATTCCCCGGCCGGCGCGACGGGCTCGGCCGCGAGATCCGCGAGCGGTCGTGCCTCCCAGCGACGCTTTCGAAGCGTCGTGAGGGCGACGTGCACGGCCACGGCCATCGCCCAAGTTGTGAAGCGGCTGTCGCCGCGAAACGAATCGAGCCGGTCGAGGACGCGCATCGTCGCATCCTGGACCAGATCCTCGAGGTCGGCTTCGTCGACGGCCCAGCGTGCCGTGATCGCGGCTCGCAGCCCGACGCGGAGGCGCTCGCGCAGCGCTGCGACGGTCGCCGCGGAGGCGGCCCGGAGGCCCGCCAGCCATTCGGTGTTTTCGGTCGGAGCACCTGTCATCGGACTTCGACGGGATCGTATTCCGCTTCTTCGCGTCGAGGCGGAACTCCACAAAAAAACCAGTCGACGTAAGAACCGGAGGCGGCCGCGCATCAAAGCACTGCCGCGGCGGTCACCGCGGCGCCGCCGGGGGCCGGCGGGAACCTACGGAGACGGATCATGGCACGAATCAAGGCGCTTTCGAACACCGAAGCCGATCCCAAGGCGCGCCCGCTGCTTGAGGCTGTCGGCAAGAAGCTTGGAAAGACGCCAAATCTCATGCGGACGATGGCGAACTCGCCGGCGGTGCTGGAAGCGTACCTCGGCTTCAGCGGCGCACTCGCGAAAGGGGCGCTCTCCGCAAGACTGCGGGAGCAGATCGCCCTGGTGGTTGGGGAAGCCAATCGCTGCGACTACTGCCTCGCCGCGCACTCGGCGCTCGGACGGCTCGCGGGCCTGAAGGACGACGAGATCGCTGGCAGCCGCCGCGGCGCGACCGGCGACGCGAAAATCGACGCGGCGCTCGCATTCGCCCGCACGGTCGTCGTGCAGCGCGGCGTCGTGAGCGACGAAGATCTCCTGGCGCTCCGATCCGCCGGCTACGGCGACGGCGAAATCGCGGAAGTCGTCGCAAACGTCGCGCTCAACATCTTTACCAATTACTTCAATCACATCGCCGCGACCGAGGTGGATTTCCCCCAGGCTGCGAAGCTCGAACCTGCCGCCGCATGTGTCTGCGGCTGATGCGCTGAATGTCCTGACCCGGCGACGTGGGGAAACCCACGTCGCCGCGTCGGAATTCGAACCCGCACGTCATCGCGCGGTGCTTTCGCGCGCGAGCCGATCGAGTTCGGAGAGCCGGAGGCGAACGCTGACGATGTACGGGGGCTCGCCCGCCGTCCAATGACCATAGGTCGTTGTCACGATGGTGCCGTCGGGAAGAATCTCCACGCCGGGATAGGCGCAGTCGCTGCCTTTCAGATTGTCCATGAGCCGGATGCGATACTGCCCCGGGCGGCCGAGGCGGATGTCGGCGTACGTGCCGACCCAGGCGACCCAGTCGCCGTAGGTGGGGCTGCCTTTCGCCATGTCGCGGAAGGAGATGAAGAGCCGACCATCGGGCGCGTAGACGCCGACGTGGCGGTCGCCCGTGAGCGACCCGGGCAGTTCGCGCGGCGGCAACCACGTCTCTCCCTCGTCGTCGGAGACCATCACGTGAGATTCGCGGCGGCGCGAATTCTCGCGGAGGAGCAGCGCAAGCTCCCGGCCGTCCGGTGAGCGGATCGCCCCCGGTTCGCAGAGGTGGATGTCGCGGCCGGACCAGATCGAGCGCGGCGTGCTCCAGGAGAGGCCGCCGTCTGCGGAGATCGTCTGGTACAGCGTGAAGACGCCCGCGGCCTTGCCGCCGGTTGAAAAAAAGCGGCCATCGTCGTGGAAGAATGCGGCATAGCGCCCGCCGCGGATCGCAACCACGGACGCCATCGCGACGATGCCGCCCCACTCGCCGACGGGCTCGAGCGGCGTCCACGTGCGGCCGTCGTCCTCCGAGATGGACCGGCGAATCGGATAGAGCCCGGAAAACAGGACCAGCCGCGCCCTGCCGGTGCGCGGGTCGATCAGGCGGTGGATGGTCGGCGTTTCCCGGCTGGTCGCAAAATTCTCGGGGACGGGCAGCCGTTCGGACCAGGTTTTTCCGCCATCTTCGCTGCGTTTCAGGCAGATCGCTCCCCCGCCGTGTCCCTTCGGGTAGACGCAGAGAGTCGTCTTTCCGTCCGGAAGGAGCAGCGTCGTGGGGTGGCCGAGGTATTGCCCCGCCTCACGGTCGACCACAGTCTGTCGCTGCGTCTGCTTCGACAGATCGAGCATCGCGATCGCGCGCTCCGCCGGCCGCGACGCCTGCGAGGTCGAAACCGGCTGTGCGACCGCCGTGGCGGTGATGATGGAGAGAATGAAGTGGGCCATTCGAATCTTCACGTGCGCACTCCCCGGGGGGGTACAGGCGACCGCCGCGACCGATTCGAGGACAGCACCCGCGGGATCGCGCCCCTGGCACAGGATAGGACCGAACCGGCGTCACGAGGAGAGCCGGCGTCCGGCGGCGGCCCACTTTCCGCCGCGGCACGTGTCGTTCACAATGATTGGGAATGCGCCGAAAACGCCGCTGGTGGCGGATAGTCCTGGTTTCGCTCGGCTGCGTGCTGACGCTCCTGCTCGCGTCGGCGATCTACGTCACGCGGCCGAACGTTCTGCGGGCCACGGTGCTCAATGCGCTGGATCACCCCGACTTTCGCGTCCGCGAGATGGGTGATGTGGTTTTCGCGTTCCCCTCGACGGCCATCATCGACGGGCTTGAGGTTGATCGCGCGGGCACGCCCCCGCTTCCGGACGGCAAGCCGCGTCCGCCGTTCCTCCGCGTGCCGCGGGCGAAGGTCGAATTGAGCGCGGCCGCCCTGCTGCTGGGGACGGTCCGGATTGTGCGACTCGAATTGCAGCAGCCGTCCGTCACGCTGGTCGGGATGCTCCCGAGATCGGCGGAGATCGCACCCGCGCCGGGTGGTGAAGCGCCGGGCGCTCCGCAGGCGGAATTCGAGACGCCCGTCGAATGGTCGACGTTCTGGACCCCGGGAATCCTGCCCGACATCTCGATCCGCCGGGCGAATCTCCAGATCCTGAACTACGTCGACGATCACCTCGCGCTCGCCCGGCAATGGATTCTCGACGGTGAAGGGCGGCTGGCGGGCGGCGGCGGCGATGGTTCGCGCTATGACCTGACGCTTCAACAGGTCGGCGGCCCGGTGAATCGCGCGTCGCGCGGAGGCAACGGCGATGAGGCGATCTTCCGCATGTCGTGGAGCGAGGAGGAGATTTCCGCACGGCTGGGATTTGTCGAGTGCGAGGCGCTGACCGGGCTCGTGCCGGCGGGCTGGCGAGACGCGGTCGACGCGCTCGGTCTCCAGGGAGTGGCGGGGATCGATGAGTTCATCCTGCGCCGATCCGGCGCACAGTCGGTGCGGCTGGATCTCGCGGACGTCAAGCTGGTCCTGCCCGTCGAGGAGTCGACGGTGCGTGAGCCGTACATCCGGCTGGGAATTCACTCCGGTGAGATTGCGTTGAGCGCCGACGCCGCGTCCGGGGGCGGCGGCCCGCGCGAGTTCGACGGCGATCTGAAACTCAACCTGCGGGGAGACTGGCGCGGTGCTCCGGTTGCCGTGGACGCCGTGGCCCGGGGCGTGAGCCTCTCGCCGCTGCCCGGCCGCCGCCGGATCGAACTGGCCGGACGGGAGTGGTTCGTGCGGACCATCGAACTGCAGGCGGAGATCGACGCGCTCGATCTGCCGACGGCCGCAAGCTACCCGGGTTTTCTGCACAGCCACCGGCTGCCGGACGCGCTGCGCGCCTTCTTCGAGGACTACCAGCCGACGGGCGCGGCGACGATTCGATTTCACGCTCACCTCGACGCCGCCGATCCGGAAGTTCATTACGCGGGCGAATTCCAGCCGCTCGGCGGGACCGTCCGGTATTTCCGCTTTCCCTACACGGCGTCCGACGTCCGCGGTTCGATCCGCTTCTCGCCGCAGGGAACCGAACTGGTCGACATGACGGGCCATCACGGTCAGACGCAGATCTGGGGGGGCGGCAAGATCGACAGCACCGATCCGCGCACCGGGTTCGACGTCACGTTTTTCACGCGAAATCTGACATTCGACCGCGATCTCTACACGGCGCTTCCGGAGGAATATCAACGGCTCTGGCAGAAAGCGGACCCGGTCGGCCTGACCGACTCCAGGGTGCGGGTGTATCGCCCTGACGCCGTCGGGCAGGAGCGATCGGCGCGACCGACGATCGAGATCGACTCCAATGTCGTCGCCGCGGCACTGACGCTCGCACCCGGAGAGCGTCTGGAGGATGCCGCGGGCGTCATTCGCGTTCGCGACGGGGGCATGGTGATCGAGGGGCTCACCGGTCTGCTCAACGGCAGCCGGACGCTCGTGCGGGGGACTGTGGAGCCGCGGGCCGACGGCGATCCGAGCGAACGGTTCCAGTTTGAATCGCGGGCCGCCGCTTTCGAGCGCCGCCTTTCGCTCGAGGGTTCAGGCGGCCCGGCCCTGGTATTTCGAGGCGAAGCGGAGGTCTGGGGCCAGCACACGACGTCGCCGGCGGGTGCGGCTCGTTCGTATTCGGCGCGGATCACGAGCGGGACGCTGCTCGGATTCGACGACGCCACGAGCTGGAGCGTCGACCGCGGCCTCGTGTCGATCGACGACAATCTCCAGCGGATCGACCACCTTGCCCTTTCGCGGCCGGGGGGCAGCCTCGCTCTCTCCGGAGCGACCGTTTCCGCGGCGGACGGGGCCGTCGAGACGGGCACAATCGACATTGCGATCACCGACGCCGATTTCGCGGCCGCGCTGCGCGGTCTCATTCCCGCCGCCTGGGGGCGCACACGGGACGATCTGGGACTTTCCGGCGCGGGCGGTCTGAAGGCGATTCTGGAGATCGACCGGGACGTCGCGAGCGGCTATTCGATCCGCGCGGAGGGCGCCGTTACGGCGGCGAAGATGAACCCGAACCTGCTTCCGCTGGATTTCCAGAAGGTCGAGGCGCACGCCCGCATCGAACCGGGCCTCCTGAACGTGCGGCGATTCGAGGCCCGCGTGGGCGACGCGGCGATCCGCGGCACCGCGACCGCGGGCTGGACGGATGCCGATTCGTGGTTCGAGATCCGGGCCGAGGCCGAACCCGTCGCGCTCGATGAAGCACTCCTCCGCAGCCTGCCCGAAGGACTCTCGGCCGTCCTGCGGCGGCTCGACGCGCGGGGGCGCATCGCGGTCACGCTGGAACCGGCCACGCTGGTCAGCCGGGTCCGCAATGACTGGCAGGTGGCCGGGCGGGTGGGTTTCACCGACGGACACCTGTCGATCGGGCTGGATCTGGCGGCTCTGAAGGGCGACCTGTCGGGGCGGTGCGGGATCAGTCAGGGCGAGGTGGAGATCGACGCTGATTTCGCGCTGGATTCCGGGACGATCGACGGGCGGGACATCCGGAACTGGGTCGGGCGGCTGACGCGCCGCGCGGGTGAACGGATTGTCTCGATCGGGCTCGAATCCGGGGAGACGTGCGGCGGGCGGATCGCCGGCGACGCCAGGATCGATCCTGAGTCGGGCGAGTACGAGCTCTCGCTGGTGCTCAGCGGGCTGCTCTTGGACCGTTTCATCGGCGAGCCTTCCGGCGATGACAAGCCGCGGGCGGGCCTGCTCGACGGCCGCATCTTCCTGCGCGGCCGCGGCGAGGATCCGCTGCTGCGGGTGGGCGGGGGTGACCTGAGAATCCGCGGGGCGTCGCTGATGTCGAGCCCGGTGACGAAGTCGATCGCGGAGGAGAGTCGGCGGAAAAACCGGCCGATCGGGGAGGAACTGGACGAAGTGAGCCTCCAGTTCGTGTGGGAGCGTGACGAACTGGTGTTCAATCGGGTGGTGTTTACGTCGCGCGAGCTGCGGCTGGTCGGGGTCGGGCGGTGGAACATGTCGACGGATGCGCTGACGCTGACGCTGGAAGGGGCGACGGGGGAGGATGCGGCGCGGATCGCGGTGCTGAGCGACTTTCTGGAGTCGGTATCGAGGGAAGTGGCACAGTACCGGGTGACGGGGACGTCGGCGAATCCGCGCGTGACAGTCGAGTGGATGCACAACTTTACGGAGCCGGTGCGGCGGCTGCTTTCGGGCGACGGGCGGCAGCGCTGAGGGCGGGCGGCGAGCGCGGGCGGCGGCGGATCGGGGCCGGCGTGCAGAATTTCTCTGTTTTTCCCGTGATTTTCGGCTTTCGCGCTTGACGAAACCCGATTTTCATGCGAGAAACGGGCCAGTTCGCAGTCCGGAACGCATTTTCAACCGGGATTCCGGCGGTTTGTCTCCCGGTCACATGACATCACGCCGAAGGGAATCGACCGTCGCGTTGTAGCGGCGGAGAATCAGTCAACGTCGAGGGTGCGTCCAGGCCGGGCGCGCGTACGACACATGGAGGTATTGCACATGGCCAAAGCTTCTTCCTCGAAGCCCCGCAGCAAGTCGGAAATCTACTCGAGCATCTCCGACAAGACGGGCCTCTCCCGCAAGCAGGTTTCGCAGGTCTTCGCGACCCTGAGCGATGAGATCAAGCGCGATCTCAACAAGGGCGCGGGCGTGTTCAACGTCGCCGGCATGATGAAGATCACCGTCATCAAGAAGCCCGCGACGAAGGCCACCACCAAGCCGAATCCGTTCAAGCCCGGCGAGATGATGACCGTGAAGGCGAAGCCCGCCCGCAAGGTCGTCAAGATTCGCCCGTTGAAGTCGCTCAAGGCGATGGTCTAAGCGCTCTCGCCGATCGGATCGACGGCCGCGCCGCGGTGTCGGAACGGGTCGGCCTCGCTGCTCAACCCAGCGGAATCTGAAAGGACGCCGTCGGAAGAAACGCCGCACTCGACCGTGCGCCACGGTCAATCGCATTCCTCAGCGTGCGGCGAGGAACCCGGCGGCGTCCGCCTGCTGCGCCGATCCAGTTCATCGCGCAGCCGGGCCGCCAGCCCGAAATCTTCCCGCTCGATCGCGTCTTCCAACCGCTCGCGGAGCGTTCGCCGGAGGCCGAACTGGTCGCGCAGGCGCGCGGCCACCTGCTCGAGGTAGCGGACGCCCGCATCGGCATCGCACTGCGGCTCGTCGAAGCCGGCGTTTTCCAGCGCTTCGCGCAATTCCCGCGCCCCCTGGGCGGCCGTCTCGATCGCTTCGTCGGCGAGGCCTTCGATCGCCAGGCGGCGCGATTCGAGGCGGGCGCGGTGGAATTTCATCGCCGGGATCGAGGCGGCGTGGCTGCCCGCGCCGTCCTCCAGCCACTCGTCCATCAGCGCGAGCGACTCCAGGCAGTGGTCGAGGTCGCGGACGGCGCGCATGAGCAGTTCCGTGCCCTCTTCCGTGTTGTCGTCCGCGAGCGCCTCTTCGGCCAGCGACTGGTAGGCGAGGCGGCGGTAGTTGAACTGGTGGTACTCGCGTTCCAGCTCATCCCACTCCGTCTCGGTGGTCAGCTCCTCGGCGTCGAGCGCCGCGGTAAGGAAGTCGAGCACGCTGTCGCAGCCGCGGAAGCCCAGACCGTCCGGGCGCCCGTCGGGGAACATCTGGAGGACGCCCATGTCGACGCGCATCTGGATCTGCTCGACGCCCTGCCGGTCACTGAAGAGCCGGGCGCAAACCTCGCTCGTCGCGGGTTTCCAGTCCTTCAGCAGCGGCGCAAGATCGAGCGTCACGGGCGACTCCAGCCTCTCGGCTGTGGTGGGTATCGACCGGGCGCGGGTCCGCCTCAACCCGATAGGACGAAGAGTTTGCCGACGGCCGATATCCTAAGGGCGGGTTCGGTCGGACGGGCGGCGATCGACTGGCGACGGACCATTCCTGTTCTGATGGAATTCCTCAGCGGCCCGTCGCTGTGCCCGTGTTGGCAGCTTGTCCAGCCCCGGCTTCAGGCGGTCCGAGAAAATGTCCTCAATCGGCCGCAGCAGTTCCGCCATTCGCTCAGATACTCGCTTGTGTGACGCATCGTCCGTCTTCGCGGTTTCTAAGAGCAGAACGCTGAGTTCATTCAGCTTGGCGGAATTTTTGGCGCAGTACTCGCGAGCAAGACCCTGACATTGATCCAGTATGCTTATTGCTTTCTGGCGTTGTTCTTCGTCCAAGCGATATTTTTGGATGAACCTCTGGGTGTATAGCTCCCATTCGCTTTGGTAGCGGTCGATAGTGCCGCGACTCCGGTCACGGCCCGATTTCTGCCCGTCCACGGAGCGGTTGTTCGTGCCGGTCTCAGCGCCGGGCTGTTCTCCTCCGGCCAGCCCGGTTCGCTTGTAGCGGTCGGAATTGCGCTCAAAGTTGGGACCATTCGTCCAATCGCCGGACTTGATCCTTTTGTCGTATTCGTCCGAACTTACGATCTTGGTTCCGTCCCAGAATCCCGACTCGACGACCTGACCGTGAGCGTTCCGGCCTTCTACAAAAACACCCGCATCGATTCCGATCACCTCCGGCGTAATCGCCGTTGGTTGATCAGGTTGGTTGATGTAGATTGAATGAATCTCGACAATCTGGCGGGGCTCCTTACCACTCTTATAGTCCGTGCTGAAGAACTCGGCCCGTTCAGGAAACCACTCTCCATCGTAGTTTTTCAGCGAGTATCGTGCCTCTTCGATAATGTTGCCGGACACTTCGCGCACGACCCGAGTCGGTGTGTTGCCTGCCGCAGGATCGAGCCACCATACAACCGTGTCGGTTGCTCCGACTCCCCGAACGACCGTATTACCTAATTCGGCAGCGATCGAGTACTTTCGAGGCGCAGGGGCGCCAGCACTCTTCTGGCCTAGCGTTTCGGATGGACTTCGATTCGGAATGCCGCTCGACAGTCCGAACGAGCGGAAATCAAGGACCTGCCCGGCGCGACTCGGAGCTTCACTCCGCTGAGCACGAAGGGCGCCGCCCTGGTATTGCCATACGTGTCCGTCGTCACTGTACAAACTATATTGCGGCCCAAATCCGTTCACCATCGGCGTTCCGTCAGCGCGGCGCGAGATTACGCCGTCGTCATCGCCTCGCAGAATCGAGACGCTATCCTCTCCGCCGAAGCACGTTGTGTAATTCCACGTCTTCACAGGGCGCAAGTGATCTGTCCACACCCACTCAATACGCCCGGTTTGCCATCTTGTTCGCGCGTGTTCGATATTTCGCAAGAGCGCAGGAAGCCCCTCAGAAGTAGTCTGTAGGAGGCACAGTACACATACTTTCACACACAGAGCCATAGTGCCCTCTCGCGCTAAGTTGACAGGCGACATCTAGCTTATTCAGCCCTTATCTAACACGGAGCTCCCGGCGTTGAGGTCGTGGTCGTCTCTGCCGACGTGGAGAACAAAAACGGGGATGTCGTACACGGATTGCCCTCACATGGATCGGGCTTGCCGCACTCCTACATGGACATGGCATGCAGTATACGGCGAGCAAGGGGCGCGTCAAGAGAATTTTTAGAAGACCGAAACGGAAACCCTTGAAAGGCGGCAAATCATCTTTCCGGGCCCGATGCGGATGTTCAGCCTTGTCTGTGCTCGCAATGAACTCTATTGAGCGCGTGCTCCGTTTGGCGGCGGCCCGCGGGCCGGACTTCGCAGTCCCCCCGAGAAAGGCGTGATTACTGCGAAGGCGCGTCCAACCAGAGGCAGACGATCTCGTGGGCCTCGCGGACATAGAGCCGCCCCGGCAGGAGCGCGGGATGCGCCCAGACATCCGCGTCGCCCTCGAACAGGCGCAACCGGGATACGAGCTTGAACGCATCCCCCGCCGCTTCGACGAGCACCAGCTCACCGGCCGCGGAGGTGATCAGCAGGCGGCCGTTGCCCGCGATGATCGAGGCGTAGTCGTCGAAGGCATCGTCGACCGATTCCCAGCGCACCCGCAGGTTATCGCGAAGATCGAGGCAGACCAGCTTTCCGGCGCAACCGAAAAGCAGATCGCCGACGACGACCGGCGTGGAGGCGTCGGGCTTCAGCGCCCGCTGGGCGGCGAGTGGCGATTCTGAAAGCCGCCCCTGTGCATCAAAGCCGAAGAGCCGTGTGCCGGCGCCCTCACCCGCGACGACGAGGCGATCGCCCGCGACGATCGGTGTGGGGACGTGGAATTCCTTGCTCGCGGAGGTCTGCGTCCAGAGCCGCTTGCCCGTGGCCGGATCCCAGCCGCCCATCGATTCAGCATCGAAACCGACGATCTGCATTACGCCGCCGAGCTTGGCGACGATGAAGCTCGCGTACGCCGACCGCTCGCCGGGCGTCTTCCAGAGCACGCGGCCGTCGCGGCGGTCGAGTGCGACGAGCGAGGCATTCGGCGCGCCGGGGTTGACGATGAGCCGATCCTCGACGATGAGCGGCGTGCTGCACATCCCCCAGGTGACGAGCTCCGCGTCGAAATCGCGGATGAGGTTGCGTTTCCAGAGTACGCGGCCGGTTTCCAGATCGACGCAGTGCAGATGGCCGAATGCACCGAGGAGGTACACGCGACCGTCATGGATCACCGGCGTGGCGCGCGGGCCGTTTCCGTAGTCCATCTCGCCCGCGGCCGCGTATTCGAGCTTCCAGATCGGCTCGCCGGTGTCGGCCGCGAGGCACTGAAAGATGTCGCGCTCGCCGGAGGCATCCTTGTCGGCAACGACGACGAAACGGTCCGTAGCGGCCACTCCCGACAGCGCCCCGCCGTTCAGGGAGCGTCGCCAAAGAAACACCGCTTTCTCAGGGAGCCGCGCGGGTACAGCGCTCGAAATGGCGTCGCGCCGCGGGCCGCGCCAGTCGGTCCAGCCGGCGTTTTTCGGCGAAATCGGATCGGCCGATGCGGACGGCTTGTCATCCGTTTTCGCCTCGCCGGCCGGTCTGGCCGGCTTTTCGTCCGTCTTCTCCGGCATCGCGACGAAGCCATCGCGCGACTCCATGAGCTTGAGCAGCTTCGCGTCGGATTTCATCGCCAGCAGCGCCGCGAGAATTGCGGCGTTCTGCTCGCGGGTGGCGGATTCCGGCGAAAAAACAGTCACGAAGGGCACGGCGGCCGTCTCGCCCACAACGCGGAGCTCACCCTTCGCCACGGCCTTGCAGCCTTCGAGGAGCGGCACGGCGTAGCTGGAGATGACCGCCGCGTCCGCATCTTTTGCGGCAACTTCGGTCGCGGCGGGCGTGCAACTGCCGATGATCTTCAGATCGGCCGGGCGGGGGACGCCCGCCTTCTCTAGCGCGGCCAGCGCGGCGGCGTGCTTTTCGTCTTCCTCGCGGGGACCGAAGACGATGCGATAGCCCTTCAGGTCGGCGATCGATTTCGCCTTGTCGCCGGAGCGGACGACGAACATGCCCGTCATGTCGGTCGAACCCGTCTTGTCGGTGAGCATGGCGATCGGCCGGAGTGGGGTCTTCGTCCGCTCGGCGTCGGCCTTGATGACGGATTGCTTTCCGATGACGAGGTCGAACCTGCCCGGCTGCTTCTCCAGCACGGCGCGCAGGCTCTCGCCGTACGCGATGTCGACGGGCCGGCCAAGCCGCTGGCTGAGGAATTTCGCCAGATCGGCGTACTTCCGCTGGGCGTGCCCCTGAACGCAGGCGCACGCGATTTTGTCCGATAGCGGGTCCATGACGATCATCCGGAACGTCGCCGGATCATCCGGCTTCCGAGCGCCGTCCGCGGGCGTCACTTCCTGTGCGACGCCGCAACCGGTGATCCCAAAGAGGAGCGCGAACAGCGAGAATCCGCGGAGCCTTTTCTTCACGGCTTCACCTCCGCCGCGGCGGTCGATTGGCTCGCGTGTTCGGCGGCCGGCTTCGGTTCGAGGACGCGGACGAAGTTGGCGGTGCTGTCGGCGTAGTAGAGCCGCTTGCCGTCCGCGGACGATACGAGATCGACGCCCCAGCAGCCTTCGCGGCCGGTGAACCAGCCGATCAGCTCTTCGTATTTTCCGTCGGCGGAGTAGCGCTTGATCCGGTCGGGCGACGATTCGGCGACGTAGATTCGCCCGTCCGAACTCAGGCAGAGGTTCTTCGGGTTGCAGCAGCCGGCGAATTTCGCGACGTCCTCTCGATCGCCCTCGCCCCACTTGCCGAGTTGCTTCCCGTCGCGGTCGTAGCTGACGACGCGGAACCGCCCGTTCTCGGCCGCGTAGAGCTTTCCATCGTGCCAGCAGATGTCGAGGATCCCGCAGCAGCCGCGCAGGCCGCTGACGATGCTCTTTGGTTCCTCGAGTTCGTGGCTGAACCGCGTGACGGTGAATCCTGTGCCGGCCGGGATGCTCACGAAAATGTCTTTATCCGAGGCCGTCGCGGCGGCTACGGACTTTCCCGAGAGCTTCGTCTGCTTTGTCACTTTTCCCTCGGCGTCGAGCTTCGCGAGCACCTTCGGGCCGGCGACGAAAATCGTGCCGTCGGGTGCGATCGCGAGCGCCTGCGGCGCGAAACTGAGTTTCCACTTCGCGACGGATTCACCATCCTGGTTCAGGACGTGGATCGTGCTTGTTCCGGCGTCGCAGGCGAGCAGGTTTCCGTCTTTCGTGAGGCCCAGAGCGCTGAGGTTCTTGAACGGCGTCTTTGCCCCCGGGCGGATCACCTTGATCTCCGCGTAGGAGGCGTGTTTGGCCTGCTCCCGTTCGATCTGGAGCTGTTTTTCGCGGGCCGCCTCGAACGCCGCCGCATCCTCGGCCGACATTTCCGACGATGTGCTGCTGGAGAAGGGGTTGCATCCGCACGCGAGCGCCGCGGCGAGCAGCGCCGGGAGAACGTACCGACCGGCTGTCATGGTTGGCTCCACAGTGGACCCGGTGAAATCTCACCTGCCCCAGCGGATTCGCACCGGCATCTTTCCCACAGTATACACGCGCCCGGCGGCCCGGCTGCGAATGTCCGGGCGCGGGCACTGTCCGGATCGCCGGCCGGCCTGGGCGTCTCATCCATAAGTCGCACGTTCGCCGGAGTTTGAACACGGCGATCGGAACCCGCGGGGGGCCGTTCCAAAATCGGGGCGATTGTTGACGGCCGCCAGTCCTGCTATACTGACCCGACTCTGGATCGGGAGTCCGCCATGGGTGTTGATCGCTCGCTACGGATGAAAAGCTCGCTCGCTCGACATCGCAACGTGCTGACACGCGCCGAGCGCGTGGCCACGCTGATCGAAAAAGAGCAGTGGAAAGATGGGATGTCGCCGCTCGGCCTTCCGAAGGTCGGCCACCGCAAGGTCGCGGCCGGCAAGAAGACCAAGAAGGTCGAAGGCGCGGAGGGCGCCGAGGGCGCGGCCGCGGCGGCGACTCCGGCGAAGAAGTGACGTATCGAACGGCGCTTCTGATGGATATTGGAGTGTCCTCTGGCGGCGCGACCGCCTGACGGAAAATCGTCTGCTTCGCAGTTTTCGGCGTTACGACATTTTTTCGGAATTTCGATCGAACCGCCGGCGCGGGCGGAGCGTAACGGTACCGGGCTACCCTAAGCCGCCGGTGATGCCGTCTTTGCAGCGAATCAGGTCACGTTTGCCCCGCATCATCATCCGGCCGGGTAACGCGGGCGCTCGCGCCACCGCGGCTCCTGTCGGCGTTCGAAGCACAGGTGAATCCAACCATGCAGCATGACAGACTCTCGCTCCAGGTCGAGACGGGCCGGGCGACCGCCAAGCTCATCGCGACGCTCCTCGGCGGCGTCCTCGTCGTCAGTTCGTTCTTCGTCCCCTGGATCTTCGGCGACAACCCCTTCTACCGTGATCTGCTTGCGGCCGCGGGCGGCCTGCTGCTCGCCATCCCGCTGTGGTGGCATGCGGTGCACTGCCTGTTTTCGGGCCACATGCACATGGACGAGTTGGTCGCCGTCGCGATCCTGGCCGCGTTTGCCATCGGCGACTACCAGACGGCCGGCGTGGTCGCGTTCTTCCTGCTGATCAGCAACCTGATCGAGACGCGCACCGCCCTCGGCGCCCGAGCTGCGATCGCGGGCCTGATGCGAATCACGCCGACCCGCGCCCGCCGCGTCGAGGCGGACGGCTCCGAGCGCGAACTCGCAGCCCACGATCTGAGATCCGGCGACGTTGTCATTATCCGGCCCGGCGACAACATCCCGGCCGACGGCGTCATCCTGAAGGGCGCATCGACGATCAACCAGGCCAACATCACCGGCGAATCGCTGCCGGTCGAGAAATCCGAGGGCATGGAGGTCTTCGGCGGGACGAGCAACGTCACCGGCGCGCTGACCGTTCGAGTCACCAAGGCCGGCGCGGATACGACGCTCGGCCGCGTGCAGGACCTGATCCTCGACGCCGAGCGGACGAAAATCCCGCTCATGCGGCTGATCGACCAGTACGCGGCGTGGTATACGCCCGTGACGCTGATGATCACGATGGTCGTCTGGTTCTTCAGCGGCTACGACGCCAATATCGCGATCGGCATGCTCGTCCTGGCCTGCCCCTGCGCCCTGATCCTCGCGACCCCGACGGCCATCGTCGCGGCGCTTTCGGCCGCGGCCCGACTCGGCGTCTACATCAAGGACGTCGGGAACATCGAATGGGCCCGCAAGCTCACGGCCGTCGTTTTCGACAAGACCGGCACGCTGACGACGGGCGAGCTCGCGGTGACGAAGCTCACGCCCGGCCCCGGCGTCGACGCGGCCGAGCTGTTGAAGGCGGCCGCGTCAGTCGAGCGGCTCAGCACGCACCCCGTCGCCCGGGCCATCACCGCGGTCGCGCGGCAGGCCCGCGTGGATCTGGCGGACCCCAGCGACTTCCAGGAAATCTCCGGCAAGGGCGTCCGGGCCAGGATCGGCGGCGAGCCGGTGATGGTCGGGCGCCGGGCCTGGGTGGCGGAGGAGGGCGCCGACATGTCGCCGCTCGCCGACGAAAAATACCAGGAACCCGAGGGCCTCAGCACGCTCTACGTTGTTCGCGGCGGAAAGTGCCTCGGCTGGATCGGCCTCGAAGATCGCACGCGGCCCGAAGCCCGCCAGGCGCTGGATGAACTCCGCGGCATGGGACTGCGCGATCTGATCATGGTCACGGGCGACCGCTGGTCGGTGGCGCGGCGCGTGGCGAAGGAGATGGGCTGCTCCGAGGTGCAGGCGGAGGTCTTCCCGAAAGACAAGCTCGCCCTCGTCGATGCACTCAAGAAGCGCGGCCACACGGTCGCCGTCGTCGGCGACGGCGTCAATGACGCGCCGGCGCTCGCGGCCGGGCACCTCGGCGTGGCGATGGGCGCGGCGGGCAGCGACGTGGCGATGAGTTCGGCGAGCGTGGCGCTGATGAGCAGCGATCTGCGGCGGCTGCCGTTCCTGGTCGGGCTCTCGCGGGCGGCGACCAGCGTCATCTGGCAGAACCTGATCTTCGGCGTGTGCTTCATCCTGGTCGGCGAGGTGCTGATCGTGATGAAGATCATCCCGCCGATCGTCGCGGCGCTGATGCACACGGTTTCGTCGGCGATCGTCGTCTTCAACAGCGCCCGCATGGTCCGCTACGGCGAGCACATCCAGACATTCGTCATGCAGCCGCGCGAGGTGCAGGCGAGCGAAGCGCCAGGGCGCGTGGCGCTCCAGGCGGTGGCGTAGGGCGATGAACGCAATGCAGCAGGTTGACCTAGCCGACCTCGCGGGTCTGGAACATCGTGATGCCCAGGCCCAGCACGGCCAGCGTGTAGAGCGCTCCGTACGCCAGCACGTTCATGACATGGCTCAGCGAGACGGTCACTTCCTGCGTGATGTAGTCGCCGATCCAGAAGAACTGGAAATTCGGCACGGCCGCGTAGAGCACGCGGAAGAGGGCGAGCTGCTCGGCGTTGCGGCCGAAGTAGTAGTCGCTGAGCAGGCCGAGCATGAAAATCGCGGCGCAGAACATGAGCGTCATCGTGACCGAGAAGCGCGTACTGAAGGTGACGGCGAACGCGGTGAGGATCGCGATCGAGACGAACGTCAGCACGATCGCGT
Organism: Planctomycetota bacterium; assembly: GCA_045863555.1. Classification (GTDB taxonomy): domain Bacteria; phylum Planctomycetota; class Phycisphaerae; order UBA1845; family Fen-1342; genus JACRLV01. Next base: position 267,669 of record BTUU01000001.1, on the reverse strand, counting down.
AGATGACCTGCATGTCGCCGAAATCCTTGACCCACCAGGTCTGCGGCGCCCACGTCTTGTCGAAGAAGAGCACCAGGCCGAACGCGAGCGTGCCGAGCGGAATCACCGCGGCCATCAGCGTCGAAGCGAAATGCCAGCCGTAGACGAAATTGCCGAAGCCGGCGATGAGCACGCTCAGGCCGAGCGCCAGGCAGCCGAAGACGAGCACCGGCTGGTCATACTTGTCGGCCGTCGTTTCCATGACGCCGTGCCGGCAGGTCATGAGGAAAACGAGCGAGAGCAGGTAGTACGCGACCGCCACCGCCCCGACGACGCCGAGAAACTTTCCGATGAGAAACGTCGGCCGGCTCACCGGCTTGCTGATGACCGTCAGGACGGTGAAGCTCTCGATTTCGCGGGTGATCACGCCGCTGGCGCTGAAGACGGCCGCGAAGAGGCCGAAGAGCATCATCGTCGACAGGCCGATGTCCTTCATGATCTTGTTGTCGGCCCCGCCCTCGAGCGAGAAGGTCGACAGGCCCGGGTTGAGCAACAGCAGACCGACCGCGACCCACGTGAGAATCCCGTAGATCGGCTGGCGCACCGTCTCGATGAACGTGTTGACGCCGATTGCGTACAGTTTGTTGACCATGTGACCTATTATGCTCCCTCGTGCGAAAGGCTACAACGCGAGTACGCTCGCGCCGGCCGACGGTTCGCCCGGGAGCGCCGCGAGGTGATCCGTGGCTGAAACCTCATTCGCCCGAAGCCGCATGGCCGCGATCTTCGGTCTGGTCGCCCAGATCGTCGCGGCGATCTCGGTCTTCCTCATCAACGCCAACTTCTTCAGAATCCCCGGGCTTGACCACCTGGGCTGGTATCTGCTGTGCGGGATCCCGATCTGGTTTATCGCCCTGCTCGTCTTCCGCCAGCACGAACTCGCCGCGCTCGAAGCCATGGATCTGGAGGAACTCCGCCGCGAGAAGAAGACCACCGGTGCGGGCGAGGCGCTCTTCGACGCCGAGGGCGGCGGCGGAATCGGCTTCATGGTCGCGCGGGCCCGGCTGGAGTGGATGCAGAAGTGGCTTGTGCCCATCTTCGGCCTGATTTTCGCCGTCCTCATGCTCGGCATCGGCGCCTGGAAGTTCCTCCACCTCCGCAAGCTCGATCTGAACGCCGACGTTACGCGCTCGCCCTGGCCGATCATCAATCCCGAGGCGGCCCCGATCCTCCTGATCGCGCTTACCGTCCTCACGCTCCTGCTCTTCCTCGTCTCGCGCTACGCGTCGGGCCTGGCGCGAAACGTCCAATGGCAACTGCTGCGCGGCGCCGGCTCGCACACACTGGGCATGACGCTCGCCAGCTTCGCACTGGTCATCGTCTACGGCATTTACCTGTACATGCCCGACGTCAACTGGGAAAAGTACGTCACGTACGCGATTCCCCTGCTGATGGTCGTGCTCGGCTTCGAGACATTCGCGAACTGGGTGCTGGACATCTACCGCCCCCGGGCGCCCGGCGTCGTTCCGCGGGCCTGCTTCGACAGCCGTCTCCTCGGCCTCTTCAGCGAGCCGGGCGGGATCGCCGCCAGCCTGGCCGAAGCCATGAACTACCAGTTCGGCTTCCAGGTCTCGCAGACGTGGTTCTACCAGCTTCTGCAACGCACGCTCGTGCCGCTCGTCGGCGTCGCCGCGCTGATCATCTGGCTGCTCACGTGCATCGTCATCGTCGAGCCCAACCAGCACGCGATCATCGAGCGGCTCGGCCGGCAGGTGAACGCCGAGAAGCCGCTCGGCCCCGGTCTGTACTTCAAGGCCCCGTGGCCGATCGACGTGCTGCACACGTTTAATACCGGCGAGCTGCACCAGTTCGCCGTCGGCTACAAGGTCGGCTTTCAGCCCGCGGCCGACCCGCACAAGGCCGATGGAAACCTCGAACTCTGGACCGACGATCGGCACAGCGGGCGCGACCATTTCAACTTCGTCGTTCCGCCGCCCCCGGTCATGCAGGGCCCGACCTCGCAGCCCGCGGACGCGTCCGTCAGCACGGTCGCGGCCGGAAAATCGGCCCCGGTCAACCTGATCCGCATGGAGATCTTCGTTCAGTACCGGATCGACGCGGCGCGGCTGGCCGAATTCACGCAGCACAACTTCGGCGATGAGCGCATCTCGCCGGAGGACACGCTGCGGTCGCTGGCGTGGGCGGAGGTGGTGAAGATCGCCGCGCATTCACCGGTCGAACGGCTGATGGATATGCCGCGCGAGACGCTGTCGGCGGAGCTTCAGAAGCGGCTCACGGAGAAGGCGGCGGCGGCCAAGCTCGGCCTGTCGATCGTCTTCGTCGGCCTGTCGAACATCCACCCCGAAAAGACGGTGGCGGACGCGTACCGGAAGGTCATCACGGCGCGGCAGGAGGCGATCACCGAAATCCGCCGGGCCCGCGTGGAGCAGGAGAAGATTCTCTCGGAAATCGTGGGCGACCGGCAACGGGCGAGCCTCCTCGCCTACGCGATCAGCCAGGTCGAGGAGGCGGAACTGCGCCAGGCGGACAAGCTCCGCGCCCTGGAAGGCGCGCGGGCCGCGCTGCCCGATACGCTCGCGGATCGGGTCGCGGCGCTGAAGGCCGACTTTGACGCCTACCTGACGGCGCTGTGGGCCCGCGTGCGGGCCGCCGATCAGTCGTCGCTCGCCCGCGATGAGTACCAGCGCGGCATGGGCTACAGCCTCGGCGAAGTGTCGCGGCTCGAGCAGCAGACGGCGGCGGCGGCCGCGGCGGAGGCGGCGGCGAAAAAGGCGCTGGACGACAAGCTGGCGCCGATTCTCGCCGAAGCGCGGAAGTCGCTGGACGAAGCGGCGGCCGGAGCGTGGCTCGAGAGCCAGCGGGCGGCGATGGCCCGGTCGTTCTGGAATTCAGAGATCGCGACGGCGCTGACGGGCCTCCAGGGCGCGGCGGGCGTCGTGCTTTCGAGGGCCCAGGCGAACCGGTGGGAAGTCGAGATGCAGGCGGCGGCGAAGCTGGCCCGCGTCGAGAACGAGCGCTACGCGTACCAGGCGTCGCCAAACGTCTACAAGACGCGGCGCTACCTGGAAGTGCTGGTGAACAGCCTGATCGAGTCGCGCAAGTACTTCTTCGCCTTCGACCCGGCGGGCCGGAATATCCACCTGCGAATCCAGGCGGAAGAGAAGGTCCGGACGGACATGACGAATCTCCAGACCAAGGAACGCACGGGCGGCTAGCGATGGAGAACCGGCCCGGCGGGTCGCGGGCCTGAGAGGATTTGACTACACGGCCGGTTCCTGACCGGTCCCCGATTGAGAGATACGAAGGAGCGATGATGAAACGAGTACCCATCACCACCATCGTGACCGCGGCATTCCTGGTCGCGGTGCTGGTCACGTTCATGGTGACGACGCAGGTCCGGTTCTCGGAACAGGCGGTGCGAGTCCGCTTCGGCAAGGCGGATTCGACGATCATCAAGGATCCCGGCCTCTACTTCCGGCTTCCGCTGATCGACGAGATCAAGCGCTTCGACACGCGCATCCGCGTGCTCGACACGCCGGAGACGGAGCTCAAGACGCTCGACGGGCAGAACCTGATCGTCGGCTGCTTCGCCCTGTGGCGGATCGCCGATGTGATGAAGTTCCAGGAGACGATCCGCAGCGGCGTCTTCGAAGCGGAGGAGAAGATCCGCACGCGCATCAACGAGGCGCGGGCGACGGTCCTCGGGCGGCACTCGATGGGCGAGCTCTTCGGCCTGGACGCGGCCACGGTCGAAGCCAACCGCGAGAAGATCAACGGGGAGATGCGCGAGGCTGCTGCGCCGGGGCTCATGCAGAGCTACGGCATCGAGCTGGTCTCGGTCGCCATCCGCCGCAACGCCGTCCCGGAGGAGACCACGCAGTCCATCCAGGCGGCGATGAGCGCCGAGCGCAGCGCCCTGGCGACGCGCTTCCAGGCCGAAGGCAAGTCGGCCGCGGAGACGATCAAGGGGCAGGCCGAGACCGACGGCAAGCGCATCCTCGCCTTCGCGGAACGCCGGGCGGAGGAGATCAAATCCGCCGGCGCGCGCTCCGAAGCCCGCATTCTGAAAATGATCGAATCACAGGACGAGCAGCTCTTCATGTGGCTGCGGTATCTCGACGCCCTTGAGGCCGCGCTCAAGCAGAAGAGCACGATCTTCCTCGATTCGACGAGCACGCTGTTCAAGTACTTCGAGTCGCCGCTGACGCCGGCTGCGCCGCCGGTGAGCGGCGAAATGCCTGCGACCCAGCCGGCCAACCCGTGATCGGAGAGACCGAACAATGGCACAACAGCACGATCACGACCACGCGCACGGCCACGACCATGACCACGATCATGGCCACGGCCACTACCACCCCGAGCCCGAGAGCGGCCCGGTTCGCTTCAGCGATCCCGGCCAGGAGGCGCTGAGCCAGGCGCTGCGCGCCGGATTCATGGTCCTCCGGGTCATCATGGTGGTTCTGGTCGGCGTCTATTTCCTGTCGGGCTTCTTCAAGCTCAACCCTGGCGACCAGGGCCTGCTGGTGCGGCTCGGCGCGCTTCGCGAGAACCCGAAGCCCGACGCCTCGATCACGCCGGACCAGGGGGAGCCGAGCCGGTATGTCTTCGGGCCGGGGACGCACTTCTCGCTGCCGCGTCCGTTCGAGGAGCAGATCCGGCTGGACGGCACCGTCTATACGGTGGAGGTATCGAGCTTCTGCTTCGCCCGGACCGCGGACGTCACGAACAAGCCCCTGTCCGAAACCGTGCCGCAGTACGAACGGATCAGCCCGGCGGCCCACGGCACGATGCTCAGCGGCGACCGCAACCTCTCGCACGGCGTCTGGAAGATCGAATACCGCGTCGCGAACGGCGAGGATTTCGTGCGCAACATCGGCGAGCGGCCGGGGACGACGGTGCCCGGTCAGGGCTCGATCGGCCGCCAGCTCGTCATCCGGCTCGCGGAAGATGCGATTACGCGGGCCGTGGCGGGCGTCAAGGTGGAGCGGCTCATCCGGCGCGACACGGGCGGCGAAGTCGATGTGGCGATCGACGTCCAGCGGCGGCTGAACAAATCGCTGGCTGATCTGAAGGCGGGTCTCGTGGTCAACAAGGTGACGCTCGACGCCGTCGAGCCGGGCATGGTCCGGCAGGCGTTTCTGGGCGTGACGCAGGCGGAAAACGCGAAGGCCCAGCAGATCAACGAAGCCCAGCAGCAGCGGGCGCAGATCCTCGGCCAGACGGCGGGGCCGCGGGAGAAGTACGAGGCGCTGCTGGCGGCGATCGACGCGTTCGGCGCGGCGCAGCTCGCGGGTGAGACCGATGAGACGAAGCTGTCCGCGATGCGTGCGGACGTCGACGTCAAGCTCGACGCCGCCGAGGGCGAGGTCGCGCGGAAGCTCAGCGAGGCGCGGACGATCGCGTCGGCGATGGCGCAGCAGATCGCCCGCGAGTATGAGCAGTTCAGCAACTACCGCGACCAGTATCGCAGCAACCGGCTGTTGTTCGCCGTCCAGTTGTGGGTGAAGATGCGCAGCGCCGTCCTCGACAGCAAGCAGAACGAGATGTTCTTCGTCCCGCGCAGCGCGAACACGATCGAGATCATCACGAACCGCGACGAGGAGCGGATCATCCGGGCGACCGAGGAAGCCTGGCGGAAGAAACAGATGGGCGGCTGATCCGCGTCAGCGAGGGTTTCGTGAGCACAGTCATCTCCGTCGTCGGGCTTACCAAGGTCTTCCGGGACTTCTGGCATCGCGCCCGCGTCCGCGCCGTCAACGACATCGATTTCCAGATCGAATCGGGCGAAATCTACGGCCTGCTCGGCCCCAACGGCTCGGGCAAGAGCACGACGATCAAGATGATCCTCGGCCTGCTCCACCCGACTCGCGGACGCATCACCGTCTTCGGCCAGCCGCCCGACAGCGTGCGGACGAAGATGCGCATCGGGTACCTGCCCGAGGAGTCGTACCTCTACCGCTTCCTGAACGCCCGCGAGACGCTCGACTACTACGCGACGCTGTTCCAGATCCCGCGCCGCGAGCGCAAGCGCCGCATTGAAGAACTGCTGGAGATGGTCGGGCTGAAGGGTGCGGCTCGCCGGCCTGTGGGCGAGTATTCGAAGGGCATGGCCCGCCGCATCGGACTCGCCCAGGCGCTCATCAACGACCCAGACCTGCTGATTCTCGATGAGCCGACGAGCGGTCTCGACCCGGTCGGCTCGAAGCTCGTCAAGGACATCATCATTCGGCTCGGCCGCGAGTTCAACAAGACGATCCTGCTCTCCAGCCACCTGCTCAGCGATGTCGAAGAGGTTTGCCAGCGCGTGGCGATTCTCTACGGCGGAAAAATCCAGGTGAAGGGCACGATGCAGGAGGTCCTGAGCCAGCAGGACAAGGTGCAGATCACCTGCAACAAGCTCAGCGACGCCGCGATCGAGAAAATCCGCCAGATCATCGCGGCCGAGAGCCCGGAACTCGCCATTTCGACGCCGCGCGACCGGCTCGAAAGCCTCTTTCTGCGGATCGTCGAGCAGGCGCACTCCCAGCGCGTCGAAACCGCCGGAGCCCAGAGCGCCGGCGACATCGCCGGATTCCTGGGGGCGCAGCCGGCCGGGCGAGAACTGCTCGAATCGCTCATGCGTACGGAAGAAGTGCCCGCGACGCCGGCCGCGCCCGCGGAGACGCGCCCGGCGGTCGATACGGATGTCCTGGCGGCGCTCAGCAGCGCGAAGGCTGCGCCGGAAGACGAGGCCCTGAAACCCTCGGAGCCCGTCGAAGTCGACCGCAGCGTCCTCGACACGCTGACCGGCGGCGAAGGGAGAGACGACCGGTGAAGCGCATCTGGCCGATCGCGAAAATGACGTTCAAGGAAGGCCTGCGAATGCGCGTCTTCCTGGTCGTTCTGCTCGTCCTCGGCTTTGCGGTCATGCGCCTGCCGTTCGCGCTCAAGGGCGACGAAACGCTGGCCGGCCGCCTTCAGACGTTTCTTTCGTATTCGCTCGGGGCGCTGGGCCTGTTCATGGGCTTCGCGACGGTGTTCATGGCCTGCGCGACGCTGACGGGCGAAATCCGCACCAAGTCGATTCACCTCGTGCTGACCAAGCCGGTCAATCGGTTCGAGCTGCTCGCGGGCAAGTGGATCGGTGTCAATCTGCTCAACATCCTGATCGTGCTCATCAGCGGGGCGGTCATCTACGGCTTCGCGGTTTTCATCATGACCCGGCCGGAGAAATTCGTCCGCGACCGGATCAACATCCGCGACGTGATCTGGACGGCCCGGGAGGCGGCGCGGCCCGTCCTGCCGGATTTTCGCAAGGAGGCGACGGCGTACGTAGATGAGCAGCTTTCGAGGAACTCGGCGTATACGCAGAACCGCGACCTGGCGATCGTGCTGCGCGAGAAGGAGATGCTGGAGCAGTTCCGGCTCATCGGCCCGCAGCGGATCGCGGCGTTCAACTTCGAGAACCTGACGCCGCCGGAGCGCGAGGACACGGCGATGCAGGTGCGCTACAAAGCCCGCGGCGTGCCGATCCCCAAGGATGAGATCGTCGTCATCGACTGGGGCATCCTCGACCAGGCGACCGGAGCGGCGCTCTTCCCGCTTCAGCGCACCGAAGAGCGCATGACGGAGCTGCACCAGTTCCTCCTGCGCCAGTCGAATGTCGCCAAGGATGGGAAAGCGACGCTGCTGGTCGGGAACCCGACCTTCCCCGACGCGCCGAACCGGTACGTGCTCGCCTTTGAGGGCGACGATGCCCTGGAACTGCTCTATAAGGTCGGCTCGTTCGAGGTGAATTTCGCCAAGTCGCTCATGCTGATCCTGTTCCGGCTCGGCTTCCTGAGCGCCATCGGCCTGTTCTTCGGGACGTTCACGTCGTTCCCGGTGGCCTGCTTCTGCACGCTCAGCATCTACCTGTTCTGCATCGGCATCCCGTGGTGGATGGAGTCGATCGGCGCCAACCTGCCCGACAACCAGGCCGGGGCGAAGGTCGACCCGTACGGCTCGGGCGGCCGGCTCGTGCGCATGGTGCTCGTGCCGATCCTGACGTTCGTGCTGCCGGACTTCTTCAAATACGACGGCGTCGACAAGCTGATCGACGGGTATTACATCAGTTGGGAACTCATCGCGTCCGGGGCCGCCCATACGATCATCTACGGGCTGGTGCTGCTCGCGCTGCCCGGCTGGCTGATCTTCCGTTCGCGCGAAATCGCCGGCGTGACGGTGTAGAGGGTTCAGGGTTCCGGGCGGGCGGACACGATCCGACAGCGCCCATCGCCGTACGGGGAGTCATCACCATGAAACCCAGAACCATCCAGCTCATCGCGCTCGTCACGGCCGTCGCGCTGGCGGCCGCCGCGAGCCGCTTCGCCGCGCCGATCAACACCGGCCGGGCGGACATGACCAAATACCAGGTCGCCGACCCGCTCGCCCAGGCGCCGCCGGAATACGCGCTGGCGATCCAGGCGCTCGGCGCGTTCCGCGGCCTGCTCACGAATCTCGCCTTCATCCGGGCCGAGCAGTACAAGATGGAGGGCAAGTACTACGACGCCATGCAGCTCGCGAGCTGGATCACCAAGCTCCAGCCGCGCTTCGTGGCCGTCTGGGAGTTCCTTTCCTGGAACATGGCCTGGAACATCTCCGTCACGACGCACACGGACGAAGAGCGGTGGAACTGGGTCTACAACGGCGTGAAGCTCGTCCGCGACGAAGGGCTCCGGTACAACCCGCACGCCGTCAACCTCTACAAGCAGCTCTCGTGGATCTTCGTCAACAAGATGAGCGCCGACGTCGACGAAAAGCACATGGCGTACAAGCGCAACTGGGCCTGGCGGATGCACCTGCTGCTCGGCCCCCCGCCCGACCCGATCGGCACGTACCGGCCGAACCTGCCGTTCGAAGTGCTCCAGGGCGACATCGGCTCGGGCATCGACAAGCTGGCCGACCAGATGGTCAAGGAACACGAGCGCCGCTTCGAGGAGGCCAAGGCCAAGGCCGAGAAGCTCAAGTGGGAGCTGCCGAAGAAGCGCGAAACCGTGGGGGAATCCGCGGAGGATGCGCCCGAACTCGCCGAATACCAGATCGTCAAGCGCTCGGCGTACGATTTCATCCGGACCATCGCCGAGGCGCCCGCGACGCTCAATGATCTTTACGCCGCCTTTCCCGAGACGCGGCAGATGATCGCCGACCTGCGCGCGGCGGGGATCGACATTACCAGCGAGGACCTGAACGAGGACAATTACTGGATCCCCAGCGGGCTCGCGTTCACGTTCTTCTATCCCTACCGCGCGCTCGTCGATCCGCCGGGCCTGCGCGCGGTCATCGAAAAGAAGGCCGACGCGCCGCTCACCGCCGCGGAGACGATCGACCGGATCCTCGGCGTACGGGCGGGCAACCCGGCCGGTGAGGCGCTGGTGCAGTTCCTCCAGAAGAAAGTGCTCAAGGAGGTCTACAAGCTCGATCCGCAGAAGATGGCGACGCTGGTCGAGATCTTCGGCCCGATGGACTGGCGCGGCGTCGACGCGCACAGCCTGTACTGGATCAACGAGGGCCTCGTCGCCGGCGGCGAGACGATCAGCAAGTTCGGCAACGACAAGACCAACACGCTGCGGCAGCTCTTCTTCAGCCTGGTGAATCTCTTCCGCCGCAACCGCATCATCTTCGAGCCCTACGCGGACAACGTGAACAACGCGTACATCAACTTCTGCCCCGACCTGAATTTCATCGAGCCCATGCACCGGGCGTACCTGCAATACGGCAAGGCGCTCGCGACCGACCTGGCCGAGGGCGAGGAGGGCGCGGGCGAGACCTTCCGCAGCGGGCACGTCAATTTTCTCGAGGAGTCGATCCGGCTCCTCTACCTGGCCGGGCGCAAGCGCGAGGCCGCCTACTACTACAACTATCTGCGCGAGGCGTACGGCAAGCGGCCGCACGGCGCGGTCGAGACGCGGTACCTGGTGCCGATCGAGGAATTCGTCCGGGCGAACTGGGACGAGGTCGTGCTCGGAACGCACCAGCAGACGCTGTCCTCGCTCCAGGTGCTGCTGCTGCAGGCGTTCGACCACCTGGCCGACGGCGACACGGCGATGTATCAGAACACGATCGACCTGGCGAGCGGCCTGCACAGAAATTTCAACGCTGATTTCGAGAACCAGCCGGGCGAGCACAAGTTCCGCCTGCCGGACTTCAACGACGTCCTGCACGACGTGCTGCTCCAGTGGCTGGCGACGCCGCCGTACAACCAGTTCGTCACGGTGCGCAAGGCGATGCTGTGGCGGCTGCTCTTCCTGCCCTACCGGCAGATCGTCTACGACGACATCATCGAGTACCTGAAGAAGGAGTGCGAAGCGCAGGAATTCGATGTCGCGAAGGCGTTTCCCGAGCCGCCGGGCATGGAGGAGTATCGCAAGTCCGACGACGGGCGGCGGCGCAAGGAGATCCGCGACAAGATGCTGACGGACACCGACACACCGGCGCAGGCGCAGTGATGGCGAGCGCCGTACAGCGGGTTTTCAGCGGCGCACCGTGGGAGGAATCGGTCGGCTACTGCCGCGCCCTTCGCACCGGCGACATGGTCTTCGTCACCGGGACCGCGCCGATCGCCGACGACGGCTCGGTTTTCGCTCCCGGCGATGCGGGCGCGCAGGCGCGCCGCTGCTTCGAGATCATTACCCGCGCGCTCGAAAAACTCGGCGCCTCCGTCCGCGACGTCGTGCGGACGCGGCTCTATGTCACCGACATCGCCCGCTGGGAGGAGTTCGGTCGGGCTCACCGGGAGTGGGTGGGCGATCATCGGCCCTGCACGACGATGGTCGAGGTGAAGGGGCTGATCGATCCGCAGATGCTGGTCGAGATCGAGGTCGACGCGGTCTGCCGCGCATGTGCGCCGCAGTAGTTCGCGCCGGCGCGTTATCCGCGATTCTTCGCCGCCTCGCGCAACGCCGCCACCTCGCGCTCCAGTTCCGCGATTCGCAACCGCATCCCCTCCGTCGCGTCGAGCAGTTCCTGTTCGGTGAACCGCCGTTGGATGTGCGCGGGGCAGTTCGCATCCCACGCCGCGACGTGGAAGACGATCGCCCGCTCCACCCGGGCTGAATACCCCGGCGGCGTGAGCTGTTCGAGCAGCGCTGCGTCGCCTTCGACGACGCGGGCCGTGCCCCAGATCTTCACCCGGCGCCGATTGCGGTAATCCAGCAGAAAGAGCACGGCCCGGGGATTTTCCGCCAGGTTTCCGAGCGTGATGTACTGCCGATTGCCGGAGAAATCCGCAAATGCGAGCGTCGTCGGATCGAGTACGCGCAGAAACCCCGGCGGGCCGCCGCGGTGCTGGACGTAGGGCACGCCGGCCGCGCTGGCCGTCGCGAGAAAGCACGTGTCGCGCGCGGCGATGAACTCCGCGAGGGCATCCGTGATCTCGCTCGCCCAGTCGTCCTCTTCGCTCAGGGCGTGCCGCGCGTACTTCTCGCGCGAGCCGAGCCGGGCCTGCGCCGCCTTGACCGAGTCCGAGAACGCGATATCGCTGTTTGCCGTGCGCATGGTGCACCCCGCCGAATCCGATCCGCCGCCGCGTACGGGCGACGGTGATGGTATACGGCGGGCGGCACCGTGATTGAGTTTTCAGATCGCCCCCGGCGGGCGCCGATTCAGTCGTTGCGGTTCGAATTGTCGTCGTCATCATCCTCGTTCGCGTTGCCGTTCGCGTTCGACGAATCCTCGTTGGCGTTGCTGTTTGCGCCGTCGTCGCCGTTGTCGTTACCGTTCGACGTCGCCGCATTGCTGTTTTCGTTGGACGCGCCGCCCGAATTCGTATTGGCATTCGCGGTTCCCCCGGCCGGCTCGTTCGTGTTCGCCGTAGAACCGTTCGCATTGCCGGCCGAGTCGTCGCCGTTCGTATCCGCCGCCCCGCCGCTCGAATTCGCATTGGCCGAGCCGCCGGAGTTCGCATTCGACGCGACGCCGTCGGCAAAGCCGTCCGCGATCGTCGAAATATCCCCGAGCAGCTGGTCGACGGCCGTCGAATCACACGCCACGCTCGCCAGCGTCAGCGACGCTGCCAGCCCGAAAACCACACCCTTTCGAAACATGAGACCTCCCTCGCCGGCTCACCCGCCGCCGCCGCACACACGGCCGCTCGCGCGGACTGACCTGTCGAGAGGAGTCCTCCGGCGGGCCCGCAGATACACCGCCTGGCGAAACAATATCCGAGCCCGACGCGCTAGCGAGGGCGAGGATCCGCCGAACCCGTTGTTCGCAATTTTCGATAGAACCAATCGGATTTCGGTCAATCCAGCGGGTCGCCCTGGTAGTCGGCCACATAGCCGATCGCGTTCGCGAACGACTCGACGTCCCACAGCCAGCGATCACTGCCACCTTCCGTCCAGACCGGCCGATCTCGCGGAAATATGCCCGCCTCGCGCAGTCGGCGCGTGGCCCACGCCTTGAACTGTTCCCGCGCGATGTCGGGATGGACTCCACACGAGACAACGACGTGCACATGATTGGTCCGAACGGCGCATGCGTGAAGGGTCCAGTCACGGATCGCCACGTGGTCCGCGATCGACTCCGCAACGGTCCGCCGCGCCGCCGCATCGAGGCGCACCGGCGCGTGACGAAGCATCGAAGATCCGGCCGCGATTCGCAATAGACTCGCCGGCAGAAATGGCTCGCCGGGCGCGTTGTGCTGACAGTCGACGGAACCGCGCGGATCGCCGTGCAGCCACGTTCCATAGCAGGTCCAGGTCAATAAATAGCCAACGGGCGAGGATGGCATTCTGGAAGTGTAGATCATGTTCGAATTGCGAGCGAATCACGTCATCCTCGCCCTCGCTAGCGCGTCGGGCTCGGATTCCTTGCTCGGAGTCGGATTCCTTGATCGGCGTCGGATCAGTTGCTCACCGCGTCGCCCGTGTAGACCGCCTCGAAATCACGGCCCTTGACTTGCGAAAGCTGGCGCAGTTCGTCGTCGTCCCAGCGCGAATCGGGCGCGCCGCTGATGTACCAGTTGCTGCCGTTGTCGGCGACGATCAGGCCGTATTTCTTCATCGCCCGCAGGATCACCTGGACATTCGGCGTGAAGCCGCTGATGTCGTAGTCGGCTTTCAGGCGGAAGCGCAGGCCCATCGGCGGCAGGTTCGAGTCAGTCGAGCTGCTCGCGTAGTGCCGCGCCGGCGAAATGTACGCCCGCTGCGTGCGGCTGACGGTGAAGCGGATCGCGTGGTTGATCTCGCCGCGCTCGACCACCTCGTCGTAGCGGACGAGGCCGGGAAAGATCGGCAGACCCGCCGCATCGGCGCTCGTCCAGCCTTCCGGCCGCAGGTCGTTGCTCGTCAGGTCGAAGATCGCGCCGCTGCCGGCCGTCCAGGAACCGTCCGATTGCGGGTACGCGTAGAAGAGCTCGTACAGCTTTTTCGCGGCCGGATCGACGAGCAGCACGTGCCGATCGCCGTCCGCGTCTGGTCCGCCTTCGATCAGCGCATCCGGGGGAATCGGATACGGCCCGGCATCGCTCTCGTCGGCGTAGTCGAAGGTCACGTTGACGCGCGGCGTGCTCGCGTCGACGAGCGTGTAGGGAATGCCAATCGGTGCGCCTTCCCAGACCGTTCCGAAATCCGGATGCAGGCCGGTGGAGAGTCCGATGCTGGCGAGATATGCATCCGAATTCGGATGGACCGCCAGCCCGGAGATGTCCTGGTTCCACGGGTTGTCGGCCGGGAAGACCTGGAGCGAAGCGAGACTTGCGGACTCGCCCAAAGCCGTGCCGCCCGATGAATCCGCGCTCCCTGAATCGCCGCCGGTCGAAGTCCCGACACCGCCGCTATCGGACGCCCCGTCGGCCCCGTCGCCGGAGCCTGTCGACGGCGATCCGCTTGAATTCGAGCCCACCTGACTCGTCGGGCAGCCGCCGGGCACGCCCGCCAGCGAGATTATCAGAGCCCCGGCGACGCTGCCGCGTAGGATGGAGTTCATACGAGGCAGCATGGCAAATATGGAGCGTCGCGACAACATCGGGCCCCTGGCCGCATGCATTCGCCTTGCGGACAGGGGCCGGACCCTAGACCGAATTGCGCTAGTCCGCGCTCGCGCGAAACTCCGCGTGGCCGTCGCCGAAGCCGAGGACTTCGCCGCCTTGGATGCGGCAGCGGAACAGGATCATCTCCGGTTGAAGGTCGTTGATCGTGGTGATGCCGAGCGATTCCGGCGTCGAGTAGATCATCTCGACCGCTTGGCCGCCGTCCGTGAACAGGCACGTCCGGCACGTCGCCAGGTCGCCGCCCGGCGCGTAACGTGCTAGCGCGTCGATGTTCGGCGGGAGCTGGTTGTCATGCTCCTGAGCATAGACCATGACGGCCATGCAGAGGTTCCGTGCATTCACCATGCACTGCATCTTCGACGCCGGCTCCTCGATGACGCGCTTACCCTCGGTGCTGGGCGGGTCGAAGATCGCCCGGTCGATCGACTCCGGCGCAGGGTAGCGGAACCGCACGATCTGCCGCATCGTCTGGCCGGGAATGTCCGTGCCGAACCTCGAATCGACGAGCAGCAGCCGGTCGGTCTCGACGTCGAGTTCGATCGTCACCGGCCGGCGCTGCGTGTCCAGCGCCTCGATGTGCCGGATTGCCCGGCCGTCGCGAATCTCGACGCGATCGACGATCGCCTCGCGCCGCGAGATGTTGAAATACTCGGCGCATTCGGCGACGCGGGTGCGGCGCAGCATTTCTTCGATCATGCCCTGGTCGGTCATCCGCACCGTGACCAGTTCCTGGCCGCCGCTTTGCGTGCGGTAGCGCCGCTGCTCCACGAGGTTGTAGACTTCGATCTCTCCGCCGATCGACCGCCCCGCGTAGCCTACGCCGCGGAGAACGGTCACGGTCCCGCCGTCATTGGGCGGCTCGCCATCGCCGCTGTGCCACTCGGTCTCGATCTCCACGGCCGCGACGTCGTCCAGCGTCCGAAAAGCGGCCTGCACCGCGTCGAGCGTATTCGTCGCGGATTTCGGTGAGTGCGGCGCAAACCACGCGAAGGCCAGAATGATCGCCGCGGCCGTCGCGATGCCGCCCACGCCGCGGAAGAAGTTTCGATTCGTCATGAACTGTCTCCATCTGTTTATTTCAGTTGAATTCGGCTCAGCACCCGTCGATACCCGGCGGCATCGGTCGGCGAGCGCGTCCGGTGGATCCGGCCGGGCGGCTCGAAGCCGTGCCGCGAGGTCGTCGCGGTCGAAGGGGTCAGGATTCAGACGGAAGTCGTCATCGGGGGACATGGTTGTCACCTCCGGAAGGGTTGAGCGTCGGGAGTTGCGTCCTCAGCCACGCTTTACCCCTGTGAATACGCCAGCGAACCACAAAGACGGGGACCCGCAGCACGGCCGCGATTTCCGCATCGGGCAGTTCGCACCAGTATCGAAGCACGATCGGCTCGCGAATCGTCCGCGGCATCCCCAGAACCGCCGCACGCACGCGATCGGCGTCATCCGCCTCGATCCGCGCCGCCGCCGGGTCCGTCGCGGCGCACGCGTCCTCGTCGTCTAGTGCCAGACTTCGCCGCCGGAGCCGCAGATCCGCGAGAAAGAGGTTCCGCGCCGTGCGAAACAGCCACGCCCGCGGATTCGCGATCTTCTCCCGCTGCGCCGCCGCCCAGTACGCCGCAAAAGACTCCTGCGTCAGGTCGGCCGCCCGGTCGCGATCGCGGCAGAGGCCCGTCAGCCAGGCATACAGCACGCCCGACCAACGCACGACCACCGCCTCGGCGTCCGTCATGGTCAGCGTTGCGCCGGATGTCGGCGGCGCGGCGGCGACGGTCATCTCGCGTCGCGACTGGCCGAGCGTCTGGTTCGATACCCGCATTCAGGACCCCCGAAGCGCCGTCGACACTGTATCAGTGCACGGGAGGGCCGCGCGCATAGAAAATCCGTGACGGAATTCCCAGATTCTGCACTAATCGGGAGAAACGGGCGGCGGCGGGGGCGGTTCCGCAGGCTCGGGAGGCGAAAACTCATGCCGCGGCCGCTTCTCGGTTCGATACCGCGCCCGTTCGGCCGCGTACTGCTCGGGCGTCATGGTGAGGCGAAAGTCAGGATCGTCGATCGACCGGGCGATCTTGCACAGAATGGGGATACACCAGCCGCAGCCCGTCCCGGCCCCCAGGCATTCGGACATCTGCGACGGCGCCCGCGGCCGGACGCGCCGCGCGAAATTCACGAGCTTCCGCAGCGAGACGTGATAGCAGTAGCAGATTTCGTCGTCGTGGTCCATCGATTTCTTCGTCCGCCCGGCCGCCCTCGCCGGTACGATTCTAATCAGAACCGGCCGCGCCGGCAGGCGGCTGGAGTTGCGGGGTGGTGATGAACGCCTGGCGTCGACTTCATGAGCAACCCTGGTGGGTGCGCGGGCCGGCGAAAATCGCCTTCTTCCTTCTCGTCACCGGTCTCGTGCTCTATCCGAAATTCTGGCTGATCCCGACGTGGATCGAGCGGCTCCGCAACATGCAGTCGGTCCTCGACCCGTCCAGCGTCCATCTCGCCCCGCTCGAAGCCGAAGTGCGTGCGGCCATCCCGGAAAACGCCGATACGCCGACGATCCGCGCGGCGGTGGAAAAAACCGTCTTCGAGCGCATCCCCTATGCCTGGGACTGGGACACGTGGGGCGTGATGGACTGGCTGCCCACGGTCGACGAGGTTTTCCAGCACGGGAAGGACGACTGCGACGGGCGCGCCGTCGTCGCCGCCTCGCTGCTCCGTCGAATGGGGATTCAGGCCGATCTCGTGAGCGACATTCTTCATGTCTGGGTCATCACACCCGAGGGCGAACTCATGCGCCCCACCAGCGCCGAGCACACGCTCGTCAGCGGCCCGCAGGGTACCGAGGTGACCATCACGCCCGGCCTCATCCGCAACCTCGGCCGCGGCGTGTCGTACGGTGTGGCCGCGTTCCCGTTCGAGCGGGGCGTGATCATCCTCGCCGCTCTGGCCGCCGTGCTGATTCATCCGTGGTCGAGTTTCTGGCGGCGCGTTGCGGGCGTGCTGATGCTCTGGATCGCGTTCACGACGATCCGGCAGACGGGGATGAGCGCCAGCCTGGGTGGCGGCCTCGTGGACGCCGTGCAGACATGGGCCGGCTGGGCGGTCGCGCTCGCGGGAGCGCTCACGCTCGCGATCAGAGCGGCAGCCGCCGCTCCTCGTTCCGAGCCAGCGCCGCCTGGATGACCGGCAGCGGGTGGTGCTCGCCCGTATTCATGCCCGGGCAGCCCCGCGCCGTCGCGGCCCACGCTTTCTCCGAGCGCAAGTTCGACTCCCAGAAAGGCCAGGTACGGCACTGCACCGGCCGCACGGGGTGAATCGAGCAGCGGCTCTTGCCATCTTCGGTGCGTTCGAGAAATTCGCAGTCGCCGTTTTCGAGTTCCAGCAGGCTCCGCCGGCCGTGCTCGGAGCGGGTGTGCTTTTCGATGAAGTCGACCGGCGTCAAACCGACGAATTTCGCGATCTCATCGATCTCAAGCGGATGCACCCAGACATAGCCCGGCGCGCCGCCGCAGCAGTTGCCGCATTGGGTGCAGGTGAATTGGAGTCCGTCGGCATACCACGGCCCGCCCCCCGCCTTTGCCATCGTCGCTGATTCCTTTCCTGCGCCGGCTCAAGCTGAAATCGCCTCACGCCGATCGTGACAGGGCGATTTCTGCGACGGTCGCGGCCTCGAAACCCGGTCTTCCGAGCGTTGCGGAGTATAGCGCAGGCCTCGGTCGCCTGCACCGGACAGGGCGATCGTCGCGCCGGGAAAATTCGTCGGAATTCGGGTCTTGACGAATCGACGACTCCGGCTAATCTGCCCGCGCCACACCGGCGGTGTTTGCCAAGGAGTCAGGAAAATGACATCAGGGAATGGGCTGCTCGAAGTCGGGCTGCCGATCGCGACGGAGTTCTCACCCCACACCGAACAGGCCGCGGCCGACGAAGCGCCCGCGTGGACGCCTTGGGAACCGGCGGAGCAGGCGGTTGAAGACGAGGCGGATGATGCCGCCGCGCTGCTTGGCCCGCAGAACGCCCGCAAGCGGTACGACGACGACGAGGAGGGCGACGCCGACGAAGCGGAGGTCGACTTCGACGAGGACGGCGACGAAGAGGACAGCGCGCTCGGGGCGGACGACGACGATGACGATTTTGACGATGACGACGACGATGACGATTTTGACGACGATGATGATGACGACGTCGATGACTTCGACGACGAGTGATCCGGCCTGAATGCTGCGCGGAACCGTGCGCAGGAATCACGCGCCGCCGCGCCGGGTCCGCTAATCGCTGGCCGACGGACGGAAAAACGAGCCGGGATCGGGAATCCAAAATCGGCGACTCACGCTCCGGGCGCGAGTCGCCGATGCCATTTTCATGAACAGCGAGCTTCCGCAACCGGCGCCGGACCAGGCCGACTCCGTCTCGATCGAGGACCGCCGCAAGGGTGATCGGCGTGCCGTCGTCGACCGCCGGAGCGGCGTCGATCGTCGTGACGCCTCGGAATCGACGTCGAACTTCGACCGTCGCCGCGGCCCCGGCCGCCGTCGCACCGATTACCGGCGCGACGCGGAAGAAGGCCACATGAACGAGGAACAGCTCGAGTTCATCAAGTCGATCGACGAATACAAGCGCGTCAACAGCCGTCCGTTCCCGACCTGGACGGAAGTCCTCGACCTCCTGCTCTACCTCGGCTACCGCAAGGTCGCGCCCGTCGGTGAATTCAAGCTGACCAAGGGTCGCCAGAATCCGCTTCCGGAGGACGAGGACGAACTGGAGGCGCAGTAGCCGGCCGGCACGGCCATCTTTCGCCGCACCTCGCCGTCCTTCTTCGCCCTTGCACGCCGCGGCGCGGCACGCCATCATCGCTGCCGTGATTGAACGCCTCTTATCGTTCCTGGGTTTCGGTGCCCGACCGGAATCGCGCCATCCGCCGCGCATTACCGAGGCTGCGCTCCTCGACCGGCTCCGCCCTGCGGCGATCGACTGGTCCCGATCCGTCGACGACCTGCGTCGCGAATTCGGGGTCGCCCCCTGCGGTAAAAACACGCAGGCCGTCTACCTCCCCCCGACCACCGCCCTCACGCCATTTCCGCTGCGCTTCTACGTTCGCATCCCCGGCACGGTCGATCACTGCCCGCCGCAGGGCTACTGCGCGGACGTCGACGTCCACGGCATCGCCCAGGCGAATCTCAGCGCCGTGCGCGAACCGCTTGACGACCTCCTGGGCGGCAGCACGGACGACTCCGCCTCCAACACCCTCGGCCGCAAGTGGACGCTTGGCACGCTAACCGTGCGAGCGTGCGTCTGGCCGCGCAGGCTGAACGACTCCGACACGCGCGTCGACGCGTTTGTCACGCTTGCATCGAGCGTGCCGCACGCCCCGCCCGATGAGTCGCTCCGCAATGTCTTAACCCTCGCTCCGGACTGTCTTCTCGACGCACCCGCGCTGCCGCCCGGCTGGGGCTGGAATCTCACCGTCAATAATTTCACCACCCGCCGCAATCCGCCGGGCGTGTTTGACACGCTCGCCGACGGCGCACCGCTCATCTGGCGCGACCCCGCCCACGATCGCTTCGGCATCACCGGCCGCGATGTCTCGTTTGTCTTCGCCCGCAGCGACGTGAGCCGGCTCGAAGTCCGGGATGAACCGCCGGACCGCAGCCCGTGGTGCAGCCGCGGAATCGACGTCGTCCTTCGCCGAATGGACGGATCGATCAGTCGTGTCCCGCTGGGCGACGCCGGATGCCATATGAACGACTGGTCGCAGGCCGACCCTTCGAGGCTGACCGACCGGCTGGCTGAGTTCTGGGGGCTCCCGCCCGCGACAATCGCGAGGTAACGCGGCGCGACGCCGGACAGCGCGTCTGCTCAGACCCGCGCCGGCAGCAACATCGCGGCGACGTCGTCGTCCGCGCCGGCGGCCCGAATCGCCCGCGCGGGCACGCCCACGACCGTCGCCATGGGCGGGACGTCCTCGATCACGACGCTTCCAGCGCCGATGATCGACTCACATCCGAGGCAGACCTTCGGGATGATGGTCGCGCCGATGCCCACGAAGACGCCCGGCTCCACCTTCACGCGACCGGCAATCCGAACGCCGGGGCAGATGTGACTCCCCTCGCCGATCATCGTCTGATGGTCGACGATGCACCCGGTGTTCAAAATGACCGAGTCGCCGATCTGGCAATTCGCGCAGACCACGACGCCCGCCGCCACGACCACGTTCCGGCCGAGCATCGCGTTGTGCGCGAGCGTCGCCGAGGGGTGCACCGCGTTCAGCAACTCGATTCCGAGCTGGTCCACGTCGCGCGCCAGCCCCCGGCGCGTGCCGTTGTCGCCGATCGCGATCACGACTCCGCCAATCTCGCGCTCCCGGGCGATTCGTTCCAGATCGTCGATCAGACCCAGAACGGGGACGCCGTCGATCCGCCGGCCCGCGATGTCCGGGTTGTTGTCCAGGAATCCTGCGACCTCAACCGTCGCATCGTGCAGCAGGATGTCGAGCACAACCCGACCGTGCCCGCCCGCGCCCAGAATGACGGCGCGTTTCCGGCCGATCTGCCCGTGCTCGTGGCGTCCGCGCTGCATACCCCCCCTATCGGGTCGGCCTGCCGCCGTGAGTCTCGTCCGGCCGGCGGCCCGCAGTTTCGGCGCTTCGGGCGGGCGATAGGGCGAAAGTTCCGCGCCCCACTCGCCCGATAAACAGGATGCGGTTTCGGACGAGTCGAACCGGGCTCGTCCGCGGGGCGTACGATCAGCGGGCAGGCCGCATTCCTTGCGCCAACCGCCGGTTTGACCGTCCGAATACGGGCGGGTAGATTCAGGCCGGAAATCGCGGAAGTTGTGTCCAGTACGGTGTTTGTGAATCGAGATGCGCTCCGCCGGCGCGGCGCGGGCGGCTCTCCGCGAGCGTTTCTAACGTCAAGCAGGTTCGAATGCGACGACGCTTCAAACAGACTGCCCTTTCCGCCGGCTGCCTCGCCGCCCTGGGGGCAGGCACCGGGTGCGCTCTCAATCCGCTGAACGGATTCCTGGATCCGACCAAGGTCGGGATGTTCCCCGCGGAGTTCCGCGAGGGCGGCATCCGCCGGGTGCTCACCCCCCGCGAGAGCCCGATGGGCATCGCCGGCGCAACCGAGCCGACGCCGGCCGACCTTGTGCCCGAATATGTCGAGTACCGGCTTGGCCCGCAGGACCAGCTCCAGGTCACGATTGACGACTTCATCACCCAGGGCATTCCGCTGGCCGCACAGTTTGAGGTGAATCCGAGCGGGTTCATTCGCATCCCGCAGCTCGGTTCGATCAAGGTCACCGGCATGACGGAGGAGGAATTCGAGGCCGACATCCGCAATCGGGTGATCCAGGGTGGATTTCTCACCGATCCGATCGTCACCGCCTCAATCGTCGTCCGTCGGCAGCTCACGTTCTCGATGCTCGGCGCCGTGCGGTCCGCGGGGACGTACCCGATCGCGTTCAGCGATTTCCGTGTTCTCGACGCACTTGGTTTCGGCGGCGACATCGGCGCGGGCATCCGCAAGCTCTACGTAATCCGCCGCGGCGCCGATGGCGGATCCGCGGCGTCCAACGTCTCCGCTGACGGTGCCGCTGCGCCGCCGCAGTCGCAGCCCGCACCCGCTGAACGTGAATTCGTCATTCCGCCGCCCGACGAGCCGATCGCCCCCGCCATGCTCTCCGCCTGGTCCGGCGGCGGCCAGGAAACGCCGGCCGCTGCTCCGCAGACCGCGCCGTCGGAAGCCGACGATCGCAGGGCGCTCGAAGAAATCATGTCGGAGCAGGATCCGACGACGCGCAGCACGACGGCCCGATCGCAGCCGGCGACGGCAACCTCCGGTGAGCGCTCGTTTGCGCCGCTCGTCTTCGACCCAGTGACCGGGGAACTGAAGGAGGCGCCGCCGCGCGCTGCGGAGCCGCTCGACGGCCCCGCCGCGCAGACGCCCCTCCCGGATGCGGCGGCGCAGCCCTTCCGCTGGGACGATGAGACCGGCGATGAACTCTCGCAGCGGGTCATCGAGATCGACGTGGATGCGCTTCGCGCCGGCGACCCGCGGCAGAATATCGTGATCCGCAACCGCGATACGATCATGATCCCGATCGACACGGGCGTGTTCTATGTGCAGGGCGAAGTCGCGCGACCCGGCGTGTTCGGCTTCAATGAACGGGAAATCACGCTCAAGCAGGCCATGGCCATCGTCGGCGGGTTCGCCCCGCTGGCCTGGCCGCAGCGCTGCGAGATCATCCGCCGCGAAAAGGGGACGGACAAGCAGATCACGGTTTCGGTGAATCTGGACGCGATTTTCGCGGGCCTTGAGGATGACATCCTGCTGAAGGACAACGACATCGTGAACGTCGGCAGCAATATCGTCGCCCCGTTCCTCTTCGTGATCCGCAACTCGTTCCGGTTCACCTACGGATTCGGTTTCGTCTACGACCGGAACTTTGCCGACCAGGATTCGTATGCAGGTCGGGCGAACCCCGAAGCGCTCGAGCAGGCCCGCCGCGCCAACCGCGGCCTGCCGTTCTAGGATGTCTGAGAGGTCGAATCCGGTGTCGAGTGCTGTCCTCAACCCACCCGCGCAGCGAATCACATTCGACGACGCGGCCAAGGTCCGCGTCGCACTGCTGGTGCTCGCGTTCGCCGCGGTGTTCTACAACGAGCTCATCAATCTCTTCTACGAGTGGTCGACCTCGTCGGACTGGAGCCACGGCCCGATCATCCCGCTATTCAGCATTTACCTGATCTACTCGCGCTGGTCGCGGGTGCGCAAGTGCGAGGTGCGACACAACTGGGTCGGGGCCGTGCTGCTGATCGGCGGCCTGCTGTGGCACCAGGTATCGATCTGGTTCTACCCGATCGGGTATTTCAAGCACGTGGCGATGCTGGTCTGCGTGCTCGGGCTCTTCATCTGGCAGTGCGGCCTGCCGGTCGTGCTGCGGCACGGCTGGGTGCCCTGGCTCTACCTCTTTTTTGCGATTCCATTGCCGCGCGGCGTTTATTTCGCCCTGACGGACCCGCTGCGGCAGATCGCAGCCGTGGTCGCCACGGGCGTGCTGTCGCTGTTTCCGGAGCTGCACATCGAGCGCATCGGCTCGACCATCGAGTATTTCTACAACGGCCAGCAGGGCAACCTCGGCGTGGCCGACGCGTGCAGCGGAATGCGAAGCACGATCACGCTCTGCGCCCTCGGCGTCGCGATCGCGTTCATTTCCGACCGCCCCGTCTGGCAGCGGGCCGTGCTGGTCGCGATGTGCGTGCCGATCGCGGTTTTCTCGAATTTCATTCGCGTCACCGTCACCTGCATCCTGCATATTTTTGTTGACCCGGAGTACGCGTCGGGCAACTATCACATGGCGCTCGGGCTGGTGACACTGGGCATCGCCTTCGCGATCTTCTCGGGGCTGGCGTGGTTGCTGAACAACCTCGTCGTCCCCGCCGAAGACGAACCGGACGCCGCCGGGGAACGGAACAGCGCATGAGCGACGCCGTCGCCGCCAAGACTGACTCGATCTCCACCGCGCCGCGCGACGCCGCCGGGGCGGCCGTCGCCGCGCGTCGGGCCCGGCGTTTCTACGTCAGCCTCGCAATCCTCTGCACCGCCGCCGTCGGCGCCCAGGCGCTGGCGATTTTCCTGAATGCGCATTTCCGCAAAGAGCCCGTGCCGCTCAAGGCCGGCCTGTACGCGTTCGATCCGACGGCGCTGCTGCCGAACTACGCCCTGGACGCGCGGCAGCCTCCGCCGCTGCCGAAGGAGGTCGAAGAGAGCCTCGGCACCAGCGAGTACATGAACCGCGTCTTCATCGACGCGATGCAGCCCGAAGGCCCGGCCTCGAAGGCCAGCGTTTTCGTCTCCTACTACACCGGCAAGCCGGACCTGGTCCCCCACCACCCGGAAGAGTGCCAGAAAGCCGCCGGCTGGACGCTGATCGACAAGGAGCAGGTCGAGGTGACGGTCGATAAGCCGGGCGGCGGCCAGGCGACAATCCCGGTCGCGGTGCTCGTCTTTGAGCCGCCGGGCGGGCGGGGCGCCGGAGGCGAAAAGCCGCCGCCGAAGACGGTCCTCTACTTTTTCTACGCGAATGGCGAATTCATGACGACCCGCAAGGCCGTTCAGATCAAGACGTCGTTTCCATTCTCGAAGTACTCGTTTTATTCCAAGATCGAGCTCGACTTCTACGGCGCCGACGGCCGCTTCGCCACGCGCGCCGAGTCGATCGAGGCCGGCCGCCGGTTCATCCGGAGCCTGATGCCGGTTCTGCTCGCAAACCACTATGACTGGGATCGGATCGTCGCCGGCGATGCGCCGGCCGCGGCCCGCTGAGAGAGAGGCAGCCCATGGCCAAGCAGAAAATCAACAAGAACGTCATCGCCGGCCTCACGGTCGGCGCGATTTTCGCGCTGGTGACGACCGTGGCGATCGGCGCGGCGGCCTTTGCGAAGAAGGACCCGCAGGTGCTGGCCGGGAAGGCGGCGGAATTCGAGAAGTCCGGCGACCTGAAGCGGGCGGGCGATACGTTCATTCGCGCGTACACGATCGACAAAGAAGCGCACTATCTGATCGACGCGGCGCGCTGCTATTACAGCCTCGGCGCGGTCGGCGATGCGATCGAACTCCTCCGCAAGGCCCAGGCCGCCGCACCGAATGACCCGAAGATCCTCATCCCGATTCTCGAGCGATACTGGGAACTGCGGATGCTCGGCTGGGATCGCTGGGCGCTCATTCGCGAGTCTGCGTCGGCACTTCTTCAGATCGAACCCGACAATCTGCTGGCCCGCGCGCTGCTCGCGGAGGCGCTCTTCAACGAGCGCGAGCGCGATTCCGGCAACCTGGCGAAGTCCGAGGAGCACCTGAAACGCGCCAACGAACTCGACGCGACCGATCCGCGCGTTGCGATCGTCACCGCGATGCATATCTGGCAGCTCGAGCTCGAGAAGATCCGGAAGACGCCCGGGCTCGATCAGCAGCAGACGAACCAGCGGGCGAATGAGGCCCGCATCGCCGCCATCGCGCCGCTGCGGGCCGCGTTTGCCGCGAATCCAAAGCATGCGAAGCTCGCAATTACGCTCTCGTCGTACCTCCAGGGCGCGAACCAGCCCGCCGATGCCCGGGCGGTGCTCGAAAAGGCCGCGGCCGAGAGCCCGGACTCGTGGGAACTCCGCGGAAGCCTCGCCGAGATGATGCTCAACGAGCAGCAGGCGATGGCGGACGCTTCGCCGGAAGAGCGGCTGAAGGCGATCGACGAGGCGCTGAAGCATGTCGAACAGGCCATTCGACTCGAACCGGCCGCGTTCGCGTGCTATCCGATCCGGGCGAGGCTCCTGGAACGGAAGTTTGCGCTGGACGGCTCCTGGGACAGCCAGCGGGTTGAGAAGATGAAGGAGATCTTTGAGATCTTCGTCCGCGCGAACAACGACACCGTGCAGTTGCAGTCGCTCGTCGCGAGTCTGTCCGACAGTGCCCGGGCGACGATGATCCGCAACGGTTTTGAGCTGGCGATGAAGTACTTCGCCGGCTCCACCGCGAAGGAGGCCAAGACGGTCGCGCTGGAATACGCGGCGAAATTCGCCGAAATGATGCGCCTCCGCTACCCCACGCAGGAATTCGCCCCGCTCATGGAGGGGTGGGTGGCCGCGAACAAGGGCGACACACGCCGGGCGATCCAGCTTTACAAGGACGCCGAGAAGGCGGGCGGCGACAAGTCCGGGGCCACCTTTTTCATCAAGGAGCAGCTCGCGCTTCTCCAGGCCAATGACGCCCCCGGTGCGGCGCTGCGTTACGTGGATGAGTGCCTCGATTTCCTCAACCGCCAGAACCAGACACCGCCGTGGCGGCTCGTGGGACTGAAAATCAACCTGCTTTCCGTGCTTGACCGCAAACAGGACGCGTACAACTTCATCGAGCTGATGGAAGGCCGGATGAAGGATAACAAGTCGCTCCTGGTCGCCAAGGCGCGACTCATGGAGACGCTCAAGATCCCGGGCGCTGAAGAACTCCTCAAGCGCATCGGCGACAGTCCCGCCATGCTCGTGGAGCGCGCCCGCCTCGCCAGCGTCGCCCAGAAATACGACGAGGCGCTTGAGCTGCTGACCAGGTATCTGCCCGGACAACCGTCTGATCTGGAGGCCATCCGCCTCTACGCCACAATCATCGTGCGAACCGACCGCCGCGAGGAGGGTGTGGCGCTTCTCGACAAACTCCTGCCGCTCGCAACCGAACCCAACATCCGGCGGACGATCGAAGCGTATCGCGTCAACCTTTCCGAGACCGATCCGGCCAAGCGGGAATCGAAGATCCTCGCCATCCTCGAGTCGATAGAGGATGAATGCCAACGCGCTGATTCGCTTGTCAGCTTCTATTACATGCGCGGAAACTGGGAGAAGATCGGGGAGCTACTGCCAAGCCTGGAGAAGTGCCGCGGCGCCGACGACCCGACATTCATGAACCTGTCGTTCGACCTCGCAATCGCCAAGAGTGACCTCGATGCCGCCGAACAGTGGAGCCTCCGGCTCACGCGGGCGAATGCCGATCGGGCGGGCGGCGCGACGTATCGCGGCCGGCTCGCCGGATATCGCGGCAAGATCCCGGACGCCATCCGCGAATACCGCCTCGCCGAGCGCGACCTGCCCTCTGATCCGATGATCAAGGCCACGCTTGCCGAACTTCTCCTGCGGTCCGCACCGCCGCAGATCGACGAGGCCATCGCGGTCCTCAAGCAGGGCCTTGAGATCGACCCGCGAAACTTCGCGATTAATCGCTTTCTTTTCGAATGCTACAGTGCCCAGGGCCGTGAAGCCGAAGCGATGGCCAGCCTCGTCGTCGCCGCCGAGGTCAATCCCGCCGACGAGTTCATCCAG
The DNA here is from genome assembly GCA_045863555.1 of Planctomycetota bacterium. GTDB lineage: Bacteria > Planctomycetota > Phycisphaerae > UBA1845 > Fen-1342 > JACRLV01. The sequence goes on along the minus strand of BTUU01000001.1, from coordinate 240,814 downwards.
CAGCGCATGAAGCTCGTCGAAGAGGCCAAAGACCCGTCGAAGGGCATCGACTGGCGTGAACAGACTCGAAAGGACAATCCCAAGGACGTCGATAATCTCGTCCGCCTGGCCTTCAACTACGAGCGATTGAAGCGGTTCACGAAGGCCGACGAATGCCTGACCGAGGCGATGGCCGTCGCGCCAGCGGGCCCGCGCGTCGCGACGGCGATCGTCCAGATCTACGGCAACCGGAAGTCTCCGGACGGAACGCCCGATCCCGAGGCCCGCCGGATCGGCGAAGAATTCCTCCGCCAGCATCTCGAGGCCGTCAGCGGCGTCGCCAAAATCGACGCCTACCTCGGCCTCGGCAGGTTCTACGAACTCTGCGGCGACGGCGCGGCCGCGATCAACACCTATCAAACTACCGAACGCGGGATCGATGAGTGGACCGCCGACGTCCCCGACATCCGCCCCAGGGCACGGTACTTCGTGAACGCGGCGATGGGCGCCTACTACAAGAAGAACGGCCGTTTCGCCGAAGCGGTCGAGGCGTATCGTGCGGCGCTTTCCCACGTCAAGCCCGAGGAGCGGGCCCAGGCCAGGGACCTTCGCGTGGATCTGGTCGAAGCCCTTTTCAGCAACCAGCAGTTCGGCGACGCCGCGCGCGAAGTCGACGCCTTCGAGAAGGACTTCCCGACCGACCATCGCGCCAAGACTCTCCGCGCCCGCTGGGTGCTCGCCCAGAAGAGCGACGACAAGGCGATGAACGACGCCGCGGCGCTGCTCACGCAGGCGCTGGCCCTCAAGCCCGACGATGCATTCAGCCTGCTCACGCGGGCACGGATCTACGCCGTGCTGCGGCGCTTCAACGATGCGCGCGACGACCTCATCAAACTCAAGTCGGTCAACCGCGCGATCTACGAGGGTCGTCGCGAACTGGCCCGCATCTACGAGCTCACGCAGAACTTCGATCTCGCCAAGACCGAGTGGGCGGAGATCCTGACCGATCGGCAGACCGGATCGCCCGAGGACGCCCGCACCGCCGCCGTCGACCTCATCGAGTTCCTCGGCCGCGTGAAACGGCCGCTCGAAGCCGAGGCCGAGATCAGCAAGCTCATCGCCCGCGAACCGGATAACTACTTCTGGTACTTCCAGCTCGGCAAAATGATGAGCTCGCGCAAGGAGTACAGCGCCGCCATCACCGCGCTCAACCGCGCGATGGACCTGACCACCGGTACCCAGCCGGCCGTGATCATCGCCTGGGCTGATGCGCTCACCGCGGGTAATCGCGCCGGCGAGGCCGTCGCGGCCAAATCGCGGCTCAAGAAGGAGAGTCTCACGCCGCTCGTCCGCGCCAGCCTCGCGGGGGCGCATATGAAGCTCCAGCAGAAAGCCGAGGCCATCAAAGAGCTCGAAGAGGCGATGATCGGCGCCGCCAACGAGCGCGTCGGCACCGCGGACGCCGTACTGGAGCGCGCCGCCCGCTACCTCGGCGTCGCGGATACCACGACGCTGCTCCGGACCTGCCTGAAAATCGTCGAAGGCAAGAAAGAATCCGAGGACCGGCTGAAGACCGTCCTCGCCCGCGTCCTCGTCGCCATGCCCGACAAGGCCGCCCGCGACGAAGGCATCGCCTTGGCCGATTCCGTCATCGGCGGCACGAATCCCCGGTCCCCGGTCAACACGACCGCCCGCATCGCCAAGGCCAGCGCCCTCGACGCCGCCGGCGATTACGACGGGGCCATCGCGGTTTATGAATCCGTCGTGAAGGACGCGCCCGAAAATCCCGCCGCCGTCAACAACCTCGCCTACCTCCTGGTCGAACGCAAGAACAAGGCGGCCGAGGCGCTGCCCTACGCCGAGCGCGCGGTCCGGCTCGCACCGACCGACGTCAACGTGCTCGACACCGTCGGAACGGTGCACCTGCGGAACAACAACCTCAGCCAGGCCGAAGCGGTGCTCCGCGAGGCGGTCCGTCTCGCGCCGGAAAGCGTGGCCGCGAACTTCCACCTCGGCGAGACCATCGCCCGGGCCGGCCGGCCGACGGAGGCGCGTCAGTATTTCGACCGCGTCGTGGAATTGACGGGCAGCGCGACGGGCAACGAGTATCGCCGCCGCGCCGAGGAAGAAATCGCCAAACTGAAGTGACCCTGAGCGGCCGGCGCCGCCCGGCCGCTCCAGTCGAACGAGGTGACCGATGAGTTCGATCTCCAATTCGCCGCAGCTCGCCGCGGGCGCCGGTCCGATCCAGCTCCCGACCGCGCTCGAGGCCCCGCCCGCCGCGCAGGAGTCGGAGGGTCTTTCCTTCGGCGACGTGATGCGCATTCTCAAGCAGCGCAAGCTCACGATCGTCATCACCGCGTTCATCACGTATGTGCTGGTCGTCGGCGCGACGCTCGCGATCTGGAAATACCTGCCCGGCTACACGAGCCAGGCGATGTTCCAGCTCGATCCGCCGCAGAACCTCACGCTGAACCGTCCGATGGAGACCAGCACCACCGAAATGCAGGAGCTGCTCCTGACCGAGGCGGCGAAGCTCAAATCGCGCGAGCTGATGCTCGACGTCGTCGGCGACCAGGCGATCAAGGAAACGCGCTATTTCCGCTACTGGTACGAGGGCGACGTCGAAAAGGCCATCGTCGGCCTCTCGAAGGACGTGAACGCGGCTCCGCTGCCGGACACGCGCCTCATCCGCGTCTCGCTCGATACGGACGTGCGCTCGGAAGCCACCCTCATCATCAACACGCTCGTCCGCGTCTACACCAACAAGTTCGTCAGCAAGTCGGAGCAGGACACCTTCAAGCGCGTCCAGGCGATGAAGGACCTGGTCAGCCGCCTCAAGGAAGAGCTCACGCAGAAGCGGACCGAGATCGCCGCGCAGCGCCGCGCCACCGACACCCCCGCCCCAGACGCCGCCCGGCTCACGCAGGGCGAGTACATCAGCGATCTGCTGATCAAGATCACCGAGGTGCGCGCGATCGAATCGCAGCTCCAGAGCCAGGCCGACTACCTGGCCGGCCTCGATCCTTCGCAGATCCCCCTCACCGCCGAACAGAAACTGATCATCGAATCCGACCCCCTGCTGCGCTTCGTCCGCTCGCAGGTTGAATCGCTCGACATTGAGATGCAGACCGCCCGGCTCATCCTCGGCGAGAACCACCGCCAATACCGCGTCCTCGCCGAACGGCGCAACGCCCTGATGTCGAAGGAAGCCTCCAAGCGCGAGGAACTCACCGAACAGGTTCGTACCCGCCAGCTCGAAAACGTCAAGGAAGCCCTCCAGAGCCAGCGCAACGTCCTCGCGAAGTATCAGGATCAGCTCATCCAGGCCCAGGCCGAGCAGCGCGACCTCGACCGCAACCTCCAGAAGATCCAGGAACTCGAGCAGGACGCCGCGGCCATCCAGAAGCAGATCGAGGAAGTCGAAATCCAGGCCAAGGAGGCCGAGGGCGCCAGCAAGGACGAATCGCGCGTGCAGCTCCGCCTCTGGGAATCGGCCCGCGACGCCGTCAAGCCCAGCCGGCCGAACCTGTACGTTTACCTCGGCGGCGGTTTCGCCTTGAGCCTCGTCGCCGGCGTCGGTCTGGCCTTCCTCCGCGAATTCACCGACAAGCGCATCCGCACGCCGCTCGACGTCGTTCGCTACGGGCATCTTTCCGTGCTCGGCGCCGTCCCGCTGCTCGACGAAGAGGAAGTCGCCGTCGAGGCGATCGAGGACGTCGCCCGCACGGCGCCGCACTCGCTCATCGCCGAGTCGTTCCGCAAGATCCGCACGAACATCCAGTTCAGCGGGCCGGTCGAATCGCAGCGCACGCTGCTCATCACCAGCCCGAGCCCCGAGGACGGCAAGACGGCCGTAGCGATCAACCTCGCGGTCACGATGGCCCACAGCAACCAGCGCGTGCTGCTGATCGACTGCAACTTCCGCCGCCCCGCCGTCCGCCAGCACTTCAGCGAATCGCGCCCGGACGGTCTGAGCAACGTCCTCACCGGCCAGGCGACGCTCGACACCGTCGTGACGCGCACGAACGTGCCGAACCTGTCGATCATGTCCTGCGGCCCGATGCCGCCGCGGCCGGCGGAGCTGCTCGGTTCGCAGATGATGCGCGAGCTGCTCGCCGCGGCGATCGCGAAGTACGACCGCGTAATCCTCGACGGCCCGCCGGCGCTGCTGATGAGCGACGCCGCGGTCCTGGCGATGCAGGTCGACGGCGTGATCCTCGTCGCCCGGGCAGATACGAACGCGAAGGGTGCCCTCAAGCGCACCCGTGAGCAGCTCGAACGCATCAACGTCCGCATCGTCGGCGCGATCCTCAACGGCGTCCGCGCGCGGGCGGGCGGCTACTTCAAGCAGCAGTACCGCGAGTTCTACGAGTACACGAGCGACGAGACGCTTCCGTCCGACCTGCCGGGTCTGCCGTCCAGCTCCGACGACATGCTCCCGCCGCCGGAGCCGAAGGGATAGCGCCGGAGCCGAAGGGGTTGCGCCGGAGGGTTAGCGGCGGTGCCGGGCCAATAGCCTCGGTGCCGGCCGAACCGGCACGAAGGTGGGTCCGAGTTCTGACGTCGCCGTAGGCGGCGCAGAAGGCGGCGCCGAATCAGAACCCACCACGCAAGTGGTGGCCCCACCGCGCAGCGGTGGGCTCATGCCGCTCCGCCTTCCTTCGCTCTTGTCTCTTATCATCTCCGGATGCAAATCGCCCAATCCGTCTTCGACCTCATCGGCCGCACCCCGCTTCTCCGCGCCGCCCGCTTCGCCCCCGGGTGCAATCTGCTCTTCAAGTGCGAGTTCATGAACCCCGGAGGCTCCGTCAAGGACCGCATCGGCTTTGCCATGATTGAGGACGCCGAACGCCGCGGCCTGCTGAGGCCCGGCGGCACGATCGTCGAAGCCACGGCGAGCAACACCGGCCTTGCCCTCGCCATGGCTGCCGCCATCAAGGGCTATAAGCTCGTCACGGTCATGACCACCAAGACAAGTCCCGAGAAGGTGGCGCTGATGCGGGCGGTGGGTGCGGAGGTCGTCATTGTCCCCCGCGAGGCACCGCTCGACAGCCCGGACAATTTTCAGAACAAGGCCCGGGCGATCGCGGCCGAGCGGCCGGGTGCATGGTGGTCGGACCAGTTCTCGAATGCGGCCAACGTCGCCGTGCATTACGAAACCACGGCCCGCGAAATCTGGGAGCAGACGGACGGGCAGGTCGAAGCGATCGTCGCCGGCGTCGGCACGGGCGGCAGCCTCACTGGCATCGGCCGCTTCCTCAAGGAGAAGAAACCGTCGGCCAAGGTTGTCCTCGCGGACCCCATCGGCAGCGTCCTGGCAAATCTGGTCGAGGGCCGAGAGCCGGGCGAACCTGGCCCCTACCAGGTCGAAGGCATGGGCGGTGTCCGCGCCCCGGCCAACCTCGACCTCTCCATCGTCGACGTGGCGATTCGCGTCGCTGACCGCGAGTCCTTCGACACGGCGGCCGAACTCTTCCGCTCGGAGGGCGTATTCGTCGGCGGCTCCTCCGGCTGCATCGCCGCGGCCGCGCGCCGCTACTGCCGCGAAGTCGCGCTCGCACCCGCAGCAAGCTGCCCAGACGCAAGCCCCGGCGGCCCGTGCGTCGTCGCCCTGCTCACGGACGGCGGCCGCGGCTACCTCAGCACGGTGTACGACCACGACTGGCGCGACGAAAACGGCGTCTGATGCGTGGTGTTCCGGTGCATTGACAGCCTGTCATCCCACGTCCTTCGCGTCGGCGACCCACGCAAGCCGGCTGTATCTATCGCCCCACCATCTGCTTGAACCGCTCGGGGTATCGATCGCCCTGCACCGTGATCTTCGCCGCCGCCGCGTCGATCTGGCGTAATTGCTCCGGCGTCAGTGTGAGCGCGGCCGCTCCGAGGTTTTCCTCCAGACGATTCAAATTCGTCGTCCCGGGAATGGGCACGATCCAGGGCTTCTGCGCGAGTAGCCACGCCAGCGCAATCTGCGCGGGCGTCGCACCATTTCGCTCCGCAACCGCGCGGAGCAGGTCCACCATCGCCTGGTTCGCCTTCAGCGCCTCCGGTGTGAACCGCGGCAGATTGCTGCGAAAATCGGTCGGCTCGAATCTCGTCTTCTCGGTCAGCGCTCCTGCTAGAAACCCGCGGCCAAGCGGGCTGAAGGGCACAAGACCGATGCCCAGTTCCCCCACCGTCGGCAGAACTTCCCGTTCCAGGTCGCGCCACCAGAGGGAATACTCGCTTTGCAGCGCGGTGATCGGTTGTACGGAATGGGCACGGCGGATCGTCTGAACCCCCGCCTCGGACATGCCGAAGTGGTTCACCTTGCCCTGCTGGATCAGTTCCTTCACCGTACCCGCGACGTCTTCGATCGGCACGTCCGGGTCGACACGGTGCTGGTAGAAGAGGTCGATGCGGTCGGTCCGCAGCCGTTTGAGCGACGCCTCGGCGACCGCGCGGATATTCTCCGGCCGGCTGTCGAGTCCGTCGGTGGGCTTGCCGCCCTTGAATCCGAACTTCGTGGCGATCACCACGCGATCGCGAAACGGCGCGATGGCTTCGCCGACCAGTTCCTCGTTCGCACCCGGGCCATACGCCTCGGCCGTGTCGAAGAACGTCACGCCGCGGTCGACCGCGCCTCGAATGAGCGCGATGCCGCGCTCTTTTTCCACCCCCGGACCGTAACCGAACGACAGGCCCATGCAGCCGAGGCCGAGGGCAGAGACTTCGAGGCTTCCCAGTTTTCGCTTCTGCATTCCGAGATCCTTCCTGCCCATTCACGCTTGCCCGGCCAATTCACCGATCCGTCCCTCCATGGCCTCGGATGCAGGTCGACTTCGCGGACACAGCGCTCCGGAGACGGCTCAGTACGCCTTGCCCCAGACCACCCGGCGCGGGCTCGGCTTGCCGCTGAACGGGCACACCCCAGGCTCGGCCGATCCTTCGAGCGGAATGCACCGCACCGTGACCATCAGGTCCTTGCGGATCTTCTCTTCGACCTCGACGTCGCCGCTGAAGTGCGCCATGGCGAAACCGCCGTGAATCTCCGGCCGCTCCGCGTTCCGGGGCGTGAAATACGCGTAGAAGTCCTTCTCGCTGTCGATCGCCTGCGTATTCGCCGACCGGAAAGCGCGTGCCCGCTCGAGCAACCCGGCCTGCATCTCGTCGAGGATCTTCGTGATGTTCGCGACCAGTTCCGCCCGCGGAACGCCGGCCTTGTCCTTCGGCGCTTTGTCGCGCCGGCCCATGAAGACCGAGTCGCTGGCGATGTCGCGCGGGCCGACTTCGAGGCGGATCGGCACGCCCTTCTTGATCCACTCCCAGACCTTTTCGCCGCCGCGGCCCTCGCGCGCGTCGATCTCGACGCCGAGCGGCCGGCCGTGGTACTGCACGGCCCGCAGCTCGGCCGCGAGCTTGTCGCAGTATTCGAGCACCTGCGCCTTCGTCTCCTCCTTGTGCGTCACCGGCAGGATGACGACGTGCGAGGGCGCGAGCTTCGGCGGCAGCACGAGGCCGTCGTCGTCGCTGTGCGTCATGATCAGCGCCCCGACGAGCCGCGTCGAAACGCCCCACGACGTCGTCCACGCGTACTCCTCGCGCCCCTCGGGGCCGAGGAATTTGATCTCGGATGCGTGGGCGAAGTTCTGGCCGAGGAAGTGCGACGTCCCCGCCTGGAGCGCCTTGCGGTCCTGCATCATCGCTTCGATGCAGTACGTCTCCACCGCGCCCGGGAAGCGCTCGCCGGCCGTCTTGCGACCCTTGATGACCGGGACGGCCATCCAGTTCTCGGCGAAATCGGCATACACGCCGAGCATCTTCATCGTCTCTTCTTCCGCCTCGGCCTGCGTGGCGTGGGCCGTGTGGCCCTCCTGCCAGAGGAACTCGGTCGTGCGGAGGAACAGCCGCGTGCGCATCTCCCAGCGGACGATGTTCGCCCACTGGTTGATCAGCAGCGGCAGATCGCGATACGACTGCACCCACTTGGCGAAGGACGCGCCGATGATCGTCTCGGACGTCGGCCGGACGACCAGGGGCTCCTCGAGTTCGCCGGTCGGCCGCAGCTTGCCGTCGGCGCCGGCCTCGAGGCGGTGGTGCGTGACGACGGCGCATTCCTTGGCGAAGCCCTCGACGTGCTCGGCTTCCTTTTCGAGGAAGCTCAGCGGAATGAAGAGCGGGAAATACGCGTTCCTGTGGCCGGTGGCCTTGAACATGTCGTCGAGGACGCGCTGGATGTTCTCCCAGAGCGCATACCCCCACGGCTTGATGACCATGCAGCCGCGCACGGGCGAGTTCTCGGCCAGGTCGGCCGCCTTCACGACCTGCTGGTACCACTCCGGATAGTCATCGGCCCGCGTCGGGGTAATCGCCGTCTTTTCCGCTTTCGCCATGTGCCTGGTACCTGCTCAATCCGTTCATCCGTCGATCCGCCGAGCCCGCCCGGCGAATTAGGCATGTTAAGCAGGAAGCGGGCGGACGGGAAACTCGGCCACTCTACCCGCGATTCTGCGTTGTCGCCGTTCCGCATTCGGGGCATCGGCCAGAGAAGTTGCCAGTTATGTCATACCCGCACGATCCGCATTTTGGGTGCAGACTCTCTGTGCGCCGCCTCGCGCGAAGCACCAAAATCAGACACGCAAGCGCGACCGGCCAGAGCGGCACGACAACACTATGCGCCTTAGCCAAAGAGTTGTCAGGCATGATGAGGTAACTGTCGCCGGACGTTTGGAAGCCCCAATCCCAGCGCGGGCCGATTCTCTGCGTGTCGATCTGCAAGGGGACCCAAAGGTCAGTTTCGAGAATGGTGGCCCAGACACGCCCGCACAAGAGGTTAAATCGTAATTTTCCATATCGGGCATCCACGCCGAAAAACCCGCTGCAGAAAATCGTGAATACCATGAGCCACAAAATGGTCCAGAGGAACACGGAACGACGGGATAACCGCGTCACTGAAATCCGCTCCGGTGTTTCGGACTCCGGCATCACGATCCGCCGAAGTCGAAGTAGAGGGCGAGCTCTCGAGGTCGAGTGCCTCGCCGTTGAGCCGCGAGTTCCGGTTCCGCCGGCCGATTACGCCTGTCCCATCCGCTCGCGCAGCCACGCGACGACCTTGTCGCGGTGGACGCGAATCTGCTCCAGCGTGTCGCGGTCGCGGATCGTTACCATGCCGGCGTTTTCGCCCTCGCTCTTGATCGTGTCGCCGTCGATCGTGATGCAGAACGGTGTCCCGGCCTCGTCCATGCGGGCGTAGCGTTTTCCGATCGACCCGCCGTCGTCGTAGAAGACGTTCATGTGTTTCTTCGTATCGCGGTAGAGCTTTTCAGCGAGCTCGGGCATGCCTTCCTTGTTCACGAGCGGGAAGAACGCCGCCTTGATCGGCGCAAGCCGCGGGTGGAACTTCATGTAGACGCGGGTCTGCATCACGCCCTTGGCGTCCGGCTTCTGATCCTCCGTGTAGGCCTCGCAGAGAAACGCCAGCGTCGCCCGGTCCGCGCCGGCGGAGGGCTCGATGACAGTGGGCAGGTAGCGATACGGCGGCTTGCTGCCGAGATCCGATTTTTCATCCTTCGTCAGTTCAGGCAGCCCCTTGGCCTTGCGATCCGCCAGAAACTCCGACCACTTCGTCTCCTCGAAATAGGTCAGGTCCTTCCCGCTATGCGTCTGATGTTGCGTCAGATCGAAATTCCCGCGATGCGCGACGCCTTCGAGCTCCTGATGCTCGTCGGAGAACGGGAAGAGATACTCGATGTCCGCGCAGGCCTTCGAGTAATGGGCCAGTTCCTCTTTTGTCTGATCGCGGAGGCGCAGCTTTTCGCTCTTCAAGCCGAGGCCGACGTACCAGTTGAACCGGTGATTCCGCCAGAACTGGTACCAGTCCATCGATTCCTCTTCGCGGCAGAAGAACTCGATTTCCATCTGCTCAAACTCGCGCGAGCGGAAGGTGTAATTTCTCGGTGTGATCTCGTTCCGGAATGCTTTTCCGATTTGCGCGATTCCGAATGGCACCTTGACACGCGCGGTGTCGAGGACGTTCTTGTAGTTCGCGAAGATCCCCTGCGCAGTCTCGGGGCGCAAATAGACTTTGCTCTCGGGCGTCTGCTCTACGCCCGCGTAAGACTCGAACATGAGCTTGAAAGGCGCCGCTTCGCCGAGCGGACCCCCGCAGCGCGGGCAGGGATCTTGAAGGCCCGTCTGATGCAGCTGTTCTGTTGCGAGATAAGAGATGATCTCACGCAATTCCGGTGGCGCCGTTGGTTGACCGTTCACGCGCGTCGCCAGCCACGAGAGCGTCACCTCCGGTTCGCGAACGAGCGCCAGGTTGGGTGCGAGCGCTTTGCCCTTCGACTTCGCCCACTTCATGAGACGCGGTGTGTCGATTTCGCCCGTAATCGGCGTGAACTCCTGAAGCAGCGAGTCGACCCACTTCGACCCGACCGCGAGCGCTTCCTGAAGCTGATCCGCTCGCACGAAGTGCCCGCAACCGGCGCACTTGCGCATCGGATCGGCGAATCCCGCCAAGTGCCCGCTCGCCTCCCAGACCTTCGGGTTCATGATGATCGAGCAGTCCAGCCCGACCATCTGAATCTCCTTGCCGTCCGGCCCCAGCGGCGGGTTCATGACAAAGTCGCGCCACCAGGCTTCCTTGATATTCCGCTTCAGCTCCACGCCCAGCGGCCCGTAGTCCCAGAAGCCGCCGATGCCGCCGTAGATCTCGCTGGATTGAAAGATGAACCCCCGGCGTTTGCACAGGGCGGTGAGTTTGTCCATGAACGCGGCATCCGAGGCCATGCGGTGGCTCCTTCCGAAAAATCGCAAACGGTAGATAGTAACGGAGGATCGCGAGCCTCAGTAGCCGTCGTTCAGGGCGTGCGAATCGTCACCGCGCGTGGGGACGAATTCGGCGGCCGGGAGACCGCGGACCAGGCCCCCGTTCGTCCGCGCGTCACAGTACCACGCATGCGTCCGCCGCAGCCCGTCCATCAGCCCGATACGCGCCTTCCAGCCGAGCCCTGTGATGCGCGAGATGTCCAGCACCTTCCGCGGCACGCCGTCCGGCCGCCCCCGGTCAAACGCAATCTCGCCGCGGTACCCGACGACCTCGGCGATCATCGCCGCCAGATCACGAATCCGCACTTCCTCGCCCGTGCCCACGTTCACGATCCGCTCGTCCGAATACTCGCGCAACAGCATCACCGCCGCATCCGCCAGATCGTCGACGTGCAGGAACTCCCGCCGCGGCTCGCCCGTCCCCCACAACGTCACGCTCGCCGCCCCCGCCTCGCGCGCATCATGGAACTTGCGAATCAGCGCCGGCAGCACGTGTGATTGTTCAAGGTCAAAATTGTCGCCCGGGCCGTAGAGATTCGCCGGCATCGCGCAGATCGCGTCAAAACCGTACTGCCGCCGATATGCCTGGCACATTTGGATGCCCGCGATCTTCGCGACCGCGTACGGTGCGTTCGTGGGCTCCAGCGGCCCCGTCAGCAGCGACTCCTCGCGGATCGGCTGCTCCGCGCTGCGCGGGTAGATGCACGACGAGCCCAGGAACAGGAGCTTCGACGCCCCGAATCGATGCGCCGCGTCGATGACGTGCGTCTGGATCAGCAGGTTGTCGCGGATGAACTCGCCGCCGCGCGAATCGTTCGCATGAATCCCCCCCACCGTCGCCGCCGCGAGGAATACGAACTGCGGCCGCGTCGCCGCGAAGAACCGGTCGACGGCGCCGCGATCGCGCAGATCAAGCGACTCCCGCGTACGGAGTATCAGGTTTGAAAACCCGTCGGCCGCGAGCCGGCGGACGATTGCCGAACCGACCAGCCCGCGATGCCCCGCAACGAAAACCCGGTCATGCAGTTGCATGCGCCACCGCGCGCAGCCGCACGACGTCATGTCCTGCATCGCGCAACGTCCGCTCCTGCCGCGCCAGCTCGACATCGTGGTCGACCATCACCTGCACCAGCTCCTCGAACCCCACGCTCGGCCGCCAGTCCAGCTCCCGCCGCGCCTTGGCCGCGTCGCCGCAGAGATGCGTCACCTCCGCCGGACGGAGGTACCGCGGATCGAGCTTCACGTGTTCGCGCCAGTCGAGCCCGACATGCCCGAACGCCGCCTCGCAGAATTCCCCGACCGTGTGCGCCTCCCCGGTCGCGATTACATAGTCGCCGGGTTCGTCCTGCTGGAGCATCCGCCACATCGCCTCGGCGTAGTCGCCGGCGTAGCCCCAGTCGCGTTTCGCCCCGAGGTTGCCCAGGTAGACGCTTCGGGCAAGCCCCAGCTTGATGCGACCGACCGCCCGGGTGATCTTCCGGGTCACAAAGGTCTCCCCCCGCCGCGGCGATTCGTGGTTGAAGAGAATTCCGTTCGAGATGAAGAGGCCGTACGCCTCCCGGTAGTTCACCGCATAGTGGTAGGCCGCAACCTTGGCCACGCCGTAGGGGCTGCGGGGCGAGAAGCGGCTCGCCTCGCACTGCGGCGGGGGCGTCGAACCGAACATCTCGGAAGATCCGGCCTGATAGACCTTTACGGACCGGCCGGAGTGTGACTGATAATCGCGGATGCACTCCAGCAGGCGAAGCGTGCCGGTCGCGACGATGTCGGCCGTGTATTCGGGCTGCTGGAAGGAGACCATGACGTGCGACTGTGCGCCGAGGTTGTAAATCTCTTCCGGACGGACCTCCTCGAGGATCCGTCGCAGGCTGGTTCCGTCGGAAAGATCGCCGTAGTGGAGAAAAAGCCGGGCTTTTGAGTCGTGCGGATCGCGGTAGTGCTCGTCGATCCGGTCGGTATTGAAAGTGCTTGAACGCCGGATGATCCCATGAACGGTGTAGCCCCTGGCGAGGAGCAGGTCGGTGAGATAGGACCCGTCCTGCCCCGTGATCCCGGTGATGAGAGCGGTTTTCATGACAAAGGCTTCGGCGGGCAGAGGGATTGCGGTTGAAGCCCGCCCCGGAACGCGCGGGGCCTGCGCGGCCGGCCGGGAGAATCTGGCAGAAATTTGCGCAACCCTGAATCAGATCGGCGAATCGTGCGTCTACTCAATGTCGGATATGCCCGGCCGGACCCGGACGGGCGGATCCGTGAGCGCCCAGCGGAGGATCGAACGATGAACGCCGAAGCGATCTGGGAGATGGAAGCGATCGAACTCGAACCGAGCGCCGAAATGCTGCGGAAGGTGATCGCGAACCACTATTTCGAACACCCGAGCCGGATTGACGTGCGGCATCTGTGGACGACCGGTCGCGTGAGCTTCGTTCGCGTGAACTGGTGGAGCGAAAGCTGCGGCGTCTCGAGGATCACCCGCTCGGCGTTCGTCCGTATCGAAGCGACGGACGACGGCTGGAGCGTACGCGACATGACGGTCCGCTCCGCGGCCTGACGATTCCCCTTTCCTCCCCTCCTCCGGAGCCGATTCCGCCCTGACGGAATCGGCTCCGCGATTTTCCGGGCCCTGATTATTGGCCGCAGCCCACGTGAGAATCCAAAAAATCGGGATGGAACCGGGCGAATGAGCCGCTATGATTGGGGTTATCGGTGCGGTTGTCGTCTGGGGGCGCGCCGCTCATTCCACGGTTTCATTGGGAGCACACATGCGATCATTCGTTCCGGCCGGGCTCGGTCTTGTCGCAGCATTCTGCACGCCACTCTTGTTCGGCGACGCGCCCGCACCCTCCGTCGAGACGGCCGCGACGGCGGCGCGCGAGGTGCTCGGACATTACCCGGGGCTGAAGGCGCACTGGATCGACGGGCGCATCCGCGCGATCTACGGGAAGCCGATGACGTCGGGCGCGACCGCCCAAGCGGCGATCGACGAATTCTGGGCCACGTACAGCGAGTCGTTCGGGGTACCAGGGTTGCAGTTGATCACGCGATCGATCCACGAGTCGGGTGCTGGCCGGTTCACGATCGGCATGTATCAGCAGCGGATGGAGGGCCTGCCGGTCGAGAACACGTTCGGTCGAATCCTCGTGAACAACGACATCGGCCGGGTTACGTACGTGGCGGGGCTGTTCGCGGAGGCCCCCCGCACCGGTTTTGCTCCGATGGCCTATGCCGCCGAGGAAGCGGTCGCCTGGGTGCGTTCGCTGGACGAGTACGCGCAGCTCGACGTCTGGGACGCTCCGGAGCTGGTGGTCTATGCGGGAACGGCGGAGGACATGGGCCTGGCCCCCGGCCGGTTCGGCGACCCCGTACGGACGTGGAAGTTCACCGGAGGGTCGAGCGACCTCAGCAGCCCCGAGCGGTTGACGTTCTTCGTCGACGCGGCGAGCGGGCGGCTGGTCGCGACGCGAAACGAGATTGTGCACACCGATGTCACGGGCACGCTGCGGGGCAACGCGTCGCCGGGCACACGGCCGGACATTGCGGCAAATCCTCCGGAACTCCTGAACATTCCCGAAGTCCGGGTGGCAATCAGCGGCGGCGCGGATGCGTTCTGCGACCGCGACGGGTTCTTCACGATTCCACACGGCGGCACGACCGACGTGACGCTCACGACGAACGTCAGCAGCGGCCGGTGGGTAAACGTGAACACGCAATCGGGCGCGGAGCTGACGATCAGTCAGTCCGTCACGCCTCCGGGGCCGGCAAACCTGGTATTCAACCCGACTCCTTCGGTCACGACGACGGCGCAGGTGAACGCGCTGATTCACACAGATCTGATTCACAATTTCGTACGGGACCGGACGACATGGACCGGGCTGGACTCGGTGATCATCGCGACGGTCAACGTGAGCGGGACGTGCAACGCGTTCTTCGACGGTGCGAATATCAACTTCTATTCGGCCGGCGGAGGCTGCGTGAACGCGGCGTACAGCACGGTCGTGGCGCACGAGTACGGCCACTTCATCGTCAATCGCCTCGGGCTGGCGCAGGGTGCGTTCGGCGAGGGATTCAGCGATTGCTGCGCCGTATTGCTCTATGACGAGACGCAGATCGCCCGCCAGTTCTACACGACGGGCCAGCCGATTCGCGATTATGACCCGAGCCTACCGGAGGATCCCTATCCTTGTTCGCCGAGCTGCGGCGGGCAGTTTCACTGCTGCGGCGAGCTGCTGGGAGGGACGTGGCGGGACATTCGCGAGCAACTTGGCGCGTTCCAGGGTGAGCCGGCCGGGCTCGACTACGCGCGGCAGCTGTTCGTGGACTGGCTCCAGATTTCGAGCGGCGGTCAGGGCTCGAATTCGGCGCACGCGCTTACGGCGATCGAAGTGCTCACAGTCGACGACAACGACGGGAATCTTGAAAACGGTACGCCGAATTTTGCTCCGCTGCGCACGGCCTTCACTGCGCACCTGATCCCGTTCCCCAATCTTCCGCCGGTCATTCTCGAGATTCCGAGCGGTCTGCCGACGATTCTCGAGGCCGACACGCCGACGACGATATCGATGAGCCTCGAACCGGGGTCCAGCACGGTGACGCCCGGCTCGACAGGGCTGCTCGTGAGCATCGACGGCGGCGCTTACACGACCATCCCCATGCCGCTTACCGGGGAGAATCTTTACTCAGCCGCGATCCCGGGGCAGCCGTGCGGGACGCGCATGAACTACTACCTGACGTACGCGACTCCGGAAACCGGGCCGCTCGTCTATCCGACGGGATCGCCTGACGCCGCGGTGCCCGCGCTGGCGGTGGTTTCCACGACCGACGTGCTGGTCGACGACTTCGAGACCGACACCGGATGGACGGTCTCCGGAAATGCGTACCGGGGGATCTGGGAGCGGGCCGCGCCGCAGGCGACGTCGGCTCAGCCGGGCTCGGATCACACCGGCGGCGCCGGGACGCTCTGCTGGGTCACGGACGGTCGGGCCGGTCCGTCGGTCGCGTCGTACGACGTCGATCTCGGCTCGACGATCCTGACGAGCCCGGTGCTCAACCTGGCGGACCAGCCGGACGCGGAGATCGCGTACTGGCGCTGGTACTCCAACTCGGTGTATCCGTTCAATAACGCGGACATCTTCGTGGTTGAGATCACGAACGATGGCACGAACTGGGTGAATGTCGAGACGATCGGCCCCACCGGCCCGCAGACGAACGGCGGCTGGTACTACCGATCGATCCGGGTTCGCGATCTCGTCACGCCGACCGCCACGGTCCGGATTCGCTTTAGCGCGTCGGACCTGGCGATCGACTCGAACATCGAGGCGGCCGTCGATGACGTTCGCGTCTTCACGCCGACCTGCGGTGGCGGTGGTTGCACCGGCGACCTGAACGGCGACAACTCGATCGACATCCAGGATCTGGCGATCCTGCTCGCCAACTACGGCACCGCGACCGGCGGCACGGCCGAAATGGGTGACAGCGACGCAGACGGAGACATTGACCTCCAGGATCTCGCGGCACTGCTCAACCGGTTCGGTTCCGGCTGCTAGGCCGCGGACGATCGCATCCTTGATCACCATCAGCCCCGGTCGCGCGGATTCTTGCGTGGCCGGGGTTCTTCTTTGCATTCGCTGGACGCGTGAATGCCGGACGGGCGGGGCCGGGCGAGGAATCTCTTTTTCCCCGGCGAACCGCCCTTACCTGCTTGAAACCGGACCGAGGTGATCGAGGATCGCGGCGAGCCGTTCTTTCGAGAGAATGATCTGTACAAACTTGCCGCTCGCGAGGAGGCGTTCACCTGCGTGCGCGGACACCGTGGCCTCGAGCCGTCGATGGGTCGCGTGCGTCACCTCGGCTCGCACGCGCACGGCGGAGCCGATTACCGCGGGGGCGCGATGGTCGATCGAGATATGCGCCCCGACCGCCTCTTCGTGTGGAGCGAGGTAAGGTGCGAGCAGCTTCCGCCCAGCGACCTCCATATGGTGACAAAGGGTCCAGGTGGCGCAGACGGGATGAACGAGAGTCCCGTCGAAATGCGGGCACATCGACTCCGCGACTTCAAACTCGAGTTCAAAGGCCATGCCGGGCTTGAGATCTTCCAACATCGCTGCTTCCCCTGATCCCTGATGCTTCGGGCGCCGAACTTAAGCGCCTGCATTGGATCGGCCATTTCTGCCGATGTCCAGTATTGGACTGTCCTCAGCGGACACGCGCGATACAATCGGGCCGGGTTTGCCGGCGCGCCCGGCCGGACCGGGCGGATCGGAGTGGCAAGGATGTCGAAGAAAACGCGGCCGGTCTTGTACGAAGTTCTCCGTCGCCGTGCGGAGAATCGCCAGCAGTGGCGCACCCAGCGGCCTCGTCCGGCGGAACCCGAGTCGTCCGTTGGAACGATCGAGCCGTCGCCGCCTCCGCGCACGTTTGCCCCCAGTGCACAACGGCCCGAACTGTGGCGAATGCTCGGCAATCGCGTGGATCTCTCGCTCTCCATCGCGACGCTCGCGGGGGCCGGCGTTGGGCTCATCGTACTTCTGATCGTGGCGTTCCAGGTCGGCCGATACTCCGCCGGCGCGGCATCCCCGCCAGTCGAGCCGAACCGCGGCGGCGGCGACGCCGGAATGACGAACCTGCTCAAGTCGATTTCGCCGGCCAGCAAACCCTCCGATTCCGGCTCACGGGGTTTGCGCGAGCCCGAACGCGTCGCCATCAACGTTCCGAAAAACCCGGCGCAACCGGAAGGCGAGCCGGCGCCGGGCAAGCCACGCGAGGAACCCAAAACCGCGCCGCAGCCTGAGCCGGAAAAACTGACGCCGACGCCGCCGGAGAACAAGCCGACGCTGCAACTGGTGAAAGGGCGCTCGTACGTGCAGATTCAGTGCTTCCGGCCGCGCGACCGACAGGCGGCCGAGGATGCCGCCGCGTTTCTGATTCAGAACGGCGTGCCGTGCGGGATCCAGGAACGGCGCGACGACATCGTGCTCTGGGCGACGGAGGCGTTCGATCTCGGATCGGACAGCGCGGCGACGCGGCGGGCCGAGCAGCAGCGTGCGAAGCAACTCGAGTCGAAGATCAAGCAGATCGGCGACGCGTACTTCAAGCTGAACGGCAAGTACCGCTTCAAGGAAGCCAACATTCGATCGGCCGGCTGACGATCGCGAGGCCGGTCGCCGAGTTCCTGCTGCGCCGCGCACGGGCGGATATACTCGCCGCCGATGACAAGGTTCCTCGACCACATCTTCGCCGGCGCTGCGCGCTGGCACGCAAACCGCGTCTACCGCGGGTTTCTGGGCGATCTCTCCCGGCCCGTCGAAGTGCAGCGGCGGGCCCTGATTCGGGCACTGGCGACCGTGCGGGAGAGCGAATTCGGTCGGCAGGCCGGGCTTCGGAACGTCCGCTCGCTCGCGGAGCTTC
Source organism: Planctomycetota bacterium (assembly GCA_045863555.1). Classification (GTDB taxonomy): domain Bacteria; phylum Planctomycetota; class Phycisphaerae; order UBA1845; family Fen-1342; genus JACRLV01. The sequence goes on along the minus strand of BTUU01000001.1, from coordinate 222,622 downwards.
GGCGGGCGGTGCCGCTGGTCACGTACGAGGAGATGCGGCCGCTGATGGACCGGGTCGTCGCCGGCGAGTTTGCGGCGCTGTTTTCGCCGGGCGTGACGATCCAGATGTTCGCGACGAGCAGCGGCACGACGGCGAAGCAGAAACTGATCCCGGTCACTACGCCGTTCGTTTCAGAGTATCGTCGCGGCTGGAATACGTTCGGCCTGAAAATGCTGACCGACCATCCGCGTGCAATCCTGCGCGACATCCTCCAGAGCAGCGGGCGCTACGATGAGCGAATCACCCCGTCCGGGGTGCCGGCGGGCGCGATCACGGGGCTGCTGGCGCGGATGCAGAAGGGCATCGTTCGCCGGTACTACGTCGGGACGCCCGACCTCGCGCTCGTCGCCGATCCGATCGCGCGGGCGTACTGCCTGGCACGGTTCGCGCTTGTCCGTGATGTCGCATTCGCTGTCACCGCGAACCCGGCGACGCTGATCCGACTCGCTCAGATCGTTGATGAGAACGCCGAGGCGCTGCTGCGCGACATCCATGATGGAACACTCGACGCCGGTCGCGTGGGTGACCCGGCGCTTCACCGCCGCCTGGCTACCGGACTTCGCGCCGCCCCGGCGCGGGCGGCCGAGCTGGCGGGGCTCCGCGCGCGAGAGGGCGCGTTGCGGCCCCGCGACTATTGGAAGCTCGAGTTTCTGGCGTGCTGGACCGGCGGGAGCATGGGACACTACCTGAACCGGCTTGCGGACTGGTACGGCCCAATCCCGGTTCGCGATGTCGGGTTGCTCGCGAGCGAGGGCCGTGTCAGCATCCCGCTCGACGACGGCACCCCCGCCGGGCCGCTTGACCTTCAGGCGAGTTGTTTCGAATTCATCCCTGCGGAGCACGTCGAGGAGACCCAGCCCGAGACGGTGGCTGCAGAAGCACTCGAAACCGGCCGGGAATACGCCGTTGTGCTTACAAACGATGCCGGACTCGTTCGATACCGGCTCGATGACGTCATCCGTGTCAGGGGCCGCATCGAACAGACCCCGGTGGTCGAGTTCCTCTATCGGGCCGGGCGGGTCGCGTCGGTCGCGGGTGAGAAACTGACGGAGAACCAGCTTGTCGAGGCGGTTCGACAGGCCTGTCAACAGCTTCGGATACCCGAATTCGATTTCGTGGCCGGGCCCGTCTGGTCAGAGCCCCCCTACTACCGGCTTTACGTTGCGGGTCAGGTTCCGCCGGCACTTGCGGCCGAATTGGACCAGGCGCTCGGGCAGCAGAATGAGGAGTACGCGTCTCGACGTAAGTCATTTCGCCTAAGTCCGTTACAAGTTCAGTGCGTCAGCCGGAACGCGTTTGTCGAAATGGACCACCGGGCGATCCGGCAGCGAGGGTCGACGGCCGAGCAATACAAGCGAATTTGCCTATTTCCGCGCACCGGTGGTGCCGAGTCCGCTCTTGGCCTCGCCGATCAAGCCGTCGCGGCTCCATAGTCACCCCATTTTACCAGTTCAAGCGAATTTTGGTGAAAATATTGTGCCGCAAGTCTCGCTCAACTCCCCACTTGCGCGCCTAAATGTTAAAATGGATAAAATTTCTCGCGAATTGGCTTGTAAAGATGAGTCGACTCGTGGTATTCTACTCCTCGTCGTGAGCCGATCGAACGTATTCGGCCGATGGCGCAGGCCGAACACATCGCGGTTCGATGCCGGCTGAACCGAAAACTGGGCACCAAGGAGGCACCCGCTAATGGCCCGCACAGTCAAGGAAGACATCGCCGCTGCTTGGAAACGTTTCCGCAAGTCGAAGAGCGAGTCGCTCCGGAATCGACTGGTCGAACACTATCTGCCGCTCGTCAACAAGCTCGCCGAGGTGCTCGCGCGCCGACTCTGGCCGCGGGTGACGGCCGACGAGCTGGCGAGCGCCGGGTATGACGGCCTGATTGCGGCGGTGAGTTCGTTTGACCCGGACCGGGGGGTGAAATTCGAGACGTACTGCCGGCAGCGGATCGTGGGCGCGATTCGGGACTGGCAGCGCGAGATCGATCCCCTGGGGCGATCGGGCCGGAACTTCGAACGGGCGCTGAACGCGGCCGAGGACCGCTTCCAGGCGGAGCGGGGGCGGCCCGCAACGTCGTCGGAGATGGCGCGGAATCTCGATCTGCCGATCGGCAAGTTCATGCGGATGAAGCGCACGGTGCTGGCGTCGCACAATGTCCCGCTGGAAAGCCCGACGGAGAAACAGGACGAGCCCCGGAGTGCATCGTTCATTCCCGCGGACCCCGGCCCCAGCCCGGTCGACTACACCGAGCGCGAGTTGATCCGCGAGTACCTGACCCGCGGCTTGAAAGACCAGGACCGGCTCATCATCACACTGTATTACTACGAACGACTTACGATGTCGGAGATCGGATCGGTCCTCGGCGTCAGCGAATCCCGGGTCTGTCAGCGGCACGCGGAGATCGTGGAGCAGCTGCGCGTCCGCTTCTCGAGCACGCCGGTTGAACTCGTCGCCTAGCGGTTAGCGACCACGCCGGCCCTGACCGGCGGCGCGTGTCCGTACAAGGTACAACCTGTCCTCCTCCAAGAGCGGCGGGAGTCGGCGCAACCAGCGCTGACTCCCGCTCGTTGCGTTGCGATTGGCTTGAGCAGACGCGGCGACCGCCCCGGCGGCAGCGAACGCGGCCTCCGACTTCGCGGAGTGTGCCCCGCCCGTACATGTGTATTTTTCCTCTTGCGAGACAGTTGATGTCCGCGATACTGCGCTTGTTCGGGGGGGTCTTCAGGCCCACTTTTCAGTTCTGTCGGAATGGGAGGATTGGAATGGCTCGCCGCTGTTTCCCGGCGTTCTGCACTGTATTCATCGTTGTCGCATTCGCGGCGGCCGATGGTCTTCCGTCCGGATTTCGACGGCAGCCGGTCATCACCGGCCTGTCGTACCCCGTTGCGATGGCGCTCTCCCCGGACGGCCGCATTTTCGTCGGCGAACGGGTCGGGAATCTGATCGTTGCGGCGGGCGGGCAGATCCGGGGCGTGACGACGATTCCAAACGTCGACTACTCGGTCGGCGAATCGGGGCTGCTCGGTCTCGCCTGCGATCCGAAGTTTGCTCAAAACCAATACCTGTATGCGTTCTACTCGACTGCCCGTGACGGCACGAGTTACAACCGCGTCAGCCGCTTCACGGTGGTGGGAGACCGGCTCGACATCGGCACTGAGACAGTCATCTGGGAGATCCCGGTTGAGCAGGTCGTCGCTCATTTTTCGGGCGGACTCGTATTCGGGACGGATGGGTACCTCTACATCTCAAGCGGCGACAAATGGGATGCCCAGCGGGCCCAGGATCTTTCCAACCAGGACGGAAAAATCCTGCGAATCGGCGGCGACGGGTCGATCCCGCCCGACAATCCGTTCGTCGGGGTCGCGGGCGCCGCGCCTCAGATCTGGGCGTATGGATTCCGGAATCCATTTCGGTTTTCGATCGACCGCGAAACGGGTCATGTATATGTCGGGGACGTGGGACTGAACACGGCGGAAGAAGTCGATCGCGTCGATGCGGGAGACAACGGCGGGTGGCCGAACATGGAGGGGCCGATCTGCTACCTGGACGATTGCTCCGCGTATCTCCACCCGATCTGGTGGTATTTCCACGGGCAACCCGAATACGGGCAGTCGATCACCATGGGCCCGATGTACCGGGGCAAGGCGTTTCCGGCGGCGTTTCGGAACTGCCTGTACGTCGGCGATTTCACGGGCGGTAAGATCCGCCGCCTCGAGCTGAACAAGGCGGGCGAGGTCATCGAGCAGACCGTGTTCGATGAGAGCTGTCCCTACCCCGTGGACATTCAACTCGGCACTGACGGCGCGATCTACTACGTCAGCCTGCTCAGCGATGAGGAGCAGGGAACGGGCGGCGTCTACAAGATCGAGTTTGTTTCGAGCGACAACGCCGCCCCCACGGTTGCCGCATCCGCGGATCCACGCCGCGGCCTCCCGCCGCTGATCGTCCAGTTTTCCAGCGCGGGAACGGTCGATCCTGACAACGGCCCGAAGCCGCTGGTCTACTCCTGGGATTTCGGAGACGGCCAGGCATCCAGCGAACCCAATCCGACGCACACGTACGCCGCGCCGGGCGTTTATCGCGCCGTGCTCGTCGTTTCGGACGGGGCGATCGATACGGTGTCGCCGACGATCAACATCCGGGTTGGGACGCCGCCCGAGGTCACGCTCGCCTCGCCGGCGGATGGGCACTCATTCCGTGCCGGTGAGACGCTCCTGCTGCGCGGCGACGCCGTTGACGCCGAGGACGGCGCACTCCCCGACTCCGCATTCACCTGGAACATCTTCATCGAGCGCCCGGACAACGCCGTCAATCTCCTGCTCGGGCCGGTCACCGGCGCGCGGGAGACCTCGTTCCAGGTGCCGAACGAGGGCCGGCCGCTGGATGAGAGCTGGTACCGAGTTGAATTGATCGTCAGAGACTCGCACGGTCTGACAACGGTCGTCCATCGCGACATTTTTCCGGCTGAATCCGACCTGGAGATTCGCTCCGAACCGGCGGGCATCCCGGTCTTCCTCGACGGCCTTCCGATCGCCACTCCCGGCCTGTTCCGCGCGATCGCCGATTCACGATTCACGCTGACGGCACAGCCGACGTTCGAAATCGGCGACGCGGTTTATGAATTCGTCGGCTGGCACGATGGATCAACCGGCCCGCTCGTCGTCATCGCCCCCGAGGGTTCCCTGGAGATCGTGGCGCGCTACCGGTTCATCGAGAACTCACCGGATGTGGGCGGCGAGACGGAATCCCCGGATCAGCAACGCAGCAGCGACGTTCCCTGTGTCGCCGCGCTGTTCCCCTTGTTCGGTGCGCTGCTCGTCGCCGGCAGCCGCCGGCGGAAATCTCCCGCGGCCGGATGATCGGCGGCGGCCTCCCTCCGCCGCGTGCCCCGCTATACTCCGCGGGATGAAAATCCGCAGAGCCGCCATCGTCGCCGCCGTTCGGACACCCATCGGGCGTTACGGCGGCGCGCTCGCCAGAGTCCGGCCCGACGATCTGGCCGCGCTCGTCCTTCGCACAGTCATTACGAACTCCGGGATCGACCCTGTGCTGGTGGAGGACGTCTACCTCGGCGCCGCGAACCAGGCCGGTGAGGACAACCGCAACGTCGGACGGATGGCCGCGCTGCTCGCGGGTCTGCCGGAGAGCGTTCCTGGCGCCACGATCAACCGGCTTTGCGCCAGCGGACTGGAAGCGATCAACATCGCGGCGCGGATGATCGAATCGGGCGGCGGAGACGTCTTCATCGCGGGCGGCGTCGAATCGATGACCCGCGCGCCGTTCGTGCTCGCAAAAGCCGAGGAAGGATTTCAGCGCAACTTCGAGATGTTCGACACGACGATCGGCTGGCGATTCACGAATCCGAAGCTCGCCAAGCTGCATCACCCGTTCAGCATGGGCGAGACGGCCGAGAACGTGGCGGAAAAGTGGAAAATCTCGCGCAACGACCAGGATCAGTTCGCCCTCGCGAGCCAGCAGAAGTGCGCCCGGGCGATCGCGAGCGGCCGGCTGGCGGCGGAGATCGTCCCGGTGGCGATTCCGCAACGCAAGGGCGATCCGATTCTGGTCAAGCAAGACGAGCATCCACGCGCGGACACGACCGGCGAGAGCCTCGCGAAGCTGAAACCCGCGTTTCGCGAAGGTGGAACAGTCACGGCCGGGAATTCGTCCGGCGTCAATGACGGCGCGTGCGCCGTTCTACTCGTGGAGGCCGGTCGCGCCGCCCAGCTCGGCCTGAAGCCCCTTGCATTTGTCGGTCCCTCCGCCACCGCGGGCGTAGACCCGGCCTGCATGGGCGTCGGGCCCGTTCCCGCGACGCGAAAGGCACTCGGGCGCGCGGCTTTATCGCTTGGGCAGATCGACCACATTGAGTTGAACGAGGCGTTCGCCGCTCAGAGCCTCGCGTGCATCCGCGATCTTGAATTGCCATCCGACTGCTGGAAGGCCGATTGGAACGGTCGTCCGCTCGTCAATCCGAACGGCGGCGCGATCGCGCTCGGGCATCCCCTGGGGATGAGCGGCGCGCGGCTGGTCACCACGATCGTCCACGAGATGCAGCGCAACCCGGCCGTGCAGCGCGGCCTCGCCACGCTCTGCGTCGGCGTCGGGCAGGGCGTTGCGACGATCATCGAGCGGTCGTGAGAGGCGAAGAATGTCCGAATCCTCCGCCAGGCCCGCGCGTCCCGCCCTTATTGCGGACGGAATCAGCAAATCATACGTGACACGATCGGGGCGGCTGGATGTGATCGCCGACGCTTCGTTTGAGGTCCGCGCCGGCGAATCCGTGGCGATCATGGGTCCTTCGGGATGCGGCAAGAGCACGTTGCTTGCGATCCTGGGAACACTCGAGACGCCGTCGACGGGACGGTTGATCGTCGGTTCGAACGATCCGTTCACGTTCGACGAGCGACGCCTCGCGGCCTTCCGGAATGAGCGGCTGGGGTTTGTCTTTCAGCACCATCACCTGCTTCCACAGTGCACGGCGCTCGAGAACGTCCTCGCGCCGACCCTTGCCGGATTTTCCCGCGAAAGCCGGATCGATCGCGCCCGCGAACTGCTTCGCAGGGTCGGACTCGCCGAGCGGGCGGATCACCTGCCGGCGGAGCTCTCGGGGGGCGAACGGCAGCGGTGCGCGGTCGCGCGCGCGCTCATCAACGAACCGGCGATCGTGCTGGCGGATGAGCCGACGGGCAGCCTGGATCGAAGCAGCGCCGACGCGGTGGGCAATCTGCTCCTGGAACTGCCGCGGGCCGAGCGGGCGGCGATGATCATCGTCACGCACAGCGATCGGCTGGCTGCTCAGTTCGATACGCGATACGAGCTCGTGGACGGGCGATTGCGCCCGGTCGGGATCGAGCCGGCGGGTGCGAGATGACGATCCGCAGCCTCGCGATCGCGGGACTCCGACGTCACGCACGCACGCAGATCGCGGTCAGCCTGGGCGTCGCGGTGGCCACGGCGGCGCTGATCGGCGCGCTGCTGGTCGGCGATTCGCTGCGCGGAAGCCTGCGTGAGATGGCGCTGCGCCGGCTCGGAAATCTTCGCTACGCGGTCGTTGCGACGCGAGGGATCAGTTCTGAGCGGGCGTCGACCGTCGCGTCGATACTCGGCGCAGACAATGCGGCATCTCCATCTGCGAGCACGTTGAGAACCCAGGGAAGCGTCGCGGGGGCTGATTCGAAGTCTCGCGCAAACGGCGTTCAAGTGTGGGGTGTCGAGCCGGATTTCTGGAGCGCGGTCGCAGGCGAGACCGGACCGCCGCTCGAAAGCCGGACGGCGGCCATCACCGAACCGCTGGCCCGTCAGCTCGGCGCAGACATCGGCGATGATGTACTTCTGCAACTGGCGCGTGCGCAGACCATTTCGCCCGAGTTGCTGCTGGGACGGCGGGACGCGCCGATTGAAAGCACGCGGCTCAAAGTCGCTGCGATTCTCCCCGATGCGGGTGCCGCGGCCCTCTCGCTGGAGCCGTCGCAGCAGACACCGCTGAATCTCTTTATTCCGCTGAGCGATCTTCAGCGCCTCACAGGCGAGGCCGGTCGCGTCAACACGATTCTGATCGCAGGGCAAAAGGGACCGGCAGAGGTTGAATCGAGCCCCCGGAGATCGCGGGCATGGCTTGAGGCTGTCCGTCGGGAGCTCAGCCTCAGTGAAGTAGGATTGCGCGTCCGCGTGGATGAATCGCGGGGCTACTTCTCGCTCGAGAGCGAGACGATGCTCATCGATCCGATCGTCGACGGAGCCGCGATGAGCGTGTGCGCGCGGCTTCAACTTGTCCCATCCGGCGTGATCAGCTATCTCGCCAACTCGATCCGGATCGCCGGAAAGGCCGAACCCTCTACTCCGTATTCGATCGTCGCGGGATTCGATCCCGCAACACCTGCGGGGCAGGCCGTTTTCGCCGCACGCGAGGGACGCCCGCTCCAACAGGGTGAGATTCTGCTCAACCAATGGGCGGCGGACGACCTCGGGGCGCGGCCCGGCGACGCGATCGAGCTGACGTATTACGTAACGGGCGAATTCGGCAAGCTGGCCACCGAATCGAGCCTGTTTCGGCTGCGCGCCGTAGTTCCCATGGATCCCGCCATCGCGGATCCGGGCTATGTCCCGGAATACAAGGGCGTCACGGATGCGGTGCACCTGTCCGACTGGGATCCGCCCTTTCCCATGGACTTGAAAGCGATCCGGCCGAAGGACGAGGCCTACTGGGACGAACACCGCACGGCGCCGAAGGCGTTCGTGCTTCTGGAGGATGCGCGACGGCATTGGGCGGAGAAGGACACGCGCTTTGGTCAGCTCAACGCGATCCATTTCACTGCGGCGGACGCCGGCCGGATCGCCGATGCGGCTGCTGCGTTTGAAGCCGCGCTGCTCGCGGCGCTGCCGGCCGAGTCGCTGGGCCTGCGTATTGAACGCCTGCGGGAAAATGCGTTCGCAGCCGGGGCCGGCACGACCGACTTCGGCGGATTGTTCATCGGTTTCAGCTTCTTCCTGATCGCCGCGGCCGCGATTCTCATCGCTGTGCTCTTCCGGCTGAACGTCGAGCGGCGGGCCGCCGAGGTTGGGATGCTCCGTGCCACAGGGTGGCGATCGCGCCGGATCGCCCGCCTGCTGCTGACCGAGGGCGCGGTCGTGTGCCTGGTCGGGGTGCTGGTCGGGCTGCCGGCCGCCTGGGGCTATGCGTGGTTGATGCTGACAGGGCTGCAAACGTGGTGGTCGGCGGCGGTGACCGCTCCGCAGCTCGCGCTCCATGGCTCGGTTCAGTCGTGCTTGATCAGAGGAGCGGCCAGCTGGCTCACCGGGATGGTCGCGATCTGCGCCGCCCTTCGCGGGCTCGGGCGAATCTCGCCGCGGGCGCTGCTGGCCGGTCAGACGCGGGCCGAGCCGGCCGTCGCGACCAGGCGATCCGCAGGCTGGCGTGCGTGGGCGCTCATCGGAGGGCTTGCGGCGGTGGCCGCGGGAGTCGGCGTTGCCGGCGCGATGAAAGAGCTGAGCCTCGTGCCGGCGTTCTTCCTTTCGGGGTTTGTCGCGCTGGTCGCGGCGGCGATTCTGATTCGAACGCTCGTTCGCATCCAGCCGGCGGCGATCGTTCATCAACCCGGCGCAAGCGCGCTCCTGCGGCTGGCATGGCGGAACGCGCTTCGAAATCCGGGCCGGAGCACTGCCACAGCCGCCCTGCTCGCGATGGCGTCGTTTCTGATTCTCGCCCTCAGTGCGTTCCGGCTTGAGCCCGCGGCCGAGGCGGCGAGCCGAACAGGCGGCACGGGCGGATTTGCGCTTTTTGCAGAATCGACGACCCCGATCCTCCGCGATCCGAACGACTGGAGCGATTCTCCGGAAGTGCTGGGGGGACTGCCCGCACCCGCGATCTATCCTCTCCGGCTTCAGCCCGGCGACGCGGGAAGCTGCCTGAACCTGTATCTGCGACGGACACCGCGCATCCTCGGGGCGACCGAGGCCTTCGTGGACCGCGGCGGATTCTCCTTCGCCGCCGTCGACGGTCGTTTTGCCGAAGATCTCGACAACCCGTGGCGCCTGCTCGAAAGGCGCCGACTCGATGGTGAGATTCCCGTGATCGGGGACGAAGCCGCCGTGCGCTGGCAGTTTCACAAGAACATCGGCGACACGCTCGAGATCGAGGACGAGCGCGGCCGCCCGCGAACGCTGCGCTTCGTGGCGCTCCTGAGCGGAAGCGTGCTTCAGGATGAGCTGATCGTCAGCGAGCAGGCGTTCAAGGACCTTTTTCCTTCCCGGAGCGGGTATTCGTTCTTCCTGGTCGATCCGGCCGCGCGGCCGGATGAACTAGGATTCGACCAGCGCCTCCAGCGACGGTCGCCGGACGGCTCCTCAGCGACGGAGACGGGCGAAGCAGGAGTGACAGGGCGGGCGGAGGGCGATCCTGGCCGACTCACGGCGGTCCTGGAAAAGCGATTCGCGGAGTACGGGCTGGATGTCCGCGCGACCCGCGATCGCCTTGCCGACTATCTCGGCGTGCAGAATACGTATCTGTCGACGTTTCAGACGCTCGGCGGGTTCGGCCTGCTGCTCGGCGTGCTCGGTCTTGCGGCGATCATGCTGCGAAATGTGTGGGAGCGCCGGGGGGAACTCGCGCTGCTCCGCGCGATGGGCTATCGCACACGCACGCTCGGCGCGATCGTGATTCTGGAGTCCGCGCAGGTGCTCGCGCTGGGCATCATTGCGGGCGTGATCCCGGCGCTCGTGGCGGTCAGTCCGATCGCGCTGGAGCGCCCCGCCGCCGTCCCGGCTTCCGCGTTTCTTACCGTCATGGTGCTTGTTCCCGCGGTCGCGATCCTGGCGGGCACGTTCGCGCTGCGATCCGGGCTGCGGGCGCCGGTTGCGGAAACGCTGAAGCGCGACGACATCTGACGCGCCGCGAGGCATCAATCAGGCGGTGCGCGGGATCAGCGAGGGCGGAACGCCGATTCCCACGACGATCACCCTTCCGAGGACGGCTCGGGCGGCCGGCGTCGCAAAGCCCGTTTTTTCCGCAACAAACGTCACGGTCGCATCCGCCTTGAAGCAGGGGCTGTGCGGCGTGCCGGTGTCACCGTCGAGCCCCGAGGGGATGTCGATCGCGAGCCGCCGCGCGCGGGCGGACGCATTCGCCGCGCGGATCAAGTCGATCATCACGCCCCGCGGCGCGCCGGCTGCACCGGTGCCGAGGAGCGCATCGACGATCAGATCGGCCGCGGCGATCCAGGCACGGGCGGTAGCGAGGCCTTCGGACGTCGAGGCGTCGACGAGTTCAATCTGCTGTCGGCGCACGATTCCGAGGTTCGTCGCCGCATCGCCGGCGTAGCGGTCGAGCGGAACCGCCGTGATCACACGCACAGGCACTTCGGCGTTCGCGAGATGGCGCGCGATCGCGAGGCCGTCGCCGCCGTTGTTGCCGGAGCCGCACAGCACCACGACCGCGGCCCGGCGGGGATCGATCAGCGATGCATGGGCGAATTCGGCCGCGGATCGCGCCGCGTTTTCCATGAGGATCAGGCCGGGCACACCCAGGTGCTCGATCGCGAGGACGTCGATCTCCCGAATCTGCCGACAGGTAAGGGGGACACCGGGTTCATACGGGATCATCGCCGCATTCTTGCCTGCACGGCCTGACCTGCCAAGCGGGCGGCGCGGCCCCGCGTCGATGCGGACGGCCGCGCGAAGTCGCTCATCGGCTGTCGCGCGATTTCGGCGCGACCGTTTGCCCTCTCGGCCAGCGTCTCGTTACCTTACGCGGAGAATGCACGATTCAGCCCATATCACGGCCGTCTATCCCGGCTCATTCGACCCGATCACGCACGGCCACCTCGATGTCATCCGCCGCGCCGCAAGACTCTTTAACCGGCTGATCGTCGGCGTCGGCCTGAACCCCGGGAAGCAGCCGATCTTCTCGCCGGAAGAGCGGATCAAGCTCATCCGGCCGCACATCGCCCACATGCGAAATGTGTCGCTGGACTCCTACGAGGGCCTGACGATGGACTTCGTGCGGAACTGCGGCGCACGTGTGCTGATCCGGGGCATTCGCGACCTGGCCGATCTCAGCGCGGAACTCCAGCAGGCCAACGTCAACCTCGCCATCGGCGGCATCGAGACGGTCTTCCTGCTGACCAGCGACCAGCACGTGATGACGTCGAGCACGTATGTCAAACAGATCTTCGAACTGAGCGGCGGCGATGTCGACAGACTCAAGCGGCTGGTGCCGGACAACGTCGCGCGGCGCATGGCGGAAAAGCACGAACCGCCCCGGGGCCGCCGCCGCGTGACGCGACGAAAGCGAGCGTGAACGCGTGATTTTCCGATCGGCCGCCTTCATCGCAGCGTGTCTGATGCTCGCACCGTTCGCGGTCGCACAGTCGGGCGACGCGGAGCTGAAAAAACTCGTCGACACCATTGCCCGGGGCGAGGAAGCCGACGCGGAAGAGGCGGCGGACAAGCTCGTCGCGCGCCTGGTCGGTCCCCTGAGCGAGACGATCGGCTCGCTCGAATCACGGCCCGCCGCCGAGGTGAAGCGCATCCGCGAGGCAATCGGCCGGATCGCCGGAGCGCTACGAATGCGACTGTATCGGGTCGATCTGCCGGAGCCTGACCGAAAGCTCTTCGACGAATTCAACGCGCAGTACCCGCTGCTCGTCCGTAAGCTCTTCGACGACAGCGCGCTGGTCCGCGAATCGGCGGTGAACCAGATCCCGCTCGATCCGAACACCGGGGCGGGCGTGCTGCTCTGCAAGGCGGTTGACGACGAGAACGGCGACGTCGCCGACGTGGCGATCGAGGCGGCCGCAAAGCTCCACGATTTCGTTGTCGCGCGCGGGCTCGCCCGGTATGTGCAGGGCGTCACGGAGGCGGTCGCGGCGGATTTCTACGGTCCCGCGCAGGCCGACGTCGTGGTTACGCTCGGCGTCTACACGGCCAAAGCGTTCGAGATCATCGCGGCCGCCGGATACACCGAATCGGTACCGGTGCTGATCAAGGCGTTCGCCACGTGGGCCAAGCCCGCGCCCAACCGGTGGGATGCGCACGCTGTCGGCCAGGCGGCCCTCTCGCTCGGCAGGCTCCGCGACGAGCGATCGAGGGAGATTCTGATGCAGGCGCTCGACGACCCACGCATCGCCAATCTGCGCAGCCTTGGCGGCGGCGGCGGGTTGATCTCACAGACGGTCGGCGACACCGCTCTGCTTGCGCTGTGCGAGATCTACGAACTCGACGCCGCGCGGTTCGGGGTCGTATCCGTGCCCGAAACCGACCACCGAGGGTTTGCCGATGACTTCGCACGCCGCGACGGCACGCGGGCCCTGCGCGCCTGGCTCGATCAATATGCCTCGAAACCGAAGGGCGAACGGCGTCCGCCTGAGGGGCTGACCCCGGCCTCGCGCCCGGCCTCACAACCCGCAAGCCGGACCGCCGACCCGGCCACACCGCAAATGCCATGAAACCTGCCGAACACGACGAGGGCGAACTCCCCTTCGAGGAAGAGACGCCGGACGATCTCGAGGCTCGTTGGGCCCGCAAACGAGCGGGCCAGCGGCGCGTGCTCCTGGGCGTGGGCGCATTCCTCCTGCTCGGACTGGGCCTGCAATTCCTTGCGCCGCTGCTCGCCCCGCTGGCGATCCGCGAAGGACCGATGCTCCAGCAGCCCACGGAGACATCGGCGGTTCTCGTCTGGACGCAGAATCACGATCGGCCGACGACGATCCGCGTGAAAACCGCGGGCGGGGACGATGTGCCCGCCATCGTGACCGGGACGGGCCGTGCGCGGCGCGTAGCGCTTACCGGGCTCATCCCCGCGACCGCGTACGAGTACACGATCAGCGCCGGTGACAAGCAGCTCGCCGGGGGACGCTTTCACACGGCCAAGCCGCGCGGCCAGGCGTTTTCGTTCATCGTCTTCGGCGACACGGGCAAGGCTACGCAGGGCCAGTTTCGCATCGGCGCGAGAATCGCGGCCGAATCTCCCGATTTCATCGTCCACACCGGCGACGTTGTTTATCCCGACGGCTCGCGCGATGACTATTACCAGCGCTTCTTCCAGCCCTACCGCGCCGTCCTTCGAGACATCGCCCTTTGGCCGTCGCTGGGCAACCACGACGTTCGCGATTTCGAGGGCGAGCCGTACCGCGAGGTCTTCGACCTTCCCGCCAACGGTCCCGCGGGCCTGCCGGCGGAGCATAGCTACTGGTTCGATTACGCAGACGCGCGATTCGTCGTCGTCGATTCAAACCTGAATGAAGCCGTCCTTCGCGATACGGTCGCGCCCTGGGTCGCCGCGGTCTTCGGCGAACCCACCACGCCGAAATGGCGCTTTGCCGTGCTGCACCATCCGCCCTACACCGCCGGAAAGCACCGGCCCTCGGACGAAGTAGCACGGACGCTTGTCCCCGTATTCGAGAAGGCCGGCGTTACGGCCGTCTTCTCGGGGCACGACCACCTCTACGAGCGATCGAGACCCCTGCGCGGCGGCCAAATCGTCACTCCGCGGGAGGGCATCGTCTACATCGTCAGCGGAGCGGGCGGGGCGAATCTCTACAGCTTTCAGTCGCCCGAGAGTCAGCCCGCCTGGCTGGCGGCCGGCCGGGATGATGTGCACAGCTACACGAGAATCACGATCGACGGGGATCGACTCACGCTGGTGCAGATCGACGCGGATGGCCGGGTCCTCGACGAAATCTCGTGGACGCGTTGACCTTTCGACGATCCTGGCCGAATGTGCCGTGGTTCGTCATCATTGCACTGATAAACAGCGATTTGTGACCAGATGAACGATCAGGGAATGACGCGGGTCGCGTGCGCATGCGGCAAACGGCTCGCCGTGAAGACCGAGTGGGCCGGCCGGCGCGTCCGCTGTCCGGCGTGCCGGGCCATCGTAACGATCCCGGCTGCCGCCGAGTCCGCCGCGTCTGCGACGGCGGCGGATGACTTCTTCCCGACGCTCGCCGAACGCACGACGTACACGCTCGCACCGACTCCGCCCGCCGGCCCGCGATCGAGCCAGTCGCCCCCCCGCCCGGCGCCCGCGCCGGCCGCCGCGGTTACGCCCGGCCAGGGCCGTGAGTGTCCGTGTTGCGGGCGCGAGTGGCCCGTCACCTCAAAGTTCTGCGTCGATTGCGGGGTCAATATCAAGTCCGGCCGATCGGTGCAGATGTACGACGATGAGCACATCGCGGCTGCGTACACGGCGTGGGAAACGGCCATCCGCGTCATCAGCTGGTTCATCTGGTTCGGCGTGCTGCCGATGGCTTCCGAGGCGTTCGGATTTCGCAAGCCGTGGGTGGTCCGGGGGATTGCGCTCGTCACCACGGTCTTCAGCGTCTGGTATTACTTCGCGGCGATCGTTCGGATGGACCGCGGGGAAACGCCGTCGGTCGAGCTTGCGAATCTGATGGCGTGGATGGGCGAAAGAACGGAAGTTGACGACCAGGTATTCGATCCCGCAATCGGCGCCCGGTGGTACCAGCCGCTGACGTGCACGCTGCTGCACGGCGGTATGCTCCACCTCGCCGGAAACCTGCTGTTCCTTCTCATTTTCGGCACGCGCGTCAACATGCTGATCGGCAACACCCTGACCGCGATCCTCTATCCGCTCCTTGCGTACGGATCGATATGGATCGAATCGATCGCGCAGCCAGACGCTCCGTTTCATCCGACACTCGGCGCATCCGGAGCGATCATGGGGCTCGCCGGGGTTTATGCCGTTCTTCTGCCGGCCGCCCGAGTTCACGTCGCCGTCTGGCTTCGGGTTCTGCTCGTGCTGTTCTACAACGGGTTCGCCGTGCGCGGTTTCTTTGTCGTGCTGTTCTACATCGGGTGGGACGCGCTGGACGTGTACCTCGGCACTGAGGATTTCGTGGCGCACTGGGCGCACCTCGGCGGTTTCATGGTCGGCGCAGCACTCGCTTCGCTGCTGTTCATCACCCGGCTTGTCCACGCCCGCGGCGGCGATCTTTTCTCCGTCATTCTCGGCAGCGGGGCCTGGCCACTGGTCGGCCGGCCCAACCGGCGGGCGCTCACGATCTGGTAGCGTCGACCCACCGGATCGCCCGTTCCCGCTAGAATCTTCGGTCGGTCGTTGCCCGCCAGGTTGTGGCGCTACCGCAGGATTGGATGCAAGATGACGCTCAACGCCGAGCGGCCCGGACAGGCCGATCTCCTCGCCGTCGGTTTCGGAACCACCGTCGCGATGTGGGCCGCCGCCTATGTCGGCCGCCTTCCGCTCGTTTCGCTCTCGCCGGTCGTCCTATTTGCCCTCTTCGTCGCCATCATGATCGCGGGCGGAGCGGCCATCTCCAGAGCGACGCTTCGGGGCGTGCGCGGCGGAGCAGCGGTCGGGCTCATCGCGGGACTGCTGAACCTGCTGATCATCGGCAGCCTTCTGGGCGGAAAGGACGGCCGCAAGCTGCTGCCCGGCGACCTCGCCACGCTCGCGCCGGTGTGGATCGCGGGGACGCTGATCGCCTTCGCGCTTCTCGGCGCGGCGGGGGCTGCCCTCTTCGGACGGAATCCCGCACGGGCGACGGCCCCCGATGCGGTCTGGCGGCATCGGTTTACCACGGCGGCCTGCGGCGCGACGCTGGTCGTGCTCGTCGCCGGCGGCGTCGTCACGGGGTTTGAAGCCGGGCTGGCAGTGCCGGACTGGCCGAATTCGTACGGCTATAACATGTTCCTCTTCCCGCTGGCGAAGATGACCGGGGGTATCTACTACGAGCACGCTCACCGGCTGGCGGGTTCGCTCGTCGGGCTGACGATGCTCGTGCTGGCGGTCTACATCCAGCGCCGCGAGCCGCGCGTCTGGGTGCGCGTGTTCGCCTGGATCCTCTTCGTGACCGTCTGCGGACAGGGCCTTCTCGGGGCGCTTCGCGTTACGGGGCATCTGACACTCAGCGACGATCCATCCGTCATGGCGCCGAACCTGACGCTCGCAGTGATTCACGGTGTGCTCGCGCAGGCTTTTTTTGCCGGGCTGGTCTGTCTCCGGGGCGTGCTGTCTCCCGAGTGGTCCTCGGCCGATGCGGCGGCGAGTCGGAACCAGCAGCGGCCGGCCGCGGCAACCGATCGAGTGCTCCAGATCGCGGCAATCGGCATGCTGGTGATTCAGTTGATCCTCGGCGCGATTCTCCGCCACTTCCAGGAAGGGATGATCATCCACATTTCGATGGCCGTGATTGTCACGGCGGTGGTCGCGGCAGTCGGGATCCGCGCGTGGGGTCTCTACGAGGACGTACCGTCGCTGGCAACCCTGGGTGGAGGGCTATTGATCCTGCTCGGGGTACAACTCGCTCTGGGGGCCGCCGCGTTGCTGGCCGTGCTCTACGAAGCGCCCGCCGGCGAACCGCACCCGATCCAGGTGCTGCTGACGACGGCCCACCAGTCGACGGGGGCGCTGCTGCTCGCGGCGGCCGCACTGCTGCTGGTGCTGCACATGCGGCTGATCCGCGTGATGCCGACCGCGCCAGCGCCGGCATCCGGTCCGCGCGGGGCGCAAGACGCGGCCACGGCGTGACCGTGCGGCGCGGCCGTGCAAGTATGAGGGGAACGGCATCGGTTCAGGCGGAGCAGGAGGTCCTTCAAAGGACGATGCGATGGACATCAAGGCGGCGCTCAAGGGGCAGTACCACGGTGCGCTCGCGATGCTTCGCCAGGCGATCGAGCTGTGCCCCGCGCCGCTCTGGAACCGCCCCGAGGACGAGGCGCCCTTCTGGCGCGTCGTTTACCACACGCTCTATTTCACCGACCTCTACCTCCGCCCGACGCTGGCCCAGTTTACGCCGTGGAAACTCCACCGCGACGACTATCACGACCTGCCGTGGCCGCCGGGCAGCGGATCGGCGATCGATGATCCGTATACGCAGGCGGAGCTGCTCGACTACTGGAACCAGGTCGATGCGGCGGTTGATGCGCGCGTCGAAGCGCTCGACCTCAGTGCCCGCGAATCGGGCATTCCGTGGCACCAGATGATGCCCAAGCTCGACCATCAACTGCATAACATCCGGCACATCCAGCACCACGCGGCGCTGCTCTCCGGCCGGCTTCGCCGCGCCGGTGCCGGTGAGGTGGAATGGCGCAGATACGCGTGACGTCGGCGACGGGTCTACCGCGCAGGGCTCGACGCAGCGGCGGGCGCATCACCACAACGCAAGGGAGGCAACGGATGATTCGCGGGATGCACGCCATGTTCTACTCCTCGCATGCGGCCGAACTCCGCGCGTTCTTCCGTGACAAGCTCGGGCTGCGCGGCGCGGACGTCGGCGACGGGTGGCTGATCTTCGACGCGCCGGAGGCCGACCTTGGCGTTCACCCGACGGACGGCGAAGATGTCGCATCCGGCACGGCCGACATTTCGTTCTACTGCGACGACATCGCGACGACGGTGCGGGAACTGTGCGCCCGGGGCGTCGAATTCACGCAGGATGTTGAGGATCACGGGTACGGGCTGGTGACGTTCTTCAAGGCGCCGGGCGGGTTTTCGATTCAGCTCTACCAGCCCAAGTACTCGAAATGACGCGGGGCGACGGGACGCCGGACAAGCCGTCGAGGTCGCCTCGCCGGTCAGCAGCGCGCCTGCCGGCCGAAGGCGGACGCGCCCCTCCAGGGAGGGGGCGGCGCGATGACCGGCATTCAGAAGAGTAGAATGGGTGGGCGACGGGGCTCGAACCCGCGACCCCGAGGACCACAACCTCGTGCTCTGGCCAGCTGAGCTACGCCCACCATCCCGTTTGGGACCGGGGATTGTAACGCGCGGGCGCGTGTTTTCCAGCCGGTACGGAGCGGCGTTTCGTCGAACGAGCCGAGCCGGTGCGCAGCCTCAGATCAGTCCTCGCGGGAGTCTTCCAGCGCTTTCCGAGAATCGTCCCGCTCGCGCTTGTACTGGTTGCGTTCGCGTTTGAGCTTGTCGATGTCGCGGGCGAGTTCGGCGTTTTCGGACTCGAGGCGCCGGAGGGCCCGGTAGGCCTTGTCCAGCTCCGCGCGGCCCTCTTCGACCGTCGAGATCTGCGGCGTACTCCGGCTGTCGACAGGCTCGGAGTCGGCACCGCCGATGGTGATCCGCTCAGGAGCGGTGAGCGACACGCAACCGACCAGCATGGCCGCTGCGCCGAGCAGCACTCCGGCGGCCGTGAAGCGGACTGTCAACCGGACGCGATCGAACATGGGCACACTCCTCTGCGGCTCAGGTAAGGTCCGGCCGGCGCTCATGGCGACCTGCGCGGCTCGACGGCCGGGATCTGAAGTTCGTATGGGTCGACCACCGTGCAGTACCACGCGCCGCCGAGCCGGCCGACGCTTTTCAACTTGTGCGGATCGACGTGCTCACCGTCGGGAGTGAGGAGCGCGTCGCGAATGTGTACGGCCAGCACGTCACCGAAGATCACCTGGCCGGCGCCGGAACCGTCGCCCATCGAGACGATCTGCCGAAGCCGGCACTCGATATTCACGGGCGCTTCGGCCACAAGACCAGCGGCTACGTGCCGGGCCGGGCCGGGCGACAGACCCGAGAACTCAAACTCGCTTTCGCCATAGGGCAATTCCGCGGCCGAGCGAACCATTTTCCCGGCGATCGGGGCGTCGACGATTGCGACGACGAAATCGCGCGTCGCCGCGATGTTCACATGCGTGTGCTTCGGCTCGCCGCGGCGATTCAGCGACGCCGCAAACATCAGCACGGGCGGGTTGGCCGAGACCATGTTGAAGAAGCTGAATGGTGCGAGATTGCGCTGGCCGCGGGCGTTGATCGTCGAGACGAGCGCGATCGGCCGCGGATTCACGCAGCCGACGATGTATCGATACGCGGCCCGCCAGTCGAAGTCCGAGGCGGTCATGTCAATGAACATGGGCAGTTTCCACGCGAAATTCCCGCCTCAGCTCCGCGACGTCGCAAATCTCGGACAGCGGCAGCAGTACGAACGATCGCTGCCACATCCGCGGATGCGGCACGACGAGGTCGGGCTCGTCGATCCGCAGGCGATGATACACGAGCAGGTCGAGGTCGATGGTGCGCGGGCCGTTCGGCGCACCGCGACGGCGTCCGAGCGACCGCTCCACATCGAGAAGCCGCGAGAGAAGAGCGCGCGGCCGCAGCGACGTCGCCACCTCGGCCGCGGCGTTCAGAAACAGCGGCTGCCCGGGAGGCCCGCCCTCAGGCCGGGTCTCGTGGAGACTCGAACAACGGACCACGGCCACGTCTCCGGGGACGGTCAACGCGGCGAGGGCCGCGCGAATGTTGGCCGCGCGGTCGCCCAGATTCGAGCCGATTCCGATGTAGATCCCCAGTTGATTTCCCTCGCTGTCCGGCATCAAGACACGCTCAGACCGTAAAGGGCAGCAATATCGCCCGGCGTGTCCACAATTCTCCCGCATCCCGCGGCAGCGAGTTCCTCGCGCGTGCGAAAGCCCCAGGTCACGCCGATGATCCCAGCGCCCGTGCGGCGGGCCGTCTCGACGTCGGTCGGGGTGTCCCCGACCATCACGGTTTCGGCCGGCGCGACCCCGAGTTTTCCGCAGATGGCGAGCGGGTGTGTCGGGTCGGGCTTTCGGGCGGATTCGGTCGTGTATCCCTGAATGACGCGGAACGGATCATCAGGCCAGAGCGCCCGTACGATCCGCTCCGTCATGTCGTGCGGCTTGTTCGAGAGAACGGCGAGCGCGACGCCCCGGGCCCGGAGCGAGTCGACCAGCGCCGGAACGCCGGAATACGGCCGCGTCCGTTCGAGGCAGCGGGTTCGGTAGCGGGCGCGGACAAGTTCGATGAGGCGGTTCAGGTAGACCTCCGCCTCGGCCGGCGCGAGGGCGCGGCGACAGAGATTCACGATCCCCTCGCCCACCATGTACCGATAATCCTGGACCGGGAACGGTTTCAGGCCGAGGATTTCCAGGCATTCGTTCATGGAAACGCCGATATCTTCGAGGGAATCGACGAGCGTCCCGTCGAGGTCGAAGATGACGGCGCGGGGTATCGTATTCACGCCGGAGGACCTCTTTTCAGGTGTCGAGGCGCGGCGGGGCCGCCCGTAACCCGCTGCAACCGCGGGGAATAACGAAGGGTATACTATAGGAACGGCCTGCTGGTGCGAATTTCCGCGCGGGGCCGGCCTTGGGAGTTGCGGACATGTTGAGCAGGCAGTGTCGCGTCGTCGTGGTTTTCCTTGCAGTTGCGGGTCTGTTCGGCGCAACCAGCGCGGCACAGGAGCCGAAGCGCGACCGTTCCGGCGGTTACGCGGCGATCCTCGACAACCTGGACATGCTGGTCGACAACTACGCCAAATTCCTCGGGCGGAAGTATGACCTGACGGAGGAGCAATACAACTTCACGGTCGACATGCTCCGTCAGAAGGCGAACGACTTCATCGCGAAACATGACGGCGACATCCGGGATTTGTTTGACCAGATGTTCGACGCCCGGGCCGGCGGCACGATGTCGCCCGAACAACTGGTCGACTGGGGCAAGCGCGTCACGCCGATCTACGAGGAGGCGAAGAAGATCGTCACGGACGGGAACGAGGAGTGGCGGTCGATTCTGGATGATCGACAGAAGGGCATTCACGACAGCGATCTGAAGTTGATGAAGACGAGCTTCCAGACCACGGATGAGCAACTGAACCGGATCGTAACGGGCGAGATGTCGGTCGACGAGTTCGTCAACCCGAACAAGTACAACCGGGGTCCGCGGCGTGCGCCGAAGCAACCGGTTTCGACGACGCCCGATGCGGTCGATCCGGCTCACGGCGACACCGGCGGAAAGCAGGTCGCTACGGCGTCAAACGTCCCCGCGGCGCAAGCGCTTCCGAAGGGCGACGGCAGCCTGACGCCCGAGCAGATGGAGGAGCAGGCGAAGCTCGAAGCCGTCGCGGCGGAGAAGCGCGCGGCGGACGAAGCGGCGCGTCGGGCCGCGGAAGAGCAGAACGGCCAGGCCCCGCCGCCCGAAGGGGGCGAAGTCGCGCCGCCTCCGGCCCCGGCGCCGGAGGGCGGGCAGCCGATGCCCCCGCCGACGCAGGGCGAGCGCGGGCGCGACCGCGGCGGAAAGGTCACGGCGAAGAACTTTGAATCCGAATGGCAGAAGTACGTCCGCGAATTCATCGAGCGCTACCAGCTCAACGAATCGCAGGCCCAGAAGGCGAACCTGTTCCTTGAGGAGGCCGAGCGGCGGGCTCAGCAGGCCGTCGGCGCCAAGCAGGGCGAACTGGAGAAAATCGACAAGCGGGAAAGCGAGCTGAAGGGCTCGGCGGCGGCGCGGGGCAAGGACAACCCGTCCGCAAAAGAGCTTGAGGAACTCGCCAGGAAGCGAGAGGCGATTGTCGCGCCCCTGAGCCGGATCTTCGACGATCTCAAGGGCAAGCTGGACAAGCTGCCGACCCGCGC
This sequence comes from Planctomycetota bacterium, assembly GCA_045863555.1. Lineage (GTDB taxonomy): Bacteria > Planctomycetota > Phycisphaerae > UBA1845 > Fen-1342 > JACRLV01. Next base: position 200,725 of record BTUU01000001.1, on the reverse strand, counting down.
ACAGCGGAAGGCGGCCGAGGAGGCGAGCAAGAAGCCCGCCCGGCCGTCTGCCAAGCCCGGCGGAGCGCCCGGCAAGTCGAGCGACAAGCCCTGACGGTAGCGGCTGTCCCGCGCTGCCGCCGGAAACGCGCAAAAACCGCGGTCGATTCGTAACGGCGGGTTCGCCGGGGCCCTGCAAGTCCCGGCGAACCCGCCGGAATTATTCGCGGACTGAAACCGGCCCGGCGAATGTCCGATGAAAAGGAGCGTGGGCAATTTCAAGACGCGGCAGCGTGCGCCGCGTCCTTGTCGAAGGAGACGATTCATGCGCACTCTGCGTCGGAAGACACTGGTTTGGCTTGCCACGGCATCAGCCGGAAGTGCATTCGTTCTGGAAGGCTGCGATCCGCAGGTGCGCGACACGGTCCTTTCGGGGGCGGAAGGTGCGGCCCAGACGTTGTTTGCGACGTTTGTGCAGGCGTTCTTCGAGTCCCTCACACCGAAAGAGGACGAGGCCGGGCCTTCTACCGTGATGATCTTCGGCGAAGAGACCTTTACCGCCGCCTGATCCGCCGCCTGCAGATCCGTTCAATACCGACGCCCTTCGGTCGGCCGCGCGGAGCGATCCGCACGCCGACCGAAGGGCATCCTGCATTCCCTCCGCCCGGGTCAATTCTTGCCGTGGACGACGACGCGCCGGGCGCGGGCGGTTTCCGCCTTCGGGAGCCGCAGCGTCAGCACGCCGTGCTCGACTTCGGCATTGATCGAGGCGGCGTCGATGCCGTCGCCGATCTGGAAAGAGCGGCGGAAGTCGCCGATGCCGAATTCGCGATAGAGCTGACCGCTGTGCTCACGCGGCGTCACGCGGGCGTGGACGGTCAGGATGCCCCGGTCGAGGTTCACGTCGATGTCATCGGGCCGCGCCCCCGGCACGTCGACGCGCACGAAGAACTCGTCTCTGGTTTCGATGATGTCCGCCTTCGGCAGGTACGTCGGCATGTCGCGCCGATCGTCGCCGAGGTCGGCCGGGCGGGTCGTGGTCTCGATATTGCAGCAGGTCTTGGTCATGGCTTCACCTCGTTCTGAGCGCCGTCGCGTCGACGACGCTGGGTAGTCAATGTCTGTTCCGTTCCACCGGTTCGCCGGCGGCGTCATGCCCCGCGAACGACGATCTTTCGGGCCTTGGCTTCCTCGGCCTTCGGCAGCTTCACCGTCAGCACGCCGTCGCGGAGGGTCGCCTCGACGCCCTCGCTATTGATCGCGCGCGGCAGCCTGATCGTGCGGCTGAATTCACCGACGATGCGCTCGCGACGCAGGTAGTTCGCATCCTCCACTTCCTGGGCGTTGAACCTGCCCTTGATGGTCAGTTCGTCGCCCTCGACGAGGATCTCCACGTCGTCGAGCTTCAGGCCGGGGACCTCGGCCTCGGCCATCAGGTTGTCGCCGTCCTCCCAGATGTTCAGCGCCGGGTACGGCGACGGCCGGACGAAGGCGCGACCGAAGGTGGGCGCGACCACCTGGTCGAACACGCGGTCAAGGACTTCAAAGGGCGAAGCAAGCAGTCGGTTCGTCATCATGGCACATCTCCTGTTGTTCACGATTGCGGCTCACTCGTTCCGCCGCTGCGTTGTTCGGCGGAGAGGGAAATCACGGCGCGTGCCAGACAACCGAATTTTCATAAATACTGATTCGACAATTGGTTACGTTCCCGGCAGCAGGTCGCGGCCAGTCTAGTTGAATGTCAGCTTGACAGGCGTGTCAGGCAGGCGGAGCGAGGGGAAGGAGCACGGCCGGGGCGGGGTTTGCCCGCGACCCGGCCGTGGCGTCCGTTCGGAGGGGGATTGATCAGTTGCAGGACTGGCCGAAGTTGCTCAGGAGGATGGCCAGGTCCGTGATGTCGGTATCGCCGTTCAGGTCGAGGTCGATCGGACAGGGGAACTCGACGCCGCCCCGGCAGCCGAAGTTGCTCAGCAGGAGGGCGAGGTCGTTGATATCCACATCGCCGTCGTCGTCGAGGTCGCCGGGCAGGCCGCGGCTGACCACGATCGCCCGGTCACTGACTGCGACGAACACGCAGCTTGGGCCGGTCACGGTGATGTTCGCGAAATCGCCGACCTTTGAGTCATAGTCCATGATCGTCCAGACGCTGCCGAACGGCGGATCGAAACCATCGATGATCGAGATATTGAGGTCGCCGTCGAGGGTGGCGATACCGTTGACGACAACGCGGTCGTACTGGATCGGGCCGAGGAGGCCGGCGATCTCTATGTCTGTGGCGGAGTTGACGCCGAGCGTCAGGTTGCCGTTGATCGTCAGCTCTCCCGTTTCGCCGGCGACCTCGCCGACCAGCTCGCCGGGGCTGAGGCGGCCGTGGACGGTGACCGACGGCGCGTCGATGCTGCCGCCGCGCCCCGACAGGCGGCGCCCGTTGTTCACGGTCAGGGGCTGGGCGCAGACGATGTGGCCGCCATTCAGGTCGGTAACCGAGGGAAGGCCGACGCCGTTGCTGTCGATGAGATTAATGATGCGGGTGTCGGCGTGCAGTTCGCTGCCGAGATTGAAGGTCACGCCGTCAAAGACGTTCAGGCCCATCGTCATGTTGGCCAGCGCCTGCACTTTCGTGCCGCTGTTGAAGACGACGCGGGCATTGATCGCGCCAGCACCGGTCCAGCCGCAGTCCGGGACATCCGGGTTGTTGTTGAATGTGTATTTCGTGCCGTCGATGTTCCCCGAGTTGTTGCGGAACTGACCGTTGATCGTGATTCCATTCGGACCGGTCGAGGTGATGACGCTGCCGCCCGACTCCATGAACACCTGGCCGGTGATCGTACCGGTTCCGTCCATGCGGCCGTCCTGCCCGGGCGTGACGATCTCGATTCCATTGGGGGCAATGATGTGGCCGCCGTTGATCGTGACATCGTCAAAGAGAGCCCGGTTCTGGTCGTGCAGCGTCAACGTGTTAGGACCGACGATTACGAGGCTGCCGTCCCGCGCGTCGAAACCCTCGATGGTGGATGCGTTTCCGACCGTGAGGTCGCCGTTGACGAGTTCGAGGGTCGCGCCGCTGAGCAGCCGCGTCCGGCCGTTGAGCGTGGCGGCTCCGGCAAGGTCATTCGGGCCGCGGAGAATCGCGCCGCTGGTGAACTGAATCAGGCCGGTGTTCATGACCGCGCCGTTTTCAAGTTCGACGAGTCCGTTCACGATCGGATTCACGTTCGCCGCGTTGATGACCGCGTTCTGCGCGACTTCGAGCGACCCGGGCGCATACACGATGATGCTGCCGGGGGAGGTTACGTTCAGAACGGCCTGGGCGTTCACGGTCAGTTGACCGTCGCCGCCCGCGCCGCTGATGTTGCCGCCGACATAGACCTCGTTGAACGTGGCCGTCGTACCGGGGTTTTCGATGAGAGCGAAGCCCGTCGACGTCGCCGCCGACGCGATCGCGAGCTTGCCGCCGGTTACGGTGCCTTCCAACTCGGCTTCGAAGCGCCCGTCGCCGGCATTGCCGACGGTCAGGGTGCTGCTCGTGGGCATCGTCAGCGTGGAACCCGCGCCGTTGACGATCATGCCGCCGAAGTCGTCTGAGCCCTCGCCGAGCGTGACGGAGCCCGTCGTCGCGAGATCGGACCCGCTGCGGACGTCGAAATCGCACAGGTTTGCGCCGGCTCCCCCGCCGACGACGAGGGCCGGGCCGCCCGCGGTCGGCGAGAGCGTTGCCGTGGCGTCGAGTCGCAGGGTGAGAATCGGATTGTCCACGCCGCCGTTGAATCGCGGACTGCTGGAGGTGTTGGTCCAGGACAGCGCGCCGCCCGTAACGTCGATCTCGCCGCCGTCGAGGTCCAGCGTGGTTCCATTGCCGATTTCGAGAGAAGTCGCCTGAACGAAGGAGTCGGCTGAAGTGTGGAACGTCGCGGTGCCGCCGTCAGGATCGCCGCCGAGAAACATCGTTCCGCCGACGAGCACTCTCGAAGCCGCGTTCGAGTTCAGCGTGGCCGCCCCGGCCGCTGTGCCCGCGCTCGTGTTTCGCCCGACGAGCAGGTCGCCGTCCACGTCGAGCGTCGCGCCGAAGACAAGGCCGCCGCCCTGAATGTTCACGGTCGCGACCGAAGTCGAAAGGTTGGCGATCACCAGGTCGCCGAAGAAGCGCGCCTGCGCTCCATTGCTGACGTTGACCGTCGCGTCGCCGCCATTGCCCCAGCGTGACTGGCCGGCGCCGTTCACCTGCAGCGTCGAAATCGGGAATGGCGCCTGGGCGACGAATCCGGAAACGGTCAGATTGCCGGTCGCCGCACTGCCCTGGCCGACGTGCATCAGGTCATTGCAGATCACACGCCCGCCGCCCGTGATGTTCATCGTGCCCAGCCCGTTGTTTCCAACGAACAGGTCGCTCGTTCCGGTCACGTTGAACGCGGCGTCGTCGTCATTGATATTGAACGTGCCGGTCGAACCGGCGGCGTCGCCGACGTTGACGAACCCGGCCGATCCGCTGCTCCAAGTACCGGTCGCGAGCGTGACGGTCGAAACATCGCCCGAAAGATCGCCGATCGCCACGCCGTTGCTGGTCGTGTGCAGGCTGGTCATCGTCAGCGTGACCGTCCCCTGGCGATAGGTCTGCGTGCGGCTCGCCGACGTGGTCGAGTTGAACGTCACCGCATAGTTCGCGCCGAGGTTGAACGTCAGATCATCCGTCGCGGTCGGCACCTGGACCGGCGACCAGTTGCTCGCCGTCGAAGCCGGCCCTCCGGCCGCGTTCGCCCAGGAAAGCACCGCCGCGTGCGCGGCCGCCCCGCTCAACAACCCGGCGGTAATCGCCAGAACTCGCCGCCCCTTGAATGCTCGCATGCCTGACATGAGGAATACCTCCCGATGGACCCGATTGCCGTTGGCTACGGGAGTCAATACGCGCGCGGCACGCCAAATCTGTCTCGGAACGAGCGGGAATCCGCCGGGCGCCCCGGTCACACGTCCGTATGATTCCATTTCGCGCCTTGCTGGGTACCATTCGACCCGTGGATATCGACCCCGCATACCTGCCGTTCCTCTTCTTCATCGCCGCCCTGCTGTACTCGTCGGTTGGGCATGCGGGCGCGTCGGGCTACCTCGCCGCCATGGCGCTCGCGGGGATGGCCCCGGACATGATGAAGCCGGCCGCGCTCTGCATGAATGTCGTCGTGGCGACGCTGACGACGTTTCGCTTCTACCAGGCCGGCTTTTTCTCATTTGCGCTCCTCTGGCCGTTCGCGGCAACGGCGGTCCCGCTGGCGTACGTGGGCGGGCTCGTTCCGGCCTCGATCCCGCTCTTCAAACCGATCGTGGGCGTCGTGCTGTGGATCGCGGCGATCCGGCTGATGATGAACGACCGCAATGGGGGGGCCCGGCGCTCCGAGCGTGAAACGGATCGGACCGATCACGGCTCAGCAGGGGTCGCCGCGCGAACCCCAGCCCCTGCCGATCACACGGCGGTCGCCCGCACACCCCGCCTTCCGCTGGCCCTTTTGGTGGGCGCAGCCATCGGTTTCCTGTCGGGCCTCACGGGGACCGGTGGCGGCATCTTTCTCTCGCCGATCCTGATCCTCGCCGGCTGGGCAAATCCGCGCGTCGCAGGCGGCGTATCGGCCGCGTTCATTCTGCTGAATTCGATCTCGGGACTTGGCGGCGTCGCGACGGCCGGGTTTCGTGTTCCGGATGAACTTCCGCTCTGGGTGGCGGTCGTATTTATCGGAGCACTCGCGGGCACGCAGCTTGGAACGCGACAGCTCGCGCCGCTGTGGCTGAAGCGGCTTCTCGGGGTCGTCCTGCTCATCGCGGGATTCAAATTCGTGTATCCGGTCGTCGTCGGAGCCCTTCGCGGCGCGTGATTCCGGTTCATTATCAGCCTTCGACCCGGTTTGCGCTGAAATCCGCATCGTCACCGCGAGCCTGATCGCTATACTTAGCTGTTGAGTTCCAAGAGGGGGAATCGTGGACAATTTGACGGTTTTTTCGGTCTCCGCGCTCCTGCTGGGCGGCGGGCTCGCGGCGGCGTCGGCTGACGTCGTCGAGCTGGAACCGCTGAAAGACAACACGCTTTATCAGGATCCAGCGGGTTCGCTGAGCAACGGGGCCGGGTCGGCGATGTTTGCCGGGCGCTCCTCGCAGGCGAGCAACCCGATCCGCCGGGCCCTCGTCGCATTCGACGTCGCGTCGGCGATCCCGGCAGGGTCGACGATCGACCAGGTCAGCCTGGCCCTCACGAATTCGGCGAGCAACACGAACAACGACTCGATCGTGCTGCACCGGGTCCTGGCCGACTGGGGCGAGGGCACGTCGGTCGCGAGCGGCGGACAGGGCGGCGGCGCGCCGGCGACGCCGGGCGATGCGACGTGGCTGCACCGATCCTTCAACTCGATTCTCTGGTCGAATCCCGGCGGGGATTTTTCCGCCCTGGCGAGCGCGGCGACGGACGTCGCCGGCCCCGGCGTTTACACGTGGAGTTCCTCCGGCTTGGTTGCCGATGTGCAGAGTTTCCTGGACACGCCGTCGGACAACTACGGCTGGATTCTGCTGGGGAACGAGGCGGCGGCCGGTTCGGCCAAGAAATTCTCGACGGGCGAGGAGACGAACGTGGACGCTCGCCCGCGGCTCGTTGTCGAGTTCACAATTCCTGAGCCCGCGACCGGTCTGCTGGCCGCACTCGCTTCGATCGGGACGCTGGCCCTTCGCCGTCGCTGACAGCAACTGAGACCGGCGCCAGGTGGCGAATCCGGCTGGAGACACTTCGCAGGGGTTGCGATACGAATGCACACGAAATGGATTTCGCAAACGGTAGCGCTGGCCGCGTTGCTCACACCCGGCGCCCTCGCAGACAACATCTCGGTCGATGCGGACCGCGACAATACGCTGTACGTGGATTTCGCGGGTGAACTGAGCAACGGCGCGGGACCGAACCTGTTCGTCGGGCGAAACACCTCGGGCGAGGTTCGCCGCGCACTTGTGCGGTTCAACGTTGACGCGGTTCCGCCGGGCTCGACGATCAACAGCGTGACCCTGAAGCTGTACATGTCGCGGACGCGCGCGGGCAACGAGTTCGTGAGCGTTCACCGCGTCACGGCGGACTGGGGCGAGGCGGGCTCCGTCGCGGATGGCGGAGGAGGACAGGGCGGCGCCGCAGAACCCGGCGACGCGACGTGGCAGCATCGCTTCTACAACACGACGTACTGGGCGGTGCCCGGCGGCGACCACGCCGTGGCCGCGAGTGCGACAACGACGGTCGGTGCTACGCTGGGCTACTACACGTGGACCAGCCCGCAACTCGCGGCCGACGTCGCAAACTGGATCAATAACCCGGGCACGAACTTCGGCTGGATCGTCATCGGCAACGAGTCGGCGAATACGACCGCCAAGCGATTCGAATCGCGGGAGTCATTCGACCCGACCCTGGTGCCGAGGCTCAGCATCGACTTCACCCCCCCACCGGGAACCGGTGCGTGCTGTGTTCCCGGCGGATACTGCTATGTCACGACGCCGGCCGGCTGCGCGGCCTTCGGCGGTACGTATCAGGGCGACGGTGTGGAGTGCCAGACGGATCCGTGCGGCTTCGTGGTCGGCGCCTGCTGCCTTCCGAGCGGCGACTGCATCAGCGTCAACGCCGCGGACTGCACGCTTCAGGGCGGAACGTATCGCGGCGACGGCGTGCCGTGCGCGCCGGGCCTCTGCCCCGTGATTCTGACGCCGTTCGTCGACCAGCTCCCCACGCCCCCGGTCGCAGTGCCGACGTCCGGAACCATCGGCGGAACGGCGAGCTATACGATCACGATGAACGAGTTTTATCAGCGTCTTCACCGCGATCTGCCCGACACGCGCGTCTGGGGCTACAACTACCGCTTTCCCGGTCCGACGATCCTCGCCAGCACGGGCAACCCCGTCACGGTGACCTGGGTCAATGATCTACGCGACGAATTCAACGTGCTGCGCACGACGCATGTGCTCCCCGTGGATTTCTGCCTTCACGGCGCGAGTGTCGAGCCGCGCACGGTCGTCCACCTGCACGGCGGCAGAGTCCCCGCCAGCGCCGACGGCTACCCGGAGGATGCATTCCTTCCCGGCCAGAGTCTGACCTACGTCTATCCCAACAACCAGTTGCCGGCGATGCTCTGGTATCACGACCATGCGCTGGGCCTCACGCGCCTGAACGTCTACATGGGGCTTGCCGGCGGCTACATCGTCCGTGATCCGATCGAGCAGGCCCTCAATCTCCCCAGCGGAACCAACGAGATTCCGCTCGTGATCCAGGACCGCTCGTTCAACCCGGACGGTTCGCTCTTCTACCCCGAAAGCTGGCACGAACACTTCTTCGGCGACAAGATCCTCGTCAACGGAAAGGTCTGGCCGTTCAAGTACGTCAACCGGGGCAAGTACCGCTTTCGCGTGCTCAACGGCTGCAATTCACGGACGCTCACGCTCGCGCTTTCGAACGGCGCGAGCTTCAAGCTGATCGGGCTGGAAGGCGGACTGCTGGCCGCGCCGGTGACGATGACGAGCATTACGCTCGGGCCGGCGGAGCGGGCGGACATCGTCGTCGATTTCGCCCCGTACGCGGCGAACACCGAGATCATCCTGACCAACAGCGCGCCCGCTCCCTATCCGGGCACGGCGGGGGTCGGCGTGATCCCGAACGTGATGAAATTCATCGTCACGACCACTACCGGCCACACGGCCGCCGTACCGAGCTCGCTCCGTTCGTTCACGCCGCTGCCTGAGGCGAGCGCGACGCGATCGCGCGACTTTCTGCTGCGTCAGCAACCGGAACCGTGCGCGGGATCGCGGTGGCTGATCAATGACCTGCTCTGGATGGACATCACCGAGTTTCCGCGGTTCGGAGAGACGGAGATCTGGAGTTTCGTCAATGCTTCCGGCGTCTCCCATCCGATGCATATGCACCTCGTGCACTTCCAGGTGCTGGATCGGCAGAATTTCGACTACGTGAACGGCCAGGTTGTGCCGACGGGTTCGCGCGTACCGCCGCCGATCTCCGAAGTCGGCTGGAAAGACACGGTGATGGCTCACCCCTTCCAGATCACGCGGGTGATCGCGAAATTCGACGGCTACACGGGCCTGTTCCCGTACCACTGCCACATCCTTGAGCACGAGGATCATGAAATGATGCGCCAGTTCCGCGTGGTCTATCTCGGCGACGCCGACCGAAACGGCACGGTGAACTTCGCCGATCTCGGCGACTTCGCGGAGTGCATGTTCGGTCCCGGCGTCAACCCCAGCCCGGTTCCGCCGCCGACCGGGCAGCAGTGCCTCGAGAGCTTCGACGATACGTACGACGGTGATATCGACGTGGTGGATTTCGCCGCGGTTCAGCGGAATGTCGGCCGCAATTAAGGCTCCCCGTGCTCGTCTCGTAAACTCGGCGCCGATTGACCTGCGACTGGCTGGCGTACACCGCCCCGCCGCCGCCGGGCTGTCGCGTTGCCGCCCGTGGATGAACCTGCGGCGAGTGGTGCCCGACCGGAGAACTGACGTACCGCCGGCACGTTGCGTGAATCGTGACCAGCCCTGAAAAAGCCACCGGCGGGACTCGAACCCGCAACCTGCGGTTTACAAAACCGCTGCTCTGCCAATTGAGCTACGGTGGCACGTATCCGCAGACAAGAGACGAATAGCATAACCGAATGCGCAGCGTCGAGTTATGCACGCCTCCCGCTCCGCCCAAATCGCACCGCGCCGGGCGCGAAGCGTTTCGAGCGAACGGACTCTCTTGCCCGGAGAAGATACGCACCTCGACCGGGAACGACAATCGGGGGCGAATCCGTCGCACCGCCGATTGGCGCTGCGGACGCTCCGAGCGTCTGACGTGAGCACTCGTCGAAAAAACGGCGCCCGAGCGTGTCAACCGACCGCGCTCAAAACAGAGAGTTTGGCAGCCTTCGGTTAGATCGCTGACAAATCGGTATTACTAGCACATCTAGATTACCAATCCTCGGCGTGAACTGCGGACGAACCTCCCCCCTTTCCACGCTCCCACTTTCCCACTTTCCCACCTTCCCACCTTCCCACCCCGCCCCTTGCCCACCCGCCCCCATCCGTCTACGGTCTCTCGTGACAGACGGGTGCCGCCCTGCCCGGCGAACCCGATTCACGAGGCCCGACATGATCGAAATCCCGATTCTCCGCCACGGCCGAGCCTACACGAGCATCGACACCGTCGAGCTCGTCCACCACGCCACCGGCAAGCCCGTCGCCCGCGTCAGCCAGGCCAACAGCGGCCTCATCGTCCGCGACATCAACCGCCTCGACGACCGTGTCCTCGAACGCTTCCCCGTCGCTGACCTCATCGCCATGTGCCGCAAGGCCGGCGAACTCTTCATGGCCGCGACGCTCCCGCTCGGCGACCCCGACGGCCCGCAGCAGCAAACCTTCGACGACTACGTGCAGCAGCTCTCCGCAACGACGGGGATGCCGTACTCCTACTGCCGCAACAACGCCGGCAAAGTCGCCAAGGTGCTCACGGAGATGGACGCCGTGATCGCCGGCCTCACCCGCGGCTTCCCGCTCGACATCCTCGACCGCGGCTGGGGCACGGACGGCGGCCGTACGCTCAGCTTCTTCCGCGAGGGCCGCGTCTTCGGCGCAGTGCTGCCCAGCAACTCCCCCGGCGTGCACACGCTCTGGATCCCCGCGATCGCCCTGAAAGCCCCGATCGTCCTGAAGCCCGGCCGCGAGGAGCCTTGGACGCCGCTGCGCGTCATCGCCGCGCTGATCGCCGCCGGCATCCCCCGCGAGGCGTTGAATTTCTACCCGACCGACCACGCCGGCGCGGGCGAACTGCTCCGCAACGTCGACCGCTCGATGCTCTTCGGCGATGCTTCGACCACGCGGCCGTGGGCCTCGAACCCGCACGTCGAAATCCACGGCCCGGGCTACAGCAAGGTGCTCCTCGGCGACGACACCGCCGACGATTGGGAGAAATACCTCGACGTCATCGTCGGTTCGATCGCCGCGAACGGCGGCCGCTCCTGCATCAACGCCTCGGCCGTCTATACGCCGCGCCACGCGGCCGCGCTGGCGGACGCGATTGCCCACCGGCTCGCGGCCGTTCGCGCAATGCCCGCCGACGATCCCCGGGCCGAGCTCGCCGCGTTCGCCAACCCGCGCGTCGCAGAGGCCATCTCCGCCACGATCGACGCCGGCCTGCGCGAACCCGGCGCGACCGACGCGACCGCCCTCCACCGCGCCGGCAGCCGCCTCGTCACCATCGGCCGCGTCGCGTACTTGCTGCCCACGATCGTCCATTGCGCGGATGGGGCGCATCCGCTCGCCAATCGCGAGTTTCTGTTCCCGTTCGCCAGCGTCATCGAATGCCCCGTCGCCGAAATGCCCGACGCGATCGGCCCGTCGCTCGTCGTGTCAGCTATCACCCGCGACCAGGCCTTCGCCGAGTCGCTCATGGCGTCATCCAACGTCGACCGGCTGAACGTCGGGCCAATCCCGACCTACCAGCTCGCCTGGGACCAGCCGCACGAGGGCAACCTCTTCGAGCACCTCTACCGGCAGCGGGCCTATCAGGCAGTGAATGCGGCATGATCACCCGACCGCCGCCGTTTGCAGCGCTGGCCCGCGCCGAATAAACTCTGGTTCTTCGCGGTAATGGCGGATTTCCGCCGGCTGCGAGAGGATTTCTCACCGAATGCCGGAGACCGAATGCCCGCGAACCCGGATGTGATCTCCGCCCTTCAGGGGCGATTCCCCGACCTCGGAATCGAGGCCAAACCCCTCTGCGTCTACGTCGACGGCCGTGAATCGGGCCAGTACTTCGTCCGCATCCCCGCCGACCGGCTTGTCGAAGTCATGGAGTTCCTGAAGCGCGACCCGCGCTGCGCCTTCGAGCAACTGAGCGACGTTACCTGCGTCGATTACCTGAATTACGCCGACGCCGAAGACCGCTTCGGCGTCACTTATTCGCTCCTGAGCATCTCGCGGAACGACCGGCTATGGATCAAGGTCTACGTGAACGACCCCAACCCGGCCGTCCCGACGCTGACGGGGCTCTGGAAGGGCGCGAACTGGCCGGAACGCGAGGTGTTCGACCTCTTCGGCATCACGTTCATCGGCCATCCCGACCTGCGGCGAATCCTCTGCCCCGACTGGTTCACGGACCATCCGCTGCGGAAGGACTATCCGCTGACCGGCCGCGGCGAGCGCGAGCAGTTCGAGATCGTGCGGCGCGACAGCGCCTGATTTTGCGATGCCGTGCGTAGTGCAAACCTCCGGGTTTGCACAGGCAAAGCGGAGCTTCGCACTACGAATTTGCCTCGAATTCGAGAAGCGCGCGGCGGGTAGCCTGAACCCGCCCCGCGAAGTCTGGAGACCCGGCCGATGAGCCTTGCAACCGCATTCGAACCCTCAAAGCTCCAGCGTCGCCCCGACCTTGGCGATGATCATTGGATATTGAACTTCGGTCCGCAGCACCCGGCCACGCACACGACGCTCCAACTCGTGCTCGAATGCGACGGCGAGCGCATCGTGAAGTGCACCCCGCACATCGGCTACCTGCACAGCGGCTTCGAGAAGCTCGGCGAACACCTGAATTACAACCAGTACGTCGTCGTCACCGACCGAATGAACTACGTCTCACCGATCGTGAACAACGTCGCCTGGCACCACGCCGTCGAAAAGCTCTTCGGCATCGAACTCACGCCGCGCTGCAAAGCCCTGCGGACCATTGTGCACGAACTCGGCCGCATTCAGGACCACATGCTCTGCGTCGGCGCGGCCGCCCTCGACCTCGGCGCGCTCACGGGCTTTCTCTACGGCTTTAACGAGCGCGAGGTCATCTACGATCTGCTCGAGGAACTCTGCGGCGCGCGGTTCACGGTGAGCTACACGCGCGTCGGCGGCGTGATGGCCGACGCCCCGCCCGGCTGGTTCAAGAAGATCGAGACCTTCGTCAGTCAGACCGTTCCGACGGCGCTCGAGGACTTCGAAAGCCTGCTCAACCGCAACCGGATCTTCATCGAGCGCTGCCGCGGAATCGGCGTCATCAGCCACGACGACGCCGTGGCCTGGTCCATCACCGGACCGGTCGCCCGGGCGAGCGGCGTGAAGCGCGACGTGCGCAAGGACGACCCCTACCTCTGCTACGCGGAGAACTGGGATGGCCGCGGCGCGCCGGCGGTGAAGTTCACGGTCCCCATCATGTACACGGGCGATGTTCAGGCCCGGTACATGGTCCGCCTGTACGAGATGCGCCAGTCGTGCGAGATCATCAGGCAGGTGCTGAAGATGATGCCCGACGGCCCGGTCAACGTCATGCCCGACATGAACATGACGCTGCCGGACAAGCGCGAGATCTTCTTCTCGATCGAAGGGCTGATCAGCCACTTCCAGAAGATCATGACCAACCGCGGCTGGCGGCCGCCGCTCGGCGAAGCCTACGGTGCGATCGAAAGCCCCACGGGCGAACTGGGTTTCTACCTCGTCAGCGACGGCAAGAACGCAGCCTACCGCGCCCGCTGCCGCCCGCCGTGTTTCATCAACTACCAGGCGTTCCCGGACATGATCGTCGGACACCAGATTAGCGACGTCGTCGCGGTGCTGGGGAGTCTGGAGATTATCGCGGCCGAACTGGACCGTTGAACCGGCCGACGCCGATCAGCGACGACGGAGAACGAACGCCGCTCCCGCCAGCAGAAGCGCCAGGCTCGCCGGCTCCGGAACCAGCCGGCCGTTCGCGACCGTCGTGAGCGTTCCCGTGAGTTCCGCGCCGACCTCGCTGAGAATCAGATCGAGCAGCACGTTGGCCGGGTTGTCCGGATCCAGCGTCGGCAGCGGGAGCGGAATCTGCGGCAGCGCCTGATCGAGCGGCGTCGAATTGATGATCTCCAGCGGCTGCACGGATGTGATCACCGCCGTCTCGCCGGCCACTTCCAGCTCGCCGCTGAGCAGCAGCGGGATCGGCGTCGCGGGCAGGTCAAACGTCTGACCGAGCACGTCGACCGACCCCGCGATCGACACGATCGGCACGACGCTGAACGAGAAGTGCGTCGCGTCGATGGGCGTCAGCGTGCCGGGGCCGATACCGACCTGCGTCGCCGTGAGCGAGTTCAGCGTGATCTGTCCGACCGGAATCGTGATCGGAAAGCCGCCGAGGTAGAGAAACGTCGGGTTTCGCGTCCGGAACGTCTCGGTCATGAGCGTGATCTCGGCCGTCAGCGATTCCGCGCCCGACGCGAGGAAGTCCGTCGAGTAGTCACTCATCGCAATCAGGCCGGCGTTGAAATCGAACTCCATGCGGAATGCGCCGCTCGTCCGCGTATTGGGCGACCCGACCAGCGCGAGGTCGAGGCTGGTCTCGACTGGCAAGTTCTCCGTCGGTCCGAAAGACCCGAACAGTCCGGGCTTCGTCCGCGTACCCGTGGGGTTGTTCACCTCGTCATAATTGCCGATGAGCGTCCCCGCGGTGGAAACGCCGACGTTGATGTCCGCATCGAGGCCGCTCAAGTTCGCGTTGATCGTGAAGTCGTACAGGCTCGTGCCGCCCGCCACCGCGGCCGAGACGCCAAGCAGGCAGAGACCGATTCCGCAGGTCCTATAAGCGCGATTCATATTTCTCTCCCAGAAAGTCGCCAAGGGGAATGTGAGCAAGAATGCTAGGCCGCGCGGAAACCCGGAATCAACGCGGAGGCGAGGAGACGTGAGTTTTTCACGGACGGAGGATTATCGGGCGCGCGACGACTGGAGTGGTCGAGCGTGCGATCGGGAGAAGCGATAGCCGTCTGCTATTCCGCGGCCGGCCGGCCGCCCTTGCGCGGGTCGCAGACGCCGGTGCGCCGGAGCGTTTTGGCGTCGATGCTGATGTACTGCACTGATGCGCCGCGGCGCTTCTCGGAGACTTTGTACCCCTGCTCGCGCAAGGCGGTGATGATCAACTTCCATTGTTCGTTCGGATCCCGATCGAAGAACACCTCGTCCGGCTGCCATTGATGGTGAACTCGCGGTTCGGACATCGCGCGCTCGGATGTGGCGATACCAAGGACGTGCGGGCCGCGCCCGAGGACCGTGATCGCCACCTGGAACACCGACGTGATGATCCGTGGACCTCCGGAACCTCCGATGGCGAGCACCGGCTTGCCTTCACGCATGACGATCGTCGGCGTCATGCTCGACAGGGGTCGTTTGCCGGGGCCGACTAGATTCGCCCTGCTCTGCACAAGACCGAAGAGGTTCGCCTCGCCTTCGACCGTCGTAAAGTCGTCCATCTGGTTGTTGAGAATGACGCCGTGCGGTTCGACGACGACGAACGATCCATAACCGCCATTGATTGTCTCTGTCCACGCGACGACGTTGCCCGCCCGATCAACGATGCTGAAGTGCGATGTGCCGCGGTCGTCCGGCGGCCGCAAGCCATAGGCGTCGATCGTCGCTGGGTGTTGTTTTCGAGCGATCTTGTCTGCGAGGTCCTTCGCGTAGGCAGCGTCAACCATCTTCGACACATCGACGGGCGCAAAATCCGGATCGGCCAGGAACCGGGATCGATTCGCGAATGCGTGCTTCATCGCCTCAATCCGCCAGGAAAGAGGAATCGCGGGCGCACGCACTGCGAGATACATTTCGGTTTTCTCCAGCCAAGCGTCGACCAGCGCCAGCTGCGCGAGGCACGCGCCGCCGGATGACGGAGGAGGCATCGTGATCCACTCGAACGGAGGTTCCGCTTCCGGGCGCGGGATGTGCCTTTGCGTCGAGAATCGCAGCGGCGTGCGCTCGATTACGCGGTAGCGCCGCAAATCGTCTTCCGTCATCTCGCCGCCCGCCCCGTTCACCGCCCTGATGATCGAAGACCCGATCGGCTCGGCGTAGAACGCATCGGGGCCGCGCTCGGCAAGGAGCCGCAGCGTCGCGGCGATGTCCCTCCGCTCCCAGCGCGTCCCGACCTCGCGGGCCACGCCCTCGGGCGCGATGCGGCGCTTCAGCGCGGCGAACCGCGCATCGAACGCGGGGTATTTCTTGAAGTCCTTGAGCGCCGACTCGATCGAATCGCGGCAGCTCTCGTCGACCGTGAATCCGCGCTCCGCCAGCGCCGCCGCCGGCTCGAGGAGCGACTTCCATTCGCGCGTGCCGAGCCGTTTGTGCACCTCACGCCAGCCCGCGACGAGCCCCGGCACACCCACCGCGTTGCCGCCGTAGATGCTCGCCGACGGGCCGTCGCCGATTTCAGCATGGAGTTTTGCATATCGCTCCGGCGTCGCGGCCTCCGGCGCCATTTCACGGAAATCGAGCGCGATGAAGCGCTTTTCCGCCGCGATGTACGCGACCATGAAGCCGCCGCCGCCGATGCCCGTGCTTTCCGGCCGCGTGACCGTCAGCGCCGCCGACGTCGCGATCGCCGCGTCGAAGGCGCTCCCCCCCGCCCGCAGGACGGCCACCCCGATCGCAGACGCCTCGGGGTGATCGGCGGCGACCATCCCGGCGGTGCCCTCGGCGATCCAGGGCGGCGCCTCGTCGGCAAGGGTCCGCGCCGCCCCGCAGATCGCGAAGACCGCGACGATCGTCACGCACTGAATGGTCCTCTCCGGCATGGTCGCCTCCCAGTCTGAACGTCCGGTCGGAACGGAAACGCGTCCGTTTTCGGTTCCGGCCGCGCCGAATGAAGTATACTTCCCTCAGCGGTACGCCGACGGACCGGACGAAAAGCCAATTCATGAGCGTCGAACCCACAACCCAGGAAGCGGAACTGCTGGACGCGCTGGCGCGGGGCGAGGCCATCCCCGACGACCGCCGCCGCGCGGTGGAGCTGCTTGTCGGCAGCGAATCGCTCCGCGCCCACTACCGGAAGATCACGGACGGAAAGTTCCCGCCGATCCCGAATTACACGATCATCGATCAGGTCGGGAAGGGCGGATTCGGGGTGGTCTATCGGGCCATTCACCACGCGACCGAGCGCATCGAAGCGCTGAAGGTGCTCTTCAGCAAGACCCCGCTGCTCACCAGCTACTTCGAAAATGAAGTGCACCTGATCGCCCGGCTCCGGCACCCGAATATCGCCACGCTCTACGACGCGCAGCTTTCGACTCCGCCGCTCTATTACTCGATGGACTTCGTCGAAGGCCAGCGCCTGAACGACTACCTGCGCGGCCAGGGGGTCTCGCTCGCCGACCGCATCCAGATCGTCCTGAAAGTCGCGCTCGCGATCGACTACGCGCACGCCCAGGGGGTCATCCACCGGGACATCAAGCCGCAGAACATTCTGATCGACGCGGCGAGCGAGCCGCACATCGTCGATTTCGGCATCGCCCGCCGCCTGCGCCTCGACGCTCCGCCGCGCATGACCGAATCCGGCACGCCCGAAGGCCCCGTCGGAACGCTCGGCTACATCGCCCCGGAGGTCGTCGCCGGCCAGCGGATCGACGGCCGCGTCGACGTCTTCGCCCTCGGCGCGCTGCTGTTCCACTGCGTGACGATGGAGCCGGCCCGCCTCGCCCGCGACCCGCAGCAGCGAATGATGCTCCTGCGCCAGCGCCGCGTCGCGCACGTCGACGACCTCGGCGCAATCATCGCCAAGTGCGTCGAGACCCAGCCCGACAAGCGCTATCCGACCTGTGCGGCCTTCGCGGCCGATCTCGAGAACTTCCTCGCCGGCCGGCCGGTCGACGCGCGGCGCGAGCCGTCGCCGGCGCACTACCTGGCGCGGCTGGCGGCGCTGCTCGTCCGCAATCACCCCTACGAGGTGCGGGGACTGGCCGCGCTGACGGCGGCGCTGGTCGTCGCGCTGCTCTTCGGGGCGATGCGCGTGAACTCCGCCCCGAGCGGCGAGGCAACCGAGCGCGACGTCGCACTCGTGACATTTACCGACAACACGGTCAAGGCGATCGAGGAGGGCCGCCTCGGCGCTGATATTCCCGGGGTAAACGACCTCGACAACGAGAGCTGGCGGGCCCTGCACGGCCGGTTCATGGAAATTGTCGCCGCGGCCGGCCCGCGCGTCGTTACGTGGGACTACTACTTTTCGAATGACAATGAGGAATTCGACCCGGCATTCGTCCGCGGGGTGGAGTCGCTCACCGCCGTCGGCGTCCCGGTCGTCGTGGGCGTCCGCGATTTCGACCTGAATTCGGAGCCGCGCATCTCGGCGGCGATCCGCGCGGCCGTTCACTCCAGCGCGTCGATCGTATCGGTCAATGCCGATTACCTGCCGCGGCAGTTCGAGGTTGTCTACGCCTTCCGCCGCGGCTACGAACAACCCGTCCCGGCGCTCGCCCTCGCGGCCTACGCGGCCTCGCGCTTTCCGGAGTGCCGCCCGGAGTACGAATTCAAGCCGGATCGCAAATCGATCCGCATCACCTACCGGCGGCCGGCCGTCACCGAGGGTCAGTCGCGTTTCGCGCCCGAGTCTGACGAGCTTCCCGTGTTCACGTTTCACACCGTCAATGCCGCCCAGGCCGGCGACCGCCCCGGCGTCATCCTCGAGGGCGATCAGATGGCGCACACCCGGGTGGCCGCCGAACCGGAGTCGGCCTGGCTCGCCCGCGCGATCCCATACGAAGCGGTATTCACGGCCGATCTTCGCCTCCTGCGAACGTGGTTCGCCAACAAGGTCGTACTGATCGGCGAGCTGCGCCCGGGAGTGGACATGCACAAGATCTGGGGCGGGGCTGAGATCTCGGGCTGCATGATCCAGGCCCAGGCGCTCAAGGCGCTGCTCGAAAACAGCCCCGCGACGCTCCCGTCACGCTCCCTGCTGTTCCTCACCTGCCTGATGTGGACCATCGCGGCGGGCGTTTACGTCTCGGTCACCCGCGCGCGACAGTGGGACCGTCTGACGCGGGTCACGGCCGTCTGCCTGAGCCTCACGCTGGTCGGGCTCCTCGTGCCGATCCTGATCGGCGCATTCCTGATCGAAGCGTGGCTGATCCAGCTCGCGGTCTGCCTCTCCAGCCTCCTCGTCGGCGGCGGCACGATGTACCTCCTCAAGGCCGTGCGCGAGCGGCAGATTCAGCTCGCCCCCGCCACGGTTCCCGTGGCTGACGAGACGGAAGCGCTCCAGAGCACGATGCTGGCGAACCGGGCTCAGTAGGTCGGCCCGGCCCCTGCCGCCCCGTTCGCGGAAGAATTTCGGCCGCGATTACCTCGCGTTGACTTCCTGTGATAGAATGTGATAGAGCGGTGGGTTTGGTGGGCTCGCAGACCGTATCCCGCTTCATATTCCCGTTACTTCGCGCGTGCCCACGCCGATCCACCCGCCCAAGCGCTGATTTTCGTCGCACGCCGCGCGTTTTTTTCCCGCGCCGGCCGTGCCCGGAGATTTGGCGCGCACACGTCCGATCGTCAATCGTCGTTTCCGCGAGGTGAGCGTTCAGCCTCGCGCTGGGTCCCGAGTATTCTGGGGGCGTCGGATGATCCTCGCACGATTCGCTCGCGGCGGCGCGGCAGCGCTCGCCGTCTCGGTGCTGTTCTCGCTCGGCTGTCCGTTTCAGGCCGCCCGCCCGCCTTCCGATTCCGCGTCAAACGGGAATCAAGCTCCGCCGCCGGAGGAGGGCGGCAGCGACGGGCGGACGATCCCAAGTGTCCCGCCGCCGTCCACCGAGACCATCACCTCCGTCGGAACGACCACGAACGCCGGGGCCGGCGCGGGCGGAGGCTCGTCCGCCGGCGGCACAGCGCCGGGAGAATCCTTATTGCAGATCACGCTTCCAGCTGCGCCGTTGAGCGTGCGACCCGGCGGCACGGTCCAGGTGAGCTTCATCGTCCTGGATCCCGCCCGCCGAATCACCGGCGCTGAACTCCTCCTCGCCCGCGATGCCGACGCCGACGGATTGCCCGACGGCGCACCCGTATTCACCAAGGCAGTCGCCGTCCAGAACGGAACCAACACGCTCGGCGTCGACACGGCCGATCCGGCGATCGCCGCGCTGCTCTCGAACGGCTACGGCCGCTTCCGGATCGGCATTCGTGCCCAGCAGGTGAACCGCGACCCGCTCGTCGCCTTCGCACCCGGCGGGCTCGTCCTCGATGCTGTTCCGCCCGCCGGCACATTCACCACACCGACGATGGATCGGATGTCGAACCGCTCGACGCTGCCGATCGAGATCTCCACGACGGACAATTCGCCCCGGACGGTACGAATCCTGCTCGATCCGGACACAGACCCGGGAAATCACAACGAGACGGTGCTTGTCGCGCCCACAAACATCGCCGCGGTCGGCGGAACGTTGTCGCAATTCGCGCCCTCGCTGCTGGTCGCCCCGGTCGGCCGATATCACCTGTACGCCGAGCTTTCGGATGGAATCCCCCCGGTCACCGGCGCGTACGCCCTGGCCGCGAACAACACGCCGGTCACGCTCGCGCTGACCGACCGCCTCATCGGCCTCGTCGACCTCGGCACGGCGATCACGTCCGGGCAGGGCGCCGCGCTCCGCGGATTCAATTTCAACGACCTCGCGGGAAGCTCCGTCAGCCGCGTGCCGGACGTCAACGGCGACGGGCGCGACGAAGTCATCATCGGCTCGCGGTTCGGCAAGGCGCACATCATCGCCAACAGCGGCGTGGGTTTTGGCGAGGCCTATCTCATTTACGGCTCGCCGCAGCGGCTGGCCGGCGTCATCGCCCTGAATAGCACCGGCAACGGAATCCCCGGTGTGATTTTCCCCGGCATCCGAACGCCGCGCAGCGCGGCCATCGCTCCGCAGAACGAAAGCACGCGCTGGACCAGCGGCCTCGCCGACATCACCGTGATTCCCGACATGGACGGCGACGATCTGCCCGAGATCGCGTTCAGTTTCCCGCGCGTCGAATCGATCACCCTCGCCGATTCGAACTCGACCATCCAGCATCCCGATCTTCTGCCCGACCTCGCCGGAATGGGCGCCCTCGAATACGCCGCGTTCGACGGGACGCAGTGGGTCCCCAATACAGCCCAGTTCACGCGCGGCGGCGTCGTCATCGTGTCCAGCCACGACGAGGTGCTCCGCGACCCGACGCTGCTCAACCGGAAGTCGGACCGCATCATCGATCTCCACGAAGTCGGTCAACTCTTCAGCGGCTTCGACGCCATGCAGCCGCCGGAACTCGTCCCCTACATCCGCCAGGCCCTGCGCCGCGATGAACTGCCCGCCCCGCGAACCGGCCCCTTCGTCGTCTGCGCCGATTGCGATGGCGAGCCTCCTGAAAACTGCGACCCCGCCGAGCAGGAGTGCGGAAATGACGGCTGCGCCGAGACCGGCACCGCCACCGACGGCCGGGAGCGCCCCATCGAGCGCTGGATCGTTCAATGGGACGTCACCTTCGCCAACCAGGGCCCGGGCGGATTCTTCGGCCAGTGGACGCCGGTCCCGGCCGACCCGCCGCTGGCGAACGCACCGCCGTTCCCCTTCGTCCCGCCGATCTTCCCGTTCGAGGACTACCCGAATCACTGGCTCGCCGACGACGCCTGCGATCTCGAGTGCGAAATCACGAATGAGTGGTTCGTCTGGTCGACGAGCTGCTCGGGGACATCCGATTCGCCGTCGTGGTCCACCGGCGGGATGCCGATCCAGGATCCCCTGCCCGACTGCTATCCCGACAACATCTGCCCGGTGCTCGGCAACCCGCCGCCGTGCGGCGATCCCGATCCGCCGTGCACCGATCCCCCGATCACGGTCGATGCCGGCACGACTTCGCTCTGGTCCGGGTTCTACGGCCCCTGTGTCCAGGCGTTCGTCTCGACCACCACGGGCGTCTATCCCGCGCCGATCGGCGCGCGAATCCTGGGCCAGAAGGTGGATGATCGATTCGGGACTTCGATCAGTTCCGACGGCACCTGGGCCTACTTCAGTTCGCCCGAGCGGACCGCGAATGACGCCCCCTACTCGGCGGATGTCCCCTCGCTCGTCGGCCCCCGCACGAAGTCGGGCGTCGTCTACCAGATGCGCACAAATGCGTCCTCGCCGGCCGGGTCGCCGACGCGCACGCAGCTCTGGATCGAACCGCAGCCCGCGCCCCGGCCGCCGTGCCCTTGCGGCCCGGCGTTTCAGCCCTACTGGCCGTATGTCGACACCGAAATCGGATTCCGCTCCGACCCCACCATGCCCGTCCCGCATCAGTACATGATCGAGTCGATCGGCTCGCTGCGCGGCGATCCTTCGGTGGGCTTGCGCGACCTCGCGTTCGGCGTGCCCGGGCAGACCTGCCCTCCGCCCTACGATCCCGGCTTCGACGCCCCCGATCTTGACGCGTGCAGCGGCTTCGTTCACCCGGTCGGCACGGCCGCCTACTACATGGACCGCACGCCGCAGATCATCGGGCCGCACGAGAACGCGAAAATCGAGTTCGTCCGCGCGCTGGGCGATGTCGACGGCGATGGAATCCGCGATTTCGCCGTCAGCTCCGCGCAGATCCGCCAGGACGTGCTCGCGGGCGCGGGCCCGGTCGTCGGCGGGATCTTCATCGTTTTCGGCCGCCCTCCGGGTGTGGAAGGTGACTACCTGCTCGAACAACTTGCGCTCGACGCCGGACATCCCGAGCGGCTCAACGGCGTGCTGCTCAAGGGCGAGCCGGGCGATACGCTCGCCCGGACGATCGCCGACGCGGGCGACGTGAACAACGACGGGTATGCGGATGTGCTGATCGGAAATGAAGGCGCGGCCGGCGGCACGGGCGAGGCCATCCTCCTCTTCGGTTCGCCGACGCTGCTCAGCCCCGGCCCGAGTGATTCCGGCGGCACGCCCGGCGGCGGCTGGACGCCCTCCACGATTCCCGCCGATCGAATCGTGCGGATCCGCGGCGCATTGCCCGGCGATTTTGCCGGTGCGAATGTCGCAGGCGCCGGCGACGTCGACCGCGACGGCTATTCCGACCTGCTTATCGCCGTCCCTGGGGCGGCGGGCGGGCGCGGCGAGGTATACCTGCTCTACGGCGCCGCCAGCCTGCCGCGCGACATTTCGCTCGGACAGTTGACCGCAAGTTCGATCGCCACGCCTTTCGCGAAATTCGTCGGCCGCAATCCTCTTGATTTCCTTGGCGGCGGAACCAAGGTCGTCGCGGGAACCGATCCCGGCGGCGGCAGCACGATCGCCTATTCCCAGGGCGTGGCCGCGCTCGGAGACATCGACGGCGACGGCGCGGGCGATTTCGCGATCGGCGCGATGCTCGCGGACCCCGGCGCCCGCGTCGACGCCGGCGAGGTGTACGTCCTGTACGGGAAACGCGGCCCCTGATCGCCGCGCAACAGAACGCCGGCCGGTCGACTCGCGTCGACCGGCCGGTCAGATGGAATCACGGATCCTTATGATAAAGACCGCGCGTTACCGGAGCAGCGTGAGAATCTGCGAACTCTGCTGATTCGCCAGACCCAGCAGCGAGATCGCCGACTGGAGCAGGACGTTCTGCCGGTTCAGGTTCGCCGTTTCGGTCGCGTAGTCGACGTCGCGGATCGTCGACAGCGCGCTGGTCAGGCCTTCCTTCGCCGCGGTCTGCTGCGCGAGGGCCGTCTTGACCTGGAACTTCTGGAACCCGCCGATGCGGCCCTGGACCTTCGCGAGCTGCTCGGCCGCTTCCGTCGCGATCTTGCTGGCCTGGTTCGGGTCGTTGATCAGGCTGTTCGCGCCGCCGCCCTTGAGCGTCGACAGGAAGCCGACCGTGCTGTTGCCGAGCTGCTGCGAGTACAGGCCGTCGACGCCGATCGTCGATCGCGTGCTCGACGAGGTTCCGAGCTGGAACGTCGCACCGCCTTCGTTGTTGACGGTGAACGATTCGCTTCCCGTCACAGTGCCGTCGTTGTAGTCCTCGGTGAGGTTGAAGGACAGGCTCACGCCGTTGGCGCTGTAGTTCACGTTCAGGCCGTCGACCGCCGTGGCCTGGCCATTGACGCTCACCACCGCGTCCGTACCCGCGTCGTTGACGTTCGTGAAGTTCGTTGTATCTCCGGAGAGCACCGTGGCGCGGACGAAGGCGGCCGAGCCGTAATCATCGCTCTGCAGGTAGAGCGAGCCGTTCGAGCTGGCGATCGCGTCGACGCCCGTCTGGGCCGCGGCCGCGTCGATCTTGGCCGCGACGCTCGACAGGTTTTCGCCCGCCGCCACGTCGATGACGACGGAGCCGAGCTTGCCCTGGATCGAGATCGACGTGTCGCTCGCAGCCGACGTCGTCGCCACGGCCGCGCTCGCCTTGGCGGCGGCGGTCGAGACGTCGACGGTGATCGTGCTGGCGGCGTTCGGGTCGCGGCTGAAGACCTTCAGATCGGAGATCTTCGTGCCGTCGACGCCGGAGACTGTGATCGACTGCGAGCCGTCCAGCAGCTTCTTCCCGTTGAATTCCGTCGAGTTGATGATGCGGTCGATGGCCGTGAGGGCTTCATCGATCTGCGACTGATTGGCGGCCAGCTCGTCGGCGCTGATGCCGTCCTTGTTCGCCGAGGCGACGGCCAGCGTCTTGATTTCGTTGACGAGGTTTGCGACCTCGGAGAGCGCCTTGTCGGCGACGTTCAGGATCGAATCCGTGCGCTGGTTGTTCGCGAGCGCGGCGTTGACCGCCGTCAGCTCGGTGTCGAATGTCCGCGCAGCAATCAGGCCCGCTGGATCATCCGCACCACGGTTGATTCGCGAGCCTGTTGAAAGACGCGTCAGGGTGTTGCTCTGGTCCATCGATGTTCGATTGAGGATGTTGAGCAACTGCAGCGAGTTTGTGTTTGTGACTGTCAATGCCATTTGCGTGCTCCGGTTGGTGTACCCAGTTCGCCGTCAAAACTCCGGCTGAAGAATGGGAAACGAGTTCCGGGTGACGCAAAGAAAACGATGAAAATTGAAGCGCGGTTCGTGCGGGCTTGATAAACGGTCGCGTGCCGCCGCGGCAGGCCGCGGGCGTTATGGGCGCTGCGTCAATCGACCTGGCGAATCCCCGTGCGGAGATACGCCTGCTCGAGGTCGGGCGGGAGATGCCGGAATTCGGAGACGGGCAGCCCGACCTTCACGAGCTCGGCGAGCAGCCGCGCCGCATGTTCCCGGCCGGCCGGCACTTCGACCTGGAGTACGTCGCCGTCGCGGCTGACGCAGCGGACGTCCGGAATCATGTCCAGCCGCGCGTCGAGATCGCCGACGCGGTGCACCAGCACGACGCGATATCGGTCCGTCGTCACGTCCACACCGCCCGCGACGGACGCCACCGTGCCGAACTGCACCATGCGACCGTGGCCCATGATACCGATATGCGTGCAGTATTCGGCGAGGTCGGCGAGGATGTGCGACGACACGATCATCGCCTTCCCCTGGTCGCGCAGCGCGGCCAGAAGCTGGCGAAACTGGACCCGGCCGGCCGGGTCCAGCCCGGCGGCCGGCTCGTCGAGCAGGATCACCGCAGGATCGGGCAGCAGCGTCCGCGCGACGCCGAGCCGCTGGCGCATGCCCCGGGAGAGCGTGCTGATCTTCTCCTTCCGCTTGTCCGCGATCCAGAGCTGCTCGAGCCAGTGGTCGATGCGCTGTTCCGCCAGCGTGCGCGGGATGTCGTAAGCCCGGGCGATGAAGCCGAGGAACTGCTCGACCGTGAGCATCTCGTAGACGGCCGGTGTGTCGGGCGTGAAGCCGAGGTAGCGGCCCACCATCGTCGGGTCGCGATGGACGTCGTGGCCGAGGATGCGGATGGCGCCCGTGGTCGGGAGCTGAAGGCCCGCCGCGGCGCGGAGCGTGGTCGTCTTCCCGGCGCCGTTCGGTCCGATCATCCCCATCAACTCGCCGGCGCGCAGGGCAAAGGAAACATCGTCGACGGCGAGGAACGCGCCGAACTGCACGCGGAGACTCTGGATTTCCAGCAATGCATCGCTCATCGTCGTTCCCGCGTCGCGTGGCCCCGGCCGCGAAGCCGGGATATCATGCTGGCATGAGCAATCAGCGGCAAGTGCGGCGTTCAACCGTGCAGCATCGGGCCGGCGCGCGCCGGAGGCGCGCCTTCTGGTTTGCCCCGCTTACCGCGGGCGTCGCGCTCATCCTGATGGGCGTGCTCATCTACGTTTACCCCGCTCTCCTCGCGTATATCGTCTCATTCGCGTTCGTATTCGCCGGGCTCACGCTGCTCGTCGTCGGCGTGCAGATGAGATCGCGAATCGTCTACCGCCGGGTCGACTTTTCCTCCGGCCCTGCCGATCCGCCGGGCTGACCCTGCTGCTGCCTGCGTGAACCCGCGGACGGTCGCCGCTTCGTCGGACGTGATTCCAGGCCGGATCCATGAACCCTCGAACCATCAAGCTGCTCGGAATCCAGGCCGGCACCGGCGGACGGGTCCCCGGGGCACAGGACGGGCCCTGGGTCCTCCGCGAAAAAGGCCTGATCCAGCGTCTCACCGGCCTGGGCCATGCCATCGACGACCTCGGCGACATTCCCGGTGTCTATGAGACGCGCCTGACGCACGGTTCGCCCGCCGGCCTCCAGAATCTCCCCACAATCCTCCGCTGCAACCGGCATACGCACGCCTGCGTCCTCGGGACGATGCGAAAAACGCCGGAAGCGTTCATGCTCTTCGTCGGTGGCGACCACAGCCTCGCCATCGGCACGCTCGCCGGCCTCAGCGACTCCTGCGAGCGCCTCGGCATCCTCTGGATCGACGCCCACGCCGATTTCAACACCCCCGCGACGAGTCCCTCGGGCAACATCCACGGCATGAGCCTCGCCGTCGCCTGCGGCCACGGCCACCGCGAGCTCAAGTACATCGCCGACCGCGATCCGATGGCCCTGGAAGAGGACGCGTTTCTCTTCGGCGTGCGCGACGTCGACCCCGGCGAGCAGGAAAACCTCGCCGAAAGCCGCGTGCACGCGCTCTCGACGGAGGAGTGGCGGAAATCCGGGCTCGTCAGCACCGTGATGTGCGCCTGCGACGCGCTGGAGGCCCGCTGCGACCACATTCACCTCAGCTTCGACATCGACGTGCTCGATCCGGCGGCCGCCCCCGCCACAGGCACGCCCGTTCCCGGCGGCCTGACGCCGGACGAAGCGGCCGAAGTCCTCGCGGCCATCGGGGCCCGCGGCCGGATCGATTCCGCCGAGTTCGTGGAATACAACCCCGAACTCGACGCGGACGGCTCGACGGCCGAGATCACGCTGCGGCTGATCGAGGCGCTGCTGAAGTAGGAAACCCGGACAGAGCGGTTGAGCGTCCGGGCTGAGCTGCGCGAGTCCGCGGGGGATCGTGCTTCCTGAGAGTGATCACGCGCTGGCGTCGCCCGCTTCGAAGCGGGCAATCACGTCAAAGAGCGCCTGGGCGCTGCCCGCCGCGTCGATGGCCGAGCGGAACCCTTCGAGATTCATGAGTCGGCTGATCTTGGCGAGGGCCTGGATGTGGGCCCCGGTCTGGTCCGGCGGGCTGACAAGCAGTGTGATGAACGTGACGGGTTTGCGGTCGTAGCTCTGGAAGTCGATCGGTTGAGCGGGTTTGCCCGCGGCCATGACGAGGGCCTTGCAGCCGTCACTCTTGCCGTGCGGGATGGCGAGGCCGAACCCGATCCCGGTCGTCCGCTCGCCCTCGCGTTTCAGCACGGCCGCGAGGGCCGAGTCGCGGTCGGTGAGTGCCCCGGTCGCGGCGAGGAGGTCGACGAGTTCGGTAATCGCGCCCTGCTTGTCAGTGGCCGCGATGGGAACTTTCACCCGGTCGGGCGTGATCACGTTCGAAAGCTGCATTCGCCGAGCCCCACATTTGCCGAAGGGCCGAAGCCCCGGGGACGGGCCGCCGGGGCCCGCGAAGCACAGTCTTATACTCGCGAGATCGATCGAAAGCCAATCCGCGGGAGGATCTAATCCAGACCGCCCTTCAGCGGCTTCTTCCGCGCCTTCGGCGGCGGAGGCGGTGCGGCCGCCGGCATGGACGCCGCTGCGTGCTCGTGCGGCCCGGCCGCATGCGCCGGGGCTGCGAGTTTCATCGACAGCGAGACGCGCCGCTGCTCCAGGTCGACCGATTTCACGCGCACCTGCACGACATCACCGACCTTCGCCGCTTCGCTGGGCGTGCGGATGTGCCGGTCGCTCATCTCGGAGATGTGCACCAGCCCCTCGACGCCCTCCTCGAGCTGCACGAACGCGCCGAAATCCGCGAGGCGCATCACCAGGCCGCTGACGACCGAATCAGGCGTGTACTTCGCGCCAACAGACTTCCACGGATCCTCGCTGAGCGCCTTAAGGCTGAGCGTGAGCTTGCGCTTCTCGGGATCAACATTGATCACCGATACACGGATGCTGTCACCCTCTTTGAGAATGTCCCGCGGGTGCCGCAGCCGCTGCGTCCAACTCATCTCGCTGATCGGAATCAGCCCCTCGACGCCCTCCTCCAGCGCGACGAACGCGCCGAAGTCCATCAGCTTCACCACGCGCGCGTCGTAGGTCGACCCCACGCGATAATTCGCCTCGACCACGTTCCACGGATCGGGCGCGAGCTGCTTCATGCCCAGCGAGATGCGGTCCTTCGCATGGTCGATCTTCAAAATCTGCACGTCGACTTCCTGCCCCTCCTTGAGCAGGTCGCGCGGGTGCTTGATCCGGCCGTAGCTCATGTCGCCGATATGCAGCAGCCCCTCGATGCCGCCGATGTCGACGAACGCGCCGAAGTCGGCGAGGCGGACGACCTTGCCCTTGCGCGTCTGCCCCTCGGCCAGCGAGTACTTCGCCTCCTGCCGGGCCGCCTCGCGCTGGCGCTCCAGGATCTTCCGCCGGCTGACCACCAGCGTGCCGCCCTTGCGGTTCACCTCGGTGATCTCGCACTCCATCTTGTGGCCGATGTACGGCGTGAAATCTTCGATGCGGTGCAGTTCGACCTGGCTCTTGGGCATGAACGCTCGCAACCCCTTGGCCGAAAGTTCCAGCCCGCCGATGTTCACGCCGGTGACCTTCGCTTCGATCACGTCGCCGATCTGCGCGGACGAGATGTCCGCGTCGTGCATCGCCGATTTGAGCGAGAGCCGCATCATGCCCGAGTCGCGGTCCGGTCCCTGGATCAGAAAGTCGTGCGCCGCGCCCACGACGGCCGGGTTCTCCGCGTCGAATTCCTCGGCGGCGACGAATGCCTCCGACTTGCCGCCGATGTCGATGAGCACGACGTCGCCGCTGATGCTGACGATCGTGCCGTGAATCCGGCCGCGCTCCGCGTCCTTCCCATGTCCATGCGAACCGTGGCCATGTCCGTGCCCGTGCGAGCCGTGGCCCTTGCCGCCGCCCTTCGCGCCCGCAGGACCGGTCCCCTTCGCACCGGCCATTCGTTCAAGTTCCTCCGGCGAGAGACCGGCGAGTTCGCTCTCGAGCGCGGATTTCAGTGCATCACTGTCGAACTGATGTGGATCGATGCTCACGGTGTCACCGTCAAGACCGGGTACGCGAACCAAGCACGGCCGAGCGGCCAGAATGCCCAGACAGACGGAAATCGTACCCCGCCGGGGGGAATCCACAAGACGGCCGCGCTCCGCCGGTTTTCTCGGCGCTCGGTAGCGGCTACGATTGTGATGGGCGGCCGCGAAGAGGTTTTGCGGTCGCAAGCGGAGTGAGTTCGACCGTGTCGAGACCCGAAGAGTCCGGGGTGGCGGCGCCGGAGAAGGTACAGCCCAAGGTTGCACCGCGCTGGCATGTCGTCCTGCTCGACGACGACGATCACACCTACGAATACGTGGTCGAGATGCTCGTCAAGCTCTTCGGCCACGGGTCACGGAAGGCGTATGCAATGGCGGTGGAGGTCGACACGGTCGGGCGGTCGATCGTGGAAACGACGAGCCTGGAGCGCGCCGAACTGAAGCGCGACCAGATTCACTCCTTCGGCGCGGATCCCCGGCTCGAGCGCTCCAGGGGCTCGATGTCCGCGGTCCTGGAGCCGGCCCGCTGATCTCTCGGAAAGAAACCACCGATCTCAACTACCGGGCATGACCCGATACGAGTGCCAGGACCGTCGGAGACCAACCCGACACGATTCGTTGAACAAGGAGAACGCGAGTGAACAAGAAAGGTCGCAAGGTCAAGATCAAGCACAAGAAGAACAAGGAACGAGTCAAGGCCAAGGTCCGCAAGGCCAAGGTCGCCGCGAAGTCGAAGTAATCGACCGCGGGCCGGCCGCGCGGACCGGCCCCCGGGGGCCATCTCCTCCCGCGAAACGGGGCGACATCGTGACCGACTCCCTCGTAGCGTCCTGGCGCGCGACGGCCGCGCCCGGCCGCGCGCGCCTCGCCGGTGCGCTGTTGGCGCTCGGCCTCACGGTCGCGGCGCATGCGGCCGCGGATCTTCGAAAACCCCGCACCACGCCGGAACTGCTCGTCGACATCGCGCGCGGCTACGCGCTCGACCATCGCGAGGAATACACGACGGCGGATGTGCAGATCGTCCGGGCGTGGCTGGAGGCGGCTCTGAAGCTGGAGCCCTCGCGCACGGACGCGGCGGTCCTGCTCTTCGAGCTGCAATCCCTGACCGGCGACCAGGCGGGGGCTACGGCCACGCTCGCCGCGATCGCGCAGCGCGACCCGACGAACGAGATGGCGTTCGCCCGCTGGCTCGAGTCGACGCTGGCCACGCTCCAGACGCACGAAAAGCGGCGCACGTGGCTCGAGAGCCAGCTCAAATCGGGACGATCGTCGAACTCGCTCGCGCTCGTGCGCTGCCGCCTGGCCGAACTCGCGCTCGAACGGCTCGACGAAGCCGAAGCCCGGTCGCAGCTTTCCGCCGCGCTGGCCGTCGCGCCGGATTTCCCGACGGCGGCGGAATTGTCGGTCCGTCTGATCCCGGCCGATGCCCCTCCGCACGAACGCGTCCGCCTGGCGCTCCAGTACCTGCGCACGCACCCCGGCAATATCGATGCTGCCTGGACGGCGGGAGACGCCCTCCAGGCCGCAGGATTTTTCCACGACGCCGGCTATTTTTACGCCCACGCCCAGCGGCTCGAAGCGGCCCAGGTGGGCGTGCTCTCCGCGGATCGCTTTTTTCGGCTCAGCCTCAACGCGCTCGGACGCCGCGAATTCGCCGATGCGACGACATTCGCCCAGGCCGCGCTGATCGACGCGGCCGGCGGATTTCAGGCGGCCCTCTACCTCGCCTGGCTGCTGGATCGCTCCCCTGCGGACCCGCGCATCGCCTCGCTCCGCCGCCGCATGGCGACGGATGCTGCACAGATCGTCGATCCTGAAACGTGGCAGCCCGCCGTCGTCGCGGAAGTCGCGTGGTATTACTGCACCTACGACATCCAGCCCCAGCGGGCACTGCTGCTCGCCGAATCCGCGGCCGCGCGTCTTCCGTCCGACCGATTTGCGCTGCGCGTGCTGGCGTACGCCCTCGCGCTGAACAGCCGCACCGACGACGCCATCCCGAAACTCAAGGCCCTCGCCGCGGAGGACCCCTTCTCGGCCGCCAAACTGGCAGAGCTGCTTCGTGCCGCCGGCCGCGACGCCGAAGCGGATGCGGTCCTCGCGGACCTCCGCAGCGTCCCGCTCGTCGGACCGGCCAACGAAGCCCTCCGCAAAGCCGGCTACAGGTTTGCCGACGCCGCGGCCGAACCGCCCGCACCCGCATCGCCGACGGTTCCCCCCGTCAGCCAGCCGACAACCGATGAACCGGTCGGTGCGGACTCCGCGCCGCCGATCCTCGATCTCGCGCCGGCGAGTACGCAGATTGCAACCGATTCGCAGCCCGCGACCCCGTCTACCCTGCCGGCCGAGTCACAGCCGTCGCTCGCCGTCAGCATGGAGAAGGCGATCGCAAACCTCACCGCGCCCGCGCCGGAGGCCGCGGCGCCGGCCGTGCGCCACTCCGCCGAAAAACACCCGGAGATCGCCGCGCTGCTTGCCGGCTTCGATCGCAGCGTGCTCGAATTCGACCGCGACCCGCGCCGGCTCGTCCAGCTTACGATCACGTACGACCGCGCGATGTTCAGCCCCGCCGAACCGTGGTGGGTCACGATCAGGCTCCGGAACACCGCGCCGTTTCCCATCACGCTCGGCCCGGACGGACTCGTCAACCCGCTCGTGCTGCTGTCGTTTCGCACGGAGAGCGACAAGCCGCGCAGCCTGCCCAACCTGATGCAGATCGCCCTCGATCGCTGGCGCTGGCTCGCCCCGGGTGCGGAAGTCTCGATCCGCCAGACGCTGGATATCGGGCCGCTTCGCCGAATCAGCGATCGCACGCCGCAGCAGTCGCTCCGCGTCGTCGCGTCGGCCATTCTCGACCCCGTCATCACTCCGGGCGGCTGGCGGCCGGGGCCCGGCGGCCAGACCGTAGAGCCCGGCGCGTTCGTGCGATTGCCGACGGAGACCGGCGGCCCGGCGCTGCACGCGATCTTCGCGGCGCTGAGCGGCGAATCGGCGCCGGCGCGCATCGCCGCCCTCGACGTGCTTTGCCTGCTGCTCGCCGAGTCGCAGCAGGCCCGGCTCGGCCGACTGGAATACACGCCGCAGCCCATCCCCGAAGAGCGCATCCGCCAGGCCATTCATACGGCGCTGCTCAGCGAATCGTGGGAAACGCGCGTCCGGGCATTGGACTCGCTCCAGCCCGCCGGCATCGACGCGCCGACCGCGGCGCTGGTCAAGGCAAATCTGGAGCACCCGCACTGGCTCGTGCGGATGATGGCGCTGCGCCTGCTGGCGCGGCAGGGCCAGAGCCTTCTGCCCGTGGTTGAGAAAATCGCCGGAGTGGACGCCGAGCCGATCGTCCGGGCGCTGGCGGCGGGCTATGTCGCCCGCTGGTCGCCGGCGCCGGCTTCGCAGTCGGCGCGTTGACACCTTGCTACATCATCCCGCGCAGCCGTAGGATTGAAGGGTCGGGCTTCCGGGTTCAACGTCAACACATCGTCGCGCTCCGCCCGGAGGTTTTCCGAACCAATCGGGAGACAGCCATGAGACGACTGTTCGCCCTCCAAGTCGCCCTGGTCTGCGCCGCGGCGACCGCGCCTGGGCAGGACGTGATCCTGCGCTGGAGCGATGTGACGCTCGACGCGATCCGCACGGATCGCACGGCGCCGCCCAAGGCCGCCCGCACCCTTGCCATGGTGCATGTCGCGATGTTCGACGCGGTGAATGCGATCGATCCCGCGTATGAGGCGTTCATGACCGACGATTTCAAGGCCACCGGCGGCGAATCCGTCGTCGCGGCCGCCGCGTGCGCCGCGCACGACGTGCTCGCCGCCGCATTTCCGGGCCAGGCCGGCACATTTGATTCCGCCCTGGCTGAAGACCTGGCGGCCCTGCCCGACGATCGGGCAAAGAGCCAGGGTTTGGCCCTCGGCCAGCGAGTCAGCGCGGCGATGATCTCCGCGCGGGAAAACGACGGGGCGGCCGCCACGGTCGGCTACGCGGCCGGAAGCGCCGCGGGGGATTGGCAGCCGACTCCCCCGGCATTCGCGGCGGCGCTGCTCCCGCAATGGCCCACGGTGACGCCGTTCTGCCTCGAGGATGTCGCGTCGCTGCGGCGCGCGGGACCGCCTCCGTTGACCAGCGCCGAGTATGCCACCGCGTTCAATGAAACCAAGTCGCTCGGCTCGAAGACGAGCACTACCCGCACCGAAGAGCAGACGCAGATCGCGCAATTCTGGGTCGACGGCCCCGGCACCGCGACGCCGCCGGGGCACTGGTTCCAGATCGCCCGCGACCTCGCGACACAGCGCGGCACGTCCCTCGCAGAGAACGCGCGCCTCTTCGCACTCATCGGTCTGGCCGTCTGCGATGCGGGCATCTGCGCCTGGGACAACAAGTACGCCTACAACGACTGGCGGCCCGTGACCGCGATCCGCACCGCGGACACGGACGGAAACGACGCGACCGAGGCTGATCCGACGTGGGAACCGCTCATCACTACCCCGCCCTTCCCTTCGTATACCTCCGGCCACAGTACATTCAGCGGCGCGGCCTCCAAAATCCTGTCGCTCTTCTTCGGCAGCGACGAAATCCCCTTCACCACGACCACCGACGACTTGCCCGGCGTAACGCGGAGCTATTCGCGCTTCTCGCAGGCGGCGAACGAAGCCGGGCGCAGCCGCGTTTACGGCGGGATTCACTGGGAATACGACAACCAGGACGGTCTCGCGTCCGGACGCGAACTGGCCATGTTCATCTTCGACAACTTCCTGCGGGCGCGCGATGCCGAAGTGATCGAGATTCCGGCCGACGACGTGCTCCAGTGCGGACCGATCGGAATATTCCCGTTCGGAGCGCTCGCGGCGGGAATGGCGGGGATGCGCCTGACGCGTCGCCGGAAGCGCAAGTAGCAGCAGTCGCGGTCAGAAGGGAATCGGCAGCGGCGTAGTTGGAGTCGGGCCCGGCGGTCCGATTCGCGCGCGGACAAAATCGGCTAGGTCGCGCGCGGCCAGCCGACGGCCGATTTCCTCCCGCGACGGGGCGCCCTCTAGGTACTCGGCTGCAATCGCGTCGGTGAAGTCGGCGTTTCGACTGTAGCGCAGCTCGCGCGATCGATCTTGATCCTCCGGCGACAAGCCAGCGATCTCGCCCGTCCGAATCGCGTCGTGCACCGCCTCGTGCGCGGCACGCACAGCCCGCATTCCCAGCAGAAACGGATCGACCGCCTCGGCGGCCGGCAGCGCGTGGAAGAGGATCGGACCGGAGTCGAGCCCGGCCGTGAGGCGGTGAATCGTCGCGCCGACGAACTCCGGCCGGCCATCGTAGAGCGGCCAGAAATTAGTTGAGCTGCCGCGGTATTGCGGCGAGACGCCCATGTGGATGTTCACGGCCCGTCGCTCGACGAGCGCATCGCAGAGCGGCCCGCGGATGTAGCTCGCGCCGAAGACGAGGAACGCATCCGCTCGCAGCGCCTCCTCGATCGCGTCCAGCGGCAGGCGGCTGAGATCGCCCATGCGGATCGGCAGTGAGCGGACGTTTCCCGCGACCATCGGAAACCGGG
The DNA here is from genome assembly GCA_045863555.1 of Planctomycetota bacterium. Classification (GTDB taxonomy): domain Bacteria; phylum Planctomycetota; class Phycisphaerae; order UBA1845; family Fen-1342; genus JACRLV01. The sequence continues at coordinate 165,941 of BTUU01000001.1, read as the reverse complement.
GCACGCCGAACGTCTCGCGCTCCGCGGCGATGACGCGGGCGAAGTAGCGCTGCATCACCTCGGATTTGCGGAAGAAATCGTCAACCTGGCCGGGAAAGACCGTGTTGCACTCCTGAACCACGAACAGGCGATCCGCCAGCCCGGCCAGCCGCTCGATCAGGCTCGTATGCCGCGGCTGGTTGCTGGTGAAGAGGGTGATGGTCACGGGCGATCCAGTTCGCTCTTCGCTTCTCGCTCTTCTACAGATTCCCGCGCTTCGCCTGCTCGCGTTCCAGGCTCACGAACAGCGCCTTGAAATTCCCCTGGCCGAAGCCGCGGCAGCCGTGGCGCTCGATCAGCTCGAAGAACAGCGTCGGCCGGTCCTGCATCGGGGAGCTGAAGATCTGGAGCAGGTAGCCGTCCTCGTCGCGATCGACCAGGATGCCGAGTTCCTTCAGCTCGCTGTAGTCCTCCTCGATCTCGCCGACGCGCTGCTTCAGATCTTCGTAGTACGCATCCGGCACGCGGAGGAAATCGATGTCGCGCTTGCGCAGCTCGCGGACGCTTTCGCAGATGTCGGGGACGTTCATCGCGATGTGCTGGACGCCGGGGCCGTAGTAATAGTCGAGGTATTCGTCGATCTGGCTGCGCTTCTTGCCCTCGGCGGGCTCGTTGATGGGGAATTTGCACTTGCCGGTGCCGTTTTCCATCACCTTCGACATCAGGGCCGAGTATTCCGTGCTGATGTCCTTGTCGCTGAAGTGCTTGAGCTGCGTGAAGCCGAGGATCTGCTCGTACCAGTTCACCCAGTAGTTCATCTCGCCGAGGTAGACATTCGTGACCATGTGGTCGATCGCGGCGAGGCCGACCGGCCGGGGCGTGCCCACCGGGGAGAGGGCCTTGTAGCCCGGAGCGAACGGGCCGCGATACGCGCTGCGCTCGACGAATTTGAAGACGGTGTCGCCGGCGTAGCGCAGGACGCCGGTCTTGAGCGTGCCCATCTCGTCTTCGAAGGCGGAGGCCTTCTGCACAACGGTCGCGCCGCGCGTCTTCGCCTCACGCATCGCCGCGTCACAGTCGGGCACTTCGAGGGCGATGACCTTCACGCCGTCGCCGTGGAGCGTGCAGTGCCGCGTGATTTCGTGGTCCGGGTGCAGCGCGCTCGTGAAGACGAACGTGACCTTGCCCTGGCGCATGACGTAGCTGGCCCGGTCGCGGCAGCCGGTCTCGAGGCCCATCTTCGCGACGGGCTGAAAGCCGAAGGTTTTCTCGTAGAAGTGGGCCGCCTGCTTGGCGTTCCCGACGTAGAACTCGACGTGGTCATAACCCCGGATCGGCATGAAATCCGCATTCGCCATGGCGGATTCGTCCTGTCTTCCCCGCTCGATTTCGCCCGCACGGCCCGCCGGGGGCGATGGACAAAGGCCGGGGGAGGCGGCCCGAGTCAGGTCGGATTATACAGCTTCCGTGGCTGATCGAAGCCGCATCGGCCTGCGGTGGCTAGAGAGATCGAAAGGTCGCCCGAACGCGCGCCAGGTCGAGCGAGAATCCGGGAATGACTTCGCTCGCGTAGCTCGTCGTCGATGAAGCCACCTCGCCAAAGGCGCCGTCCTTACGCTGGAAAAACGTGAAACGCTCCGCCTCCGGATCGATCAGCCAGTACTCCCGCACGCCCGCACGCTCATAGTCGTCGCGCTTCGTCTGCGTATCGAGGCTCCGCGAATCAGGCGAGACGACCTCGACGATCAGGTCGGGCACGATGTCAATCCGCCCGCGTATCTGGCCAACGCGGTCGGCCGCGACGTAGAGAATCGCCGGGCGGTAGACGAGGTCGCGCCCGCCGGGCGGCGTGGGGAGCTGCACGTCCGTCTCGTACAGGACGAGCCCCAGGTTTCCGCGCTCCACGTAGTCGTCCAACTGCCGCAGGATGACCTTCGCAACGAGCTGATGGCGCGGCGTCGGGCTGGGCGACAGCACGAGCACTCCGTCGATCAGTTCGTAGACGTTTCCGTCGTCGGGCAGGGAGAAGTACTCAGCCGCCGTGAGGCGCAGGCCTCCGTGGCTCGAAACGCGATCAAGATTGTCGCCCACGATGGCGGCCATGTGCAGTCTCCTGACTGATGATAACAAGGTAGGACGCGAGACTGAAGGCTCCACGCCGTCCCATCCGCCGCCCTCGAACAGGGTCGCATTCCTCTATAATCTCCAGCGGCAATGAAAATCACGCTCAACGGCGAATCCCGCGAACTCGAGCCCGGCCTGACCGTCGGCCAGCTTCTCGACCAGCTCAAGCTCGAGCCGCTGCGCGTCGCCGTCGAGATCAACCAGAATCTCGTCCGCCGCGCGACCTTCGCCGAGACACCTGTTCGCGAGGGCGACCGGATCGAGATCGTTACGTTCGTCGGAGGCGGATGATGGAACCCGGGATGCTGCACATTGGCGGTTTTTCCTTCCGGTCGCGGCTTTTTGTCGGGACGGGCAAGTACCTCCGCGACGGCGAGCCCGACTACGACCTCATGAAGCACGCCCTCGACGCCTCCGACTGCGAGGTCGTCACCGTCGCCGTCCGCCGCGAACGGCTCATCGACAAGCGCGGCCGCAGCCTGCTCGATTTCCTCGACCTCTCGCGCTACACGATTCTCCCGAATACGGCCGGCTGCTTCAGCGCCGAGGACGCGATCCGCTCAGCTCGTCTCGGCCGCGAACTGCTCGAAGGCATGGGCAACGCCGGCGCGAAGTGGGTGAAGCTGGAGGTCCTCGGCGATCGGCGGACTCTGCTGCCTGATCCGATCGACACGCTCCGGGCCGCCGAGACCCTCATTGCCGAAGGCTTCGTCGTGCTCGCGTATTCGAGCGACGACCCGATCCTCGCCCAGCGGCTCCAGAAGGCCGGCTGCGCGAGCGTGATGCCGCTCGGCTCGCCGATCGGCAGCGGCCAGGGCGTGCTGAACCCGAACAACATCCGGATCATCCTCGAACAGCTCAAGGGCGAGAACCCGGCGTACCCGGTGATCGTCGACGCGGGCGTCGGAACGGCGTCGGACGTGACGATCGCGATGGAGCTCGGCGCGGACGGCGTGCTGCTGAACACCGGCATCGCATCCGCCCGCGACCCGGTGCTCATGGCCCGGGCGATGAAGAACGCCATCGAAGCGGGGTACCAGGCGTACCGCGCCGGCCGCATCCCGAAGAAGCTCTACGCGACGGCGTCGTCGCCGATGGACGGTGTGATCTCGGCGAGCACGGCGTATTGACGCGGCCGCGCGGACCGAGTTCGTCCGCCGGACCGCCCTCGCTTACCGTTCCTCCTCGCCTTCGAGCTTGTCGAAGACGTAATCGATGCCCTGGTTGATGGCCTCTTCGATGGGCGTGAGAATCGCGCCGCGCACGAGAAACTCGACGACCTGTCGGCTGTCGAGCGTCACCGTCGTCGTGAACTCGGTAAAGTCGCAACTGCCGAGGCCGACTGACGCAACGCCGCTCCCGGCAATGAGTGCGATCCGATTCAGGCGGTTGATTCGTCGAACCATCGCGGCTCCTTTCATCCTTGCGGGCGCGCGGGGAACGACGCCCGAAATACCCAACTGTCGGAACGGGGCGCCACCGTGACGGTCTGATCGCAAAGCCAATTCCCGTGTCCACGTGGAGGGTAGTTTGAGCCCCCGCGCGCAGCAAGGCTTCCGCGGCTCCATTTCTCCATCGCGATCAACGCGAAGAATCCGCCGCCCGCACCGCCGCGACGAATGCACATATGCGCTCCGCGCTCTTCCTGCCCGGCGATTCCTCCACGCCGGACGAGACATCGACGGCATAGGGGCGGACGATCCGGATCGCCTCGCCGACATTTTCCGGCGTGAGTCCGCCCGAGAGGAAGATCCGTGCGGCGCCCGCCGGAGCGTCTGGGTGACCAACGGAAAGCCGCGCCGCAATGCCCCACGCAAACGGCCTTCCATCACCGGCGCCGGGATCGAGCAGCGCGTCCTCCCACCCGTCCTCAGCGAGTCGCTCGGCCAGCGTGTCCGGTGAATCGTTCGGCGACACGCGAACGCGGCGGATGATCGACACGCCTTTCGGAAGAACCTGCCTCAGGTGTGCACATGTTTCGAACGACTCCTCGCCGTGAAGCTGCACGCCGTGCAGACCCAGCTCGACGACGTGCTGGATGATCCGTTCGACCGCCTCGTCTACGAAGACGCCGATGACGCTTACGAACGGCGGGACCATCAGCAGGATGTCGCTCGCGAGCACCGTCGAAATCTGGCGCTTCGAGGGGGCGAAGACCAGGCCGATCGCGTCGACGCCGGCCGCCACGGCCGCGCGGGCGTCATCCATTCGGGTAAGGCCGCAGATCTTGATGCGGGTGCGATTCATTCGACCGGCGACTCCGCGATGCGTCGAGTGCACTCTTCGACCGCATCATGCTGTTCGCACGCGCGGTGTTCTCGCTCTCCAGTCTCAGCAATCCGCGCCGAAATTCGCCAGCAGCAGCGCCAGATCCTGCAATCCCACGCTGCCGTCGCGATCCAGATCCCCCGCGCACGCCGGCGCGGAGCAGCCGAAATCCGACAGCAGCGTCGCGAGATCCTGCAAATCGACGTCGCGGTCGCCGTCGAGATCCCCCGGGCACGCCGGCGGCCGGGCGTAGAACACGCGGATGCACGGCTGGCCGGAGTAGCCGATGGCCAGGTCCTTCCACCCGTCGCCGTTGATATCCCCGAAGGCCAGCGCCGTCCCCACGATTGTCGCGTCGTACGTCCACGTCGGCGCGGCGTCCAGCACGCCCCCGCGGTTCAGATAAATGTGCGTCCGGCCGTCGCTGAAGTGCACTTCGGCCAGATCCGGATCGCCGTCGCGGTCGACATCCTCGAAGCGCAGGTCGCTGTGGCCGAAGTACGTCGCCGTCGAAGTCCAGGTCGGCGTCAATACGCCGTCGGTATTGCTGTACAGCGTCGTCGGACCGTGACCGAGCGCCAGGTCCGGCCACTCGTTGCCATCCACGTCCGCCCACGCGACGCCTTTGTCCGTGTCGTCGTTGCCCGTCGTCCATGCCGGCGTCGTCGCCAGCGCTCCCTCCACGTTCCGATAGACGCCGCTCTCGAAGTTCGCCCACTTCGACACCGCGATGTCTTCCCACCCGTCGCCGTCGAAGTCGGCCGCGGCCAGAAAATTCTGGATGCTTGTCTCGGCCGACTGCCAGCTCGGCACAGTCTCCAGCGTGCCCTCGTTATTCCGGAACAGCAGCATCGGCCGGTACGGATCGTCGGGTGAGTTGCCCTGGTTCGCGGTGAGGACGTCGGTGTCGCCGTCGTGGTCAATGTCGATCGGCAGCGCGTAATTGTTCCACGCCCGACCCGGAACAGCGCTGCTCCAGCCCGGGGTCGTGCTCGGCCCGGTCGGCGAGCCGAAGTAAACCACCGACGGGGCCATTTCAAAACCACCGTTGGCGGCGAAGATGTCCGGATACGCGTCGTCATTGATGAAGCCGACCTGGATGTCTCCGGTCGAGACTTCGTCGGCCGAGACCCACGAGGGGCTGGCCTCCAGCGCCCCGCCGACGTTGTAGTAGATGAGGTTTTCCCAGTCCGTGTACGGCGGGAAGCTGTTCGAGATGTAGCAGCCGACGACCAGGTCGACCCAGCCATCGCCGTTCATGTCGGCGGCCTGGAGCCCCCCGACCTGCCGCCGCAGGTCGTTCTGCCAGTCGGGCGTCGTTCCGTACGGCACGCCATCGCCGCGCAGCACGACGTCGCCGCCGGCCGGCGCAGCCTGAAAAACCACGGTCTCCTGCCCGTCGTCCGAGACCTCGATGGACTGCGCGAACAACGGCGCGGCCGCGAGGCCGGCGACGCCGAGGGCCGCGGCGCAACACGCGCAAGCCAGTCGGCCAGGTGATTGTGTCTGCATGTGAACCCCCCAAAAAACAGTTCAAAAACGCCGGCTCACTGCCGTCGAGGATACCCGAATCGACCCTGCCGGTGCGAGAGTCCGCCGTCGCGGAATGCGAGTTCAACGCCACCCCCCGCAGCTCGACTCGCCCCCCCGTTCCCGACCTACACGCCCGACCGAAAAAAAATCCGGCCTGGGACTTGACGTGTTAGGGTTCTGTTTGTACTCTGGCGAGCACAATCGAAATCGCAGCTTCGCGCATGAAAGGATCCTCACATGGCCGACGCGAAAGACAAGGACAACCGCGAAGAAAGCCGCACGGAAGCGCTCAGCCGGGCACTTCAGCAGATCGAGAAGTCCTTCGGCAAGGGTACCATCATGTACCTGAACAACCAGACGGTTGTTCCGGACGGCATCTCCACCGGCTCCATCTCGGTCGACCTCGCCCTCGGCGGCACCGGTGTGCCCCGCGGCCGTGTGATCGAAGTATTCGGCCCCGAATCCTCCGGCAAGACCACGCTCACTCTCCACATCATCGCCGAGGCCCAACGGGCCGGCGGGGCCGCAGCCTTCATCGACGCCGAGCACGCCTTTGACCCTTCGTGGGCCAAGCGGCTCGGCGTGAAGCTCGACGAGCTCATGGTCAACCAGCCGAGTTGCGGCGAAGAGGCCCTGGAGATCGTCGAGATGCTCGTCCGCTCGAATGCGCTGGACGTGATCGTCGTCGACTCGGTCGCGGCGCTCGTTCCGCGGTCGGAGCTCGAGGGCCAGATGGGCGACTCGTCCGTCGGCGTGCAGGCCCGGCTGATGAGCCAGGCCATGCGTAAGCTGACCGGCATTTGCTCCAAGAGCAGCACGTCGGTCATCTTTATCAACCAGATTCGCGAGAAGATCGGCGTCATGTACGGCAGCCCCGAGACGACGCCCGGCGGCCGGGCGCTGAAGTTCTATTCGTCCGTCCGCATCGACGTCCGAAAGATCGGCATGCTCAAGGACGGCGACACGATCATCGGCAACCGCGTCCGGGCCAAGATCGTCAAAAACAAGGTGGCACCGCCCTTCCGCGAAGCCGAATTCGACATCCTGTTCGAGGGCGGCATCAGCAAAGAGGCCGATCTGCTCGACCTGGGCTCGGAAGTCGGCGTCATCAGCCGCTCGGGCACCTGGTACTCCTACGGCGACTCGCGCATCGGCCAGGGCCGCGACAACGCCCGGCTCTACCTGCGCGACAACCCCGATCTCTGCACCGAAATCCGGCGAAAAGTGCTGGAGGCCAAGATACCCAAGCCGGAGGACGAAACCCCGCAGGGCAAGGGCGCAGCAGGCAAAGCGGGCGACGCGAAGGCGGGCGAGGGCAAGTCTCCGGAGGGGAAAGCCGGCCCAAAAGCCGACGCTGACGAGGGCGTGATCGCCGGCCCGCGTTCGTCAGCCGAAGAAAAGGTCAAGCCCGGCCGCCCGTCGGCAACGGCCGCGTCAAATGGCGCAGCCCGCCCGGTCCCGGTCGCGGCAAAACGGCGCTGATTCCGGTCGAAGCGCAACGGATGCCTGCGTTCGCCGCAAAATGACGCCGCTGGCTCAATTCCGGCGTTACATTTGGCCCCTCTGGATGTACATTCATACCGGGGCTGAATTTCGCGGCGGAGGCGTCCATGCGACGAGGCGTGTGCGGGTCATTCCTGGCGGCGTGCGCAATCAGTCTGCTGCTCCCGGGCGCGCTCCCAGGGAGCACCGCGAGTGCTGACGAGGTCCGGCCGTTTCCGGATGACTGGTTCTTCGATGGGCCGCAGCGTCCCGCACCTCTGAAAGCGCTCGAAGGTAAGCCGGCGGCCGCGCTGTCGATCGACTCCTGGATCGGCAGCGAAGTGACGATCGCGGGCAGCCGCGGGAAGGTCGTCGTCGTCGACTTCTGGGCCACCTGGTGCGGCCCGTGCATGGCCTCGATCCCGCACAACGTCGAACTCGTCAAGAAATACGCCGACCAGGGGCTCGTCTTCGTCGGCGTGCACGATTCCAACAGCGGCTGGGACAGTGCCGCCAAGGTCGTCCAGGACAAGGGCATCAACTACCCCGTCGGCGTCGACAAGTCCGGCGGCCCGTCCGTCAAGGATTACGCCGTCCAGTTCTGGCCGACGTATGTCGCCGTCGATCGCAAGGGCGTGATCCGCGCCGCCGGCCTGCTCCCGAACCGGGTTGAGGACGTGGTCAAGGCGCTGCTCGCCGAAGCCGGCGGACCGGCCGTGGCGGGCGACGGGCCGGAGTTCGGTCCGGAGTTCTACTACGGCGGCGACAAGCGGCCGCGCGAGCTGAAAGCCCTCGAAGGCAAACCCGCGCCGCGCGTCGCCGGACGCGAATGGCTCGGCAGCGAGATCACAGAGGCGGCGCTGAAAAACAACGTCGCGGTGATCACGTTCGTCTCGCCCGGGCTGACCGTTTCTCTGGCCGAACTCGACAAGATTACGCCCGTTCACAAGGAGTTCTCCCCCCAGGGCGTCGTGTTTCTCGCGGTGTGCGACGGCCGCGCGCCCTGGCCGAAGATGCAGGAATACGCGAAGGCCAAATCGCTCGCCCTCCCGATTATGCTCGACGCGATCGAATCGCGCACCGGCGAGGATGGAAAACCTGCGGATACGTCCGTTACGGCAACCGCGTTCGACGTACTCCACTATCCGGCGACGGTGGTGGTCGATCGCTCCGGCAAGATCCGGGCGGCCGGCGTCCGTACCGACAAGGTCAAGCCGATCCTCGAAAAGCTGCTCGCCGAGACCGTCGCCGACGCCCCGGCAGCCCCGTGACGCCCGACACCGCCCCCGCAGAAAGGCTGGCGCAGTGACAACCATCGCATCCACCGGATCCCCGATCATCTCCGCCGCCCCGCCCGCGGCCGGCCGCTGCGCCTTTGCCGATTCCGTCCGGTCGCAGGTCGCACGGACGGTCGTGGGTCAGGAAATCGTCGTCGAGCGCGTGCTCATCGCGCTGCTCACGGGCGGACACCTCCTGCTCGAAGGCGTGCCGGGAATCGCCAAGACGCTCATGGTTCAGGCGGTGGCCAAAGCCATCGACCTGAAATTTGCCCGCGTGCAGTTCACGATCGACCTGCTCCCGTCCGACATCGTCGGCGCGGAAATCCTCGACCAGCGATCGAGCGAGTTCCGCATCCACAAGGGCCCGATCTTCACGAACCTGCTGCTGGCCGACGAGATCAACCGCGCCTCGCCCAAGGTGCAGTCGGCGCTGCTGGAGGCGATGCAGGAGCGCCGCGTGTCCATCGGCGACACGACGCACGACCTGCCCGCGCCGTTCCTGGTCATCGCCACGCAGAACCCGATCGAGCAGGCGGGCACGTTCGAACTGCCCGAGGCCCAGCTCGACCGCTTCATGCTCCGCCACCGCCTCACCTATCCGTCGCAGACCGACGAGGCCGAGATCGTCCGCCGCAGCCTGAACCTCAAGCTGAAGCGCCAGGGCGACGGCGCCATCCCGATGTCGGCCTTCGACGCGATCGACACGTCGAACCGGCTGAACATCCGTGAACTCACGACCGCGATGGCCGCCGTGCAGGCGATTCACGTCAGCGACGTCTTCGTGCGCGACTGCGTGGAACTCGTGAACCTCACGCGCAGCAACGAGCACATCGAACTCGGGTGCAGCCCCCGCGCCGCCCTCGCGCTGGTGCACGCGTCGCGGGCCCGGGCCTACATTCACGGCCGCGAGTACGTCATCCCGGAGGACCTGTTCGCGCTGGCCGAGGATGTGATCCTCCACCGCATCCGGTTGAAATATGAGGCGCTGGCCGAGGGCCGGCGCTCGGCGGACGTGCTGAAGGACATCCTGCACACGCTCACATGATCCCGTGCGCCTTCGCGCGGCGGTGGCGGCATTCGCGGACGAGTTGAACGAGCGACCATGGTCGAGAGCCCTGGAATCCTGCGAAAGCCCGAGGAACTCGCCCGCGGCGATTTCGAGATGGTCGTGCGCCGCCTGGCGGACGATCTCGCCTTCGGGTCGGACAACTCGCTCTTCGTCGGCGGCGGCCTCGAATATGCGAGCTCCCGCCCCTACCAGCCCGGCGACTCCATCCGCATGCTCAACTGGCGGCTCACCGCCCGCACGGGCCGCCCGTTCGTGAAGGAGTACGAGGCGCTCAAGCGGACGTGCCTGTACATCGTCGTGGACACGTCGGCGTCGATGGCCGTCGCGTCGCGCGAGTTGAGCAAGCACGACCTGGCCGTCTGGCTCGCCGCCGCGATCGGCCTCATCGGCCAGCGCCGCATGAGCCCGGTGGCGATCGTGGGCGCTGGTCAGCGCGAGACCCGCATCGAGCCGAGTCTGACGCGGAGCGACCTCTGGCGCTCGCTGGAGCCCCTGCGGGTGGGCCGGCTGAGCGAGCCGACGCTGCTCAGCGAACGAATCCAGCGCCTCGTCGCGCGCGTCGGCCGGTCGAGCGTCATCGTCGTTCTCAGCGACCTGCACGACCCCGGCGCCCCGACCGCCTTGCGACACGCGACCCAGCGGCACGACTGCATGGTGCTGCACCTCCAAGATCCGGCCGAGACCGGGGCCCTGCGGGCCGGTTTCTTCCGCGGCCAGGAATCGGAGACCGGGGCAACGTTCCTCGGTCACTCCCGAACACGCTGGTCAGGCGCGGACACGCTCAAACTGGAGCTGATCCGCTGCGGTGCAGACTACCTTCGACTTCGAACCGACCAGTCGTTCATTCCGGCCATGCGGCACTTTCTCGCGTCGCGCGGCGGACTGCTGCGGGGGCGCGGATGAGACACGCAGCATTCATCCTGCTCTGCTGGCTCGGCCCGGCGGCGCTCGGGCAATCCGCGCCCGCTGTCGACGGTGCGACCTCGGCGGGAGCGGCGCGCAGCGCGGCGACCCGGGCGGTCCGGGGCTTGGCCGCGCAGGTGGAGATCGAATACGCGTCGCCCCTTCGCGCCCGGGCGGAACAATCGCCCGCGACGCCGTTCATGGTCCGCGTCTCGCCGATCGCGGGCACGAAGCGCCAGAAGATCGAATTCGTGGGCGGCGTCGCCGGCGAGTTCGACCTGCGCGACCACCTGGAGCGCGAGGACGGACAGCCGCTCGCCGATCTGCCTCCGATCCCGGTCACCGTCGTCACCCACCTGCCGCCGAACCATGGCACCGATCTGTTCCTGACCCCCGAGACCTGGTTCGACTGGCGGGCGTACTACCGCGAGATCATGTGGACCGTCGCAGGTCTCTGGGTAGCCGTACCGATCATCTATTGGGTCGCGCGAAGGATGCGGGCCCGGCCCCCTGTTGCCGCGGAGCCTGCCGTCGCGCCGGTGCTGTCACTCGAAGATCAACTGCGCGAGGCGCTCGCGGCCGCGACCGCCAGATCGCTGAGCGTCGCCGAACGAGGCCAGCTCGAACTGCTCGTGCTGCGCTATCTCGGCGCCCGGCTCGATACGCCGTTCGACCGCACCGCCGACTTCGCCGCGACGCTCGCCGCGCTCCGCGATCGCCGTGAAACCCGGCCGTTCGTCCTCGCCCTGGAGCGCTGGCTGCACGCCGACGGCGGCGAGGCCGAGCGCGGCCACGCCGCGGCCGCGCTGGAGGAACTGCGGCGTTCACGTCTGGTGCCAACCGCACCGGCCGTGGCGGCCGGGACGGAGGCCCGGCCATGACCTTCCTCCACCCGTGGGTGCTGCTGCTGCTGGCCGTGCCGGTTCTGCTGTTCTGGACCGTGCTCGGGCGCGGGCCGGGAATCGTCCTGCCGTTCGACCATCAGTCGCACGTGCGGCGGCGGTGGCTGCGCGGCCTGCTCGGTGTCTTTGAGATCGTCCCGCTCCTCCTGCTGGCCGTCGCGATCGTGATGCTCGCCGGCCCGCAGATGCTTCAGCGGCCCAAGTCCGAGCGGCTGCTGACGAATATCCAGCTCTGCATGGACGTCTCCGGCAGCATGACCGGCCCGCGGTATCGCATGGCCGCAAAGGCGATCGAGGATTTCACCCGCGCCCGCGAAGGCGACGCGTTCGGCCTGACGCTGTTCGGCTCGTTCCAGATCCGCTGGATCCCGCTGACGAAAGACCTCCAGGCGATCCGCAACGCGATGCCCTTCGCCGATCCCGAAAACCAGCCGATCTTCATGGGCGGCACGGCCATCGCATCCGCGCTGAAGTTCTGCAAGGCGAACATGGAGGCGGAGGCGCTCGAAGGCGACCGGCTGATCGTGCTCGTGTCGGACGGCATGAGCTCCGACCTCGGCGGCGGGGAGAACGAAGACCTCGGCGACGAGCTGCGGGCCGCGGGAATCACGCTCTATCACATCCACGTCGCGGAGGATGCGGTGCCCAGCGAAGTGGTCGACCTGGCCCGGGCGACCGGCGGCGAGGCGCTCCAGGCGACGGACCCCGAGAGCATCAAGCAGGTCTTCCGTCACATCGACCGCATGAAACCGGCGCGATTCCGGCACGCCGGCACGATTCCGATGGACTATTTCCATCCCTTCGCGGTCGCGGCGCTCTCATTGACGGGGATGCATCTTCTGGGACTCCTCGGAGCGAGGTACACGCCGTGGTAGTGCCGACGCTGATCGCGATCGTCGTGCTGGCCGTCGCGGCCCTGGCCGAGCGGATCCACGCGCGCCGCGTCGAGCGCGTGGCGCGGCTCGCGTTCGGGCCGACGGGCCGTCCGGCGGCGTGGACGCGGATCGTCCCCGCCGCCCGCGTCGCGGGAATCGCCCTGGCGGCCTGGGGCGCGGCGGCGCTCGCGCAGTATGACCCGATCGGCGGCGATCAGACGCCGGCGCCGCGCGCCTCGAAGCAACTCCTGATCGCGCTGGACGTTTCGCCCAGCATGCTCATCAAGGACGCCGGCCCCGACGTGGAGAAGGTCACGCGGAGTTCCTGGGCCGGAACGGTCGTGCAGGGCATCCTCGACCGGCTCGACATGAAGGAAACGCGGATCACCCTCGTCGCCTTCTACACCAAGGCGATCACCGTCCTCCAGGATACGACCGACAAAAATGTGATCGCAAACATGTTTGACGGGTTACAATTGCACGTGGCTTTCCGTGGCGGCGCGACCGACCTCGCCTCCGGCGTGAACGCCGCGCTCCAGGTCGCCCGGCCGTGGGCCCGCCGGTCGACCACGCTGGTCGTCATCAGCGACGGCGACTCGAGCAACACGCTCGGGGCCGTCAATCTGCCGCCGGCGATCGCCGATACGATCGTCATCGGCGTCGGCGATCCGTCGAAGGCCACGGTCGTCTCGGGCCACAGTTCGAAACAGGAGACCTGGTCGCTCAAGCAGCTCGCGGCGCGCCTTCAGGGGTACTACCACGAAGGAAACCGCCGTCACCTGCCGAGCGAGGTGTTGAACAAGCTGTCGATGATCTCGCCGAACCCCGGCGACGCCATCGGCCTGCGCGAGGCGGCATTGATCGCGCTCGCGATCGGTTCGGGGCTGACGGCGCTGGTCGGACCGGCGCTGATGCTCGCGGGCCTGCGGCGCTCGTACGTACAGGATCGAAAGGGCCGAAACGCCGACGCGCGGACGCACCGTCCGCTCGCGGCGCCAACTGCGTGAGGTGATCCATGGTTGCGAAACTTGCTTGGATGCTCTGGGCGCTCGTTCCGGTCGCGGGGCTGGCGTATCACTTCGGGCCGGGCCAGCGGCCGTTCAACGAAGACCGGGCGGGCGACATCCTCGCCGAGGCCCGCTCGCTCCAGGCGCAGGCCGAATCCGCGCAGGAGTCGGCGTATGGCCGGCACCTCGCGTCGCTCGCCGCGCGGAAGGCCGCGCTGACCTCGAAATCGCCCGACGACGAGCAGCGGGCGAAGGCGGCAGCGGCCGAGGAGGACGAGGCCTACCGCGTCGCCGCGCAGGCGTGGAGCGCCACCGCCGACAAGCTGCATGAAGCGCAGGAAATTCTCGGCGCCTCGGATTCGGAGAAAGCCTCGACGGTGCGCGTGGCCCGGGCCCGTGCGCTCATCCGTTCCGGCAAGATCGTCGACGGCGTCAGCGATCTCGAAGCGCTCGTCGAATCGCTCGCCGAGGCCGGTAAGGCCGAATCGGACCTCGCGCACGAAGCGCGGGAAGAGCTCGCCACGGGTTACTACTACGGCGCGCGGCTGATGCGCCTCGCCGGCAAACCCACGCAGGAATGGCGCGAAGTGTCGGGCTGGGCCCGCCAGAACTTCCGCTACCTCGCCGAGGCCGGTCAGCAGAGCAGCGACGCCGGCGAAAAAGCACGGGCGGATGACATCCAAAAGAACCTCGAACTCGTCCTGAACCTCGAGCAGAGCGAACAGGAAGACCTTCTCGCCAGGCCGCTCCCGAAGAACTCGCCCCGCGGCAGCTGCGACGGTCTGGGCAACTGCAAGGGCAAGGGCAAGACAAAGCGCCCGCCGCAGGGCAAGAAGGATGCACGCGGCGCGGGCGGCGTCGGCGATGTGGACGGCGGTTGGTAGTCTCTCGCGGCCGATTGAAGCCGAGGATTCTCAGCATGTTCCAGGTGCGGTTCGTCGCGTTCCGCGGTCGTTTGCGCGGGCGGGTGGTCGGCGTTTCACTGCTTGCACTGGTCGTCGCGTCGCACTCCGCCGCGCAGGTCGTCCCGGCCGTGCCGATTCAGTCGTCTACGCCCGCGGTGCGCGTGCAGGAAGCCGATGAAGCCCCCGCGGAATCGGGAGTCGCTCCTCCTGCGGCGACGACGCCGGCAGGCATAGTCCCCGCCCAGCCGGTCCTGCCCGCCGCGCAGCTCTCCAAGGAGGAGATCGACGCGCTGAAGGCGCAGTACGAGGCCCTGCCGAAGGATCGGCAGGACGAAATGAAGGCCTACTACAAGGATCTCGGCGTCGATCTCGACGTCGTTCTCGGCCTCGCCGGCGCGGTTGCTCAGCGCGCAGCCCGCGCGATGGAAACGCTGAATATGCTGCGCGGCATGGACTTCACCCGCACGCCGCAGAACGTTCTGAGCGCCCGGGCGAAGATCGGTTTCGGCCAGGTGCCCCACCCCAATCCGGAGACCGCGCGGGGAACGGACGTCGCCCGGTGGATCCACCTCCAGGTGATGGCTGGAGAGTGGCAGGCGTTTGGGGAGTATCTCACGACTCTGCCGAAGGAAGAATCCGAACCCGCGTATGCGCACGTGCTCCAGGCGCTGAATCGCGGCAGCTCGGGCCTGCTGCCCGAGGAGGTGCTCGCCTTCGCGGAAGCCTGCCCGGAGGAACCGAAACCCTGGCAGATGACCGCCTGGTCCACGATGCTTCGGATGGCCGCTGAGAAAAACAGCCCGGCGCTGATGCTCGCGCGGATCAGGTCGGGGACGCGGCTCTTCGGCACCGCCGAGCCCGTCCAGCGCCGGCGAACGGTCGATCTGCTCTCGGCCGGGGGACTGGTGGCGGAAGCCTACGAATATCTCACGCCGATCGACGAAGCCCGCGCGGCCGGCGACGGCGATCTCATCCTCGTGCACGGGCTGTACAAGGCCGACCTGGCGCAGAAGGCCGGCGACAATCCCGAGGCCGACGCGCTGCGCTCCGACGCCTGGGACCTGTTCTGCGAGGCGACGCTGGCCGAGCGGACGTCGACGCAGGGCAAGCGGGATGCGCTCAAGCAGGCGGTCGGCCTGATGAGCCGGATGCCTCGTTCGCGCGTCACGCCCTGGCTGGAGCGCGTGTTTGCCAGCGATGCCCTCGGCCCGGCGGCGCTGGAGACGATCGCGCTGAGCGCCGCGACGATCGGCAACGCCCAGCAGGACGAGGAGCAGCGGGCGCAGTCGATCCTGACGCTCAAGGAAGCGGTCGACGTGCTCCTGGCGCGGGAGGGGCTCGATCAATCGGCGCTGCGCGTGCCGATGCGCATGCTCACCACAGCGCTGGTCGCGGAGATGGAGAACGCCGTGGCCCAGTCGACGGCGCAGCGCGGCCGGCAGCAGATGGTCGCGCGGCAGGCTCAGCTTCTGCTCCGGGCCGTGCCCAGCGCCGCGTGGCTCGACGCCCTGGAGCCGAGTCTCGCGGCCCGCGCGGCCAAGGCGTGCGTCACCATCGCCGCCGTCGCCGACGAAACCGACATGGCGCTTTCGCTCCTCGCCGAGGCGGTCCGGCGGACGCCCGACCAGGCCCTTCCGATCGCCGATGCGTTCCTGAAGACGTGGCAGACGCGCCTCGCGCCAAAGAGCGATTTCGACGACGACATGATGATCTACTATTTCTGGCGCGAGTACGTCGCCCAGGCGCCGCTCACCCGCGGCCGCCAGCGGCGAAATCTGGAACGTCTCGGCCGGCTCATGGAAACGGTGCGGGCCTGCGGCGTCGATCCGCGGACGCTTCCCAGCATTCCCGCCGCGTTCAAGGCGTGCCACGGCATCACCGAGGTCTATGACCGCGCGGATATCGAGCGCGTCTTCGGTTCGCTGGAGCAGATTCCCGCGTCAACAGCCGCGATGCTCGCGCAAACGATGGCGGCGAGCCTCAACGGCGACTGGCGCAACCGGGCTGTTCAGGCCAAACAGGGCGTGAAGCGCAGCGATACCGAGATCGCCCAGCTCGTCGACAAGGGCTACGGTCTGGCCATTTCGCTGATCGACAGCGCGCTCACGCATGAACCGGAGTCGTGGCGCTTCGCCGTCGTGAAGGCGGGCCTCTCGTACGATCGCATGGAGTTCCGCCGCTCGCAGGCCAAGTCGGCCGACGCCGCAAAGGACACCGAATACCGCGTGGCCGCCTTCGCCGCGTTCGAGCAGGCGGCCAGGCGCTACGCGGCCGCCGTCGCCGCGGGCCAGGAGCGCGAGGACGTCGGCGTCTTCGTCCGCTGGTTCGGAGCGGCGATGGGCACGTCGCAGCTCAACTTCCTGAACGCGGATGAACTGCCGGCCGAGGGGACGCCGCAGGACGACGAAGTCGAGAAGATCCGCAAGGCGATCGCCGCCATGCCCGCCGACGCCGCGTTTCGCCACATCAGCGATTTCGCCCGGGCCCTCGGCGCGGCCGTGAGCCGGGCCGATCCCGAGGTCAAGCCGAAACTGGTCAAGCAGGCGCTCCGGATCGTCGGCGATCACCCGGCCGGCGCGTCGCTGCGGTCGCTGAACGAGCTCTATCGCGACCTGGTCAAGGATGAGATCAAGCTGCGCCTGGCCATCGACGGTGACGACCGCGTCGGCGTCAATCGCCAGTTCGGCGTGCTGATCTCGCTCCGGTTCACGAACTCGGTCGACCGCGAAACCGGCGGCTTTTCGAAATACCTCCAGACCAACGCGTTCGTCCGCGTCGGCCGGCAGTACCAGGAGGTCAACTTCCGCGAGAAGCTCCAGAAAAACATCGAGTCCTCGCTGGCGAAGGGGTTCGTCGTCGAGTCCGTCGGGTTCTTCGATCCGTTCATGCCGCCCGAGGGCGTGGTCGAATCCGGGCAGGACGGCTGGCTCGAAAAACCGCTCGCATACGTCGTCGTTTCCCGGACGGATCCGACCATCGACCGGCTGCCGCAGTTGACGATGGACATGCAATTCGAGGACTCGACGGGGCCGGTGACGCTCGTCCTCCCGTCGAACACGCCGCCGATCGCGGTCGGCCCGAGCGCGGAGACGCCCGGGCCGCGCCCGTGCGTCGGCCTGCAAGTGACGCAGGTCGTCGATGCCCGCGACGCCCGTGACGGCGAGAAGGACCGGACGATCAAGCTCGAAGTCATCGCTCGCGGAAAGGGCGCCATCCCGACGCTCGACGATCTCCTGACGGGCATCGAGAACGCGATCGACGGCTACCGGATCGAGGAAAAGGGCATCGAAGCCAAGCTCGCCGTCGTGATGCAGGAGGGTGACGCGAGCGCCTCGCGGTTCTACTACTACGGCCCGCCGAAGCCGCCGCCGGGCGGCTATCCCGAACGCGACGCGACCGGCATCTACCGCCTCGACGTCGAGCGGAGCTGGGTCATCACCTACACGCCGGCGTCCGCCTCGCTCGGCCGTGAATTCCGCGTCCCGAAGCTGAAGGAAGGTGTGCAGGCCAGCCTGATCAGCCGCTATTTCTCCGACATGGACCTCGAAAACGTCGTCGCGGGTCTCGTTCCGGTCGAGCGCCGCGGCTGGCTGCGCGCAGGGCTCGCTGTCGCCGGCGTCCTTGGGGCGCTGGTGCTGGCGGCAGTGGCGTACCGGCGGCGACAGAATCGCGCGGCGATTCCCCAGCCCGGCTTTGAACTGCCGGCGCGGATCACGCCGCTGAGCGCGATCACCGCGTTGCGGCGCATCGCCGGAGCGCACGCAAGCTCGCTCGATCCCTCGACCCGTCGTGACCTGGAGCACGAAATCCTCACGCTCGAGAAAACCTACTTTGGACCCGATGGTGCCCAGACGGGCAACGGTGAGCTGACGGAAGTCCTCACCCGCTGGTCTACGGTTGTCCGCGGTTCCGCCGGTCATTAACGAGCGGCCCCGGCGAACGCGCATTCGCCGCGCCGCGAGCGCGATCCCAGATCGCGGTGATTTCCCGGAATAATTCCCTCGCGCCCGCGGTTCTATCCGCTGGGCCGGCAGGGAATCGTCAAGTGCCAGCCGCGGCCGAGCACTGTCCCTCGTCTCCCATGCCGTTTTCTGACCCTGAAGCGGTCTCGTTCGAGAATTGAGCGGTCACGTTTCGAATCAACGGACGTTGAATCCGGGTGGCTTCGCTCTTTCGTCGTGTGAACCTGGATTCGCCTTCGCACATGGAGAAACAAATGAGCATCAACACATTGTTTGCGGGGCAGCGCCTTTTCATCACAGTGTCGGCCGGCCTGAGCATGGCCGCCGTCGGACTCGCCGCGGATCGGGCGGTGCCGGGCGCGTACCCGACCATCCAGGCGGCCATCGACGCCGCGCAGCCCGGCGACGTCGTGATTGTCGCCGACGGCGTCTATAGCGGTTCGGGCAATCGCGATCTCGACTTCAAGGGCAAGGCGATCACCGTGCGAAGCGCCGCCGGCCCGGCCGGCTGCATCATCGACTGCGAGGCGTCCGCGGCCGACCCCCACCGGGGCGTGGCCTTCGTTGACGGTGAGACCTCGGCCAGCGTCTTTCAGGGATTCACCATCCGCAATGGCGCGACGGCCGTTGGCGCGGTCTCGGACCCGTTCAACGGCGCTGCGATCCTGTGTGCGAACCAGAGTTCGCCGACGATCCGCGACTGCATTCTCACCGGCAACCGCGCAGCCTGCTGGGGCGGCGCGGTGTGCTGCAGCTCCGGTGCGGGCGCGACGATCATCAACACGATCTTCGTGGGCAACGATGTCGGAGACGACGGCGGAGCGGTGTTCATCTGGGGCGGCGGCGCCGTGACGCTGGTGAATTGCCTCCTCGCGGAGAACACCTCCGGCGTGACCGGCGGCGCGCTGACTAGCTTCGGCGGAACGGTGATCATGCGGAATTGCACGATCGCGAACAACTCGGCCATCTGGGGTGCGGGAATTTACTCGTGGGAACTCGACATCGCCGATTCCATCGTCTGGGGAAACACCGGCGATTCCATGCAGATCCGCGGCGGCCCGACGGTCGTCTACAGCAACGTGCAGGCCGGATTCGCCGGCGCGGGAAACATCGCCGCGGATCCGCGCTTCGTGAGCGGTGGGACCGGTGACTACCGCCTCAGCCCGGGTTCGCCCTGCGTCGACGCGGGGAATAACGCGCTGGTGCCCGCAGAAGTGGTCGTCGACCTCGACGGTGCGGCCCGATTCCTCGACGACCCCGGCACGATGGACTCCGGCATCGGCGGTCCGTCGCAGTGGGTCGTCGACATGGGGACCTACGAATTCCAGGGCCATAGCTGCCCCGGCGAAGTCAATGGCGACGGCCAGGTCGACCTCGCCGATCTTGCCCTGCTCCTCGCCGAGTTCGGCGAGAGCGGCGGACTGCCCGAAAGCGACCAGGACCACGACCGCGATGTCGATCTTGCGGATCTCGCGCTCGTGCTGGCAAACTTCGGCACGGCCTGCCCCGGCTGATGCGATCCAGGACCGCGACGCGCGCCAGACTCCTGTGACCGAGTGGAGCGCTTCCCCGCCATCGGGTGAAGCGCTCCACGCTTTCTTTCGCGCGCGGGCCCGGCCACGGCGCGCCGATCGTCCGCCCCAACTGCACGTCATGTCGGTCGCCGGTAAGATTCGCCCATGGACCCCGTCCGCCCACCCGCCGGCCGAGCCGCTCCGCATTCGCCCGAGCTGCGCGACCTGCCGTCGGTCGACTACCTCCTCCGCCATCCGGCCATCGCCCCGCTCGCGGAGGAATACGCCCGCGGCGAGGTGCTGCGCGGCGTCCGCACGGTCCTCGATCAGCGCCGGGCGCAGATTCGCGGCGGCCAAGCTCCGACCATCGACGCCGCGTCCATCGCCCTCGACGTTCGGCAGTGGCTCCGCGCCCGCACGCGCCCGCACCTGCGCCGGGTCGTCAATGCCACGGGCATCGTGCTGCACACCGGCCTCGGCCGCGCCCCGCTGGCCGAAGAGGCGATCGAGGCGATCACTGAAACGGCCGCGGGCTACTGCAATCTCGAACTCGACCTGGCGTCGGGCGAGCGCGGCGACCGCCATGAACATGTCCGCGAACTGCTGCGCGAACTGACCGGCGCCGAAGACGCCCTCGTCGTCAACAACAATGCCGGCGCGACGTTCCTCACCCTGCAATCGCTCGCGTCGGGCCGCGACGTGATCGTCTCGCGCGGCCAGTTGGTGGAGATCGGCGGTTCGTATCGTATGCCCGATATCATGGCCGCCGCCGGCTGCCGGATGGTCGAGGTCGGCACGACGAATCGCACGCGGATCGGCGACTACGAGCGCGTGGTGTCCGGCGAGACAGCCGCGCTGCTCCGCGTACACACCAGCAACTACCGGATCGAGGGGTTTACGCAGTCGGTCGCGCTGCCGGAGCTTGGCGAGTTGGCGCGGCGTCATTCGCGCCCGAACGCAGAGCGGATCGTGGTCATC
Organism: Planctomycetota bacterium; assembly: GCA_045863555.1. Taxonomy (GTDB): domain Bacteria; phylum Planctomycetota; class Phycisphaerae; order UBA1845; family Fen-1342; genus JACRLV01. Next base: position 145,160 of record BTUU01000001.1, on the reverse strand, counting down.
GACGACCTCGGCAGCGGACTGATCGACCGCATCGACAACCTCATCACGATCCAACCCGACCCCGGCGAAGACACCGGCGATCAGATCTACTCGCACACGGTTCCGGAGTCCGATGAATACGGCGCAGCCGGCGGCGAACGCGGCGGGACCGGGCCCGTTGACTCGGCCGCTCAGCCCGACTCGTCCAACGGTACTTCGCCTATGCATCCCGGCCGCGCGCCGCATTCGGGCACATCAAGCACCGCGGCCGGTCTCGACGCCGATGCGACCGAGCCGCCCGGAGCCGCCTGGGACGAGCCCACCGTCCGCGAGAGCCTCGCGGCCGGCGCGGATCTCACGCTTTTCTCCGGCGACAAGCTTCTCGGCGGGCCGCAGGCGGGCGTCATCGTCGGCCGGACCGATCTGATCGCCCGGCTGCGGGCCAACCCGCTCATGCGGGCGCTGCGGCCGGACAAGCTGACGCTCGCGGGGCTGGAAGCAACACTCCGGCTCTACCGCGATCCGGCGACGCTGATGAAGCGCCTGCCGATTCTGCGAATGCTGCTGGCCGACCCGATCGACCTGGATCGTCGCGCCCGCCGACTGGCGCGGGCCGTTTCCGCCGCCGTGCCCGACGCCCACGTCGATGTCGCCGAGGATTCCACGTTCGCGGGCGGCGGCTCGCTGCCCACGCTGGCCTTCCAGTCAACGGTAGTCCGAATCCGCCTCCCCGGCATCGAATCGGGCCGCCTCGCCGACCACCTGCGCCAGATGGAGAATCCGATCATCTGTCGCGTCCAGCATGACCAGCTCGTGCTCGACTGCCGCACGCTCTCCGAGGAAGACGCACTGACCATCCCCGGCACGATCGCGGAGGCCGTCTGCGACTGCCGCTGAACGGGTGATAACCCGCACCAGTTCAGTACCAGATAACGCGTAATTGCCGTAGTCACCCCACCGCTTCTGCGGATGCCATTGCATCGCCGGCGCGATTGTCTCACAATGGCTTTATTGGGAGCGGCTGGGCGTCGCAGGATGCCAAGCCACATGCTCCGCGACCTCCCGGCCTTGTCCGGTCCCTTCGTCGCGGAGCAACGGGAGCCGTCGCCTACGGCTCGAGTATCGCGGGGGACATATGAGCCAGTCACAACCGAGTTCTTTCGGCCGTTTCGTCATTTCGTCCGTGGCCGCGGCCGCGCTGATCTCCGGCGGGCATGCCTACGGCCAGGCCGATGACCTGCGCGTCGTCCGATCCGATCGCACCCACGCCGCCAGCTTCGTCACGCCCCGCGCCGGCCGGACAATCACAGTCGCCGGGCGCAACGGCCAGGCCGCAGCGCCGATCGATTTCTTCCGTCAGCACGGGCGGCTGTTCGGCATTGAGAATGCCGACGTGGAACTGCGCCAGTTGCGTCAGGAAACCGATCCGCTGGGGCGCACGACGACGACGTTCGAACAGGTGCACCGCGGCGTTCGCGTCTTCGCAGGCGTGGTGAAGGTGCATCAGGATCGCACCGGCGCGGTCGTCGCGGCCAACGGAGATTTCTTCGCGGCCGCCCGCAAGGCCGCAACGACGCCCGCGCTCACTCCGGCACAGGCAGCCGCGATCGCCCTCGCTGAGCCGGGCCTCACCGAAACCGCGGCGGCCGTGAATGAACTCGTGATCGTCGATCCCGGTTGGTATGGCGATCCGGCCGTCGGCGCAAAGCTGGCGTATTACCTCGAAATGGCCGATGCCGACGTGACCACCCGCGAGGCGCTCTTCGTCGCCGCGCAGACGGGCGCCATCCTCGACCGCTGGAGTCTGATCTGCACCGCCCGCGATATCCGCGTCCACGACGGCCAGGAGGGCGGAGGCCTGCCCGGCGTCCCGGCGCGTTTCGAGGGCCAGCCGCCGACCGGCGATCGCGACATCGACCGCGGCTATGACTATTCGGCCGACACGTACGGCTATTTCTTCCGCGGGCACGGCCGCGACAGCATCAACGGCCTGGGGATGCCGATCATCGTTACGGTCCATTCCCGGGCGGGCGGCTGTCCGAACGCGTTCTGGAACGGCGCCCAGGTCGTCTTCTGCACCGGCGTCGCGCCCGATGACGTCGTCGGCCACGAGATCGCACACGGCGTGACGCAGTACACCGCGGGCCTGATCTACCAGAACCAGTCCGGCCAGATGAACGAGGCCATGTCGGACATCTTTGGTGAGATGGTCGACCTCTTCAACGGAAACGCGGCGTTCGTCGGCGATCCCGGCGGCACGCCCTGGCCCGACACCAGCGTCTCCGGTCCCGGCAACGATCTGCCGAACAACCTGCGCACGGGCTGCGGCTCCGGAACGCGCTGGCTGGTCGGCGAGGATTCCGAGGGGTTCGGCGGAGCGATCCGCGACATGTGGGATCCGCCGTGCGCCGGCGACCCCGACCGCGCGGGCAGCCCGCTCCAGGTTTGCAGCCCCGGCGACAACGGCGGCGTCCACTCGGGCAGCGGCGTCGTGAACCACACCTTCGCAATCCTGACCGACGGAAAGACGTTCAACGGCTTCACCGTTCGCGGAATCGGGCCGATCAAGGCCGGGGCCGTCTTCTACCGCGGACTGGCGACGTACCTCACGCCCTCCTCCGATTTCAACGACTGTTACTACGCGATGAACCAGGCCGCCGCCGATCTCATCGGTACGTTCCCGAACGATCCGCGCACTGGCCTGCCGTCGGACAGCGAATTCACGGCCGACGACGCGCTCCAGGTCGATCTGGCGATGCGCGCGACGGAGATGAACACCGAAGGCGAGTGCGGCGCGACGCGGCCGACGCTCAGCGCCGATCCGCCGACCGAGTGCGACTCACAGACGACAATCTTCCGCGAAGATTTCGAAGGCGACGTGCAGGGCTGGACGGTGTCGAATTCGAATCCGCCGACGCCCTATGACTGGGCACTGACGACGAATCTGCCGGCGGGACGCACGGGCCGGGCGTTCTGGGGCGAAGACCGCAACGTCGGAAACTGCGGCAGCCAGGACGAATCCGCGATCCACTCGCTCTTCAGCCCCGTTATCGGCCTGCCGCCGGGGCTTTCGCTTCCGACGCTGCGATTCGAGCATTACATCGCGACCGAGCCCGGCTGGGACGGCGGAAACCTGAAGGTCAGCGTGGACGGCGGCCCGTGGACGATCGTTCCCGCCTCGGCCTTCTACTACAACCCCTACAACGCGGGTCTGAACACCGCCGGCCAGGGCAACACGAATCCGATGGAAGGCCAGCCGGCCTTTACCGGCGCGGGCGGCGTCTGGGGCGTGTCGCTTGTCAACCTGAACGTCGTCGCCCCCGCCGCGGCCAGCGTGCAGTTCCGCTTCGACTTCGGCAAGGATGGCTGCACGGGCGCGGCCGGCTGGTATCTCGACTCGTTCGAGATCTATGACTGTGCGGGCGGCGTCGACTGCAACGGCAATGGAATTCCCGACGACGTCGAAACGGAAGGCGGGGGGACGAACCCGATCATCCTGCAAAACCTCCCGACGCGCGCCACCGGGGCATTCTCCGACGCCGACAGCAGCGGGTTCACGCGTCGCGTCCGGGCGGAGAATTTTACGCTCACGATCGGTCAGTTCGTGGAATCGGTGACCATCTGGGGTGCGTACTTCAACGACGGCAACGCGGGCAACGACAGCTTCACGGTGATCTTCCACTCGAATGCCGGCGGGCTGCCGGGCCCCGCGCTCCGCACGATCAGCAACGCCGCCTTCGAGCGCGTGCTCACGGGCCGGGCGATCCAGGGTCGGCCCGAGCACCAGATCACGTTTGCGATCGATCCGCCGCTCCCGCTGGCGGCGGGCAGCTATTTCATTGAGATCTTCAACAACACGGTGGGTAACCCGAGCAACTGGGTCTGGGGAAGCTCCGAGTACGTGACGCCGACTGGCTTCGTGCAGTCGAACGAGGCGCCGGGGCAGAACTGGAATCAGGGCAGCGGCGCTTATGACCTCGCGATCGAGATCCGCGCCGGGCGCGTCGGCGCCGACTGCAACGGCAACCGCGTCCCCGATGAATGCGATATCGCCAGCGGTTTCGACGGCGACTGCAATGCCAACGCGATTCCCGATTCGTGCGACATCGCCGAAGGGACCGCCGTCGATTGCGACGGCAACGGCGTGATCGATTCGTGTGAGATCGCCGACGGCAGCGCGCCGGACTGCAACGGCAACGGTGTGCTCGATGTCTGCGACATCGCGGCTGGAGCCGCGGACTGCAACGGAAACGGCATACCCGACGAGTGCGAACTGGCGACGAATGACTGCGACGGCAACGGCCGTCCGGACGACTGCGATCTCGCCGACGGCGCGCCGGACTGCAACGGCAACGGCGTCATCGACTCCTGCGATATTGCAAACGGTCTGCCCGACTGTGACGCGAACGGTTCGCTCGATTCCTGCGACATCGCGACCGGCGCGGTGCCGGACTGCAACGGAAACAACGTCCCCGATTCCTGCGACATCGCGGCGGGCGTCCCCGACTGCAACACCAACGGCGTGCCGGATTCCTGCGACATCGCCACTGGCGCCGCGCTGGACTGCAACGGCAACGGCGTGCCCGATGCGTGCGACATCGCCGGTCCGACGAGCGATGACTGCGATCACAACGGCATTCCGGACGAGTGCGACCTGGCCGCCGGCGGCGCGGATTGCAACGAGAACGGAATTCTCGATTCGTGCGACATCGCCAATGGTCTCGACACGGATGCCAACGGCAACGGCATCCCGGATGACTGCGACATCGACTGCAACCGCAACGGTATCCCCGACGACGTCGAGATCGCCGCGGGTTCGGTCGAGGACTGCGACAACAACGGCCGGCCGGACGAGTGCGACACCGATACGGACGGCGACGGCGTGGTCGACGGCTGCGACAACTGTCCCGCTGTCGGCAATTCGCAGCAGCTCGACGAGGACAACGACGGTCGCGGCGACCTGTGCGACAACTGCCGCACGGTTGCGAATCCGAATCAGCTTGACAGCGACGGGGATGGAGTCGGCGATGCCTGCGACAACTGCCCCGGCACGCCAAACGCCGACCAGGCCGACTACGACGGCGACGGCGTGGGCGACGCCTGCGACAACTGCCGCGAGGCTGCAAACACAAATCAGGCGGACACCGACGGCGACGGCATCGGCGATGCCTGCGACAACTGCCGGACGCTGGCCGGCGTCTTCGCCGACGCCGACAGCGACGGCGTCGGAGATGCGTGCGACAACTGCCCGACCTTCTTCAACCCCGACCAGGCGGACGAAGACGGCGACGGCATCGGCAACGTCTGCGACAACTGCCTGAACACGGTGAATATCTCGCAGACCGACACGGACGGCGACGGCGTCGGCGATGACTGCGACAACTGCGCGCTCCCGAATCCGTACCAGGAGGATGCGGACGAGGATGGCGTGGGCGACCTGTGTGACAACTGCCCGTTCACGTTCAACCCGGATCAGGCGGATGCCGACGGAGACGGCATCGGCGACTTCTGCGATTCGACGCCGCAGCCGATCGTCCCGCCGCCGGCCGAATCGGCGCGGCCCGACACGACGCCCGCCGCCGAAGAATCGGAGAGCACTGAAGAGACGCTGACGGACGAGGAGCCGGTCACGACACCGACGCGGATGTGCGGATTCGGATTCCTGCCGATCCTCCCCGCAACATTGCTCGGGATCCTGGCGCTCCGCCGTCGCACGCGGCGATGACGTCCGCGGATTGAATCGGGTACGGCAACGGCCGGGGGGGGGCGCGGGCCCGCCCCCCCCGGGTGGGGGGGGAGTTGGAGTTGGGGA
>BTUU01000001.1:0-139359 GCA_045863555.1 Planctomycetota bacterium | reverse complement strand
AGTCCGTCGGGGTTTTGATGGGGGTCCGGCCCGGGCGGGGGGGCGCCGCCGCGCCGCCCGGCCGTGTTCTTCGGTCATTTGAAGTCGCAGAGCCCGAGGAATTCGCGCGCGGTTTCGGCAAGCAGCCGCCGCTTCGATTCCGCGGTCAGGTCCGGCATCGACTCGATCATCAACCCGGGATAGTCCTCGCCCAGCGGGAAGGGATAATCGGACCCAAGCGCGATCCGCCGATCCGAAAAAATGCGGATCAGCATTCGCAGCACATCCGGATCGTGCGTGAGCGAGTCCACATAGAACCGCGCCGGTGACACGCTTCCATCGGGGTTCGTTTTCGCCACGTACTCGCGCGGCGCCGACGGATTATCCACCGCACACAGGTCCGGCCGCGCATGAAAGCCGTGATCGATCCGCCCCAGCGTTGCGGCAAAGCTGCCGCCGCCGTGCGCGAAACAGACGCGCAGCCGCGGAAACCGGTCAAACACGCCGCCGAAGATCATCGAGCAGACGGCCAGGCACGTCTCGGCGGGCATCCCGACCAGCCACGGCGACCAGTAGCGGCCCGTCCGCTCGCGCCCGAGCATCTCCCACGGATGCACGAACACGGCCGCGTCGAGCGCCTCGGCCGCCGCGAACACCGGTTGCAGCGCCGCCTCATTGAGATTCAGGCCGTTGACGTTCGTGCCGATCTGCACGCCGCGCAGCCCGAGCCCGCCCCGGGCGCGGGACGTGACGCAGCGCTCCAGCTCCTTCGCGGCGAGTTCGGCGTCCTGCATCGGAATCGTCCCGAGGCCCTCGAACCGCGTCGGATGCTCCGCCACGATGCCCGCGATATGATCGTTCAGCATCTTCGAGAGATCGAGCGCGTCGGCGGCCTTGGCCCAGTAGCTGAACATCACCGGGACCGTCGAGAGCACCTGCGTCGTCACACCGCAGCGATCGCACTCCTCGATCCGCCGCGCGGCGCTCCAGCAGTTGTCGTTGATCTCGCGGAATTCTCGCTCGCCGACCATCATCTTCGCGCGGCAGGGCGCATGGTGCACCAGCCGGACAAAGCCCGGATAGCCGTAGCGCTCGACGAGATCCGGCCATGTTTCGGGGAGGATGTGCGTGTGCAGGTCGATCTTCATGGATCGACATCGTACCGCACGCGGAAGGCGTCGCCTTCCCGGTAGTACGTGAACCGGACGGTTTTTCCGCAGACAAAATCGCCGCCCGCGATCAGGAAGATCACGTCGTCCGAGTTCGTGACGGCCACCGACGCCGCATCAAAAAGCACCGGGCGCGACACGCCCAGCGTGCGAAGCTCATCGCAGCTCACCTCGATCGACTTCGTCTCATTCGGCCGCAGCTCGGGAAACGGGCGGTCCGTGAAATCCGTGCGGAGGTTCGCGGTCGTCGCAAACAGCGCGTCCGCGCTCTCCGCGGCGGCGCTGACGTAGAGATTCGGCGTCACGTCGCCGGAAGTCGCGTTCACGAGTTCCACCGTCGTGATCGCCGGCGGGATCTCGACGACGCACCCGGGCGCGATCAGCAGAAGCGACGCGCAGATCGACATTCGAAGCCGGAGGGTTTTCATCGCGCTCATCGAACGACCGTGAAATCAGTGCGAAATCCGCTTCCCGAACGGCTGTACGTCAGCGTCAGCGTGCCGCCGCAGAAGATGCTCAGGTCCTGCGTCAGCACCACCTGCTGGCCGACGCCGTCGGGTTGATTCAGATTGTCGCCGAATTTCCCGCCCTTCGTGCCGATCACGCGCGCATTCGCGCAGTCGATCTCAAACGTGTCGCTCGTCTGCGGGCCGAGCAGACCCAGCGTACCCACGCCGAACGCGGTGTACTTGTTCCCGTCGACGAACAGTCCGTCGGCGTTCACGGCGGTCGCGGACGCGTAGACCTCCGGATCGAGCGTGACGTTGGTCGAGTTGATCACGCGGACGCGGATCGTCGTTGCACCGGGCGTTCCGCCGTTGTCGTTGTTGTTGCCGTCCGGCTCGATCGTGACGACGCAGCCGCCGGGAATCGCCAGGATCGCCACGAACGTGAGAAGAAAACCGGGGAGACGTCGCATGAAGATACCTCCTGCATTCGACTTGCGTCGTAGCGCCAAAGTATCGCCGTTCCCAGATTTCGGGCAAGGGGGGCGAACGCGGTTCGTCGCGCGACGGTGACGTTCCGCCGTCCGCTCTCTCCCGACCCGGCTGCCCTTACTTCGCGTAGACCAGCGACGCCCCGGCGCTCGGCGATACGCGAAGCACCTTCGCCTCGGCGCCCCGCGGAGTGAAGTAGTCGGCCCGGACGGCCTCGATCGCCGCGGCCGCCGCGCTCTCGCGCAGCAGCGCGATCACGCAGCCTCCGAAGCCCCCGCCCGTCATGCGCGACCCCAGCACGCCGTCCACCGCGTCCAACGAGCGGACGATCCGGTCAAGTTCCCGGCACGACACCTCGTAGTCGTCGCGAAGCGAGCGGTGAGAAGCCCGGAGAAGCTCGCCGAATTCCTCGTACCGCCCCGCCCGGACGGCCTTCACCGCCGCCGCGACACGCTCGTTTTCCGTGGTCACGTGCAGCGCCCGCGCGGCCGCGAGCGGCGGCATCTGCTGTGCGTGCGCCCGCAGCGTCGCCGACGACACGTCCCGCAGCGCCCGCACGGACGGATTGCGGGCCTTCAGGTATGCAACTGCCTCGGCGCATTCCATCTGCCGCTTCGCATACTCGCCGGACGCAAGTTCATGTTTCACGCCCGAGTCGATGACCAGCAGTTCCAGTCCGTCGAGCGCCAGCGGCACATGCTCAACGGCCCGCGAACGGCAATCCAGCAGCAGCGCCGCACCCGCCTTCCCGAGAAGCGAGGCGCTCGGGTCCATCAACCCGCACGGCACCCCAGCAAACTCGTGCTCGGCCGCTCGGCACAGGTCGATGAACTCGTTGCTCATCAGCGGTTCGCCGGAGAGGTGACAGAGCGCGAGCAGCGTCGACACCTCCAGCGCCGCCGAGCTCGAAAGCCCGCCCCCGGTCGGGACATCGCTGGCGATCAGCAGGTCGAAGCCCTCCAGCCGCGCGCCCCGCCGGCGCAGCAGCGCCGCCACGCCGGCCACGTAGCTCGTCCAATGCGGGTGTTCGCCGCGCTTCCAACCATCGATCGCCCATTCCTGGTGATCGTTGACCGTCAGCGAAACCACGCGGGCCCGCGCGTCGTCCCGCCGCGCGCACACCGCGAAGGTCGCCTGCCCGACGGCGATCGGCAGAACCAGACCGTCGTTGTAGTCGGTGTGCTCGCCGATCAAATTCACGCGGCCGGGCGCTCGCGCGATCGCGGAGCAGTCCCGGCCGAATGTGTCAGCAAACGTTTTTCGAAGCGTGTCGATCGTCATGCAGCCCGCTTACCGCCCGCCCGACGCCGGCGTCCCGCCCGCAGCGGAGCCTCTTATCGCGGCGTCACGGCCCGGACCGGACGATTCATGCGCGTCGCCCGCACCGGCTCGACGGCCTCCCCGGACTCGCTCCGCGCGTCGGAAATCGCGGCGCGCAGCCGCGCGGCCCGCGGGAAGAGCCGCGTCCGCTCGGTGCTCGTCTTGCTCGCAGCCGACGCGTCGCCTGTGTTCGTGATGCCCTGGATCGCCGGCCGGATCGCATCCTTGATCAGGTTGATGAACTCGGGCGTTTGCATGCCGACCACGAGGCTCGTAAAGAGCGTCGACAGCATCGCGTTGCTCCAGCGGATGCGGAAGTTCGGGTCGTTGTCATACTCGTCATCGCTCGTCGCGGTCTGCGCCGTCTGCGACGACTTGTTCGGCCAGCGGTCGAGAAGAATGTTCGAAATCTGCGCGTCGCTCGACTGCTGGCGGGCCTGCGTCTTCGCGGTGCCCGAATCGGCGGGGAAGACGTCGTTGATGTCGATTCCCGCGCCCTGAAGCATCTGAATGACCTCGGGCGTGATGTTCGACGGGATATTGCTGTTCGTCGAAGTCGATGTCGAAGTGGAGCCGCCGCTGGTCGACCCGAACAGGTTCGAACCCTGGAGCAGGTTCAGGCCGCCGCCGCTCAGGAAGCTCCCGAGCAGGTTCGAAAGACTGCTCGTGTCCAGCCCGCCCGTCGACGAGGAGGACGAAGTCGTGCCGTCCGATGACGTGCCGTCCGATTCCGCGATGCCCGTGTGCTGATATTCGAGGCGGTTATCCCGCAGCCCCGAGTGCCGCGAGCGCGCCTCATCGATGATCCGGCCCGGCGCACGCTCCGCCACCCGTCCCATCCGGGCGTTCTCCTGCGGTGACTGCTCATCGAGCCCCGCCGGTGCAGACGTGGTTTGTCCCGATGCCGAAAAACCGGCCATCGCCAGGCCAAGCGCGATCAGGTGACGTGTCATGAGTCCGTCCTCATCATGAAAGATGGCGGCGCAGTCCGCGCCCATCCCCTGGTATTATACCGATATCGGCAACCCGCGGTTGCGTGCCGACCGCTACATGGTATCGAGATGGGACGGAGCCCGCCATGCGATTTTCGGACTGGACCGCCCGCCCCCGCCTGAGCCTCTATCTCCTTTTGGCCGCAATGGTTACAGGATGCGACCGGCCCGCATCCAACCCCCAGCCCCTCGCCTCATTCAAGGATGCACGCGTCGTCGCCGTAGGCTGGACCGCCGATGACCGCCAATGGCCGGGCATCCGCGGCGGAATCGAGCGGGCCGCCGCCGATTTCGCGCCGCTCCGCGTGGAATTTCGTGCCGCGCGCGACGCCCTGCCTGCAACCTATGCCGCCCTCATCGCCGATGTCGAACGCGCCCGGCCCCACGTCGCCATTCTCCACGTCGGGCGCGCCCGCGATGTCGAGCACGCCGTCCGACGCCTCACGCACGCCGGTGTTCGCGTCGTAACGGTCGGCCGGACCCTCGCTTCCGAGGGTGAATACGCCCGCGTCGAGATCGACCTGCCGGGCGGCGCGGAATTGCTCGGCGCCGAGCTGCCCCGCATCGCCGCCGGCGGCCAGGCGTACGTCCTGCTCCACGCCCGGGGGATCGACGCCGAGGCGACGCGACTCTACCAGCGCTTCGCGGCCGGAGCCGAGAAAAACCGGCTGATCTCCCGCCTCGCGGAGCGGACGCGCCCCGCCGCCGATTCGGACGGCCGCGCACAGATCGGCGAGATGCTCGCCGAATTCCGGAACGTCTCGCTTGTGATCACGCTCGATGACAGGCCCTGGCGCAGCGGCGCGGCCGGTCTGCTCGGACCGGCAAACCGGTTCGCGACGCTGCCCGCGAGCCCGGTCTTGTGGGGGGAGATGCGCGCCGGCCGATGCGCCGCCTTGGCCGGGCCGCTCGACGGCGATGCCGGCGCGGCTGCATTGAACCTGGCCGTTCACGCGCTGTCGAATTCGCCGCGACCGGAGTCGCCGCGCGTGATTCCCTGCGAACTGGTCACGCCGGATTCACTCGACGATTTCGCCCGTCGCTATCGCGCGGCCGCAGGCGCGTCCGAGGGGCCGTGACCATCGCTGAATCAAGGGGCGCGTCTGACCGGACGCTATCCCGCTGCGGCGAGCTGCTCGGCCATGCCTTCGGCGAGAATCCGGTAGACCCGGCTGGGAATCACGTCGACGCGCAGCGCCGCCGCGAGCTCGGAAATATCCGACTCGACCGTCGGGAGCAGTTCCGCGAGCGCCGCCGTGGGCAGGCCGACGTGGGCCATCGCGGTCCGGCAGACGCCGGCGATCTTCGCGGGCTTCGCGACTTCGCACAGCAGGCGCGCGATATCCGATCCGCCGTTGATGATGCGCGCGATCGTCGCGACGCCGGGGGCCACCCCGGCGGGATTCTCCGTGTGATGAAGCCGGATCGCGTCTGCCAGTTCCGGCGGGAGCATCCACTGGCGAAGCGCCTCCGCGCTGACTTCGGCGTGCGTGATGCCGACGAGCTCGACTTCCTGCGAGATGAAGCCGTCGCCCGCGAGCGGGGCGTAGTTTCGAGCCGCGACTTCGTACTTGTCCGGATACGCGCGCGACAGCACGATCACCCCGACGTCGCAGAGCAGACCGCCCAGAAACGCCTGGTCGCGCGAATCGGGGGCGAGCTTCGACGCGAATCGCGAAGCCAGCACCGCCGTCGCCAGTGAGCGCCGCCAGAAATAGCTCGTGTCGACCAGGATGCTCCGGTCATTGCTGATGCAGCTGATCATCGACCGGCCGACGATCAGCGTCCGCACGCGCCGCACGCCCAGCCGCGTAAAGGCGTCGGCGAGCGACGTGATCTTCTGCCGGCCGCCGAAGAGCGACGAATTCGCCAGACGCAGCAGATCCGTCACGATGCCCGGATCGGTGGAGAGCAGCTTCACGACGTCCGCCTGCTTGAAGTTCGGATCGTTGGTGACCTCGATCAGGCGCAGAACGATATTGGGCAGGGACGGGATCGCACCGCGGGATTCAATCGTCTTCAGGATTTCCACGTTCATGTACGAATCCTCCGACGGGGACCGGGCCCGTCCGCGTGCGCATATTCGGGCTATCGGATGAAAGGACGGATGTGCTCAAACAGCACGCGCGCCCGCCGTACGGCCGCCCGTCGCGGCAGGCGAGAGGTGAATACCCGAAGTCCGGTTACCCCCGGAGCTGCCGCGCAATGGAGGCGATTTCGCCGTACGCGCGCTCGAGGATCGGCTCCGGCGGCAGGAAAACCACCCGGAAATGCTCCGTGCCCGGGCGCTGGCCGAAGCCGCTGCCCGGGACGATCACCACGCCCGTCTCCCGGATCACCCGTTCGACGAACGCCTGGTCCGCCAGCCCGAAGTCGATCCGCGGGAACGCATAAAATGCGCCCGCCGGCGCCACGCACGAAATACCCGGAATCGCATTCAGCCGGGAGACGGTCAATTCCCGCCGCCGCGAGAGCTTCTCCATGACCGATTTGAGGTGGTCCTGCGGGCCTTCCAGCGCCGGCTTGATCGCGTACTGCTCCGGGTGATTCGCGCTCAGCCGCGCCCGCTCCATCTTCTGGATCGCCTCGCAGTACTCGCGCATCTCCGCTGCCGGACCGCTCACGACGCCCCAGCCGATCCGGAAGCCCGGAACCAGGTACGCCTTCGACAGCCCGTTGAACGTCACCGCCTTCAGCTCCGTCGAAAGCGCCGCCGTGGACTCATGCCGCCGCCCGTCGAACATCAGCTTGTCGTAGATCTCGTCGCTCAGGATCACCAGGTTGTGCCGAACGGCGAGTTCGACGAGCCGTTCGAGCGTCTCGCGCGTCGCCACCGAGCCGGTCGGATTGTTCGGATTGATCAGCACGATCGCCCGCGTTCGCGCGTCGATCTTCGCCGCGATGTCGTCGACGTCCGGCTGCCACGCGTTCGATTCGTCGAGGTAGTAGGGCCGGTTCTCGACCCCGAGCTTCGCGAATACCGCCCCGTAGAGCGGGTAACCGGGCGACGGCGCGAGGACGTTGTCGCCGGGGTTCGCGAGGGCCGAGATCGCCAGGTCGATCGCCTCCGACGCGCCGCTCGTGACGAACACGTGGTTGATCGACCGGATGCCTTTGCGCTCCGCCTCTCCGCGGATCGCGGTCAGCGCCTCCCTGATGCCGGACGACGGCGCATACCCGTTGTGGTTGTCGCGCATCGCCTTGAACGTCGCCTCGAGCACGTGCGCCGGCGGCGCGAAATCGTAGATATTCGGGTCGCCGATATTCAGGTAGAGCATCTCCCGGCCGCCCCGCGCCACCTCGTCGGCCAGCAGCAGGATGTCCCGGAGCGCGTAGCGGATGTCCCGGGTGCGCGTCGCGGGAACAATGGCCCGGGAAGTCGAGGTCTTGGCGGTCGCGGTTTTGATCATGAGATTTTCGCCTTCCATGAGGCTATCCCGCGGGCTCGGCGCGGTCAAATTCCGCCCGCGCGCGGCCCTGCCTTCGTTGGTCACACGGCTCGCACTTCCCGGAGCGCCGCGGCTGTCCGCGCCGCGCGGGCCGGCAGCGCCGCACCGTCCGGCCGCCCCGCTCGCCTACTCCATCGACCAGTCCGGCAGCCGGCCCGGCGTCCACGGAGCGCCCGCCTTTTCCAGCTTCGTCTCCAGCGCCGGGAGGTCGGTGTCGTAGATTTTCCGCAGCCCCGCCAGCACGCGTCCAAACTCCCCGCCCGCCCGCTCGTACTCCTGCCTCTGTGTGCCCGTCGGTGCGGAGGTCACGTACCACTGGGCGCCCGTGATGGCCCCGACGCGCTCGAGGATCGACAGCGGTTCCGGCGCGTTGCGCTTCGCCCGCGTCGGATCGCCGCGCAGCGACAGCAGCAGGTCGTCGAGCGCCGTCTGAATCCGCGTCTGCTCCGCCAGCAGCGCCGGATCCGCCCCCGGCGTATCGAGGATGGCCTTGCGAACGAGCGAGAGTCGATTCTGCACCTCGTCCGCCACGCGCGACGCGCCCTGCGTCGCCCGCTGGAGCCGCGCGACTTTCTGGTGAAACGCGAGCGCCGCCTGCTTGTCCTTCGCGGCAAACGTCGCCAGTTCCAGCGGAATCACGTTGAACGGCGTCGGACCCGCCAGAATCGAAACCGCGCCGTCAACCTCCCGGACCAGCTCGGCCGTGTACTTTCCGGGCGGCGCCAGCGGCCCCTCGGGTTCGCGATCCCACGGATCCAGCTCGCCCGTCGGCGCCAGCCGCGTGGGCATCGCCGACGCAAGCCGCAGGTCCCACGTCACGCGCTGCACGCCCTTGTCGCGCGACGCCGCCACGCGCCGCAGGACCGCGCCCGATTCATCGCGAATGACGAGCAGCACCTGCGGCGGCTTCTCGCGGTCTTCCTCGCGCAGCTCCTCCCACGTCGGATACGCGGGCTGCGTCGTCGCCCCCGCCTTTGCCGCTTTCTTCTCCGCCTCCTGACGCCGTTCCTTCCGCGTCTGGAGCTTCTCCTTCAGATGGTACGTCACCGTCGCGCCGAAGGGCGGATTCGGAGCGGCAAAGTACTGCGCCCCCATCCAGCCCCGGCCGTCGCGCCCGCCGAGGCGGTTCGCTTTCGCATAGTGCAGCGCATCCTTGATCGGAAAAATCGCCGCATCCTGCTTCATGACATCCTCGGCGGCCAGCCGCATCGGAGAGTAATCATCGAGGATGTAGATACCGCGTCCGAACGTCCCCAGGACGAGGTCATTTTCACGCCGCTGGATGTCGACGTCGCGGACGGCGATCGTCGGTAGGCCGCCCTTGAACTTGTTCCACTTCTCGCCGCCGTCCACCGAGTACCAGGCGCCGAATTCCGTCCCGGCGAACAGCAGCCGCGGCGTCACGTGATCCTCGGCGATCGAATACACCGTGTCGCGCTCGCTGATCCCGCCGGCGATCGCCTTCCAGGTCTGCCCCCGGTCGTCGCTGACGAGGATGTACGGCGTGAAGTCGCCCTTCTTGTGATTGTCGAATGCGGCGTAAACCCTCCCGCGCTCATGCTGCGACGCCGTCAGGCAGCTCACGTACGTCTGCTCGGGCACGCCGGGGAAGCTCTCGATCTTTCGCCACGTCTTCCCGCCGTCCTCTGTCACCTGCACCAGGCCGTCGTCCGTGCCCGCGTAGATCAGCCCCTCGACCAGCGGCGACTCCGCCAGCGAGACGATGTTGCCGTAGAACGACGTCGAGGCTCCCTTGGCCACCGCGTCCACCGACTGAATCCGGCCGAAGACCGGCAGCGTGCTGGGGTCGATCCGCCGCGTCAGGTCATCGCTCACCGCCGTCCAGGAATCGCCCTGGTCGTCCGAGCGATAAATCCGGTTCGCCGCGTAGTACAGCCGCTTGTGATTGTGCGGGCTGATGATCAGCGGCGAGTCCCAATTCCAGCGCAGCGGCTCTTCGCCGGGCGCCTCACGCGGCTTGATGTCGAGCGTCTCGCCGCTGCGGCGATCGTGGCGCACCAGGCCGCCATACTGATACTGGCTGTAGACGATGTTCGGGTCCTTCGGGTCAATCTGCGTCTCGAAGCCGTCCCCGCCGACCGTGAAGAACCAGTGATCGTTGGCAATCCCCACGGCGTCGATCGTCTGCGACGGCGCGCCGAGCGTGTTGTTGTCCTGCGTGCCGCCGTAGACGAAATAGAACGGCGTGCTGTTGTCCACGGTCACCCGGTAGAACTGCGTCACCGGCAGATTCGGCTTGTACGCCCAGTTCGCGCCGCCGTCGAACGTCTCATACACGCCGCCGTCGTTGCCCGCGAGGATGTACTGCGGATCCTTCGGGTCGCGCCACAGCGCGTGATAGTCCACGTGAATCAAGCGCTGCGGCACGCGCCGAAACGTCTTTCCGCCGTCGACCGTCTCCTGGAGAAACGTGTCCAGCGCGAACACGCGGTCGGCGTCGAATGGATCGCACACGATCTCGTTGTAGTACATCGGGCTGGTCGCGTTGTAGCTGCTCCGCTTCTCCCAGCTCTCGCCCCGGTTCACCGACCGGAAAAATCCGCTCTTGCCGTCCGCCGCCTCCACCACCGCGTACAGCACGTCCGGGTTCACCGGTGAAATGTCCAGGCCGATCCGGCCGAGATCGCCGTCGGGCAGCCCCGCGTTGACCTTCCGCCACGTCGCACCCGCATCCGTCGACTTGTAGATCGCCGACTCCGGTCCGCCGTCGATCAGCGTCCACACGTGCCGCCGCCGCTGCCACGCGCTCGCGTAGACCGTGTCCGGGTCGCGCGGGTCGAGATGCACCTCGTTGACGCCCGTGTCCTCGCTGATATCCAGCACGCGCGTCCACGTCACGCCGCCGTTGATCGTCTTGTACAGCCCCCGATCGCTGCCCGAGCGCCAGAGCGGACCCTGCGCGGCCACGTACACGACATCCGAGTTCCGCGGGTCGATCGCAATCATGCCGATATGCTCGGAGTCGCGCAGCCCGAGGTTTTCCCACGACTGCCCGCCGTCGCGCGAGCGATACACGCCGTCGCCCCAGCTCACGCTCCGCTGGGCGTTGTTCTCGCCCGTGCCGACCCAGATCGTGTGCGGGTTCCGCGGGTCGAGCGCCAGGCAGCCGATCGAGTACGACCCCTGCGAATCGAAAATCGGCGTAAACGTCGTCCCCGCGTTCGTCGTCTTCCACACCCCGCCCGACGCGACGGCCACGTAATACTCGCTCCGGTTGTTCGGATTGACCGCCAGGTCGCCGATCCGACCCGACGACAGCGCCGGCCCGAGCAGGCGAAACCGCAGGTTCGCGAAGCTCCCCGGCCCCGGCGGCTTCTCCTCCGGCTGCGACGTCGCAGGTTCCGATGTGGGCGCCGTGGTCGGAGCCGTGTCCGTCGGCTGCGAAACCGCGGGGGCGACGAGACCCAGACCGCAGAACGCCAGCCGCCACCCGTGCCGCACGCGGCCGGGGGCCGCCTGGAACTTGTATCGCACTCGAAACTCCCTTTCTCGCTTCGCCGGCGGCCGCCATCTTTCCCGGCCGGGGCGTGAGGCCGGCCGCAACCATCCGATCGGAGCCGGGTATCTTAGGTCTGGCGGGCCGCGCCGAAAACCACACAGGAGACTCGCGATGAACCGTTACGTTGGCGGATCGATGCTGGGGGCGGCCGCGCTCGCGGCGTTTCTGAGCCTGGGTTTCTCCTCCCCGCAGCAGACAGCCTCTCCTGCCCCGGCCGCGCCACAGACGGCGAAGGACGGGAAATCGATCGCCCCCTACGTCACCTGGTGGGGACCGGACAGTGCGGTGAAGGAGCCGACCTTCCTGAAAATCACGTCCGACGATGCGTGGACGAGCCTCTGGGAGAAGCACACCGGTGGCCCCCTGAAACGCGACAATATTCAGCGGCCCGTCGGACTCCCGGCGATCAACTTCGACCAGTGCATGGTCGTGGCGATCTTCAACGGCAAGCGCCACAACACCAACGGCATCGTGATCAAGTCGATCGTCGACGCGGGCGAAAAAATCGTGCTCCATTACGACGAGAGCACCTATCAGGTCGCCTATTCGCTGAATGCCGGCGAAAAGATGCCGTCGCCGCCGGATCTCCACCCATTCGGGATCTTCGTCCTGCCAAAATCAGACAAGCCCATCGAAGTAGAGGAAAACGTCCAGGGCCTGAAGAACGAGCCGGCGAAATGGAAGCCCCGCGCGAAGCTGTAGGCGGCTGCGACCGCTCGTTCTCGCCGCCGCATTCCGGACAGCGCACCCGCTCACCCGCCAACCCGCGCAGGTTGTACCGGCAGTGAAGGCACGGGGCGTCGAAGTCCATCGGCTCGTCGCGATTCCAGTGCACGAGATCAATGTACCCGCGTTTGCAGTGCAGTCGGCGACCCTGGTAACGGTGTGCGCGGCGACTGTTTCACGTTCGGCCAGCCTGAGGATTTCCGCGCATTTTAGGACAGGATCGCCTCTGAGATTGACGCGTCAGATGGGTACGCCAACACTTTGGACGTTCATGAAAGAACTTGAGCCCAAACGAGCTTCCAGCACCCTGCGCCCAGCCGCCCATGCGCGCCGAAATCGCCGTCAATCCGCCTATTCAGACGCCCGCAAGGGTACTCGCTGAACGGATTCGCGCCCTCGCCCCGGCCCTCGTAGTCCTCCTCGCCTGCGCGCTTCAATCGATCGCGATCTACAACGCGCGGACCGACTTCTTCACCGACGACACGGGGTTCTTCTTTCGTTATGCCCGGCACATCGCGATGGGCGAGGGGTATCGGTGGAATCTGGGCGAACCGCCCATCTGGGGCGCCAGCGCCCCGCTCTGGCCCGCGCTGCTCGCTGCGTGTGTCGCCGTCGGAATCTCGCCCGAGAGCGCCGCGGTCGGCCTCGGAGCCGCGCTCACACTGATCGCGACGGGT
Organism: Planctomycetota bacterium; assembly: GCA_045863555.1. Taxonomy (GTDB): domain Bacteria; phylum Planctomycetota; class Phycisphaerae; order UBA1845; family Fen-1342; genus JACRLV01. Next base: position 126,589 of record BTUU01000001.1, on the reverse strand, counting down.
TTGCTGGCGGATTGCCTTTCTCGAATGGCGAGTCCGCTCGCCGGCGCGGCCTTCGCGATCTTCGCCGCCTGCAATTACCGCTTCAGCGCCTGGGGAATCCAGGGGATGGAGACGCCGTTGACGTACCTGGTCGTCGCGCTCTGTATCTGCGCGATCGCCTACCGGTGGTCATGGGTCGCCATCGGCGTACTCTCGGCTCTCGCCGCTATCCACAAGTTGGATCTGGTCCCGCTCGCCGGACTGCTGGTCGTTTCGCACGGTTTCCAGGCCGGCTGGCGCAGCGGTCTCCGCTCCGCTGGTGAGGCCGCCGTAATCGTCGGCGTCGCCGCCGTCGCCGCGTGGATTCACTTCGGTTCGCTGCTGCCGAACAGTGCCGTGACGAAAATGGAATACACGTTTCACATGGCGACCGACTGGTTCTGGACTCAGGGACTCTACTCGGGCAGCCGGATGATCCTCCTGGTTCTCGCTCTCCTGTCGATTCCGTGGATCGTGGTTCGCCCGGCGCTCTTCGGCGTTTGCTGGTGCTTCGTGGTCGTGATCCTCGCCGCCTTTTCGCTGAAGCCCCCCGCGGAGGGCTACGAGTGGTACCTGAGTTCGATCCAGCCCATACTGCTCCTGCTCGCCGCGGCCGGAGCGACCTCGCTGCTCGGTGTCGCGTCCTCGCCAGGGCGATTCCGTCGCCCCTGGGCGGCCACGCTCGGCTTCGTCGCGGGCATCTCGGGCATCGGCGTGATCATGATCCACCAGGACGCGCCGGCCCTTCGCTTCCACAAGCTGGGCATCCAGAAAATGGAGGGCGATCGCGTCGCGGCCGGACGCTGGATCGCCGCCAACACACCGAAAGACGCGGTCGTCCTCACCGGATTCGGAAACGTCGCGTACTACTGCGACCGGTACGTGATCGACTATTCGTTTCTGAACCGGACGCCGCCGATCGAGCCCCCGTATGACATGGTCGCCCGGCTCAAACCGGACGTTGTCTGCTTCTGCAACTGCGGCTCACCGCTGCCGATCGACCAATACTACCCGCCGCCCGGCTACCGCATCGCCGCCGTGTTCGACAGCGCCGCACGCGCCGGCGTCGCGCACTTCTACGCCGTCGTGATGCTCCCGAACCGCGAGACCGCCGACCGATAGTCACGCACTCGCCAGCCCCCCATCCCGATCGTACGATTCGCGGCATGAACACATCACACCTTCTTCGACCGCTGGCCGCCGCGCTCTTCGTCGGCCTCTTCGCGCTTCTGTCCTCCGGCTGCACCCCGAGCCGCACCTCCGGCCGTCTCTACAACGGCCCCTATACCGGCGAGCATCTCGACCGCGTCGCCTTTCCCATCGGCGGCATGGGCGCGGGCATGATCTGCCTCGAAGGCACCGGCGCAATCTCCCACGTCTCCGTCCGCAACCGCATGGATTTTTTCAATGAACCCGCCGCCTTCGCCGCGATCTGCATCAAGCGGCCAGAAGGCAATCTCGCCAAGGTCCTCGAAGGCCCCGTCCCGACGTGGAAGGTCTTCGGCGATCGCCGCACCGCCAACGGCGCGCCGGGCACGACCTACGGCCTCCCGCGATTCGACGATGCGAGCTTTCTCGCCCGCATCCCCTTCGGCGTAGTCACCCTCCGCGACGACGAAGTGCCCCTCGACGTCGAGATCACCGGCTGGAGCCCCTTCATCCCCGGCCACGCCGACGAGGCCAGCCTGCCCATCGGCGCGCTCGAGTATCGCTTCCGGAACCGCAGCCGCCAGCCCGTCGAAGCCGTCTTCTCCTACAACACGAAGAACTTCATGGCCGCAGGCGGAAATGATCGCATCGAAGCGATGCCGAACGGCTTCATCCTCACGCAACCCGGCTCGACGCAGCACCCGGAAAACGAAGGCGCATTCGCGATCTTCACCGACAACGACGCCACCGTCGTCGATCACTCCTGGTTCCGCGGCGGCTGGTGGGATGCGATGACGCTCGCCTGGCGAAATGTCGCCGAAGGCCGGCTCGTCGCAAACCCGCCCCAGCGCCAGCCCGCCCCCGGCGCATCTCTCTTCACACCGCTCACGCTCGCGCCCGGCGAGGAGCGCACCATCCGCCTCATGGTCGCCTGGTACGTCCCCCGCACGACCCTCTCCAGCGGCAGCGACGCCACCGGACCCGCGATCGGAAAAGCACCCTCGCGCGGCACCGCCAAGGGCCAGCAGCGCGTCACCGGCTTCCTCGGCCGCGGCCTCGTCAACACCTATGATTCCCCCGCCGGCGACGCCGCCACGGGCGCGCTGACCTCACCCGAGTTCGAGATCGACCGCGCCTTCATCCAGTTCCTCCTCGGCGGCGGCAACCACCCCGAAACCACCTGCATGCAGCTCCTCGTCGGCGATCAAATCGTGCGAACCGAAACCGGCCGCGACACGGAGACTCTCTCCCTGCGCACATGGGACGTCGGCGAATTCAAGGGCAGGAAGGCACGCATCCGCATCGTCGACCGCGAAACCGGCCCGTGGGGTCATATCAACGTCGATCACATCGCCTTGGTCGATCAGCGCTTCGCCGAAGGCGCGGACCTCGCGCGCATCGAATCCGATCACAAGTCCGACGCCCGCGTCCTCGCCGATTTCGAAGCCGCCGACTGGGCCGGCTGGACGATCGAAGGCCCCGCCCCGAACCCCGACGTCTGCGCCGGCGCATGCTGCCCGACCGAGCCCTTCTACCGCCCTTGGTATTCCTGTGCGTTCAAGAACATCGGCGAAGTCACCGACTATTGGCGGAAAAACTACGACTGGCTGCGAGAGGAATCCGGCCTCTTCCGCGACGCCTTCTACGACACGACGCTCCCGCCCGAAGTGATCGAAGCCGTCGCCGCGAACCTGACCATTCTGAAATCCCCGACCGTCCTGCGCGAATGCAACGGCCGCCTCTGGAGCTGGGAAGGTTGCAACGACGACTCCGGCTGCTGCGCCGGCTCCTGCACGCACGTCTGGAACTACGCCCAGGCTCTCCCCCACCTCTTCCCCGACCTCGAACGCACCCTCCGCGCAACCGAGTTCTGCGACAGCCAGAACGCCGCCGGGCACCAGACCTTCCGCGCGGCCCTGCCGATCCGCCCCGTCGATCACGCCTTCCACGCGGCCGCCGACGGCCAGCTCGGCGGCATCATGAAGGTCTACCGCGACTGGCGCATCCTCGGCGATGCCGCGTGGCTCCGAGAAATCTGGCCCCAGGTCCGCCAGAGCCTCGACTACTGCATCGCCACCTGGGACCCCCGCGCCCGCGGCGTCCTCGAAGAGCCGCACCACAACACCTACGACATCGAATATTGGGGCCCCGACGGCCACTGCTCCAGCTTCTACCTCGGAGCGCTCGCCGCCGCGATCCAGATGGGCGAATCCCTCGGCGATGACGTCGCCCGCTATCGCGACCTGCTCGCAAAGGGCCGCGCCTTCCTCGAGACGAAGCTCTACAACGGCGACTACTTCTTCCAGCTCGTCCAGACCGACGGTCTCAATGCGAAGTTCACACCCATCGACGCCTCGTCGAGCGGCCCCGGCTACGACGCGATGATCGCCGCCCTCAACACGCAGGGGCCCAAGTATCAGTACGGCGCCGGCTGCCTCTCCGACGGCGTCCTCGGATTCTGGATGGCCCGCGTCTGCGGCCTCGACGGCGAGATCGTCGACTCCGCAAAGGTCCGCCGGAACCTCGAGTCGATCTACCGCTTCAATCTCCGCCAGGATCTGTCAGATCACGCCAATCCGCAGCGGCCGACGTACGCCGTCGGCCGCGAGGGCGGCCTGCTCCTCTGCACCTGGCCCCGCGGCGGCGCGCCGGCGCTGCCCTTCGTCTACAGCGATGAAGTCTGGACAGGCATCGAATACCAGGCCGCGAGCCACATGATGATCGCCGGTCTCGTCGACGAGGGGCTCGAGGTTGTCCGCCTCGCCCGTGATCGCTACGACGGCCGCGTCCGCAACCCGTTCAACGAGTACGAGTGCGGCCACTGGTATGCGCGGGCGATGTCGAGCTACGCGCTGCTCCAGGGCCTCACCGGCGTGCGCTACGACGCGATCGAAAAGACGCTGTACATCGACTCGCGCGTGGGCGACTTCCGCAGCTTCCTCTCGACGGCTACGGGATTCGGAACGGTCGGGCTCAGAGGCGGGCGGCCGTTCATCACCGTGCGCCACGGCACGGTCGACGTCGAACGGTTCAACGTCTCGGGCCGGATTGTGCCCCTCGCGGCGGAGTAACGCTACGGCGTCCGCAGGTCCAGCTTCGTCGCCCCGGCCACGCGATGAACGGGAAACTCCGCGCCCTCTTTCAGCGACTCGTCAAAAAAGCCCCAGGTCGCCAGGCCATCTTCAGACTCCGGTTCGAGCATGTAGACGATCAGATTGCCCAGCGGCTGGCCCAGCGGCACCACGAAGTCGCCCGCCGCAAAAACCCGCCGCGCCTCCCGCGCGTCAACACCGAGCTCGACCAGCTTGCGTCCCTGAAACGCCCGCTCCGCCCGCTTGATCGACTTCACCGTGTACGACTCGACCGCAATTTCTCCCCCCGCCGCGAGCGTTTCGATCCGCACGCCATGCTGTCGCAGCTTCTCGACCACACCCGCCGTCGACGCGTCGCTCGCGGGAACCACGTACGCGAACGGCCGCCGCACGAAATGCGCGCCGTCAAAGTGCGTCCAAAGCTCCACCTCGTAGTCCTTCGCCACCCCCGTCGAAACAGTCCGCCCGTCCCGCTGCTCCTCCACGTACCCCGCCGCCGTCACCTTCGGCCGCGTCTCGGAAAGCTTCGTCCGCAGCGCGATCCGATCGTCCTCGCGCGGCCGCCGCCCCGCATCGACGGCCGCCCGATCGAGATCGCCGAGCAGCTTCACGATCGCGCCCTTGTTTTCCGCCGAATATTCGAGGATCGCCTTGACGAAGTCGCGCGTGCCCTCGACCCGCGCCCGGTACGGCGCGTACGAGTACCCCTCCGACAGCACGCTCAGCCGGTTCCGCAGGCCCGCGTACGTCGTCCCATACCGCCCGAACGGCGGGTATGTCTCCCAGCGCGTATTCCCCGCCGCGAAATCGCCGTAAACGAACGTCGGGACGCCGTACTGCTTCTGGCAGCGCAGCTGCACCGCGGGCATGAACACGTCGCGGGCGTATTCCACAAGCCGCTTGTCGCCGGCCGGAGATTTCGGCCCTTCATAGGTGATGACATAGCGGTGATAGCTCCCGTTGGTCGTGTGCGTATCGATGAAAACGTGCGGATCCCATCGGTTGAAGAACTCGACCAGCCCCCGCGTCTCCGGCGCCGCGAGCTTGATGAAGTCGCGGTTGAGGTCGAGGCTCATCGCGTTCTCGCGCCGGCCCATGCCCTCCTCGGGGCCGAGCTGCCCCGGCCGGTTCGTCTTCGAGACCCGCTCGTTGCCGTCGCAGTTGTAGATCGGCGCCAGCGCGACGACGAGATCGCGCAGCAGCGGGTGATGCTCCGTGAAGAGCAGTTCGCGCGCCACCATCGGCAGCGCTTCCTTCCCGTCGACCTCGCCCGCATGAATATTCCCGATCGCCAGCACGAACAGCTTGCCCGCATCGACCTGCTTCCGCACGTCCTCGGGGCTTGCGACCGGCGGATCCGCGATCAGCAGCACCGGGATGTCGCGCCCCTCGGTCGTCGTGCCCATCGACACGCGCCGGGCCAGCGGCGAATCCGCGGCCAGCCGGTCGAGCAGCGCCACGACCTCCCCGTATCGGGCAGTCGCGCGGTAGTCCGTGGCCTCCGCGACCGTCCGATACGCGGCGTCGCTCGGCCGCCGGCCGCCGTCGTCCCCGCCCCCGGAGCCCCCGTCGCCGGCCATCCCCAGGGCGACCGCCGCAAGTAGTAGCGTATGCATAGGCGGGTTTTGTACCGCCGGCGTCCCCCCGCGGCCAGCGCCCGCCGCCCCCTGGCACGCAGCCCATCGGCCTTCTATCGGCCCCCCCGCCGATTCCCGGGCGGCGGCGACTGGACGGTGGGCCTATTCCATCTTGTGTAGGAACGCTCCCACAACTGGTTACCGACCGCGTTCACTCCGAATACTCGGGTAGGCGACGATCAGAACGCTCCCGGAGGGGAAAACGGAGGGGGATCGTCGATGCGTGCACCGGGCCGGTCAGGCTCAGGCCTGACCGGCCCGAATCCGGAGGTTGAGACATGGAGTACACGGGGAATCTCTACCACTGGGATGACGGAATCAACGTGAAGACCGTGGTCCTGATCGAGGGGCCGTCGCCGGCGGCGCACTTCGGCCTCTTCGCCACTCCGACCCGGCCCGATCGCTACGCGCTCATCGCCGTGCTCGCGTCCGGCGCGACGCACCTGGTCCACTGCGACGACCTCGTACCCGCCCGAGCGCCCCACCAGACAGCGACGCTGAATATTCAGCCGGCCATCTGATCACCCCCGCGGCACGGTTTGGCAATGAACAATGTAGGACTGTAGCAATGTAGGCTGAGCATCGCCGCGCCCGCAGGTATCCGCCTGCCCGTTCCCTCGGCGTGCGTAACCGCGCGGGCTGCTGCGATGAGCCCGGAGGGCGGCAGATTGTTGCCCACAGCGCAAGCTGTGGGGGCAATTCGCTTGGATTCGAGCCCCCGCGGGGCGACAGAAATCAGCCGGCGGTCCCCGTCTCTCTCGCCGGCCCCTCTGCTCTTCATCTGCGCAAATCTGCGCCAATCTGCGGATCTTCCTCTCTGACCCTCCGTCGGCCGTCCACCGGGTCCCCCCCCAATTCGCATCCGAATCCGCCAAATCCCTCGCACCAGCCGTATTTCACCGCCCAAGCCGCCCGCCGCGCCGCCGCGCACCTAGAATTGCTACAAATGACGCCCACGCCCGCCACCCGCCGATTCCCACGTTCCCACCTTCCCACGTTCCCACCGCGACCCGCAGAAACGTCCGATAACGAAGATGATCATCCCGGCACACACAGGAAAATGAGCATGATCACCTTCGCCCAGCGTGCTCAAAACGCGGTTCCCAACGTCCGGATAACCAAGGGTGCCAACCCACCACACGCGCAGAAAAAAGTTTGGCACCCTTCGGCCAGTTCGCTCCAAACGCGGTTCCGCCCGCCGCGAATCCCCGTTCAACGTCCTGATAACTTAGATGGCCAACCCGGCACACACGAAGAAAAATCTTTGGCCACCTTGGGCGCATTCGCTGGAAACGCGGTTTCCGGAGCGACCCGCGACGATGAACCCGCGTTCAACTCGCTCCGCCGCGCGGCGTACCCGCCGGATCATGCGCCGAAAGGTCCGCCAGGACCGCCAGCAGCAGCTTGTAGACGCGGGCCACGCTCGCCACTTCGACGATTTCATCCGGACTGTGCGCGCCGCGGATATTCGGGCCGAGCGAGACCATGTCCATGCCGTGGATGCGCTCGCCGATGATGCCGCACTCAAGGCCGGCGTGGATCGACGCGATCCGGGGCGCGTGCCCGAAGACGCGTTCGTACGCCCGCCGGCAGACCGCCAGCGTCGGCGACGCGGGGTTCGGCGCCCAGCCGGGGTACTCGTTCCCCCGCTGGATGCGCGCCCCCGCGAGCCGGCCGATGGCGGCGATGCGGCGGAGCGTCGTGTCGAGGTCGCCCCGGTGCGATCCTCTCGACAGGCAGCCGATTTCCACGTGGATCGTCTGCCCGTCGACGCGGCTCGCGACCGTGGTCGCCCCGTTTGACGTCTGCACGAAACCGGGCATCTCGGCGACGACCGCCTGCACGCCGTGCGGCAGCGCCGCGAGCGCGTCGAGGATGCGCCGCGAATCCGGCGCGGCCAGCGCCGCCGCCGTCGTCGCCGGTTCGACGGTGATCCGGCAGCCCGCCTCGCCATCCGCGCGGGCCTGCTCTTGCACGGCCCCGGCGATCGCGGCCAGCTCGGCCGCTGCATCCGACGGGAGAATGACGAGCGCGTGCGCCTCGCGCGGGATCGCGTTTCGCTTGCTCCCGCCGCTGATCGCGGCGATGCGTACCTGCGGCAGATCGGGCTTGAGGAGGACCTGCACGAGCAGTGCGATCGCGCTGCCGCGATTGAGGTGAATGTCGCAGCCGGAATGGCCGCCGCGCAGCCCGGAAACGCCCACGCGCAGCGCCGAGCTTCCCAGGCCGACCGGCTGGAGCGGCAGAGACCAGGCGACCGTCGTATCGGCGCCGCCGGCGCAGCCAATGTACAGGGCATCATCCTCTTCCGAGTCGAGATTGAGCATCCTGCGGCCGCGGACAAACGACGGGTCGAGGTTCTTCGCCCCGGTCATGCCCGCCTCCTCGTCGACGGTGCAGAGGATTTCGAGGGGACCGTGGACGGCGGCAGGGTCCGTCGCGGCGGCCAGCGCAAGCGCGACGCCAACGCCGTTGTCCGCGCCGAGCGTCGTGCCCTCGGCACGGACGATCGGCTCCCCCGCCGCGTTGGCATCCACGCGGAGGCGGATCCCCTCGCGCTCGAAATCGTGGGATACGTCGGCGTTCTTCTCACAGACCATGTCGAGATGGCCCTGGAGGATGATGGTCGGAGCGCGCTCTCGACCCGCGGTGGCCGGAACTTCAATGAGCACGTTGCCCACGCGGTCCTCCCGCGCTGCGAGGCCAAGCGTTCCGGCAAGGGACCGCATGTGGGCTCGAATCTGCTGCTCGCGTTTGGAGGGCCGCGGCACGGCGGCCATACCGGCGAAATAGCGCCACACGAGGCGAGGCTCGAGCGTTTCGATAGATCCAGCGGCGGCGCGGGCAGTGCTCATTCCAGTCCTCCCGTTTCGATGCGGTGTCTACGTAGTTGTCCGTGCCCAGCCGCGCCTCGTCAAGCCGGGCCACGTTCCAAACGCCGGGTCGTTTTGGAGTGGGATGAGTCGGGATTTCCGGCGAATACTCGATGCCGGGCGACTCGTGAGTCGAATGGGCGTGAATCCGCGTGCGATTCCGCCGCCGAGATGCTGAGACTCACGCCCCCGCCGACGGCCGAGGAACGGCCGGTCGATGAAAGGAGCTTCCGATGCCCGATACACCCACCTGGCTTCTGTCGAGCGCCGCCCCCGACCTGCTCGCGAGCGCCGCGCAGCCGATCCAGACCATCCTCGAGAACCCGCAGGGGTATGCGATCGGCTGGGGGACGCTGGCCCTGATCAACGCCGGGCTCGCGCAGAGCAAGGGCCGGAGCGGCCTGGCGTGGTTCCTCGTATCGCTGCTGCTCGGCCCCATCGCGACGTTCCTGCTCGTGCTGATGGACAAGGCGCCGGCGACGATGGCTGAACCGCGCTGAGTCCGGGGATCGGCCGGCGGCGGTACCCCGCCGCCGCGTCATCCCCAGGACCAGGCGAAGTTCTTCTTGAAGTGCGCGTAGTAGAGCCCGATCGCGCGCATCGCGAAGACTGATGCGACGACGCTCACGACCGTGCCAACGATCTGACCGCCAAGCGAGCCCATGAACTCGCGCTCGACATCGCGGGCAGTGCGTCCAGTCTGGCCTGGGGCGACCGCTCCCGTTGCGGTATTGGGATCGACGGCGGCGTTGGGATCCGCGGCGGTGTTCGGGTCGGCGGGTGCGCTCGTCGACGCGGCGCCGGGCGTTGTGACCGTGCCGGTTGCGGCGGGCGGCGGCGATGTCGGCGGAGGATTGACCGGCTGCGGAGCGGCATTCGGCGACGCGGAACGCCGCGAGGGATCGGCGGCAAAGGCCTCCTCCGCGGCGTATGCGACGCCAACGGCCGCGCCGAGGGAGCCGAGATAGATCAGCGTCGCAAGCGCGTACCCCGGCAGAGTCCGAGCGATCGTGCGGGCCATGAGATCGACGCGCGACAGCGCCGGGATGCCGCCGACGGCGACGACCAGCATGAGCATGGGCGCGGCCGCGAGACCCAGCAGCAGCGCCGGAGCGACGATTGTAAGGAGCTTGGGAAACTCCTCGGCAAGCTGGAACGAGGCGACGAGTGCGAGCTCGGGCATGGCGACGCCGAGGAAGCCGATGACCCAGGCGAGTTCGGACTCCAGGCCGCCGTTGTTCATCGCAATGACGAGGGCGGCGATCATCGGAAGGATGACGAGCAGACGGACCGAGAGGAAGCTCAGGCACGGAATGACGATGTCCTCCCAGACGCCATCGGAGAGCGAGAAATCGGGAAGGCCGTCGTCGCGGGCTGCGCCGCTCTGGACAACCTTGAGGAGGAACGACAGATACCAGCCGGTGATGATGAGCTGCACGATGATGCCCATACAGAGGAACGCCCCGGCCACGACCTGGAAAACGCACAGGAGGCAGACGGCGACTAGGGTCATCAGCTCCCAGGGCTGGGTGAGGATCTTGAAGAAGCCGAGGACGTCGGTCATGTACGCGCCGATCGCGCCGACGCCGATGAAATCGGGTCGGTCGGCGCGGCCGGCAGCGCGCCCCATGGAGGATTCGTCGGCGGGCGGCGGCGGCAGCGGCAGGCGGTCCACTGCTTCACCCGATTGGAGACCCTCCAGTTCGGGAAATGCGAAGTCATCGTCGGCCGGAAGCGCGAGTTCGAAGCGTTCGCCGCACTTTGCGCATTTGACCCGTTTGCCGAGTTTTTCGTCAGGGACGTTGTAGCGGGCGGCACAGGACGGGCACGAGACCTTGGTCATGAATCGACTCCCGATGGGATTCGGCGACGGATGCCCAGAAAACCCCGGCGCGGATCGACGCCGGCATCTTCGGGTCGAAATCGCGGCTGAGGACTGAGTCACTTCCCGAACTGCAACTGCCCCATCCTACCCGGTGCCGGCTGGTTTTTGCACTCCAATTCTTCGTGCGTTTTTGAACGCTGCACGTCTCGCTCGTCCCATGACGGGCGGCGCGTAAAAACGCGGCAATGCGGCCGAGACCATCACGACCGCACTGCCGCTCGCACGTCAGCAGACTCGAACGCGCCCTATCCGCGGCGGCGCAGCAGCGCCAGGCCCGCGAGGGCGATCGCTGTGAGCGTCGTCGGCTCGGGCAGCAGCGTGACCTCGTCGACGTCGAACGTAAACGTATTCGGATTTCCGGCGAGCGCCGCGGGGACGGACACGCCCACCTGCACGCGACCGACATTGCTGAAGACGGTATTGAAGTCCGCCCCTTCGAAGGAGATGAACTGCGGATTGGCCGGGTTGATCGGGATCACCAGCTCGGCCCAGGTGTTCGGGAGGATCGGTGCGAAGCCCAGGCCGATGGCGCCGGGAAAACCGGCGGGCGAGGCAAAGCGGGTGAAAAAGTTCAGGGGGACGGGGGCGTTGTGCTTGATCGACACGCGGTACTCGGTCACGCCGTCGGTGATCCAGTTGCCGAAGAGTGCGCCGCCGCTGGAGCCGAAATTGGACTGGCCGCGGAGCAGGATCGGCGTATCGTTCTCGACGGAGTTTGCGAAGCTGAAGGTGTCGGAGATGAACCCGGCGCCATCCGCGCCGCCGGCGCCCGACCAGGTGGCTGTGGCAGTTCCCGCACCGTTGCGCCAGTTGGCGGCATCGGCCGTGAAGGACTCGGTGAACGGAACGGTGGTGGCCGACGCGGTGGCGGCCAGAGCGATCGCAAGCGTGGATGCGGCAACGAACGTACGCATGGTTTTCCCTTCCTTGTTGGTCATGAATGGGACCAAAGTCGGCCCTGGCAGAATCTCCGGCGCCGCGCCGAGGAGCAATGCTGCTGCGCAGATATTAGCACGCGCCGTGCCAGACGCTGCAGCCCGGGGCGGCATCGGCTTGCACCCATTTCCGGGTCGGTTTTGAGGTTATCATGCCCCCTGCCGCGTTCCGGTGCAGTGACTCCGAATGGACTGACAGCCGACACGCATGTCCGCGATCCGACGCCAACTCGCTCTGCTCGCGCTGCTGCTTGGCACGGTCGTAATGATCTTCCCGTTCTACTGGATGGCCGTTACGAGCCTGGCGACGCCGGCACAGGCGGCGGAATCGGCGTCGGTGTCGACGTTTCACTGGATTCCGACGGATCCGCAGTTCTCAAACTACGCGGGGGCGCTCAAGCGGATCGGCAGCACGCCGTGGAAGGGTTTTCTCGACGCCCTCGCCAACACCGTCGTCGTCACCACCCTCTGCGTCGTCGGCCAGGTGCTTTCGTGCAGCCTTGTCGGGTATGCCTTCGCCCGGCTCCGCTTCCGTGGCCGAAGCGCACTCTTCATCATCATGATCGCGACGATGATGGTGCCCATGCAGGTCACCATGATCCCGCTCTTCATCCTCTTCCGGAGCTTCGGCTGGATCGACACGATCCTCCCGCTCGTCGTGCCCGCCTTCTTCGGCACGCCCTTCTTCATCTTCATGTTCCGCCAGTTCTTCGCCCAGATTCCCGAGGCCCTCGTCGAGGCCGGCCGAATCGACGGCTGCACCCACCTGGGTATCTGGTGGCGGATCATGCTCCCCCTCTGCAAGCCGGTCATCGCCATCACCGCGGTTTTCACGTTCATCGCGACGTGGAACGATTTCCTCGGCCCGCTCATTTACCTCCAGAGCGAGGACAAGATGACGCTGGCCGTCGCGCTCAACCAGTTTCAGAACCAGTACGGCGATTTTTCCGACATGAATCTGCTCATGGCCGCGAGCCTGATCACGATGCTGCCGTGCATCCTGCTCTTCATCGTCGCCCAGAAGCAGTTTGTCGGCGGCCTCAGCCTCGGCGCCGTGAAGGGCTGACCGCACTACGCGACCAACGACGCGACCCGCGACCGGAAAACCGGCGCGGGTCGCGTGCTACAGAGCGCGGCCGCACCCGTTGCCCATGCCGGGAATCAGCGCCGCCGCCCGTAGACCAGAATGCCGCCGATGAGCAGTGCCAGGGACGCGGGCTCAGGGACGTTCGAATATCCGCCGCCCCAGGGCAGGCCGGTATCGGTCGAGCCCCACAGCGCCCACGTGTAGCGGTCGTTTTCCGTGAGATTCACGTCGAGGCGTGTGAATTCGGCTCCGTCGACGGTGTAGGTGCTGAACGCGGTTGCGAGTCCCGCGCCGGTGAAATATGAATCGAGCTGCCCGAGAATCTGAAGCGACGTCATGTTCTCGGAAAGGGCGAAACGTTGCCCGAGGATCAGCGCCTCCTCGTCCTCCTGAAGCCCAAATCCGAATTGAATCTCGGACGGTCCGCCCAGGCCGGTGATTCCGGATGCCACCGCCGTCGTCGGCAATGCGAACCAGCCGCTTTCAACCGGGAGTTCGGCCGAGGCGAATTTCTGCCCGGCCGTGAACTCGCCCGTCGCATCGGAGAGGATCTCGGTCTTTCCCGCGGGACCGTTGATGACCACGGTCGTTCCCTCGACCTGGGCGGTGAACCCCGCGGCCGCGTTCACCGCGCCGGCGATCAGGCCCGCCTTGGCCGCCGCTGTCGATCCGGCCGGGATGTTGACCTCGACATCACTCTGAGGGTCGGCGTCATCGAGACGGATCTTGATGACTCCGCCGGCGGCCGGGGCGCCGCACTTGATCTTGTTGACCCCGACGCCTGCGACAGCGGCCTGGACGATGAGCAAGGCGATCAAGAGCGGGGAGTAAGCGAGGAATCGAGCCATCGTGTCTCTCCGTAACTTGGGAGCCGATTGCGCTCGACACTCGTGTTTAGGGGCCGCCGATCCGCAGAGTCAAGTTTCTTTTTCGCATGAACGCATATTCGCTTGACACGGGACTGCCCCGCGGGCATACTCTGATTCCCGGTCGGGAGATGTTCCCGGCGGGCTTCTGAGGTGCGCATGCGATGAAAAACCCAACGCCGTACGTTGCGAATTTCGTCGTCGGCCTCGCCGGCCCGCCATAGGTCTCCCGCGCAAGCGAATGAACTTTCGAGGCCCTGGCGAACGCGAATTCGCCGGGGTCTTTTGTTTTGGATCGTCCATAGCTGACCGGGTTTCCGGTCGAGGTTTCCATGCAACCGCCTCTCGCGCTGCCCGCGATCAACTCGAAACGCGGGCCGACGCTCGAACTGCTGATTCTCGCGCTGCCCATGATCGGCATGACGCTCTCGCGCATGCTGATGGGGTTCATCGACTTCGTCATGGTGTCGTGGATGGGAACGGCCGCACAGGCCGCGATCTCGCCCGCGACGATGCTCCTGTTCGCGATTTCGTGCGTCGGGATGGGCCTCGTGCAGGGGGTGCAGACGTTTGTCTCCCAGGCGGACGGCCGCGGAGAGCCGCAGCGGTCGGGCGCGTATGTCTGGCAGACGTTCTATATCGCCGCGTTCTTCGCGCTGCTTACGCTGCCCGTAGCGGTCTATTCGCCGGTGTGGTTCGACGCGTTCGGGCGCTGGGCGGGACACCCGGCCGACGTCCAGGCGATGGAGATCGACTATATCCGGATTGCGCTTTGGGTTGTCGCGCCGGCGACGCTGTGCGTAGGGCTGGAAAGCTTCTACAACGGGATCCACCGGCCCACGGTCGGACTGATCGCGATGCTGGCGTCGCTGGTCGTGAACGCGCTGGGCAACTACGCCCTGATCCTCGGCCGGTGGGGATTCCCGGAGATGGGGATCGCCGGCGCGGCGCTGGCGACGGTGATCGGCTGGTGGGTGCGGGTCGCGATCCTGATGGTCCCCCTGCTGTTCTTCCGATCGATCGACGCGCGGTACCACACGCTGCGGTCGTTTGGCCCGAACCTCGAGAAGCTCCGCGACATCGTAAAGATCGGGCTGCCGGTCAGCTTTCAATGGCTGGTCGATATCGGCGCGTGGGTGGTGTTCATGCACGTGATGCTGCCGCGCTTCGGCGAGAGCGCGATGGCGGGCGCGAACATCGCATTCCAGTGCATGCACCTGGCGTTCATGCCGGCGCTGGGCATCGGCATGGCCCTGACGACGCAGGTGGGCAACGCGGTCGGTGCGCGGGATGCCGGGCTGGCAGAGATGCGTGTTCGTGTCGCGCGGCGGCTCATCCTGGGCTACATGGGGGCAATGGGCGGGCTCTTCATCCTCGCGGGCGAGCCGATCGCGCGGATATTCACGGCCGACGAATTCGTGGTCCTGGCCGCGATTCCGATGCTGATCTGGACGGCGGTATTCCAGGTCTCCGACGGCATGTGCGTGACATACAGCTTCGCGCTGCGTGGCGCGGGCGATACGCGCGTCCCCGCGCTGCTCTTCGCCGCGTGCTGCTGGGGGATTTTCGTGGTCGGCGGCCTGGCGCTTTCGCACTATGCCCCGGGACTGTGGATTCACGCGCCGTGGTCGATGTGTGCGCTGTACATCATCGTGCTGGGCGTGCTGCTGCTGCGCCGGTTCCACTCGCGGGCGTGGGAGCGGATCAAGCTGTTCCATGACCGGCCGGGGACGGTCGACGCGGCGGGCGGCGGGGAAATTCAGGCGGCGACCGCACCGACGACGGCGGGGTAGGGGGCGAGCGCGAGCAGAATTGGGCGGCGTTCGATCAGGGTGCGCCGGCAATTCAACAGGGTTCGCCGAACACGGACAGCAGGGTCGCGAGATCCTGGAGGTCGACGTCGCCGTCGCTGTCGACATCGCCCGTAAAGATGCCGCCTTCCCGTCCGAATTCGCTCAGGAGCAGGGACAGGTCGGCGAGATCGCGCGTCCCGTCGTAGTCCAGGTCCCCCGTGCAATACGCGTCACACGTGAGCGTCGCGCGGTACTGCGAGCCGCACGGCACGCCGGACCAGTTCGTCGGCCGGATGAGTGCGACGTACTCGCCTTCCCGAAATTCCGCGCTCGTCGTGAGGGGGACACACGCCGGGCCGCTCACGGTTGAGTTCGGTACGAAAATCAAGGGGCAGGTTGTGCCGCAGAAGCCGATCGTTGCCGGAAAATCCGCGGTCACCGTCCAGGTGACGCGCGTCCGTCCCGAAATCGTCAATCGCCACGCATCGGTGTCGCGATCGGCAAGACCGATCGATGTATACGTTCCGCTGAAGCCGTGGATCGTGTCACCGCAATGGATTGGGCTGAACACGGGCGGGTCGCCCGAGCACGCGCCGTTGAACGCGTCGACGTAGTCCGTTGCGCAGCCTCCGAAGGGCTCGTCCTCCTCGATATCCCCCGGTTGGGCGAGGGCGCAGGACGACGGCATTCCGCAGGTGATGTTGAGTGTGAATGATCCTGCATCGCCTGCAAAACCGCCGACGGCGACGAAGTACGTCGCTCCCGGCGTCAGCCCGGCGAGTTCGAGCGATGACTGGAGCCCGCACGAATCGTCGATACACCCGAGGACCGCGCCCCCGCACGAATCGGTGACCATGAGCGCCGTATCGAAGCTCGAATCGCAGAGAGAGATCGTCGCGACCGAATCCGTTGCGACGAAACGATACCAGACGTCGCGCCCGCCCGCGGTGCAGGGCCACGCCCCGTCCGTCGTCGCGTCGAACGTCTCGCCGACGACCGTATCGCCGCAGTTGATCGGCAGTGCATCGGCGCATTGATCGTGTGCGGGAGGCGGACAGCAGGGCATGCAGATCAGGCTACCACGATACTCCGAGCCGCAGGGGACACCCGTGAACGTACTCGGCGCCACGAACGCGACGTAATCGCCCGCAGGCAGCCGCACAGTCGAGGTGACTTCAGTGCAGGCGGGCGCGGTCATCGCGGTGCCTTCGATGAAGGCCGTCTGGGGGCAATCGGTGCGAAGGAAGCCAATCAATACCGGGAACTCAGCGGTGACCGGCCAATAGGCAACCCGACTATCTCCAACGGCCACGGTGAACCGCCACCAGTCGGTGTCGCGATACGGGATGGCGTTGTTCGTACCCGACGTACCATGCACGAATTGGTTGCATTCGATCGAGCTGAACACCGGAGGCGTGCTGTTGCAGCCGCCGTTGAACGAGTCGAGGTGGCAGTCGCCGCCTTCGTTCTCTTCCACATCGCCCGGCCGGGCTTCTGCCCCATCGCACTGCGGGATGTCGCAGGTGAGCAGCAGCGTGAATTCGCCGGCGCCGCCGTTGTAGCCGCCGACTGCGACCAGGTACGTGTTTCCGATCGTGAGACCGCCGAGGGCGAGCTGCGACTGATAGCCGCACGAGTCGTCGTTACAGCCGAGAACCGCGCCGCCGCAGCCGTCGAGGACCATGACGGCCGTGTCGTACGTCGATCCGCACAAATCCAGAATCGCGACGGGCTCGGTCGCGACAAAGCGGTACCAGACGTCGCTCCCGCCGGCCGCACAGGGCCAAACGCCGTCCGTCGTGGCGGCGGTCGTATCCCCCGAAACCGTGTTCCCGCAGTTGATCGGTAATGCGTCGCGGCAGTCATCATTTGCGAAGCAGGAATACGCGGCCAGCGACAGGAGGAGGAACCCCAGGCTCAGGCGGTCAGGGCGCGGTCGGGCGTGCATTATGCTCTCCCGGACGGAGGTAATGCCAGTCATCTAATCGTAGCACGTCGTCGGGGAGAATTGAATTCCCATCAGGCTGACCCGGGCGCCAACCGCTAAACTGGTAAGAGTCGCCGAACCGATTCCGGGAACCGCGGGGCTGCCCGTGCGTCAAATCCCGTGACGGCGACGGTTCGACGACGACTTGTGCCGGGGCACGATGGTCAGTGACGCCGATCTGGTGATCCGTGCGCAACGCGGCGAGAAATCCGCGCTGGGACAACTCGTCGAACGATACCAGGACCGTATTTTCAACACGTGTTATCGGATGTGTCACAATCACGCCGACGCCCTGGACATGACGCAGACGACGATCCTGAAGGCGCTCGAGGCGCTGCCGCGGTTCGAGGCGCGGGCGGGGTTCTTCACGTGGATCTTCCGCATCGCCGTCAACGTGGTGATCTCGCATCGGCGAAGCGAGCGGCGGAAACGCGAGCTGGGGCTGTCGGGTAGCGGCGGCGAGGTCGATGAGATGAACGTTCCGGCGGCGTTTCCCGCGGATGTATCGAACCGCCTGGCGCAGGTCGAGGTCGGGCAGCGGCTGGAGAAGGCGCTGGGGCGGCTGGATGAAGAATATCGTCTTGCGGTGCTGCTGCGGGACGTCGAGGAACTGGATTACGCGCAGATCGGCGAAATCCTGAATGTACCGGTGGGTACCGTGAAGAGCAGGATTCACCGCGGGCGAATGATGCTCCGCGAGATGCTCACAGGTGAACGAGTGGACAATGTCGAGCGGTGACTTCCGACATTTCGACCCGGCGACGCACGGCCCGGAGCTGTCGGCGTACGTCGACAACGAGCTCTCCGGGGCGGAGCGCGCGGAGATCGAGCGGCTGCTGGCGGAGTCCGCCGAGGCGCGGGCAGCGGTGGCGGAGCTGCGGGAGATTGCCGATGCGCTGCGGAGCCTGCCGCACGAGCCGTCACCGATCGATTTCGCAGCGTCGGTGCGGCGCGAGGGCCTGCCGGCGGCCGCGACCGGCGCAGATTCGGCGTCGGAGCGAACCTGGCGGATTCCGCTGGGGCTGCGGACCCTGGCGAGTGCGGCGGCGATCGCGATCTGCGTGGGGACGGCGTGGCGGATCATGCTTCCGCCGATCCGGCCGGCGACGGACCTGACGACGGCGGAGCGAATTGGGCGCCCGAACGCGCCGGAGATCGAATCGCCTGCGCTGCGAAAGCTGGAAGCGGACAGGATGATGGAATGGGCGCCCCCGCCGGCGGCCGCCCCCCCACCGGCGGACGCGATGAGAGGCGGCGGCGGGCCGTCGGTCGATCTTGCGCTGCGGCCGGAAAGCCCGGCGACCGGCTACGACGCGGCCGGCGGCGCGGTTTCGGGGCTGGGCGGCATGGCGACGATGGGCGAGTCGAGCGCGGGCCCGTCGCCGGGCGAGCCCACGGGCTACGTGTCGTTCGACGATGCAGGGAACCGGATCACGCGGTTCGGCCGCGTGTACATCCCGACGCAGAACGTCGAGCAGTACAACAATGTGCTCTTCGCCATCTCGGCGATCCAGCGGTCCGCGGGCGAGGCGCCGAGCTATGTCGCGTCGAAGCCGGTGCCGACGCAGGAGCAAGTGCAGCTTCGCGTACCGGTGGCGCGGGCGCCCGAGGTTCTGACGACGCTGAACAACATGGTCGTACCGGAGCAGGTGCGGGTCGAGCTGAACGTCGTAAACGACGAATCGAGCTATCGGCAGCTTCAGATGTTGCTCTCGCAGGCGACGTCGCGGCCTTCGGCGCATTACGCATTCGAAGTTTCGCCGGATTCACAGCCGACGGTGGCGCTGGGCGCGCCGCTGGAACCGGCGGGCGACGTAATGCCGGGCGCGGCAAGGGTGGAATCGCGCAGGGATGAACCGGCCGAGCCTGCGGCCAAAGCCGTGACCGAGTCGCGCGAGACCCTCGCGGACGCCCGAAACAAGAAGGCGGAAGAGTCGGAGAAGGCCCGGCCCGCTGCGCCCGGGTCGGCAACAGGCAAAGACACGGATGCGAAGACAGCGGATCGGGTCGCCGCGGCGGAGCTGAAGGGCGAGGGTGCGCGGAAGTCGGCGGCGCGCGACGGGCGCGTGGGACGCGAGGCGGGTGTTCGCGGCGGCGGTGGAGGTGGCGAGCCTCGGGGAGGCATCGGTGCGGGGCGGGGATTCGCGGGAGGTGAAGCCGCGCAAACCGCGCCGGCCGGTGCAGACGACAAGATGGCGGCGGATTCGGATGCGCCACGGGGCGAGCGTGTGACGGCCCTGATCACGCGCGGGCAGGCAGTCTGGAGCCAGTTGTCGAACTCGGCGGCGACGATCGTGAACCGATTCGGCGAGATCACGCAGTCGAACCGACGACAGATGAACGCGGTGAATGACCTGCTCATGTTCGACGTGACGGTGCTGCCGCCTCCCCAGCAGACGACGTCGGGCCGTGAACACGAGGCGGGCGAAAAACCGCCACCTGACAACCCTCGGTAGCACCAGCCATCAATCTCGGTTGCAGAATCGGGCGGGGTCGAAGGGATGCGGGACGGGTCTGCCTAAACGACGAGCCCCTTCATCCGCCCCGTCTGCCGTTCGCGCCAGTAGCGCGAGAGAGCGGCGTCGATGATCGGGTACGCCTTCTCGGGCGGCTGGATCTGCTCCACGGCCACCTCCTTGCCCTCGAGCTGCTTGTAGTCCTCGAAGAAGCGTTTGAGCATCTTGAAGATGTGCTTGGGAAAGTCGGCGGCGGTGTTGAACTCGCTGTAAATGGGATCCTCGGCGAGCACGGCGATGATCTTGTGGTCGGACTGGCCCTGGTCGAGCATGCACATGAGGCCGACGGCGCGGGCGTTGCAGATGCAGAGCGGCGGGATCTCCTCGGTGCAGTAGACGAGCACGTCGAGCGGATCGTCGTCTTCGCCGAGCGTCTGGGGGATGAAACCGTAGTTGGCCGGGTAGTGGACCGCGGACTGGAGAACGCGGTCGAGCTTGAGCATGCCCGAGCCCTTGTCGAGCTCGTACTTGTTCCGCGAGCCCTTGGGGATCTCGATCACGGCCTTGAAATTCGCGGGGAGTTCCAGCCCCGAGATCGCGGGCGTCACGTCGTGCCACGGATGAACCATGCCCGGAATCGTACCCGGGCTGTGGTTGAATCTACAGCGCGGACGTGAGTCTCAGCGGGTGGTTACGCAGGTTGCGACCGAATGCGCGGACCGGTTGCGGGGCTCCGGGGTCGCGCCTACACTTCGCCGAACTTCCGACGCTTCCGTACTTCGCGCGGGCCGCGGGCATTCGCTACGCGGCCGGGAGCAATACATAACATGGCAGGCAGCAAAGAACAGTGGGGCACGCGACTGGGGGTGATCCTCGCGGTTGCGGGCTCGGCGGTCGGGCTGGGTAATTTCCTGCGCTTTCCGGGCCAGGCGGCCGCAAACGGCGGCGGCGCGTTCATGATTCCGTATTTCTGCGCGCTGATCTGCCTGGGTATCCCGATCTGCTGGGCCGAATGGGTGATGGGCAAGTACGGCGGGCAGCGGGGGTTCAACTCGTGTCCGGCGATCTTCGGCGTACTCGGCCGAAACAACATGTGGCGCTACTTCGGGGTGCTGGGCGTGCTGATCCCCGTGTGCGTCTACATGTACTACGTGCTGATCGAGTCGTGGTGCCTGGCGTACGCCGTGTACTACCTTTTCGGCTGGGTCGACCTGGGGACGGTCCCGGGCGAGTACAAGCAGCGCTCGGCGGACTTCTTCAACTCGATGACCGGCGCGAACATGGATGGGGTGATGCTGGACGGCCGACTGCACGGCAGCGTCGTCGTCTGGGCGATCGTCTTCGCGATCAACTTCGCGCTGATTTTCCGGGGGCTCTCGAAGGGGATCGAGCGTTTCTGCACGTTCGCGATGCCGCTCATGGCGATTTGCGCCGTGCTCGTTCTCGTGCGCGTTCTGACGCTCGGAACGCCGAACCCCGACATGCCGGATCAGAACGTGCTCAATGGGCTGGGATTCATGTGGAACCCGAAGCCCGTGGACGGCGGCGGCGAATGGTGGCTGGCGCTCGCGAAACCGCAGGTGTGGCTCGCGGCCGCCGGACAGATCTTCTTCAGCCTGTCGGTTGGTTTCGGGGTGATCGTCAACTATGCGAGCTATCTGAAGCCGAAAGACGATGTGGTGCTGTCCGGTTTGACGGCTTCTTCGACCAACGAGTTTTTCGAGGTGTGCCTGGGCGGGATGATCACGATTCCGGCCGCGTTCATCTTCCTCGGCGTCGCCGGCACGGTCGGCGGGACGTTCGGACTGGGCTTCAACACCCTGCCCATCGTGTTTGAGTACATGCCCGGCGGTCATTTCTTCGGGTTCCTCTGGTTCTTCATGCTGTTCCTGGCGGCGATCACGAGCTCGCTCTCGATGCTCCAGCCGGCGATCGCGTTCCTCGAGGAATCGATCGGCGTCGGACGGCGGGCGTCGGTCACACTCCTGGGACTGGTCACGGCGATGGGGTCCCTGTTCGTGATCTGGTTCAGCAAGGACCTGGTGGCCCTGGACACGATCGACACGTGGGTCGGCACGAACCTCATCGTCCTGCTGGCGACGGTTCAGGTGGTCCTGTTCGCATGGGTGTTCGGCGCGGAGCGCGGCCGACGGTTTGCGGCGGAGGGGGCGGAACTGCCGCTGCCGAAGCTGTTCGTCTTCTTCATCAAGTATGTCAGCCCGCTGTACCTGTTCTTCGTCCTGGGAAGCTGGGCGTACAACGATCTCGGCAAGCACATCACGGCGATTCGCGAGAACTCGGTGGCGTTTCTGTCGATCCTCGTGATCATCGCGACGGCCGTATTTCTCCTGATCCTGACGTATCTCGGCGGGCAGCGCTGGGGGAACGCGGCGGCAGTGGTGCACGAGGATCACGAGTCGGGAGGACGGCGATGACAACGGGTGGCTGGATCTTCATGCTCGGATCGGTCGGCTTCGTGGTCGGCCTCACCGCCTTCTGTTTTGTCCGCGTCATGCGGAAGCCCTCGTCGGCTGAGCACATGCACGCACCGCTCGACGTCAATACACACGACCGCGGCACGTGACTGATCGGGCAGTAGTCTGATCGGCCGGAGGTTCGCCTTTCCCGGAGCGGAGTCCCCATGGAATCGCTGATGCAGGCGATCACGTTTCTGAACGACGACATCCTCTGGCACGACTACGTCCTGTACGTGCTGCTGGGGGCGGGCGTTCTCTTCACCGTCTGGAGCGGGTTCAGCCAGTATCGCGCGCTGACGCACGGCGTGCAGGTCATCCGGGGCAAGTATGACCGGCACGATGACCCCGGCGCAATCAACCACTTTCAGGCGCTGTCGGCGGCGCTCTCGGCGACGGTCGGGCTCGGGAATATCGCCGGCGTCGCGTTCGCGATCTCCACGGGGGGGCCGGGAGCGGTCTTCTGGATGTGGGTAGTCGGGCTGGTCGGGATGGCGCTGAAGCTCACGGAAGTGACGCAGGCGATGCTCTACCGCAACACCGACGACCCCGAAAACCCGCACGGCGGCGCGATGTGGGTCTGCAAAAAGGGCTTCGCGAAGCTCAGTCCGGCGCTGGCCCCGCTCGGCGCCGCCGTCGGCGTCGTCTTCTGTATCACACTCCTGATCTCGACAATCACGGGCGGCAACATGTTCCAGGCCTGGAACGTCGCCGATATCTCGTTCAATTACTTCGGCATGCCGCAGGTCGTGAGCGGAATCGTCATGACGCTCGTCGTCGGCATGGTGATCATCGGGGGCATCAAGCGAATCGGCTCGGTCGCGGGCAAACTCGTTCCGTTCATGTGCCTGGCGTACATCCTGGCCGGGCTGTACGTGATTTTCGTCGATATCGCGCGGGTCCCGGAGATGTTCCGGCTGATATTCGCGGAGGCGTTCAGCCCCACCGAAGGCGTGGGCGCGTTCATCGGCGGCACGGCCGGTTACGGCTTCCTCAAGGGCATGCAGCGGGCGCTGTTCAGCAACGAAGCGGGACAGGGCTCAGCGCCGATCGCTCACTCGGCCGCGAAGACGGATGAGCCGGTGCGCGAAGGCGTGGTGGCGGGACTGGAGCCGTTCATCGACACAATCTGCGTCTGCACGATCACGGCCGTCGTGATTCTGCTGTCAGGGACGTGGAACCGGGACCCGGCGCTGAAATTCGATACGCCGGTAGAGGTTGTGCAAGCGGTGGACGCGAGCGGGCAGGCGATCGCCGGGGAGTGGACTTTGGGCGGGACGACGGTCTCGGCGCGCGACCCGGAGAACGTCGAACACAAGCTGAACGAGGGACAGAGCGTGTTCGCGGTGCTTGTGGGCGGGCTCAACGCGACGACGGGGATGGATCGTCATCAACTCGCCGGGACGGTCCGCAAGACGGAGACCGGAGCGTTTCGCGTTGAGTGGCAGGCGATCGCGCTGGATGAGCGGCCGCGGCTCGCGATCGAAGGCGTGTATTTCAACTACAACGGGGCGACGCTCACGGCCAAAGCGTTCGACCGGGTCCTGCCGGGCCTGGGCTTCTGGCTCGTTCCGGCGACAGCGTGGCTCTTCGCCGTGTCCACGATGATTTCGTGGAGTTACTACGGCGAGCAGGGAATGGTCTATCTCTTCGGGCTGCGCAGCGTGCTCGGGTATCGCCTGCTCTACTGTGCGTGTGTTCTGATCGCGTGCATCCCGCAGATCATCTCGCGCCAGGAAGACATGGAGACGCTTTCGACGCTCGGTACGGGCGTGATGCTGTGGGCAAACATCCCCATCATGCTGATCTTCGGAGGCGAGGCGATGCGGGCCTATCACGGGTACATTCGGCGGCTGGATGCGGGAGATTTCAAAGGTCACGCATATCCACCGGCGATCGACGTGATCGAGGGTCGGGACGTCTGATGGGTCGCAGCGACACACGGAGGGCGTGCAAGGCACGCGACCGTTTTTTTTCCAATGCCCGGCCAATCGACGCGTTTCCGTCATGGCAAGGGGCGTTCGAATTGGAGTGCTGACGCGTAACGCGAAGAGCCTTATGGAGTTATGGACCAGCCCGAGCGAGATGAGACGGTTTTTCGTCCAAAACAGATCCAAAGTCGGATCAGCGACGGAGAGTCGTAACCCTTTTAGTGTACGGGTGTTAAATTGATCGACGTCCCGCCGCTCATTCTGGAATGCAACGTGCCAAGGGGTCAGTTTCAGATTGTGTCTCTGTGCGCGCACGCATTTCGCGGCGCACGTGAATCGGTCTTCAGTTAGGGTATCAGCGATTCGGTCGGCAGGACGCCCCCGAGTCGAAAGTATCAAGGGTTTCGAGGAGATCGCACTATGACAGGATTTCTGAAACGCGGATTCCTGCCCAGCGTCTTGGCCGCAACGGCGGTCGCGGGGACAGGGTTCGCGGGCGAAAACGAGTCGGTTTCGGCCGACGATCGTGTCGCCCGGCTGGAAGCTCTGCTGACGGCGCAGCAGCAGAAGATTTCCAATCTGGAAGGTCAGATTGCCGCAGCGAGTTCACAGGACACGGAAAAGGCGCGGACCGACGCGCTCAAGCAGCAGATCCGCGAAGTGCTGAATGAGCGTGAGTTCCGCGACAGCCTGA
Organism: Planctomycetota bacterium; assembly: GCA_045863555.1. Taxonomy (GTDB): domain Bacteria; phylum Planctomycetota; class Phycisphaerae; order UBA1845; family Fen-1342; genus JACRLV01. The sequence continues at coordinate 101,712 of BTUU01000001.1, read as the reverse complement.
TGGGATCGACCATCCAGGCTGGCTACAACAACGGCTTCTACATCGGCAGCAGCGATGAGAAGTTCCTGATGAAGTTCAACGGACACATGCAGGTCCGCTGGACGTTCTACGAGACGCAGACGCGGAACAAGTACCTGCTCCCGGACCGCGATCGCGATGACAAGACGGGCTTCAGCATCGACCGTCTCCGCCTGGGCATCAGCGGTCATGTCTACTCGAAGGACCTGACGTACAACTTGGTTCTCCGGGCCGATGCGGCGGACAGCCAGGACGTCGTCGCGCACTATGCCTACCTGAACTACCGCTTCCGCGATGAGTTCCAGATCCAGGCCGGTCTCTTCCAGCTCGCTTCGACGATGGACTCGAACCTGAACAACTCGAGCTACCAGGGCGTCGACCTCGGCCTCTACAACGCGGTCTTCGGCCTCGGCAACGGCGTCGGCGTCCGCTTCTGGGGTCAGTTGTTCGAGAAGAAGCTGACCTACTACGTCGACGTGGTCAACAGCCTGAACGGCGACCGGAACCGCCCGATCACGCCCGATCCGTCGGAACTTGACGGCAACCCGGCGATCCTGGCCCGCGCGGTCTGGACCATTCTCGGCGAGCCCGGCGACTACGGCGTCCGCGAAGGCGACACCCGCAAGGACAAGTCCACGCCCGTCCTCGGCCTCGGCATGAGCTACGCGTTCAATGACGATCAGGGCGATCGCCAGACGACGCGCATTCCCGTGCCCCTCGTCGGCTGGAATCCCGGCCGCGGCGGCTACGGCCTGACGACGACGAACGGCCTGCAGATCAACCAGTTCAGCTGGGACATGGGCTTCAAGTACATGGGCTTCTCGGCGCAGGGCGAATACGCCCTCCGCATCGTCGACCCGCGCAGCACGACGACCCGGCCGTTCACGCCGTGGTGGCTGGTCAGCGGCGACGATTCGACGACCGCGCAGCACGGTGCGTACGTCCAGGTCGGCTACTTCCTGCCGATCCCCGGTCTCGAGAACAAGCTCGAGTGGATGGCCCGCATCGGCGGCATCTCGGCGCTGTCCGACGAGCAGGAAGGCTCGTGGGAATATGCGACCGGCCTGAACTACTACATCGAAGGCCACGACGTGAAGCTCCAGGCCGACATGGTCCGCGTCTACGAGGCGCCGATCAGCAGCTCGTACTCGAGCCTGGCCAACGTCAACGACAAGGCGCTGGTCTTCCGCGTACAGCTCAACGTCGCGTTCTAAATGTTCCGATGGGGTTTGCAGCAGTTTGGATACAGACGATCGCACTCGATCGACAAAAAGGAGAGTCTCAGTCATGACACGGAAGGCTAGCTTCAAGGCCAAGATGGTCGCCCTCGCCGTCGGCGGCTCGTTGCTCCACATCTCGGGCGGCTTCAGCAGCTTCGGCAGCTGGGGCAACTGCGTCAGCAACGCCGCAACGCAGCGCTTCTACACGAATTCGGGCCAGGCCGTCATCGACACCGTGGCCGATTCGGCCGCGAATCTCGGCGACGATTTCAACAACATCGTCTTCCAGCCGGCCGCCGGCTTCCTCGGCGACCTCTGGACGACGTACGTCGACCTCCGGATCGCCGATGATCCGGTCTTCGAGCGCCGTCTCGTCGACTAATCCGCGGTAGCGCGTCAACGCGTTTCCGACGAAGCCCAGGGGTTGCCGCGAACGCGCGGCAACCCCGTTTCGTTTCTCTCCTCCGCCGCCGCCGCGCCCGCCCCGCCGCTTCGACCGCAGCTATACTCCGCCGTTGCATGGCGCCGCACCTGCATCTCGCGCTGCTCGTCGCCGCCGTCGCGGGCACGCTCGCGGGCCCGGCGGCCTCGCGCGCCCAGGACCTCACGGGCGACGCGGTCAAACGGGCGATCGCGCGCGGCGTGGCCTCGATCAAGGATGAACGCGGGCTGGAGGGAGTCTGGACCGAGCGGCACTACCCCGGCGGCGACACGGCGCTGGCGACGCTTGCGCTCCTTCAAGCCGGTGAGCCGGTCGACTCTCCCGCCGTCGCGCCGGCGCTCCAGCATCTCGCGCGGCTGGCCAATCAGCACGTCTACGTCGTTTCGCTGAAGATCATGGCGCTCGCGGAGGCCGACGCGACGCGCTACCGGCGCGAGATCACCTCGGCCGCGCGCTGGCTCGTCGACGCGCAGTTCGACGGCGGGTTGTGGGGCTACACGCAGCGGCCAGGCCCCTTCGATCACTCGAATTCGCAGTTCGCGCTGCTCGGCCTGCACGCCGCGGCCGAGGCGGGCGTGCAGATCCCCGCGGGCGTCTGGCAGCGGGCGCGGGCGCGGCTGCTGGCGAACCAGAACAAGGACGGCGGCTGGTCCTATCGCAACGACCCGCGCAGCTACGGAAGCATGACCGCGGCCGGTGTGGCCGGGCTGATCGTGCTGGGCAGCTCCGTGGCGGCGCCGCAGGAGAAGGGCTACTCCGACGGGGCGGCGACAAACTGCGGCCGGTACACGGGTAGCCGGCCGCTGATTCAGGGGCTGGAGTGGCTCGCGCGGAATTTCCGGGCGGATGAGAACCCGAGCCACGGGCCGACCTGGTACTACTACTGGCTTTACGCGGTCGAGCGCGTGGGAATCCTCTCGGGGCGGCGGTTCCTGGGCGATCACGACTGGTACCGCGAGGGAGCGGCCGAGCTGGTCGAGCGGCAGAAGCCGGACGGCTCGTGGGGCGCTTCGGTGGCCGATACGGCTTTTGCGGTGCTGTTCCTGGCGAAGGGGCACAAGCCGCTCGTCATCCAGAAGCTGCAATGGTCGAGCGACGAGTCGTGGAACCCGGACCGGCACGACGTCGAGAACCTGGTCGCGTTCATCGGCGACAAGTTCGGCGAGCCGACCGCGTGGCAGACGGTGGCGTTCGAGTCGCCGCTGGAGGAATGGCTGGCCGCGCCGCTGCTGTATGTGCAGGGGCACGACTTCCCCGATTGGAACGCGCGGCAGCGGGAAAAGGTCCGCAAGTACGTGGAACAGGGCGGAACGCTGTTCTTCGAGGCGTGTTGCAGCCGGACGGATTTCGCGAAGGGATTTGAGAAGTTCATCGCCGCGACGTTTCCGGAATCGCCGGTGCGGGAACTCGATGCGGGGCACCCGGTCTACAGCGCGCACTTCGATCTCAAGCCGTCGGGGCTGCTGGGCGTGGACATCGGATGCCGGACGAGCATCCTGTTCAGTCCGCGCGACGTGTCGTGTCTCTGGGAGCAGGCGCGGGTGCCGCTGTTGAGCGACCAGGCATTCAAGCTCGGGACGAATATCGCCGCGTTTGCGCTGGGGCGGACGGGGCTGCGGGACCGGCTGGACGTCGTCGTGCTGCCGGGCGACAAGGCGGCGGCGGTGAAGCCGGAGGAACTCGGGACTGGGCTGCGGCTCGGGCAGGTGGTGTATGACGGGGACTGGCGGCCGGACCCGACGGCGCTGGTGCATTTCGCGGAGTACCTGCGGGACAGCGTGCGGCTGGACGTAGTGACGAGCTATCGGGAGGTGCGGCTGACGGACGCGGACCTGCACCTGTCGCCGATCCTGTTCATGACGGGGCATTACGAGTTTCGGCTCACGGATCGGGAGATCGCGGGGCTCGCGGCGCATCTGCGGCGCGGGGGGCTGCTGTTTGCGGATGCGTGCTGCGGCCGGGCGGCGTTTGACCAGGCGTTTCGGAGCATGATCGAGCGGGCGTTTCCGGGCGAGAAGCTCAAGCCGCTGCCGGCAGATCATCCGATCCTGCGCGGGTCGCCGGGTTTCCGGCTGGACAGCGTGAGCTACAAGCCGATCGCGGGCGAGCCGCAGCGGGAGCCGGGGTCGCCGGAACTGCTGGGGCTGGAGATCGAGGGGCGGACGGCGATCGTCTACAGCCCGGCGGCGCTGGCGTGCGGGCTGGACGGGCACAAGTGCTTCAATTGTCGCGGGTACGTGGACGAGGATGCGCGGCGGATCGCGGCGAATATCGTGCTGCATGGGCTGAGCCGGTAAATGGATCCACTCACTGTTTCTCGGATTGCTTCGAGTCCGGTCGTCCCAGTAATGCGAATACCGTTTCCCTGTTAATGACAGCGGAAATCTCCGCAAGTGCGCTGTTTATCAAGATGCCGTGGCAATCGTCATTGTAGGCGACGATCTCCAACACTTTTTCTCCCGTGACCACCCCATTGAATCGCTTGCCGAAGTTCCGGTGAAAGACGTCCGGGTCTGCGAAGACGAGCACCATTCGGGCACCAGCGTGGTCCGAGGCGCTTACACGCAGCGGATTCTCTGCCGTTGATGCCATCTCGCCCACTCCGAACTCTGGGCGGTTAGGAACATTGATTCCGAGCCTGGCGGTACGAAATATCTCGATGAATCTGTTCCACTCAGCCGCATTGTCGGACATCGCGGCAATCGCCGCTGAAAGCGGCGCGTCCACCGATTCCTGGTGCGATCCCGCGGCAGGCTTCCTTTTTGGCCATTTCCACCATGCCATTGGGTTACCAGCAAGTAACAGCGTGATTCCAGTTCTACATGGCGGCACGCTGGCGGATGGTTCGCTGCTCGATGCGCTTCTGGAAGTTTGTGCCCTGGAAGATGTGCTGCACGAATACACCCGGCGTGTGAATTGCGTCGGGGTCGAGGGCGCCGACGGGGACGAGGTGTTCGACTTCGGCGATCGTCACTTTTCCGGCCGTGGCCATCATGGGGTTGAAGTTGCGGGCGGTGCGGCGGTAGATGAGGTTGCCCGCGTGGTCGCCCTTCCAGGCCTTAACGATGGCGACGTCGCCGCGGATCCAGCGTTCCATGACGTAGAGGCGGCCGTCGAATTCGCGGGTCTCCTTGCCTTCGGCGACGACGGTTCCGACGCCGGTGGGCGTGAAGAAGGCGGGGATGCCCGCGCCGCCGGCGCGGAGGCGCTCGGCCAGCGTGCCCTGGGGGATGAGCTCGACTTCGAGTTCCTTGGAGAGGAACTGTCGTTCGAACTCGGCGTTCTCGCCGACGTAGCTGGACATCATCTTCCGGATCTGGCGGTTCTTGAGCAGAATTCCCAGGCCGAAGTCGTCGATTCCGCAGTTATTTGAGACGACGGTGAGGTCTTTGATGCCGAGTTCGCGGATGGCGGCGATCGAATGCTCGGGGATGCCGCAGAGGCCGAAGCCGCCGGCGAGGAGGGTCATGCCGTCCTTGAGGCCGGCCTTGAGGATGGCTTCGCGTGCGTCGGTGACGACTTTTTTCATTTCGGGTGCTCCGGTTGCGTCAGGCTTGAGGATTGTCGGAGGTCGGCGGGAAGGCGTCAACGGCGGGTGAATGGGCGTCAAGGTGATCAAGGCGTTCATTCGCGTGTGTACACCGATTTTGATCATCTTCTGATAATCTATCTGTTCTATGCATGCTAGACTGGGTGCGTGAAATGGCGCGGGGTGTGAATTGAGCGCCTTCATAGCAACGGTGCTATCAAGGTGATCATTGTGCGCGAAAGGCGACCTGTCCGTCCGATTCATCGCATTTCTCCCGCGTGGATTATTGCGCCGCGCGGGCTGGGGACGTGGTGGCTTACGCGAATTGGCGGGTTCTGGCGGCCCTGGTGTGAGAAAGACGAATGATCCGCAGATTGACGCAGATTCAGAGGGGGAGACCCGGGATGCTTGGTGATCGGGGAGTGAGGATCAGTCGGCCGGTGGTAGCGGAACGTCGAAAATGAGGATGCTGTCGCCGAGCGTGGGGTCGTTGGAGATTACGCCGAAGCGGTGGATCTTCGGCGCGAGAGGAACTTGATCCGGTTCGGGAGTGGTCTGGACGACACCGGCACCCGAGACTCGCAGTTGCGCTACGATGTTTTCCGATTCCATGTCAAGCACGGGGCCGTTGATCAGGTAATAAGCCGAATCGACGGCGAGCAAGCGTTCTGACAACGGCCAGGACCAGAACTCCACATCGGTCGATATCACTTCGCTCGAGACCGGGCTACATTGGGCGTCAATGCGGCACACTCGCAAATTGCCTTCGTCGTTGAGATAGAGTTTGCGGCAATCGACTGACCGGCCGACGAGTACCCCCTTGAGTAAGGGGAGTTCGGTGCGTCTGGCTGGGTGGCCGGCGCCGGCAGGGAATTCGATCAATGAGATACGAGTGGAATCGAGGGGCACATGACTGGAGGAGATGCCTAACCACAACTCGCTCTTTTTGGTCGATACAGACTTCGCGTCCAAAATTCGGATCGCTGGACCGGGAAGCAGAATAACAGACCAGCCCATGTCTTTGTCCACGTAAAGATCGACGGGTTTGGTCGTGTAGCTCCAATGGATGATTCTCGTTCCTTCGAGTTGATCGACAACGCGCGCGATCATGGATCCGTCGGGCAGGAACCCAAGGACGCCCTGCCAGCGTGAAGCCGTGAAGGGTTCACGATTCCCCGCACGCGCCCTCGCCCGAACGACCCCGGAGTGCGTATCGAGGGCGACCAGTTCCTGGGTCGCGTCGAGCACCGTGAATAGCAGGCGGCCGTCGGGCGAGACAATCTGCGCGATGCCGTCGACAGACGGGACTGCGCCGCTCGTGTGCACGGTCCGCAAGAGGCTGCCCGTCGTTGCATCGAACGCGAGGATTTGGTCGACCGGGCGCTTCCAGCCGGACAGGTTGATCCCGACGGATGTAGCCGCACCGGCGAGGCCGGTTGACCAGATCGGCATGCGCTCGGCCGCCCAGACTCCGACGGGGTATCCGATGACGACAGCGGTGCCGGCGATGAGGCCATAGGCGGTGAGTGCGACCAGACAGGGTAGCAGCCTGCGAACGACTGGCCGACCGACGACAGGGCGGCGGGTTGAATGGCCGCACTCGGGACAGCGGTCGCTGGGGCAACCCTTCAGGCAGTAGTTGCAGCGGCGGCAGTGGGGTTCGCCGGGCGTTCGCGGTCGGCGGCGGATGCGCCAGAGGGCGATGGCAGTGAGAACGAGCAGGATGAGGCCGAGGACGCCGAGGATTTCGATCCAAAATGAGGCGACGATTTCGGTGACGTTGACCGCCTGGGCCTGAACTAACGCGTACACGGTTTGTCGGTCGGGTGAGAATGCCGCGCACTCGATCGGGCCCTTGACGGGTGGGACGATGCGGCAGACCGGGTCGAGGAGAGGGAGGGAGTCGGTTGGTTGAGATTGGGCGAGTGTAGAAGCGACAGCGAGGAGGGAGAAGCGCCAAGCGAGAAGTCTTGGATTCGGCATCGATGGAATTGTGTGTGGCAGGTGGGGGGGTGTCAAAAACGGGCGGGTCGGCGGAGAGAAGGTCAACCACAGTTTACACCGATGGACGCAGATGAATGAACTGGGGCGGAAGTCCGGCTGAAGCCGGCTCGATGAGGTATTGAGGAGCATCGACCGACCAGCTGAAGCTGGTGGCATGAACTGGTCGGCTGAAGCCGACCGAGTGATCGCTCGAGCCGACCGGGTGATCGCTCTGGCCGACCGGTGTTTGCTCGGGGGGGCCGGACGCTCGCTTGAGCTGGCCGGGTTGGTTCGCTGGGTATGGTGCGAACCGGGCGGGGACGAGATGCGTAAGCGAGTCGGCGAACGCATCCATGAGGGAGTCTCCATGCCCAGTTTCTATGACACGCTGCCCGCGGAATTGCGAAACCTGACCCATCGCGAGGCCGTTGAACGGTATGCGGCGCAGGGGGAGACGCCGGCGCGGGCGATTGCGGGGATGACGCGGGAGCAGCTCGTTGCGCGGCCGGTGGCGGGGACGTGGAGCGTGCAGGAGATCGTCGTGCACATGCTCGACTCCGATTTGACCGCGGCGTACCGGATGAAACGGACGCTGGCGGAGGAGCGGCCCGTGCTGGATGTGTATGACGAGACACGGTTTGCGCAGCGGCTGGGGTATCACGAGATTGACCTGGGCGAGGTGGTGGAGTTGTTCCGGTTGAACCGGCGGATGGTGGCGGGGATCCTGCGGCGGGCGGGCGAGGCGGATTTTTCGCGTGTGGCGGTGCATCCGGAAGCGGGCGAGGTGTCGCTGGCGGGGTTCGTGCGGTTGTACGTGCATCATGTGAATCACCACATGAAATTTGTGCGGGAGAAGCGGGCGATGGTGGGCGCGCCGCTGGCGGAGTGATCCCTCGGGCCGGTTCGTTCGGGTTTCGGGATCGGGTGGTTGGGGCGCCCTTTCAGGGCTTTTCGTGGCGGCGGCTCGGTTTCCCAGGGCGTTGCCCTGGGCTGGAGCTAGTGCGCACCTTTGGTGCTGGGGGATTCGGGCGTGCGCGAGGCATGTCGACCCGGCACCCGGCGACCGGCATGTCGACCCTGGCGCCCGGCATGTCGACCCGGCTGTTTGCCGGACAAGAGAGAATGATCCACAGATGCGCACAGGTGGGCACAGATAAGCGCGAATGGATCCGCGCGGAAATTTTGTGCAACCCGGGGGGAATTCCTGACGTATGAAAGAAGACATCTGTTTGCGTTTGAAGCGCTCGATATAATGGCCCGGCCTCGTCCGCCGGCCGGCCGGGCCGGCGGCGAGACGGGGCGATGAGTTTTGGGCGAAAAACCTCCGCACTCCCTCCAATGAGGAGCCGCCATGCGCTATCCCCCCCGCGCCGCGCTCGTCGTCGCTTTTTTTCTGTCGCTCGCGCCCGCGGTCCCCGCCGCGTCCCGGTGCTTCGAAGATCTGACGCCGCAGGAGCTTGCGCTTCGCGAGCGATATGAAAAGGCGCTGCTCGCGAACCCCACACGCGGCACGGCCTTCGAGCGGCTCTATCAGAGCTATGTCGACGTTGAGGGTTCGGAGGCGTGGACGGCGCGGCTCAAGAAGCTGGAGGCGGACGAGCCCACGAATGCGGCACACCCGCTGATTCTCGGATTCCTCGAAGAGCGCCTGGGCCACGAAGCTGAGGCACTGGCCGCTTTTGGCCGGGCGATCGAGCGAGATGCGACGAGCGCGCGGGCACACGCGGCCCGCGGGTATCTGCACTGGCACATGCGAAAGTTCGAGCCGGCGGCGGCCGACCTGCGGAAGGCGATCGAGCTGAATCCGCCGCGCGAGGAGTTGCAGGACCTGCTGAAGACGCTCGGGCGGGTTCACACGGCCGCGGGTGACATGGATGCGGCGAAGAAGACGTGGCTGGAGCTGGTGGAGCGCTATCCGGACGACGTGATGGTGGTCGAGGAACTGGCGGAACTGCTGGCGGATGAGGGACAGACGGATGATGCGATCGCGCAGTTTGAGCGGCTTCGGACGATCGGGGAGGACGATTACCTGAAGCTGAAGGCGGCGCAGCAGATCGCGGAGATGAAGATCCAGCAGCAGAAGTTTGAAGAGGCGACCGCCCTCTATTCGGATCTGCTGGACAACCTCGCGCCGGGGAGCTGGCTGCGGAACGAAGCGCGGCAAATGCTCGAGGAGGCGTATCGGCGAAAAGGCGAGAACGAGGAGATCGTCCGGTTCTACACGAAATGGATCGAGACGCATCCGGACGACGTTGAGATGCAGGTGGCGCTGGGGGATGCGTTCCGGGCCCTGCAACAGAATGAGAAGGCCGAAGAAACCTACCGCAAGGTGATCGAGCGTGCTCCGTCGCGGGCGGATGCGCGGGAGGCGCTGGCGGAGACGCTGCTGGACCAGGGCAAGCAGACGGAGGCGACGGAGCAGTATCGGATCATCGCCGAGGCGTCGCCGGGCGAGGCGGAAGTGTGGGAGCGCCTGGGCAGCGTGATCTTCGACGACGCGGCCCGGCCGGAGGCGGAGCGGCGTGCGGAGGCGATCGCGGCGTGGCGGAACATCCTCGGGCAGCGGCCGACGGATGCGACGCGGGCGATCCGCGCGGCGGAGATTCTGCGCAGCCGGCAATGCGAGGCGGAGGCGCTGGAGCATTATCGCAGGGCGATCGAGCTTGCGCCGGAGGACCTGGCGCATTACGAGTACCTGGGCGATTACCTGCATCAACTGGGGCGCAAGGATGAGGCGCTCGCGGCGTGGCGGATGATCGTCGACGGGACGCGGGGGACGCAGGAGAACTGGAAGCGGCTGGCGGAGACGCTGGCGAGCGTGGGTTTGCGGGCGGAGGCGCTCGGGGCAGTCGAGTCTGGGTTGAAGTTGGTGCAGCGGCCGGAAGAGGGTTTTTCGCTGGTTGCGATCCGGGCGCGGGTACTGGTGGATGAGGAGAAGCTGGACGAAGCGCGGGCGGCGATCGACGACCTGGCGGGCCGGTGCGAGACGCCGGCGCAGCAGCGCGAGGTGATGGCGCGGCGGATCGAGTTGTACCGGCGCGCGGGGCGATTGAACGAGGAAATCGAGCGGCTGGCGGCGGCGCTCAAGCAGGGTTCAGATCGGCCGGCCGCGTCGGTGGCGCTCGATTACGAACTGCTGGCGCGAATGATGCAGGCGGCGTCGCGGGCGGCGGATGCGATCAAGGCGGTCGAGCAGGCGAACGCGCTCGACGGGGCATCGCCGGAGCGGCTGGCGCTGGCGGTGGAGTTGTACCGCGGCGCGGGGAACCGGCTGGCGGCGATCGAGACGCTGCGGAAGCTGATTGCGGCCGATCCGCGGGAGGAGTCCGCGCACCTCGAGATGATCATCGAGCTTTCGCGCCAGCAGGGGCAGGAAGCGGATGCGATCAAGGCGGCGGAGCGGCTGATCGACCTGAGCCCGGAGACGGATCGCGGGTATCTGCTCGCGTCGGACCTGCAATGGGCGGCCGGGCAGAGCGAGGCGGCGCTGACGACGTTGCGGCGGGGCATCCGCAAGGCGCCGAAAGAGATCACGCTGCAACTGGCGCTGGCGCGGCGGCTGATGGACCTGAACCGGCTGCAACTGGCGCTCGACCAGTTCTGGCGGGCGTTCCAGGCGGCGGATGATGACTCGAAGCGGCTGACGGTCGCGTCGGAGATGGCGCGGGTGTACTTCGCGACGGGCCAGTTTGACCGGCTGGTCGATCGGCTGATCGAGTGGCGGCGCGATCCGGAGGTCGAGGCGGTGGCGGCGCTGGCGCTTTCCGCGGCGTACAAGGAGGCGAATCGGCCGGAGCGGGCGGAGCAGGAACTGGAGCGGGCGCTGAGCCGGCGGCCGAATGACACGAACACGCTGGAACAGTTGATCGAGATGGCGGAGCAATCGGGCAGGACGGAGCAGGCAATCCAGTATGCCGAGCGGCTGGTGACGCAGCGGCCGACAGATGCCAAGCTGCTCAGCCGGCTGGGCGGGCTGCTGTTCCAGGCGGGCCGGGCGTCGGAGGCGGTGGCGAAGTGGCGTGCGAGCATGCAGGTCGTCGGGGGGGATGATCCGGCCGGCCGGGCGCTGGAACTGGCCGAGACGCTGCTGCGATACGGGCTCGGGAGCGAGGCGCAGCAGACGCTGATCGATGCGTCGGCGCGTTTTCCGGATGACTGGCGGGTGAAGTTCCGGCTGGCGATGCAGCTCAAGCAGGAGCGGCAGTATCCGCGCGCGGCGCGGCTGCTGGATGAGCTGCTGGCGATGGCGGAACCGGTGGAGGACCCGCGAGCCAAGGCGGGCAAGGGGGCCAGGAAGCAGCCCGCGCCGTATGCGGGGCTGGCGGACCCGAGCCTGTCGTCCCCCCTGATCGAGGAATGGACGAATCTCCAGAGCGTGATTCAACAGACGTCGTCGGACTTCGAGGCGCAGTCGCGGAGCAACTACCGGTATTACTCGCGGTACGCGTATCGATATTACGGCTATGGCGGTTATTACGGCGGCCGTTCGTCGCTGAACTACATGCCGGACGGCTTCCGTGCGGCGCAGACTGCGGCGCTGGTCCAGCGGCTGCACCTCTCGGAACTGGAGGGGAAGCTCTCCGAGGCGCTGGCGGCGCTGGGGCGGCGAGCGGGCCTGGGTGTGACCGCGGACGATCTGGCTGCCGCGGCGAAGCTGGCGCTGACACCGGCCGAACAGCGTGATGCGGACACGCCGAGCGCGCCGCCGGTGAAGGTGACGTCGCCGGGGGCGGACGAGGCGGCAAGGCTCGAATTTCTGCGGGCGCTGATCGCGGTTGATCTGCACGATCTGTGCTGGAACGCGGCGTCGGCGCTGTTTGCGGCGGCGCCGAATGACAAATCGGTCGCGGCGCTGCTGGCGGTGTACGCGACGGCGGCGCGGGCGGACGAAGGCGGCCGGTACGCGGCGATGGCGATGTTCCGCTCGGGGTATTACGGCGGGTCGTTCTATGCACCGTATGGGATGCCGCGCTTCAACTATTCCGCGGGCGGATTTCAGCGGCCGCGGGCGCTGGATCGGGCGACATTCGACGTTGAGCCGATTCTGAATGCGTTCGCGACGAGCGATCCGCAGGCGGCGCTGCTGCTGGCGAGCCGGCTGGCATCGGAGCTGATCGGTCTCGAGCAACGGGAGGAGGGGCTGCGGTGGGTGCGCTGGGTGCTCGGTCGGGACCCGAACGTCGAGATCCGGCTGTCGATGGTGCGGCTGCTGCTGACGGCGGAGCAGCCGGACGAGGCGATTGCACTGCTGCCGGGGCTGCGGCGGGAAGTGCGGCAGGAGGTCCAGAAATCAACGACGGCGGGGGCGAACCCGGGCTGGGGTTCGTACAGTCAGCGGCAGATGCGGCGGGCGCAATATGGCGCGCAGTTCAACGAGATGGCCGAAGAACTCTTCCGACAGGGGGAGCAGTCGGAGGCGCTGAACCTGGTCTGGGACTGGCTGGACCTGACGGCGGTCGAGGGGCGGACGGGATTGAGCGCGGGGTCGATGTACGCGTCGTCGTTCTCGCTCGATCCGTCGGAGGTGGTGAAGTTTCCGTCGGTGAATCCGCTGTTTGACGAAGAGCGGCTCGGCGGGCTGCGGGCGTGGGTGGACCGGGCGAAGACGGCGGGGCTGGAGTCGGAGTTTGGGCTGCGGCTGGTGAACCGGCTGGCGGCGAGCGATTCGGAGAGCCGGGCGGACGCGGCGATGACGCTGGCGATCGTCGAGGGGTTCGAGGAGCGTTTCGACGAGGCGGCCAGGCGGCTCCAGGAGGCGGTCGCGGCGACAGATGATGACCGGCTGCGGCTGGCGCTGGCGCAGGTGCTGGTGCAACTGGAAAAGACGGAGGAGGCGCTGGAGCCCCTGAGCGCGATCCGCCTGCGCGTCGGGCCGATCTTCAAGGATGCGCAGATCGGGCTGCTGAAGATCGCGACGAAGCTGAACCGGCAGGAACTGGGGCGCAAGGCTGCGCAGCAACTGCTGGGCATGCGCCTGGAGGACGAAGAGCGGTTCGCGCTGGTGCCGTATATGAAGAAGCTGGAACTGGAGCAGCAGGCGACGGCGTTTTCGATGCCGGGGCGGCAGCGCGGGCGGGGGATGTGGCAGCCGCCGCGCGGCGGGTCATCGCGGTTTCGGAACATGGGAGCGATGGCCGGGCGGCAGATGGAGACGCTGACGCGGCTGGCGGGCGATGCCGCGAATCGTGACGCGGTGGTGGCACTGGCGCGGCGGATTCTGGCGGACAAGACGCGCGAGCTGGATCTGAACGCGCAGGATCAGGAATTGCGGGGGGCGATCCGGGCGATCAAGCAGGTCGGGGCGCTGGACGACGAGATCAAGCGGCTGGAGGGCGACCTGAAAGCGAATCCGAAGTCGACGGATGCCCTGCTGCACCTGTACCTGATCCACACCTACGAGAATCAGCGGGAGACGGCGCAGGGATACATCGACCGCGCGTTCGACCTGCTGCCGGGGAACATGCGGCTGCGGTATCAGCACGCGCTGATGCTGGCGGGGACGGGGAGCGCGGCGGAGGCGGTGCGGCAACTGGAGCGCGTGCTGCGCGAGGCGCCGTGGGTGATCGACGAGGGCTCGTCGCTGGCGAATGCGTTCCGCGAGGCATCACGGCTGGGTGACCTGGTGGACCTCGTGATCCGGATCGAACCGACGGCGCAGGTGTCGCTGGAAAGGCGGGACCGCTCGCTCGACTGGCTGGGCCAGATCGCCGGGACGATTCAGGAGGATCAGCCCGAACTTGCGCAGCGGCTGTGGCGGCGGCAGCGCGAGCTTTCGACGAGCGCAGCGATGTCGACGCAACTGACGCTCGGGCTGATCGACGAATTCGTGAAGCGGCGGAAGATCGACGAAGTGGTCGCGGAGCTGCCGCGGCTGCTTCCGGACGCCGCGACGCGCGGGGCGACGGACGCGAAGACGCGGCGCGACCGGCTGCAAACGCTGTCGGTTGAGCTGTTCCGTCCGCAGACGGACGGGGGCAATGTGATCTACTTCGACCGGCCGAAGGAGTACATGGCGCGGGGACAGCGGATCGTCGCGCTGCTCAAGGAGGCAGGCAAGCTCGACGCGTTCATCACGTTCATCGAAGCGGGTGAGGCAGACGGAGATTGGAAGGACTTCGTGGGGCGGGGTCTGCGCGCGTTCGTCGGCCTGGCGGGCGAGCCGCGCGACACGGCGCCCGCCGAAGCGCTGGCGGCGTTCCTGATCGAGCGGAAGGATGCGAGCGAAGCGGAAGCGCAGAGCTGGCGAGTGCCGTTCCAGCAGGGCTTTGTCGAAGCGCTGGCGGGCGAGAAGGAACTGCTGCCGATCGCGGCGAAGCTGGCGACGGACCTGCTGCCGCGGCTGGATGAGCGGCGGACGCAGCTCCGCGACCGGCTGGCGCTGCTGGACGTGCAGGGCCGGGCGCTGCACGCGGCGGGCGAGAAGGAGAAGGCGCGCGAGCTGTTCGAGAAGCTGGCGCGGCTCGACGACCCGCAGTACGCGCGCTATCGCGGGATGCAGGGGAACAGCTGGTATCACTGGCAGCAGTTCCAGGCCAAGCAGCCTTTCTTCGAGAAGATGCTCGACGACGGGGTGACGGACCTGCCGATCGAAGCGCTCTTCCGAACGATGTCGAAGTTCGGCGAGAACGAATCGTGGATGGTTCAGCAGGCGGAACAACTGCTGACCAAATGGCTGGCCAAGCCGACGGTTCGGGAGGCGCTCGCGGGCGAGATCGGGCGCATGGAGAAGAAGCACGCGGAAAAGCCGGACGACATGTCGGTCGTCAACCACCTGAGCGCGCTCTACCGAGCGGCGGGTCAGCCGGAGAAAGTGGAAGCGCTGGTCACGCAGATGTCGAGCGGGGAATCGGTCTCCGGGCAGAAGGCGGTCATGATCGCGGACCAGCTCTACCGGGCGGGAAAGCGGGACGAAGCCCGGGCGATGATCCTGAAACAGCTCGCGGACGGATTTACCGAGCCGCAGATGCTCCAGAACCACACGGGCTGGTTCAACAACCCGGCGGCGGCGGAACGGCTGGTCGGCGTCCTGGAGAAACTCCCGCGCGAGGCGCGATTCATCCGCAGCGGCGACTGGTGGATCGATAACCTCAGCAATTCGTTCTCGTGGATGTACGTCGACCGGACCGCGGCGGAGGAACTGGCGATGCGGGCGCTGGGCGTGCGCATCCGGATCGTGGCGGATGAATTCAGCCGCGCGACGCAGAACCAGCACGGCGACACGCGGTCGCGGCTGGGCGGGTTGGTGATTTCGCTGATCGGACTCGGACGGGACGCGGAAGCCTATGAACGCTTGACGCGCGCCCTCTTCGCGAGCCGCGACGAAGGGCTGCCGGAACTCACGCTCGGCGCGCTGTTCAGCGAGTCGGGACAAACGCGCGGCGGCCGCGGCGTACGGCTCGCCCGCCTGCTGGCGTCGCTGGCGATCCGCCTGGGCAAAGTGGACGACCTGCGGGCGAAGATCGACGCGCGGCGGAAATCGGACCCGGTGTGGGAGGACACCGCCCTGCGGCTGACGGCCGCGCTCGAGCTGGAACAGGGCAACCGCGAGGCGGCCGCGGAGATTATCCGCGAGATCGCGAAGCGTCCGCCGCCGCCGGCATTCGAAGGGGCGGATCTGAGCCTGGCGGCGCTGGCGGGCGACGTGAGCGATCGGCCGGAGATGCAGCCGCTGTGCATCGAGCTGCTCGAAAAGGTGGTGGAGCAGCTCCGCGGGCGCAGCGACGGAGACTGGCAGTCGATGCAGTACGGCTTCCAGCTCGCCCGGCTGTACATGGAGGCGGGCCAGGTGGAAAAGGCGCGCCAGGCGTTCGACGATCTGCGCGAGTACATCCCCGACTACATGCGAGTGCAGGGACAGGATTTTCACCGCTCCATGGGCGGGAGTATCGCGGCCGTGTGGCTGGCGGGCGGATACGTCGAGGAAGCGGCAAAGGCGCTGCGGAAGGTGCTGACCGCGCCGATCGGCGGCATGAACTACTACATCCCGACGTTTGAGAGCGCCGTGCGGCGGCCGCCGGAGGCGGCGCTGGGCGAGCTTTCGGGGCTGATCGAGCGGCTCGACCGCGAATCGAAGCTGGACGCGATGATCGCGGAGGCAAAGCAGGAGTGGGAGGCCGTCCGAGAGAAGCCGGCCGGCCGGCGCGACTGTGAGCCGCTGATTTTCGTCGCGGCGTGTCAGCTTCGCCGCGGCGACGTGGCGGGAGCGGAAGAGACGCTCAAGGCGCTCGAACCGGCCGACTATCCGCCGAGCCTGCCGCTGCTGGTGGAGTGCGCGGCTGCGGGCGGCGCGGCGGAAAAATGTGTTCCGCTGCTCGGCCGGCTGTTCGAGCGCTGGCCCTATCTGTTCGCGAAGGTGGGCTGGCAGCTTGCACACCTGCACCTGAAAGCCGGTGCGCCGCTGGCCGTCGGGGCCGACTTCGACGCGTACCTGGCGACACTGCCGCCGCCGAAGGCCGAAGAATCGAATCCGTTCGGCACGGTGGTCTACCGTACGTCGAGCGGCGGCGGTGGCGGCAACGATCCGACGCTGCCTCCGCCGCCCGAGAAACAGGCCGAGCTGCTGCGCGAGGGGCTGCAACGGATCGTCACCACGTTTCTCGAGGAACAGCGAGTCGACGAACCCACGACGCGGCTCGCCGAGACGCTGGTCCGCCGTCTTGGAGACAAGTCAGCGGCCACGTACTGGCTGCGGGGGCTGTCGAAGCAAGATCCGGCCAAGACCTACGAGGCCGCGGTGGAACTGCTAGGTCTGCGCGACGGGACGGACGTCGATCCGAAGGCGGTGCGTCTCGGGCTGAACGAGCTTTTCGCGCCGGTGCAGTCGCCGGCGGAGCGCGCCGCGAAGCGAAAAGCCGACCCACTCGTGCATCCCTATCCGGAGACATTTGCCGCGCAAATCTTCGCGGCCGTTGAAGAGGCGGGAAAACTCGCCGAATTCACGCAGCTCCTGGAGGCGGCGATCGCACGCGGGCAGGCGGGCGGGGCGAGCGGGCGCGAGATCGGCCGGAAGGAAATGGCGACGCGGCTCCAGCTCGGGGCGCTCGCGGCGCAGGATGAGGCGGCGTTCAAGGAGCGACTGCCGAAGTTCCTCAAGGCAGAGGATGTCTACGCCCGCCGCGCGAGCGACCGGCAGGAGGCGGACCCGATCGACCCAGCGCTGCAATTCGTAGCGGCGGCGGCATGGAAAAACACCGGGCTTCGGCCGCAGGCGATCGAAGTGCTCAGGTACGCCGAAGCCGAATCCAAACGACAGCGGGCGGCACAAAAAGGATCGGGCAATCGTTACTACGCCGGGACGAACGCCGGCGGATCGCAGGCGGCACGGCTCGTTGAGGCGCTGCTGGCGACCGGAGACAAGGCCGGCGCCTGTGCGGCGTTGCGCGAGGCGTGGAAGGAGTCGATCGAGTCGATCGAGGATGCCTCGCCGTACACCGGCGGATGGCGCGGCCTGGCGATCCGGCCGGATTCGTTGCCCCAACTGGCCAGACGGTACAACGCGGCGTCAGAGCTGCTCGCGGTGGTTCGAGAACTGCGGCCAGGGCTGGCCGGGCGGCCGACGACGGACCGCGCGTGCGAGACGGCCGAGCGGGCGCTGCGGGGGATGTGCGGCGAAACCGTCGAACCGGGGATCGTCCTGGCCGCGCAGGCGCTCGACGAAAACCGGCTGGCGCTGGTGTGGCAGGTCAATCGGCTGACGTTGCCGGTACCGCCCGAGGCGCTGGTCCCGCCGGAACTGGCGAAGATCGAGGCGCCCGTGTGTTACAACCTGACGGTCGATTTCGCCTCCGGTGAAGACGTCGTCACGGCGACGGGCCGGAATGTCCGCCTCGAGTCGTCGCCGGACGGTATCTCATGGGAGGCGATCCGCACGATTGCGGCGACGGGCGATGCACCCCGGCCGGACGGGTTCGCGGTGACGGAGATCACAGCGCCGACGGGCGAACTGCGGTGGTATCGGGCGGTGCTGCTCGACGGCGAAAAGGTCGCGGCGACGAGTTCGTCGATCGCGGCGGTGGCCGCGCCGAACGCGCTGGAAGGCGCGGAAGCGCTCTGGACGCCGACGCGCTGGTCGGCCGGAACGATGGACAGGATCCGCGTGGGCCTCCCCCACCGCAGCGGCGCGGAATTGCTGCGTGCGACCTCGGAGAAATCGCTGCGGCTGGAGTCGAAGACGTCGATTCCCGTGCGCAGCGACCGGAAGTACGTGCTGAGCGGCTGGGCGGCGCGATCGGTCGTCGCGGGCGCGCCGGACGGCGAGAAGACGAGCGGCCCGGGCGAAAATGACGATCCGAACACGCCGGCGGCTGCGGACGAGGCGGTTGCGGAGCGGGTCTGGGTGAACGCGAACGTGATCTTCTCGGGCTCCAAAGGCGACGAACTCGGCCAGCAGCGGCTCGCGCTGGGAACGCGGACAGTGGCGTTTTCACAGGTCGTCATGCTGCCGCCGGATGATCGGCTCGAAACCGAACAGCAGCGCTGGATCGACCGCGTGATGGGGCGGTGGCAGTCCGGTTCGCTGCCGCGTCGGGCGGCGACGGTCCGGCTGACGCTCGAAGCCGGCCGGAATGCGGCGTTCGGCGAGCTGTATCTGAGTGCGACTGGCGCGGCAGCGCGGACGGTCGAAGTGACGGCCGGAGATGCGAAGTGACAAAAATGCGGCGGCCGGGTAGGAATCCCGGTTCGATCGGGTCGAATTCGGAGGCTCGCGAGCGCGGGTCGAATCAGCGGAGATAGAGCAGATGAACCAGGCGGACGCGGCGGCGATGCGCGAGCGGCTCGAGAAATTCCGGGGCAGCTTTGCGCGGCTGCGGGCGGAGATCGGCAAGGTTATCGTGGGGCAGGATGACATTGTCGAGGGGACGCTGATCGCGCTGATCGCCGGCGGGCACGTGCTGCTCGAGGGCGTGCCGGGGCTGGGCAAGACGCTGCTGGTGCGAACGCTGGGCGATGCGCTGCGGCTGCCGTTCCGGCGGATTCAGTTTACGCCGGACCTGATGCCGGCGGATCTGATCGGCACAAACATCATGCAGGAAACGCCCGAGGGACGGCGCTCGTTCGAATTTCAGCAGGGGCCAATCTTCGCGTCGCTGCTGCTGGCCGACGAGATCAACCGGGCGACGCCGAAGACGCAGTCGGCGCTGCTGGAGGCGATGCAGGAGCGGAGCGTGACCGTCGCGGGCGTGACGCACCGGCTGACGCGGCCGTTCTTTGTCATGGCCACGCAGAATCCGCTGGAGATGGAGGGGACGTATCCGCTGCCCGAGGCGCAGCTCGACCGTTTTCTCTTCAAGCTGCTGGTGAAATTTCCGTCGATGCGGGATATCGAATCCATTCTCGACCGGACGACGGAAAAGGCCGAGCCGACGGCATCGGCGATCATGAGCGGCGAAGACATCCTGGAGTTGAGCACGCTGGCGCGGGAGATCCCGATCGCGACGGACATCCGGCGCTGGGCGGTGGCGGTGGTGCTGGCGACGCATCCGGAGCATGAGCTGGCGACGGAGCATTCGAAGCGGTACGTGCGGTATGGGGCGAGCCCGCGCGGGGCGCAGGCGCTGATTCTCTCGGCGAAGATCCGGGCGATCCTGGACGGCCGATACAACGTGGCGCGGGAGGACATCCAGGCGGTCGCGCCGGCGTGCCTGCGGCACCGGATCATCCTGAACTTCGAGGGGCAGGCGGAGAATGTGACGACGGACCGGGTCGTGGCCGACATCCTGGCAACAGTTCGCGACGGGGCGCTGGCGGCGGCGTAACAGCTCTGGGGGCTGGGCTACACGAGGGTTGCGTGGCGCTCTTCGATTCCGAATTCCTGAAAAAGCTCGAATACCTCGCGCTGGTCGCGCGGCGGGTGTTTCGCGGCGAACTGCTGGCGCAGCGGCGCACGCGGCAGCTCGGCGGCGGGATCGAGTTTGCGGATCACCGCGAATATGTGCCGGGCGACGATTTCCGGCACGTCGACTGGAACGTGTTCGCGCGGCATGACGAAATGCTGCTCAAGCGGTTTCAGGAGGAGCAGGACCTGCACGTCTACGTGCTGCTGGACTGCTCGCGGAGCATGTCGATCGGCGAGAAATTCGACTATGCGCGGAAAGTGGCGGCGGCGCTGGCGTATATCGCGCTCGATGACCTGGAGCGGGTGGCGATTTCGGCGATCGGCGAGCGGATTCTGGACGATTTTCCGCTGACGCGCGGCAAGAACCGGATCCTGACGCTGCTGCGGTTTCTGGAATCGCTTTCGGCGGGCGGCGGGGATACCAATTTCTCGATGGCGGCCGATGAGTTCGTGCGACGCGTGCAGCGGCCGGGCGTCGTGATTGTCGTGAGCGATTTCTTTGATCCGCGCGGCTTCGAGCGCGGACTCGACCTGCTGCGCTACCGGCAGTATGAGCCGCACGTGGTGCAGGTGTTCGATCCGCGCGACGCCGATCCCGATCTGCTCGGCGACATCGAATTGCTCGACGTGGAGACGAATGGGCTGCGGAAGGTGACGGTCACCGAGGCACACCAGAAGCGCTATCGCGAGGTCTTCGCGGCGTTTGTCGAGCGGGTGCTGCGCTACTGCCGCAATTACGGGCTCGGGTGCACGCAGACGTCGACCGAGCTGCCGTTCGACGAGCTGATTCTCCGCATGATGCGGGCTGCGGGGGCGGTGCGATGAGCCTGGCCAGTCCACTCGCACTCGCGTGGCTCGCGATCGCCGTGCCGATCGTGATTCTCTACGTGCTGAAGATCCGGCTGCGGCGGGTGCCGATCTCGTCGATCATGCTGTGGAACGAGATCTTCGACGAGAAATCTCCACGGTCGATCTGGCAGCGGCTGCGGCATCTCATTTCGCTGCTGCTTCAGCTCGCGTTTCTCATCTTCCTTGCGCTCGCGCTGGCGGACCCGTTCTGGAGCTGGCAGGCGCGGGATGCGCGGCGGATCGCCCTGGTCATCGACACGTCGGCGAGCATGAAGGCGGTGGATCGGGCGGAGTTTGCTTCGGCAGCGAGTTCGCAGCCGGCAACCGGCCCGGCGACGGAGCCGGCGACCGGCGGAGCGTTCGTGTCGGATCGGCCGCGGCTGGAGGAGGCGAAGCGGCTTGCGCGGCAGGCGATCGATGCGCTGCGCGACCGGGACACCATGGCCGTCATCGCGGCCGGATCGCAGCCGCGGGTGGTCTGCGGGTTGACGGGGCACCCTCGCACGCTGACGGATGCGCTGGAGTCGCTCGGGCCGACGGATGGTCCGACGCGCGTGGCCGAGGCGGTTGAACTGGCGCAGCGGGTGCTCGCGGACGAGAAAAACCGCTCGATCGTTATCGTGAGCGACGGCGGATTTGATACCGCGGGCGATCTGGCGCGGGGGATTGTGCCGAAACCGCGATCGCGGGCCGCGGCGCCCGCGATTATCACGGCGAGCGCACCGGCGTCGGCGGCGGCGGAGAGCGCGAGTAAGGTGGACGCGGAAAGCGAAACGCCGAAGGTGGAGTTCGTGCGCGTCGGCGGATGGACGGCGAATGTGGGCGTCACGCGGTTTCAGGTGCGGCGGAGCCTGGGCGATCCGCTTGGGTACGAGATTCTCGCGGACGTGACGAATCAGTCGGATGCTCCGGCGGAGTGCCGGTTTGAAATCGAGCTGGAAGACGAGATTCTTGACGTTTTCCCGCTGAAACTGGAGCCGGGGCAGACGTGGTCGCAGGTGATTCGCAAGGCGAGCGGCGACGGCGGGCGGCTCGTGGCGAAGCTCGCGCCGCCGCGCGGGCGGGATGCGGCGGCGGCTGAGCGGGCGGCCGAGTATGTCGATGCGCTGGCGAGCGACAATCGGGCGTATGCGGTGCTCCCGAAGCGGCGTCCGCAGAACGTGATTCTGGTCACGGCGGGCAATCTGTTCCTGCGCGGCGTTTTCGAGGCGAATCCGCTGGTGAACCTGACGGTGACGCGCGACGCGCCGGCGGCGGTCGGGCCGGAGGACATCGTCATCTACCACAAGCGCGGGCCGGAGACGGTGCCCGCGGGGAACATGATCATCATCGACCCGGAGGCGTCGACCGATCTGTTCGGCGTGGGTGATCCGCTGGCGAGTCCGCTGGTCGCCAAGCAGGACGGCGAGTCGCCGCTGATGGCGCACGTGCGGCTGGACAATGTCATCATGCCCCGGGCGCGAAAACTGACGCCGGCGGGACTGGCCGCGAAGGGCGAGCGTCCGGCGGCGACCGCACCAGCGAGCGTCGGCGCGGTGAAGAGCCGCGTGCTGGCCGAGGCGATCAACGGCGAGCCGGTGTACTTCGTCGCCGAGTCGCCCGGGCGGCGGGTGCTGGTGCTGAGCGCGGACATCGAGCAGGGTGATCTCCCGCTGCGGACGGCGTTTCCGATCCTGATCACGAACGCGCTGGCGTGGTTCGCCGATGCGAAGGGCGAGTTGAACGAGGCGCTGAGTACCGGTGCGGTCGGGGAGATTGAGCTGCCCGCGGTGCTGCGCGAGGCGGCCGCGTTGGAGCTTATCTCGCCGAGCGGTGTCGCGCGGCCGGTGCTGCGGCGCGAGGATCGGGTGATCGTCGGGCCGCTGGAGGAGGTGGGGTTCTGGACGGTGCGGCCGCGTGCAGCGGTTGCGAGTGGGCCGGCGGGACTTTCGACGGCGACGCGGCCAGGCGAGGTCGAACCGCTGCTGATCGCGTGCAATCTGAATGACCGCGGCGAGAGCAATCTGCGCGTTCCACCGGATCTGCCGACGAGCGACAGTGCGCTGCGGGCTGCGTTCGGCGGGCAGCCGCTATGGTTCTACCTGGTCGCGCTGGCGTGCCTGCTGTCGGCGGTCGAGTGGGGCCTGTACCAGAGACGGAAGGTGGGCTGATGGTCGCGGCCTTCGAGCTGGAGCTGACGAGCCCGCGACTCCTGCTGCTCGCGCTGGTCGCGCTGCCCCTGCTGTATTGGTATTTCCGGCGCAGCCTGGTGGATTTCGGCTGGCCGCAGCGGATCGCGTCGCTGACGACGCGGGCGCTGATGCTGGTCCTGCTCATCCTGGCGCTCAGCCGGCCCGTGGCGCTGAGTCCGACGCGTGAGCAGTTCGTCGTGTTCGCGGTTGATCGAAGCCTGAGCGTCAACGAACGGGCGGCGACGGCGACGCGCGAGTTTCTCGATGCGGCGGTGAAGGCCAGCGGAGCGAATCGCGCGGCATTCCTGCCGTTCGCGGCCGAGCCGGGGCGGGTGACCTCGGACCTTTCCCAGCTTGACCTGAGTCCGCCCTCTGCGACGCGTCCGGCCACGGCGTCCGGGCTGGACAGCCAGGGGACGAACATCGCCGCGGCGATGGAGGTGACGGCGGCGGCGATCCCGCCGTTCTACGTGCCGAAGATCGTGCTGCTGAGCGACGGGAATCAGACTGTTGGCGACGCGCTGCGCGCGGCATCCGTGCTGAAGGACGTGCCGGTGTCGACAGTCGCGCTGGCGACACGCGACGATCCCGAGGTGCAGGTTTCTGCCGTGAACGCGCCGGCCGAAGTGCGCCAGGGGGAGCCGTTCTACGTCGAGGTCGTCGTCGATTCGAACCAGGACGAGAACGAGGGCACGGTCGAGGTGTACCGCGGGCCGGCAAAGGTGATCAGCCAGAAGGTCAAGCTCAAGAAGGGCGAGAATCGGTACCGGTTTCAGCAGTCGATCACGCGCGAACGAGTGGCCGAGTTCCTGGTGCGGGCGACCGGCTTCAAGGACACGCTGCTCGACAATAACGGCGACACGGGGCTCGTGTTTGCGGCCGGTAAGCCGCGCGTGCTGATCGTGGAGAGCACCGTGAAGGCGGCCCGGCCGCTGCAACGGGCGCTGGAGGAGGAGGACATCCGGGTCGATGTGCGGCCGCCGGAGGGGATGCCGAATTCGCTGGCGGATTTGCAGAATTACGAGATGCTGATTCTCTCGAACGTGCCGGCGACGGCGCTGACGAACCGGCAGATGGAAATCGCCCGGGCGTACGTGCAGGACCTGGGCGGCGGGCTGGCGATGCTCGGCGGCGATCAGTCATTCGGGCTTGGCGGCTACTACAAGACGGTGTTGGAGGAAATCCTGCCGGTTCGGAGCGACTTCGAGAAGGAGAAGCAGAAGCCGAGCCTGGGCATGATGATCGTCATCGACAAATCCGGTTCGATGGGCGGCGAGAAGATCGAGCTGGCGAAGGATGCGGCGAAGGCGGCGGTCGAATTGCTCGGCAGCAACGACATGGTGGGCGTGCTCGCGTTCGAGGGCGAGACATTCGTGATCGCCGACCTGCAATCGGCGGCGAACAAGGGCGCGATCTTGGAGCAGATCAGCGCGATCGAGGCGGGCGGCGGTACGACGATGTATCCGGCGATGGAGCAGGCGTTCGAGGCGCTCGACCCGGCGCGCGTGAAGCTCAAGCACGTCATTATTCTCACCGACGGCATCTCGGAACCCGGCGATTTTCAGGGCATCACCGCCAGCATGGCCGCGGCGAAGATCACGGTCAGCACAGTCGCGGTCGGGCGCGATTCGGATCAGGCGCTGCTCGAGGAGATCGCGCAGACGGCGGGCGGGCGATATTACTTCACGGAGGACCCGGCGTCGGTGCCGCAGATCTTCGCCCGCGAGACGATGACGGCGAGCAAGTCGGCGATCAACGAGCAGCCGTTCGCGGCGCAGGTCGTGCGGCCCACGATGGCGCTCCAGGGGATCGACCTCGCGGCCGCGCCGTTTCTGCTGGGGTACGTCGTGACGCGGGCGAAACCGACAAGCGAGGTGATCCTGTCGACGGAGAATGGCGATCCGCTGCTGGCGTGGTGGCGCTATGGGCTGGGGACGTCGGTCGCGTTCACGTCGGACGCCAAGACGCGCTGGGCCGCGGAGTGGACGCAGTGGCCGGGGTTCAGCAAGTTCTGGGCGCAGGTCGTCCGCCATGCGATGCGCAAGAATGAGGCGAAGGGCCTCGTGGTCAACCTTACGCGGCGCGGCAGCTCGGCGGTGCTTACGGCCGACGCGGCGGACGAGACGGGGAGCTACCTGAACCAGGCCAAGGTCGAGGCGACGGTGATCGACCCGCAGATGCGGAAGTCGACGATCGCGCTCGACCAGGTTGCGCCGGGGCGATACGAGGCCCGGTTTGATACGCCGCTCCAGGGTGCGTATCACGTCGAGCTGTCGGGGACGGCCGGCGGGCAGAGCGCATTTCGCCAGTCGCGCGGGCTGATGGTCGGATATCCCGATGAGCTGCGGCTGCGGCCGACGAATCGGGCGCTGCTGGAATCGATCGCGCGGGTGAGCGGCGGCGTCGCGGATGCGCCGGCGGCGAGCGCCTTTGCACCGACGGACCGGGAAGCGCGGCGGGCGACGCCGCTGTGGCCGTACCTGCTCGCGATCGCATTGGTGCTGCTGATCCTGGACGTGGCGCTCCGGCGGGTGGATTTTGAACTCGTTTTTTCGCGGCGGCCGCGGGTGTCGAGCGCGCGAGGCGCGGTTTCGGCAGCGCGGGGGCCGGTGCGCATCGCCCGAGAACCAACGCGATAGGGCCGAATTCGCGGCGGAATGGTCACCGCCGTCGGTGCCAGCGCGGCGAACGCGCGGCTGCCGTCAGCGGCGCGACGCCGCGGCCAGCATCCATTCCGCGACCTTTTGCGAAGCATCGGGGCGGCCGATTTTCGCAGCGGCCGCGGCCATGCGACCCCGTACCTCCCGGTCGACACATTGCTCCAGCGCCGCCCGCAGCGCCGGCGCGGTGAGTGCGACATCCTTCGTATCCTCCACGAGCACGGCCGCGCCGGATTCGGTGAGAACATGGGCGTTCGCGTGCTGATGGCGGTCGCGGTGGAAGGGGTACGGCAGGAGGATCGACGGTTTTCCGAGCGCCGTGAGTTCGGCGAGCGTCGACGCGCCGGCGCGCGAGATGACCAGATCGCTCGCGCCGATCGCCCGCCACATCTCGTGCGTGAAGGCGACGACGTGAACCGCGTCGCGCGGCGTCTTGATCCGCTCATAGGCGTCGCGGACGAAAGCCTCGTCCGCCTTGCCGGTGAGGTGGAGCAGTTGCCATTCCGGATGCTGGCGGTGGAACTCCGGCCAGACGGCGACGACGGCCTCGTTGACCGTGCGAGCACCCTGCGATGCGCCGGTGACCAGCAGCGTCGGGCGATTCCAGGCGAGATCGAAGACGCGGCGACTGTCCGAGCCGGGACTTGCCGGGGTCGCGTCGACGACGGGCTTGCTGAATTCGGGGCGAATCGGACAGCCGAGCGCCTCGGCCCGCGCGCCCTCGGGGAAATACCGCCGCGAGGCCTCCCACTGCATCGCGACCAGATCGACTTTTCGGGCGAGGAACCGGTTCGCACGGCCGGGAATCGCGTCTGGGTTCAGGATGGCCGTTGCGAAGCCCATCTTCGCCGCGGCGACGACGCCGGGCCCGGCCGCGTATCCGCCGAGGCCGAGTACGGCGGTGGGCGGATGCGTGCGGAAGAGCGCGCGGGCCGCGGCGACGCTGCTGCGCCAGGTGAGCAGAAATCGCGGGATTCGGAGCGGGTGCAGCGTGAACGGCTGAACGGCCTGCTCGATCTGGCGAAAGTCGGTGCGAGAGAGGAGGTCGCGGTCGAGCTGGCGGGTGGTGGTGAGGAAGGTGATCGCGGCGGCCGGATCGAGGCGGCGAATTTCGTGTGCGATGGCGAGGCCGGGGTAGAGATGCCCGCCGGTTCCGCCGCCTGCGAATACAAAGTGATGGCTCATGGATGCGGGGATGATACCGACAGTTTCGAAGAGCGAGTTGCAGCCCGAAGTTCAACTGCGGCTATCCCGGAATGCCAACCGCCGCCCGGGCGAGCCGGACGGCGGTCGAGCCGAGCACTTGAGACGTGGGTCGTGGGTTACGGCGTGTCATCCGGCGGAGGCGCCTGGCGACGACGGCGAGGCTGATCGCCCTCTCCATCCCGCGCGGGGCCGCCGCGGCCGGCGTTCGACAGCCGCTCAACAATCTGGTCAAACTGCTTCGTCTGTTCGCTGGTCAGGATTTCCCGAATCTGCTTTTCGACCTCGGTCTTGATCTGCGCGAGCGTCTCGGGCTCGGCGTCGCGCCCCGTCTCGCGAATCTTCCCCGTCGCGTCCTTTTCGATCGCGTCGATCTGGGTCTTCTGTTCCTGGGTGAGATCGAGGCGCTTGGCGGCGCGAATGAGCATGCGGGCGTCGTTCTGCCGCGCACCGCGCGCACCGTCGGGACCACCTGGGCCGGCTGGACCGCGGGCCAGCATCTCACGCGCGTTCTCGACCATCTTCTTCTGGTCAGCGTTCAGCACCGGCTCAAGCTGCTGGAAGAACTCGTCGGCCGCGGCCTGCACGACCTTGCGATGTTCGTCGAGGAGTTTGCGAATCTCGGCGGCGCGCTCGCGATCGCCGCTGGCGACGGCCTGGCGCATCTCGCGCTGGAGCTGCATCGGATCCGGCTGCCCTTCCGCCGGCTTGACGGCCTCGCGGAAGGCGGTGAAGAGCTCGTCAAACTTCGCCGTCTGGGTCTCGTCGAGCCGCAGGCGCTCACGGAGCTGCTCCATCCGTGCGATCGGATCGCCGGGGCCGCCCGGACCGCCGGGCCGCTGCTGGCCGCCGCGCTCCATGCGTTCGCGGAGCTGGCCGAGCTTTTCCTTCTGCGCGTCGGTCAGAATGGCCTCGACCTCGTCGAGGACCTTTTCCATCTGGCCGGGGCCGCGCAGCTCGCCGATCTGTCGGCGGATATCAGCGGCCTTGGCGTCGTCGCCGGCCTCCCGGGCCTCGCGCATCTGGCGCATGAGGTCGCGCATAGTCTCGGCGTTCTTTTCAAATTCCTCGCGGTGCCTGGCGATGATCTCGTCAAACTTGGCCTGCTGGGATTCATCGAGGTCGAGCTGGCGGGCGGCGCGCTCCAGCATCGCCAGCGGGTCCTGCCTGCGGGCGCCGTCCTGGCGGGCTTCGCCGCGCCGCGGGGCGTCCTGGTCCTGGGCGGGCCGGACGCGCCTCGGCTGCCCATCACCACGACCGGGCCGGTCGGGCGGCGTTTGCGCCCATCCCGCACTGGCGAGAGCAACGGCCGCGATCGTAATTCCAAGAAAGAGCTTCATTTGTGATCTCCGTTTCCTTACTGCCGGGCCGCCCCGAGGGGCCCTGGTTCATGACTGCCGATAGGCCAAACGCCGTCGACGGCCGGGGATTGCCCCTCGAATTCCGCGCGGTGGGCGATTTCCCATTGGATCGGAGTGCTCCAGCCGGTTGGAGGCGACGGACAGGCCGAACTCGCGCGTCCGCTGGCCCGGCCGCGGCGGCGGGTGCGGGGTCGCGGCGGCGCGATATTATTGCGAGTGCAGCGGAGGCGGCAGAGTCTCGAGCCGGAACGAAGCGCTTGCGAGGGCTGCATGGCGAACGATCCGTACGAAGTGCTCGGCGTTCCACGAACGGCCTCGGCGATTGAGATTCACGCGGCCTATCGGCGGCTCGCAGCCGAACTGCGCCCGGACGGGCTGCGCGGCGACGACGCCTCGGAGGCGCGCTTCCGCGACGTCGATTCGGCGTACGAGGTGCTTTCCGACGCGCGGCGTCGAACCGAGTATGACCGGACCGGGGTAATCCCGCCGCCGACCGAATTCGGCACCCCGGCGGAGGCCCGACCGGCGGGCGGTGCGGGAGCGGAAAGGGGCGCGCCCGACGCGCGGGATCCGGCACAGGCCCAGTCGTACGAAGATCTCGTCTTTCCGCCGCTCGTCGCCGGCGTCGTGTTTCTGTATTTCGGGTATGTCCAGGCGCTGGTGGGCATCAGCGGCGACGCACTCTACGACCTGTCGGTCGATGTTTTCCGGTGGATGGCGCGAATCGTCGGCATCGGCCTGCTGCTGGTGGCCACGGCGGCCTATGCCCGGCAGCCGTTCGCACGCATGCTCGATCTGGCGGTCTCCGTCGTCGCGGCGATCGGGTGCCTGGTCGTCGGCGCGATCTGGCTCGCCCATTCGGATAGCGAGGGGATACTGATCCTCCTGCTCGCGGCGGTGAACGCCTGGTCCGCAAACTCGGCATGGAAGGCGCGGGCCGCACGATGAGCGATCTCGATCCCTCGCTCGCCCGGTACAGCCGCCAGATCCTCTACCGGCCGTGGGGCGAAGCGGCGCAGAAGCGTCTGACGCTTTCGAAGGTTGCGCTTGTCGGCTGCGGGGCGCTGGGCACTGTCCTTGCGAACACGCTCGTACGGGCTGGGGTTGGAGCGATCCGGATCATCGACCGCGATTATGTCGAGATCGACAACCTCCAGCGGCAGGTACTTTTCGACGAAGCGGATATCGCCGCGAGCCTGCCCAAGGCGGAGGCGGCCGCGCGCAAGCTCCGCCGCGTGAACTCGGGCGTGGAGATCGAGGCGGTCGTGGCGGACGTGAATCCGTCGAACGTCGAACCGCTCTGCACGGACGCCGACCTGATTCTCGATGGGACCGATAATTTTGAAACGCGCTTCCTGATCAACGACGTCGCCGTAAAGAATTCCCTGCCATGGGTTTATGGCGCGTGCGTGGGCTCGGAGGGGCTGGTGATGCCCATCCTCCCGCGGCGGACGCCCTGCCTGCGGTGCATCTGGGAAAGCGCCCCCCCGCCGGGGATGTCGCCGACGTGCGACACGGCCGGTGTGCTGGGGTCGCTGGTTAACGTCGTGGCCAGCATGCAGGCCCTTGAAGCGATGAAAATCCTTGCTGGAAAAGAAGATGCGCTCGTTTCGGGTCTGACGTCGATCGACGTATGGAGCGGCCGAGTGCGGACGATGGACATGCAGGCGGCGCGGGATGACGGGGATTGCCCGTGCTGCAAACGGGGTCGGTATGAGTACCTCTCGGGCGACCGGACCTCGGCGGCCGTGACGCTCTGCGGGCGAAACGCGGTGCAGATCAACCCGTCGGCGGAGGGCGGCCGGGCGAGCGTCGATCTGAAGGCCCTGGCAGCGACACTGCGATCGGGGAAGCCGACGTATAATGAGTTCCTGCTTAGGGTTACGATCGACGGGCATGTCGTGACGGTCTTCCCGGACGGGCGGGCGATCATCAAGGGAACCAGCGATCCGGCGGTCGCGCGATCGATATTCTCGAAATATATTGGCGTTTGAATCGTCTACGGTACTCGGACAGGTTCTGTCGATCCCGATAGAATCGCTCGTTTGCCGCACGGTCACCCGGCGGTTCACCAGGTTCGGTGACCGGGCACGGCGGCGATGAGTTCACACGGAGTATCCGAATGCGTCGCAGTCTGTTGACATCGTTCGTGGGCGTTCTGGCTCTCTCGGCGGCGTTCGGCCTGACGGCCGTCGCGCAGGACGCCGGCAAGGGGCAGGACAAGCCCGCGCCCGGCAAGCAGGAAGGCAAGAAGGAAGGCAAGAAGGAAGGCGGCAAGAAGGACGAGAAGGCCGCCGCGAAGGTCGAGATCGGCGCGGCCGCGCCGGATTTCGAGCTGAAGGGCACGGACGGCAAGACGTACAAGCTGTCGGACCTGAAGGACAAGGTCGTCATCCTCGAATGGACGAACCGGGAATGCCCGGTTTGCGTGGGCCTCGAGCCGAAGATGAAGGAAACCGCGACCGCCGTGCAGAAGAAGGGCGTCGTGTGGCTGTCGATTGACAGCACAAAATCGCACACCATCGCCGACAACGCCGAGCACGTGAAGAAGGCGGGGCTCCCCTACCCGATCCTTGATGACGCGGCGGGCACGGTTGGCAAGACGTACGGCGCGGCCGTGACGCCGACGGTGTTCATCGTCAACAAGGGCACGCTGGCGTACACGGGCGCGCTGGTTCCGAAGGGCGACGAGACGCGGAACTACGTGACGGAAGCGATCGACGCGATTCTCGCCGGCAAGTCGGTCGAGACGACGACGACGAGCGCGTACGGCTGCTCGGTGAAGTACAAGAAGGCGGAGTAACCGACCGCCGAACACAACGGTAGTCTGTTCGTATGAAAACGGCTGGCCGTCGCGAATGCAGATTCGCGGCGGCCAGCGTGTTTTTGGAGCGGGAAATCCCCCAATCCCGCGCGGAATCACACAATCTGATAACCGTGATTGCATCAGGTAATGAGCCGATGCACACTTCCTGTAGGTATCGATCATCCGGTCCGGTCACGGACCGATCGAGCGAGTTCGCTTCTCGGGGGACAATACATGCAGCCGACAAGCCATCCACAGGTCGTCGCGTGTCGATTCACACGGCGGTTCGCAGGGGCGTTTTTGCTGCTCGTGATGAGCCCGCTATCGAGCCTTCTGGCGCAGCCGCTGGAGTGGACGGGCGTATGGCCTACCGCGCTGACCGGGCACGCCGCGGCGTACGACCAGGCGCGGGGCGTCATGGTGGTGTTCGGGAACGGGTCGACGTGGGAATGGAGCGGCGGTCGTTGGCTCTACCGGGCAGGAGACGGCCCCTCCCTGCGATCGGGGCACCGGATGGTCTACGACGCGGAGCGGCGAGTCACGGTCCTTTTCGGTGGGAGGTTTGGAACGGCCCCTCCGTACGGAGATACATGGGAATGGGACGGCTCAGTCTGGACGCAACGGCTCGTCGATGGTCCGTCGCCGCGGAATTCTCACGCGATGGCGTACGACTCGCGGCGCGGGGTGACAGTGCTCTACGGAGGCTACGCCGATGTACAGAGCGACGAAACGTGGGAATGGGACGGTGAGAGGTGGACTCAACGTGCAAGCGCGGGGCCCGGTCCTCGGGGATCGCATGCAATGACATTTGATGTTGCGCGCGGCGTTTGCGTCCTATTTGGCGGCTGGTTTGACAACGCGTACTTCGGCGACACTTGGGAATGGGATGGCACGGAGTGGTCGCTGCGCGCGGTCGAAGGTCCCTCGGCGCGCAGCGGGACGGCGATGTCCTTCGACGCTGTCCGATCAAGAACGGTCCTTACGGGAGGATCAACCGGCTCAAGTGAGACGTGGGAATGGAACGGAATTGTCTGGGAGCAAAGATCAACCTCGGGTTTCGGGAGCTGCCGCGGACATACACTGGTGTTTGATAATGATAGGAACATTACGTTGCTCTATGGACGACAAGGAGATCCATTTCCCTCACGCGGAGGTTTCTGGAAATGGGACGGCACCGCCTGGTCAGAGGTGATTCCTGCGCCATCTCCGCGCGGTGATTCGGTATTAGCCTTCGACACGCACCGCGGATTGGCAATGCTCCACGGCGGCGAGGTGAGCGGTCGTGCCAGCGGTTACGACGAAACCTGGTGGTGGAACGGAGAAGCCTGGGCGCAATTCATCGGCAGCGGTCCCGGAGATCGAGCAAAGCACACCATGGTCTACGACGCCAATCGACGGGTCATGGTCTTGGTGGGTGGGCGGTGGGAGGAGGGTATCTTCGACGCAGCGACATGGGAGTTTGATGGCGCGCAATGGCAGTACCGCCACGCACAGGCCGGAGACCCTCGCTACGAGCACGGGATGGCATTTGATTCCTGGCGACGTGTCTGCGTCGTTTTTGGGAACGAATTCACCAATCCGCAGTCCACATGGGAATGGGATGGATTTACATGGGTGCTTCGAAGCACGACTGGACCGTCGTATAGAGCGCGTGCCCCGCTCGCATTCGATGAGCGCCGTGGCGTGACGGTCCTGTTTGGCGGTGTGTGGACACAACCGCTCGCAGATACCTGGGAATGGAACGGAATAGCGTGGACGCAGCGAGATGTCCAGGGTCCCCCCAGGCGACATTCGCACGCAATGGTATATGACTCTCATCGCCAGCGGATCGTGCTCGCCGGCGGCATTGTGACCCACGAACTCTCAACACTCGGCGATACCTGGGAATGGGACGGAACGACCTGGACCGAGTTGCCCACGCAGATACCGCCCCGTGCCGGTCACTCGATGGCCTACGACCCGGTGCGACAAGAGGTCGTCCTCTTTGGATCGAAATCCGATTACTGGTCCGAAAGCGATGTCTGGGTCCTGCGGCCCGCAGTTGCTTCCCCCGTCGTCGTCACGCAACCGCGCGATGCGTCCGCATGCCCGGGCGGAACGGCCACGTTCACGCTGGTGGCAGACGCGGGGATCCGCGCGAGCTACCAGTGGCGTCATAACGGCAGGGTACTCGTCGATGCGCCGAGCCGCGTCTCCGGCGCGAACTCGGCAACGCTCGCGGTGATCGGTGCTTCTGCGCTTGATGAGGGCATATATGATTGCATCATCACAAATAACCGAGGAATCGTGACGACCGAGCCTCGTTCTTTCACGCTCTGCGATCATCCCGCGGACCTGACATGCGACGGACAGGTGGGGTTGGCCGATCTCGCCGTGCTTCTCAGTAACTTCGGGAGTGATGAAATTCCGGGCCGCGAGAATGGCGATTTGGATCGGAACGGGGCCGTCGATCTTGAGGATTTGGCGCTGATGCTGCGGGATTTCGGGACGCCTTGTCCGTAGCCCGGGTCAGGACTCGACCGGTGCGACGGTTCCCTGCGGCGCGGCAGCGATACGCTCGCTCCCGCGCGGCGTGCCGACGAAGCAGAGGATTGTTCCGAGAGCGGTGAGTCCCAGCGCTGCCGCGATCCAGGCAGGCGGGATCGGCGCGCCTTCGACGGCGCTGAGGCCCCAGTTCTCGAACTGCTCCTGCAAGCCGTCCGGACTCGAGGCGAGGACCGTGATGCCGTTGTGCATCGCGTGCGCGAGCATCGCGGGCCAGATCGAGCGGTGCTGGAGAACGAGCAGGCCCAGGAGCAGGCCGAGCACGGCCGTGCCGATCAGGCGATGGGCGCTGTGGTGGTTCACGCCGAAGGCGATGGCGACGATCGCGAGCGAGCCCACCTTGCCCATGCCCGAGCGCAGGCCGCTGAGGACGAAGCCGCGGAAGAAGAATTCCTCGCAAAAGGCGGGGACGATCGCGAGGAAGAAGGCGAGCGTCCACGGCGAGATCGAGGACATCCACGCGGTCGCGGCTTCGAGCTGGGCTTTCATGTCGGGGTTCATGGGCAGGAACCCCTCCTGGATGCGAATCCACTGAAGAATGAGCAGCCAGGTCGAGAGACCGAAGCAGAGCCCGGCGGCGAGGCCTGGAAGCGTCGGGGCGCGGAGGCTGAACGTGTTGGCGATGTCCGCGCGGGCGTAGCGGGCGGCGAACCAGGGGCCGACGACGAGCAGGATGACGAGCGTGATCGCGAAGGCGGAGAGGAACTCCATGCCCTCGGAGACGCCGGACTTCTGAAGCGCGGACTGGATATAGAAATTCAGTGTGTACGCCAGCGCGAGGACGAGCAGCGCGGTCGAAACGGTCGGCGCGGGCCGCGGCTTGAAGAAGCGGCGCTGAAAGAGCGTCTTGATCGAGCCGGAATCGGAGAAGAGGACCGCTTCCTGGCCGAAGAGGCGGGCGGCGATCGCGACGGCGGCGGCGGCGTAGAGGCTGGTCGAGAGGACCACCCAGAGGATCGGCTCGGCGAGGCCGGTCTTGCCCAGGAACAGCTCGCGCGTCAGGACGACGACGTTCGCG
This sequence comes from Planctomycetota bacterium, assembly GCA_045863555.1. Taxonomy (GTDB): domain Bacteria; phylum Planctomycetota; class Phycisphaerae; order UBA1845; family Fen-1342; genus JACRLV01. The sequence goes on along the minus strand of BTUU01000001.1, from coordinate 67,073 downwards.
ACGGGCATGATGAGGATCGGGCCTTCGAGGCGCGTCGCGGGCAGGATGCCGACGACGCCGGGGATGAGCGCGGCGACCATCACGGGCAGGATGTAGTTCTGGGCCTCCTTGAAGCTGCGGGCGAAGCTGCACACGGCCAGGAGCATAGCGCTGAACAGGACGGCCAGGGGCAGAAGCATCACGAGCACGAGGGGCAGCGAACCGAGCGGGATGCTCAGGTCGCTGCCGGGCATGAGCGCCGCGCCGACGCCGCCGAGATAGACCGTGCCGCCGATGGAGAGCAGGTTGAGCAGCGCGCTGAGCATGCCGATCAGCGTGACGACGATGAACTTTCCCGTGATGAGGTCGACGGTCGGGACCGGCGCGACCATCAGCGTTTCGAGCGTGCCGCGCTCGCGTTCGCCGGCGGTCAGATCGATCGCGGGGTAGATCGCCCCGGTGATCGTCATCACGATGAGAATCAGCGGGACGATCTGGCCGAGAACCGCGCCGGCAGTGCGTTCGGCCGTGGCGAGGTTCGTCGCGTATGGACTGATCGGTTCGATGAATGTGCGCGGGAGGCTGTGGCGGGCGAGCCGCTGCTCCAGCATCGAGAGACGCAGGCGCTCGAGAACCTTGGAGATCGCGCTGAAGGCGAACTGGCTGCGGACGTCCGTCGCGTCGAAGAGGACATTCACGGCGATCGAACCGTCGGAGGCGGGCGTGGGAATCTCCCCCGACATCTCGACGGCGGCATTGGCGGCGCCTTCGACGACGACGCGGCGCGGGTCCTGCACGACGACGACTCGAAACGGCGGCGGGACGTCGCTGGCGGCCTCCATCGCGGCCTCGCGCGTGGAGCGTTTCATGGTGGAATCGGGCGAGGGGCGCGAGGTCGCCTGGGTCGCGGCTTTTTCGATCGCCTCCTCGGCGGTGACGCGGCCGAGGTTGGGCTGTCGCGCGGCATCGCTGTCGATGACACGCCGAAGCCAGCGGCCGACATCCTCGCGCGCGACCGCGACGACGTACTCCTCCTTCTGGAGGTTGGAGGTCTGGACTTCGAGGGCCTGGAGCGAGCCGAGCATCATCGCGGGGTAGAGGACCATGGGCACGAGGATCATGGCGATGAGCGTGCGGCGGTCGCGCAGCGTATCGACGAGTTCCTTGCGCCAGATGGTGTTAATCCGCGAAAGCCGGCTCATTCTCGCCTACCAGTTGGAGGAATACTTCGCTCAGCCGGCTGCGCCCGGTGCGGGCCCGGAGATCTTCAAAGCTGCCCTCGGCGACGAGCCGGCCGCGGTGGATCAGGCCGATCGTCTTGCACATCATCTCGATTTCGTCGAGGGCGTGCGTGGAGAGCAGGACGCTCTTGCCCGCGGCGGCCTGGGATTCGATCAGCTTGAGGATGAGCCGGTTGCTGAGCACGTCCAGGCCCAGCGTCGGCTCGTCCATGATCAGGAAAGGCGGATCGGCGATGAGGCAGCGAGCGATATTCACGCGCTGCTTCTGCCCGGTGGAGAGCGCGCCACAGCGGAGGGTCAGGAACTCATGCATGCCGAGGTAATCGCAGAGATACGCGATGCGGTCGCGGGTCGCCGCCGGTGAAAGGCCGTAGAGGGCGGCAAAATACGCCAGAAACTCGCGGGCGGTCAGGCGGGAGTAGAGCCCGGTGTTCGCCGTGATGTATCCGACGCGGCTCTTGACCCGCTCCGGGTCGTGGGTGACGTCCTCGTCGCAGATGAAAACCCGGCCGGCGGTCGGGCGGAGGAGGCCGCAGATCATGCGCAATGTGGTGGTCTTGCCGGCGCCGTTGGGGCCGAGCAGACCGTAGATCTCACCCGGTCTGACCTCGAAAGAGACGCCGGCGACGGCGAATTTCTCGGATCCATCGGGGGACGGGAACGCCTTGGTCAGGGATTCGACACGCACCATATTCGGCCGATCACTCCGCGCACGCCCATCCTATCGGCCGAATCGGGGGAGGGCGAGCGGCGGCCCCGCGGGTGCGCGGCCGGGCAACATCTGCGCATCGACGCGCTGCGAGCGGGGGTTGGGGGATGGAGCCGGAGCCGGGCGCTGGGCCCTCGTGGCTGCGGCCGGAAATCGACGGCGGGCCCGCGCGGGGCGTGTCGCGTCGCTCCGCAGGCGCGGCCCACCGTCGGTTCTGTCGCGGGTGGTCAGCGGATCCGGCGACTCGTACCCTTGAACTCGGCGGTCTTCGAGAAGCCCATGTGTTCGGCCATGTTCCACTCCATCGTGTCCTTGTCGATGAAGCGGATGGTCCCGGTCATCTTGCTCTCGCCCCAGGCGCCGTAGCTGCGGGCGGACCACTTCCATTCACCCGTTTTCGCATCGCGCGTCGCTTCGCCGATGCCGGACGACCCCATGCTGTCAACCCAGGTGGATCGGTACTTCTTCGCGCCGGCATCATAGGTCCATGTCCCGAGCGACTGCATCGGATCGAAGCCGTCCATGGTCATGTGGCTCTCTTCGACGATGTACCAGCCGTCGCCACTCCACCTGGATTCGCTGCGGCCGGTCATCTTGAGCGGCGTCGGTTCGTCGAGCATCGCGAACTTCACCTCGCCGGTGCCCTCCCATTTGCCGACGAATGCGTTGAGATGCTCGAGCTCGGCCGGCTTCTTGGGCATCATCTCCTTCATCTCGGCGAGGGTCATCTTGGGCATGCAGCCGACGAGCAGGGAGGCGAAGAAGCAGCCGACGAGGGTCAGGCCGAATCGGGTTCGTTGCATGGGTGGCTCCTTGAAGTCTGATAAGATGGGCTCGCTCGGCGTATGGTACGAACGATGTTCAGAGGTGACAAATGGCCGGAGGACCGCATGAAAGGCCGTCCGCCTGGAGCCTCGTAACTCATCGCGGCGGCAGTCCGAATTCAGCCCCCGCCCGCCGCGCCGCCGAGTCCGAAACGCGCGAGCGGGCGGTATTCCGCGCCGTGCGGGCCGAGGACGCTTTCAAACAGCGTGATTTCGGAGACGTGCATGGTCGAAACTGCGGGCGGTCGCAGTTGTTCGGCGGCCTGGCGCAGCGCGTCGTCGCCGGCCGGGCTCCGGCTGCGGGCGAGCGTGAGGTGGGCGTGGAACGGCCGTGACTCGGGGGCGAAACCGAGCGGCGCGAGCAGCGGTGCGGCCGCGGCGATCCAACGGCCGCAGCCCGCGGCCGGGTCCTCGATTCCCAGCCACAGCACGCGCGCCCGGCCGCGCGGGGGAAAACAGCCGGCGTCCGCGAGCGCGAGCTCGAAGGGCTCGACGCGCTGGGCGGCGTGCGCGAGCGCGTCGGAGAGCGCGGGGACGGCTGCATCGGCGACCTCCCCGAGAAACCAGAGCGTCACATGGAGTGAATCCGCCGCGACCCACTTCGGCCCGCCGCCGGCGCCCCGCGTCGACGGCAGGAGCCGCGCGATCGCCCGGCGCCAATCCGCGTCGAGGTCCACGGCGACGAAGCAGCGCATCGGCGGGCTCCTTTTCAGCCATCTTCGGGTGAAACGCCGACGACGGGCGCATCGTCGGTAAACGCGCGCGGCAGGACGATCGCCGCGGCCAGTTTTTCCAGATATTCGTCGCGAGGAACGTCGATGGCCCCGAATCGCTGGAGGTGCGGCGTGGTCCATTGCGTATCGAGCAGGCGGTAGTCGCGGCGGCGGAGTTGCTCCACCAGGGCGACGAGTGCGACCTTGGACGCATCCGTCATGCGGTGGAACATCGATTCTCCGAAAAACGCCGCGCCGATCGACACACCGTACAGTCCCCCTGCTAGTTGCCCATCCTTCCAGCACTCGACCGAATGGGCATAGCCGGCACGGTGCAGCGTCGTGTAAATGTCGACGATTTTCGGCGTGATCCACGTCCCTTCGCCGCGCGTGCCGCACTCGCGGATCACGTCACGAAAGGCCGTATTCAGCCGGATCTCGAAGACCCCCCGCCGGATGACCTTTTTCAACGTGTAGGGCACGTGAAAACGGTCGTCTAGCGGGAATACTCCCCGCGGGTCAGGGCTGTACCAGTTGATCCGCCCGCCGGGCTCGCCCATCGGGAAAAGCCCGTTGCAGTAGCCGTTCAGGACGGTTTCGGCGGTGATTCGAAAGGACACGCCACGTCTCGTGAATGGGGTTTTGAGCCGGTCCACTGGCAACGCCGACTGTGAGACTCTATTCTGATGGGATGCAGACTGTCCATCCGGCCGTTGGCGCGGTCGCGGATGCGTTTTCGGGCCAGACGACCATGTCGGACTTTGACGCCTGGCGGCATTGGTTCGAGGGCCGACGCAGCGCGGTCGATAACGCGCTTTCAACGCACCTGAATCGGCTGAAATGCTCGACACCGGGGAACACGCGCCTCATCGACGCCGTACAATACTCGCTGACGGCGGGCGGAAAGCGGCTTCGGCCGGTGCTGGTTCTCACGGCGTGCGAGATTTGCGGCGGTGGCGACGCTGCGGCTTGGCCGGCGGCGATCGCGATCGAATGCGTCCACACGTTTTCGCTGATCCACGACGATCTGCCGGCGATGGACGACGACGATCTCCGCCGCGGGCTGCCGACGAGCCACAAGGTCTACGGCGAGGCACATGCGATCCTCGCCGGCGACTGGCTCGTGACGCACGCCTTCCGGCTGCTCGCGCAGATTGGGGGATCGGTTGGTTCGGAGCTGGTGGCGACGCTGGCGGAAGGCACCGAGGGCATGATCGTCGGCCAGACGGCCGATATCGAAGGGGAAACGGCGGCGGTCGAAGGCGGACGCGTCAAGCTGATCCACGAATTGAAGACGGCCGCGCTCATCCGTGCGAGTTGCTGCATGGGTGCGATTGCGGCCGGAGCCTCGCGGGAGGATCGCGACGCGATGAGCGATTACGGCCGGCGGCTCGGGCTGGCGTTTCAGATCGCGGACGACCTGCTCGACGCGACGGGGACGACGGAAGATCTGGGCAAGCGCGCGGGCAAGGACGCCGCGGCCTCGAAACAGACGTACCCCGCCGCGTTCGGCGTCGAGGAGAGCCGCCGGCGGGCGCGGGAAGAGGTGGATGGAGCGTGTGCGGCGCTGTCGCGGTTCGGCGACGGGGCCGGAAACCTGCGGCTACTGGCGGAGTATGTGATTCGCCGGGCGACATGAGGGTGCCGGTGCGGCCGACGCCAACGTCGGCGAGATCCGGAATTTCGAGTGCAGCCGCTGCGCGGCTGAGTCCAGCCGAGGGTGGCTGAGCCATACAGGAGCGAGTAAGCGAAATGAAGAAGCTGCTGCCGACGATCAAGACGCCCGCTGACATCCAGCCGCTGACGATGGACCAACTCCGTCAACTCGCCCAGGAGATCCGCGAGCGAATCATTGACGTCGTCGTCAAGAACGGCGGCCACCTCGCCAGCAACCTCGGCGTGACCGAGCTGACGATCGCCCTGCACCGCGTATTCGACTTCGCGAGCGATCGGTTGCTCTGGGATGTCGGCCACCAGTGCTATGTTCACAAGCTGCTCACCGGCCGGGATGAACTCTTCGAGCACGTCCGGCAGGCGGGGGGCGCGAGCGGATTTCCGAGCCGCAGGGAAAGCCCCTACGACCTGTTCGACGTCGGCCATGCGGGGACGGCGATTCCCACGGCCGTCGGCCTCGCGCGCGGCGACAGCCTGATGGGCCGCAAGTCGCGCGCCGTCGCGCTCATTGGCGACGCCAGCATCGTCAACGGCGTCGCGTTCGAGGGGCTCAACCAGGCGGGCACGCTCAAGCGGCAGTTCCTCGTCGTCCTCAACGATAACTCGATGGGCATCGCCAAGACGCAGGGCGCGCTCGCGTCGCACCTCGCCCGCTTCCGCGTCAGCCACCTCTACGAAGAAGTGAAGTCCAAGGTCGCCGATTTCCTCCGCGGCCTGCCGCTCGTGGGCAAGGGGATGCTCGACACGCTCGACCACCTGAAGGAAGGCTTCAAGGCCACCGTTTCGCCGCACCAGATCTTCGAGCAGCTCGGCTTCCTGTACGTCGGCCCGGTCGACGGCCACGATCTGCCGCACATGATCGAGATGCTTGAGTTGCTCAAAGACGTGCAGCACCCCGTGCTCTTCCACGTCATGACGGAGAAGGGGCGCGGCTGCGACTGGGCGAGCAAGGACCCCTGCTCGTTCCACAGCCCCGACAAACTTCAGATCGAGGGCGACCAGGTCACGCCGATCAAATCCACGCGCAAGGGCTGGACGACGGCATTCGCCGACGTCGCGCTGCCGCTGATGAAGGCGGACAAGCGGATCGTCACGCTCACCGCCGCGATGCCCGACGGCACGGGTGTAGCGAAAATCCGCAAGGAACTGCCCGAACAGACGCTCGACTGCGGAATCGCCGAGAGCTGCACCGTCGACATCGCCGCGGGCATGGCCAAGGCGGGGCTCAAGCCGATCGCGTGCATCTACTCGACGTTCCTTCAGCGCGCGTTCGACCAGGTCTTCCAGGAAGTCGTGCTTCAGGATCTGCCCGTCGTCTTCTGCATCGACCGGGCGGGTTTTGTCGGCGGCGACGGCGCGGTGCACCACGGCTATCTCGACCTTGCGTATCTGCGGGGTCTTCAGAACATCGTGCTGATGGCGCCGGCGGACGAGGCGGAGCTGGCCGAGAGCCTCCGCTTCGCACTCAAACTGCCGGGCCCTTCGGCGATCCGCTACCCGCGCGATGTCATCCCGGAATCGCTCGGCGCCTGCCCCGAGTTCGTTCTCGGCAAGGCCCGGACGATGATCGAGGGGCCCGACGCGACGATTCTTGCGTATGGCACGGAGGTTCCCTTCGCGATGCAGGCGGCGGATGCGCTCGCGGGCGAGGATATCTTCGTCAGCGTGGTCAATGCCCGGTTCTGCAAGCCGGTCGACGAGGACATGGTCACGACCGCGATCACGCGCGGCGGCCCGGTCATCACCGTCGAGGACCACAGCGTGGCCGGCGGCTTCGGCAGCGCAGTCCTCGAATGCGCGAATCGCCTCGGCCTGCCGACGGATTCGGTCATCCGCCTCGGCATGGCGGAAAACCAGTTCTACAAACACGGCTCGCGCGCCGGTCAGCTTGCGGAAGCGGGCATCGACGCGGCCGGTATCGCTGCGGCGGTGCGACGGGCGGTGCGGGCGCGGAAGGCGAGCGAGGCGTCGATCGTCGCGCCGCGGGAGCTGCCGACGCGGGCGAAGTAATGCGCACGGCTCGAAAATCGATCCGGATCGATGCCGAGGCCTACGAGCGCCTGGCACGCGCGTGTCGCGACGGCGAGTCGTTCAGCGATCTCATCAAGCGCGTCGTGCCCAAGCCGTTTGACCTTCATGCGTGGCTTGCCCGCGCCCGGAGTGACGGAATCAGTGACGAGACGGCATCTGCAATCGAGAAACAAGTGCAGTCGCGCCGCGCGCGGAGTTCTCGGAAGCGGCGGCTGTTCTGACCGCCCGAATTGGAATCCCGCCCCGGCCGCTATACCCTCGCCGCCATGAACGACCGTCCCGCCGGCTGGACCGACCGCCTCATCGCCGCGCCGCCATGGGTCAAGCTCATCGCCTGGGCCGCGGTGACGCTTGCGATTGCCGTGCCGATCCAGGTCGCGGCGTGGGCCAGCGGCTTGCAGGAACACATCTTCGGCGAAACCGCCCAGTACGTCCTCCTGCCCGTCGCGCTCATGACCCTGTCGCTCATGGCCGTGCTGGAGCGACGCCCCGCGGCTCAGTATGGCCTGGCCATCGGCGATCGCTGGCGGCCGGGCTTCTTCGGCGGGCTCGCGGCCGGTGTCGGCGCGACGGCGGCGTATTACATCGTCGCGTGGCGGCTCGGGGCGCTGGGCTGGCCGGGCGTGATGTACTTCAGCGACTGGTTCGACGTCATCTGGATCATCCCGATCTCGCTGTTGATCGCGTTCTCGCTCCAGATCATCCTCAGCGGCTACTTTCTGGGGCTTTTTCGCGAGCGTTACGGCAATCTGGCGGCCATTGCCATCTCCGCCGCCGCCCTGCCGCTGCTGCTGCGCCTGAACCGGCCGGACGAGCTGCTCGCCGGCCCGGGGTGGCAGCGCGAGATAGGCCTGCTGTGCACGCAATTGCTCCTCGGTGCGGTGCGCATCGCGAGCGGGAATATCCTCGCCCCGGGCGCGATCCTCGCCGGCTTCCTCATCGTGCAAAAGACGAACGACCAGGCGCATCTGCTCGACCGCGCGAAAGAGAGCCCGTTGCTCGCGTGGTTTGCGCCGCACCTTGACCCGGTGCAGGCCCCGATTTTCTGGATGGTCCTCGCCGCGGCCGCTCTGCCTGCGATCGTGCTGGCGCTGCGTCAGCCACGCACGGACGCGGTCCCGGAAAGCGCCATCCCCGCCAGCCTCAAACGCGTCTATCCGCTGGCGATGCCGATGTGCCTGGCGCCCATCGAGGTTGTCGTGCACGTGCTCGCGCTCGCGAAGTGGCGCGTCGGGCGCGACTACCTGCTGCGGCTGGCGGGCATGATCGTTCTCGGCGGGATCAATGGCCTGATCTGCCTGCCGGAGCGACTGCTCGCGCCGCTGATCGCCCGTCGCCGCGTGCTCGATCCGGTCTTCATCCTCGGCGTCCATCGCAGCGGCACGACCCACCTGCACAACCTGCTCGCGCTCGACCCGAATCTCGTCGCACCGCGCAATCACCACGTACTGAACCCCTGCGGAGCCCTCTTCGCCGGCTGGCCGATGTCCGGCATGCTGGCCGCCTTTCTGCCGTGGCAGCGGCCGATGGACGCGGTGCAGTTTCACGTCTTCTCGGCCAACGAGGAAGAGTTCGCGATCGCGTGCACGTCGCGTCTCTCGCCCTATTGGGGCTGGGTCTTTCCGGAACAGGGTGCGGCCTATGACCGCTTCTTCCTGCTCGAGGGCTTCACGCCGGCCGAGCGTCGCCGCTGGGGCCGGATCAACCTCGCTTTTCTGCGCAAGCTCGTCTTCTGGAACAACCGCCGGCCCGTGCTGAAGAACCCGTGCAACACCGGGCGGCTGCCGATGCTGCTCGAACTCTTCCCCGACGCGCGGATCGTGCACATCCATCGCAACCCGTATGACGTCTACCGCTCCAACGTCCACTTCGCCCGCGAGGGACAGGTGCTCTTCCAGCTTCACGACCCGCCCGCGTCAAACACGTACGCAGATCGCTTCCTCGACAACTATGCGGCCATCGAGCGGGCGTTTTATCGCGACGCGGCCGCGCTCGCGGAGAATCGCTTTTCTGAAGTGCGATTCGAGGACCTGGAACGCGACCCGATCGGCGTGATCGAGGCGATCTACGCGCAGCTCGAACTGCCGCTGACGCCCGAGTTCCGGTCGCGGCTCGATGCGTACGTCGCATCCGTCGCGGGCTACCAGAAGAACAAGCATCGGGCGATGGCCGAGGAGGACCGTCGGCGAATCGACGCGGCAGTGGGCGATCTGATGACCCGCTGGGGCTACGCAGCTGCCGAACTGCCTGCATAGACTCGATTTGAGGGCCGGGCAGCGACCGCCGACGGAGTTGAGCCGCAATGGAGGCAGCCCAAATGGCTAAGAAGATTCTGATGCTCGTCGGCGACTTCGTGGAAGACTACGAAGTCATGGTCCCGTTTCAGGCCCTCCAGATCGCCGGCCACCGCGTCGACGCCGTCTGCCCCGACAAGGCCGCCGGCCAGACCGTTCGAACCGCGATCCACGATTTCGAAGGCGACCAGACATACACGGAGAAGCGCGGCCACAATTTCACGCTCAACGCGTCGTTTTCCGAGATCAAGCCCGAGGAATATGACGCCCTCGTCATTCCCGGCGGGCGGGCGCCCGAATACCTGCGTCTGAACAAGAACGTCCTCGCGATCGTCCGCCACTTCGCCCAATCGCGCAAGCCCATCGCCGCCATCTGCCACGGTGCCCAGCTTCTCGCTGCGGCCGACGTGATTCGCGGCCGGCGCGTCAACGCCTCCCCGGCGTGCGCGCCGGAGGTCACGCTGGCGGGCGCGGAGTTCGTCAGCCTGCCGTTCGAGGGTGCGCACACGGACGACAATCTCGTCACCGGGCCGGCGTGGACGGCGCATGTGGAGTGGTTGCGGCAGTTTCTGACGGTCCTGGGGTAGTGACGTTCCGGCTCATTGGCTTGATTGCGGGCGTGGGCCTCCGGTCTCGAATCTCTAGATCCGCGCCGAATTAACCCCTCCGGGCCCGCCCAGGGAGCGCAACGAGCGTAAGACCGGCGATCAGCAGCCCGGCGCTCAGGAGCACCTGGCCGGGCTTCCGATCCCCGCGGGCTTCTTCCGGCGTGTCCGGCACGATCCAGGCCAGCCAGAGCATTGCGATCGCCACAAGGCCGATTCCGACGATCCTGCGCATCGACACCTTCCGCGCGGACTACACGCCGGGCGTGGCTGAGTCGCTTCGCGTGCGGTCAGCGCACCGCGATCGAAATGGTCGCCTTTCCCGCGAGCGTCAGCCGACTCTTCGCCCGGAAGACGACCTCCTTGATGAACCGATCGTCACCCGGCAGGTCGATGATCCGACTGCGCGTGTTCTCGTCGAAGCTCTGCCGGATATTGGGCGAGAAGATCTCGCCATTGGCGAAGCGCACCGCGATGTCGTAGATCTCGACGTCGCCGCCGGTGACTTCGATCCGCATCTGGTGGAAGCGCCCGCGGCGGAGGCTGCTGGGGATCGACTCCAGTTCGCCCCGGAAGCTGATCTTCGCGGACCCGAGCAACTCCCACGACGCGGGGCGCAGGTCGTCCGCGCGGACCGACACACGCTCGTAGAGGGTCTTGCCGCCTCGAATGACCGCCTTGAAGAGCCGGTCGCCATCGCGGTAGTACCGGCCGTCACGGCCTTCGACGACCTCGACGCTGACGCCGAGCTGCGTGATCGTGCCGCCGATCGGACAATCCACCACCGTCAGGCGATCGTCGTAATAGCAGTCGTCGTAGTAGTAGAACGACGCACCCCCGATCTGAACCGAAACATAGTCCGACGGAATGTGCGTAAGCGAGAGGCCGTGCGGGGGCCGGACCACGACATAGGTATCGGGCCTCGGACCGCGCGTATAGCAGACGCTCTCGTGGACGTAATAGCGGGCCCCGCGAACGACGACTTCGCGGTGGCCGCGCGGCAGCGCGCTCACGGTCGTGCCGACGCGGATGGCGCGCGCGACGGGCGGTCTGCGTCCACCGCGGTCCCGATCTCGATCTCGATCTCGATCGTCACCGCGGTCGCGATCGCGGTCGCGATCGTCGGACCGGCCTTGACGCCCGAAACGCCTCGCACCCCGATCGTTGTCCTGCGCCGAGGTCGTGGGTATGGCCGACAGCAACGCCAGGAAAATTGCGGCTGCGCCACAGAAACGTGAACAGGTCATGGAAGAACTCCCCTATTGCGGCTTTGTGCCCGAGCCCACGGCCCGGGCCTGCGGCTGGAACTCCACGCGGCCGGCGTCCGCCGGCACCTGGGCGGCAAAATCGGCTGCGCTGAAATTCGGCGCGGTATCCCACGAAGAAAACACGGCCTGGTACTGCGGGTATCCCGTCAACTGCTTGTACCGAATGACGAGCTTTCGCGGCAGTGCCGCGTCTCCGGCCGAGATCCAGATCTGCCAGTCCAGCGTGGGCTGGCGATAGGCCAGGTGATGGCATTTTTCGCCGGCGAGCGTCACCTCGCCCACGTACTCCGCATCGGACACGTTGCCCATCAGCCACCGGTACGCATCCGTGGAGAGAAACTCCATGACGGGGTTTACGACGTCGTACTTGTCGGCCAGCGTCTCGATGAGCGTATCGATGCTGCCGGCGACCGCGACTTCCGAATACACGTTGTTCCGGCGGTCGAGGAACGTCAGGCGAGAACCGTCAAACCAGTAGGCGCGCTCATCGTCGTCGGAAGCGGCCGAGCCGCGGAGGCGATCCGGTCGAAGCGCTTCGACGGTCGATCGGCGGTGCTTCTGAACCAGCTCGTCGTCGACGAGATAGTCGTCGTATGTCACGTCCACTTCGAAGCGCAGGCGGTCCAGCCCCTTGAGGTAATCCGTCATTCGACGCAACTGATCATCGGCGCGCAGGTCGATGACCGGCTCGGAAGACATGGCGGCGGTTCCGGACGTCGCCGCACAGCCGGCGGAAAGGAGGGTAAGCAGCGCGGCGAAGCACCACTGCGCACGGACCGCGGATATACGCCTGTTCATGGGAGATCCTCGCAACAATTGGCCGGGAAACCGGCTGACTATTGATTCTAGCAGATTATCGGCCGCCGTGGTGCGACAAGCGGCGAGATTCAGGGCACCGGAGCCGCCACCGACGTTCCCCCCGAGATGGGAGCGGTCCAGGATTCGGCGAGGAGGAACGCGACGGCGCGGCCCTCCGCCGTTTCGAGGACGAGTGCGACGGCGATCGTGGCGTCCTTGACGCGGAGCGAAAGCAGATCGCCGGGTCGCGGCGTAACAGGCGACGTCAGATCAAGGGTCAGGGCATCCCCTTCGAGTCGCACGACGCGGCCGATGATGCGGTCCGGCAAGCGCGGCGGCCCGAAGCGAATCTCGTCGAGGCGCTCCAGCATCGGCGGCTCGGCCGGGGCGGTGGTGGAGTGCGCGGCCGCCGCATCGGCGCCCGCTTGCATCCGAATCGTGGCATACCCGCCGGTGACGCGGATGACTTCGATGAGACCGAGGAGGCGATCGCCGCGAAGGGCCGTCGCGGTGAGGCCGGCCGAGAGCCCGTCGTTCTCGCCGGCGGTGATCAGCGCACCGTGTTCGTTCTGGTCGAAGACGCGCGCCGAGATGCGCGGGGCGCTGATATCCGCCAGTGTTCTGATTTCGGCGGTGTCCCCGACCCGAATCGGTCCAACCGCGACGGACGGCAGCGTCCGCGCATACCAGAAGAGGGCATCCTGACGCTCGACGGTCGCAAAGCCCATGTACCGCCCAGAGCGGGTGAGTTCCATCCGCGGCTCGCGAGGGACGGCCGCGCGCGGCGGGCGGGCAATCCAGAGGACCTGCGCATCGCCCATCGACTCGACAAAGCAGACCGTCGACCGACATCGGCCGTCGCGGGTGTCCGCCGGCGCCGGCCAGGCCGTCACCACGTCGCCGGGGGAGACCGCAGCCCCCTTTGCGAGATAGGTGATGCGGCAGTAGGCGACCTCATCGAGCACCGAGCGCACTTCGAGCCGGGCCACGGGCTGGACGCCCACCGACTTCAAAAACACGTCGCCCGTTGAGACGCCTGATTCTGCGCCGACATCGAGCCAGGCGGCCGCCCGGCCCGGTCCGATGCTGTCGACGCGCGCGATGAAATCCGCACCGGCCGGCCACCGGCCCCTTACCAGGCCGCCGGCGTCGTCACGCACGAGCCATGCTCGCATCGTCGAGGGCGTCGCCGACCACTCCGGAGAGAAGAGCGCCGGCTCGCGGTCCTGGTCGAGGACAAGCGTGCCGGCCGCCGCCTGGAAGCGCGCGAGCGGGACCGAAAGGAACCTGCCGATTTCGAAGCTCCCCAGGATGACCGTTCCCGCCGCGGGAGCGCCTCCGGAATCCGGCGGGGTGACGACGATCTGCGGAGGTGACGCCTTGATCCGGGCGACGGCAACGGGCACAAACGGAGGCGGGACAGAGGGCGACGTCGTCTGCGCGGCGGCGTCACGCCCGACCACGGCGGCCAGCAGCAGCCCCACCGCGTAGACAATCGCCGGCTGATTCGAGATCAGGTTCCGAAAACGCATGGTCCGCCGCAATCGTACGCGCGGAGGAAATGGCGTCCAGCAACAATACAACCCCGGCGGCGTCGATCTCGCGACACCGCCGGGGTTATGGAGAGGAGGAGGCTTCAAGTTCGCACTGGTCATACGGACTCCGGACGGCCGGGGTTCTCCGAAATTTGAGAATTCTCAAAAAAAAAGGGTCGGAGGGTTCGCGAAAGAGCGAGAATCGGGTTCATGAGGCCGGGACGTCGCCCGCGGCGGTGCGGGGCCGTTCGGGAGCCTCCCAAACGCCCCGCCGCACTGGCGGTAAACTAGCGGTTTCAGCATCAGGGAACGAAAAATGCGAAAACCGGTCGTACTGATCACTGGCGCCAACGGCGAAATCGGTCACGGGCTCATCGAGCACCTGAGTCGGAATTCCCATTACCAGCTCATCGCGCTCGACCTCAAACCGATCGACGCCCGGCTCGGCAACCACTGCGTCGCGTGCATCGTCGGCGATATCCTCGACGAGAACCTGCTCCAGCGGCTCATCAGCGAGTATGAGATTCACCAGGTCTATCACCTCGCGGCCCTGCTGAGCACGCGCAGCGAGCACACGCCGGACCTGGCGCACCGGGTGAACGTCAATGGCACGCTGAACCTGCTGAAGCTGGCGCACGAGCAGTCGCGCTGGCATGGGAACCCGGTGAAGTTTCTCTTCCCCAGCTCGATCGCGGCCTACGGGCTGCCCGACCTCGCGACCAAGGCCGCCGCGGGCAAGGTCCGCGAGACCGATTTCAACTACCCGACGACGATGTACGGCTGCAACAAGCTCTACTGCGAGCAGCTCGGCCGGTATTACACGTTCCACTTCCGCCAGCTCGCCGCCGAACGCACGTGGAGCGGCGTCGACTTCCGCGCCATCCGTTTCCCCGGCCTCATCAGCGCTCACACGCTGCCCGCGGGCGGCACGAGCGACTACGCGCCCGAAATGCTGCACGCGGCCGCGCAGGGCAAGCCCTACGAGTGCTTCGTGTCCGAGGCGGCACGGATTCCGTTCATGGCCATGCCCGACGGCATCAAGGCGATCATCCGCCTCGCGGAGACGCCGGCCGAGAAGCTCAGCCAGCGAATTTACAACATCGGCGCGTTCAGCCCGACGGCGGGTGAGATTCGCGACCGCGTGCTGAAGTTCTTCCCGAACGCCCGCATTACCTTCCATGTCGACCACGCCCGGGCCGCGATCGTGGACAGCTGGCCGGCGGACGTCGACGACACGCCGGCGCGGCGCGACTGGGGCTGGGAGCCGGAATACGACTTCGACCGGGCGTTCAATGACTATCTCGTCCCGGTGATTCGCGAGGCGTACAAGAAGTAGCTGGGCCGTACTATTCCCGCATGACCTCCGATCTCGCCCGCCGGCTCCATCAGCACGTCGACCGCCTCGCCGGGCTCATCGGGCCGCGGCATTTCGGCAAGCCCGACTCCATCGCCGCCGCGATCACGCTGATCGAGCGCGAATTCGCCGGCATGGGCGACAGCGTGCGCCGCGAGGAATACACACTCGACACCGGCCAGACCGCGACCAACCTCATCGTCGAACGCCGCGGCACGACGCGGCCGGACGAGGTCGTCGTACTCGGGGCACACTACGACACGGTCCCCGAGACGCCCGGGGCGGATGACAACGCGTCCGCGGTGGCCGTGCTGCTCGAAACGGCCCGCCTGCTCGCCGGCCGCGGCACCCGCCGGACCGTCCGCTTCGTCGCGTTCGCCTGCGAGGAGCCGCCGCACTTCTACACGCAGGAGATGGGCTCGCACGTACACGCGAAGGGCTGCCGCGAGCGGGGGGAAAAGCTCGTCGGCATGCTCTGCCTCGAGATGGTCGGCTACTACTCCGACGCGCCGGGGTCGCAGATCGCGCCGATGGAACTGCCGCGCTGGCTGGCCTGGTGGCTGCCGCGGCGCGGCAATTTTCTCGCGGCCGTGGGAAATCTGCGTTCGTGGCGGCTCTGCTGGGCGTTTCGCCGCGGCTTCAAGCGCGCCTCCCGGCTGCCGCTCTTTTCGATCGTGCTGCCGGAGTGGGTCTACAGCATCCGCCTCTCCGACAACAGCTCATTCTGGGATTTAGGCTACCCGGCCCTGATGATCACGGATACGAGTTTCCTGCGCAACCGGAATTACCATCGCGCCACCGACCTACCCGGCACGCTCGACTACGACCGCATGGCCGCGGCGACCGAGGGCGTCGCCGGCGCGATTGCGGCTCTGGCCGGGATGGCGTAACCCCGTGCTTGCGCAGGCGCGATCAGTCGCATGACGATCCGTAGTTCGACAGCAGCACGGACAAGTCGCTCAGATCCACGGCCCCGCTCGAATCCACATCGCCAATGCAAGCGACGGTCCCGCACTGTGCATCGCCATACTGCGCCAGCATCAGCGACAGATCCTGAAGATCGACGCGCATATCGACGTTCAGATCGCCCGCGCACGCTTCCTCGTATGCACCCACATCGAGCACTCCGCCGTCGAGGTGTCGCACGCCCGGCTGGCGGTCCAGCCGGAAAAGCCCCGTGACGTCGTACGTCCCCGCCATCGCCGGATGCAGCCCCGTTGCCGCATTCCGACAGATCGACGCCGCGGCGATCCGAAAATCGTAGAACTCGGGCCGGACGAAGAGCGGCGAATCGGCGACGAGCGACGTCCCGTCGTCGTTGATCACGCCCGCGAGTCCGCTCGACGCGGGAATCCAGCCGGCCTTGTGGTAGTTGTGCGAGAGGTCGATCACGCCGGTCGAGTCGAGGATCGAGAGGCCGCTGCCCGCGTGGCGCACGTAGAAGATGTTGTTCCGCGCGTCGCAGTGCTCGTCGTTCGTCGACAGGCGGAAGAGCGTGGTGCAGCTCGCGCGGCGCGATTCGAGCGTGTTGTTGTAGAAATAGAGCATGCCCTTGCGGTAGCCGTCGGTGTTCCCGCTGTCGCCGCCGTAGTGAACAATCTGCTTGTTCTGGGCGTCGTTCAGCTCGATGAACACGTTGCCATACACGATCGTCGTGCGATAGCGCGGGTCGGTCTCGATGACGCTGCTGTCCTCCGCGTCGACAAGATCAAGCTGCCGGTTGCCGCCTTCGATCAGGTTGTAGCGGACGACGAGCCCGGCCGAGCGGTCCTTCAGGTTGTTCCCCACTGACCCCGCGAGCGGCGGGCCGAAGCGGTTGAATTGATACGTGATCCCGATCGCGGCCGTGTAGGTGTTGTGCTCGAACGCGCTGCCGAGGTTGCCGTTGCCGAGGATGGAACAGCTCTCGATGAGAATATCGTGCGACACCGTCGACCCGGCCGACGCGACGAACAGCCCGTTGCCGCTGTCGCGAATGATGCAGTTGCGGATCGTGATGTTCTCGCCCTTCTCGATGAAGATCGCGGCCGCATTCTGGGCGTACGTGCCCGGATTCCCCGAATCGTCCGAAAACGTCGCCGGCGCCCGTGCTCCGCGCACGTCGAGATTCGCGACTTCGATCCACCGCGGCATCGTGTCGGCCGGGATGGACGCCCCGCCGATCTTGATGATCGACCGCGGC
Source organism: Planctomycetota bacterium (assembly GCA_045863555.1). Taxonomy (GTDB): domain Bacteria; phylum Planctomycetota; class Phycisphaerae; order UBA1845; family Fen-1342; genus JACRLV01. Next base: position 49,866 of record BTUU01000001.1, on the reverse strand, counting down.
TCGTTCCAGTAGTCGAGCGCCAGGCGCGTGGTCGCGTTCTCGCCGTCAATCACGGGCAGCGCCCCGCCCGGCCCGGGCACGCCCACGACACGGATCGGCTGCGCCTGCGTTCCCTGGCGGCAGATCACCCACTTCTCGCGATAGGGTGCCGCACGCCAGTGAATCCGCACCTCGTCGCCCGCCGCGAGTGATTCCCAGGGGACGCTGCCGATCGTGGCGTAGGGCCGGCCGTCGCCGACCTCATAAACTGTCGCGTGCGAGAGCCCGACGATTAGGTACGACAGAAATGCCGCGAGTGGATATCGACAAGTCATCAGTCGTCCCCTTCCAGCCCGGCCCGAAGCGACGCGGGCGAAATCCAGTGTACTCTTCGCGCCGGCGGCCGGCACGCAAATTCGAGCGTCGAACCGCCGCGCGGCCCAGCTCGTACCGAAAGCATCGCCGCGCCGGGGGCGCGGTATGATCCGCCGCACATTCACAGGAGTCCCGATGCGTCCGCTGATCGGCATAACGATGGGCTTCGAGGAGACCGCTCCGCCCAACGTCCGCACGCGCTGTTTCCTGAACTCCGCGTACACCGACGCCATCTTCGCCGCCGGTGGGATGCCCTATCCGCTCCCCCTGCCGACCACGCCCGATCCCGCGCTGCTCGCGGAAATGCTCAGTCGCGTCGACGGCGTGCTCTTCACCGGCGGCCCCGACCTGGATCCGAAACACTACGGACAGACCCGCCACGAGAGGACCCAGACGCTCCACGCCCGCCGCGACGGCTTCGAAGTCGAGTTCTTCCGGGCAGCCGACACCAGCGCCCTGCCCGTGCTCTCGATCTGCCTCGGCTGCCAGCTCGCCAACGTCGGCCGCGGCGGCTGCCTCGTGCAGCACGTCGACGACCTGCCGCGGTCCTCGCCCATCGCGCATCACAGCCCCGACCATTCATCGACGTTTCATGCCGTGCGCGTGTTGCCCGAGTCGCGTCTCGCCCGCATCGTCGGAGCGCTGGAATTCGAAGTGAACAGCCGCCACCACCAGGTCATCGACGCGAGCCAGGTCGGCGGCGGCCTTCGCCCCGTGGCGTTCGCACCGGACGGCATCGTCGAAGCGGCTGAAGACCCGGGCGAGCGCTTCCTCGTCGCGGTCCAGTGGCACCCCGAGGACATGATCGACCGGCCCGTGCACCTTCGGCTGTTCCAGGCACTGGTCGCGGAGGCCGCCCGACGGCGGAAGTAGCTCGGCGTGCGGGGTTCAGGATTCGGTGGCGCGCATTCGATGCGCGCTTCGCTCCTGGCCTCTCGGCTATGACGCGGCGACCGATGTTTCCGTGGCCGCGCGCTCCGCCGCCATCTTCGGCTCCGCGAACGCCTGAAGCCGCCGGAACAGCTCAACCGCGATGATCCCCAGCAGGACCGCGATCGCGAGCGACCAGCCGCCGATCCACTTGAACAGGTAAATGGCGATGACCGGCATCACCAGCCCGCGCAGCCCCGTCAGCGTGACGTGGATGCCCAGGTAAAGATCCGCGTTGTCGCGCCCCGCGAAGTGCAGGTGGCCGAGGTTCCACGCGATCGCCCCGCCGCCCCGCCCGAAGCCGTTGACGAATCGGCTCGCCCAGAGCAGACCCACGCCGAGCCAGACCAGCCACCCGGCCTGCACGAGCACCGCGCCTACGGCCGCCGCGACGGCGCCGACGAGCCAGACGGCGCTGTTCACCACGCGGAACGGCAGGACGCCGACGCGGTCGAAATACCGCGCCGACATCGGCATGGACGCCAGCATGATGATGTTCGGAAACAGGTCCAGCATGAAGCTCGACATGAGGTAGCTGTACCCGAGCTGCTGCGTCGCGATGATCAGCACGATCGGCTCGATCATGAAATTTGACGCCCCGAGGAAGAACATCGCCGTGCAGTAGCGCGAGAACGCCGCGTCCCGCTTCAGGATCTGGAGACACTCGCGAAAACTGTGTACCAGGCCGAGCGACTTGCCCGTCGTCGCCTCGAGCCGGGCGCTCTCGGCCAGGTGGCGGCGCAGCTCGCGGGCCTCGCCCCGGACGCGCATCTGCCGCACGGGGATCACCGAGAGGATTCCGATGACGCCGACGAGCGGGTAGAGCCACCGATACAGGCCGGCGTCCTGGTCGAAGAGCCGCGCGATGCCCGCGGTCGCGAAGAGCCCGACCGTGAACCGCAGGCTCTGGAGGCGCGCGGTAATCCTCGCGCGGTCGCTCTTGGGGTAGTTCATCCCCCACATGCTGGTCCGGACTGTCAGTACCCCGACCAGAAAGATCCGCGCCGCGGCGATCTGAAGGAAGAAAATCCAGCCTCCCCACGGCCGCCAGTCCGCCGGCGTCAGCGCGATCGACAGAAAACTCGCCACCGCCCCGAAAATCAGCCACTGAAACACGCGCTGCCGCGGCCGGCCCCGGAGGAGCACACCCCAGAGCAGCGTCAGGACGTTGGCGATCATCGGCGTGATCCAGACGGCCGTAATCAGGGCATAGGAGCCCTCAAACGTCTTGGAAACGACGATGGCGGAGGTGTTTCCCTCGATGATCCCGGCGAAAATCCCGAACAGGAACATGTGGTTCCGCTCGGCCACGAAGGTCGGACGGGACATCCGGGGAATGTCGTTCAATCGGAGCAGGGTAGAGGGAAAGTTCATCCGCGCCGGTCCATGAAGCACTATTCTATCGGCGTCACGGACGACGAAAAACCGCCCGGGCGGGTTTTGACGTTTGAGGAATGGTCGATACGATTGTAGAGGGCGGATTTTGCACCGGGCTGAGTGGCGCCGCTGTGGGCCTGCTCGGAATCTGGCACTGGCTGCTCATCAGCGGCGCATCGCTGATCCCCTTTGGCCGGTTTCCTCCGGGCCCTCCGTGGGGATTTGCCCGGCGTGTAGGGTCCGACCTGAACAGGAAGTAACGCATGGGTATGCTCAGCATGTGGCATTGGCTGGTCATCGCCGGAGTGGCGCTGCTGCTCTTCGGCAACCGGCTGCCCGACGTCGCGCGTTCGATGGGCCGCGCCATCAACGAATTCAAACGCGGCCTGAAGGACGTGGAGAGCGACGCCGACAACACAACCGGCAGCGGACCCGACCCCGAGCGTCTGAAGGCCGGCGCCAAGCGCGCCGACGAGGACGAAGCGGAAAAAAAAGCCCATCCTCGCGTCAAGGAGACGCAGCCTGAAGAGCAGGAGAGCGTGAAGTAGCGGCCTCCGCGTTTTCGTCCTTCCTGCGGAAAGCGGCGTGGAATATCCGGCTCCTGTTCAACCCGCGCCGGCCCCCGCCGACCCTGAAATACCGACGATCGATTTCGATACGGCCTGCGCCCGATGCGGATACAACCTGCGCACGCTCGCCCGTGACGGCCTATGCCCGGAATGCGGCCACGGCGTCGCCGACTCGCTCCGATCGATCTTCATATGGCCTTCTTCGCTACCGGGCATCGGGCGCGCGATGCAGGTGTGGGTCGCCGGCGTAGTCCTCTGCACCGCGGCGATGCTGCTCGCGTGGCTGTATCTGCGGTTCTGGTACCCCCTATCGCTTACGCGGCCGTGGATGTCCGATCGCGGTACCTCGCTCGGTGTGTTTCGAGCGGTGCTCGTGCTGGATCTGCTCGGCGGGTGCGTTCGTATCCTGGCGACGTTGATGCTCCTCGCGGCGATTCGCCCGGCGACCCGCGTGCGGGCGTGGCTCGTGAGCGGATTGCTCGTCGTGGTGGGTGTCGTGACGGTTATCGTCGCAGTAACGGTTTTTTTCCCCGGCTGGGTGCCTCGCTCGCAGTGGAATGACTGGTACATGATCTACGTGAAGGATGCGCCGGCCGCACTGTGGGTGGGCGTACTGTATGCGTGGATCGTGATGAATCGGAGAATTCGGCGCGAACCAGCTCCGTCGCTGAGCCGCTCGGCGGGTCTCGGAATCCTCGCCGCGGTGATTCTGTCGATCAGTTCGACGGCATACGCGGCCGTTGCGAGCGCTTCCGCGGCCTGGTGGTCCGATCATCCGCTCTGGAGGAGCCGCTTTTTCGTCTGGAGCGGGAACGGTGCGATCGAGAAAGTCGCCGAAGTCCTGCTGCTGGTCGCGACGCTCGCATTCATCCGGCAGGTCTGACGGCCACGGTTTGGCGTTGGTTCGCCCGTCGCGGAGTGAGCGGCGATCACAGTGCTCCATTCGTCCCTCGAAATGCTCCCAATGCAGCGGAGGCGCAGCTGCGACAGAAAATCCGGGGCATCAGCGCAGATTGGGACCGGCATCGGGTATCGTGCGGAATGGGAATTGCTGCGCCAGTCGGCGTGGGCAACGGGGGGAACCGTGCGCGTCCGCGTGGGCGCCGCGGCGGTTGCTCGCTGGCCGACAGCCCGCGAGCGAATGGCTCTATCAAACGGGAAGGAATGCCTCATGAACCGAATCAAAACCGGTCTCGTCCGATCGTCGGAACCCTGCCGCGGCCTGCGCCGGTGGTGGGTTGCATCCGTCGCCGCCCTGCTGACGCCCGGCGCGCTCGCACAGTGCCTGCCGAACGAAGTCTTCGGCCCGCCGAATACGATGCCGACCGGCAGCCTGCCGCTCGGCGTGACGACGGGCGACGTCAACAACGACGGTTTTCCCGATCTCGCCACGGCCGACTTCTTCGGAAACACGGTGACGCTCCGGCTCGGCAACGGCGACGGGACGTTTCAGGGCCCCCTGCCGATCATCATGGTCGAGCCGGGCAACCCGGACGTCGTCGGCCCCGTCACACCCGCCATCGGCGACGTGAACGGCGACGGCTGGAACGACATCGTGATCGGCGTGAATGCGCAGATCGGCGTGCTGCTGAACAACGGCGCGGGTGGTTTCCAGGGGCCGCCGCTCTTCAACTTCGCCTTCGGGAATCAGATTCGCGGCGTCGTGCTCGCACACATGAACCAGGATGCGTTCCTCGACATCGTCTTCTCGTCGCGCGAGGACAACCTGATCAACGTCTCGCTGGGCAACGGCGACGGGACCTTCCAGTCGCAGATTCCGATGTTCCTCACCGGCGGGCCCGTCGGCGCGGTCGTTGCGGATTTCAACCGCGACGGATTCCTCGACGTCGCCGCTCCGCTCGTCTTCTCCAGCGAAGTCGTCGTCGGCCTTGGCGACGGCACAGGCGCGCTCGCGGAACTCGGCCGGTTCCCCGCGGATTCGCCCGAGGGTCTCGAAATCGGCGACGCGAACGGCGACGGCTTTGAGGATCTGCTGACGCCGTATCTGAACGGCAATGCCGTCCAGGTGCTGCTCGGCAACGGCAACGGGACATTCCAGCCGTACATCAACATCCCGACCGGCGCGGACACGCTGCCCATCGCCGTGGCCTTCGCCGACGTCAACGCCGACGGGTTCGACGATGTGCTGGCCGGTCTGTTCCTCCCCAGCACCGTGGCCGTGCACCTGAGCAACGGCGAGGGCACCTTCCAGCCGGCCGCGCCGTTTCCGGTGGGCCAGCGGCCGCGGCGGTTCGCGATGGCGGACCTGAACGGCGACGGAGCGGTGGATCTCACGGCGGCGAACGGCGTGTCGGACGGAACGGTGACGGTGCTGCTGGGACAGTGCCTGCCGACGCCGGACTGCCCGGGCGACGTGGACGGCAGCGGGGCCGTGGATCTGACCGACCTGGCGATCCTGCTCGCGCACTTCGGCACGCCGAGCGGGGCGACGTTCGCGGATGGCGACCTCGACGGGGACGGCGACGTGGAGCTCAGCGACCTGGCGGCGCTGCTCTCTAGCTTCGGCACCGTCTGCCCGTAGGCACGCGGCGGACATGCGCATCGTCGAGCCCGTCCTTTCCACGGTGACAGCACGCGGAGGGGGCCGACGGGATATCATGGTGACGCCGGCGCGGCCGGGGATTCCGATCGGCCGCCCGGCCGTCAACCATGTCGGTCTCGCAGCAAACCAGCGCGGCAGATGCGCGAACGCCGTTTATCACTCCAGCACTGATCCTGGCGTGCGGCGTCGTCGTCGCCTGGTGCGGGGTGCTGATCGCGCTCAAGCCCGACGTGATCGCCGACGAGCGGCTGCACCAGCCCGTCATCGCAGGCGTCGCCGAGGGACGCTGGCCGCCGGCCCGGGCGCTGGTCATGCCCCCGACCTATCACGCGCTGCTCGGAGCGGCCTCGTGGCTCTTCGGACCGAGCCTCGCGGCGTCGCGGGCGATGACCGCGCTGCTCGCCGTGGCCACGCTCCTGCTGATCCGCGCCACCGAGCGGCGGCTCTGGCCGGACGAACCTGACGGACAGCGAGCGCTGCTGGCGGCGCTCAACCCGCTCCTGCTGACCTACTTTGCGCTGGTCTACACCGAGACCGCGGCCCTGCTGCTGCTCGCGCTCGCGTGCTATTTTCAGGCGCGACGCAGCGGCTGGGCGGCCGCGGCGGCGCTAACGCTTGCATGCCTCGTCCGGCAGTCGCACCTGGTCTGGTTCGGGCTGCTCGCCGTGTGGGCCGTGGAGCAGCGCATCCGCCCCGACGGCAAGGGAAGCGCGTCGAGCGAAGTGGACGGGCGGCGGGCGAACTGGTTCGTGCGCGGGCGGGCGTGGCTGATCGCGAATCAGCAGGCGCTTGCCCCGCCCCTCTGCGGCGTGCTCGGCGTGCTGATGCTCTACGACCTGATCGGCGGCATGGAACGGGGCGGATCGGGCCTGAACAAGCCGCGGCCGAACGTCGCGCAGATTCACATCTTCGGCCTCTCGATGGGTTTGCTGCTGATGCCGATCTGGATGGCGGGACTGTGGCGGGACGGGCGCCGGCGCCTGATGCCGGGGCTGCGGCGGCCGCTCGGGATTGGTGCGTGCCTGCTTGCGGTGGGCATCCTTTACCAGGTCTTCCAGAGCTCGCATCCCTTCAACAACGAGACCGACTACCTGCATAACCACGTGCTCCGGGCGATGCAGCGCGACGGCGGCGTGCGGGCGCTGGTGTGCACGCTGCTGGCGCCGGTCGCGCTCGGGCTCTGGCTCGACTGGCGGCGGCAACCGCGGCGCAGGCTGCTGGCGTGGGTGTGGCTTTTTTCCGCGGCGTACCTGGCCCTGCACTGGCCGGTGGATCCGCGGTACTACATCCCCGTCGTGCTGCTTCTGCTCCTGTTGGCCCGGCCGACGGCGCGGGTTCGCGGGTGGATGCACGTGTTCAACGCGGCGGGCGTCCTGGCGATGGCGACGTATGTGCTGGCGCGCGGCGGGCCGGGGGGCGGGGTGTGGTGAGTGCCGGGCATTGAATGTTCGATGAGGACGGCGTCCATCAGCGGCGAACCGCGCGGAGGTCGGCCAGAAAGTCGTCGAGCGAGTCGGCGTCGGGCCAGTCGCCGGCGAGATCGGCGGCGCGGGGAGGCGCTGCGATGCCCTGGCGAGCGGCGAGTTCGCGGATGGAGGGGCTCTGCCAGAAAGAGCCGTCGATGGCGTAGCCATTGACAGGCCGGCACTCAACCTCCGTGCCCTCGGGCAGGGTCAGCGGTTCGAGCGGGCGGACGACGCCGTGATCGATGATTCCGCGAAAGTCCATCGGCGGTCTCCCTTGAGTCGACACCGTAGTTTATGAAGCGGGCGGCGGGCGAGGCAAGAGACTTCACGTGGCAAAGCACTGGTGCCGGGAGCGTTCGACGTATCTTGGCGCCACCTGACGCCGGAATTCACTGCTCACAGAGCAGTGGCACACAATGCCCTACTGTCCCGGCCGTGCCACCCGCCCCGTTCCATTCCGACCGTTCCCCACGCTCGTCTCAGCCCCAACGGGGCGCTCCAGCCAGAGCCTGGGGCAACGCCCCAGGTGCGCGGGGTTGCCCTCAATGAGCCCTGAAGGGGCGATCCAACTGCGGCGGGGGTATTCGACTGGGCGAGGTTAGAGCGCCCCTTCAGGGCTTTGGTTGCGCGCGCGATCGATTCCCAGGGCGCTGCCCTGGGCTGGTGCTGATTCGCACCGTTGGTGCTGGAGAATCGCCTGCGGCGATGCGGGGGAGGGCGAGTTGGGCGTGTCGCGCGAGGGCACGGGCAGGCGGATACGGCCCCGCCTGCCCATGCCACCCCCAATTTCTGACCCGCCCACCCGCCGGCTGATTTCGGCCACCTGTGCGGCCGCTTCGAACGCAGGCGGGAACGCTACGGAACGTCGCTCGCGCCGGTCGTGTCGAGCATGGCACCGGAAATTCGTCGCAATGCCACCCGCCCGGTTTAGCCAAGTTTTGGTTCGTCCTCTTCTATGGACTTCGGCAACTGCAAGATAGGTTCAGTCCGCGCGCCCAGTCGAGCAACGGCTTGGTTGACCTCTAATCGCAGTGTCTCGATTTCGATCGCAATCGCTTGAATCCGCTTGGTTTCCTCCGGGTCGGAATTAGCGGGTGGATTTGGGGGAGTGCTCACTTCAACATCGACCCCGCGATTGATGCTTCGAAAGATAAACCGAATGCACTTGTTGACGATCGCGATGAGTTCATTTCGCCGCGGTTCATCAAGTTTGGGGCTCGCTCGTTTCGCGATCGATTGTCCGATCTCGTCGATCTTTGTTTCAATTATCGTTTCGTTGTCTTTTGTGACTTGGTCTATCGTCGCACTTGGGTAACCCTCTTCGGCCATTTCGGTTACCCTTAGCGAACGCTTCTTGCTGCCTGAGAAAATCTTCACCATGGCACCGACTACAAGCAATACTGCTGCGGCTCCATCCAAATCCATACTGAGAAATATCTCAAAACTGCCAGTCCCCACACCTCTAATAGGGAGCGTCTCGCTCTTTTTTCCATGAATCAGCTCGCTGAGGCTGTCAAGCACCCAAATCCAATCAGCCACGTTCGATTGAATTTCGCGCAAGTCGTTGTGGATGATGTGCGTTGGAAGCGAGATGCCGATCTCATATTGGTCTCCATCGATACTTGTCGCCGAAACGCCGATGGCTTTCAGGGATTGCGCAGCTGTCTTTACGCGTTCGAATCTCTTAGCAACACCGTCGACCAGCTTCGCTAGTTTTTGAGCCGCTACAGGCAAGAGAAACGGCCGAGCTTCGATTATTGAACTTACTTCGGCTTTCAACGTTTCGCCAATGAGCGGTGCCGCGTCGATTCTCTTGAGTGTCTTTCTGATACTGATAGGAACCGCGTTGGATTTGGATTTTGCGACGGCAGTATCAAACTGGGTGAGTGCCTGACTCAGCGCATCTTGGAGTGGAGCGTCCGCTGGATTCGCTACGACCTGCTGCATAGCGCCGTTGAGGGCGGTTAGCGACTTGAGAATTTGACGGTCTTCGAAGTCCGCTCGGATAATCTCGATTGCGCCGAGTATCCGTTCCGCTTCCATCGCAGTCACTCCATTCGCGCGATCACTCTGTCAACCAGGGGAGGTCTCCGTTAGGACCGTAGATAGAGTTCCCCTCGATCCAATATTGACCCGAAGAGGACGGGCCGAAAATAAACCCGCCCTCGTCGACCCAGTAGCGCCCAGCGTTGGTGGGCCCCCAAATGTACCCATCTTCGATCCAGAATCTGCCCGACTGCTTCGGTCCGTAAATGACCTTGTCCTCAATCCAATAGCCGGTGTACATGAATGAACCTTCGTTAGCACGCACTCCACCCGCACGAATGGCACTTGCGGCAGCCTTCCTGGAGGGCCAGGGAGCTGTTGCACTCGGGGCACTTGACCTTGAAGTGCTCGGCGCTGTCGTGGAAGTGGCGCACCGGGCGCTGATCCATGAACGCCGGCTTCGCGGCCGCGTCGCTGTGCGAGGCCTCGGCGAAGATGGCCTCTTCGATGTCCGTGATGTCCGCGATCACATCGGCCGTCTCGATCAGCTCCACCGCGTCGCCGACCGCGGCGTCGTCGATGACGCCGACGGCCGTCTCGGTGATGGCTTCGTGGATGCCGCTGTCGCCGCTGTCACCCTCCGCGGCGAGGACGCCCGCGGCGTCGTGCTGGCCCGCGGCCGAGGCCTGGAGCGAGCGCGTCTCGCCGGCGGCCCGCGCTTCGGTGCGGGTGACGACGATCGACGACTCGCTGATGCGCGACTCGAACACGGCCGCCTTCGCGGGCGATCCGGCGGGCGAACCTCCGGGGCCGCCCCGCGCGGGGGCGGGCCCACCACTGGCGTAGCCGGGTTCGGATTTGCCGCCATTGCCGGCGGAGTTGTTGGGGCCGCCGCCGTTGCCTCCGTTTGACGCCGCTGCGGGCAGGATGCCCGCACCACCCTGGACGGCGGGCAGGATGCCCGGGACGGCGCGGTCGAGGACTTCGCGGCCGGCGGTGGGGTTGTCGAGCTGCGAGAGGTCGACTTCACCGAGGAGCAGGGGCTTGAGCCCGAAGCGTTCCTTGGCCCGCATGTATTTCTTCAGGGCGCAGGCGAGGCCGTCGCCCAGGGACATGATGCGGCCGAACTTGGTCGGGATCTGGAGCGAGCTGCCGATGCCCTCAAGCTGCTTGATGACGTGCTTGAGCGAGCCGCCGGAACGGAGCCAGAGGGAGATCATGCGGCAGATGGCTTCGAGGTCGCTGGTGGCGACGTCGCCGCCCTTGCCGAGTTGGGCGAAGACCTCCAGCTCGCGATCGCTGCGCGGGTCGACAGTGATCTTCACGTGCATGTTGCCGAAGGGCGTCATCTGGCGGATGCGCAGGCCGGAGACGATCTCGGGCAGGTCGGCGGGGTCGAGGCGCGCGGGGACGCGCGGGGCCGGCGCACTGACCGGCTGCGCGCTGGCGGCCCCCACCGGCGCCGCGGCCGGCGCCGCCGCGTGGCAGGGCTCACTCTTCGCAGGCTTCGCAGCGGCCGGGGCCGATGCGGTCGCGGAAGTCGTCGAATGCGCGGATTCTGTCGCCGCCGCGTGCTTTTTTTCGCTGTCCTTCAGGGCCATGGGCTGGAAGTTGCGGCAGCCGTCGCGGTAGACGGTGACGCCCTTGCAGCGGAGCTCGTAGGCCAGGCGGTAGATCTTCTCGACGTCCTCGACCGACGAATCGTGGGCGAAGTTGATCGTCTTGCTGATGGACGAGTCGTTGTGCCGCTGGAAGCCGGCCTGCATCTGCATGTGCCACTCGGGGGCGATGTCGTGGGCGCAGACGAAGACGTCCTTCACATCCTGCGGGATCTCGTCGATGTGCGCGAGCGTGCCCTCGGTGGCGATGCGCTCCAGCAACGCCTCCGAGTAGAAGCCGCGGGCCTTCGCGACCTTCAGGAAGGTATCGTTGACCTCGACGAGCGGCTTTTCGCCCTGCTTCTGGCCGCGAAGGACGTTGCGGATGAACGCGAGCGAGAACATCGGCTCGATGCCGCCGGAGCAGTTCGAGATGATGCTGATGGTGCCGGTCGGGGCGACGGTGGTCGTGCACGAGTTGCGCATGAGGCGCTGGTACTTCGTCTCCCAGTGGCTGCCCTTCCAGTTGGGGAAGCAGCCGCGGTCGCGGGCGAGAGCCTCGCTGCAATTGTGGGCCTCGTCGTTGACGAACTTCATGAACTGCTCGCCCATCGCGACGCCGGCATCGCTGTTGTACGCGATGTTCAGCTTGTAGAGCGCGTCGGCGAAGCCCATGATGCCGAGGCCGATCTTGCGGTTGGACTTGCAGATCGCGTCGATCTCGGGCAGCGGGTAGTTGTTGGCGTCGATGACGTTGTCGAGGAAGCGCGTCGAAGCGTGGACGCATTCGCGCAGGGCGTCCCAGTCGACGAACGCGTCGGGCGTGCACTCGTTGCGGATGAAGCTGCCGAGATTCACGCTGCCGAGGTTGCAAGCCTCGTAGGGCAGCAGGGGCTGCTCGCCGCAGGGGTTGGTGGCTTCCATGCGGCCGACGTGGGGCGTGGGGTTGGCCTCGTTGATGCGGTCGATGAAGACGACGCCCGGCTCGCCGGTCTGCCAGGCGTTCTGGATGATGATGTTCCAGATGTCGCGCTTGGTGTAGACCTTGCCGGCGAGGACCTCGGGCAGCTCGCCGACGAGCTCGGGGGCGGTGAAGTACGCGGCCTTCGGGTCCTTCGACTCGATCGGCTTGACCGCGTTGATCTCGATGAGGCTGCGGACGTCGTACTTCCAGATCTCCACGTCCTTCGGGATCAGGAAGCACGCGCCGGTGCGCGGGTTGCGGACGACGTGCGGCGAATCGGGATCGGCGTTGAACTCGTCCATCCACGCGTCGGTGACCTTGACGGAGATGTTGTAGTTCGTGAACTGCGTGAGGTCCTGCTTGGCGTGCAGGAACTTCAGGATGTCGGGGTGGTGAATGTACATCATGCCCATGTTCGCGCCGCGGCGGAACGCGCCCTGCTGGATCGCATTGGTCGCTTCGCTGAAGGCGCGCCAGAAGCTGATCGGGCCGCTGGTGGTGCCGCCGCTGGAGCTGATGAAGTCGCCGGTGGGGCGCAGCTCGTCAAAGGCGAAACCGGTCCCGCCGCCGGCCTTCTGGATGAGGGCGGTGTGCTTGATGCTGTTGAAGATTTCGTCGATCGAATCCCGCACCGGCAGGACGAAGCACGCACTGAGCATGCCCATCTCGCGCCCGGCGTTCATGAGCGTGGGCGAATTCGGCATGAAATCGCCCGTGGTCATGAGGTCGTAGAAGCGCTTTTCCCAGCGGGAGACGTCGGCCGAGGTGCCGCCGTACATCTTTTCGACGTTGGCGACGGTCTGGGCGACGCGGTGGAAGAGGTCGGCGGGCGTTTCGATGCACTCGCCGGCTTCGTTCTTTTTCAGGTATCGGGCCTCGAGAACCTTGCGCGCGTTCTTGGTGAGCTTCGGCTGGTCCTGTGTGGCGACGGGGCGGCCGTTCGTGGTTGGATGCGACATCCCTTGAACTCCCTTTCAAGATTTGGGCTTTAGAAACCGGCTTGACGGGCTGGGGCGCGGGATGCGAACCCCAGTCAGACACAAGTCACCGCCCGGCCTCCTCGCTATGCCGTAGGAATTGGGCGGCAACGGGTACTATACCTCAACATCTTGGGGGTGGCAAAGGAAACTTGCGAAATTTTTCGGTTTGCTGCAAGTGTCCGATACACAACAGGTTGTGGCGCGATCATTCAAAAACCCTACAGACGGTTGACCGTCGCCTCATGCCCCTCCGAAGAGCCGTTCCATATGCTAACGGATCCCAAACATATTGCAAGGATTTTCTTCAGGCCAAGCGACGAAAGCGGTTGCGGGGAGGCGGTTCCGGTCAGAGTCGGACGGCGGAAATCGCGCCGGGAGAGGCGGAACCCGGGACAAACGTCGAACGACCGGCTGCCGGGAGCGCGAATGATCTTCGCACGCGGCGGCGGGCCGTCCCCCCGATCGATTAACCCACGCGTTTTACGGCAGGAGCGCCGCGAGACGGAGCCCACGGTCGGCAGGCAGGCCGAACGCGAGGTTCATGCACTGGACAGCCTGGCCGGATGCACCGCGGACGAGATTGTCGATGGCGGAGATGACGAGCCAGACGCCGTCGTGCTCTTTTGCGTAGAGGTCGCAGTTGTTCGTACCGCGGACATGCGCGACGTTCGGAGGCTCGTCGAGAACGCGGATGAACGGTGATTCGCGGAAGAAGGCGCGGTAGGCGTAGGCGAGGTCGGTGTGGACGCTGCGCGAGTCGGCCATTAGGTAGCAGCAGGCGTAGATTCCGCGGACGAGGGGCGTCGACTGCGGGACGAATGCGAGTCGCGGGGGCGGGAGGGCGTCGCCGCGGGCTTCGATGAGGCGGCGGAGCGAGGCGGCGATCTCCTTCTCGTGCTGGTGCTCGAAGACCTTGTATGCCTTGTGCGTGGAGACACGGGTCGGATGGTGCGTGCCGGCCTGGGCGGATGCGCCGCTGCCGGACGAGCCGGTTTTGGCGTCGATGATGACGCGTTCGGGGATGTAGCCGGCGGGGATCGCGGGGCCGACGGCGAGGAGGATGGCCGTGGCGAAGCAGCCTGGGCAGGCGATTTTCTGCGCGCCGCGGATCTCCTCGGCGAAGAGCTCGGGCTGGCCGTAGACCCAGCCGGCGGCCTCGTGGCCGGTGCGGAAGTCCTGGGCGAGGTCGATGAGGCGGGCCTTCGGGCAGCGGGCGGCGACGGCATCGGCGATCTGCTTCGACTCGCCGTGCGGGAGGGCGAAGAAGATGACGTCGAGGCCGGGGTCGAGGCTGTCGGGCTTGCTTTCGACGAGTTTCAGGTCGCAGAGGCCGCGGAGGCCGGGGTGGACTTCATCAACGCGTCGGCCGGGCTCGCGCGAGGTCGCGGCGGTAACGGTGACGTCGGGGTGCGCGGCGAGGAGGCGGAGGAGTTCGACTCCGCCGTAGCCGCTGGCGCCGTATATGGCGGCTTTGAGTGTGGGCATTGAGGGATTGTAGCGGTCGGGGACGCGGATTGAAGATTATCAAGAACGCGACTCAGGGTGCGACGGGTAGGATTGGCCGGCGTGCGTCGATATAATGAAATTGAGTCGTGACGCGAGGATCGGATGTCCCAACATGTGAATGTGCACATCGAGTTGCCGGACGATCTCGACCGATTTCGGCTTCCCGTCGCGGTCAATGATCGATTGCAGGAACTGCTCGACCGACAGGATCGCGGGGAGACGCTCAGTTCACGCGAGCGTTCCGAAGCGGAAGGGCTTGTGAATCTCGCAGAACTGCTGTCACTTCTTCGCCTGCGTGCGGAATCAAACAGCCATCCGTGACGGATTAGACACGTGGTCTACATCGCCGCCAAACTGCATGCGAAAGTCGTGGCGCGCGCCGGCCATCGCTGTGAGTACTGCGGGTTACATCAGGCGGGACAGGAAGCGTCGTTTCACGTCGATCATGTCGTGCCGCTCGCCGCCGGTGGAGTGACAGAGATCGAAAATCTTGCCCTGGCGTGCGTCTCATGTTCGTTGAGGAAGGGATCTCGCCGGTCGGCGATCGATCCTCAGACGGGATCGGAAGTCGCCCTGTTTAACCCGCGGCGTGACCAATGGGATTCGCATTTTCGATGGCGAGCGGTTCGTCTCGAAGGACTGACCCCGACCGGCAGAGCCACAATCGCGGCACTCGAAATGAACCGCCCGATGATCCTTGCGATTCGTACGGAAGAGACCAAACGAGGTCGACATCCGCCGGCACGATGAGGATACGGTCGTGGGGTCGCAGTGCGTCCAACCGCTACTCGATCATCCCGGAGACAAACGTACCGGTAACGGCGAGCGGCACGCGAACCAGATACTGGATCGGAAAAACGCTCTTGTCCTGCCGTCTCAAGAGTCGCAAGAGCTCGATCCTGACCTTGAGGGGATGCGCAAGACGTGCCTTCCGGGCTTCCTTCACGCCTACCGACGGAAGAACCTGATATCGCGGTCGCACAATCGCTCCCGGATCGATCTCGATTTTTCGGTCGGCCGTCGACACGAGCATAAAACCGGGAAGAACCAGATCAGCCGCAGTGACGAATCTCGAGGCCGCTAGGACCGAATAGACCCCGCGCGGAATACGGCTCAACCGAAGCGGCTTGATCCAGGTCTCGTCGGGCGCGGCATCATCCGGATCGACGAACACCCAGAGCGGGTGGCTCGAGAGGTCGGCGACCGTCAGTGACGTGATCGGCTTGGGCACGGTACTGCTCCGGATAGCGCCGATCGGCCCTTACGGTGTATCTCGTCAGTGCTGCGGCCGCGTCTGGCCGAGCTCCGTGACGGCCGGGATGCCGCGGTATTCCAGGGGGAACTCGTAGTCCTTGCGCAGCGGGTAGCCGACCCAGTCGTCGCAGCAGAGGATGCGGCGAAGGTCTGGGTTGCCTTCGAAAACGATGCCGAGGAGGTCATACGCCTCGCGCTCGTGCCACTCGGCGGCGGGCCAGAGGTCGGAGACGGAGGCGAGCTTCGGATCAGCCCGGGGGACGTTGACGCGAATGGCGATTTCGCCCTCCAGCGGCCAGAGGGCGGCGGCGTCGCCGGCCGGGCGGTCGATGCGGTGCAGATCGTACCAGACGCTCATCAGGCCGTCCTCCAGCTGGTCGACGCCGGAGAGGCAGCGAAGGAGATTGAAGCCCAGATCGGCGTCCGTACGGAGGCACTCGGCGACGGGCCGCCAGGCATCCGCGGGTACGACGATGTGCGGATGGACGGCGGCGGGGACGACCTCGAATCCGACATCGGGAAATCGTTGTCGGAGCACGGTATAGGTGTGTTCGACGCTGCGCATGCGGGCCTCATCGCATCAGGGCGGAGCGGGCGTGCAGCCCGCTCGTGCGGCGGTTTCGCGGGCAGAATGCCCGCACCACCCATTCACGCTAGCAACTTCTATACCACTTCGATTGCCATCGCGACGGCGTTTCCGCCGCCGAGACAGGCGGACGCGACGCCGCGCTTGCCCCCCTGCTGCTTCAGGATGTTCGCGAGCTGGCCGAGGATGCGGCCGCCGCTGGCCCCGATCGGATGGCCGAGAGCGATGGCGCCGCCCCAGACGTTCATCCGGTCCATGGTCATTTCGAGGCCCTTGAGGCAGGCGCACATCTGGGCGGCGAAGGCCTCGTTCAGCTCCCAGGCGTCGACGGTCTTGCGGTCCCAGCCGGCCTTCTCGCAGGCCATCTTCATGGCGTTGATGGGCGAGAAAAAGAGCTCGCGCGGGGGGCCGCCGGAGGTCGTGTGGGCGACGATCCTCGCAAGCGGCTTGAGATTGTGCTTCGCGACGGCCTCTTCGCTCGCGATGAGCAGCAGCGCTGCGCCGTCGGAGATGGTCGACGCGTTCCCGGGCGTGATCGTGCCGTCCTTGCTGAACGCGGGCCGGAGCGCGCCGAGCTTCTCGACCGAGGCGTCCATTCGGATCGTCTCATCGGCCGCGAACGGCTGATCGGCCTTGGGGACAGTGATAGCGACGATCTGCGAAGCGAAGTGGCCGGCCTTCGCGGCGGCGGCGGCGCGCTGGTGGCTCATGACGGCGAGTTCGTCCTGCTGGGCGCGGGTGACGCCGGCCTTCGTCGCGGTCTCTTCGGCGATGACGCCCATGAGGCCGTTGTCGTAGACGTTCGTGAGGCCGTCGTAGAGCATGACGTCAACCAACTCGCTGTTTCCGAACTTGAACCCGCTGCGGTAGTTGCGGATCAGGTGCGGGGCGTTGCTCATGGACTCGACGCCGCCGGCGACGACGAGGTGCGCTTCGCCCGCGCGGATCGTGTTGTCGGCGAACATCGCGGCCTGAATGGAGCTGCCGCAGACCTTGTTGACCGTGACCGCGGAGATCGTGTCGGGCAGGCCGCCGCCGAGCGCGACCTGGCGGGCGGGGTTCTGGCCGCAGCCGGCCTGAAGGACCTGGCCGATGTAGACCTCGTCGATGGCCGCGGGCGAGACTTTCGACTCCGCGAGCAGGGCCTTGAGAACCTGGCCGCCGATTTCGGTGGCTTTCAGCTTGGACAGACCGCCGAGGAAGTGGCCGATGGGACTGCGTTTTGCGGCGACGATGTACGAATACGTCCGGGACATTCAACTTACTCCGATTCGATTCCGGCGGCTGCGCCGCCCCCCATTCCTTGGCACCGGCCGGAGGCCGATGCTCTTTTTTTTTCTTCCGTTCCCGCGAAGAGACAGGTCGGAGACCTGTCCCCCACATATGGCTCGCGCCTAGCCCACAATCAGCCGCCGGGCGATCACCAGTCGCTGAATTTCGCTTGTTCCCTCGTAGAGTTCGGTGATCTTGGCGTCGCGGAGGTAACGCTCGGCGGGATAGTCGCAGATGTAGCCGTAGCCGCCGAAACACTGCACGGCCATGTTCGTCACGCGGCTGGACATCTCGCTGGAGTATAGCTTGGCCATGGCCGCTTCGGCTTCGAAGGGCCGCTCGTTCTGTTTCATCCACGCCCCCCGCCGCGTCAGCAATCGCGCGGCGGCGATCTGCGTGAGCATGTCGGCGAGCTTCCACTGGATCGCCTGGAAATCGCTGATCGGGCGGTTGAACTGGTGCCGCGTTTTCGAATACCCGAGCGCGGCGTCCAGCGCGGCCTGCGAGATGCCGATGGCCTGCGCAGCGACGCCGAGGCGGCCGCCGTCGAGCGTCGAGAGCGCGATCTTGAAGCCGCGGCCGACTTCGCCGAGGAGGTTTTCCTTCGGGACGATGCAGTCCTCAAAGATCAGCTCGGCCGTGGAACTCGCCTTGATGCCCATCTTCTTTTCGATCTTGCCGAGCCGCCAGCCGGGAATGTCCTTGTCGATGATGAACGCGCTGAGGCGGTGCTTGCGGTCGTCCGGATTCGTGACGGCGAAGAGAATGCAGACGTGCGACTCGACGGCATTCGTCACGAAGCACTTGGTGCCGCTGACGTGCCAGCCGTCGGGCTTTTCAACGGCCATGCAACGGGCCGCACCCGCGTCGGAGCCGCTGCCGGGCTCGGTGAGCGAGAAACAGCCGATCCACTCGCCGCTGGCGAGTTTTGGCAGATATTTCTGCTGCTGGGCGGGCGTGCCATAGTTGAGGATCGGGTCGACGCAGAGGGAGGTATGCGCGGAGATCTGGATGCCGGTCGCACCGCACGCCCGGGACACTTCTTCGACGGCCATCACGTACGAGAGGACGTCGAGCCCCGCGCCGCCGAGTTCGGCCGGGACGTACAGACCGTAAAGGCCCATCCCGGCGAGCTTCTCGCGGAGTCCGTCCTCGAAACGGCCGTTGGCGTCGCGCCACTCGGCCTTCGGAGCGATCTCGTTGTCGCAGAAGTCGCGGAGGGCCTGCTGGAGCTGAAGCTGGTCTTCGTCGAGGTTGAAATCCACAGGGCACCTATCGGTGAGGAGCGAGTACCGAATCGCGAATGACGCGCGGGGCAGCTACCGGTTTTCTCGCTTCCGTATTCAATTCACACCGCCCCCGCCAGCAGCTCCCGCGCGATGATCAGCCGCTGAATCTGGCTGCTGCCTTCGCCGATCTCGCAGAGCTTCGCATCGCGCATGTAGCGCTCGACCGGCACATCCTTCGTGTATCCATAGCCGCCGTGGATCTGGATCGCGTTCAGGCACGCCTTCGTGGCGATCTCGCTTGCGAACATCTTGCCGACGGACGACTTGATGCGGTCGCTCCGGCCGGAGTCGAGCGTGATGGCCGCGTCGTGAATGAGCAGGCGGGCCGCGTCGATCTCCGTGGCCATGTCGGCCAGCATGAACTGGATCGCCTGGAGATCGGCGAGCGGCTTGCCGAAGGCCTGTCGCTGCTTCGCGTATTCGATCGATTCTTCCAGCGCGCCGCGGGCGAGGCCGACGGAGAGCGCGCCGATGCCGACGCGGCCGCGCTCCAGGACCTTCATCGCGTCGACGTAGCCGTTGCCGTATTCGCCGAGCATCGCCTCGGTGCCGACGCGGACATTGTCGAAATTGAGGACGAGCGTGTCGCTGCACCGCATGCCGAGCTTGTCCTCTTTGTTGCCGAGGGTGAAGCCCGGTGCGCCCTTTTCGACAAGGAATGCTGTCACGCCCTTGCCGCGTTTTTCGGGCTCGGTGACCGCCATCACGACGAAGACGTCGGCCCGCGCGCCGTTGGTAATGAACTGCTTGTTTCCAGTGATTCGCCAGCCGTCGCCGTCCTTCACGGCCTTCGTCGTCATGTTCACGGCGTCGGAGCCGCAGCCGGGCTCGGTGAGGCCCCACGCGCCGATCAGTTCGCCCCTGGCAAGCCGCGGGAAATACTTCTGGCGCTGGGACTCGTTGGCGGCGATGAGCATCTGGGCGATGCAGAGGCCGTTGTGGGCCGCGAGGAACAGGGCCGTGCCGCCGTCCTGGCGGGCGATCTCCTCCATGATGACGGAGTTAGCGAGGTAGCCGAGGCCGCTGCCGCCGTACTGCGTCGGGATCATCGGGCCGAGGAGGCCGATGGCGGCCATTTTCGCGACGGTTTCCTCGGGCAGCCACTGGTCGCGATCCCAGTCGCGGGCGTGGGGGCGGATTTCGTTGGCCGCGAAGTCGCGGACCATGTCGCGGAGGGAAACGATATCCTCGGGCAGGTCGAAACTGGTCATTCGGCTGCTTCCTGATCGTCGATGAGTACGCCGGCCGCGCCGGGCGAGCCAAGCATTCATATCGTAGTGCCGACAGTCGGCGCGGGAAAGGAGCGGGCAAGCGGCGTGCGTGCGAACCCCTACGCGGCGACGACGCGGTCGCGCGCCGCGAGCCACTGGCCGTAGAACGTCTGGCCGGCGACGTAGAAGTAACCGAAAATGAACAATCCGAGGAACGGAAGTGCACCGAGCATGCGCTTGAAACCGTCGGGCATGAGGAGGAGGATCCCCAGCCACGCGGTCATATAGACGCCGAGGGCGAGTTCCGCCCAGGCCTTCCAGGCGCCGCGGAACGCGAACCCGCCGAGACGCTTCTCCCAGCCGCCCGTGCTGCTGTGCGCCTTCTCGCCGAACTTCGGCGTGCGGACGAATTCGCCCGCCTTGCCGAAAAAGCCCTCGACGGCCGCGATGGCGTTGTTGAAGGCGATGCCGATACCGATGGCGATCAGTGCGGGGATGTAAAGCAATATCTCGAACCAGCTCTTGGCCAGGTGGCGCTGGCCCACGATGTAGAAGATCAGCGCCGACCCAGTTCCGACGAAGAACAGGGCCGAGTCAAAGAAGGCCTGCCAGAACGTGGGCTGCTCGTTGAGGGCGATCTTCAGAATGATCGCCGGCCCGATGAGGATGCTCAGCAGGACCATGAGCACGTAGACGAAGCAGCTCGTCAGGTGGAAGAATGCCTCCAGCTTTACCCGCCACGGAGCGTCGCTGCGCAGGACGCGCGGCAGCAGCTTCACACAGGTCTGCGCCCCGCCCTTGGTCCAGCGGTGCTGCTGCGCCTTGAACGCGTTCATCTCCGGCGGCAGTTCGGCCGGCGACGTCAGCGTCGGCAGGAACACGAAGCGCCAGCCGCAGAGCTGGGCGCGATATGACAGATCCAGGTCTTCGGTCAGCGTGTCATGCTGCCAGCCGCCCGCCTGCTCGATCGCCGCGCGGCGCCAGACGCCGGCCGTACCGTTGAAGCTCATGTAGCGGCCGGAGCGATTTCGGGCGGTGTGCTCGATGACGAAATGGCCATCGAGCAGAATCGCCTGGGCATGCGTAAGAAGCGAGGTCGAGCGGTTGAGATGGTCCCAGCGGCACTGGACCATGGCGACGCCCGCGTCCGTGAAGTGGTGGACGGTGTCGAGGAGGATGTTGGGCGGCGGGATGAAGTCGGCGTCGAAGATGGCGATGAACTCACCTTTGGCGACCTTCAATCCGGCTTCGAGGGCCCCCGCCTTGTAGCCGGTGCGATTGGTGCGGTGGATGTAGACGACGTTATGGCCGGCGGCGCGCATGCGCTCGACGGTCTGCCGTGCGATCTCGACGGTTTCGTCGGTGGAATCGTCGAGGACCTGGATTTCGAGTCGCTCACGCGGGTACTCAATCGCGCAGGCACGTTCGATAATCCGCTGAGCGACGAACCGCTCGTTGAACATCGGGAGCTGAACGGTGATCAGGGGCAGTTCAGCAAAACGGGCGGGCGGCGCGGCCTCGTTTCGGCGCACGCGGTAGAACGTCATGACAAGGAAATACCGGTGCAGCCCGTAGATGCACAGCAGGCTCAGGACGATGACGTACGCCCACAACGTAAGCCGGCCGAGCCAGTCGATTTCCATGCACCCCAGTCCTGGCGGACCCCAACCGCGCCAAACACTTCCCGATTGAACCCTGTATGCTAGAAGCCGGGTCGCAGACCTGTCAAACCTCGCCCCACTCGGAGAATTCGGGGCGAGCCGGAGGTTATTCGTGAACGAAATGAGCGACGCCGATCGGCGGCTGGAACGGGCCCGGGACATCCGGGATTTCGCCGCCAGGCACCTGAAGGGGGAAAACCAGCCCCTCTACGAAGAAATGCTCCTCACGCTCTGCCGGCTGGCGCGGGACGGGGCGACGCGGGGTGAGGTCAAGCTGCTCCACAAGGCCCTCGCGGAGCTACGCTATGGCTTCCGGGTCTTCGCCCCCTACCGCGATATCCCGAAGATCAGCATCTTCGGATCGAGCCGCACGCCCGAAGGTCACCCGGATTACACGGCGGCGGTTGAATTCGCCCGCCGGATGGGCGAGCACGGGTGGATGGTCATCACCGGAGCCGGCGGCGGCATCATGCAGGCGGGTCACGGCGGAGCCGGCCGGGAGGCGAGCTTCGGCGTCGCGATCCGGCTGCCGTTCGAGCAGAAGACGAACGACATCATCGCCGAGGATGAAAAGCTGGTGAACTTCCGCTATTTCTTCACGCGGAAGGTGATGTTCCTGAAAGAGGCCTCGGCCGTCGCGCTCTTTCCGGGCGGCTTCGGCACCCAGGACGAAAACTTCGAGGCTCTGACGCTCGTTCAGACCGGCAAGGCGAACATCGTCCCCATCGTGATGATCGAACAGCCGGGCGGGACCTACTGGCCGCAGTGGCGGGCGTATGTCGCAGCGGAGCTCCTGCGCTGCGGGATGATCAGCGACCAGGACATGCACCTGTTCAAGATCACCGACGACGTTGAAACCGCGGTGAAGCACGTGCTTCAGTTCTACCGCGTCTATCACTCGGCACGCTATGTCAACGAAGATCTTCTGCTGCGGGTCCGGCGGCCGCTGTCGAGCGCGACGCTGATGCGCCTGAACGACGAATTCTCGCGGCTGATCGTGACCAGCGGACGGATCGAGCAGGTCGATCCGCTGCCGGGGGAATTCGGCGAGTATCCCGAGTTGAAGCGGATCTGCCTGCGGTTTGACCGCAAGAACATCGGACACCTCCGGCGGATGATCGACGTGATCAATACCGAGCCGGAGTCGCATCCGGCCGCGTCGCCGGAGTAGGATTTCGATGTCCGCGTGACCGACGGCGGGGCATACGCTGCAAGCGCTCTTCGAACAGCTCGACTACATCGCGTTCGTGATCTTCTCGATCGCGATCGGCGGCGTGCTCATCTGGCGCGGCGGCGGCGCGGGCGGGCGGCGGACCTGGATGCTGGCCGCCGCCCCGGTCGTCGGCGCGTTCCTGCTCATCGGGTGGTTCGTGGTTCATTCCGCGGGGCAGCGCGAACACGCGATGATCCGCCGGATGCTGGAGGGCTTCGCGCCGACATACGCGGATGCGCTCTCGCGGATGGGCCACGCCGACCTGCCGTCCGACGTCGCGGAGGATGATCCGCGGTACCTGGCGATGATCGACGCGGAGAAGCGCTGGCTGGCGGCGACGCCGGTCGTGCACGACATCTACACGATGCGGCGTCGAAGCGCGGGCGTCTACTTCTTCCTCGTAGACTCGGAAACGGACTACGACCGCAACGGCGTCTTCGAAGGCGAGCGCGAGCAGCGCACGCCGATCGGCGAGGAATACCTCGACGACGATCCCTGGCTGGAGCGTGCGTTTGGGGGCGAGCTGGTGTTCGACGCGGAACCGTCGACCGATCGCTGGGGCACGTGGGTGAGCGTCGCCGCGCCGATGCGCGACGCGCAGGGCCGGGTGGAAGCCGTCCTCGGCGTCGACTATCCGGCGGATCTCTGGACTAGCGCCGTAAGGTGGAGCCGCCTCGGCGCGGTCGGGCTCCTGGGGCTATCCGAAGGCGTTGTCCTGGCGGTGGTCACAGTGATCCTGCGGCTGCGGATGCGCGTGCAGCAGGCCCACCTCGCGCAGCTCCAGCTCGAGGAATCCCGGGCGCTGGCCGAGCAGGCCAGCCAGGCCAAGAGCCAGTTCCTCGCCAACATGAGCCACGAGCTGCGCACCCCGCTCAACGCGATCCTCGGATACAGCGAGCTGCTGCGCGAGGAAGCCCTGGACGCAGGCAACGGCCAGCTCGCCGAGGATCTATCAAAGATCCACAACGCGGGAGCGCTGCTGCTCGAACTCATCAACGACGTGCTCGACATCTCAAAGATCGAGGCGGGGCGCATGGAGGTGCATCTCGAGACCTTCCGCGTCGCCGACCTGATCAAGGATGTCACGGACATCGTCCGGCCGATCGTGAAGAAGAAGGGAAACGAACTGGAGGTCGCGGTCGGGTCGGACGTCGGCGAGATGCACGCGGACATGGCCAAGGTGCGGCAGAGCCTCCTCAACCTGCTGAGCAACGCTTCGAAATTCACCGAGAACGGCCGCGTCGGGCTGACCGTGCGCCGCGTTCGGGCTCCCGACGAGGATGGCGCGGAGGACGGCGAAGTCATCGAATTCAGCGTGAGCGACTCGGGCATCGGCATGACCGACGAGCAGAAATCGCGGATCTTCACCGCCTACACGCAGGCCGAGCCGACCACGTCGAAGAAATACGGCGGGACCGGGCTGGGCCTCATGCTGACGCGGCGCTTCTGCCGGCTGATGGGCGGAGACGTGCTTGTCGAGAGCCAGTACGGCAAGGGAAGCACGTTCGTGATCCGCCTGCCGGCCGTTGTGCTCGGCGCGGTCGACGCGGACTCGCTCGACACGCGGATCGGCCTGATCGAAAAGAAGTCCACCTGACGCGGCCTCCGCGGCGTGCCTCTCCAAAAGCCACGACAAAACGCGCCGTGCGCTGAAAAACTCCGCCGGATTTCGTGAAAGAACGCAATCCCCGCCGTGTATAATCGTTTGTCTGACCCGATTCCGGGCCGGCGAATTCTCACTTCAGGAGATCGCCATGAATTCCATTCGACTGTTTCTGCCATTCGTTTCGTCGGCGGCGTTTGCGTGCTGCGCAGCCGGCCAGGTCTGCTCAACGGGTGCGGATGGGCCGCTCGTCGTGGGCGGAAACACGACGCTGACGCTTCCGGCCGACGGCGTCTTCAACTTCACAACGATCACGATCGGTCCCGGCGCCGCGCTTCGCTTCACGGAGAACGCGGCGAATACGCCGGTCTATCTCCTCGCGACCGGGGCGGTGCAGATCGACGGCGCGATCCAGGTCTCCGCGTTCGGCGCGACGCGCGGCACGGGTGGCGGAGATGGCGGGCTGAACGGCGTCGGATTTCAGGCGGGCACGGACGGCGGCGGGCCATCGCCGGGCCGCGGAGGCTCGGCCGCGGAACGGCCGGGAAATGCCGGGGGCGGCGGCGGGATGGCAACGGCCGGGCTCAGGGCGATACGCTGGACGGGCGCATCGCCGGCGGATGGCGGACCGGCCATACCCTTCCCGGAACCGATTACCGGTGGATCGGGCGGGGGCGGCGGGAGCGGGTGGGTTCTGTTCGGCGTCAATCTCAACGGCGGCGTCGGCGGAGGCGGGGGCGGCGGCGTGCACATCTGCTCGTCGGGCACGATCACGATCGGCGGGTCGGTGCTGGCGAATGGCGGCGGCGGCGGCACCGCGTTTGCAAATGCCTTCGGGCATGGCGGACCGGGTGGCGGCGGGAGCGGCGGCGTGGTCGATCTGATCGCCGATCGGATCGTGATCGGACAGGATGCGACGATCCAGTGCAACGGACAGCCGGGCGGCGGAATCTCGACGATGCCGGTCTGGGATCCGAACTTCCCCAGCGGCGCGACGGGCGGCCAAGGGTATATCCGTCTCCGGGCACATTCGATCTCAAACGACGGGACGCTTCAGGGCGTCGTGATCGGCGCGGATCTTTGCCCGGGCGATCTCGACAACGACGGCGACGTGGACATCGGCGATCTGTCGCTGCTGCTGAGCCACTACGGCGAAGCGGCCGGCGCGAAATTCGACGAAGGCGATACGGATTGCGACGGCGACATCGATCTGGCGGACCTGGCGACGGTGCTTTCGCGTTTCGGGTCGCACTGCGACTGAGGGGCGTCAACGCTTCGGCCGATTCCCGCCGCGGATCGCTCCGTGCCGTTTTCGGAGATCGCCGATCGGCGCGGCGGTGCTGTTGAAGCGAGCGCGGGCCCCTACAATTCGGGCATGACAATCCGCAACGACGAGCCGCCCCGTCAGGCATCGCGACGGGCCGGCTGGCAGATTCTGCTCGTGGCGCTCTTCGCCGCAGCGGTCTTTCTCCCGTTCCTCGGATCCCGCACGCTGACTTCGCACGAGGTCATGGTCGCCCATCCTGCGCAGCGGCTGCTCGAGGACGGGCAGTGGATCGTGCCGCATTACGCCGCGAGCTGGTGGCTGGACAAGCCGCCGCTCTCGAACTGGCTGGCGGCCGGCGCGATGCTCGCGTTCGGCGGCTTCAGCGAATTCGCCGTGCGCCTGCCGGCGGCGCTGAGCGCGGTGGCGCTGAGCGTGCTGATGGCGCTGCTGGCGGCGCGATACTTCTCGCCGCGCATCGCGCTGCTGACCGGGCTCGTGCAGGCAAGCTGCGTGTACATGTACATGCAGGGGCGGCTGGCCGAGCTGGACATGCTGTTCGCATTCCTGCTGGCCGGGGCGAACGGTGTGCTGCTCTGGTCGTGGTGCCGGCCGGGCGCCGAGAGCCCGCCGGCCGCGGCCGCCGGCGCGGGAGAAACGGCGCCGCCCGCCGCTGGAGCATCCGCGTCCGCCGCGGCGCCGACGTACAAGCTGTCCCTCGGCGCGGGGATGCTGTTTCACCTCCTCGCCGCCCTCGCGGTGCTGACAAAGGGGCCGGTGGCGCTCGCGTTCATCGGGATGCCCGCGATCGTGTTCGCGATCCTCCAGCGGTCGATCCGGCCGATCCTCATGCCGGTGCTGACGCCGGGACTCGTGCTCTTCCTGCTGATCGCGGGCGGGTGGCATGTCGCCGCGTACGTCGTGGCGGGCGACGAGGCGCTGTATCAGTGGAACTACAACGGATTGCAGCGGCTGCTGGGGCTGATCCATCTGAAATCAGAGCGTTTCTACACCTACTTCGTCGACATCCCCTGGATGATGCTGCCGTGGTCGATCGCGCTGGTGCTGGGGGCGCGCATCCTGGCCCGCGAGCTGCGCGGACCGCAGGCGATCGTGCATCGGTTCCTGTGGGCGTGGGTGCTCGGCGGGTTCGCGTTTCTCATGCTGAGCTTCTTCAAGCACAAGCACTACGCGATTCCGATTCTGCCGCCGCTGTCCGTGTTCGCAGCACTTGTCGTGGATGCGCACCTGAGAGCGGTGCCCGTGCACGCGCACCGGTTCTACGCGATCGGCTTCGCGGTGATGCTGATCGTGTTCAACGTGGTCGGCGGGTATGCGATTCCGAAGGCGGATCATCGCCGCGAAACCACCGAATTCGTGAGCCGGGCGACCGCGCTCGTCCCCCCGGAAGAGACGCTGTACGTGATCGGACTGGAGCGGACGCCGGCATACCCGTACATCCGGCATGCGCGCTGCGCGTACATGGACGAAGTCGACGAGGTGCGGGCCGCGCTGGCCCAGCGCGACGGACGGCCGATGTGGGTCATCTCCGTGAACATGTACCTCACCGAAGGGGCCAGGCACGGACTGGTTTTCGAACCGGTCGCGGTGGAAGAGCCGCGAAAGAAGCAGCCCCTGGAGAAGACGGTCGTGCTCGGCCGGCTGAGCGCGGCGCCCGACGGGACAGACTGAACGCAGCCGCGTCAGCAGGTAGCGCCCGAAACGGTATCCCATCCAGCGGACCGCCCCGCCGGTGCACCCTCCCGGCCCGTAGTTGGACAAAAGGCCTATGGGTCGCGACACTACCGGCCGGTGTCACGGGCTCATTCCGGGCTTTGATCACGGTCGACATCGAGGGCGCTATACTGGCAGTCGCGGCCACCATCATGCACAGTCCCCAGTCGCCGGCAAAGTTCCAGGGTTCGAGCCGCGCCGTGCGGCAGGTGCTCGATCTCTGCGCCCGCGTCGCGCCGACGCGGTCGACGGTCCTGATCACGGGCGAAACAGGTACCGGCAAGGAGATCGTGGCGCGGATGATCCATCGCGCCAGCCCGCGCCGCGACAAGCCGATGGTCGTGTTCGACTGCCACGGCGTGCCGGAGACGCTGCTGGAGAGCGAGCTGTTCGGATTCGAGCGCGGCGCGTTCACCGGCGCGATCCAGTCGCGGAGCGGCCTCTTCGAACGGGCCAACGGCGGGACGCTGCTGCTGGACGAAGTGGGCGAGATTCCGCTCGCGGCGCAGGCGAAGCTGCTGCGGATCCTCCAGGAGCGGCGCTTCCAGCGCCTGGGCGGGACGGCGACGTTCGAATCCGACGTGCGGATCGTCGCGACGACGCACCACGACCTGCGGCTGCTCGTGCAGCAGGGCCGATTCCGCGAGGACCTGTTCTATCGGTTGAACGTATTCCCGATTCACGTGCCGCCGCTGCGCGAGCGGCGCGAGGACATCGCCGGACTGACGGTGACCCTGCTGGAGGCGGCGGCGCGGGCGAACCGGTCGCGGCAGTCGGGCTTTACCGAAACGGCCGTGGCGCTGCTGATCAGCTATCACTGGCCGGGCAACACGCGGCAGCTTCAGTCGGTCATCGAGCGGGCGCTGCTGCTCTCGGGCGGCGAACCGATCTCGGAGAAACACCTGCCGCCGGAGATCGTGGCGGGCTTCCTGCCGCCGGCGGCGGGCGAGACGCCGACCTCCCTCTCGTACGCCCAGCGTCTGCTGATCGCCCGGGCGCTGCACGAGACGCACTGGAACTGGGCAAAGGCCGCGGCACAGCTGGGCGTGTCCGTGCACATGCTGCGGCAGCTCGCCGCGACGCTTCAGATTCACCGGGAAGAACAAGGGTAGGTCGGCCGCCCCGCCGCTCAGGCCCGCCGCGGCCGGCGGAGCGCGAGACCGCTCAGCACGGCAAGGGCGATCACGATTCCCCCGACGTCGGCGAGAAAATCCTCGAGATCCGTGCTGCGCCCCACGAACTGCTGAAGATACTCATCGATCGCCGCGTAGATCACCAGGACAGCCGCGCTGAACGCGACCACGCGCGGCGTCATGCGCATCCCCTGAGCCTCCAGGAAGCGCCAGAACAGGAACGCGAGGCCGCCGAACGCAACGAAATGGAGCACCTTGTCGGAAGAAGGCGGCGCGCCGGGCAGTTGCAGCTTCGGGAAGTGCGTGACGAGAAACAGGAAAACCCAATACGCCGGCAGACACTGCAAATACCACCGCCGCCAGGCCGGTGAGAGCCCGGGAGCAGACGGCGGACTGGGCGCGGCACGGTTCATGATTGTTCAATCGGCCGGTTTGCGATCGAGCCGCCTGATCGGCGATTTTTCGAGCACGAAGACCCGTTCGCCGTACCCCGGGAAACGGATGGCCGCGCGGGTTTCGCCCATGCTCGGGCGGACCCAGACGATCTGGCCGACGCCGTACGTCTTGTGCTCGATGAACATCTGGGCGTGCCAGACCGGGCGGGCGTCGCCGTCCGAGGCGGCCTTGTTGCGGCCCGTGGGCTGGTTGATCGAGATCGCCGGCAGATCGTCGTCGACATTCACGACCCGCAGCTTCGGCTTGCGCGGCCGCTCGAACTCGGCGGTATCGAAGGAGTCATCCGCCTCGTCGTCGATGGCATCGGGATCGCGATCTTCTGGATCGTCGTCGCTGCGGCGGGCGTTCCAGGCGCCGACGGACGGGGCGCTGCGGACGCGGAAGCTCTCGAATTCGACGCCCTCCTCGCCCAGTTCCAGCAGAAATTGCGATTGGGCGCGGGGCATGAACTGGCCGCGGAGGAATCGCTCGCGCACGTGGGTCAGGTAGAGCTGCTCGCGGGCCCGGGTGACGCCGACGAAGCAGAGACGCCGCTCTTCTTCGAGGTCGCCGCGCTCGGTAAAGGCCCGCTCGTGCGGGAGCAGGCCCTGTTCGAGCCCGACCAGGAAGACGACGGGGAATTCGAGGCCCTTGGCGGCGTGCAGCGTCATCATCATGACCGCGCCGGCGTTCTCGTCGACCGCATCCTGGTCGCTGGTCAGGCTGACGTGGGCGAGGAAGCCCTCCAGCGTCGGCTCAGGGTCGTCCGTCTCGAAGCGGGCGGCCGCGGAGACGAGTTCGCGGACGTTCTCGACGCGGTCTTCCTCATCGGGGCCGGATTCGGCTGCCAGCGCCTTTTCGAGGCCACTCCGCTCCAGAACGTGCTTGACGATCTCGGTCACGCCCATGTCGGGCGCGGGCTGGAGGTCTTCCAGCAGTTCGATGAACGCGGCGAGCCTCCGGCCGGCCGACTTGAATTCAGCCCGGCCGGGGGCTTCGCGCAGGGCTTCGATGACCGGCTTGCCCAGCGTGGCCGCGAGGCGGACGAGGCGGTCGAGGGTGGTCTTGCCGATGCCGCGGGCCGGCGTGTTGATGATCCGCAACAGCGAGACCTCGTCGGCCGGGTTGACGAGGACGCGGAGGTACGCGAGGGCGTCCTTGATCTCGCGGCGGTTGTAGAACTCGACGCCGCGGGCGATGCGGTACGGCACGCGGTTGGCCCGCAGCGCCTCTTCCAGGCCGCGCGAGATCGCATTCACGCGATAGAAAATCGCGAACTCGGAGGGATTCCGCCCGTCAGCGATCGACGCGGCGATGGTCTGGGCGATGCGTTCGGCCTCGTCGCGGCCTTCGGAGAATTCCCAGACGCGCACCGGTTCCCCCGCCGCGCCCTCGGTCCAGAGCGTCTTGCGCTTGCGGCGCTTGTTCTGGTCGATGAGCGCGGAGGCGACGGCGAGGATGCTGCCGGTCGAGCGGTAGTTCTGCTCCAGCCGGACGACGGTCGCGTCGGCGTAGTCGTGCTCGAAATCGAGGATGTTCGAGATATCCGCCCCGCGCCAGCCGTAGATCGACTGGTCGGGGTCACCGGTGGCGCAGATGTTCCGGTGAATCGCCGAGAGATAGTGCGCCAGCGTGTACTGGGCGAGGTTCGTGTCCTGATATTCGTCGATGAGAACGTACCAGAAACGGTCGTTGAGGCGGGCCCGCAGCGTCTCATCATCGCGCAAGAGCATCGCCATCTTCATCAGCAGGTCGTCGAAGTCGACGGCGTTGCGGCGGCGAAGCAGCCCGTCATATTCGCGGTAGACGTGCGCGATGATCCGGTCGTCGAGATTGGCGGCCGCCTCGGTGCGCTTCTCCCAGGTTTCGAGCTTGCTCTTGGCGTCGCTGATGGCGTCCGCGATGCGGTCGGGCTCCATCAGGTGCGATTCGATGTGCGCTGCCTCCATCGCCTCCTTGATGCAGCGGCGCTGGTCGGCGGCATCGTAGATGGTGAAGCCGGGCATCACACCGACGGCCGGGCCGAATTCGCGCAGCAGGCGGACGCACAGGGAGTGGAACGTGCAGATCCACATCCCGCGGGCGACGCCGAGCGCTTCGATGCGGTGGCGCATCTCGGCGGCGGCCTTGTTGGTAAAGGTGATCGCCAGGACGTGTCGCGGGGCGACGCCGCTGCGGACAATCGCCGCGGCCCGGCGGGTGATGACGCGGGTCTTTCCGCTGCCGGGGCCGGCCAAAACGAGCAGCGGCCCGTCGCGGTGGCTGACGGCCTGCCGCTGCGGCTCGTTGAGGTCGGCGAGAAGGTCGGAGAGATCGGCCATCGACGAGAGAGTATCCGACAGCCGCGGCCGGCGAAAACGCGCGGCGTCCGGCCTGTCATTTGCCTGCGCGGCGATCGCTTTTTCGCTGGAATTGGCCGTTTTCGTGCGGCCCCGGGCGGGTAGAAAGTTTTCGGGAATTTTCTTGCGTTTCGGCGTCGTGACCGTGATCATGCGCCGCGGGTAAGCGACCTGATTCCGCATGGGCCGAGGGGTTTTCAGCCTCCCTGAACCGTGCAGCGGCGCTGAGGCATGAGCACCGCGGCACGGTGCATGTCCGTCCCCTCGCACCCCACCGTGCGCGGACCCTGGGCGCCCTTGGGCGACGCCCCCGCGCTCACCTCCATACCAGGGAGGCTGGCCGACGCGCTTGCGTCGGGGAGGAACTCATGTCTCATTTTCCATCCCATTCACCCTGGAGGACGTGTCTGCTCAGCGTCTGCCTGTGCGGCGCTGCGCTCGGCGAGAAGCCCGCGCCGCCCGACCCGGCAGCCCTGGAGCGCTTCTCAAAACAGGAGGAAATCGCCTTACTCACCTTTACGCATCAGGCCGCGCCGGATTACCTGCTCACGAACGTGGTTTTCGGGATCCGCGGCCGGCAGCTCGTGATCGCGCGCCGTGAAGCACACTGCGGCAACGGGGTCTTCACGAAAGACGCGACCGCGTACGCCGATGCGCTGGTGGATGACACCCGGAACCTGCCCTGGCCCGTCGAGTACACGGTCAACGGCGAGCGGTACGAAATCCGCGGCCTTTCGTTTACGCAGTTGCCCGACGGGCGGACGGTGATCGCGAGCCTGGCCGGTCGGCGAATGCGGGACAATTACGCTTTTGAATGGGACCACCTGACCGACGGGACGCTGGACGGCCCGGGCGGCGGAGGCGGTGGCCCACGCGGGTTCATCTGCCTGCTCGGAATCACCGGCATCTGCAACGAGGACTTCTGCGAGGGCTCCGGCAATTGCGTCATCGACGCGCTCAACTGCGATCCCTGCGACTGCTCGTCCTCCGGCTTCTGCACGGACGGCACGGCGGTCTTCACGTGCATCGACAACGGCTGTGCGGACGCCGGCGGCGTGTGCGCCATGATTCCGGAGTGCG
This sequence comes from Planctomycetota bacterium, assembly GCA_045863555.1. Lineage (GTDB taxonomy): Bacteria > Planctomycetota > Phycisphaerae > UBA1845 > Fen-1342 > JACRLV01. Next base: position 17,499 of record BTUU01000001.1, on the reverse strand, counting down.
AGTGCGTCTGCCGGCGCGCGGCGCGCCCGTTGCGCCTCCGCACCGGCCCAAATAGCGCCGTCGACGGGTATTGCGATATCGCCCCGGATGAATACGGCTCCTGGGCGCAGCCGTTCACCGGCGGCGAGGGGCCCAACGACGACCACTTCAACCCGGCCGGCTCAACGACGGGTGGAACGCCGCACCCGCTCAGACAGGTCTGCTTTACGAATGGCTTCTTCCTGTTCGCCGGGCCGATCGAGCGCGAACTGCTCAGCGACAATGCCGACTGGCAGGGCGTCTCCAGCGCCGGCCAGCCGTTCGGTGCGGATCCCACGCTGGAACGGATTATCACATCCGAAAACGTCGCCTTCGATACCAACGGCGATGGCGCGGATGACATGGCCACCAGTGCGTTCCGCGTCTTCAGCCCTGCCGGGACCACGAATCTCGATTTCCAGCTCGTTCAGCGCATCCGGACGGCCGGTCCGGGCGTAGCCGTCTTTGAGCAGCAGTACATGGTCACGAATCTCTCCGCGGCACCGATCAGCTTTGCGCTGGTTCGAGCGGTCGACGGAGACCTGATCTACACCGAAACCAACTTCGCCAACGACGAAGTGGGCACGACCTGCAACGCCGCCGGCATCGGCCGGTTCGCGTTCCAGCGCGACCGCGACGCCGGCGAGGCGTACGATTCGACCGGGCTGGTCGTCCATGGCGGCCCCGACGGGCGCTTCTATTACGGCGGAAAACAGAATCACACGCCGCCGAACGGCCCGCCGATCATGGGTTTCGGAACCGACGTCCAGATCTGGGAGGCGCGCGGCGTCCCGCAGAGCTGGCAGAACTATATCGCGACCGTCGGGTATAACGTCGATGGCGTCAATGGAGTGGTGACGGGAACGCAGGACACCTTCATAGGGCTCGATTTCGCCCTGAACCTGCTGCCCGGCCAGATGCAGCCGGTTGCCATCTCGCAGACGTACGGGCAGATCACGCCGGCGCGTCCGCCCTGCCCCGGAGACATCACCGGCGACGGCCAGGTCGACCTTACCGATCTGGCACAGCTGCTCGCGAATTTTGGCGGCGGCGGACCGAACCTGCCGGGTGATCTCGACGGCGACGGCGACGTGGACATCGGCGATCTCGCCCTGCTCCTGGCGAATTTCGGAAACGTCTGCTGATCGGTCATTGACGACCGGTGCGGCGCGCGGCGGGTACAGCCCATCCCGGGCTGTGCCCGCCTACGGCCGCGGTTTTCGCCTACACCTCGGCTCACCTTATCGGAGCCTACGGCGAATTCCGTTGACACCCCTGCGCCCGCCTGATATTCTCGGCGCTATCACGGCAGGGATGCCGGAGAGGGAATGAAGCCGCCGGTCCGTTCGTTTTCTTGCCCGTTCTCGCGCGGCATCTTCCCTGATATTGTTCCCGGATCGGAGTCCAGCAGCGTGGCTGGAGATCGGCAAATCCAGTTTCTATCTACGGTTGCGCCGCCGCTGGCGCGCGGCGATGTGCCTTTCGCCCTGCGGATGCTCTCCGAGGACTGGTCGCGGCGCGAGTTGTTGACCTTCCTGACATCGAGTCTGGATGCCGTCGCCGCGGCCGCGGCGCGCTGCGTCGGGTACGTCGGCTCGGTTGAAGATGCGGCGGCGCTGGCGCGGCTCCTCTCCCATCCGTCGGACGAAGTCGCGTCGCAGGCCGAGGATGCGCTCTGGTCGATCTGGATGCGGGCGGGCGGCGAGAACGCACGCCGCGTGCTGGCGTCGGCGATCCGCCTTTCGGAGGCGGGCGAACCGGAGACGGCGCTCGCGCTGCTCGGCGATCTCTGCCGGCAGCATCCCACGTTCGCCGAGGCGTATCACCAGCGCGGCCTGATCCTGCTCGGGGCGGAGATGTTCGACGCGGCGCGCGAGGCGCTCCTGCGGGCCTTGGCGCTCAATCCGCTGCACTATTCCGCGGCGGCGAACCTCGGGCACGTGGCCGTCGAGCTCGGGCGGCTCGCGGATGCACTGCGCCACTACCGCGAGGCGCTCCAGATCAACCCGCGGCTGGCGGAAATCGCCGAGATCCTGCCGGACCTCGAAGCGGCGGTGGCTCGCCGGGTGGCGTGACTCGAATCCCGCCTCGCGTTTTTTCCCAAGACCGAAAAGAGCTGAACCGCAGCGCCGAATGAAGGCGCCGCGGTTCATTTCGTGAATCGACGAAATCCCGAGCGTGAGCTCAGCGCATGTCGTTGCGGATCCAGACGATCCGATCGGCGTTCTCGGCCTCCGTCGCCGTATCGTTGACGACGACAACGAGGTCGAGGTCGCCGTCGGCGTCGAGATCACCGAAACCGAGCGTGCCAACGTCGCCCGGCGCGAGATCGATGACCTTCGCACCGGTCCACGCCTTGCGCGGATCCGCGCCCGGCTCGAAATAGCGGATCGCCCCGAGCGTCCCGCCGACGACCGCCTCCAGCGCCCCGTCGGAATCGATGTCGAGCGCCCGCACGTCCAGCGGCTGGAACGACTCGAACGTGACGATCACCGACGAATCCCAGTCGTATTCGCGCCGCGGGCCCTCCGCCGGCTGTTCGAAGAGCACCATCTGCTGCTGGGCGGCGCCGGTGGCAATGACGTCGGCCCGGCCGTCGCCGGTGAAGTCGGCGATGTCGAAGCCCGCGATGTCGCGAAGGCTTCCGACGCGCCACTGCGTCCACTGGTCGGTGGCGCTGAACTCGACGCGGCCGGGGTTTTCAAACCACGCGAGCTGGGCGTTTACGTCATCGCGCGCGGCGCTGACGATGTCGAGGTCGCCGTCGCGGTCCATGTCGTAGGCCATGACGGAGGAGGCGCCCTGGCGGTCGAGTTCGATGTAGCGTTCGTGGCGGCCGACGGTGATCAGCTGATAGCCCGTTCCGTCCGTCGCTCCGACGGCGGGGTTCTTGAAGATCTGGAGCTCACCGGCGATGACGGCGAGCGGGGGCACGTTCGCGTTGTCCTTCGGTTCGAGGTTGATCTTCAGGCGGCGCGACGCGACGACGTCGTTTGCGCCGTCGCCGTCCATGTCGGCGATGATGACCCGGGTATAGCCCTGCTCAACGCTCACGTCGTAGTCGTCCAGGTTCGTGCCGGCCGGAAGGACGTCGGAGAGGATCGCCTCGATCTCATCGTTGGTGAGGATCGCGGTGCTGCCCGCAAGAAATTCGGCGTCGGGATCCACCGCTCCCCAGTCTCGCAGCGTGGTCTCGTTCCCGGCGCCGGGGTTATGGAGGTAGATCACTCCGTCCGACGCGGCGGCGATGATGTCGGGCGCTCCGTCGCCGTCCATGTCGCCGGCGGCGACGTCGGAGAGCCGCGTCCAGCGCCCGTTTCCGTCCAGGCTCAGGTACGAGAAATCCACGCTCCCGGGCGCTCCCTTGCTCAAGAGGATCTGGACGACGCCGCCGAGATTCGCGGGGCCGTAGCCGGCTACGGGATCGATCTTTCCGTCCCGGTTGAAGTCGATGCCGACGGGCGTGCGCGTGAGGTCGCCGACGCCGTACGTCGTGGTCGCGGCGCTGCTGCCGTCGATGAACGTGCGGCCCTGGATGAGGACCTCGCTGAATCCGCCCGTCGACTGGATCGTGTCGCCGGCGACGGCATCAGCGCCCTTCCCGGTGGACCGGCCGCCGTTCTCGAGGAACGGATAGTTCTCGCAGCCGGCGGAAAGCACGGCAGCGAGGGCAAGGGAACCGGCGAGCAGGCCGATCGGCGCGCGAGATGTCATGTGTAGCTCCGCTGGGCGTTCAAAACAGTCCCGTCGCCCGACGCGCGAGCGACCGGCGACGCGAAGCCGGCGCAGGCCGACCTCCCGTACTTATCGGGTCGGTCAGGCGGGCGCCCGGCTTTAGGACGAATGACCGCGGCCCCTCCGTGAACTGTGCGAATCGCGGGCGCGGCCGGCAAGAAATGCGGGAGCGGGAATTGCGCGGCCGATATTCGACGCGCTGTCGCGGTCCGCCCGCCGGGCAGCCGGTCGGGTTCAGCGGCTATGATAGCGAATGGGATAAACGATGCTGTTTCACCAGCGGCTGGGTCTGAGCGTTCTCGTCGTCGGGGTCAACGCCGCGCCGGCAGCCCTGATCGCCTGGTGGGTCAATGATCGAGTCGGCGTAGCCGCTGGACTCGCCGTTTGGTTCGTGATCTACGCGGTCATTTCGCAAACAAACGCTGCACGCGCCGCGCTAAACGATCGGAGATTCCGGCGCTCGATCACGATCGCCTTACTGCTGAGATGCGTCCCACTATGCTGGATTCCCGATTTGATGGTCGGCGGCTTCGTCGAGCGAGCGATCTTCCGCTTCCATACTCGATACGATCCGCTCGAACACACTAGCGCCACAACGACCTTTCTCGCTGTGCTGTTTCACGGACTGGCAATGAGCGGCGTATTCTGGGGGCTTGTCGCCCTCATCACTTATCGAATGTTCCTGACGGACAATCGAAAGGAACGCCAGAACCTATGCGTCACCTGCGGCTACGACCTCCGCGCCAGCCCCGTCCGCTGCCCGGAGTGCGGGACGCCGAACCCCAGCCCCGGCGCGGGCCCCGCGGTATCCGATTTCCCGCCGCGATGAACTCCGCCGCGCGGCGGCCGTAGCAAGAGTGCCGGGAGTCGGAATGCGAACGCAGGAGCGGTATTTCTGGTGGGGGCTCATCGTCGGCGCAAACTCGCTGCCGGGGCTGCTGATCGCCTGGGGGAGATTCGACCACGCGGGGATCAGTGCCGGTATCGCGACATGGGCGCTCGTCTACTTCGGGCTGTTGCACACGCGGCTGGCTGAATTCTGCCTCAACCGGAGGTCCTTCCGATTCGCCCTGGGGACCGCGGTCGCGATCCGGGCCATCCCGCTGACCTGGATCGTCGATTTCTTCATCGGGGCGATCGTCACGGGCGGGTCCGCGGCTCACGGCCCCGGAGACGCGGAGAGCGCGGCGTTCTTCCTACGCACCCTCCGGGCAACGCTCGTCCACGGGCTCGTCGTCGGCCTCCTCTTCTGGTTCCTGGTGTTCGTGCTCGATGTGGCCGTGTTCTGGTTCGTGAAGAATGCGCCGACCGAGGGTCTCTGTGCGAAATGCGGCTACGACCTCCGCGCCAGTCCCGTGCGTTGCCCCGAGTGCGGCACGCCCAATCCAAATGGCGGCACAGTGACCGCAATGTCGAACGAATAGGTTGAAAGCTCGATGCTCAGGCCCAGGCGGCTGGCACTGTCCTTCGCGATCGTGGCCGTGAACGCCTGGCCGGGGATCGTGATCGCCTGGAACGAGTTCGACCACACGGGGATCATGCTCGGTGTAGCGCTCTGGCTGGGCGCCTATGCGTGGCTGGGACACACGTCGTCTGCCGATCGCCTGCTGGGCCTCGGCTATGTTCGCTACGCACTCGTCACGGCGATCCTGTTGCGGTTGGTCCCGTTCTGCTGGATGCTCGATATTTTCTGCGGTGCGTTCAGTATCCACGTCTTCGGATTCGCCGGATTCAATACGCCTGCGGCCGGGCATTCGCCCACGCAGCTCTTTTTGAGCACACTCGGAACGACGCTCCTGCACGGACTGCTGATGGGCCTGGCCTTCTGGGCCGCGGCGAGCGCGCTTGCCTTCCTCTACTCCTTGACCTGGAAGGGTGAAAAGCCGAGCGGCCTCTGCGCGAAATGCGGATATGACTTGCGGGCGAGCCCCGTCCGATGCCCCGAGTGCGGTACGCCGAATCCGAATCCCTCGGCGAGCCCGCCGCTGACGAGCGGAGCGGCGGAGTGACGCGGCCGGTTCGATGCACCGGGGTCACGCCCTCTCAGGGCGGCTACTCCTGCTGAGCCGTTCCGAAGAGCAGCTCGAAGAAGATCCGGTCCTCCGTGCGGCAGAAAATGTACACATGATCGCCGGCCTGAAAGTCGGTGGTGCCGCGCGGCGCGATCAGGCAGCCGCCGCGGATCACGAGCACGGCCGACGATTCAGGCGGAAACGGGATGTCCGCGAGTTTCGCACCGCACACCGCGAGCGCATCGGTGACGTAAAACGACAGGAGTTCGCCGTTGAGCAGGCGCGTGGAATTGACCTCGAGCACGGCGGGCGGCGGGGGCGAACCGGCGGCCTGCATGCCGAGCCAGGTCGTCACGCGGCGAATCGTCACGCCGGGGAAGATCGCGCTGGTAATCACGATGAAGAACACGATGTTGAAAACGCGCATCGCGCCGGGGACTTCCGCCAGGACGGGATACGTCGCGAGGATGATCGGCACCGCGCCGCGGAGGCCGACCCAGCCGACGTAGACGATTTCCGCAATCGGGCGTCGAAGCGGAAGGAGGCAGAGCGCCACCGAGATCGGACGCGCGACGAAGCTGAGGAAGAGCGCGATCAAAACGCCGACCCCGGCCTCGGCCCACGCGCGCGAAGGAAAAACGAGCAGCCCGAGCATGAGAAACATGCCCACCTGGCTGAGCCAGCCGAGCGCGTCGTGAATCCGGGCGAGCCCGCTCTTGTAAGGCAGCGACGAATTCCCCAGCAGCCAGGCCGCCGCGAAAACCGCCAGAAAGCCGCTCCCGCCCGCGAGCGTGGCCGCCCCGAATGCAAGGAGGCTGAGCCCGAGCGTGAGGACGGGGTAAAGGCCGGCCGTCGCGAGGCGAACCCGCATGAGCATCAGGCGCGTCAGCCAGCCGACGGCCAGGCCGACCCCGAGGCCGATGATGAGCTGGAGGGGAACATCGAGCGCGAGACGTCCGATCGAGGGCGCTTCGCCGAGAAACCAGGCCGTCGCCCCGACCGTGAGGATGACCGCCATGGGATCGTTGATGCCGGATTCCAGTTCGATCGTGCCGCCCACACGCGGTTTCAGCCGCAGACCGCTGCCGCGAAGCACGGCGAAGACGGCCGCCGAATCCGTCGACGAAACAATCGCGCCGAGCAGCACGGCCTCGGCGACCTTGAGCCCGAGCAGCCAGCCGAACAGAGCCACCAGACCGGCCGTAATCGCGACGCCGACGGTTGCGAGGATCGTCGCGGGCACGAAGGTGCGTCGCACGGTGTCGAGCGACGTGTTGAATCCACCGTCCAGGAGGATCAGGACCAGCGCCGCGTTTCCCATGAGAAACGTAAACCGGTAGTCCTCGAATGCGATGCCGCCGATGCCTTCGGACCCCGCGAGCATCCCCAGGCCCAGGAAAAGAAACACGACGGGCACGCCGAACCGCTCGACGGGCCGGCCCAACAGCGCGCTGAACGCGAGCAGCACGCCGAACGTGCCGAGCAGCAGCGCCGCGTATGTGAATTCAGAGCCGGCCAGCAGCATTCGTCCTCACCTTTCGGAGCGGGAAGTTAGGCGGAAACCGGCGAGTTGTCGCGGCCGCCGGCCGGTTCTGCCGCAAAATCCGCCGGCGATGGCTGCGTCGGCGCGACTCGGTCGTTCAATCCGTGTTACATTCCCCATGAGCGACCGCGATCATCGAAGGGCCAGATGCGCGTACTGATCGTCATGATACTTCTGCTGATCGCCGCGCTCGCGATCGTGCTGCCGCTCGCCATGGTGAGTCTTCCACCGATCGCCGGGCCGGCGACGATGACGGAGACCGTTCCCCGCGGAATTCGCGGGACCGATCCGGCTCCCGTTTCCGGACCGGCCGGGACATCCCCGCGGGGCGAAAGCGAACCCGCGCGTCGTGGCGCTGATTCGGCAGAGCCCGAAGCGGGTTGGGTTGAGCCGGGGGATGCGATTCGAGAGCCAAACCCGGATTCCTCGGACGCAGCCCAGCCGATCCCTGCGGCCGCCACCCCGATCCTGCCGGCGGCCCCAAACCCCACTGCGTCATTGATTGCGCGGCAGGATTCCGGATTGCCGCCGGCGTCGGGTCCGGCGCACCCGATGAAACGGACCCTGGCCGAACGCCGCGAGCGGATCGCCCAATTCGGCGGGACTGTCGATACGGAGAACGCCGTCGAGGCGGGCTTGATCTGGCTGGCCGCGCACCAGAGCCCCGGGGGACTCTGGAATCGCATCGACTATCGAAAGCAGTGTCCGCCGGGGACGGTCTGCCCGGGCTGGGCGCTCTTCCGGACGAACATCGAGCTGGACGCAGGCGTGACGGGCCTGTGCGTGCTGGCCTTCCTGGGGGCGGGGTACACGGACCGCGTCGGGCCGCACCAGCAGACGGTATCAAAGGCCATCGAGGCGCTGGTCCGGTTGCAGGAACCGGGCGGCGGATTTTCCGCGGACGAGGCGAACGCGACATACAACGACTCGATCGCAACGCTCGCCCTCGCGGAGTTCTACGCGCTCACGGACGACAAGCGGCTCGTTCCGACGCTCGAGCGCGCCGTCCGCCGGCTCGTCCTGGCGCAGCAGCCCCTGGGCGGCTGGGATTACCTGCCGCGCGGCGACACCGGCCGCAACGATACCTCCATAACGGCGTGGGTCGTCCAGGCGCTTCAGGCGGCCGCGGCGGCGGGGATCGAGGTTCCGCGGGAGACGCTCGTTCGCGCGGCGCTGCACTTCGCGCGGGCGACGGAAGCGGACGGACGGGTCTGGTACGCCGACGCGGGCACGGGCGTCAAGCTCGACGACCAGACGAAGGATATCTCGTTGCGGTACGGCCCGGCGATGACCGCGGCCGGGATGACCTGCATGCAGCTCCTGGGCTGGACGATTGACAATCCGACGGCCGTGCGACAGCGGTCGCTGCTGCTGGCCGATCCGCCGTCGGTCACGATGATGCAGCGCGGAGACCGGACGGAACTGCACGATTATTACTACTGGTACTACGGCACCCTCGCGGCCTTTCAGGCTGGCGGGGAGACGTGGGAGCGGTGGAACGGGGCTCTGCGCGACGCGACCCTGCCGCTCCAGAATCGCGAGACGACCGCCGACCGAAAGAAAAAGCACATCTTCGGAAGCTGGCCCGCGTACGGGCAGGGCTGGGGCAAGTGGGGCCGCTCGGGCGGACGCGTCTACGCCACGGCCATCAGCGTGCTGACGCTCGAGATCTACTATCGACACTCGCCGCTCTTCCTCGAAGATCCGGTCCTGCTGCGGGCGGGCGACTGGCGCGCGTTTCTCGAAAGACAGGACATGCGCACGCACCGCCTCGCGATCAAGGCGCTCCGGAGCATGCGCCTGGAGATCGGCGAACCGGTGCTGGTCGATCTGCTGGCCCTGAAGGACGGCCCCACGGCGCTGGCCGCGGCAGAGGCGCTCGCGGAAATCGGTTCGCCGGCCGGCCTGGCGGTCCTGAAGCGCGAGGCGGCCGCGCTCGTCAGCCTCGACAAGGCGCGGGTCGAACGGACCATCTCGCAGATGAGCAAACGGTCCGTGGAAAGCCTGACGGGATCGGTCCGGATGTACAACGCGAAACGGCGTCTGGCGACGGTGGAGCTTCCGAACGCCTGGGCAGGGCTGGAGTGTCGCGCGGTGCGCGGTGACCGGGAGATCGCGCGGCTGCGCGTCATCCAGCGGTTTTCCGGCCGGACGATCGTCGTGGCGGAGATGATCAGCGGCGAGGACGTGCTGCCCGCAGATCGAATCGAGTCGCTCGCACCATGAGGAAAGCGGCGGCGCGGGATCGGCTTGACGGGCGCGGGGCCGGGTTCAACAATCGGCCGCGATGAGGATTAGGCAGTGAAACACGACACGCCGCTGCGAGCCGCGACGGCCGAGGCAGTCTGGGAACGACTCGGCGGATCGGTCGAACCGCTGGGCATCGAAGAGTGCCCGGCGACGGAGGCCGTCGGAGCGGTGCTCGCGACCGATGTTCGGACGGCGATCGACTATCCCCCTTATGACCGCGCGGTGATGGACGGCTACGCGGTCCGGACGGGCGACTTCCACGCCTCGCCCATGGCGCTGCGGCTCGCGGGGCTTTCGCGCGCGGGCAGCGGTGAACCGGAGATGCTGCCGCCGGGGCTGGCGCTCCAGGTAAACACGGGCGGTCCGATTCCGAAGGGCGCGGACGCGGTCGTGGTGGTCGAGAAATCGCGCAGCGTCGCGGCCGCAACCGGCGAAGAACTGGTTGAACTCGACGACAACCCGCAGGCCGAACAGAACATCGAGCGGCGCGGGTGCATCCTGGCACAGGGCGACCTGCTGCTCCGCGCGGGCTCGCGCATCCGCGGCGGCGGCGTGGCGGCGATCGTCGGCGCGGGCGTGACGCGGGTCCGCTGCTTTCGCCGGCCGCGGGTCGGCGTGCTGACGACGGGTGATGAACTGGTCGAGCATGGTCGAACGCTGGCATTCGGGCAGATCCACGACAGCAACAGCATCGTCCTGGCCGACCTGATCGCGCGGCGCGGCGGCGCCGCCCAGCGGCTGGGGCGCTGCCCCGACGATGTCGCAGCGCTGCGGACCGTGCTGGCGCGGGGCCTCGAACACGATCTCCTGTGCGTCACGGGCGGAATGTCGAAGGGCTCGCACGATCTCGTGCCCGCGACGCTGGAAGCGCTCGGCGTGCGGTGGCTGGTCACCAGCCTCGATCTGAAGCCGGGCAAACCCACGCGGATCGGCCGGTCGCCCGGCGGCGGCTGGGTGCTGGGGCTCCCGGGCAATCCCGTAAGCTGCGCGGTCTGCTTCATCCTCTTCGGCCACGCGATCCTCGACGGCTTGCAGGGGCTTGGAGCGCGCGGGCCCGCATTCCTGGCCGGACGCCTGGAGTGCGACCTGCCGGCCAACGGAAACCGGCCGATGTTCCAGCCGGCGGAGTGGTACGCGGGTCCCGGGGGCAAGCCGTGCGTGAACCCGATTTTGTGGCGCGGCTCGGGCGATCCCTTCGGCATGGCGGGAGCCAACGCCCTCGCGTATCGTGAGCGGCATGCACCGGCGGCCCCGCGGGGCGACACCATTCGGTTTCTCGCGCTCGAACCGCCGACGTAGCGCGAGCTGGGCAATCTACCCACGATGAACTCGAACGCCAGGGTTGACTCCGCGTCGAAGACCGTTCGGGCCGCGCGATATGCGCGCGAGAAACGGACGCTCGTCAGCCGGCTGCTGGTCCTGCTTCGGGCGTTCTTCGCCTGGCTTCGGGCCGCCCTGCCGGACATCGCCGTATTCGGGGCCCTGACCGGACTCTCGGTCGCCGCCATGTCGACCATTTTCCCCCCGCACCCCTGGTGGCCGCTGGCGTTTGTCGGGTTGCTGCCCTGGACGATCGGCGTCTGCCGGGTCCATCGGGCGTGGGTCGTGCACTGGGGGAGTTTCCTCGGCGGCTGGGTGTTTTTCCTGATCAATCTCGCCTGGCTGTATCCGGTCACGGACCTGGGTTTCGTCGCGCTGGCCTTCTACCTGGCGATCTACTGGACGCTCGCGGCGTGGGCGCTGCGGACCGGACGGCGGATCGGGCTTTCGGTTGCGTGGACGCTGCCGGTGGTGTGGGTCGCGACCGAGTATCTGCGCGGCTGGGTGATGACCGGCTTCCCCTGGCTGTTCGTCGGACATGCCTTCTACGAATGGCCGATGCTGATCCAGATCGCCGATTTCGCCGGCGCCTTTGGCGTTTCGGCCCTGGCGCTGCTGGTCTGCGGGGCGCTCGCGGAGTGGGGCCTCGTTTTCTGGAAATCGACGCATGAACCGCCGCGCCGGCGACAGGCGATGGCCGGGACCGCGGCGGCCGCCGCAGCGATCGCGGGCGCTCTGCTCTACGGGAAAATGCGGATCGACAGCGCGGTCTTCGAAGAGGGGCCGCGGATCGCCGTTCTCCAGGACGACTTCGTCCTGAGCAGTTCGCCGCCCTACAGCGCACCGAACCAGTTCATCCTGGCTCGTTACTTCGCGCTGGCTGCCCAGGCCGCGCGGGCGGAGCCGACGCCGGACCTGATCGTCTTTCCGGAGACGCCGTGGGGCGCCGTGCAGAACCGGGGCTTCCTCGACGTTCCCTTCCAGGCCGTGGACGACGTCGCGGCCAGTGCTCACTCGTACGGCAAGACCTGCCACAATCTCAGCTCGGCGCTGGCCATCGGCGACTACGGTCTGATCAACCAGCAGATCGCGCGCATGGAAATCCAGATGCGCGAGTACGCCGCGCAGAACCCGCTCTATGCCGACTACCGCGAGTTCCCGCGGCTGCCCGCGAGCGGGCCGTCCGTGCCGCTGCTGCTCGGGGCGATGTCGATCGACGTGTTTCCGAGCGCGGTCTATCCCAAGCACAAGAAGTTCAACTCGGCGTTCTTCTATCACGCCGACGGACGCCAGGATGAGCGCCGCTACGACAAGATGCACCTCGTGCCGTTCGGCGAGTTCGTGCCCTTCCGGCAGATGAACGTGCTCGGCTTCGATCTGCACTGGCTCTACACCTGGCTCAACAAGCTCAGCCCCTTCAGCTTCAACGGGCGAACCGAGTATTCGCTCTGGGCCGGAACCACGCCCGTGGTCTTCCCGCTCGAGCACGCCGGCCGGATGCTTCACTTCGGCGTGCCCATCTGCTACGAAGACGTCGTGCCGCGGATGGTGCGGAAATTTGTCTGGGACGGCGCGAACCGCCGCGCGGATTTCCTGGTAAACATCAGCAACGACGGCTGGTTCCAGCACAGCGACGAGCTGGCGCAGCACATGGCGGCCGGCGTATTCCGGGCCATCGAGAATCGCGTGGGCATCGCCCGCTCCGTGAACACGGGCATGAGCGGCTTCATCGACCCGGTCGGGCGGATGTACTCGCTCGTCAATGATCGCGGGCGCATCGACGGGCCGGGCATCATCGGGTACAGCATCGACACGATCCGCCTCGACCGGCGGTCCAGCGTGTATGGCCGCGTCGGCGATGCCTTCGCGGTCGCCTGCGTGCTGGCGACGACGGCGCTCTGGATCGGCGCGATCGTCACCCGCTGGATTCTGGCGACGCGCGACCGCATCGTCCGCTGGCTCTCTCCAAAGGAAACAAGCGCATGAAGGTTCGAGTTCTGTTTCGCGGCCCGCTTTCGATCGCGTCCCTCCTGATCGTCGCCCTCGCCGGCTGCGGCCGGCCGGGCGTGGAGCTGACGGCCGAGGAAAAGTCGCGCCTGGAGGAGCGGTCGATCGACTTCCTCACGCGGGCGTCCCAGGCGGACGATCCGATCGTCCGCGCGAATGCGATCGAGTCGCTGGTGAAATTCGCCCCCGAGCAGTCGCGGCCGCAGTTCCTCGCGGCGGCCGATGCCGACTTGCCGGTGGTCCGCTATGCCGGCCTGCTCGCCCTGGGGCAGATCCGCGATCACAAGTCGCTCGGGCCGATCCGCCGGCGTCTGGTCGACCAGGATTCCCGGGTGCGGATGGCCGCGGCGTTTGCGGCGTATCGCTGCGGCGACGTGAACACGGCCGGACCGATCCTCGACAGCGCCCTGCGCGACAACCCCGACGAGAAGCTGCGCGGCGAGACGGCGTGGCTGATCGGCCGGCTGGGGGACACGACGGCGATCGCCCGGCTGCGCAAGGTGGCGGATCGCGACTCGTCGGGGCTCGTGGTGACCTATGCCCAGTCGGCGATGGCGCTGCTGGGCGACCAGGCGATGATCGACCGGCTCATCGAGTACACGCTCAAGAGCGACGTGGAGACGCGGCTGATCGCGCTCCAGACGCTGGTCGAGACGCCGGAGCCGCGGGCGCGGAAGGCGCTGCTCTACCGCTTGAACGACGCGTCGGACTACCTGGCCACGCGGCTGCTGGCGGCGCGGGCGCTGGGTGCGACGGGCGACGGCAGCGGCTACAAGCTGGCGTACGAATCGCTCGGCTACCGGAACAGCGAACCGGTCGAGATGATGCGCGTCCGGTCGATGGCCGCCCTCGCGCTCGGCGCCGTCGGCGACCCCCGGGCCCTCGGCGCGCTCCGCACGGTCGCCGAAAGCGACACCGACCCGCGCACGCAGGTCGCGGCGTGCGACGCAATCCTCCAGATCATCCGCCGCCCCCGGCCGCGGTAGTCACACGGTGCCACTGGGATGGGAGACCTTCCAGCTCGTACTCCTTGCTGCCGAACTCGCAGGGGAGTACCAATCGATGTGGGTAACAGGAAGCTCACAGAGCGGTGGCACATCTTCCCAACTTCGTCCCTACCAGTTACACCCCGCCTGACGCAAAGAGCTCGTTGACCCTCTCTTGCCACTCAGGAGTGAGGTTTCCGGAGTCCTGAAACCATCTAGCCGCCCTATAGGAGTTTCCAAAATGGCCCGTATGGCCCACTAAGTCCTCAAGCCGCTGCGGAATGCGCACGCACCTATTGCCATTCAATAGCTTCAGGATGTCTGCGTTCTTACCATCGGTGTCAGGTTTCCCATCTAACTCCAAGAGAACGATGTACGGTAGCTCAAACGCGTTCAGGAGCTTCTGGAATTTCGGGATTTCCTCTTTGCAGCCAGTGACGATCACCGAATAGTCGATTTCCTCGGGGAACTCCGAGAAAAGGCGGGCTTTGCGACCGCCCGCAATTATCGCTATCTCATCTTGTTCGCCTTCGACAAGGATGGAGCGCCTCGCAAAGAACAGGCGGTTGTGATCGAGTCCGAAAGTGGTGAGGAGCTTGAATCCTCGCTGCTCATCGACTGTACCGAGCACGCCTTCGACAGATTGATGAATCCTCGTCCCCTTCGTGGTCGCCTCCTTGCGGACAACTCCAATATTCTGGTACTCGGTTACATCGACAAATGCGGGGGCATGCGTCGTAAAAATGACTTGGTCATCGCCCTCCGCTTCGCCGACGAACTCCCTCAGGACCTGATACACACGACGTTGCAGTTGCGGGTGGATGTACAGCTCGGGCTCTTCGATTCCTAGGATAATCGGTCTCGCCGTGGTCGCGGAGGTTCCGGCAGCAAACGTCCCTTTGACATTCTGGATCAATGTCTGCAGTAGCCCGAACACAACACATCGTTGCAACCCATGCCCCTTTACCAGCACATCCGTTAATACTCCATCGTCGACCTTTAGTTCGACACCGCGTGAGAAGAAATCGCTCGAATCCTCGACGACCACACGGAGTTTCACCGCATGAACGCTGGGCATCAATTTGCAGATCGACGACTTCAGCGCATTTTCCGCGATCGCCATCACGTTCAGTCGCGGAGTCGACGGGAGTGAAACGTTTTCGGTGGCGACCGCAGCCGGTGACTCCGCTTCGTTCAAAAGGCTCCGAATCTTCGCTAGTGACGCCTCGATTTCGTCGTAACGCGGATCGGTACGCAGCAATCGCTCTCCCAAGTCACCCATAAGTTGCCGAAACACCGTCGACGAGGCTCGCTTGTCAATTTCGTTTGAATAGTCGGTAATTGCGGGTAGAAGATAAAAACTGGGAAGCACTTCTAAGAGAGTTGTCTGGCGACCCAGTGCTTGGGTCGCGCCAAGCGTTGGCTCTTCGAATCTGATGTCCTCACGTTCTTCTAACAAGCGGCGAACGCCCGCTTCATAGGACGCCTTGTTGACCCTTCCGTCGGCTCCTCGCACATATTCGATGATTCCATTGTCGATCGCTATTTGCTCCCATCTGGGACGCTGACCCTCTCGTGCCAGAACCTTCTCTATCGAAAGCCACCAGTCAACCGGTTCGGCGATGTAGCCGTGGTACTCCGTGTCGATCTTTTCCTTTTGACCCGAACCCTCGATCTGCAGGCGCTTTTCGAGGATGAGCTTGTCACCTAGAAGGTACTTGCGAAGTAGCTTTCGCTCATGCGAACGGAGTCCAGTAAATGTGACTGTAAAGACAATTGGCTTCGACTTATCGAAGAAATCGGCAACGGTGATTCCACCAGCACCAGCCGAAAGAAAGGCGTCGACCCCGCGCAAGAGGTTGGACTTGCCGGCATTGTTTTCGCCCACAAACACCTGCAACCGTTCGATCCGGAACTCGCAGGAATCGACAATCGACCGGTAGTTCTGAATTCGAATGGACGTAAGCCTCACCGTTGGAATCTCCGCTAGGTCCGTCGTGGATTAGCATTTGGCAATGCCGGAATACCCAGCCCCTCGATCTCCCCCAGCGTCTTTCCCGCGATGCCTTGGAGGTCGCCGTACATCCCGGCCGTGGATTCGATGACGCCGCGGATCTGCTCTTCGCGTTTGGCCCAGAGGCGGGTCATGGTCCTGCGTTCCTTGTCGAGGTCTTCCTGCATGTCGGTGAATTTCTCGACGATCGCCTGGACGCGGTGACGGAACCGCGGGCCGGTGAGGTACTGGTAGACCATCTCCATCTTGGTCTGCTGGCCCTCGGCCGCCGCGCGCGATGCGGCGATTTCGATGAGCGTGTGCCGGAGCGCCACCGCAACGGGCACGGCGCACTTGAAGGACGTCACCCATACTCCGTCGATCTGGTTGAAGGTGTCCGTGTCCTTGGGGAGAGTCTGCGAAACAACAACCGCGACTTCTGCGCCGGCGGCGCGCATGTCTTCGCGAAGCTTGCCGAGCCAGCCGTCGCTCCACGTCTTCGTGCGCTTGGACTCCCAGAGAATCGAGCCGCAGCGCTGGCCGGCGGGGCCGAAAACACGCTGGAGCACGTCTCCCCCGTACACTCCCTTGGCGATGGGGTGGATGGTGTCGCGCGGGAACTTCTCGCGGAGCAATGATTCGAGAGCCAGTTCCTGGACCTCGCCCTGGAGCTGCTGCGAGCCCTGCTCGGCCTTGCGCGAGGCGTCCGCGAGCTGGGTCTTCAGATCGAAGATGATCTTATCCTTTTCGGCGAACTTCAGACGGGCTTGCTCGTCAGCGTCTTTGTAGGCCGCTTCCCGGATCTTCACCCGCTCGGCGTCAATCGCCCGCTGCTTTTCGAGCTCGAACCGCTCCTTTTCCTCCTGAAGCCGCTGGCGCTCCTGGCGCAGCTCCAGCTCGTTCCTGCGAGCCTCGGCGAGCCGGGCGTCGCGGTCCTTCAGCAGTGCCTCGGTCGCTTCCCGGTCCTGGCGGGCCTGCGCCAGCTCGACGGCGAGCGCCTCGCGCGCTTTTTTCGCCTCCACGGCGACGATGGCGGCACGCTCGGCCGTCAGCTTCGCCGCGACCTGCTCGTCGAGGGATTCCCGCGCGCGGGCGAGCGCGGCCTGCTGCTCCCGGACGGCCGCCTCGCGGCGGGCGATGTCCGTGTCCTTCTGCGCGATCTGCTGCTCATATTGCCGGCGGGTAGATTCGATAAGCGGGGCCGCGAGGGACTCCGTCAGCTTGATCTCGACCTTGCAGCGCGGGCAAGTGATTGTCGGCTCGGTCATCCTGGCTCCGTTCGCGTGCGACCCATGTGATCCCGGGTCGTTCTATCGTAGGCGACCGTAGCCGTCAATCGTGCCGGATGGGATGACCGCGGCCGGCGGGAGACATAACCAAGAGCTTGGAGGCCACCGAAGGGAGAACGCCGACGGGAAGACCTCGCCGGGTGCAATGTCGCCGCAACCCGCTTGCGAAGTCTCGCCCGCCCGCCTCGCTCCGCGTCCGGCCGCACCTCGAATCGTCCGCCGGTTGGATCCATTCTTCATTTCTTTCTGTGCCCTCTGTGGATCATCGCATTCCCCGCCAAATCCCGCCAAGCCGCCGCAAATCAGGCGCCCGAGCCTCCCGCCGCCGCGCCCGCTTCTAGACTCC